>JAUHXC010000078.1 GCA_030427205.1 bacterium | reverse complement strand
GGCACCGGCGGCGCCGCGTGTGCCCCCTGTGGCCCAGGCGAAATCTGCGATGGCGGTGTCTGCACCCCGCTCTGCGACCCCGAGTTCTGCCCCGACGGGTGCTGCCAGAACGGCGTCTGCATCCTCGGCGAGCGCGACGAGCAGCGCTGCGGTACCGGCGGCGTCGCCTGCGCCCCCTGCGGCCCGGATGAGACCTGCGATGGCGGCGTCTGCACCCCGCTCTGCGACCCCGAGTTCTGCCCCGACGGCTGCTGCCAGAACGGCGTCTGCATCCTTGGCGAGCGCGACGAGCAGCGCTGCGGCACCGGCGGCGTCGCCTGCGCCCCCTGTGGCGAGGGCGAGCAATGCGTCGACGGCCGGTGTCAGGGCGGCGGCGGCGAGTGCGCGTGTTCGACGCCGGGCGCCACCGTGGGCCCGGCCCCGCCCGATGGCTGCGAATTCGAGGACGCCAACGAGTGCACCGCCTGGCAGTCGGTCCTCATCGGCTCCGAGAACGGCAACTTCACGCCCGAGGAGGAGGAGGAGGCGCTCAACCGGATCGTGCCGTCGGGCACCGTGATCTGCGCCTTTGGCTGCTGCCTCGAGCTCACCTGCCCATGAGCGCGCCGGGCCATGGGCCGGCCCTGCGCCCTACCGTCGCCGGTCGAGTCCACGACCTCCGGGTGCCTGCGACCTCGCCCGGACCGTCGCCCAGCATGCCCTCAGCCATAGCCGGAAGCGCTCGGACCAAGTCGGAACCAGCCGCGAGTGAAGCGCCCGCATGGCGATGTGAGACGACGCATCTGCCTGGGGCTCGCCTCCTGCGAAAGCGCCCGTGACGATCTCGCCTGTCTCCCGATTTCGATACAGGACGCCCGGACGACTCCACCCTTCGACGAACCGCAAAGGTTCGTCGTCCCGAAAGGCTCCACCTTTCGGCTCGACGCGATAGCCGACCCAGAACATGTCCACCGGCTCAGGCGCCGTCAGCGTCGCGACGTGTAGCCCATCGACGAGCACGTCCCAGCCGAAGTCGCGCCCCCGGTCGCCCGTGAAAGTCTTCCATCGCGTCTCGCGGTCCGTCTCGTCGAACCCGTCCTCGAATCTTCGAGGATCGAGCGGCGGCTGCATCTCCGGCATCATCTCGATCGTCCCTCGCTGCGCGTGGCCCGGCTTCAGTTCGACCCGCGCCCGTTCCAGCGCCGAATCGCGGCGCCGGCGATCAACCACACCACGACCCAGCCACCGCCGGAGCCACCGCTCGTGATGCGGCCCAGGCAGCTGAACTCTCGCTCGGGCACGAGGTCCTCCAAGGGTTCGAGCGCGTAGTCCAGCCGCACGGCGTCCGGCCGGTCCAAGCCGCCGTCGGCGAGCGGCGCGGCGTCACGTCGGCCGGGCGCGATCGCTGCATCGTCGCGCCGGCCCCCGTCGACCATGGCATCCAGTGACATGCCAGAGGCATCGACCGTGGTATCTTCGGGTATCGATATGGCATCGGCTGGTCCCATGGCATCGGATGGACCCACGGCATCGGGCATCGACGTGGCATCGGGCGGACGCATGGCATCGAGCCTCACCCCGATATCATCTTCCAGAGCGTCCGCATCCGGCGCGCGCCCGGCGTCCACCGCGCCGTCCGGCGGCTCGAAGGGCACGAACAGGTCCGCCGCGGCGTCCACCGACCCGGCGTCGAGCGCGGCGGCTGCTGCATCGACCCCCGCGTCGGTCGGCGCGACGCCCGCATCGGCCGCACAGCCCTCGTCGAGCACGCCGTCGCAGTCGCCGTCCGCGCCGTCGCACAGCTCATCCCCCGGCACGCCGGGCGCGCACGGGCCGTCCACCATCGCGCCGTCGATACACACGGCCCGCCCCACCCGCGCGCAGGCGCCCTGACCGCAGCGTTGCTCGCCGCCGACGAAGTCTTCGTCCAGCGCGCCATCGCAGTCGGCGTCGATGCCATCACACTCGGCGTCGAACGGCCCCGGCTCACCCGGCGTGCACACCTCGACGGTCACGCCGCCTTCGCAGCGGCGCTCGCCCGCCTGCAGGCAGGCGCCCGCGCCGCAGGTGATCGGCTCGACCGCCGCGTCCTCGTCGGTCGCGCCGTCGCAGTCGTCGTCGACCCCGTCGCAGGTGGCATCATCCGCCGCAGCCTCGCCGGGCACGCACAGCTCGGCCTCGACGCCGCCGACGCAGCGGCTCGGCGCCGACGCGGCGCAGGCGCCCACGCCACACGCGATGACCCGCGGCGTATAGTCTTCATCTACTGCGCCGTCGCAGTCGTCATCGACCCCGTCGCACACCGCGTCATCCGCCGCCGGCGCGCCGGGCGCGCAGTCATCGCGCAGCGCGCCCTCGACGCAGCGCACGACGCCGAAGGCGGCGCAGGCCCCGGCACCGCATACCGACTCGGCGCTCGGCGCGTCTTCGTCGGCCTGACCATCGCAGTCGTCGTCCACCCCGTCGCAGCTGGCGTCGTCCGCCGCCGGCTCGGCGGGCGTGCAGCGATCGACATAGCGCCCTCGGCGGCAGATGCGGCGCCCGTCGACGGCGCAGGCCCCGACGCCGCATACGATCGGCTCGGCCGCGGCCCCTTCGTCGACGGTGCCATCGCAGTCATCGTCCAAGCCATTGCAGATGGGATCATTGCCCCGCCCCGGCCCCGGACGACAGCGCTCGATGCGCCGCCCGTCGACGCAGCGCAGCGTGCCCACCGCCGCGCAGATGCCCGTGCCGCAGGTGATCTCGCCGGCCGGGAAGTCCTCGTCCGTCGCGCCGTCGCAGTCATCGTCGATCCCATCGCAGCCATCGTCGGCGGCCGCGGGCTCGCCGGGTATGCAATCCGCGGCCACCGCGCCATCGACGCAGCGACCGACGCCCTCGGCGAGACACGCGCCGCGGCCGCAGGTCAGCGGGCGCGCGCCGAAGTCTTCGTCGAGCGTGCCATCGCAGTCATCGTCGACCCCGTCGCAGGTGTCATCGTCGGCGAAGCAGCCACAGCCCGGCGCATCGGGCGGGCAATCGCACTCGGCGCCCTCGTCGGTGACGCCGTCGCAGTCGTCGTCCACCCCGTCGCAGTCGGCGTCGTCCGCCGCGGGCGGCCCGCCGGGCACGCAGTCGTCGATGATCAGGCCGCCGTCGCAGCGGGCGGCGCCTTCGGACGCGCACGCCCCGACGCCGCACGTCGTCGACCGAGCGGGCGCCGCCTCGTCGGCGATACCATCGCAGTCATCGTCGATGCCATCGCAGGTGTCATCGGACCCGAGGGGCGGCCGCGGCTCGCAGCCATCCACCGGCACCCCGGCGACGCAGCGCACGTCGGCCACCGCGCGGCAGGGGCCCTGCCCGCACGTCGAGACCGCGCCGAAGCCTTCGTCGATCGCGCCGTCGCAGTCGTCGTCCACCCCATCACAGGTATCGTCGGGGCCGCCGTCGCCCGGCCGGCAGGTATCGACGACCTGCCCGCCCACGCAGCGCGACTCGCCCGCCGCCGCGCAGGGGCCCGCGCCGCAGGCGGTCGGCGTGACCGGGTGATCCTCGTCGAGGGCCCCGTCGCAGTCGTCGTCCACCCCGTCGCAGGGGTCGTCGGGGGCCGGGTCGCCGGGCGCGCACCGCTCGTCGCGGATGCCATCGATACACGCCGCCATCCCATCGCGGGCACACGCCCCCACCCCGCAGCGCACCGGGATCGGCCCGGCGTCCTCGTCGGTCGCGCCATCGCAGTCATCGTCCGACCCGTCGCAGGTCCCATCGGCGGCGGCCGGCGCGCCCGGATCGCACCGCTCTGTCTCGACCCCGCCGACGCAGACGGTCTCGCCCATCGCGGCGCAACGGCCGACGCCGCACTCGAGCGGGCGTGGCACATAGTCTTCGTCCACGGCGCCATCGCAGTCGTCGTCCACCCCGTCGCAGGCGCCGTCGTCCGCCGCCGGGGCGTCGGGCTCGCATACGCCCGGCGCGCCGTCGACGCACAGGGGTGCCTGCACCACGCAGCGGCCTTCCCCGCAGGTCACCGCGCCCTCGTCGATCGCGCCGTCGCAGTCTTCGTCGACGCCGGAGCACTGCTCCTCGGCGGCGTCGGTCAAAGGCGCGCAGACCGTCTGTCCGTCGAGGCAGACCTGCCGGCCCTCGGCGCACAGGCCCTCGGCGCCCGTGGGGCACGCGCCGCCGTCCAGGCCCTCGTCGATCCGGGCGTCGCAGTCATCGTCCCGCCCGTTGCACAGCTCCGCGCCGCAGGCCTGCCCGCCGGGGTCGGTGCCGTCGATCAGGATCTCCTCGCCGTCGGTGCGCCCGTCGCCGTCGGTATCGGCCAGCTCTGGATCAGTACCCAGCGCCGCCTCGATCACATCGGGCACCGCGTCGCCGTCGGCGTCGGGCTCGCGGGCATAGCAGGTCCGAGCGGTCGCCTGCAGCCCGCCCCCGCCGGCGGCGTCGTCGAACCACGCGAGCACCGGCAACCCGAACGGATCGAGGGCGACCTGCAGCTCGAGGTAGGTATGCCGCTGCCCGCCGGGGCCGCTCTCTTCGATGATCGTGCGCTCGAACGCTCCACCCACGGGGCCGGTATCGAGGTAGAGCCCGTCGAAGGCGCCGAACAGCGCCGAGCGGGTGCGCCCGCGGAAGAATACCCACGCCGACCCGTCGCCGGCGGCGGCGTCCAGGCTGCCCCCCAGGTCGAAGCCGGGCTCGACGCCGGTGACGAACGGCCCGAACGGCGGCCCGGCGCTGCCGAAGAGCGCCACGTCGCTCTCCACGTCGGGCTGCACGGGCACCCCGCCGTGGTAGACGTGCAGCGTGCCGCCGTCGAAGAAGGCCGCCGGGCTCCAGCCGCCGGCATCGAGCGCGGTGGTCTGCCAGCGCCACGCGCCGATGTCGTCCGCGGCGCCTTCGGGGATCTCGGCGGCGCTGACGCGCAGGACCTCGGCGGTGGCGTCGAGGTGGGCGATGGCCACCACCCCCGGGCCGACGGCCACGGCGGGCTGACCGCCGACGTCGGCGCCGGGCCGCGCGTCGACGTCCACCGCCTGCCAGGGGCCGCCCTCCGTTCGCAGCGCCGCCCGCAAGACGCCGTCGCCGTGCCATGCCACCAGAAGGCCGTCGTCGAGGGGCGCGAGCGCGCAGGTCTCGCCGATCCGCGGCCCGGCGTCGACCGGGCTGCGCTGCCAGCCGTCGCGGTCGTCCCAGACGTCGAAGCGGCGACCCACCGCGTCGTAGGCGCAGACGTGCAGGCCGCCGTCGGTCAGCGCCAGCCCCAGGTCGCGCACTTCGTCGACGGCCAGCCGACTGACGAACGGGGCGATGACCGCCTCGGTGACCCCATCGTCCGGCGCGATGGTGGTGTGGCGCAGCCCGCCGTCGATGCGCCCCACCGCCACCAGATGCAGCGTGCCCGCGCCGTCGACCGCGAGCTGCAGGCCATCGCCGCGATACTCGTCAGGCAGGCAGGTGATCTCGAGCGCCGCCGCCGGCTGCGCGGCGACCACGGCGGCGAAGAGCGCGGCCAGCGCGGCGGCCCGCGGGCTCACGGGTCGTTCCGGCGGCAGACGAAGCCCAGATCCTGTTCGAGGTCGAGGCGCTGACGCATTTGAAAGCCGGCGGCGACCAGCCCGGTCTGGACCGCGGCGATGGCTTCGATCTTGAGCACGCTCAGCGCGAGCCATCCGCCCGGCCGCAGGACTCGCGCCATCTCGGCGATCGCCGGCGAAGGGTCGACGAAGTCGAGCAGCGCGGTCACACACAGCGCCAGCCCGGCGCAGCCATCGCGCAGCGGCAGGCGGTACAGATCGCCCAGCCCTCGCGGGCCGTCGGCCTGCTCGAGCATCAACCGCGAGGCGTCGATGGACCACGGCAGCGCCTCGCCGCGCTCGGCCAGCAGCCGCCCGGCGAGGCCGGTGCCCGCGCCCAGATCGAGGATCGGCGTCGGCAGCGGCCGCGGCAGCGCGCCGAGCAACGCCTCGATCTTCGGCCGCTGCTGATGCACGAAGATCTCGTCGTAGCGCGGCGCGAAGCGATCGTAGGCCTTCTGCAGCGAGATGAGCTTCACCGCGCGCCTCAGCGGCTGGCCGCGCGCTCGGCGGCGCGGCGGTAGGCGACGGCCTGCGGGTGGCTCGATCGGGCGAAGCGGCGCGCGGCCTCGGTGTAGCGCCCGGCGTCGTAGAGCAGCACCCCGGCGTTGATGTGCGCCGGATAGTCCGGCAGCGTCGCCAGCTCGTCGGCGGCGGCGAGCCGGTCTTCGAGGCGCCCGCCGGGCTGATACTCGACCCGCCAGCGCAGCAGCCACGCCCGCTCTTCGGGCCAGACGTGGGCGTCGAGCGGCGCCCGGCTGCGCAGCGGCGCGACCCAATGCTCGATGAACAGCGCCTGCACGAAGGGTAGCCGCTCGTCGACCAGCCGCCCGTCGCGCAAGAGCCCGCCCTCGGCGGCGAAGCGGGCGAAGCCGCCGCCCACCTCGATGTAGTCGGCGACCGGCGCCGGCGGCGCCTCGAGGGCCAACGCGGCGCCCGGCGAGATGCCCTGGGCGTCGCACCAGTCGAGCAGAGCCGCCAGTCGCTCGGCGAGGCGGATGCCGTGGCGTCGACCCACGTCGAGGAAGTCGGCCGCGCCGCGCCGGGCCACATAGTCCGCCGCCGCGTGGGCCCAGCGGTTGGCGGCCATGGCGTAGCGCGTATCGGCGGCCGGATCGGCGCTGGCGACCTCGGCCCGGTTCAGCGCAGCGAAGGCGCTCAACAATGGAGCCACCGCCCGCTCCGGCGGCAGGGGCCGGGCCTGCAGCCGCTCGGCGTAGGCCGACCACGCGCCGACGTCGAGCGGCGGGTGCAGCTGCGCCGGATCGACCGGCTTGTCCCGGCGCCAGAGGCCGAGCAACAGGATGCCGGCGACGAGCACGGCGAGTCCGAGGATGGCGAGCGGGCGCCGCATGCTGCCCATCATACGCGGGGAGTCGCGACGCGGCGAGCGCGGCGGCCGCCGGGCGGGATGCATCGGCCGCGCGCGTCGGCTACACTGCGCCGCGATGAACCCCTCGGCCCATCGAGACCTGCGGGCGCTGGCGGAGCGCGGCGGGCTCCTGTTCGACGGCGCCATGGGCAGCATGCTCTACGAGCGCGGGGTCTACCTCACCCGCTGCTTCGAGCACGTCTCCATCGAGCAGCCGGCGCTGGTGCGGGCCATCCACGGCGACTACATGCGCGCCGGCGCCCGGGTGCTGACGACCAATACCTTCGGCGCCAACCGCATCAAGCTCGAGAAGCACGGCCTCGCCGACCGCATCGACGCCATCAACCGGGCCTCGGTGCGCCTCGCCCGCGAGTCCGCCGGCGGGCGGGCCTTCGTGGCGGGCAGCGTCGGCCCGACGGGCTATGGCATCCGGCAGCTCGCCGGCGCGGCGGGCATCAAGGCGCGCGACGCGCTCGTCGAGCACATCGAGCTGCTGCTCGACGCCGGGGTCGACGCGCTCATCTTCGAGACCTACGGCAACGTGGCCGAGATCGAGCTGGCGGTGCGCCTCGCCCGCGAGCGCAGCCCGCTGCCGCTGGTGGCCCTGGCCATGTTCGGCGCCGACGGCCAGACGAGCACCGGGCTCAACCCCAAGCAGGTCGCCCGCCGGCTGGCGGCGACCGAGGCCGACATCATCGGCGCCAACTGCGGCGGCGGGCCCGATCTGCTGTTCCGGGTGACCCCGCCGATGGTCGGGGTCGGCAAGCCGGTGATGGCCATGGCCAACGCCGGCCGCCCGGAGAACGTCGAGGGGCGTACGATCTACGTGGCCAACCCGGAGTATTTCGGCGTCTTCGCCCGCCGGCTGCTCAAGGCCGGGGTGAAGGTGCTCGGCGGCTGCTGCGGCACCGGGCCGGCCCACATCCGCAAGATGGCCAACGCGACCCGCATGTTCGCCCCCGAGGCCCCGCGCTCCGACGCGGTCGAGCTGACCGCCGTCGACGATCACAAGGCGGTGCCGCTCGCCGAGCGCAGCACGCTGGGGGCCCGGCTGGCGGCGGGTGAGTTCGTCACCAGCGTCGAGATCAACCCGCCCAACGGCTTCGACCTGAGCAAGAAGATCCGCGCCGCCCGCGCCTTGAAGGCGGCGGGGGTGACCACGATCAACATCGCCGACGGCCCGCGGGCCAGCCTGCGCATGGGCAACGTGGCGATGGCCACCGAGATCGCCGCGGCCACCGGGCTCGAGCCGCTGGTGCACGTCTGCTGTCGCGACCGCAACCTGCTCGGGCTGCAGAGCCACCTGCTCGGCATGCACGTGCAGGGGGTGCGCAACCTGGTGGTGATCACCGGCGATCCGCCCAAGATGGGGCCCTATCCGCACGCGACGGCGGTCTACGACGTCGACAGCGTCGGCCTGCTCGACATCATCAACGGCTTCAACCACGCCATCGACCCCGCCGGCCGCGACATGCCCGAGCCGACCCGCTTCGTGCTGGCGACGGGGGCCGAGCCGGCGGCGCTGGATTATCCCCGCGAGCTGCGCCGGCTGGAGATGAAGCGCGACGCCGGCGCGCAGCTGGTGATGACCCAGCCGGTCTACGACCCGTACAAGGTCGAGCGCTTCCTCGACGATACCGCCGACCTGGGCCTGCCGGTGATGCTGGGACTGTGCCCGCTGGCCAGCTTCCGCAACGCGAAGTTCCTGCACGACAACGTGCCCGGCATGCAGGCGCCGGATCACGTGCTGCAGCGCATGGCCGACGCCGACGATCGCGGCGAAGGCCAGGCGGAGGGCATCCGCATCGCCCGCGAGGCGCTGTCGGCGGTGCGCGATCGGGTGCAGGGGGCCTACATCATGCCGCCATTTGGTCGCTATCGGGTGGCCATCGCGGTGCTCGACGGCTTCATCACGCCCGCGTCGCGCAGCGAAGAGCCGAGCCTGCGCCCCGCGGCGCCCTGAGCCCGGCGGGCCCTACCAGCGGCCCTCGCGCACGATGCGCAGCACCAGCCGAAACAGCATCCAGCCGCCGACGCCGTAGCACGCCAACGACAGCGCCGGCATGCCGAAGATCGTCAGCCCGTCGTCGAGCCGGGCCAGGGTGCCGCACAGCATCAGGACCGCGCCGACCCCCGCCAGCACCGCCCGGTTGAGCCGCCGATCGCGGCCGGCCTCCATCTGCGGCAGCTGGGCGTAGTCGACGCCGAGGGCGACCTTGCCGTCCTCGAGCTGAGACAGGAAGTGATTGGCGCTGATGGGGAACTGCCGCGCGAAGCGGGCGAAGGCCTGCAGGGTGTCGGCGGCGCTCTTGAGCACCCGCTCGGGGCCGTAGCGCTCGGCGATGAGCGTCTCGATGAAGGGCCGGCACTCGCCGATGAGATCCAGATCGGGGCTGACGATCTTGCCGATGCCCTCGACGGTCATCATCGCCTTGAAGAACATCGTGAAGTCGGGCGGGATGCGCACGTTGTGGCGGATCGCGCCGTCGATCAGCTCGCGCAGGTACTCGCCGAAGTCGACGTCGGCCAGCGAAGCGGTGGTGAAGTAGCGCTCCATCAGCTCGACCACGTCGGCTTCGAACGCCGGGTAGTCGACCTTGCCGTCGCGGATCGACAGCTCGTAGAAGCTGCGGGCGACCCCCTCGAAGTTCTCGGTGACGATGGCCAGCAGCAGGTCGGCCATCTGGTCTTTCATCTGCTGGGTCATGCGCCCGACGAGCCCGAAGTCGATCAGCCCGATGCGGCCATCGTCGAGCACGAAGAGGTTGCCCGGGTGCAGGTCGCCGTGAAACAGGCCGTCGTCGAAGACCTGCTTGAGCAGCATGCGGATGCACTCGCGGGCGATGGGCTCCATCTCGTGGCCGCGGGCCGCCGCGTCGGTGATCTTGACCCCGTGCAGCCGCTCCATGACCAGCACGGTGGCGCTGGAGTGATCGCGGTGCACCTTGGGGATGTAAACCGTCGTCCAGTCGCTGAAGTTGCGGTCGAAGCGCTCGAGGTTCGAGGCCTCGAACTGGAAGTCGAGCTCCTTGCGGATCGCCCGTTCGAACTCGCGGGCGATGCTGGTCGGGTTGAAGGCCTCGGCCTCGGGGATGGTGGCCTCGACCTGCTTGGCGACCCAGTAGAGGATGTTCAGGTCGCTCTCGATGCTGGCGGCGATGCCCGGGCGCTGGATCTTGATGACGACGTCTTCGCCCGACTTCAGCCGCGCGGTGTGCACCTGGGCGATGCTGGCGCTGGCGAGCGGCTCTGGGTCGAAGTCGTCGAAGACCTCGTCCACCGGCGCGCCGAGCGAGGCCTCGAGCACCGCGCGGGCCTGCTCGCTGGTGATGGGGGCGACGTTGTCCTGCAGGGTGGCGAACTCGTCGCACAGCGCCTGGGGGATGAGGTCGGAGCGGGTGGAGAGGATCTGCCCCAGCTTGACGAAGGTCGGGCCGAGGTCCTGCAGCGCCAGGGCGATGCGCTCGAACAGCGGGATGCTGCGGGCTTCGGGCGCGCGCTTCTCGACGAGCAGCCCGACGATGGCTTTGTCTTGCAGATGCCACGCCTCGACGACGTGCCCCAGGCCGTGGCGCACCAGCACCGCCGCGATCTGCCGCAGCCGCGCGACGTCGCGCACCGCCGTCTGGGCCGCGCGGATGTTGGTGTAGAGGGTGCGCATCGTCGACATGGCCGCTCCTCGCCGCGGGGCCGTGCGCGGCTCGGCGGGCAGTGTCGGTCACCGGGCGGGCGGCGGCAAGAAGGGCGGCGGGCGCGGCGGCTCGCCGGTCGGCGTCAGCGGTCGGTGCGGAAGTCGATCTTGTTGTGCGCGCCGTCGCAGTAGGGCTTGTTCTTCGACGCCCCGCAGCGGCACAGCGCCACCTGGTCGTGCACCCGCCGCTGGTCGCCCTCGGCGTCGACGCCGCGTATCTCGACCCAGCCGCGCAGCATCAGCGGGCCGTTGGGGATGGCGACGACCTTGCACGGGCCGTGCTCCGGCGGGTGGATCTCTTCGCCGTCGAGGGTGCCGGGGTCGCTGAAGCCGGCCTCGACATGGCTGCCGTCGCACAAGGGCTTGGTCTTCGACGCCCCGCAGCGACACAGCGCCAGCCGGGTGCCCGGCCCGCGGGTCGGCACCCGGTCGAGGGTCATCGGGCCGTGCACGTGCAGCGGGCCGTCGGGCACCAGCCGCACCCGGGTGAAAGGCGGCGGCTTCTCGCCCGGCCCGCCGTCGGAGCGCGCGTACCACAGCGCGCCGCTGGGGCAGGTCTCGACGACGCGGCTCAGCATGGTCGGCGGCAGCGCGTCGGGATCGACCCACGGCCGCCGCTCGGGGTCGAAGACCGCCCGCGAGCCGGCGACGCAGGTCGCGGCGTGTATGCAGCGTGCCTTGTCGTAGAAGACGACGAGGCGATCACCCGCGTATCGATGGATCTCGTCGCTCATCGCGTCCCCCGAAAGGCCACGATCAGCATGACCCCATCGGGGGGCCCGCCGCGAGGGGATTCTCGATCACGGCGCGCCGACGCCACCGAGGAGCGCCCGCCAGCAGCTCAGCGACGACGCCGGATACGGCGGGGCGGAGCGTCGGAGGCGCGCACCGCGCGGACCCGGTCGGCGGTCGGCGGGCCCAGTGGCCGCGGGCCTTGGGAGTGATCCCAGTCGGCCAGCAGCGCGTCGACCTCGGCCCGCTCGAGCACCGACTCGACCGAGTCGGCCGGTCCGGTCGGGGTCTTGTCGGCAAGCTGGGCGAGGCGGGCGAGCTCGGCCCGATATTGCTCGACGGGCACCATGACCACCAGCTCGCGCTCGCCGTCGGTGAGCACCACCGGGCGGTCGCTGGCGCGCAGAGCGGCCAGATCGGCGACGACCGCCGGGCTGACCGTGATACGCGGCGCCTGCTCGAGCGGGTCTGGAGTGCGTCGTTCGGACATCACGCCCCGTGATGGTCGCGGACTCATCGATTGCGGTCTCCGGGCGATCCGGGCCAGACCGCGCACGAACTGCTTGGTTCGACGCATGGGGCACCTTCCTTTTTTTGCGGTGCGGCGCGTCACTCCTTGTGACTAGGGTCCGAGGAGGCCGATCCGTCGGCCCCGAAGGCAAAAAAACTCGAACCGCCGTGCTTGTCGCACCTGATGTCACCGTAGCGATTCGCTTCACGGGCGTCAAAACGTGTCACGACGGCATCTCGCCCACGACCGGCATGCCCCGTCACAATCGACGCCCACATGCTGTACTCTCCCGTTCGACATCGCCCCGCGGAGATCCATGCCCCTGTCGCTGATGCTCTGGGCCCTGTTCGTGGTGCCGCTGTGGATGCTGCTGGTCGCACCGCTGGCCCATCCCGACCGCCCGCCGCTGCTCTTCGCCGGCGCGGTGGTGGCGCTGACCGCCGCCGCGTGGATCGCCGACCGCCGCTTCGGCGCCCCCGGCCCGGTGCGCTATTTCTGGCCCGCCCGCCGGCGCTGGCTGGGCTTCGCCGCGCTGGCCGGCATGGGCGTCACCATCCTCGCCAGCGACGTGGGCAACGTGGCCAGCCATCTGGTGCAGGCGTCGACCGAGCTGCGCGAGCCGCCGGCCGACCCCGACGGGCTGGCGATCAAGATCGCCTTCTTCCACGCGGGCCTGCTGCTGGTGACCGTCGCCGTCGCCCAGCGCACGCTGCTCGCGCTGCATCGGCCGTGGATCGCCATCGGGCTGGCGGTCTTGATCAGCGTCATGCCGACCCCGACGCCGATCCACCTCTGGCCGCAGTGGATCCTGGTGGTGGGGCTGCCGGCCTGGCTGTTCCGCCATACCCGCTCGGTGGCCCTGGCGCTGGTGGCCTATACGCCGACGATCGTGCTGCCGCTGCTGCGCCTGACCGGCGTCGAGATCGGCATCCGCGGCTTCGACGTGCTCGAGCCGGGCAGCTATGTCTTCCAGCCGGTGTGGTTCAACGTGCTCGGCGCGGCGCTGGTCGCCGCGGGCATCGGCCCGCTGCTGCGGGACTTCGACGCCATCCAGCGGCTGATCGACGACGACGGGTCCGATGATCCGCCGGACGACTCCGCCCGGTGAGCGCCGCCGACGGCCCCCGCCGACGGCGCGTCATCGCCGTCGCCTCGCTGATCTACGGGGCGAGCATCCTGCTCAGCCGGGTCGTCGGGCTGGTGCGCGAGGCGGTCATCGGCCGCACCCTGGGCAACAGCGGCGAGGCCGACGTCTACTGGGCCGCCTTCGTCCTGCCCGACTTCCTCAACTACCTGCTCGCCGGCGGCGCGCTGTCGATCGTCTTCATCCCGATCTTCCAGGGCTATCTGGCCCGCGACGACGAGGCCGGCGGCTGGCGCGCGTTCTCGGTCATCGCCAACCCGCTGTGCGTGCTCTTGATCCTGGCCACCGCCGGGCTGTGGATCGCGACGCCCGCGCTGACGCCGCTCATCGCGCCGGGCCTCGACGCCGACCAGTTCGCGCTGCTCGACCGGCTGGTGCGCATCATATTGCCGGCCCAGATCTTCCACCTCGTCGGCGGGCTGATCTCGGCGACGCTGCAGGCGCGGGACAAGCACGCCATGCCCGCGCTGGCCCCGGTGGTCTACACCGGCTGCATCGTCGCCGGCGGCCTGCTGCTCGGCCCGACGATGGGCGCCGAGGGCTTCGCCTGGGGCGTGCTGGTGGGCAGCGCGCTGGGCCCGTTCGGGCTGCCGCTGGCCGGCGCCCTGCGCCACGGGCTGCGCTGGCGGCCGATCTTCGCCCCGCGGGACCGCGACTTCCGGCGCTATCTGCTGCTGTCGCTGCCGGTGATGCTCGGCTTCTCGGTGGTGGTGCTCGACGACATGGTGGTCAAGCACCACGCCAGCGAGCTGGCCGAGGGCGCCATCAGCCGGCTGCAATATGCCCGCACGCTGATGAAGGTGCCGATGGGCGTCTTCGGCATGGCCGCCGGCCTCGCCGCCTTCCCGACCCTGAGCCGCCTGGTGGCCGAGGGGCGCCGCGGCGAGGCGTGGCGCACGCTGGTCGGCGCGCTGCGCATGATGCTGCTGATGGCGGTGACCGCCCAGGTGGGCCTGACGGTGGCCGGCACCGAGGTCGCGACGGTCATCTACGGCTGGGGGTCGAGCCGCTTCACGCCGGCCCAGCTCGCCGACATCGGGCTCTACACCGGCCTCTTCTGCCTCGGGCTGTGGGCGTGGTCGGCGCAGCTGCTCGTCGCCCGCGGGTTCTACGCCCAGGGCGACACCTGGACCCCGACCATCGTCGGCTCGGTGATGATGCTGCTCGCCCTGCCGCTCTACGCCCTCATGGCCGACGACTTCGGCGCCCGCGGGCTGGCGCTGGCGTCCTCGGCGGCCATCAGCGCCTATCTGACGGTGCTCGCCGCGCTGCTGCGGCGCCGGCTGCGCGACGCGGCCGACCCCGGCCCGCCGCTGCTGCCCCATGTGGGCCGGCTGATGCTCGCCGCCGCCCTGGCCACCGCCGTCGGCCTCGGCCTGGACCATGTCGTGCCCCCCTGGCCCGCCCTGCTGCGCGGCGCGCTGACCGGCGGCGTCGCCGTGCTCGCCTGCCTTGTCGCCTGCCGGCTGCTGGGCGTAGCCGAGGTGAGCCGGCTCAGCGCCATGATCACCCGCCGCCTGCGCCGCTGACGGCGCGGCGGAACTTGCCGTTTGAACCTACATGTGGTCATCTCCCCGACACACCCGGACCCACTGAGGGAGAGACCCGTGCTCAAGCGCTTCATGAACCCCGGCCCCACCGATACGTGGAGCTCGGTCGGCCTGCTGGCCCTGCGGCTCGTCGCCGGCGCCATGATGATCTACGGCCACGGCTGGAAGAAGCTGATGGGCCTGCTCGACGGCAAGGGCGGCAAGTTCCCCGACCCGCTCGGCGTCGGCAACGAGCTGTCGATGGCCCTGGCGGTCGGCGCCGAGGTCGGGGCCGCCGCGCTGGTGATGCTCGGGCTCTTCACCCGGCTGGCGGCGGTGCCGCTGATGTTCACCATGATCGTCGCCGCCTTCGTCATCCACGGCAACGACCCCTTCGCCAAGCAGGAGCTCGCGCTGCTCTATCTGGCCGCGTTCACCGCGCTGGCCTGCATCGGCGCCGGCCGCTTCTCGGTCGACGGCGCGGTGCGCTGAGCAGGTCATCCAGCCGGCGGTGATAGATCCGCCGGCGCGCGCGTCGGGTGCCCTCGCCACGGCCCACGGTGGCCCCAGCGAGGAGCAACTCGATGTCCGCACGCACCCTTCCATTCTTCGCCCTGCTGCTCAGCGCCGCGCTGATCGCCGGCTGCGACGACGGCTCCCCCGTCGGCGGAGCCTACGACGACCCTGCCGGCAGTGACGGCGGGGCCGGCGGCTTCGGCGGCGAAGGCGGCGGGCATACCGGCAACGCCGCAGACGCCGGCCGCGCACCCGAGCCCGAACCCGAACCGGGCCTCGCGCCGCCGCCCGCCGCCGACCGCGGCGAGGCCGAGCCGCCGCCGCCGCCGCCGGGCGACGACCTCGGCATGTTCGAAGAAGCCGAAGAGAACCCCTTCGTCGACACCGCCGACGACCCCTTGTCGACCTTCTCCGTCGACACCGACACCGCCAGCTACACCCTCATGCGCCGGGCCCTGCTCGAGCGCGGCGTGCTGCCGCCCGCCGCCAGCGTGCGCCTCGAGGAGTACCTCAACTTCTTCAAGTACGCCTACCCCGCCCCGGCGCCCGGCGACGCGGAGCCCTTCGCCATCCACCTCGAAGGCGCCCCGTCGCCCTTCGGCGAGGGCCTGCACCTGCTGCGCATCGGCATCAAGGGCCTCGAGATCCCCGAAGAAGAGCGCGACCCGGCCAACCTGGTCTTCCTCGTCGACGTCAGCGGCTCGATGCGCGCGCCCGACAAGATCGGCCTGGTGAAGTTCAGCCTCGCCCGGCTGCTCGACGGCCTGCGGCCCTCCGACACCGTGGCCATCGTCACCTACGCCGGCGCCGACGCGGTGGTGCTCGAGCCGACGCCCGTCGCCCGGCGCGCCGAGATCCTCGACGCCGTCGACGCGTTCGAAGCCACCGGCAGCACCAACGGCGCCGCCGGCATCCGCACCGCCTACGCGCTGGCGCAGGACGCCTTCCGCGAGGGCGGCATCAACCGGGTCGTCTTGTGCACCGACGGCGACTTCAACGTCGGGGTCCGCGGCGAAGAGCTGGTGCAGCTCGTCGAGTCGTGGCGCGATCAGCGGATCTTCCTCACCGTGCTGGGCTACGGCCTGGGCAACCTCAACGACGCCTTCATCGAAGAGCTGACCAACCGCGGCGAGGGCAACTACGCCTACGTCGACAGCCAGAACGAGGCGCTGCGCGTGCTCGGCGAGCGGCTGGTGGGCACGCTGCAGGTCATCGCCAAGGACGTGAAGATCCAGGTCGAGTTCGACCCCGAGGCGGTGCAGCGCTTCCGGCTGGTGGGCTACGAGAACCGGGTGCTCGAGCACGACGACTTCCGCGACGACACCGTCGACGCCGGCGAGATCGGCTCGGGGCATAGCGTCACCGCCTTCTACGAGGTCGAGCTGATCGAAGGCGCCGAAGACAAAGACGTCGCCACCGTGCGCGTGCGCCACAAGCCGCCCGAAGGCGGCGAGAGCGCCGAGGTCGAGTTCGGGCTGCCCATCGAGGCGGTGCACGGGGCCTTCGACGACGCCTCGGTCGACCTGCGCTTCGCCGCGGCGGTGGCCGAGTTCGGCGAGATCCTGCGCCACAGCATGCACAGCGAGGGCGGCGCCGGCCTCGAGCAGGTGCGCGCGCTGGCGCTGGCCACCGATCCGGCGCCGGAGAGCGACCGCGGCGAGTTCGTGCGGCTGGTCGAGATGGCGCTGGAGCTGTGGCCCGCCGAGGCGGCGGGCCAGTGAGGCGGGGCGAGTGAGTAGAGCAGGGGCGGCCGCGCGGGCCGGGCCGGCTCAGAGGTCGAAGCGGTCCAGCCGCATGACCTTGGTCCACGCCGCGACGAAGTCATCGACGAAGCGCTTCTGGGCGTCGTCGTAGGCATACGCCTCGGCCACCGCCCGCAGCTCGGCGTTCGAGCCGAAGATCAGATCGACCGGCGTCGCGGTGTACTTCACCTTGCCCGAATCCCGGTCGACGCCCTCGTAGACGCCCTCCGTCTTCGCCTTGCGCCACATGGTGCCCATGTCGAGCAGGTTGACGAAGAAGTCGTTGGTCAGCCTGCCCGGCGTGTCCGTGAAGACCCCGTGCTTCGCGCCGCCGTGGTTCGCGCCCAGCGCCCGCATGCCGCCGATGAGCACGGTCATCTCGGGCACGGTCAGGTCGAGCTGGTCGGCCCGGTCGACGAGCATCTCCGTCGGCGAGCGGTAGGCCTTCTTCGCGTCGAAGTAGTTGCGGAAGGCGTCGGCGGTCGGCTCGAGCAGCGCGAACGACTGCTCGTCGGTCTGGGCCTGGGTCGCGTCGCCGCGCCCCGGCGCGAAGGGCACCTCCACCTTCACGCCCGCGTCCGCCGCCGCCTTCTCGATCGCCGCGCCGCCGGCGATCACCAGCAGGTCGGCCAGCGAGACCTTGTCCTCACCGACGTCCTCGCGGATCTTGCGCAGCGCGTCGAGCACCTTCTTCGCCTCGGCGGGGTCGTTGGCCGCCCAGTCCTTCTGCGGAGCCAGCGCGATGCGCGCGCCGTTGGCCCCGCCGCGCTTGTCGCTCGCCCGGAAGCTCGCCGCCGCGCCCCAGGTCACCCGCACCAGCTCGGGCACGGTCAGGCCGCTGGCGAGCACCTTCTTCTTGAGGTCGCGCACCATCGCCGCGCTGATGGTCTCGTACATCGGCGGGGTGACCGGGTCCTGCCAGACGAGCGACTCGGCCGGCACGCTGCCGCCCACGTAGCGCGCCTTGGGGCCCATGTCGCGGTGGGTCAGCTTGAACCACGCCTTCGCGAACGCCAGGCGATAGGCCTCGGGATCCTTCAGGAACCGCTCGGCGATCTTGCGGTACTCGGGGTCGGCCTTGAGCGCCAGGTCGGCGGTGGTCATCACGATCGGGTTGCGCTTGCCCTTCACGTGCGCGTCGGGGGCCGCCGTGTGCAGGGCCTCGTCCTCGGGGATCCACTGGATCGCGCCCGCCGGGCTGCGGGTCTGCTTCCACTCGACGTTGAGCAGGTTCTGCAGGTAGAGCGTCGTCCAGCGGGTCGGGGCCTGGGTCCAGGCGCCCTCGAGGCCGCTGGTGACGGTGTCCTCCGAGTGGCCCTTGCCGCAGGTGTTCTTCCAGCCGGTGCCCTGGGCCTCGATGGGCGCCGCGCCCGGCTCCTTGCCCACGCAGCTCGCCTTGCGCGCACCGTGCATCTTGCCGAACGTATGCCCGCCCGCGATGAGGGCCACCGTCTCTTCGTCGTTCATCGCCATGCGCCCGAATGCGGTGCGGATATTCGCCGCCGAGCCGGCCAGATCGGGCTTGCCCATCGGGCCCTCGGGGTTGACGTAGATCAAACCCATGTGCATCGCGGCGAGCGGCCGCTTCAGCTTGCCGTCCTTGCCCCGCCGGTCGCTGGCGAGCATCTCGACCTCGGGGCCCCAATAGACCAGATCGGGCTCCCAGTCATCGGGGCGGCCGAAGGCGAAGCCATACGTCTTGAAGCCCATGTTCTCCATGCCGACCGTGCCGGCGAGGATCATCAGGTCGGCCCACGAGAGCGATACGCCGTACTTCTTCTTGATCGGCCACAAGAGCCGGCGGGCTTTGTCCAGGTTGCCGTTGTCGGGCCAGCTGTTGAGCGGATCGAAGCGCATCTGCCCGCCCTCGCCGCCGCCGCGCCCGTCGAGGGTGCGGTAGGTGCCCGCGCTGTGCCACGAGAGGCGGATGAAGAACGGCCCGTAGTTGCCGAAGTCCGCCGGCCACCACGACTGCGAGTTCGTCAGCACCGCCTCGACGTCGGCCTTGACCTCGGCGTAGTCCAGGCCGGCCGCCGCCTTGGCGTAGTCGAAGTCCTCGCCGAGCGGGTTCGAGCGGCGGTCGTGATCGCGCAGCGACGAGAGGTCGAGCTGCTCGGGCCACCAGAACGTATTGCTGCGCGGCTGGGCGCGGTCGGTCGAATCGGCCGCCTTGGCCGCCTTCCCGGTCTCGTCGGCGAGCGCGGCGGGCGCGAACGCGAGACAGACGAGCGCGGCCAGAAACGCGCTCGCCGAGAAGGTCACAGTTCTCTTCATGACAGCCTCCGGGCGTCTGAATAGAGGGATGAGGCCGCAGCGGACAGAGCGCGGCATCGAGTCAGGGGCGGCGACCCGCCGCTGCGGGTACCTTGATAATCGGCGACGTCCCGAGGTTTCGGCGGCGGTGGTGGCCATCACATCCCGGTGAGGATCGTGACAGGGACTGGACGCCCCGCATCCCCCCGCCGATACTGCGCTGCATGAGCCAGGACGACCTCCCCTTCAGCGTCGAAGACACCTTCGAACAGCTCGGCATCGACACCGAGGGGCTGCACTTCGACGCCGGCGGCACGATCATCCATCCGCCGACGATGGACGAGGTCGCCGCGCTGCCCGGCACCTCGCCCCTGCCCAGCCTCGAGCGACCCGGCGACCCCAGCGACCCCGCCGAGCGGCGGCTGACCTTCGGCTCGGTCATCGGCGAAGGGGCGATGGGCGTGGTGCGCTCGGCGCAGCAGGTCGCCCTGCGGCGCGAGGTCGCGGTCAAGTCGATCCGCAAAGAAGAATACGACCCGCTCGCCGAGCGGGCGCTGGTGCTCGAAGCCCGGGTGACCGGCGCGCTCGAGCACCCCAACATCGTGCCGGTCTACAGCCTCGGCCTCGACGACTCCGGCCGGCCGGCGATGGTCATGCGCCGCCTCGAGGGTGTGCCCTGGCGCCACTTCATCGGCCAGGACGGCCACCTCAAGACGCCCGAGCCGGGCGTCGACCCGCTCGAGTGGCACCTGCGGGTGCTCATCCAGGTGTGCAACGCGGTGCACTACGCGCACAGCAAGAACATCATCCACCGCGACCTCAAGCCGGCCAACGTGATGATCGGCCGCTTCAGCGAGGTCTACGTGCTCGACTGGGGGCTCGGCGTCACCGTCGACGAGGCCGACACCCTCGGCCTGCCGCTCGCCCGCTCGGTGGACGTCGTCATCGGCACGCCGGGGCACATGGCCCCCGAGATGATCGACACCCGCAAGAGCCTCATCGACAAGCCCACCGACGTCTACCTGCTCGGCACCTGCCTGCACATGGTGCTCACCGGCAAGCCGCGCCACGACCAGAGCACCGTGCGCGAGCGCATGCTCAGCGCGCTGCGCTCGGCCCCGATGAAGTACAGCGCCAAGGTGCCGCTCGAGCTCGCCCGCATCTGCAACCGGGCCATGGCCCGCGAGCCGCGCCAGCGCTACCGCTCGGCCCAGGAGATGCGCCAGGCGCTCGAAGCCTTCCTCACCCACCGGACCTCCCAGCGGCTGAGCGAAGAGGCGGCTGCCCGCTCGACCCGGCTGCGGGCGCTCTTGCGTCACGGCGAGAGCGACGACCCCGAGCGGGCCCACCGGCTCTTCGCCGAGTGCCGCTTCGGCTTCCGCCAGGCCATCGAAGAGTGGCCCGAGAACCCCGCGGCGCTGTCGGGCATGCAGGGCCTGCTCGAGATGATGATCGCCTACGAGCTGACCCACGGCGACCCGCAGCGCGCCCGCCCGCTGCTCGCCGAGCTGCCCGACCCGCGGCCGCACCTCGAGGCCGAGGTCGACAAGCGCGTCGCCGAGTCCGCCGCGCGGCTCGAGAAGCTGCAGCGCATGGAGCACGCCGCCGACCTGCGCATCGGCCTCGACGAGCGCAGCCGGGCGCTGCAGCTGATGGGCGCCGCCTGGGCCGCGATCTACATGGCCTTCGCCGCCGTCGACCACCAGGGCTGGTTCGACGTGGGCCACGGCTCGATGCTGATGGTCAGCGTGCTGCACGGCGTCTCGCTCGGCGCCGTCACCTGGATCTTCCGCAGCGTGCTCAAGGGCAGCAGGGTCAACCAGCGCTTCGTCGCCGCGCTGTGGTTCACCGTCGTCGGGCCGCTCTTCTTCTGGCCCACCGCCATGCGCACCCAGATCCCCTTCCCCTACGCCGTCTCGATGCTCGAGCTGCTCTACTTCATGGCCGCGGCGATGATCTCGGTGCTGCTCGACCTGCGGCTGCTCATCCCAACGGCGCTCTATGCCCTCGCGGCGTGGGTGACGGTGGTGCTGCCCGACTACGCGCTCGAGCTGCTCGCCGCGACCACCCTCGGCGCGCTCAGCCTCGCCGCCCAGATCGTGCGCCGGCCCACCGACCCGCTCCAGGCCTGACCGGACGGCGCCTGATCAACCCGGCGTCGGGATCCAGCTCAACAGCCGCGACTCGAGCTGCCGCAGATCTCGCCCCGAGACCACGTTGATGCCCAGCTCCTGCGCCCGCCGCTGCTGGTAGCCCTTCAGCGGCCGGAAGCTCACCAGCATCGCCTGCGCCCGCGCGCCGCCGAGCACGTCGGCGATCGAGTCGAGCTTGTACAGCGCCGTCGAGCCCGCGTCGCCCCGATCGAGGCAGGCGGTCTTGCACTCGACGACGAACAGCCGGTTGTCGGCGAGGAACGCCACGTCGATCTCGTTGCGCACGTCGCCGCCGGCCACCGCCCGGGCCACCTGCACCCCGCGGCCGACATCCTGCACCGTCGGCCGCTGCTTGCGCAGGCCGAAGACCGTGCCGAAGACATGCGCCTCGAGCCAGCCGCCGCAGACGAAGAACCGCCGCTCCTCGTCGGGGAAGACCAGCCGATCGCCCGCCCGCCCCAGGCAGCCCGCCGCCTCGAAGCGGCGGATCAGCGCCTGCAGATCCTCGGCGTTGCGCAGCTTGTAGCCCATCTCCTCGCTGTAGAGCGACCCCTCGGCGGTGCTCGCCAGATAGTTCAGCGTGCCCAGCGGCCGGGCCAGATCCTCGACGTGCTCGACCAGATCGTCGCACAGCGCCCGCAGCGACTTCGGCACGCCGCGGGCCGGCCCGGTCGACTCGACCTTGGCCCCGTGGGCCGTCATGAAGGCGCCCAGCTTGATGCGATCCGCCAGATCGGTGCTCGGCGCACCGTCGGGGTGCTCGGGGTGATACAGCCACACCAGATGATCGGTGAGCGGGTTGACGTAGAACACCGGCTGCTCGAGCTGCCGGAAGACCTCGTAGGCCGCCAGCGCCATCGGCCGGGTGCCGCCGGTCGCGTTGAGGGCCAGCGCGCCGCGATCGGCGTCCGCCTCGCGCTCGGCGAGCAGATCGAAGACCCGCTCGCGCAGGGCGCCGATCGAGTAGGGCTCGTCGACGGCCCACCGCGAGCAGCGGATGCCCCGCGGCGCCAGCACCGCTTCGAGCCAATCCGCCTCGCCGCGGCGATCCCGCGGGGTGACCAGCACCGCCTCGCCGGGGGCGAACGCCGGGTCCAGGCACGGGGTCAGGTTGGCCACCGGCTCGTCGCCGACCAGGATGATATGCACCTCACGCTTCATCGGGCTCTCCTCGTCGTATGGGACCATGGGGCTGGCGAGACATGATCATGCGAGCGTGCAGAGGGCGGCGATGTTAGCCCCGGCCGCCCCGCCGCTCAAGGCGCGGCGCGACCCACCGGGATGCGCCGCGCCGTACCGAGCCGGGTCAACGCCGCCTGCCACGTCGGCGCGGCCGTCCACCGCGCCGGCGCGTCGGGATCGAGCACCCACTGCTGCGCCCGCACCCCGCGAGCGGGATCGACCGCCCGGCCGGCGAGGGCCAGCACGGCGAGGTCGGCGGTCGGCGCCCGGCATCCGGCGAGTTCGAAGGCCAGACCCGGCGCCGCATCACACGGAGCCTCGCCGGCGACCATCTGCTGCAACAGGTCGCCCGCCGGAATACAGTGCCGGCTGCCGCCGACGACCGGGCGGTCGACGATCATCACCTCGTCGTTGTCGTAGCGCTTCATGCCCAGCTGCCTGTGCGCCGGGCCCACCACCACCGGCTCACCCGCGCCCTGGCGACCGAGCACGACCACCAGACCATGCCCCGCCTCGGCGGCGGCGCGCAGCGCCCGGGCGGCGTGGCGCGGCGCCAGACCCGCGTCGAACAGCACGATCGGCGCGTCGTACCGGCGCCCGGCGTAGTGCTCGACCAGCGTGGCGTCGGCGGGCCCACGCAGCGATACGCCGGCGGGGCCCCGCAGTGGCGCGTCGGGCGACTCGGGCCAGGGATGTCGCGGTCCGGCCAGCGGGCCATAGCCCGACGCGTCGGCCTGCATGATGGTGATCAGCGTCGGCACGAAGAGCGGCCCGCCGTCGGGCAGCGCCGGCAGATCGATACCCAGCGCGGCAGCGGGCCCCTTCTCCGCCCCGCGACAGACGGCGTCGAGCCGCTCGGCCCAGCCGGGCGCCTGCGCCACGGCCACCGGCAGCGGCCGCGGCGCGCGGTCGGCGAGCTCGACCCGGCCGACCTCGACGAGCCGCCCGCCGACCCGGCGGCGCGCGCTGCGCAGCGTCTCGACCAGACCCATCAGCCGGGTGATGGCGTAGGTCGAGTGCACGGCATCGAGCCCGCGGGTGGGCAGCACCTGCCGCACGAGCCGGTAGACATTGTCCGCCAGCGCGCCCACCGCCGCCGGCCAGCCGTCGTCGCCGGCCATCTGCCCGGCCTCGATGCCCGCCGGCAGCCCCGCAGCCCGCCCTTCGCCGGCCCGCGCCTTCAGCAGCGCCCGGCTCAGGTGCGGCGACGTCGAAACGACCACCGCGTCCTCGCCGGCGAAGGCGTGGACTTCGAACTCGCCGGCGACCTGCAAGGCGCCGAGGAACAAGAGCGCGGCCGATTCGACGAACGCCTCGGGCTCGGCGAAGAGCCGCGTCGTCGGCATCGCCAACGCCGGCTCGTCTCCATCGGCGACCGGGCGGCCACCGAGCGCCGCGCTCAGCGCGTCGAGGCTGCCGCGGGGATCGGCGCTGGGCAGCACCAGCGCGATGGTCGGCGCCGCGATGGGCGGCAGGCCCGCGCGCAGCGACGGGTCGTTGGTCGGCATGGGCACGTCGATCGTGGCGCCGGTGACGACCAGATAGCCCTGCCCCACGGTGTCGAACGCGCCGAGCAGACCGAGGGCGCCCAGATCCTCGGCGAACCGCGCCGCGAACGGCGTGCGCCCGTCGATCCAGGCGCTGGTCGCCGACGCGGGCCACCAGCGGGCCAGCCCCGACGGATCGGCATCCCCCGCGGGCGCCGGGGCGTCGTACCGCCAGTCGATGCCCTCCGGGTCGACGCGCAGCGTGAGCCGGTGCGTATCGTCAGACCCATGCTCGCCCGTCCAAACCGCCCGCAGACCGGGCGCGCCGCCCGCGAGCAGCGCCGGCGGCTCCACCGCGCCGAGCCGAACTGTCAGCCGGGCGCCATCGCGGCGGACGCGGCCGGGGATCGCGGGCGCGTCGCCGACGCCATCCAGCGGGCGCCACGTCCAGCTGTCCGCGCCCCGACCGGGATCGAAGGCGAACATCGCCAACGCCTCGTCGAGCAGCGCCGCGGTGCCCCACTCGGCGGTGAGGCCAAGCGGCGGCAGCTCACCCTCGCCGCCGTCCACCACCGCCCGCCAGCGGCACGTGGACAGCTGCAGCGCGACCCGCGTGGGCAAGACCGACAGCAGCCCATCGGGCAGGTCGGCGGCGGCCAGCTCGACGCCGAACAGGGCCAGCCACGCGGCCCCGACCGTGAGCCACTCGGCGAGGGCCGGCTCGTGCTCGGCGAGGCCGTCGACGACGCGGTCGAGGCCGTCGACCTGCACCCGCAGCGTGGCGTGGGCCGGGGGAGCGAGCAGGATGACGAGGCCCAGCAGCCCGCCGAGCCAGAGCCTTCGCGAGGCGGCGCGCGGGGCGGTGCGATCGTATCGATGCGACATGGGGTACTCCGAAGGCCTGTGCGAGGACCTACAGCGACCGGCCAGCAGATCTGACCGCTCGGGGGCGATCTGCCGCGGCTCGATGCGGCCTGCCCGCCCGCGAGGCCGGGCGACGACGGCTGCGCGGCGTGACCGTCGGCGAAGCATCGCGCCCGCGAGACGTTCGCCGAGCGCTCTGCCGTCGATGAGCCCGTCATCGAGACCTTCGCCGAGCGCTCTGCCGCAGACAACCCCGCCCTCCAGCGCTTCGCGGCGCACCGTGCCTCGGTCCGGCTCGACGACGGAGGCCGCGATACGGACATCTCTCCATACGGCGGCGCCCGTTCGAGAGGTGCTCGGGCCGGTATGCCGCGACTCGACGCGCGAGCGAGGGCCCGCCGGGCAGCCGTGCCCGGCGTCGGCGCGCCGGCGAGAGATTCTGCGGGAGGCCACCCCATGAGCGGCCACGTCGCCGAGGCTGTCGGCGCGCATGAGCCCGAACACCGCCCGGCGAGCCGGGTCGTTCGCGGGAGAGGGCTCTCCCGATGGCTGGGCACAGTGATTTTCTGCGGGAGATGGCTCTCCCGATGGCTGGGCACAGTGATTTTCTGCGGGAGAGGGCTCTCCCGATGGCTGGGCACAGTGATTTTCTGCGGGAGAGGGCTCTCCCGATGGCTGGGCACAGTGATTTTCTGCGGGAGAGGGCTCTCCCGACGGCTGGGCGCCGTGGTTTTCTGCGGGAGAGGGCTCTCCCGATGGCTGGGCGCCTTGGTTTTCCACGGGAGGGGGCCCCGCCGGATGACTGGACGCCATGACTCTCCACGGGAGGCCGGCCGAACGGTGGCATGCGACAGGGCCCCGGGGTTCACGCACGCCCGCTGCGGCCCCGGCGCAGCAGCCCGAGCAGAAGCAACCCCAGCGGCCAGGGCGGCGTTGTCGGCCGATGCGCAGAGACCGCGCAGCCGTCGTCGGTGGGCGGCGGGCAGTGGCGCAGGCGGTCGACGGTGGGTGCCCGGTCGGCGATGAGGATGGCGCACTTCTCTGCGGGCGTGCGCACCTCGAAGGGGCGGTCGTCGATCGCGTCGCAGGCGTCGCCGAGGCCATCCCCGTCGATGTCTGCCTGATCGGGGTCGGGCGTGCGGGGGCAGACGTCGCCTGCGCCGATGCCGTCGCCGTCTTCGTCGGCGTCGCAGGTATCGCCGACGCCGTCGCCGTCGAGGTCGTCCTGGCCCGGGTTGATCACACGCGGGCAGTTGTCGGCGGCGTCGGGCGCGCCGTCACCGTCGTCGTCGGCGTCGCAGGCGTCGCCGAGTTCGTCCCCGTCGAGGTCGGCCTGATCGCGGTTGAAGGCCACCGGGCAGTTGTCGTTGCCGTCGGGCACGCCGTCGTCGTCGTCGTCGTTCTCACAGGCGTCGCCGACGCCATCGCCGTCCGTATCCGCCTGCA
>JAUHXC010000096.1 GCA_030427205.1 bacterium | reverse complement strand
GTCGACGACCCGCTGCTCGACCCGATCTGGGCCGCCGCCGGGCGCCTGGGCCTGCCGATCTTCATGCACACCGGCGATCCCAAGGCGTTCTTCGAACCGCTCGGGCCCGACAACGAGCGCATGGACGAGCTGGGCGTGCACCCGGAGTGGTCGTTCGCCGACGCGCAGTACCCCCGCCGGGAGGAGCTGCTCGCGGCGCGGGATCGGGTGCTCGCCCGCCATCGGGGTACGACCTTCGTCGGGGTGCACTTCGGCAACAACCCCGAGGACCCGGCCTACGTCGCCCGGGTGCTCGCCGAGAACCCCAACCTCTACGTCGATCTGGCCGCGCGCATCCCCGAGATCGGGCGGCACGACCCGGCGCAGATCCGCGTGCTCTTCGAGCGGTTCCAGGATCGCATCCTCTTCGGCACCGATCTGGGCTTTCACCGCGGCGGCATCATGCTCGGCTCGGTCGGCCGCGATCAGCCGCGGCTGATCGACGTCTTCTGGTACTACGCGGTGCACTTCCGCTGGATGGAGAGCGACGACCGGCAGATCCAGCACCCGACGCCGATTCAGGGCCGCTGGCGCATCGACAGCCTGGGCCTGTCGGATACGGTGCTGGCCAAGGTCTACCGGCTCAACGCGCTGAAGTTGATCTGGGGCGAGGCGGCGCCGGGCCCCGAAGACGCCGAGGCCCTCGAGCTGGCGACGGGGCTGGCCGGCTTTCTGGAGTGATCGGACACCACGAGCGCCCGGCGATCAGCTGGCGATGCGCTCCACCGACGAGACGCCGTCGATCTTCTCGATCATCGTCATGACCCGCTTGAGCTGGTCGAGGTCGTTGACGATCACCGTGAAGTTGTTCACCGCGCGCCGATCGGGCGTGGTCTTGCAGTTGACCTCGGTGATGTTGACGCCGGCGTTGTGGAACGACTGGCTCATGCTCGCCAGCAGGCCCGGGCTGTCGCTGCTGTAGACCCGGATCTCCACCGGCCGCGCCTGTCGCCCGCCGGTGTCCCAGCGCACGTCGACCCGCCGGGCGGGGTCGTAATCGAGCACCCGCGGGCAGTCCTTGCGGTGGATCGTCACCCCGTGGCCCTTGGTGATGAAGCCGATGATGTCGTCGCCGTGCACCGGCCCGCAGCACTTGGGGAACCGCAGCGCCAGCCCGTCGAGGCCGTCGACGATGATGCCGCCCTTGGTCTTGGGCAGCACCCGCTTGACCAGCTTCTGGAACGCGCTCTCCGGCTTGGGCGCCGGCTCGGGCTCGCTGAGCTTCTCGGGCGGCAGCAGCTCGGGCAGGATGTAGGCCGGCTGGGCCTTGCCGTAGCCGAGGGCGACGAGCATCTCCTTCTCGGTCTTGAACTTGAGGTTCGACAGCGCGGCGTCGAGCTGCCCGGTGCGGCGCAGCTTGTTGAGGCCGACCCCATAGCGCCGCAGCTCCTTCTCGAGCACCTCCTGCCCGATCTGGAACGCCCGCGCGTTCTCCTCCTGACGCAAGAACGCCCGGATCTTGGTCGCCGCCCGCCCCGACTTGACGAACTTGAGCCAGTCGGGCTTGGGCTTGCTGCCCTTCTGCCGCTGGATCTCGATGATGTCGCCGTTCTGCATCGCGTAGCGCAGCGACACCTGGGTGCCGTTGACCCGGGCGCCGACGCACTCGTGGCCCAGATCGGTATGGATCGTATAGGCGAAGTCGACCGGCGTGGCCCCGCGGGGGAAGGCCTTGACGTCGCCCTCCGGGGTGAAGACGTAGACCTCGTTGGCGAAGAGGTCGACCTTCACCGTCTCCATGAAGTCGGTCGGATCCTTGAGGTCGCGCTGCCACTCCAGGAGCTGCCGCAGCCAGCCGAAGTGGCCGTCGGCCCCCTTGCTGTGCAGCCCGTACTGGCCCTCTTTGTAGGTCCAGTGGGCGGCGACGCCGAACTCGGCGGTCTGGTGCATGTCGGCGGTGCGGATCTGGATCTCGATGCGCTCGTTCTCGGGGCCCATCACCGCGGTGTGCAGCGACTGGTAGTTATTGTCCTTGGGCAGCGCGATGTAGTCCTTGAACCGCCCGGGCACCGGCCGCCAGAGGCTGTGCACCATGCCCAGCGCCTCGTAGCAGCTCGAGATGCGGTCGACGATGATGCGAAAGGCGAGGATGTCGAAGAGGTGGTCGAGATCACGCCCCGACAGCTTCATCTTCTGGCGGATGGACCACAGGTGCTTCGGCCGCCCGGTGACCTGGGCCTCGACGCCGTGGTCGCGCAGGGCCGCGGTGAGGTCGCCGATGACCCGCTCGATGTACTGCTCGCGCTCGGCGCGCGTCTTCTTGATGCGCTCGGCGAGGCGCTTGTACTCGCCGCCGTGCAGGTACTTGAAGCAGAGGTCTTCGAGCTCGGTCTTGATCCAGTTGATGCCCAGCCGGTTGGCGAGCGGCGCGTAGATGTCGAGGGTCTCGCGGGCGATGCGCTTCTGCTTCTCTTCGCGCAGATACTTCAGCGTGCGCATGTTGTGGGTGCGGTCGGCGAGCTTGACGAGCACCACCCGCAGGTCGCGGCTCATCGCGATGAGCATCTTGCGGAAGTTCTCCGCCTGGGCCTCTTCGGCGCTCTCGAAGTTGATCTTCTCGAGCTTGGTGAGGCTCGAGACGAGGAAGGCGATGTCGTCGCCGAACTCCGCCTGGATCTCTTCGATGGTCGCGACGGTGTCCTCGACGGTGTCGTGCAGCAGGCCGGCGCAGATCGAGGCGGTGTCGAGCCGCAGCTGGGCGACGATGTAGCTCACCTCGAGCGGGTGGATGAGGTAGGGCTCACCGTTGACCCGGGTCTGCCCACGGTGCGCCTGGGCGCTGAAGATATACGCCTTGCGGACCAGATCGACGTCGGCGTCGGGGTGGTGTCGCCGCAGTTCGTCGATGAGATCGTCGAGCCGGATCATCCGAAACTCCTGCCGTGGGCCGCGGGCGATCTTAGCGGATATCGATCGGGCATGCCTACCGTCGATACGTGCGGTGGCGGCGGATCGCCCGCCGCGCTGCCGCCGGGGTCAGGCGACCTCGGCCCGGAGGCGCTCGAGCAACTCCAGCCGACCCGCGGTTCGGGTCTTCGCTGATCGGTAGATGCTCTCGAGCTCGTCGACGGCGCGCTCGACGGTGTCATTGACCACCAGATGGTCGAACCAGCGCGCCTCGCGCAGCTCTTCGCGGCCGCGGGACAGCCGGCGGGCGATGTCGGCTTCGTCGTTGGTGCCGCGCTTGCGCAGGCGGTCGGCCAGCTCGGCCCACGAGGGCGGCAGCAGGAAGACCGAGACCGCCTCGTCGGGGTAGGCCTCGACGATCTGGGCGGCGCCCTTGACCTCGATGTCGAAGAGCAGCCCGTGCCCCGCGGCGCGGGCGTCTTCGATGGTCCGGCGCGAGGTGCCGTAGAGGTTGCCGACGTACTCCGCCCACTCGACGTAGCCCCCCGCCTCGATGCCGGCGCGGAAGGCGTCGTGATCGGTGAAGTGGTACTCGACGCCCTCGCGCTCGCCGACCCGCGGGGCGCGGGTGGTGTGGCTGACCGACAGCTTCAGGTCGGGGTTGCGGGCCATCAGCGCCCGGCCGACGGTGCCCTTTCCGGTGCCGCTGACCGCGGCGAGGATGAACAACACCATGGGCTCACTCCACGTTCTGGATCTGCTCCCGCAGCCGCTCGAGCTCGCCCTTGAGCTCGACGACCCGGCGGGTCATCTCCACCGCCTGCACCTTGCTGCCGACGGTGTTCGCCTCGCGCAGCAGCTCCTGGCAGACGAAGTCGAGGCGCCGGCCGACCGCCTCGCCCGAGGCCAGCAGCTCGCGGGCCTGGGCGATGTGGCTGGCGAGCCGGGCGAGCTCTTCGGCGATGTCGGTCTTCTCGGCGAAGACGGCGACCTCGTGCAGCACCCGGCCTTCGTCGGCCTCGCGCCCCACCGCGGCCAGGGTCTCGCGCAGGCGCTTCTCGAAGCGGGCCTGCCACGCCGCGGACTGGCCCGGCGCGTCGGCGGCGAGGGCCACCCGGTGGGTATCGATGGCGTCGAGCAGCCCGTCGATGACCGCCGCGAGGCTGTCCCCTTCGCGGCGGCGCATCTCCAGCAGGCGGTCGAGCGCGGCGTCGAGGCCGGCGAGCAGCGGCGCCGGATCGGCGTCGTCGTCGGTCGGATCGGCCACGGTGGACAATACGCCGGGCCAGGCGCCGACGTGCGCGCTGTCGCAGGTGTCGGGTACGCCGAGCTTGCCGGCGAGCTCGGCGTGGGCCGCGCGCAGGGCCTCGGCCAGCGGCCAGTTGATGCGCACCGCCCGCGGCGGCGCGGCGTCCCCGCCGATGGCGCTGACCGTCACGTCGATCCGCCCGCGGGCGAGGCGCTCGGCGATGCGGCTGCGCAGGGCGGTCTCGTGGGGCGCGAGCGCGCGGGGCACCTTGAGCCGGACGTCGAGGAAGCGGTGGTTGACGGCGCGGAGCTCGACGGTGTGCTCGATGCCCCCGAGATCGATGGTCTGCCGGCCGAAGCCGGTCATGCTGCGCAGCGACATGGCGCGGGGTCTAGCACGATCCGGCGGCCGCGTCACCCGGATCGCAGGGACACACGGCGGATACCCGCAGAAACAATGCTCAAGCCTTCGACAAACGGTCTCAAACACCGATCAAATTGGCGTAAAAGCCGTCATCTTCACCCGGTTCGGCTCATCGACTCAGCGCAACGCCCGAACACGAGACCGAGAGGAGGTATGGCGATGCGAGACGGACGTGAGATGAGCGCGCTGCGGCCCGTGGGCCTGGGTCTGCGAGGGGTGATGGTGGGCGCGATGCTCGCGGCGGCAGCCGCAGCGGGGTGCCAGAGCCAGACCGGCAGCGAGGTGCAGTGGGGTTATAGCGCCGACGACGGCCCGACGAAGTGGGGCGCGCTGTCGGCGGACTTCGCGATGTGCAAGGAGGGCGTCGAGCAGTCGCCGATCGACCTGACCGACGCCAAGTCCGGCGACCTGCCGCCGCTGAAGCTGGGCTGGTCGACGGGCAACGCCGAGCTGCTCGACAACGGCCACGCGATCCAGGTGAACCTGCCGGCGTCGGGCGACATGACCCTCGGCGA
>JAUHXC010000020.1 GCA_030427205.1 bacterium | reverse complement strand
CGCCGACCTTGACGGTGTGGGTGGTGCCGACCTCGACGCCGCGGCTCTCCTTGGTGGTGATTTTGAGGTCGACGCACTGCATCTTCACCACGCCCTCGGGGGCGCGGATGGTGATGGAGCCGGTGGCGGCCTTGGTGCGGATGGTGTCTTCCGCGGTGTCGAAGATGATCGAGTTATTGGTCGAGCTGTCGACGAGGCGGATCTTCTCGCCGCCGTCGGTCTCGAGGAACTCGAAGTCATGCCCGGCGCGCGAGCGGAAGTATTTGTGGTCGTTCTTGCCGTCGGGGTTTCCGGGGCCGGGCACGGCGTGCTGGCCGTTGTAGACCGCGCCGATGACATACGGGTGGGCCGGGTCGCCGTCGTCGAAGCCGACCATAACCTGATCGCCGATCTCGGGGATGTGCATCATGCCGCGGCTGTTGCCGGCGTATTGCCCCAAGACGCGGGCCCAGTTGGACTCGATGCCGTCGCCCATCCAGGGGAAGGTGACCTTGACCCGGCCGATCTGGTCGGGGTCGGTGATGTTGCTGACGATGCCGACGACGACGCCGTAGATCCGTCGCCCGCCGCCGCCCGAGCGTCCGGGGTTGCCGGGCATGCTCATGGGATCACCCCGGTCGGCTGCGGTGCCATGTATGCCATGTATGCCATGTATGCCTTCGGTGCTATGGCATGAGTATGACTGTGCCTGTCGATCATTCCAGCCCCTTCAGCCGCTCCAACGGCGACAGATCGAGGTAGCCCGGCGGCAGCTCGCCTTTCATCAGCTCGATGGGGAACCCGGTGCCGATGAGCGGCGCGGGCAGCGTCGGCACGCCGTCGACCTCGTATTCGAGGCGCTTCAGCGCGTCGAGGCTCTCCAGGCTGTCGGGCTTCTGCAGGGTGCCGCGCCAGCAGAGCTGCACTTCGCCCAGGTCGGCCTCGACGTGCACCGTCGAGAGCTCGAGCGCGACCGCCTGCAAGGCTTCGCCGTTGATGCTGATCGCCAGCCGCGGGTTCAGGCCGGGCAGCCGGAAGCGGACCTCTTCGCGGTCGGCGGTCATGTGTTTCAGGGTGATGGCTTCGTCGCCCGCGAGCCGGCCGAGCTGCAGCGCGGGGTTCGCGCCGCGGTGAAAAGCGGGGTTCATCGCCCGGAAGTGCTCGCCCTCGGGGTCGTGGTCGCCATGGGCCAGGATCCAATAGGGCTTCGTGCTCTCGGGCATGCCGGCCAGCGAGGCCCGCGGCTCCCAGTGTTTGGGGATCCAGCCGAAGCCGGCCGGCGGGCGCAGCGGCAGCTCTTTCTGCAGCGGGATGACCAGGTTGTCCCGGTCGAGCAGGTTCTTGGGGTCTTCGAATGTGGGCATCGGGGTCCACATCTCGCGCGGCGGGTCGCCCTCGGCGGGGCCGACGAGGAAGCCGACGCCCAGCGGGTTGCTGCGGCAGGGCAGCGGCGCGAGCGGGTGCTGGTGGTCGACGCCGCCATAGGCCAGCGAGTAGCGCAGCGGGCGCACGGCGAATGGCGCCGGGCGGCTGATGTGGGCCTTGCCGGCGGTGTCGACGGCGGCGTAGCGGTCGCCGATGGCCAGGATCTCGGTCCGATGGGATCCGACCTGCACCGCGGGGTAGCAGTGGGTGGCTTCGCCGCCGGGCGCGTAGACGTGGCCGTTGATGACGACGTCGGTGCCGCCCTTGGGCGGGCCGAGGTCGCTCTCGTAGCGCAGCGCGGCGGCGTAGGGGTCGGCGTCTTCGAAGTGCACGTCGGCGGCGACGAGCCGCGCCTGGCGCAGGATGGGCTCGGCGCGGCCTTCGGCGGTGAAGCGGCAGGTGCGCTTGACGGCGAAGTGGAAGCAGCGCAGCCCGTCGAGGTCGCTGTCGGGCAGCGCCATGACCAGGTAGCCGTCGTGCTCGATCTTCGGCGGCGGCCCGAACGGGTCGATGTCGGGGATCTCGATCTGGGGGACTTCGATCATGTCCGGACGCGTCCTAGCCCTGGGTCTTGAAGCCGACGTTGTTCGCTTGCAGGTTCATCAGCCCGCCCAGATGGATGATCGGGCTGCCCATGAGGGTCAGCTGCCCGTCCACCTGCATGTTGAGCAGGCCCGACATCATGGTGAAGGTCTGGCTGTTGAGGCCCATGACGCTGTCGGCGTTGATGGTCGCGCTGCCGATGAGCCAGTTCTTGGCCGGGCTCTTGTCGCTGACGACGCCCACCGACATCTTCGACGAGCCGATGGTCTGGGTCACCGCGCCGGTCATCTCGGTGGTGGCGTCGGCCGAGACGCTCACCGAGAGGCTGCCGCCGGTGGATGTCATGCTCGACGAGGCGCTGACCGAGGTCGACTGGGCGCTGCGGCTCATCGACGATCCCACGGTGAGCGATTTGCCGCTGCTGACCGCCTCGATGTAATCGCTCTTCTGCACCGTGATGTCATGGGTGGCGCCGGATGTGTGATCCTTGGTCTGTTTGACCTGCTCGGTCATCGTCTTGCTGCTGAAGTTGATCGAGCCGGCGGGCGCCTTGATGTGGATGTCGCCGGTGGCGGCGACGATGCTGATGTCATCGGCGGCGACGTCGATGGTCAGCCGGTTGTTGGTGCTCGAGTCGACGAGGCTGATCTTCTCGGCGCCGGGGGTGTCGTCCCAGGTGAGCTTGTGCCCCGAGCGGGTCTCGATGACCTTGTGGTTGTTCTCGCCGTCGGGGTGGCCCGGCTCGGGCAGCGGGTCCTGGCCGTTCCACAGCGAGCCGATGACGAAGGGGTGGTTGAGGTCGCCGTGTTCGAAGGCGACGAGCACCTCGTCGCCCACCTCGGGCATGAAGTACCAGCCGCGGCCGTCGCCGGCATAGAGCGTCGCGACCCGGGCCCAGTGGCTCTCGACGGCGTCGGCCATCCAGGGGAAGACGAGCTTGATGCGCCCCTGGTTGTCCGGGTCGTGGTTGCTGGTGACGATCCCGATATAGACCCCGCCGCGTAGGGGTTCGTGTCCGCCGGCTTCTGGGTTCAGCATCGCTTGCCTCCGGCAAGTGAGGTGAGGGCCATCGGCCCGAACACGCGAGCGCAGCGAGCCGCCGAGCGCAGCGCAGGCATGCGGGCTGGCCCGCACGGGTCGGAGGTGCGACGCAGGGCCGGAGGCCCGAGGAGGCGCCGGAGATCCCGCCCGAGCGGAGCGAGGGGGCCGGAGTCGAGCACGGCAAACGTCAGCATAGGGTTACGAGGCTCGCTTCGTTCTTGATGGCCTGCCCGCCCGCGTAGTTGATGAGCCCACCCATCACGGTGAGGATGCCATCCGATCCCACCGCGGTGTCGACCCCCGACTTGAAGGTGTGCAGACCGGTCATCATGGTGGCGGCGGCGGCCACCGACAGTTCGAATTGCTTGGCTTCGAATTTGGCGGTGCCGGCGAGCATGGTCTCGGGGCCGGTGGTCTCCCGGATCATGGCGTCGCCCTTCTGCTCGATGGAGCCGATGGTCTGGGTGCTGGCCCCCGAGACGGTCGTATTGGCGCTCTGGGCCGAGATCTCGCCGCTGCCGAACGAGACCGACAGGGTGGCGGTGCCCACCTGGAACATGTTCGAGGCGGTGGCGCTGCAGTTGCTGCCGACGGTCTCGGTGCGGTCCTTGCTGCTCTCGGTGAGGCTGTTGCCGACGGTGGTCGTGGTGCTGTTGCTGGCGGTGATCTCCATCGTCTTGCACTCGATGGCGATCGGGCCCTCGGGCGCGTCGAAGTGGATGTCGCCGGTGGTGGCTTCGATGGTGATGCGGTCGGCGGCGACGTCGATCTCGAAGCTGAGCTTGCCGTTGTTGTTGACCAGCGTGATCTTCTCGGCGCCGTCGGTGTCGTCGAAGATGAACTTGTGGCCGCAGCGGCTCTGGAACCACTTGTTGTTGTTCTCGCCGTCGGGGTTGCCGGGCCCGGGCACTTTGTCTTTGCCGTTCCAGACGCTGCCGACGATGAAGGGCGAGCTGATGTCGCCCCGCTCGAACATGACCAGCACCTCGTCGCCCACCTCGGGGACCATGTAGCTGCCGCGGTCGGGGCCGGCGTACATGCTGACGATGGGCGCCCAGTGGCTCTCGGTGGCGTCGGCCAGCCAGGGGAACTTGACCTTGATGCGGCCTTCGTTCTGCGGGTCTTCGTTATTGGTCACGATGCCGGTGGCGCAGCCCATCAGCATGCGGGTGCTGTGCGTCGCCTTGCCGGGGTTGAAGTTCAGCATGTGCGGCCTCCCGCGGTCGGGTGGTGGGCGGCGGTCATCGCGGGCCTCGTACGAAGAGCACCGGCGCCCGCAGCAGGCGCTCGCCGAGCATCACCTCGAAGGTGAAGGGGCGGGTGGTGCCGGCGGCGATCGGCGGCGCGGCCCAGATGAAGTGGCCGCCGAGCAGCTCGGAGAGCGGCACGGTGCGCTTCTCGGTGTAGCCCCGGGCGTCGAGGGCCAGGATGCGCACGGTGACGGCGACGCCGGGGTCGATGCCGTCGGCCTGCACCGAGAGCGCGAGGCGCTGCCCCGAGCGGGCGTCGGGTTCGCTCCAGCGGGGGCTCCACAGGCGGCCGTCGACGGGCACCGCGGTCTGCTCGGCTTCGAGCGGGCCGAGGCGGGCGGTCATCGCGTCGATGCGCGGGCCGGGGTCGGGCGGCGGCTCGGCGGCCTCGGGCGGGGTGAGGCGGTCGAGCCGCGCTTCGAACCAGCCGACCCGCCGCTCGAGCAGGCTCAGTCGGCGTTCGAGGCCCGCGAGGCGCGCGGCGTCGGCGGCCGAGGCGGTGCCGGCGGCGGTCGGATCGAGGGTTTCGGCGGTCTGGGTCGTCCCGTTCACGTGGTATTCCCCCTGAGGTTCCAATAGACCGCAAGACCGGTTGGCGGTCAACGGCCGCGGCGGTGTGGCGTATCGCCGACGGGCGACGGCGCGGTTGACAGGGGGCGCGGTTCGGATGAATTTGTGGGCACGGAGGAACGCGATGGCCGAAGAGATCCCGCAGCCGAACCCGGTGCCCCCGACCGCCTCGCCCGAGGTGCTGGCTCAGATCGAGCTGGCCAATCGGCGCTTCGAGTTGCTCGAGCGGCGCATCGCGTCGTGGGAGCGGCGGCTGGCCGAGCTGGAAGAGGGCCTGGGTGAGCAGGTGGCGCCGGCGGAGGCGCCGGGGCTGGAGCGGCTCGATGACCTCGAGGCCCGCATCAGCCGGTTGGAGCGCAAGCGCTTCGAGCAGCTGGCCCGCGGCGGCGGTCGACCGGCGGCGAGCGCGGCGCCCATCGCGCCGTCGGGGCCGCCGGTGCAGGTGGGCGACGCCCGGGCGCTGGTCTTCGCCGAGTGGAGTCCGCTGAAGCCGTCGCCCGGTGAGGCGGTGGTCTTGCGGGTGATGGTCGACGGCTTCGAGGCGGACGAGACGGTGCGCTTCGTGATCCGCGAGCTGGAGCACCCCGACGCCGAGCCGGTGGTGCTCGAGGCGAAGGTGGGCTCGGCCGATCGGGTCGAGGTGCGCTGGACGCCGCCCAAGCCGGGCAAGAAGCGCAAGACCCGCGAGTTCACGTTTCGGGCGACGTGCGCCGGGCACGAGGCGCAGTCGCCGGTGCTCATCGTCGGTGGTTGAGCGCCGATGAGCGAGGCTGCGCCGCGGACCCATCTGCGCCATGATGGCTATCTGGGCATCTTCGCCCTCGACGAGGCGCGGGGGTGGGGCGCGCTGCACGTCACCGTCAAGCGGGGCTTTCGGCTGGTGCCGAACGGGTTGATGGTGCCCCGGGCGTGGCAGACGGTGTGTTTCGTCGAGGATCGGCGCTTCGAGGAGGCGCCGCCGTTCGTCGGCTCGGTGCGCTACGAGAGTGATCTGGGTCCGCCCAAGCCGCTGTGTGATGTGGTGGTCGAGGCGGCCTGCCATCCGCCGGGCGGGCAGGCGGTCCGCTGTGATGTGGCGGTGACCGTCGGGGAGCATGATCCGGTGCGCTTGACGGTGGTGGGTGATCGCACGGCGATCGTCGCGCCCGACGGGCGGGTGCGGTTCACGCCGGCGACGCCGTTCTCGGTGCGGCCGATCCGCTACGAGTGGGCCTATGGCGGGGTCGATGGGCATACGCCGATGCCGATCTTGTGTCCGCCCAATCCGGTGGGCACGGGCTATGTGATGACGCCGATGCCGGGGGTTCCGGTGGGCTGGCGGCAGGTGGCGTTGCCCTCGATCGAGCATCACGGTGGGTTGATGACGCCGGATGATTTTCTCGCGCCGAGTGATCCCGAGCAGGCGCGGCCGCCGGCGGGCTTCGGCTGGATCGATCGACAGTGGAACCCGCGCCTGAAGCAGGCGGGCATGCCGCCGGAGATGGGTGGCTTCTGGTCGCTGATGTTTCCGGGGGCGACGAGCACGGCCGGTTACAGCAAGGATCGTGGGCCCGAGTACTGGCAGGGGGCGCCGCGGCGGCTGCAGCTGGAGGTCGAAGGCTTCGAGCGCATGGTCTTCGAGCACCTGCACCCCGACCATCCGGAGCTGATGGTGCAGCTGCCGATCGCCTCGCCGCGGCTGCGGGTGCGGGTGGGTGAGGATGACCCGGTGGATGTGAAGCTGGGGCTGTCGACGGTGCACGTGCAGCTCGAGCGGGATCACGCGACGCTGTGCTGGCGGGGCACGATCGAGCGGGATGAGGTGGATGAAGAGGCGGCGGTGCCGGTGCGCATGAAGGTCGACGGGCGGGCGCTGCCGCCGCCGGAGACGGTGACCGATACGGCGTACGACCCGCTGGAGCCGCCGCGGGTGCAGGGCTGAGACGGGGTCGGTCCGGGTCGAGGCGGGGTCGAGGGTGGCGGATGTCGAGGAGATTGCTCGGGCGGGGGCGGCTCGCCCGCCGTCGCGCGCATCACGGCCCTGCTTCGCCTTCGAGTGGGTGTGGGTGGAGTGATCCCAGGAGTGGAGGATGGGTGAGCGGGATGGCTTCGGCAGGGGGCTGCAGACGGGCCGTGATGCGCGCGCCGTCGGTCGCTCCGCTGGGCTGGTCGGGGGGAGGGGTCGGGATGGGGGCGGGGAGCGCGCAGCAGGTCGCGCCAGGGAGAGAGAGAGCAGGGGAGGGAGATGGAGGGCAGGGAGAGAGATGGAGGCGGGGAGCGAGAGACAGGGGGCCGGGGAGAGAGATGGAGGGAAAGGTGCCGACCCCGTCGGGTACCGGAGGCACCCAGGGAGGGACGGGGTCGGCGGGAAGGGAAGGGACGGGAGGCGGTGGAGATGGGACGGGCGGCAGGCGATCAGCCGCGGCCCGTGGGCTCCTCGACGCCGTCGCCGTCCGGATCACCGTCCTCGGTGAAGGACGGCTCGAAGGGGCTGTAGGTGCCGGTCTCGGCCTTGTAGTACAGGGCCGGCTCGTCGGCGCCGTCGCCGTCGACGTCCTCGCGCTCTTCGAAGACGAGCACGCTGCCGTCGGGACCCTCGCCGTAGATGGTGACCCGGGTCACCCGGTAGTCATCGGCGTCGGGCGGTGCCATCTCGCCGCGGGTGTCGATGGCGACCTTGCGGTCGTCGTACCACGGGCGCTGAGTCGAGGCGTCGCCCTCGCCGATCGAGACGACCGCGATGCGGTTGGCGGCGACGCCGTTGTCGACGAGCACATCGCGCACCGACCGGGCCCGCTCGAGGCCGAGGTCGAGGTTGTAGTCGCTGCTGCCGCGGGGGTCGGCCTGGCCGACGAGGCGGATGCGCACCGGCGCCATGGGGCCGGTGAGGCAGGTGGCGAAGCCGGCGAGCATGGCTTTGCTGCCCGAGTCGAGCTTCGCGGAGTCGAACTCGAAGCGGGGGTCGGGCATCTCGAAGTCACGGCAGGCTTCGCGCAGGGCGTTGTCCATGGTGACGCTGACGTAGGTGGTCTTGTCGACCGGGGGGCTGTTGGCGATCTGCGGCTGGTGGCCGCCACAGGCGGCGAGGCCGAGGGCGCCGAGCGCACAGATGGCGCGCAGGGGATTCAGGGATCCCATGATGGCTCTCCTTGTTCGGTAGATGTTCGGTAGATGTTCGGGAGTGGGCGAGGTGGGGCATGGCATATGCCACGCCCCAAGGGGTCTCCTACCACATCACCGTGTAGCCGATGTTGCCGCCCCAGGCGATGTCTACGGCGACCACGGTGCCCTGCGCGGTGCTGAAGGCTTCCGAGGTCGAGTATTCGACGTTGAGATAGGGGCTCAGCACGCCCGAGCGGCCGACGAGGAAGTTCATGCCCAGCCGCGGCGAGATGAGCAGGCCGGCTTCCATGTCTTCGGTGCCGGGCGCTTCGGCGGCGCTGACACCCACGCCGACACCCATGAAGCCGAAGGTGGTGTCATTGAACGGCAGGTGGTAGCTGGGCTCGACGACGGCGGTGATCGCCAGGCTGTCGGCCTCGCCCACCTCGAGGTAGCGCACGCTGGGCAGGAACGAGAGCTGCAGGTTGTCGGCGAAGAACCAGCCGAAGCTGGGGGTCGCGCGGAACTGGGTGTACTGGTCGGCGCCGGCGTAGCCGATGGCCCCGCCGAGCTCGAGCACGCCGGCCCGACCATAGGCCTGGGTGCCGCCGATGCCGGCCTGTTCGGTGACCCCGGCCTCGGGGCCGGCGGGGCGTGCGGCGGGCGGCGTGGGGTCGTTGTCATCCTGGGGCGGCGGCAGCTCGGCCGAAGGGTTCTCCACCGGTTCGGACTCGATCTGGGCCGAGGCGACGGCGGGCAGGGCGAGGGCGCAGCAGGCGACGAGCAAGGTCTTGAGGGTGGTCATGGCATTCCTCTCTGTTCGAGTCTTGGGGAGATGTGAATCGTTGTGACTGGGGCCTCCCCGCCCCACACGCTGCCTTTGCACTTCAACACCCGTGCCAGATCTGGGGAGCGTGTGTTTTCGGGCGTCGCTGCGCGGTGGCATGCTGCGATCGGTCCCAGAACGGGACGATCGCGGCGGTGTGATCGGGCGGCGGTGGGGCAGAATCGGGCGGGGTCAGCCGCGGCCGGCGTGGCCGTAGCCGGTCGCCCCGGCCCAGCGCTGGGCTTTGACCGCGAGCTGCGCGCCTTTGACGTCGAGCGCGGTGAAGCGGCGGCCTTTGACGTTGAAGACGTCCTGCTCGCACGAGACGGCGCCTTCGACCTCGATGAACGGGGCCCGGGTGAGCACCGGCCGGTTCCGCTCGAAGACGGCGGGCGGCACGATCACGTTGACGAAGCCGGTCTCGTCTTCGAGCGTGAGGAAGAAGAAGCCCTTGGCGGTGGGCGGCTTCTGGCGGGTATTGACGATGCCGGCGACCCGCACCCACTGGTTGTGGCGGGTCTGGCGCAGGCCCTCGGCGGTGAGCACCCCGCGGCGGTCGAGGGCGTGGCGCACGTGCTCGACGAGGTGCGGGCCGGTGGTCAGGCCCATGGTGCGCAGGTCGGCGATGGTCTCTTCCCGCGGGCTGAGCGGCACGAAGCGCACCGGCGGGTCGGGCGGCGCGCGCAGCGGCAGCGGGCCGACGACGGAGCGGGCGAGGTGCAGGGTCTTCCAGACGGCGTCGCGCCGGCCGCCGGGCACGAAGGCGTCGAACGCGCCGGCCTCGGCGATGATGCGCAGCGCGCTGTCGGAGAGCTCGACCCGGTGCACGACGTCGGCGGCGTCGCTGAACGGGCCGTCGGCGCGGGCGGCTTCGATGCGCTCGCGGGTGCGCGGGCCGAGGCCGACGATGGAGCGCAGGCCGAGGCGGACGCAGTGGCCCTGCATGCGGGCGTTCCAGTCGCTCTGCTTCAGGCACGGCGGGCGCACGCCGACCCCGTGGCGCTGGGCGTCCTTGATGAGCGTGGCCGGGGCGTAGAAGCCCATCGGCTGGGCGTTGAGCATCGCGACGAGGAACTCGGCGGGGTGGAAGCACTTCAGCCAGCACGAGGCGTAGACGAGCAGCGCGAACGAGGTGGAGTGGCTCTCGGGGAAGCCATAGGTGCTGAAGGCTTCGATCTGCTTGATGATGCGCTCGCCGGCGTCGGGGTCGATGCCTCTCTGCCGCATGCCATCGCGCAGCTTGTCCATCAGCGGGGCGAGCTTGTAGCGGTGGCGCTCGCTGCCGACCGCTTTGCGCAGGCGCTCGGCCTCGTCGAGGGAGAAGCCGCCGGCGACGACGGCGAGGCGCATGCCCTGCTCTTGAAAGAGCGGCACGCCGAGGGTGCGCCGCAGGATGTTGCTCAGCGACGGGTGGATCAGGTCGATGGGCTCTTCGCCGCGCTTGCGGCGGATATAGGGGTGCACCATGTCGCCCTGCAGCGGGCCGGGGCGGATGAGCGCCACCTGGATGGCGAGCTCGTATAGCGTGCGCGGGCGCGTGCGCGGGAGCGTATTCATCTGCGCCCGGCTCTCGATCTGGAAGGTGCCGACGGTGTCGGCCCGGGCGATCATGTCGTAGACCTCCTGCCGGTCGGGCAGGCTGTAGAGCGTCGCCGGCACGTCGTGGCGCTCGCGCACGAGGCCGAGGCCCTCGGCGAGCACGCTGAGGATGCCGAGGCCGAGCAGGTCGAACTTGGGCAGGCCGGCGCCGTCGAGGTCGTCTTTGTCCCATTGGATGACGGTGCGGCCCTGCATCGCGGCGGGCTCGACGGGGCAGATCTCGGCGATGGGCGTCGTCGAGAGCACGAAGCCGCCGACGTGGATCGAGCGGTGGCGCGGCAGGCCCCACAGGCCGCGCACGACTTTGAGCAGCGCCTGCATGCGCGGGTGTTCGGGGTCGAAGCCCGCCCGGCGGATGCTGTCGGCGTCGAAGCCGGTGTCGCGGCGGGCCTGCTCGGCGAGGCGGCCGCCTTCGTCGAAGCCGAAGCCGAGCACCCGGGCGGTGTCGCGCACCGCGCTCTTGCCGCGGAAGCAGTTGTGGGCGCAGACCATGGCCGCGTGGGTCCGGCCGTAGCGCTGGTAGACGAACTGGATGAGCTCTTCGCGGCGGCTGTGCTCGATGTCGAGGTCGATGTCGGGGTAGCCGTCGCGGGCGTCGCTGAGGAAGCGCTCGAAGAGCAGGTCGAAGCGGATGGGATCGACAGCGGTGATGCCGAGGCAGTAGCAGACCGCCGAGTTGGCGGCCGATCCGCGGCCTTGCACGAGGATGTCGATCCGCCGGGCGTGCTCGACGATCTCCCACATGATGAGGAAGTAGCCGGCGAGGCCCTTGCGGCGGATGAGGTCGAGCTCTTTGTCGAGCTGCTTGCGGTGCCACTCGGTGACGCCGCGGCCCCAGCGGGTCTGCGCGCCCTGCCAGGTGAGGTGGGCCAGGTAGGTGTCGGCGTCGGCGAAGCCGTCGGGCAGGGGCACCTGGGGCAGGGCCGGCTGGAGCTGGGCGAAGCGGAAGCTGCACTGCTCGGCGATGGCGAGCGATTGGCGCAGGCCTTCGGGGGCGTGGCGCCAGCGGGCGTAGAGGGCCTGCGGGCCCTTGAGGTGCCACTCGGCGTTGGGCTTGAGCCGGTGGCCGGCGGCGTCGAGCGTGGTGTGATGCCGCAGGCAGGTGAGCACGTCGTGCAGGATGCGGTCGCCGGGGGTGGCATAGTGCACGTTGTTGGTGACGACCCACGGGATGTCGGCCTCGCGGGCGAGGGTGATCAGGGCGCCGGCGAGGCGGGCGTCTTCGGGCAGGCCGTGGTCCATCACCTCGATGGCGAAGTGCGCGCCGAACATGTCGCGCAGGGTGCCGGCGTGGCGCCGGGCGCCGAGGGCGTCGCCGGCGGCGAGGGCCCGCGGTACGAGGCCGCGGGGGCAGCCGGAGAGGCAGTAGAGGCCGGCGGTGTGCTCGGCGAGGGTCTCGAGCGCGACGCGGGGGCGGCCGCGGGGCGTCATGTGCCGCGAGCGGGTGACGAGGCGGCCCAGGTTGGCGTAGCCGGCGCCATCGCGGGCGAGCAGGGTCAGGTGGCTCATGTCGCCGCCGGTGGGGTCGGCTTCGTCGCCGATGGTGAGCTCGAGGCCGATGATGGCCGGGAAGTCGTCGAGCTCGCGGGCCTTCTCGGCGAAGCGCACGACGCCGCCCATGTCGTCGTGATCGGTCAGCGCCAGGGCGCGCAGGCCCAGCCCGCGGGCGCGCTCGACGTAGGTCTCGGGCAGCGCGGCGCCGTCGAGCAGCGAGTAGGCGCTGTGGCAGTGCAGCTCGGCGTATTCGGGCGGCGCCATCAGCAGTCTCTGCGCTCGGCGGGGCGGATCAGTCGAGCCATCCGAGGATCCACCAGCTGTCGGCGCGGGCGTCGCGGCCCACCCAGAGGATGCCGCCGTCGGCGAGGGCGAGGCGGTAGTCCTCGCGGGCGTAGGGGTCGGCGGTCCACCAGCCACCCGAGAGGCGCTCGGGGCCGCGGGCGTCGACGGTGCGCCAGCCGCCGTCCCAGCGCACGGCCTGGGGCATGCCGTGACGGTCGAGGCGCACGTCGATCGGCTGGGGCACGGCGAGGCGGCGGCGCACGGGGGCCGGCTCGGCGGCGGGCGGCGTATCGGGCTCGGCGACGGGCGGGCCGAGCGGCACCTCGACGATCGGGGTCCAGGCGCCGGCCTTCTCGTGGCGGCTGTCGTCCCGGGCCTCCGCTTCGAAGACCACCGGCTCGCCGTAGCGCCCCTGCAAGCGGTTGAGGGCGCCTTCGAGGGCGCTCGGATCCCATTGCGAGGCGCCGAGGTGGGCCTGTTCGGCGCTGAGCGGGATGGCTTCGATGACCTCGAGGCGCACCTCGACGACGGGGGAGGAGAGGTCGGCGGCGGCGCCGCGCTCGAGGCGATCGCGCACCAGCTCGAAGATGAGGTGCGGGTGGTGCACCGGCCGGGCGGGCAGCAAGGTCTCGTCGTGCTCACGGCGGTCGTCGAGGCGCAGGTTCAGCGCGATGCGGGTGGCCGAGAGGCCCTGGGTCAGCAGGCGCGACGAGAGGGTATCGGCCAGGCCGCGCACGCCGAAGATGAGGTGGCCGGTCTGCGCGACGGGCGTATCGAGGGCCAGCACCGCCTCGGGCAGCGCCGCGGGCGGGCGCCCCGAGGGGCGGTGCGGGTCGAGGCCGCCGGCCCGCTCGAGCGCGTCGCGGCCGCGGGCGCCGAAGCGGCTGATGATGGCCGGCTCGGGCAGGGCGCGCAGCTCGGCGACGGTGGTCAGGCCCAGGCTGGCCATGATCGCCCGCAGGCCGTCGTCGATGGTCAGCGCGGCGAGCGGCAGGGTGCCGACGAAGGCCGGGTCGTCGCCGGGCGGCACGATGTGGATCGGGTCGTCGGCGGTGCAGCACAGGGCGGCGGCGCGGGCGGCGGTGGCCCCGTCGGCGATGCCCACCCGCAGGTCGGGGTGGCCCGCGTCGGCGGCGAGGGCCCGCAGGCGGTCGGCCAACCCGGGCTCGCCGCCGAGCCAGCGCATGCCGCGGGCGTCGATCCAGAAGGCGCCGGGCAGGTCGTCGAGCGGCACCACCATCGGCGAGGCGCCGTACAGGGTCTCGGCCATGCGCCGGATGGCCGCCGCCTGGCGCTCGGCCTCCCACGGCAGGCAGTGCAGGCCGGGCACCGCGGCGCGGGCGCGGGCGGCGGTCTGGCCCAGCCGGGCCCCGGCGGCGACGGCGGCGGGGTTCATCGCGCGCACCCGGGCCCGCTCGTCGGGCTCGACGAGCACGACCGGCATGGCCCGCTCGTCGTCGGCGAGGCCGCGCAGGCCGATGGCCAGCGGGAAGTCGGGGATGAGGGCGCAGGCGATGCGCGCGAGGCTCATGGGCTCACCTCCCGTAGCGGGTGCCCGGGCGGGTGCGGTTGCCCGGGCGGTCGGGGGTGAGCGGGTGGGCCGCCAGCCGATCGGCGGGCGCCTCGACGAGGTGCAGCGGGCGGCTCTCGCCGGGTGGACCGCCGCGCTCGCGGGCGGCGGCGATCTGCCAGGTGAGCGGGCCGCGGCGCTCGAGCGGATCAAACACCGGCGCGATGCGCCCGCCGAAGACGAAGCGGCGGTCGACCCGGCCGCCGCTCTGCGTCTGATCGGGCGGGCGCACGACGACCAGGGTGGCGGTGGCCTGGCGGGCGAGCCGCTTGAGGCGCACGCCGACGGCCCGGGGAGGCGCCGGCGCGCCGTCGAGCACCACCAGCCCGAAGCTGCGGGTGCGCAGGATCACCTCGGCGCAGAAAAGCCCTTCGGCGGGCTCGGGCGGCCGCAGGATCCACAAGCGGCCGGCGTGGCTCTCGGCCCAGTCGGCGGGGCAGAGCTGGCGGGCGGCGTCGATCCAGGCGACGCCGATGCCCTGCTGCCGCGCGCCGGCGACCAGCGCCCGCAAGAGCCCGGTCTTGCCCGACGACGGGGCGCCGACCCACTCGACGAGCTGACCCGCGCCGAGCCCGCCGAGCCCGAGCAGCCGGTCGAGGGCCCGGTAGCCCGAGCGCAGCGGGCGCTCGATGGGCGCCTCGACCGGCAGTCGGCGCCGCAGCTGCTCGATACTGAACATGTGCGCAGTCTGACTGTCCGCGGCCGTCCACTCAATCGCAGAGCGCGATATCCTGACAGGTTCGCGCCCACTGCTGACGGCGCGACTTGCGGGGGGTGCGCGCCCGGTGACGGCCTCTTGACGGCCTCGGCGACGCTAGATCGGGCCCTGGCGAGGAGATCCTGACGTCCTCTGGCCAGCAGCGGCGGTCAGGGTGCTGCCGAACATTGCTGCCGCGATGTCGCCGCCGATCGGGCCGGCGGGCCGCCGCTCATCGCGCCGGCTGGGGGGCGGGCATCTTGGGCTGACTGGCGGGCGCGCGCTGGCCGCCGGGCGGCGGGTGGCCCGGCGGCAGGGCGCGGGCGGGCTGGCTGCCGGGGGCGCGGGCGGGCTGGCTGCCGGGGGCTGGATGACCCGGGGGCAGGTTGCCCGTCGGCTGGCTGGCTGGCTGGCCCGTCGGCTGGCTCGTCGGCTTCTCGGGCTTGCCCCGCAGCAGGCGGATGGTGCGCCCGTCCTTGCCTTCGGTGACCCACATCGCGTCGCCTTCGATGCGCAGGATCGCCTTCTCGACGGTCTCGCCGTCGGGCCCCTTGGTCGTGGTGGTGACGTGCAGCGCGTTGCCTTCGACCTTGTCGACGGTGTAGGTGCCGGCCCGCCCGGTGGGCCCGAAGCCCAGGCGGACGCGCCCGTCGTCGGAGAACGAGAAGCTCACGTCGGCCATCATCTGCCGGGCCATGGCCAGGGCCTGCATACGCTGCTGCGGCGGCAGCTTGGCGAACTGCGGGTCCTGCTCGAGCGAGCCGAGATCCATGCGCCAGTCGCCGGCGAGGCGGGCGAGCAGCTGGGACTTCGCATCGCCCGGCTCCGCAGCAGCTTCGGCGCCCTCGGTGGACGCGCCCTCCTCGGCGGCCTCTTCGGCCCGTTGCTCTGCGGACGCCTCGGCGGGCGCCGTCTCCCGATCGTTCGATGTGCAGCCGAACAGGAAAGCCAGGGCCAGCAGGCCGGTGAACACGGTACGCGGGCGGCTCATGCGATCTCCGAAAGGACGGGGTGCCGCCTCGGAGTGTGGGTCGCCGCCGCGGGGGCTGTCAATGGTGGCCCTGGGGACGGCCGGGACAGCGCGGCGCGGCTCGCGGCGACTCGGCGCGGTTCAGGGCGGATCGGCCGGCGCCGCGTCGACCCACGGGCCGCAGCCCACCTCGGCGATGAAGGTGCCGCCGGTCCGGTGGCAGTCGATCCAGTCGCGCAGGAACTGCGCGCGCAGCCAGACGTGGGCCCGCAGCTTGTCGGTGCGCTCATAGTGCAGCGCGGCGTCGAACGGCTTGTTGGGATCGTCGAGCATCGCCTGCTCGATCTGGGCCTGCCAGCGGTCGATGCGCTCGATGAGCACCTCGGGCCGGTAGTGGTTGTCGAGCAGCTCCTCGAGCTGCTCGACGTACAGCGCCAGCCCCTCGGGCTCGGCGATGATGAGGTCGTAGAACGGGCGACCGAACGAGCGCTCCGGCTTCTCCCAGCGCAGCGGGTCGAGGTACTTGTTGTCGCTCTGGGTGAAGGCGCCGTCGTAGTCCCACGGCAGGTGCACGAAGCGGCCGGTGTGCGGGTCGTCGTAATAATAGGCGTTGAGCCCGCCGGCCCAGGCGCCGTCGGGGGCCGGCAGCAGCGCCTCGAACGCCAGCACCCGGGCGCCGAGCGGCACGTGGAAGACCCGGCCGAGGCTGTCGAGATCCTCGGCGGCGCGCAGCGTGGCGAGGCGGCGGTCGTCGGTCAGATCCTGATTGGTGCGCAGCCGCCAGTCGGCGCGCTTCCACAGGTCGCCGCTCGGCTGGCGCAGCCGGTTCCACAAGAAGACCTCGTCGATCTTCTCCACCAGGGTGAAGAGCCCGTAGTACTCGCCGTTGAGCACGATGCGCGCGTTGTTGGCGCACGGCGCGGCGAGGCCGGCCTCGCGGGCGATCGAATACGACAGCCGGTCGCGCATGAACGATCGGTTGAACTGCGCGGCGTCGAACAAGATCTTGCGCAGCCCCAGGAAGTGGCCGAAGCGGTTGTCCTCGTCGAACGAGAACTGGAACTGGAACTTGTTCTGCCCGGCCCAGAAGTTGGGGTTGCCCCGCAGGCGCACCTTCACGCTCGGCGCGCGGATGTCCTCGTAGCGGAACGAGACCACCGAGTGATACGGCTTGTCTTCGAGCTCGAGCTCGTTGCGCTCGTAGCCCACCTCGCGGTCGAACTCGAGCAGCCGCAGGGTCTGCTCCGACAGCTCGATGTGGAAGGTGGGCACGTGCTCCTGCCGGAAGAGCCAGTGGCAGCCCTCGGCGTCGTATGGAAAGCGGGCCGGCGGCGGCGGCGTCGGCCGGATCAACGGGCCGCGGGTCGGCGGCCGCAGCCGCTGAATCGGCGTCGGCGGCTGCATCTCGGGGGGCGGCGTCCAGCGCTCGAAGCGGGGCAGCGCGGGCGGTGCCGAGCGGGCCGAGCCGGCGCGCTCGGCGATCGGATCACCCGGAGAGTCGATCGCGGGTGCGCAGCCGGCAGCGAGCAGCGCCGCCAGCCCGACTCGATAGAATTGGGCCACAACGGTACCCCGGCGTATCGTGTGCGTTATGTTCATTTCACCGCAGTGTAGGAAGAGGCCCGTGATCCTGTCGAGAAGTCGGCCGCTGCATGTGCTTTTCACAGCGCTCATGCCGGCGCTGCTGTGTGTGATCGGCTGCGACGACGGGCCGACGCCGGTTGTCGACGGGGCCGCGGTCGACCGCGGACCCGATATGGCGCCGGATCCGACCGATGTCTCCCCGCCCGACGCTGCGCCCGACGCCGCGCTCGACGCCGAGCCGGACGCGGCGCCCGACGCTGACCTGGACGCGGTCGTCGACGCCGACCTGGACGCCGCGCTCGACGCCCGGCCCGACGCCGCACCCGACATGACCCCCGAACCCGACGCGATCCCCGACGCCGAGCGGCTCGACTTCGGCTCGCCCTTCCGCGACGTCGGCCCGGTCGACCCGCTCGAACCGTGCGATTTCTTCGACTGCGTCTGCGAGCCCGGCGCCGAAGAGCCGTGCTACCCCGGCCCGCCGGACACCGAGGGCAGCGGCATCTGCGTCGGCGGGGTGCGCACCTGCGCCGAGGACGGCCGGGGCTTCGGCCCGTGCGTCGGGGCCCGGGTGCCGCTCGGCGAAGACTGCCGGACCGCCGAGGACGAAGACTGCGACGGCGAGACCCCGCCGTGCAGCGACGTCTGGCTGCGCACATATGCCAACGGGGGCAATCAGGCCGTGCGCAGCGTCGCGGTGGCGCCGAACGGCGACGTGCTGGTGCTGCTCGACTTCGACTACACCCTCAACCTCGGCGCCGGGCCGGTCACCTCGGAGCCGGACACAGCCGACGTCGGGCTGGCCCGCTACGATCGACAGGGCAACCCGGTCTGGAGCCGGCGCTTCGGCGACAGCGCCCACGACTTCGCCGGACAGCTCGCCATCGGACCGGCGGGCGAAGTGGCGATGCTGATGCGCTTCTACGGCACCCTGCCCCTCGGCGACGCGCTGCTCGACAGCGACGGCGTCGACGACATCGCGCTGCTGTTGCTCGAACCGGATGGGACCCGTCGCTGGAGCCGACGGCTGGGCGGCGTCCAACGGGACGGCAGCGAGCGGGTGACGTTCGACGGCGAGGGCCGGGTGCTGGTGACCGGGCGGTTCCAGGGCCAGGTGCGCTTCGGCCCCGATGTCTTCACGAGCGCCGGGCTGAGCGACGCGTTCGTGACGGTCTACGCCGCCGCCGACGGCGCGCTCGAGGTGGCGCGACAAGCGGGCGGCCTCGGCGAAGACATCGGCCGGGGCATCGCCGCCGGGCCCGACGGCACGGTCTACGTCGCCGGGCGCTTCGAACAGATCATCTCGTGGGGCGGCGCGCCGATCGAGAGCGCCGGCGCGGGCGATGTCTTCGTCACCGCGCTCGAGCCCGACGGCGCCCACCGCTGGACGCGCCACTTCGCCGGCCCGGCCGACGACGGGCTCTACGACCTGGTCTACGACCCCGTCCGCGACGCGCTGTATGCCTTCGGCTGGTTCGGCGAGGCGCTCGACTACGGCGGCGAGCAGCCCCTCGAGAGCGCCGGCTCGGCCGACTTCTTCGTGGCCCGCATCACCCCCGAGGGCGAGGCGACCGCCGTGGCCTTCGGCGACGCGGGCGACCAGACCGAGACCCCCTTCGTCGAGTCGAGCTATGGCGCGCTGGCCCTCGGGCCGGATGGCGTGTACCTGGCGGGGCCCTTCGGCGGCGGGGTCTTCGGCCTGCAAGCGGTCGGCGGCGTCGACGGCTTCGCCGCTCGTCTCGATCGTGACCTCAACCTGCAGGCAGCCCTCGGTTTCGGCACGCTGCTCAGCGAGATGGCCCTCGACATCGCCGTCGACCCGGCGGGCGGCGTGGTCATCGGCGGGCGCTTCTACAGTCAGGACGGGCCCGTCATCGGTCCGCTCGGTCCGCTCGTCGGCGCCGGCCGCAGCGATGGCTTCGTGGTCCGCCTGCTCGACGTCTCGCCCTGACGCGCCGCGTGACAGCACGCTCACTCATCCCGACCCGTTGTGCCATTATGTAACCGAAGGGTGACTGTTTTGGCGTCGCCCGTGTCGATACGCATGGCTAAAATGTATCATTGTGATATTTGTGATGGTTGGCCCTTGGCAAAACCTCTCAAAGCTCCTATGGTGAGGGTGCGTGGCCGGAATGGCCGCGATATCTGAATCCGGTATCCCAGCAGTAGCCATATCTATCGCTATCCGAACCGCTCCGTGACGTGACGTCACAGGGCGCCCCGATGCCTCCCATCGGGACAGAAGCGGTTCGTATCGCCCTGGAAATTCTCAGGTTTTCTGCTTCTACGTTCGCTCCGAACGGGGGATACCGTGCGCCTGCACCCGCTCGATCTGCATCTCGTCCGCGCCCTTGCTCTGCCCGCCCTGCTGATGGCGCTCGCCACCTTCTCCATCGCCTGCGAGAGCCAGGGGCTCGCCGGTGACGCCCCGTCGATGCCGCTGCTCGAGAACGATCTGCCGGCGTGCGCCGCGGCCCTCGAGACCTACTTCGATCGCGGCGCCATCCGGCCGCCGGGCCAGGCGACCGGCTACGAGGCCGACCACGAGGCCGTCATCGGCGCCGCCTTCGCCGAGGCTTTCGCCGTGGGCGTCGAGGGCGACCTGCAGGGCATGGTCGAGCGGCTCGCCGACGTGCGCATCGATCACCCCGACTCGCCGGGCACCCGGGTCGCGGCCTACACCGTCTGCCAGGAGATCGCGCTCGGCGCGGTGCTCTTCCGCCCGCCGATGGGCAGCGGCCTGCCGGTCATGGCCTGGCGCACCGGCGAGGCGCGCCGGGTCATCGTCGAGGCGCCGCACCCCTGGTTCGAGCGGTTCACCCTCGAGCAGGGCGTCGAAGCCTTCGTCGAGCACGGCGCCCGCGCGCTCATCGTCAGCGGCGTGCACCGCTGCGCCAGCCACCACGAGGTGGCCTGCTCGGGACGCACGTCGGTCTGCGGCGACGAGGGCTCGTATCGGGAGAGCGACCCGGCCCACAACCCGGCGTCGGTCTTCCACGCGATGCACGTCGCGCTCAGCGAGGCCTACCGCCAGCACTACGCCATCAGCCTGCACGGGGTCGGCCACCAGCGGGTCATCGTCTCCGACGGCACCGAGCTGCGGGCCGGCGCCGAGGGGCCCATCGGCGCGGCGGCGCTCGATCTGCACGCGCTGCTGCAGGGCGAGGCCGAGGTCGAGAGCTGCAACGGGGTGCGCGAGATGGGCCACAGCGAGCGCTACTGCGGCACCACCAACGCCCAGGGGCGCCACCTCAACGACTCGGACGATGTCTGCCTCGAGTCGGCCGATCACACCGCCCACCGCTTCATGCACCTCGAGCAGCCGATGCACGTGCGCGCGACCGAAGACCTGCGTCACGCGGTCATCGAGCGGGTCTTCGACCGCCTCGACCCGCTCGGCGCCCGCTGAGCCGCCCGCCCGGCTGCCGCCCGGCGCTCAGCCGAAGAGCCGGGCCAGCCAGCCGCCCTTGCCCCGCTTGTTGAGCTTGCGCATCTCGACCGCCGCCCGCCCGTGGGAGATCCGCTGACCGACCAGGTCGGCGATGATGCGCCGGGCCTTGCGGGTGCGCAGCACGGCGTCGACGAAGTCCACCCCGTCCTCCACCCGGTCGAGCACCCGGGCCACCGGGCTGCGCTCGGTGCTCGCCGACAGCCCCTGCATCAGCGCGCGGTGCTGCTCTTCGATGCGCCGGCGGGCGTAGTCGAGCGCGCCGCGCTCCTCGGCCGACAGGGCCCGCTCGGCGTGCTCGGTCAGCCGCGCCCGCGCGGTGCCCGCGCCCACCACGCCCGGGTCGGCGCTGTTGGCCACCGCCCGCAGCGCGTCGATGCGCCGGCCCTCGTCGGTATCGTCGAGGGCTTCGAGCTCGCGGATGACCTCGTCGGCGTTCACCCAGCGATAGACGAAGTCGAGCCCGGTGCCCTTGATGTTCTGGATGCCCATCGCGGTGACGTGCGCGCCCGGCGGCAGCGAGCGGGCGAGCCGGTCGATGATCTGGTCGCCGGTGGCCTCCGGGTTGTGCACCAGCACCAGCCGGTCGAGGAAGAGCGCGCGCCACGCGGTGCGCACCCGGGCGTTGACCGTGTCGGGGTCGAGGTCGCCGTTCAGCGCGCCGTCCACCATGCGGATCAGCCGGGCGTGGATCGCCAGGTCGGCCAGCAGGCGGTGGGCGGCCTGGCGGGCGGCGGTCATCTCGCCGTGCTCGAGCGCTTCGGGCGGGCCGTCGAGCGCGGTCAGCGCCGAGCCTTCGAGCAGCGCCGTCACCGCGTCGGTCCAGTCCAGGTCGCCCTGCACCTCGGCGCGCACCGCCTCGGGGTCGACGCTGCTGCCTTCGGCGACCAGCCAGCGGCCGCCCGCGGCGAGCGCGTCCTCGAGCGCGGCGGGCACGCAGCGGCGTTCGAGGCCTTCGCACAGCATCTCGAGGCGGGCGGCGAGCGCCGTCTGCGAGGGGAAGGGGATGCGCAGCCGCTTCATCTCGGCGTCCAGCCGCCGCCGGGGCCGCTGCGGGTCGGTCTCGGCGCTCTCGACGATGCGCACCTCGGCCAGCCGCTCGGCGAGCGCCGCGTCGATATAGCCCAGCAGACCGGCGAGGTTGGTGCCGATGAGCACGTGGCGGTCGGCGGCGACGTCCTCGACGAGGATGCGGGCGAAGATCTCCGAGCGCGGCACCCGGTCGGCGCGGTTGTTGACCACCGTCACCACCGCTGCCCGGGGCTGGTCGGTCAGCGAGACCTCCTCGAGGCCGCTGCGGCGCCAGTTGGCGAGAAAACCCGCCCGCTCGTTGGCCGACATGCCGTTGACGAACGAGACCCGCCGCCCGCGCAGGCGCACCTCGGGGTAGCGCTTGAGCACGCCGAGGTCGGGCACCACGTTGAGCGCCATCGTATGGATGGCCAGCGTCGCGTCGACCCCCACCTCGGCGGCGAGCCGGGCGACGAGGCCGATGTTGCGCGGGTGCTCGTCGTAGGGGAAGAGCGCCAGCAGGTCGCGGGGGATGAGGTCGGCGTCCATCGCCGAGGTCGTCAGCATGCGGGTGCCGCGCGCGCGGGCGGTCTCGGCGAACAATGGCAGGAAGTTGTCTTCGCTGGTCAACAGCGTCGAGTCGTGGGGGATGAACTGCGCGATGACCCGGGCGACGTCCTCGCCCGCCGGGCCCTGGATGTCTTCGTGGTCGGGGTAGGCGTTGGTCAGCGTCACCAGGTCGTCGCGCATCCACTCGTGCTGCAGGAGCGAGACATAGCGCGGGTTGAGCGCCATGCACTCCCACAAGAAGACCTCGGCGTCCATCTGCGCGGCGAGCTCGAGCATGTCCCGCTGCTCCCAGATGGTCGCCTTGTCGTAGGGCCGATGGATGAAGACCTCGAGCGGCAGGCGATCGGGCACCGAGTGCATCATCATCGCCTCGCAGCCGGTCGTCTTGACGAAGACGTCGTAGCCCAGCCCGTGGAACAGCGCCGCCTTGAGCCGCTCGGTGCCCGACTTGCCGCGGGTGCCCCAGCCGCCGATGCACAGCGGCAGCGCGGCGCGGGCCTTGGCGATGCGCCACTGACGATAGCGGGCCCGGCCGACGAACCAGGTCACCATGCCCGCCAGGAAGATCGCCAGCGCCGGCTGACCGCCTTCGGCCCACGACAGCAAAAACGCCGCCGAGTCGGCGAACAGATCACCCAGCGCCTGCATGACCCCCTGGGCGTCGAAGGCCGCCAGCGGGATCAAAGGCACCAGGCCGGCGCGCGCCGCCGCGTCTTCGGTCGCGCGGGCCAGCGCCGGCGAGGGCGGCACCGCGCGGCCGGGGAAGAGCGACGCGACGTGCGGCGGCACGGGCATCGACTCGTCGTAGGGCTCGAAGTGGATGTCCATGTCGTAGGTCGAGCGCACCGTCGCGACGAAGCGCCCCCGCCGCTCGCCCTCGCTCTCGCCGAGCGCCTCGAGCCGCAGCTCGGCCATGCGGGCGTAATCCCAGGTGAGCTTCAGCCGGTTCGCCACGCGCGTCGTCAGCGCCCGCGGCGGCGAGATGGTGGTGATGCCGAAGTCGCTGAAGATGTGCACCGGCCGCCCGTGGCGCACGGCGACCGCCAGCAGATCGTCGATGGTGGGCAGATGCCGCGCCCAGCCGCCTTCGCCGCGCACCCGCACCCGCTCGCCGGGCACCGTCGTCGGCACCTCCTCGTCCATGCGCCCCGGCGGGGAGCGCAGCTCGCCCTGCGGCACCCGGCCCGTCGTGTGGCTGATGCCGGCGCGCTTGGTGGGCGAGGGGCGCCGCAGCTCGTGCAGCACCCGCCACAGCCGGCGGCGGCGCACATCGCCCCGCCAGAGCGTGATCCGCCGCCCGCGCAGCCGCGCCGCCAGGCCCATGTCCCGCCGGCTCAGATCGGCCATCGCCCGCCCGAGCACCCGGCGCATGGTCGGCGTCTCGACGTCGATGGGCAGCTGGATGGTGCACGCGCCGCCCGCCGGCAGGTCGCGGGCCGCCTTGCCGATGCGCCGGGCGAGCTGCTGCTGCTCGGGCGAGTCGGCCAGGTCGAGCCGGTTGCGGCCCCAGGCGAGGGTCTCGATCACCGGGCCGGGCAGCGCCGGGTCGGCCAGCCGACCGTCGATCGCTTTGCGGAAGCGGCGGGTGTGCGGGGCCATGCTCTCGGGGCTCGACGACGCCGCGCGGCCGATGTCTTCGGCGAGCAGGCGCAGCGGCAGCGGGTCGTCTTCGTTGCGCAGCACCGAGGCGCACAGCTTCGACAGCGGGCCGACCACCGCGTCGTCGGGATCGCTCGACAACAGCGCCGCCAGCGCGTAGCGCGCCGCCACCGCCCGCACCCGCGGCGAGGCCTCGGGCGTGCGCGGGTCGCGGCCGGCGAGGGCCCGCAGCGGACCCAGGCCGCCGTACGACGCCAGCCGGGCGAAGATCTCCGCCAGCCCCTGGCGCACGTGCTCGCTCTCTTCGCCGTTCCAGACCCGGTCGGCGAGCAGGGTCACCGCGTCGCGCGGCGGCAGCCGATCGGCGATGATGCACGCCACCCGATGCCGGCTGACGAAGCCGTCCCGCGGCTCGCCGGGGCGCGGGGCCAGCGCCCGCGAGAGGATCGGGCGGCCCTCTTCGCGGGTCATCAGGGTCGCCACCTCGGCGGCGTTGCCCCGCAAGAACGGGTGGGCCCGCATGTCGCTGGCCAGGGTCAGCAGCCGGCGCAGGGTCACCGACGAGACCCGGTCGAAGAGCCCGCGCCGATGCAGCCCGCGGTAGAGCGTCAGCAGCGCGTCGAGCACGTGCAGCCGCGGGCCCCACGGATGCACCGGGTGGACCGCGAAGCCGCCCAGCGCCGCGTCGACCTTGACCCCTTCGAGCAGGTTCAGACAGACCCCGTAGGGCGTCTCGGGGCGGGCGACCAGACCCGCGGCGAGTCGGGCGGCGAAGAGCATCGCCACCTCGACGCGCTTCTGCACCCGGCGCTGACGGCGCAGGTGGCGCTCCTGGAAGGCCTCGAAGTCCATATGGCGGTCGAGCGCCGCCAGATCGGCCGCCAGCGTCGAGCGGTCGCTGCCCCGGCTGCGCAGCGCCGCCTCGGCCAGATTGCGCCGGGCCTCACGATCGGGCTGGCCGAACCACGCGTCGCGGAAGCCCTGGAAGTCGGTGTCGGCCTCGGCGACGGCGCTGCGCCACGCCTCGACCTGCTGCAGGGTCCGGCCGATCAGCCCGACCTGCTCTTCGGTGCTCTTCGGCGGCCCGTCGTCGCCCAGCGCGGCGACCAGATCGTCGATGGGCGCGCGGCGCAGATCGACCACCAGCGGCGGCAGCCAGCCGGCGACGAAGCCGCGCAGATCGCTGGCCTCCGGCGGGCCCGGATCGGGCGCGGGCGGCGACGCGGGGCCCTCGGGCGCGCGGTCTTCGGTCGGGTCGGTCATCGGTCCACCTCCCGGGGGGGCAGCCAGAAGCGGCGCCCCGCCAGATCGGGGTAGGGCTCTTCGATGGGGTCGAAGTCGATCAGGCTGCGCGAGGTGAAGTCGAGCCCGATCGACAGCACGAAGCGGGGATCCCAGCCGCCGTCGAGCCCGATCGTCGGCCGGAATCGACCGCCGAGCACCAGCCGGGTCTCGCGGTTCACCCAGAAGCCGGCGTCGAGGCCGACCGAGATCTGGTGGGTCAGCCCGGTGTCGCGGCGGTCGTCGTCGGCGAAGCGCAGCGACGGGCGGTAGCCCAGGTAGCCCTTGAGCGTCGAGATGGGGCTCAGACCGAATACGGCCGTCCAGCTCAGCGCCGGATCGACGCGGTCGAGGCTGGCGAAGTCGTCATTGGTGAACCCGTCGAGCCGCAGCCGCAGGTGCTGCGCCCGCAGCATCTGCCAGCGCAGGCTGCCGCCCACCCGCAGGCCGCGGGCGTGGTCCAGGCGCCAGTCCGTGCCCAGCACCGGGTCGATGCCCGTATCGACGATCGTCTGGTCGACATAGCGGCCCCACCACAGCCGGGCCGACGGGGTCAGCCGCCAGTCCGGCGCGAGCCGGAAGCCGCGCCACAGCGTCAGCCGGCCGCGCACGCTGAAGCCCGGCTCACCCGCCCAGCCCTCGCCGTCCAGATCGAGGCCCAGCCCCGGGCCGAGGCCGTCGAGGCGCAGGCTGCCGCGCCCGCCGAAGACCAGCCGGCCGTCCAGATCGGCCCGCAGCGCCGGCGCCAGCTTGCCGTAGACCCGCCGCGCGCCCAGCGTATCGTCGAAGCGCCGCCGGCCGATCACCGCCAGCTCACCCACCGCCGGCACCCGGCCCTCGCCGGCGTCCTCCGACTCACCGGTGGGCTCGTCGTCGATGATCTGCAGCCACGACGCCAGCACCGAGAGCGTGCCCCAGCGGCCGGGCACCCGGGCGTCGGCCGCATCGGGCGGGGCCAGCGGATAAGGCAGCCCGGTGCCGTCGAAAGGCACCAGGCGCCACGTCATCGGCGGCGCCGACGGGCGCTGCTCGCCCTGCTCGTCGACCCGCACCGCCAGGCGCATCAGCGCCTCCCCCGCGTCGGGCACGATGCTCACCCGATGCGCGCCGTCGTCGAGCAGCGGGATCACCCGCCGGCTCGTGCGGCCGACTTGCAGCGGGCGGCGCCCCTCGCCGCGGGCCCAGGCGGGGCCCTGGTCCAGCTCGACGGTCTGCCGCCGCTCGACGCCATCGGGCCCGACGATGCGCACCGCGATCTGCTTCGCCGCCGAGCGCGTCGGCCGCCAGCCCTCGATACGCACCGCGCCCGGACCCTCCGCCGTCAGCTCGATCGGCCGGCCGCTCAACGCCCGGAAGACCCGCCGCTTGCGGATGGGGCGGATGACGTGCAGCCCGCCGCCGCCGACGCTGGTCTCGTCGGCGATCGTGCGGTCGGCCACGAAGCGCACGCCGGCCGCCTGCGAGCCGCCCGACAGCAGCACCACGTCCAGGGCCACCCGCCCGCGGCGCTCGCCGAGCGACACCGCGGTCTTCTGGCCGGCAGGCACCCGGCGGATCTCGGGCTCGCCGTCGCCGTCGCGGATGCGCAGCCGGCACGGGCGATCCTCGGCGTCGGGCACGCACCACACCTCGGCGGCCAGCGCGACCGGCCGCGACAGCCGCAGCGCCAGCGTCGCGCCCTGACCCGGCACCAGATGATGACCGTCCGCGGCGGGCCAGGGGGCGGCGAGCATCGCGGTGCGCACCTGCAGCGACAGCGGCTCGTAGGGCGAGAGCGCCGGCAGGCGCAGGGTCTCGTAGCCGGCGGCGGCCTCCATCGCCTCGATGGTCAGCCAGGTGCTGCCCGCCGACGCCGGCCCGCGGATGCCGCTGATGCCGGTCAGCCGGCCGTCGTCGTCCATGCGGCTGAGCGCGCCGAACGCCAGCGAGGCCAGCCCGGTCGCCTCCGCCGGCGGCGCGTCCGGCGAGCCCGTCGGCGGCGGCGTCGGATCGGCGCGCAAGGCGGCGCGCAAGTCGATCAGCGCCTCGCGGGCGGCGGCGACGCCGTTCGTCTCGCGGTAGAGCAGCAGGTGCAGCCGCGCCGCCTCGGCCCAGGCCCGCTGCGCGCGCCGGGCGCGGGCCTCGCGGGCCAGGGTCGCCCGCGGCGCGTCGGCCGGGGTCGCGGCGGGCACGATCAGCGCGTCGAGCGGCATCACCGCCGCCCCGGCGGCCACCGCCATCGGCAAGACGTCCGGGTCGCGGGCGGCGCCGTAGCGGGCCAGCAGCCCGTCCACCTGCCCGGCCATCTCGGGCGGGGCGTCGAAGCGCAGCCGGTCGATGTCGATCCGGGCGACGTGGGTCAGGTCGAGGTCGAGCAGCGCGTGGGCCCGGCGGATGCGGGCCTGCCAGTCGGCGGGCCGATGGGCCAGCACCGCCGACGTGCGGCCCACGACCGCCAGCGGCGTATCACTGTTCGGCGTATTGCTGTTCGGTGAGGGGCCGGCGGCCGTAGACGAGACCCCCTCGGGCACCGCCGGCTCGACGAGGGCCGGCGTGCGCAGGGTCGGCCGCACCAGCAGCCGCGCGCCGTCGGCGCTGTGCAGGGTCACCGCGCCGGTGGTCGAGGGCAGCTCGATCACCACCTCCACCGGGCGCGAGGGCGCCGGGCCGTCGTCCAGCGGCCGGGCGTCGGGATCGGCCCCGGCGAAGCGCAGATCGACCGTGCGCACCGGCCCGATGTCGGCCCGCACCTCGAGCCGGGTCTGCTCGATGCCCAGGCCGCGCACCGCCAGCTTGAGCCGGTGGCGGTCCATCGCCAGCGGCAGTTCGAAGCGCAGCGGGCCGTCGGGGCCGCTCACCGGCCAGGCCCACTCCACGCGGCCGGTGGTCTCCGGCGGCGTCTCGATCTCACCCTCCAGCCACAGCGCCAGCCCGTCGGGGCCCGCGTGCAACGTCACCCGGTGCGGCCCCGGCGCCGCGGCGAACGCGAGCTCTTCGACCGGCGCCCCGGCCTCGACGCGATAGCGGGTCTCGCCCACGCTCAGCTCGAACGGCGCGCCGTCGGGGCGCACCGCCACCAGCCGCAGCCGGGTGGAGCGACCCAGGCCGGCCGGCGGCGGCGGCAGGGTGACTGTCGCCACGCCGCCGGGCTGCAGCGCCACCAGTCGCTTCAGGTCTTCGTCGTCGGGGCGCGGATCGAGCCCGGTGGTCAGCCAGCGCCGAGGCGGGTGGCGCACGCCGGTCGGGCGCACCGCGCTCCACACGGTGTGGCTCCAGGTGCGGATGACCCGGGCCCGGGCGTCGCGATCGGTGGGCGCCCGGCGCCAGGCCTCTTCGGCCCGCGCGGCCGCTGCGCCATCGGGATGCACCGGCGGCCGCGGTCGGCGCCGCTCGACCTCGCGGGCCACGTCTTCGGGCAGCTCGGGCCCCACCTCGGGCAGCAGCGCCGTCGCGTCGGGTCGCCCCGCCCGCTGCGCGCGCTCGGCCGCTTCGAACCGCAAGGCCCACGTCAGGCGCTCGTCGGCGGCCTGCGCGCCGTCGAGCAGCGCCGGCAGCGATTCGAAACGCGCCGGCTCGGGGCGCACCGACAGGCAACGCACCGCGGCCCAGGCGGCCAGCACCGCGTCGTCGACCTCGGCGGCGCAGGCGCTCGTCGGATCGGCCAGCCCCTCGACGAGCACCCGGGCCCGGCGGGCGGTGGGATCGTCCCGCTCGGCCAGCGCGCGGCGGGCGAAGGCCAGCCGCTCGGCCACGCTCACCGGGCCGGCGATGGCCTCGTCGAGCAGCGGCCGCAGCCGGCCGTGGGTCAGACGCACCAGCGCCGGACCGCCGGTCACCGCCAGCGTCAGCGGCAACTCGGCCCGGGGCAGGGCCCAGACGCCGCTGGCCTTGGGTCCGACCGGGCGGCCGTCGGCGGTCGCCAGCGGCGCGCGGGCGGGGAAGGCCGCGTCGGGGGTCAGGTCGATGTTCGCCGCGACCGAGCGCGGCTCCAGGCGCAACTGATCGTTCTCGCCGACCGCCAGCCGGACCACCGGCGCCGCCACCCCCGGCTCGAGGGCGCGCGCCTCGAGCCGCAGCACCCCGCCGTCGTCGAAGCGCAGCGCCTCGCTGTGGCCGTCGGGCAACTCGACCCACTCGGAGAACGCGCTCGCCGCCGTATCGGGCAGGGCCAGGGTCACCGCCGACCGGTGGCTCAGGGGGTCGGACAGCGCCCAGACGTCGCCGTCGAACGGCGCCTCACCGGCCCACAGCTCGCTGGCCACCGCCGCGGTCCACGCCCGCAGCGCCGCGCCGACCGGATCTTCGGGGTCGTCGGGCGCGCCGATCCGATCGGCCAGCCCGCGGGCGATGTCCAGCGAGCGCATCATGCCCGTCGCCCCGGCCACCGCGGGCAGCGGGCGGTCGACGCCGCGGGCCATGTCGAGCAGGTCGCGGCGGGCGGTCTCCCAGATGACCCGCGCCCGCCGCCGGGCGAGCCGCTCGACGGTCACCTCGATGGGCCGATCGGCGGTCAGCCGCCAGACCGCGCCGCCCGCCGGGCTCTGCACCACCACCCAGCGTTTGCGGTCGAGGGGCTCGATCCACTCGGTCTCGTCGATGATCGCCGCCGCGGCGCCCTCGCCGACCACCCGCGCCGCGCGCAGGGTCGCGTCCGCCGGGCCGCCGACCCGGGTGATGCGCACCACGTCGAGGCGATCGAGCCAGAAGGCCGCCGCCCGATCCGGTCCGATGCGCGCGCTGCGCACCGTCGTCGACGCGCCGGCCGGTACGTGCGGCGGCGCCGGCGTCAGCCGCTCGGGCGCGACGCTGCGCATGACCATCGGAGCCCAGACCATGCCGGTGTCCCGCTCGCCGGGCGGCGGCTCGAGCAGCACCGGGGCCGCCGCGGCCGGCGCGACCAGCGACGCGGCCAGCAGCCCGCAGAGGGGCAGGGCGCGGGCGATCATCGACGGCTCCCCATGATCGCCCGGGCCAGCCGGTGGCGCAGCTTGGGATCCTTGCCCATCGACTTGCGCAGCGCCTTGGCCATCTCGACGTGCACGAAGCCCGCCCGGCGGGCGCCGGCGATGCGGCCCTGCACGTTGGTCGTGCCGCCGAGCACCGCCACCTGGCTCGGGAACAGCCGCACCCCGTCGCCGAACGCCTTGCGCACCCGGTCGGCCATCGCCTGCAGCGCCGCGCTCGGGGTCTCCCGCTGGCCGTTGCTGAGGATCATGTCGACCCCGTCGGGCACGCCGTCCTCGTCGAAGCCGTGCAGCTGGATCACCGTCGCCCCGGGCAGCGCGGCCAGGGCCCGGTCGGTGGCCAGGCTGAAGAGGTGCTCCGGCCGCCGGCAGACGTCGGCCCGGCTGCCCCAGGTCTTCTCGCCGCGCTCGTAGCGCTGCAGCGTATTGACGAACAGCGCCGCGGCCCGCGGCCCGCGGCGCGCGCCGAAGAACATGCCCACCGCGATGCGCCCGGTGTACAGGTCGAAGTAGGCGTGCGGCGCCTGCAGCACGAACGGGCCCGCCCGCTCGCCGACCCGGAAGACATAGGCCCCCGCGCCGCGGGCGTCGCCCTCGGGCTCGAGCAGGGCCAGATACACCTGACCGTGCACCGCCCAGCGCTCGACGACCAGCCGGCCGAGGCGGGCCATCACCTGCAGATCGGCCACCCGATCTTCGCCGCGGCGCGCGCGGTCGACGAGCATCGGCACCAGGGCGTCGACCGCGGCGCGCTCGAGCAGCGTCGTCCGGGCGAAGCTCGCCTTGCGGCCGGCGGCGAAGAGGCGCTTGCGCACGTCGGCGACGGTCATGCCGTCCCCTGGCGGGTCGCCTTTGGCGGCCTCGACGGCCTCGGCGGCGTCGGCGTCCCTCGAACCCCCCTCGGGGATGCCCCCCAGGGCCTCGCCCGTGCCCGCTGTAGGCGGTTTCACCGTCTGCCCCTCCTCGGGAGATGCGGCGCCCGGATCGGCCCCCGGCGCCTGCTCTGGGGCCGCAGGGGGCGCCTCGCCCGGCTGAGCGGCGGCGGGCGCGGCCACGGCCAGGCACGCGCCCAGCGCCCAGGCCAGCCGGGTCGCGGGGCGTCGGCGGTCGCGCGTCTCGTGGGTCGGATCGGCTGCCATGGCTCTACTCGGCTTCGGTGAAGGTGCCCGAGCGCACCGCCTCGCGGCGGCCCACCAGATCTTCGGCGATGATGAAGCGCACCCACAGCACCCGATCGGCCTCGGCCCGCACGCGGACGGTATGGCCCCCGCGGGCGAGGTCGGGGCCCAGGCGGATGGGGAAGATGCGCGGGTGGCCGGCCACCTGACCGGCGCGGTCGACGAGCCGGGCGGTGGTCAGCGGGCGTCGCGCGGCGGCGAGCGGCGCCCGCTCGGTGGCCAGGGTGAACGACTCCACCGGCACCCCGCGGCGCCGCTCGGGGCGGCCGCCGTCGATGACGCCGGTCAGGCGGACCTCGGGCACCGCCCGGGTGCGGCGGTCGTAGACGATCGCGTTGAGCACGACCCCGTCGTCGTCCACCGGCACCCGCACGTCGAGGCCGGCGCGCCCCAGCTCGTACAGCGTGCGCTGGTGGAAGAGCGCGGTTGCCTCGGTGGCCCGGTCGATGTGCAGCGACAGCCCGTCAGGCGCCGCGCCGCTCTCGGCGGCCACCGTCAGCGTGTGCCAGCCGGGCTTCACCGCCGGCAGGTTCCAGGCGAAGCGGGTCGTGCCCAGCACCACCCGCCCCCGGCGCTCGCCGTCGATGGTGACCGTCAACGCCTGACCCAGCAGCCGCTCGGCGGCGCCGTCGAGGGCCACGATGAGCCGCGGCCGGGCCCGATCGCCGCGGTCGACGCGGAACTTCACCGGGCGGCCCGCCGGCACCTGCGCCAACAGCCCCGGCCCCCACTGCCGGCGCACCTCGCCCACGCGGTCGGCGCGCACGTCTTCGAGCACCCGCTGCTGCGCCGGGCGGCCTACCGGATCGATCGGCGAGAAGTCCCGCGGCGGACCGGGCGGCGTCGAGGCCTGCCCGTCGTCGTCCCCCGGGCCCACCGGCTCGAGCCGCACCTGGGCGATCATCGTCAGCACCGCGTCCTCGGCCCGCAGCACGTCGCGGTTGAGCGGCGCCACCGGGTACCAGGTGCGGAACTCCCGCGGGGCGTAGCGCCAGATGTGCTCTTCGGGCAGGTGCTCGCGATAGGGCAGCGCGAGGTGCGGCGGCGGCGCGGGGAAGAGCACGTGCGGCCGCACCGTCAGCCGCTCGGGCGCGCGGACCTCGATGCGCACGGTGCCCGGCGGCACCGCCAGCCGCAGGCCCTGGGGCTCGCTGACCTTGACCCGGGTGGTGTCCGACAGCTCGATCTCTTCGAACGGCGCGGCGGGCGGCTCCACGCTGAGCACCCGCTGGCCGAGCCGCGCGTCATTGGCCCCGAGCCAGACCACCTCGACCGTCGCCGGCGCGAAGCGCACCGCGCGCAGGTGCTCGGGGTCTTCGCTCGCCCGCTGCATCGCCGCCTCGTCGATCAGCGGCGACGGCGCGATCAAACGGGTATCGAGCCGGATGAGCCGGGCCAGATCGTCGTCGGGCCCCTCGACCCCGACCACCACCGGCGGGCCGTCGGGTCCGGCCACGAAGACCGGAAAACGCCGCTCGTCGGGCAGGATCACCTCGGTGTCTTCGTAGGGCACCACCGGCACGTCGCCGAAGCGCACCGGCGGCGGCGCGGTGCCCGGCAGCGCCACCTCGGCCGCTTCGATGCGGGTCGCCGGCGCGGTCAGCCGGATGCGCGCGCCGCCCACCCGCGCGGTGTAGAACTTCAGGCTGTGCACCCCGGGGCCCACCTCGAACCCCTGCACCGCCTCGACCCCCGCCACGCTGGGGATCGGCAGCACGACGCCCGCCGGGCGACCCTCGGGGCCCAGCTCGGGCACGTCGACCATGCGCACGGCGCCTTCGCCCGGGCTGGCGGCGGTCTCGGCGTCGACGCCGCGCTTGACCCGCAGCTCGAGCCGGGTCGGCCCCTCGACGTTGAGCGCCAGCGGCCGCAGCGGGTCCAGCGCCACGAAGGCCTTGACCTCGTTCTCGTCGAACGGCCGCCGGTTGCCGGTGCGCAGCACCGTGACGGTGGGCACCTCGCTCGAGCGGCGGATCCAGCGCAGGTCGCGGGGCACCCGCTCGGAGAGCATGTCGTCCACCGGCGGCGCCTCGTCCCGCAGCAGGTCGCGGGCGCGGAAGCCGATGCCGCCCCGCGGCGACTCGCGGGCGTAGAGCCGCACCAGCAGCCGGTCGGCGTCGCCGATGGGCTCGACCACCAGCCGGCTCTCGGGCGGGATCGACTTGGGGATCTGGAACTGCAGCAGCCGGCTGTCGTAGACCGCGCGCTCGGGCTCGTCGGGCAGGGCGGCGTCGGGCACCGCCGGCACCCCGTCCACCGTCGGCTCGCGGGGGTCGACGCTGCGCCGCCCCGAGGTGTGCAGCTGGCCGGTCCACAGCACGTCGCCGACGAGGTCGACCAGGGTCAGCCGCACCCCGTAGATCAAGACCTCGCCCGGCTCGACCGGGCCGTCGGCGTCGGCCACCGCGTGGGTGATCAGCTTGAGCTGGCGCTCGCCGCCCAGCAGCCGGAAGCGCGGGGGTCGGGCCTGCACCACCGGCGTATACTGCACCGGCAGCGTGTCGAAGCGCACGAGCAGCTCGACGTCGGCGACCGGGCGGCGGGCGACGAACCACGCCAGCATCCAGACGGCGGCGATGACCAGCGCGGTCGCGCCCCATGCGCGGAGCGGGCGGCTCATCGCGCCTCCTTCGTCAGCCGGCCGTGCACCCGGCCGCTGGCGTAGCCCCGCAGCACCGGCGGGACCTGCGCGTCGGGCGGCGCGACCCAGTGCCGGGCGGCGCGGGCGTGGCGGTAGACCACCGCCCGATGCACCTCGCCGTCGGCGCCGATGGCCTCGATGCGGTACCACGAGCGCCCCTCGGAGGGGCTGTGACCCCGGCGCACCGAGAGCCGGCGGTCGGCCTCGACCAGCGCCAGCAGCGCGCGCATGCGGTGCGGGTTGTGGGTCTCGGCGAAGCCCTTGGCCTCTTCGAACGCGGCCTCGAACGCCCGCTCGAGCCCGGCGTCGCCCTCGGGCGGCGGCGGGTCGAGCGGCGGCTCGGCCAGCGCGACGCGCCCGGTGGTCGGCGCGAGCAGCCCCAGCGCGGCGTCGAGGGCCGGGTGCAGGGGCGCCGGCGCCCGGTCGAGGTAGTCGCTGCGCACCGCCTCCGACAGCCACAGCCGCACGAAGCGGGCCCCCAGCTGCCGCCGGGCGTGGTCCCGCTGGGCGTTGGGCTGGTTGATGAGCCCGATCAGCTCCGCCTGCGGCCGGCGCTCGAAGAGGCCCACCGGCGGCACCCCGGGGAAGCCCGCCGAGCGGTGCAGGCCGTGCTCCAAGTCGTCGAGCAGCGGCACGGCCAGCAGCCCCTCGAGGGTCACCGGCGTCGGCTCGTCGCTGAAGAGCGGCATGTCGAGGGCGACGATGGTGTCGTACTCCAGCGAGCGCCACGCCCCGTAGCCGCGCACCTGCACCACCATGCCCGAGCGCCCGCGGGAGAGGCTGGCGTGCAGGCCGACGTGCACCGCGTCGAAGGCGCTCTCGGTGCCCGTCGGCGCGCCCTCGACGGTGCCGTTGGGCGCCCGGCGGGGCATCGCGATCACCGTGGCGACGCCGTCGACCTCGCGCCACAGCTCGAGGCCGAAGCGCCATGTGCCCGCCTGACGCAGCGGCCGCGGCACCTCGATGGCGGTCGTCGAGCCGCCGGCCGCCGCCAGCAGCACCAGCCAGCCCGGCGTGCCCGGCGCGCCGATCATCGCCCGCACCCGGCGGTCGGTCAGCTGCTCGTCGAACTCCACGAAGCGGTGGCGCACCAGCCGGGCGGCCCGGTCGAGCCACACCGTCCACGAGAGGTCGTCGGGGAAGCCCGCCGGCGGCCCTTCGATCGCGCCGCCGGTCAGCACCCGGGCGATGAGCCGCTGCTCGAACGGCGTGGGGTCGACCACCGGACCCGGCGCGAGCTGCTCGACCACCAGCCGGGCCGCCAGCCAGCTGTCGATGTCCGGGGCGTCGAGGGTATCGGGCGGCACGTCGTCGACCACCGTGCGCCACAGATCGGCGGGGTGGATGCGCAGCACCGCGCGCCGCGGGTCGGGCTGACCGGCGCGCAGGCGGCCGGGCACCGGATCCCACGAGGGCAGGCTGCCCATGGTGCCGAGCACGACGCCCTCGGGCGCGGGGCCGAAGAGGTGCATCACCGGCCCGCCCGGCTCGGCGCGCCGGTCGGCGTGCAGCTGGATGATGCCGGTGCTGCTCAGCGCGTCGAGCGTCGCCCGGTGGAAGCGCAGCGCGCCGCTGCGCACCTCGATGCCGGCGAAGATCACCGCCCGACACTGCAGCGCGGCGCACAGATCGACCGCCGCGACCGCCGTCGGCTGCTCGGTCGCCGGCCGGGGCACCCACAGATAGGGCCCGCTGCGCCGCGGATGCAGCACCGCCGACGGCGTGCGGTTGAAGCCCTCGGGCCCGGGCGTCGGCGAGGTCAGCGCCCAGCGGGTGCCCTCCTTGCCGGGCGCGACGATCGGATCGAGCGACATACCCAGCCGGGTGGCCCGCTCGACGACGCCCTCGAGCGGTCCGCTGGCCTCCGGATCGGCCAGCCAGCGGTCGATGAGCCGCCACAGGACACCCAGCTGCTCGCGTTGCGCCGGCTCGAACGGCGGCGGGTTGGCCCGATCGACCGGATCGGCCCGCAGCTCGGCGGCGATGGCCACCGCCAGCGGGTCGCGCCATACCGACTGTCCGTCTTCGGTCGCGATGATCTCGACGTCGTCGCGCCCCGGCGTCAGCTCGGCGCCCCACTCGACCACCAGCGCCAGGGCGCTGCCCAGCACCAGCCCGGCCACCGACACCGCCACCGTCGGGCCCAGCACCCGGCCCACGGTGCGCCGGGTCAGCATCTTGATCGCCAGCAGGCTGGGCACCAGGTAGCCGAAGCCGAAGAGGTCGGTGACCTCCATGCCCGGCAGGCGGTCGCCGATGAAGGTGGCCACCAGCGCCTTGAGCGCGAAGCCCACCGTGAAGACCAGCACGATCTTGCGCGGGCCCTCGAGGTTGAACCGCCGCAAGGGCCAGCGGCGCACCAGCAGCCCGACGACGCCGAGCAGCACCAGCGCCTCGATGAGCGTGGTGAGCACCTTGAGCGGGGTGAACCAGGCCACCGACAGCAGCGCCGGCACCAGGATGCCGCTGTAGTCCCAGCCGGCGTAGAGGTTCATCGCCGCGGCGATGGCGGCGGTGGTCAGCAGGATGACGTAGATCTTGGCGCTGCCGAGGAAGTTGACCGCGACGTCTTCGTAGGTCAGCTCGAGGCTCGACAGCCCGTAGTTGGTGAACGGCAGGATGACCCAGACCAGCAGGGCCCAGGTCAGCGCGGTGGGCACCCCGATCTGGAAGAGCCCGCGGCGCAGGTCGATCTTCCAGAACATGTTCGCCGCGAGCGGCACGAGCACCAGACCCACGCCGAAGAGCTGCTCCCGGTAGCCCACGTCGATCGCGAAGCGCTCGGCGAGCCAGCCGGTGACCTCGGGGAAGAGCCACAGCTCGCAGTGCTGTCTGACCAGCACGCTGACGAGCAATATGAGGAAGAACCGCTCGCGGCCGAAGAACCTGCTCCAGCCCTCGAAGCGGGCGAGCACGTCGGAGAGCACCCGGGCGACGAGGAAGGTCAGCACCGCCTCGACGACGATCGCCACGCCCGAGACCGGCCGCACGATGAAGACCGCCGCCAGGTAGCCCGGCACGACCAGCCCGGAGAAGACCCAGCCCAGGCGCTCGACGAAGAACCACAGGATCCACAGCCCGGCCAGGACCGCCAGCAGGAGCGAGCGGTCGAGGCCCCGGGCGGGCAGGAGCTGAAAGACCTCGGTTTCCACCCGCCGCCCTCAGTCCTGCCGGGCGACCGGCAGCGCGAGGCGGAAGACCACCCCGCTGACCGGATCGCTGGTGGCGTCGAGGCGGCCGCCGGCGCGGTAGGCCGCCTGCGCGGCGATGTGCATGCGCTCGGTGGGCCCCGCCGCCTCGAGCGGCTCGGTGCGGAACAAGACGTTGAGCGCCTCGCGTGGCACCGCGTAGCTCGAGTTCATCATCAGCACCGAGATGACCTCGTCCTCCTGCGAGACCGACACCGTCGTCACCGAGCCGGCCTCGCTGTGGCGTCGGATCTCGGCGTAGAGCGACTCCACCGTCTGGGTCAGCGCGTTGGTCTCGCTCTCGACCCGCGGCATCGGATCGGCGAACTCGTACTCGATGCGCATGCGGCTCTCGGCGGCCGCCGCCCGGCCGGCCTTGAGCAGCAGCGGCCGCACGTCGACCCGGACCCGGTTCTGGTCGACCTTGACCGCGCCGTCGGCCCGATCGCCGCTGTCGCCGCCGCGGGTCAAGAGGAAGACCGTCGCGCCGCCGCGCCCCTCGTCGACCAGCTCGATGCGCTGCAGGCGCAGGCCGTGGCCCAGCGCCATGTCGTCCCGCTCGCCCATCGCCGCGGCGAACTGCGCCCGCGCCCGGGCGGCGGTCCAGCCGGCGAGGGCCCCGAGCACCTCGGGGGCGCCGCGGCGGACCAGCCGATCGGCCGCCTCGCCGGTCATCTCGCCCAGGCGGCTGCGCAGCGAGGCGTTGATCAGGTGCACCCGCCCGAACGGATCGGCGATGAGCGCGCCGACCCGCATCTGCTCGCAGACCGACTCGAGCAGCTGATATTGCCGGGCCAGCGCGTCGACCGCGCGGCGGGCGTCGGTGATCTCGTCGGACGCACCGGCGGCCAGCCGCGCCTCGTTGGCCGCCAGCCGCGCCGCCATCACCCGCAGGCGCTCGAGGGTGCGCGGCTCGGCGGCGCCGTCGAAGGCGACCACCCAGACCCCGCGGGCCCGCCCGCGCTCGATGAGCGGCAGGATGAAGGCCTGATCGTCGACCCCCGGCAGGTCGAAGCGCTGCACGCTCGCCCCGCGGGCGAAGGCCTGGGCGAACGGGTCGGACGCCCGGTCGGCGGGCCAGCCGTCGACGATCACCCGGTCGAGCTCGGCGGTGCCGCGCCAGATCAGCGTGCGCTGATCGGCGGCGAAGGTCGCCAGGGCCGACCAGCGGCCGTCGACCGCGCCGCGCATCATCTCCGCCAGCCGGTTCCAGCGGCCTTCGTCGGCCGCGGCCTCGGCCTCTTCGACGCGGCGCCGGGTCGCGGTGGCCTGCCGCACCGAGACCAGCGCCAGCCGCAGCCCGCGCATGCGCCCGGCGAGGTTGAACACCAGCGCCGCCGCCAGCGCCGCGAACGTCGTCGTCGCCCCCAGCCGCCAGCCGCCCTGCCCGAACAGCAGCAGGTCGGCCGCCATGACCAGCCCCATGAACGCCAGCGGGATCGCCCAGCGGTTGGCGACGCGCCCCCGCTGACCGACGCGCATCGCGAGCCCGGCCAGCAAGCCGGCGAGCAGCAGCTGCGCCCACCAGGGCACGGGCCTGAGCGGCACGCCGTCGATGACCCCCGACAGCGCGTGGGCCACGACGTGCCCCGGGCTGGCCCAGCCCACCGGCGTCGGCCACAGGGTCGCACGCGCGGGGTCGGTGACCCCGACGACGACGATCCGATCGGTGAAGAACGACGGCGGGATCTGCCCCTCGACCACCCGGTGTGCGGCGACGGTGGGGATGCGGGCCGGCGCGCCGGCATAGTTCACCGTCAACGGATCGACGGGGATCGGCGGCACGCTGCCCCGGACGAGGGGCGGCGCGAAGCGCGCGGCGGGCAGCTGTACGACGCCGTTGCCGCCCATCGGCGGCGGCGGCAGGGGGTCGGTCCCGGGCAGCAGCCGCCCCGGCTCGGCGAAGACCACCGCCGCGGCGTGGCGGTCGAGCACCGCGTCGAGCGCCGCCCGATGCTGCGCGGCCCACGGCGGTCCGCCCCAGCGGGCGCTGGTCTCGGCGTCGGCGGCGACGAGCACCACCCGGTGGTCGCTCTGCCGCTCGCCGCGGATGTCGAACCACACCCCCGACAGCCCGCCGTCGATCGCGGCCGACAGACCCACGATCTGCGACAGGGCCGCGGCCAGCAGGCAGACGAGCAGCGCCAGCCCCGGCCGGCGCGCCGCAGTTGATGTGGTCGACGTCACGCGCTCCCCCGCGATCGTCGCGAGACCGTAGGCCCCGCCAAATGGGGCAAGGTCATCACATCGACCGCTCGTGAGCAAATTGAGGCCCGTCCCGACTGTGACGGGCGTCAGGGCCTTGACGGTAGGCGGGGCGGGGGCGCGGGCTTCGGAGAGCGCCGGCGCCGAGGGTGCTCAGCGGGCCGCGGCCGTCTCGGGCAGGTCGCGGTGCACCGCGCCGTAGCGCCGGATGCCAGCCACGAAGCGCGCGTGCAGGTCGGGCACCGCCGAGCGCTTCACCGCCGGCCGGGCGGCCAGCGTCTCGGCCCAGGCGCGCACGCCCTCCAGGCCGTCGAAGAGCTTCAGCTCGGGATACAGCGCGTCGAGCCAGAGCGCACGCAGCAGGCCCGGCGCCGCCACCGCGTCGAGCGCGCTGAAGCGCTCGCCGTGCCACAGCGGGCCTTCGAGGTCGCCCGACAGCCGGGTCATGGCGCCGCGCACGGCCTCGGCCTTGCCCGCGAGCGCGTCCCGATCGGGCGCGCTCATCATGCCCCACACCGCGCCGAACAGCTCGTCGGCGATGGAGAACCACGCCCGATCCCGGGCCCGCACGATCGGATCGGCGTCGTGCAGCCGCGGCTCGACGGTCTCGTCGAGGTACTCGAGGATGGCCGTGCTCTCGAAGAGCACCGCGTCGTCCACCTTCAGCAGCGGCACTTTGCCCCGGGGTGAGATCGCCAGGAACCAGTCGGGCTTGTCGGCGAGGTCGATGAAGGTCAGCTCGTACTCGACGCCCTTCTCTTCGAGGGCGATGGTGCTGCGCTGAACGAAGGGGCAGATGTCGAAGCTGATCAGGTGCAGTGCGGCCATGGCGGGTATCTCCACAGGTGGGTGCGCATGAGGGATGCCGTGGCCGTCGACGGGTCGCGGCGGGCGTTTGCAGATTTTTTTCGCCGCGCTTTGCACGATCGGCGCCCGTCCGGGGTTGGTCTGGGTGAACACACACCAGGAGCGCCCCATGATCCCGCTGCTCGACGCCCTCGAAGTCCTCGTCCCCGTCTCTTCGGCCGACGCCTGCGCGGCGCCGGTCATCCGACCGCAGCCGTGGATCGACCCCGACGCCACGCTGCTCGACCTGCTCGCCGAGCGCATGGCGCAGTCCCCTGGGCTCGCCAGGCTCGATCACCGGGCGGTGGACTACGCCGAAGTGCTCGACGAGCTCGACGTGGGGCCCGGCGACCGGGTCGCGCTCGACCTCGACGACGGGGACGAAGCGCTCGCCGCCCTGCTCGGCATCCTCGCCGTCGGCGCCGCCGCCCAGCTCGTCGCGCCGGGCGTCGCCGATGACCTGCCGCTCGCCGCGAGCATCGGCGGCGAGCGGCCCGATGTGCCCCGCTGCGCGCCCCTCGAAGACCGCCGCCGGAGCACGTCCTCGATTCGGGCCTGGCCCGGCGCCGACGCCGACGATCCGGTGCTCGTGGTGCAGTGGGTCGACGACGACCGTCAGACCCGGGTCGAAGCCCTCGACGGCCGGACCGCCATCAGCGGGCTGCTCTCGGTCGGCGACGTCTGCGGCGAGCGGACCGAGGTCGAAGGCGCCGAGCTGCTGCGGCGGCTCTCGGCGCTGTGCAGCCGGCTCTCCTTGCACTGATGGCGCCCGAACGCGCGCGGGCGCTCGCCCGCAGAGCCCGCCGGGCGGGCGTGAGAGGTCACGTCGGCCGCCGGCCATGGCGTCGGGTGGGTCTGGTCGAGAAGGGGCCGCAGGCGGGCGCCCGGGCGGCCCGGCGGGCATTCGCGGAGGGATCGTGAGGCCGGCCCGACGGCCAAGGCCTCAGCGGCGGGGGCGGATGGCCGCGAGCAGGGGCAGCAGCAGCAGCGTCCAGGGGCTGGGGCTGCCGCCGTCCACGTCGCAGTTGCAGCCCACTTCCTCCGCCTCTTCGCCGGTATCGCCGGCGTCGGCCTCACCCGGCGGCGGCGCGACGGCGCCGTCGAAGTTGGTCGGCGGCGTGCCCAGGTCGGGGTCGACGCCGCCGTCGACCGGATCGACGCCGCCGTCGGGGCGCTGCTCGGGCGGGGTGGTCGGGTCTTCGGGGCGGTCGATGAAGACGCACTGCGGCGCGCCTTCGACCAGCTCGCACTCCTGACCCGGCGGGCACTCGACGTTGCCGCACTCGTCGTAGATGCAGAAGCCGCCTTCGCAGACCTGGCCGTCGCGGCACTCGACGCCGCCGCACGGGTCACCCTGGCAGGCGCCGTCGACGCAGGCCTGGCCGGCGGGGCAATCGACGCCGCCGCAGGGGTCTTCGACGCAGACGCCGTCGACGCACTGGCTGAACAGCGGGCAGCTCACCTCGGCGCAGCTCGGCACGCACTGGCCGCCGCGGCAGAACTCGCCGGGGCCGCAGTCGGCCGCCGCGCAGGGGTCGGGCAGGCACTCGACGCCGTTGCAGATCGAGCCGTCGGGGCAGCCGGTGGTGATGCAGTCGTCGGGCGCGCACTCGCCGTACCAGCAGCGCTCGCCCGGCGCGCACTCGACGCCGGCGCAGGGGTCGACGCACTGACCGGTGGCCTCCTCGCAGACCGTGCCCCGCGGGCAGTCGGCGATGTCGCACCGCCCGAGGCACAGGTTGCTGTCCTGGTCGCAGAAGAGCCCCGGCGACTGGTTGCACTCGTTGCCCACGCAGGGGTCGCGGCAGGCGCCGTCCTGGCAGCGCTGATCGTCGGGGCACTCGGCGTCCTCGTCGACCACGCCGTCGCAGTCCTCGTCGATACCGTCGCAGATCTCGCCGTCGAGGTCGGCGCACTGGCCGCAGGCGTTGCGCAGCTCTTCGTCGACCGCGCCGTCGCAGTCGTTGTCCAGGGCGTCGCAGACCTCGTCGGTGGGCACCACCTCGCCGATGCAGACCACCTCGCCGTTGATGCACTGCCGCGCGCCGCGGGCGCAGATGCCCGGATCACCGGTCGCGCAGGTGCCCGGGGCCACCGGCTCGCCGCCGTCGGGGCCCTCGTCGATGGTGCCGTCGCAGTCGTTGTCCAGCCCGTCGCACAGGTCGGGCCCGATGAGGCCCTCGTTGCAGATGATGTCGTCGCAGGCGTCGCCGATGCCGTCGCCGTCGTCGTCGGTCTGGTCGGGGTTGGGCACGTCGACGCAGTTGTCGCAGACGTCGCCGTAGCCGTCGCCGTCCTGGTCGGCGTTGGCCGGGTCGGGCACCTCGACGCAGGTGTCTTCGGCGTCGCAGACCCCGTCCTCGTCGGTGTCGATGCAGCCGCCGCCCACCGAGCGCTCGAGCACCAGCAGGGCGTAGCTCTGGCCGCTGTAGTTGTTCCACACCCCCGACGGCGAGACGAAGAAGCCGTCGGCCCGCTGGTTGCTCATCAGCCGGTACGAATAGTCGAAGTACCACCGCGGGATCTCGCGCGGGTCGGCGTAGTAGCCGGCGCCCTCGGCGCCCAGCCGGGGGATGCGCGGCGCGCCGGCCGGGTCGATGTGCAGCTGGCGATAGTTGACCGCCGGGCCGTCACCGGGCGGCAGGGTGCCGATGTCTTCGGGGTGCAGGTTGTCGCCGGCGGGGTCGACGCCGCTGTCTTCGAGGAAGGTGTAGGCCTTCGCCGACGACCACAGATAGTAGTGGTACGACTGCGCCCAGCTGTTGCGGTGCGGCTCGATGCTCTCGTAGTTGTAGCGGTAGTACATCCAGCGCAGGTAGCGCTGCACCGCGCCGTCGTTGATGTCGGCGCCGGAGATGATCTGGCACCACATGCCCGATGCGGTCTGCTGGTAGCTGGGCGGGTAGCTGTTGTTGGCCCCCTGGTAGCCGTGGCCCGCGTCGTCGCCGAGGCCGCCGGCGATGGCGTTGTTGGCATACGCCGCCCGGGTGACCGCCAGCATGGCCTCGAGCCGGGCGAGGCGGTTGGCGTCACCGACCGCCGCGTCGCTGTAGACCCCCTTGGCCGCCGCCAGCCCGGCCATGACCAGCTGGGTGGTCGACGAGTCGCGGCAGCTGCCGTTGTTGTAGCACCAGTAGCCGTGGTTGCCCTGGTTGGCCGAGACCTGATCGAAGTAGCGGTCGAGCGCGACCCGGGCCTGCGCGTCGGGCCCGCCGGTGCGGATGTAGACCGCCAGCGCCATCATCGCCGCGCCGTTGCGGTACGAATAGAAGGCCTGGTTCGAGCGGGCGATGATGTAGGCCATGATCCGATCGATGCGCTGCTGATCGGCCGGCTGGGCGTTCTCGTAGCCCTGCACCCGGGCGTTGACGTCGGCGCTCTGCCGCTTCTCGAGGATGGCCAGCGCGCACAGCCCCGCGGCGTCGCCGCACGAGCTGGGGTTGGCGAACGCCCCGTTGGCGTCGAGCCATGCCAGGCCGTCGTCGATGGCGCGGGCGACGTCCTGGCTGAAGGTGGTCACCTGGGCCGTGGCCGATGAGGCCAGAGCCAGCGTGGTGGCGAGGGCCACCAGGGTCGGGAGCATTTTGCGTCGCACAGGGCCTCCTCGGGCGTCGGGCACGCCCGGATCGGCCGCCGCGGGGGCGTCCCGCCGGTCGGCCGTCGATGAGCGGATCTACAGGCCGCATTCTAGTGACAAGATGCATGCCAGATCATCCACCCATTGATATCGCCCGACGATTGGTGCGGGTGGGCGCCGGCTGGGGTCGCTCGACCCGGGGTCGGCCGACCGGGTGAGGCCACCCGACCCCGGCTGCTCAGCCCACCCGGCGCTCGAGCAGGTTCCACAAGGCGAGCGCTTCGCCGTGGTTCGGATCGAGCGACAGCGCCGCGGCGACGTGGATCAGCGCCCGCTCGCTCCAGCCGCGGCGATTGCAGAAGTCCACCAGCTCCAGCAGATTCCGGATGCGGGTCGCGTCGTCGAGCCGCTTCGACGCCATGCCCAACGAGGTCGCCTCGACCAGCGCGGCGTAGGCCCCCTCGTCGTCGCCCTGCGCCTCGCGCAGCTCGCCGAGCAGGCGATGCCCCAGACCCCAGCGGGGCGAGCGGGCGACCACCCGCTCGAAGAGCCGGATGCCCGCCGCCCGGGTGGCGCGATCGGCGCCGCGGTACAGCGCCGCCAGCTCGACGTGCGCGTCGCGGTCGTGGGGGTCGCGCAGCACGTGGCGGCTGTAGCGGGCGATGGCCTCGCCCGGCCGGTCGGCGCGCACGGCGGCGCGGGCGGCGGACAGCTCGACGTTCTGCTCCTCGCTGCTGAGCATCGGGTGATGCGGGTCGAGATCGGCCAGCCGCTGCCGCTGGATATCGGCCCGCTCGCGCCAGCCGCGGTGGGTGCAGAAGTCGATCAGATCGGCCCGCAGCTCACACTTGCGGCCCAGATCGAGGGTCGGGCTGCTGTCGCTGAGCGCCGCGGCCCGGTCGAAGGCGGCGTAGGCCTCGTCGGCGCGGTCGGCGGCGACGTACAGCTGGGCCAGCAGGTTGTGCCCCAGCCCCCAGCTCGGCCGCTGCTCGACCCAGTGGGCGTACCACTCGATGCCCTCGGCGAGCGCCTCGGGGTCCATGTTCTTGAGGGTGCGGGCGAGGAAGATGTAGCCGTTGGTGCAGCGCTCGTCGATGTCGATGGCCTGCCGATAGAGGTCGCGGGCCGCCGTCCAGTCCCGCTGGCGGAAGCGGTCGCGGGCCCGGTGCACCAGGGCCTGCGCCTCGCCGCGGCGATCGAGGTGGCGGGTGAGCGCCGGCATCGCGTCCGAAGGCGAGGCCCCGCGCAGCCGCTCGAGCAACGGGTGACGCGGCGCCAGCCGGGCGATGGTATCGGTGTGGGCCGCCGCCCGCTCGGACCAGCCGCGGGCGTGGCAGAACTCGATCACCCGCACGACGAGGTCGGCTTTGAGCTGGCGGCTCATGCGCCGGCTGTGCAGGGCGATCTCGAGCCCCTCACGAAAGGCGGCGTAGGCCCCCTCGTCGTCGCCGGCCTTCTCCTTGAGGCGGCCGAGCAGATCCCAGGCCAGCCCCCAGCGCGGATTGCGGGCCAGCTGCGCTTCGAATTCGGCGATGCCCTCGGCGAGCCGCTCTTCGTCGACGAACTGCGTGTAGCGCCGCCGCAGATCGTGCCCGGTGAGGCGCTGCGCCTCGCCGGCGTGGTCGGGCTTCATTCGGGCCCCCATCCAATATTTTTTGGGCGCACATAACGCGCCAGTGAACCATAGACGACTTCGGGTGACCGACGTAACAAAACGACGGTGGCCGCGTCCGTCCGGGCCGGGTAGGGTGGGCCCGCGGACACCGACGTCGGAGATGTGATGAGTTACCCCGCCCTGGAGGCGCACTTCGGACGCATTCAGCGTCTCGACGACGCCATGAGCATGCTTCATTGGGATCTGGCGGCCATGATGCCCCGCGGCGGCGCCGAGGCGCGCACCGAGCAGATGGCGGCGCTCTCGCTCATCCGCCACGAGCTGGCCACCGACGCGCGCATCGGCGAGTGGCTCGCGGCCGAGAACGGCGGGCTCGACGACTGGCAGGCGGCCAACCGGCGCACCATCGAGCGGCGTTTCGCCCACGCGACCGCCCTGCCGGCGACGCTGGTCGAGGCCCTCACCCGGGCCACCGCCGCCTGCGAGCAGACCTGGCGCGAGGCCCGCGGCGACAACGATTTCGCGACCCTGCGGCCCAAGCTCGAGGCGGTGGTCTCGCTGGTGCGCGAGGCGGCGGCGGCCAAGGCCGACGCCCTCGGCGTCGGGCGCTATCAGGCGCTGCTCGACGAGTACGACCCCGGCACCACCGTCGAGCGCATCGACGGGCTCTTCGCCGAGCTCGCCGACTGGCTGCCCGAGACCATCGACCGGGTGCTCGAGGCCCAGGCGAAGAAGCCGGCGATCATCACCCCGAAGGGGCCCTTCGCCACCGATGCCCAGAAGGCGGTGGGCAAGGCCTTGATGGCGGCCATCGGCTTCGACTTCGACAACGGGCGGCTCGATGTCAGCCATCACCCGTTCTGCGGCGGCACGCCCGACGACGTGCGCATCACCACCCGCTACAACGAAGCCGACTTCACCTCGGCGCTGATGGGGGTCATCCACGAGACGGGGCACGCGCTGTACGAGCGCGGGCTGCCGGCGGACTGGCGCTATCAGCCGGTGGGCCGGGCGGCGGGCATGAGCGCCCACGAGAGCCAGTCGCTGCTCATGGAGATGCAGGCCTGCCGCACCCGGGCCTTCATCGAGTTCGCCGCGCCCATCCTACGGCAGCACTTCGCGCCCGAAGGCGGCCCGGCGTGGACGGTCGACAACCTGCACCGGCTCTACACCCACGTCGAGCGCGGCCTCATCCGGGTCGACGCCGACGAGGTGACCTACCCGGCCCACGTGATCCTGCGCTATCGGCTCGAGAAGCAGCTCGTCGCCGGCACCCTCGAGGTGGCCGACCTGCCCGAGGCCTGGCGCGCGGGCATGATCGAGCTGGTGGGCATCGCGCCGCCCGACGACAAAGACGGCTGCATGCAGGACATCCACTGGGTGGACGGCATCTTCGGCTACTTCCCGACCTATACCCTCGGCGCGATGACCGCGGCCCAGCTCTTCGCGGCCGCGCGGCAGGGTATCGACGACCTCGAGGGCCACATCGCGAAGGGTGACTTCGGGCCGCTGGTGGGCTGGCTGCGGGAGAACGTGCACCGCTGGGGGGCGCGTTACACCACCGACGAGCTGCTGGTCAAAGCGACCGGCGCGCCGCTGTCGGTCGACGCGTTCAAGGCCCACATCGGGCGTCGTTATCTGGGTGAGGAGGTCTGAAGATGTCGCGCGCGATGGGGATCGCCGTATGGGTCGTGCTGGTGGCGCTCTGGGGGCTCGCCGGCTGTGATGGCGACGGCGAGGTCGCCGCGGACGCCGCCGTCGGCGCCGAAGGCGAAGGGGAAGGCGAGGGCGAAGGGGAAGGCGAGGGCGAAGGGGAAGGCGAGGGCGAGGGCGAAGGGGAAGGCGAGGGCGAAGGAGAAGGCGAAGGCGAAGGCGAAGGCGAGGGCGAAGGAGAAGGCGAGGGCGAGGGCGAGATGTGCATGCCCGGCACGCTCTACGCCGATCCCGACGCCGACGGCTTCGGCGCCGACGACGCCGAGACCGCCGAGGGCTGCGCCGCCGACAACCCGGGCTTCGCGGCGGTGTCCGGCGACTGCGGGCCCGACGACCCCTGGCGCAACCCCGCCGCGCAGGAGATCTGCGGCGACAACGTCGACGACGACTGCGACGGCGCCGACAGCCCGTGCCCCGAGACCGCGCCGGCCGGCCTGGACATCCCGAACTGGGACTGCACCGGCGAGCCGCCGGCCAACGTCTACGCCTGGGCCCGCTTCGACGACGGCGGCGAATACTTCGAGGATGGCGCCTGCTTCGTCTTCTTCGAAGCCCTGCCCACCGAGTTCTACGTGCAGCGGGTCAACCTCGTGCGGTCCAACGACTCCGCCGACTGCGAGACCCGCAACGGCTGCACCTGCCCCAGCCTCAACGGCTGGCCGAGCTACGACCGTCGGCTCTACGCCTTCACCCGGGCCGAGGCCGACCCCTGCGCAGAGGTGGCCATCGTCGACCACGCCGGCGAGGAGCAGCCGGTCTCGAACGCGTGCCGCAAGTATCTCTACCAGCTGCACTTCTACGACATCGACCAGTCGTTCTTCGCCGCGGGTATGGACGCGCTGCAGCGGCGGCTGGCGCTCTTCCCCATCGTCGAGATCGCCTGCGCCGAAGACGCGCCGCACGCCAACCTGCCCTTCCAGTCGCTGCTGACCGCCCGGGTCCAGACCAACCCCGGCTTCGTGTCACAGGAGTAGCCCCATGCTGACCCAGGTCGTCCTGCCCCTCGCCCTGGGGCTCATCATGTTCGCCATGGGCCTCGGCCTCGTGCCCGCCGACTTCGCCCGGGTGGTCAAGAAGCCCACCGGCTTCACCCTGGGCGCGCTGATGCAGGTCATCGCGCTGCCGCTCATCGGCTACGGCTTCGCCTCGCAGTGGGGCGGAGATCCGGCGACGGCCTATATCGCGGTGGGCATCATGCTGCTCGCCGCCTGCCCCGGCGGCATGACCTCGAACCTGCTGACCCACATCGGCCGGGGCGACGTCGCGCTGTCGATCACGCTGACCGCGGTGATCAGCCTCGCCGGCATGCTGACCGTGCCGCTGATCCTCGGCTTCGCGCTCGATACCTTCATGGGCCAGGACGCGCCGCCGCTGCCGCTCGGCAAGGCGGTGTTCGGCGTCTTCGTGCTGACGACGGTGCCGGTGGTGCTCGGCATGGCGGTCAAGGCCAAGGCGCCCAACTTCGCCGCGGCGGTCGAGAAGCGCTCCCGGCTGGCCTCGGGCATCATCTTCGGGCTGGTGATGGTCGGCGCGATCATCAGCGAGAAGGAGCGCCTGCTGGGCCACCTCGACGAGCTGCTGGTGACCATGATCGCCTTCAACGTGGTGATGATGCTCGTCGCCGCGGCGGTGGCCCGGCTGGGCAAGCTGCCGTCCAAGCAGCAGATCGCCATCACCCTCGAGTGCGGGCTGCAGAACGGCACCCTGGCGGTGGTGGTGGCCGGCACGATGCTCGACCGGCTCGACTTCGCGATCCCCGCGGCGCTGTACAGCATCTGGATGTTCGTCAGCGCCATCGGCTACATCGTCGTCGTCAACAAGACCCGCAAGGACGCGCCCGAGCCCGCCTGAGGCCCACGCGCCGGCCCCCGGTCGGCCCCGATGTGCCGGTTCAACGCCTCGGTCGCCTGGCAGTCACATATCGACGCGCGCCGATGATCTCCGTGTCATGGATGGATCTGACGAGCGTTCGGGCGACGCGATCGCCGAGACGTCGGAAGCGCTACCAAACTATCACGGAAGCCAGCCGATGCAGGCGCCTTCGCGTAACCTGCCATGACACCCTTTCGAGACATCCCGAGGCGGGCGACACGGTCATGGCAAACAATGACTCACAGGAGACATATGTATCCCAGAGCCGGGGCCGCGCGGACACATACACGGTCGCGGAGGCACCCGCGCCGAGCGTGGCGGTCGCCGTCAGTCGGCGTGCACCCGATCCCACCAGGCGCCGAAATACGCCGGCAGGCTCTCCCCCGTATTGCCGGCGCAGACCTCGCCGCCGCGAAAGCCCTGCACCACCCGCGCCCGACCCGCGGCGCGGGCCTGCGCCGGGTCGTCGCCCGCCGCCCGCGCGGCGGCATACGCCGCGCGGTATTCGACGGCCAGCGGCGGGCGGACGTCGGCGGCGGCGAAGGCCTCGGCCGCCTCGATCATCAGCAGCGCGCCTTCGGCGGCTTCGAGCAGCCGGGCGTCGACATAGTCCGCGCGCTGCATCTCGCTGGCGTGCGCCGTGCGGCCCTCGTGGTGGCGCCGCGCCCGGTCGATCTCGCAGACGTAGTCGACCGCCAGCAGCGCCGGATCGCAGCGCGCGTCGAGCACCAGCGCGTTGCCGTCGGCGTCGTAGAGCCCCGCGGCGCCCGGGGCGAAGTCCAGCGAGACCCCGTACCGCTTGCGCCGCTTGCGGGCCGCGGCGCCCAGCGGCGCGCTGTCGAGCAGCGCCTCGACGGTGGCGCGCAGCGCGTCGAGATCGAGCGCGCCGGCCTCGCCGTCGCCGGGCGATCCGTCGGCGGCCTGCTCGGGGGCGCGCGCCTCGACGGCCAGGGCGTTGAGCTCTGCGCTCTGGGCCTTCGCCGCCCGGTCGCGATCCACCTCGGGCTGACCGGCCGGCGCGCGCTCGGCTTCGTCCACGGCTTCGAAGGCGTCGAGGGGTTGCTTCTCGTAGGTCATGGGGCGGCGCCGATCACACGGCGTAGGTCAGCGGCAGCCCGCTGATGCGCTCGCCGGTTTCGGCGCGCACCGCGCCCGCGGCGTCGACGTGAAACCGGGTCCAGATCAAGCAGCGATCGTCGAGCAGCCACCCGTCGACGGCGAAGCCGGCAGCGGTCGCCGAGACCAGCGGCGGCGTCGCGGCGATCCGGCGATCGACCTCGGCGCGCCGCGCGGCGCCGACCGCGTCGAGGCGCGGCATCCACGGCACATCGGCCGGCGCGCGGACGAGCCGGGCGCGGGTCGCCGGCGGGCGGGTGGCCTCGATCCGGGCGGCCACCAGCGCCAGGGCGTCGTCGGCGGTGGCGATGCGGCCGGGGTCGGCGGCGACGAGCCGATCGAACGCCTGCGGATCGCCCGTCAGGCGGATCGCGACGTCGCCGGTCAGCCCATAATGAGCCCACAGCGGGCGCGCGGGGGTGAAGACGTCGAGGCGGGCGATGACGGCGTCGAGAAACGGCGCATCGAGCGGCACCCAGCGGCGGGGATGGCGCGCGGCGAGCGCGCCCAGCGACGGGTCGGCGGCCCGGATCGCGGCGAGCCATGGGCGGGGGGCGATCATGGGGGCAGGGTGCCGTCGGCGCGGCGGCGGATCAAGCGCGGGCGTCTGCGCCGGCTCAGCGGATCTCGGCCCGCGGGCCGGGCTGTCCGCGCCCGGTGGGCCCCTGCGCGCCGGCGCCGGCGGGGCCGAGGTCGAAGTCTTCGACGGCGATCATCGGGTCGCCGTCGACGGTGTAGACCCCCAGGGAAGGCCCGCCGCCGCCGGCCCCGCCGTCGCCGCCGAGGCCGCCGTCGCCGCCCCGTCCGCCGTCGCCGCCGCCGCCGGAGAACTCGAACGCCGCGCCGCCGCGGCCGCCCGCGCCGCCGCTGCCGCCGACGGCCCCGCGGCCGCCGACGGCCCCGTCGCCGCCGCCGCCGGTGCGCACGCTGATCAGGTCGAGGGTCGGCGACGCGCGCACGATCAAGACGCCGAAAGATCCACCGCCGCCGCCGCCGCCGAGGCCGCCGCCGCCGCCGCAGGCCCCGCTGCCGCCGCTGCCGCCGCTGCCGCCGGCGTCGGAGAGGCAGCAGCCCAGATCGCATCCGCTGCCGCCGCCGCCGCCGCCGCCGCCGCCGCCGCCGCCGTGCCCGCCGCTGTCGCCGGTCTGGCCGTCGGGGGTCGTGAAGCGGCCCGCGGCGTCGATCATCAGGCCGCCGCCCGGCCCGCCATCGCCGCCCGCGCCTCCGTCGGTGCCGGCGGTGCCGTCGCCGCCGTCGGTGCCGTCGACCCCCGGGCAACAGACGAAGCCGCAGTCCCGCCGGCCCTCGCCGGGGGTGCCGCCGACGGCGCCGTTGCCCGGCCGCCCGCCCGGCCCGATGCCCGCGCCGGCCGAGGGCGCGCCGCCGGTCAGGCCCATCGCGCCGACCCGGTCGCCATCGCCGCCGCGTCCGCCGCGCCCGTCTCCGTCGCCCTCGTCGCGCCCGCCGCTGAGCCCCACGCTGCATTGCACCGCCAGCGCGCCCAGGGTCGCCGGCGGGGTGCAGGCCGACGCGTCGCAGCCGCCACGCCCCGAGACCCCCGACAGCCCGTCCGGTCCGGGGGCGCCGTCGGCGCCCGGCACGCCGTCTCCGCCCGCGCCGGCGTCGACCCGGCTGCGGGTGATGCTCAAGAACGCGCCGCTCTCGTGCACGCGCACGCCGTAGCTGCTCTCCCCCGGCTCGCCGTCGGTCGAGACGATGGTGAAGCGATCGACGACGGTCGGCGCGGCGAGGCCGTCGGCCACCAGCCCGGTGCCGTCGCCGTCGATGATCGAGGCGGTCAAGTCGGAGCGGCGCCAGCCGTCCTGCCGGTCGTAGCCCCCGTACAGGCTGACCCCGGAGGCCAGCGTCACCGTGCCGGGGAAGGCGCCCTCGCCGGCGATGACGTACTTCGGCGGGTCGCTGGCCGCGGCGAGCTCGATGGCCCGCTGCAGAGTGGCCACCGGCCGCGCCGCCGAGCCCGGGTCGAGGTCGTCGCCGTCGGGATCGGCGAAGACGGCCCGCTGCACGTCGCCGTCGACCCCGTCGCAGTTGCTGTCTTCGAAGCGATCGTCGGGCCGATCGACGACCCCCGCGCCGGCCCCCGGCTCGAGGCAGCCCGGATCATCGACGCACAGCCCCCAATCGACCCAGTCGCCGCTCTCGCAGAAGCGCCGCTGCACCCCGGGGCCACCGGGGCAGGCCCGCTGCTGCACGTCGCCGTCGGCGCAGGCGTCGGCGCCTTCACACGGCTCTTCGACCCATTGGCCCTCGACGCACAGCCGCTCGAGCCGACCGCTGTCGCCCAGGCCGCAGGGCACCGTCTCCTGGCGGCCGTCGAGGCAGGTGTCGGGGTCGTCGCAGGCGCCGAAGTCGGTCCACTGCCCGTCGCGGCAGGCGCGGGTCTCGGCGCCGCGCCCGTTGATGCCGCACGGCCGCTGCTCCTCGGCGTCGTCGCGGCAGATGTCGTCGTCGGCGCAGGCCCCGAAGGCCCCGTATTGCCCGTCCTCGCAGACCCGCGACCGCGCGCCGCGCCCGTTGAAGCCACAGGCCACGCTGTCTTCGACGCCGTCGGCGCAGACGTCGGGATCGTCGCACGCCGGCCAGGGCTCGAAGCGCCCGTCCACGCAGCGTCGGACCTGCTGCCCGCGGTCGTTGAAGCCGCACGCCCGGCGCTCTTCGTCGCCGTCGATACAGGTGTCCATGTCGCCGCACGCGCCGAACGCGCTCCAGGCGCCCTCGGCGCAGGTCCGGGTCTCTTCGCCCCGCCCGTTGAGCCCGCAGGGGCGCGCCTCGGCGCTGCCGTCGACGCATTCGTCGGGGTCTTCGCACGGGCCGGCGGCGGCGTAGGCGCCCTCGACGCAGACCCGCAGGACGCTGCCGCGGCTGTTGAGCCCGCACGGGCGCAGATCTTCGGTGTCGTCGACGCAGCTGTCGGGGTCATCGCAGCCCGCCCATTCGCCGTAGGCGCCCTCGACGCACGGTCGATCCTGCTCGCCGCGCCCGTTGAGCCCGCAGGCCCGGCGCTCGGCCTCGCCGTCGACGCAGACGTCCGCGTCGTCGCACGGGCCGAACGCGTCCCAGCGGCCTTCGGTGCAGCTGCGGCTCTGGCTACCGCGCGCGTTGAGGCCACAGGGCAGCGCCTGCTCGGCGTCGTCGGGGCACTCGTCGGGGTCCTCGCAGGCGCCGAACGGGCCGTAGACCCCATCGGCGCAGCTCCGGGTCTCGAGCCCGCGGTCGTTGAGCCCGCAGGGGCGGCTCTCCATGGCGCCGTCGGCGCAGGCTTCGCCCTCACCTTCGCCCTCACCTTCCCCTTCGCCCTCGCCACCCGGGCCGGCGTCGCCCGGCGCGGCGCCGCAGCGGCATGGACCGAAGCCGTCGTCTCCGCAGATCTGACGGCCGGTCTCGCCGTCGTCGCAGTCGCATGCCCGGTCTGCGCCGGGCTCGCAGTCGACGTCCATGCCGCCGCCGCGCCCCCCGGATGGGACACAGGCGAGCAGCCACAGGCTCGAGGCGACGAACAGAACGACTCCGCGCATGATGACTCCTCTGCGTCCGCTGCGGCCGGGCCGGGTGAGCGCTTCGACAGGCCCACGATGGGCAAGACACCCGACCGGTCGCATCGTCAACCGGCGTCGGTCGATGGATGCTGGTAGATTGCGCGGCATGCCCCGTTCGATCTCCGCTCCGGGCGCGGTCGTCGCCCTGGTCGTCGCCCTCGTCTGCGGCGGCTGCAGCACCACCGACGAGGCCCCGTGCACCGCCGCCGCGGACTGCCCGTCGGGGCGCTGTATCGCTGGCAGCTGCGCGCCGCTCGACGCCGACGCCGGGCCGGACGCGCGGCCCGATCGCGCCGCCGAAGACCCGGACGCCGCCCCGCCCGATCGCGCCGCCGACGGTGGGCCCGGCGATCTCCGCGACGCGTCGTCGCCGACCGACGCCGGCCCGGACTGCGCGGACGCGCCGCCGCGGCTCGCCCGCTGCGATCGATCGCGGGTGCGCACCGAGACCTGCGTCGACGGCCGCTGGCAGCCCGGCCCCTGCCGAGCCGTACCGCCGGTGCCCTGCGGCAGCGTCTGCCCCGGCTGCAGCGCGTCGCCGGTGGCCCGCGACCAGCGGTTCGCGCTGCGGCTGCCGCCCGATCCGCTCGTGCCCGTCGATCGGGCCCTCGCGCCGTGGGTCGAGGAGCTGTGCGACGGCTGCACCTGGGTCCCCGAGGGCGACACCGATCGGCGCGCGGTGCGCCTGCTCGACGAGGACGGGGTGACCGCGATCGAAGAGTGCGACGGCTGCCGCGGCGAGTTCGACGGCGAGATGGATCAGCGGGAGGTCTGGAGCCGGGTCGACGACGGCTATCGCATCGAGCGGACGCGGCTGCCGCAGCGCGACCAGATGAGCGTGGACCGCTACGTGCTGCGCCCGGACGGGCGCATCGACCGCCTCGAACAGGACATCGGCGACGACGGGCCGGCCGGCGCGACGGTCTGGACCTACGGGCCGACCGGCCTGTGGACCGGCTTCGAGACCCGCCGGATCGACGGGCGACTCGTCGGCCGGGCGGTGGTGGCGCGCGATGCCGACGGCGCCGTGGTGCGCATGCTGCGCTATCGCGAGGGCGCCGAGCCGGAGGCGGTCTTCGACTTCGACCTCGGCTGCTGGCAATGCGACGCCGAGCGCTGCGTGCAGCGAGCGCCGCCCGGCTGCACCCACCTCGCGGGCATGGTGCCGCCGGTCTATCTCTGCGACCCCGGCTGCCCCGAGGGCCTGGCGCCGGCGTGGCTGAGCGACGTCTTCGAGTCCCGCTTCGCGCTGCGGCGGCTCGACGCGGCGCCGGTGGACGTCGCGGTCGGCGCGCGCGTCGACGGCGAGGCCTTCGTCTGGGACAACAGCCCGCGCCCGGTCGATCCGCTGCTCTATCGCGAGGGCGTCGACGCCGCCGGCGGCCCCTGCGCCCGGCTGCGGCTCGCGGCGGACGGTGCCATGTCGCTGGTCGGCGGTCCCTGCGACGGGCGGCCGGTCTTGTGCCGGGCCGCGGAGCCATTCGATTGACCGACGGGATTGACGGATCGGCCGCTCGGGGCTCTCCTCCCACGGCGCCGCCCGAGGTGACGCTCGCCGGCCTCAAGGCCCGGGATCCGAAGATCCAGGCCGAGACCTGGCGCGCGGTCTTCCCGCGGCTGGTGGCGGTGTGTGCCGCCGTGCTCGGCGATCGGGCGCGCGGCGAGGAGATGGCTCAGGACGTGTGGATCGACTTCGCCTACAACCACGTCGACCGGGTGCGCCACGCCCGGGCGGTGTATCCCTATCTGCGGCTCATGGCCGTGCGCCGCGCCCGTCGCGCCGCGGCCCGTCGCGCGCGCTTCCGCCGTGAGGGCGAGCCGCCCGAGGCGGTGGGTATGCCCGACGAGCGGGGGCTGCTCGGCGCGCTCGACGCCCGGCTGCGCGCCGACCGACTGGCCGAGTGCCTCGATACGTTGACCCCGCGCGCCCGGCAGATGCTGCGGCTGCGCATCCACCGCGAGGACAGCCTCAGCGCCATCGGCCGCGCGTTCGGCGTCAGCAAGCAGGCGGTGGACAAAGCGATCCGCAAGGCGCTGAGCGCGCTGCGCGCTTGCCTCGAACGGGGGCCTGCGGCATGACCGAGCGCGATCTGGAGGCCCGGCTGCGGGCCCACTTCGAAGCCGAGGCGGACGGCTCGGGCATCGACCGGCTGCTCGCCGCGCTCGAGAGCGGCGACGAAGACGGGCTCGACGCCGAGGCGCGGGCGATCCTGGCCGACTATCGGCGGACCGACGGCGCCTGGCTCGACCCCGAGGGCGCCGGGTCGCCGATGGTCGAGCCGCCGATCGCCGCGCCGCCGACCGCAACGCCGCGCCGCGCCCGCCGGCCGGCCCTCGTCGCCGTCGCCGTCGCCCTCGCCGCCGCGCTGGCGCTCTTCGCCCTCTGGCAGCGCCCGCCGCCGACGGAGCGCGGGCTGACGCCGATGGGCGGCGACATCACGCTGCACGTCACGGTCGTGCGGGGCGACGTGCTGCGCCCGGTCGAGCGGGCGACGTTGGTGACCGGCGACCGCCTGGGGCTGGCGTTCTCCGGCCCGGCGGGGCACCTGCGGGTCTTCGCCGTCAGCCCGGACGGCGTCGCCGATCTGCACCCGCTCGACGGCGGCTCCACCACGTTCGCCGGCGGCGAAGACATCCCGCTGCCCGCCGGCGCGGTGCTCACCCCGGGCGATGGCTGCGAGTGGTTGGTGGCCGTATTCTCCGCCGAGCCGGGCCCGCTGGCCGACGCCCGGGCGGCGGTCGACGCCGCCTACCGACCCCGGGCGGCCGACGGCGGCTGCGCGCTCGGTCCGCTCGCCGTGCCCGGGGCGCAGATCCACGCGGTGGAGATCCGCCGATGAGGGCCCGTCACCCCGCGGCGGGTCCGCTGCTGTGCGCGGCCATCACCCTGTCGTGCGCGCTGGCGTGCGCGCTCGCCCCGGCCCACGCCGGCCCGACCCGGTTGGCGCTGGTGATCGGCAACGACGCCGCGCCCGCCGCCGAGGTCGAGCTGCCGCCGCTGCTGCACGCCGAGCGCGACGCCCGCCGCCTGCGCGACGCCCTGGTGCGCCACGGCCGCTTCCCCGCCGAAGGGGTCGAGCTGGTGGTCGGCGGCGGTCGGGCCGCGGTGCTCGCCGCCGCCGAGCGGCTCGTGGCGCGCCACCGGGCGGTGCGGGCGCAGGTCGGCGAGCAGGTGCCGACGCTGTTCGCGCTCTTCTTCACCGGCCACGGCCTGCGCGGCGCGCTGCTGACCCGCGACGGCCCGCTCGACGGGTCCGATCTGGGGCGCATCTTCACCGCGGTCGACGCCACGGTGAGCTTCGGGCTCTTCGACGCCTGCCACTCGGGGGCCTTCGACGCCGAGACGCTGCGGGTCAAAGGCATCGCGCCGACGCCCGGCTTCAACCCGGCGGCGGCCCTGCCCACCGAGCTGCTCGGCAACGCCGGCACGCTGTGGCTCAGCTCGTCGCAGCCCGATGAGGTCAGCTACGAAGATCCGGCGGTGGGCAGCCTCTTCACCCACTACTTCATCGAGGCCTTCACCGCCGCCGAGCGCGACGGGCCGGGCGTCGACGTCGACGCCATGTGGCGCTACGCCCGGCGGCGCACCGTGGCCCACGCCGCCCGCTTCGGTCGGCGCCAGACCCCCGTGCGCCACATCACCCGCCTCGAGTCCAGCGGCCCGCTGCTGATGAGCTTCCCGAGCGCGCGCCGGGCGCGGCTGGTGCTCGACGGCCCGCTGTCGGGCCCCTTCGTGCTGCGCATGGCCGATGGCGCGCTCGTCGAGCGGGTCGACAAGCGCGCCGGCGAGCCGCTCGAGGTGCCGGTCTTCCCCGGTCGGCTGCAGATCGGCCCGCCCGGCGGCCGCCCATGGTGGACGGTCGAGCTGGCGCCCGGCGACCGGCTGGCGCTGGGGCAGACGCCGCCCGCGGCGCCGCCGGGTATCGCCAGCGAGACGATCGCGCCGATGGGCGGTGATCCCACAGCGCGCCTGGTGCGCGCGCGGGCCGCGGCGAGCTGGCACATGGGCGCGGGCTATGGATTCGCCGGCCGGCCGGCGACGGGGCTGGGCCCGTGGCATCGGATCGCGCTGGCGGCCCATCGGGTCGACGGCGGGCTGGGGCTGGGGCTGCGGGCGGGCTACGGCCGGCGGGCGCACGCGTTCTCGGCGTGGCAGGCCACCGTCGACGCGCCCTTCGCGGCCATCGAGGCCGGCTGGGGCCTGATCGCCGGCCGCTGGCGCTTCGACCTGCTGCTCGGCGCCGAGCTGGAGTACGCGCGGGTGGACTATAGCGATCGCAGCCGCGCCGTGCTGGCGCCCGGGGCCGATCTGAACCTGCGGGCGTGGACCCGGCTGTGGGGGGTCGGCTGGGCGCTGCGCGGCGGGGTCCGGGTGGGCTGGACCGAGGGGCTGGCCATCGACGATACGGCGCGCCGGCTGCACCTGGGCCCGGCGGTGGGTCTCGAGGCGCTGTGGCCCTGACGCCGGCCAGAGCACCCGATCAGGGCGCCTCGATCACTGTCCGGCAGAGGATCGTATTGTCCGCCTCGAGGTCGCTGCCCCAGATGAGCTGCGCCGCCGCGTTCCACGAGATCGCGTCGTAGCCGTCCTTGGGACTCACCGCCGCCGCGGTGTGCACCGTCGCCGCGTCCCAGCCGCTGACGTCGAAGTCGGGGGACATCCAGCCCGCCGGCTCGTCGGTGATCTCCCAGGTGCAGGCGGTCAGCGGGTCGGAGGCGTCCTCGCAGCCCTTGTCCAGCGGCGCCTTGTGCACCACCAGGCAGCGCCACGACGCGTCGCTGACCCCCACCACCTGCCCGGTCCGGGTATCGGTGATCTGGGCGATGAAGCCGCCGTCGCCCATCTGCTGCCGGTTCGAGCCGATGTACTCGAGCCCCGAGTCGTTCTCCTTGAAGTCCTTGAGCACGACGTTGAGCACCAGCGGGTACTCCCCCGAGAAGCTGACCCGCTCGGCGTTGAACGAGCGCTCGGTGGTGATCGACACCGAGTCCTCGGCGATCAGGGTCTCGCCGAGATAGGCGGCGAACCAGTTGTCGGCCCACGCTTCGAGCAGGAAGCTGTCGTCCGCGCGGATGTCTTCGTTGACGGTGCCCTCTTCGGGCCCACAGCCGGCGATGGCGGCGGTGAGCGCGATGGCGGCGGCGAGCGTGCGATGCATCGGGGATCCTCCGGGCGATGGGGTCGTTCGAGACGCGCGACCGCCGAGACAGGACCGCAATCGGGTGTCGGCCCCGGCCTTCGACCCCCTGCGAAACAGGCCCGCAGACGCCCTACGCGGCCCCCTGCGGTCGCAGGCGGCCGGCGGGCAGGCCATCCCGGCGGTCAGGGCTCCGCTGACCCGCGCGGGCCATCCTGGGCCGTCTCGGGGCACGGGTCGCGCGCGCACTTCAGGCCCGATCGACGGGTACACGCGGGGCGATCCCGGGGCAGCCCCGCCCGCCGCGTACATCCCCTGTGGCGGGCGGGGCGTCCTCCCCTCGGTGCAGGAACGAGCCACGGCGCCCGTCGGTCACGGCGATCCGACAGGCTGCCGACAGACCGCGGTTGACCCCGAGCCGGCGTCCGGGTCAGATGAGGCATGATCTTCTCCCGCCGTCGCAGCCGTCATCAGGAGACCCGGACCCTGGCGCCGATGTCGGCCGATCCCGTCGAGCCCGACGGGCTCGCGACGCGCTGGCCGACCCTCGAGCTGTTCCAGGATCTGTCCAGCGCCGACGTCGAAGCCATCGGCGTGGTGCTCGAGCCGCGGACCTACGCCCCCGGGCAGGTCATCATGCGCGAGGGCGCCGAGGGCGACGCGATGTACCTGCTCGACGAGGGGCGGGTGCGGGTGCAGAAGGCGCCGGGGGACGGCCGGCCACAGTTCGAGGTGACCCTCGACGCGCCCAGCGCGCTCGGCGAGATGGCGCTCATCGCCCGCACGCCGCGCACCGCGACGGTCTACGCCGACGGCAAGGTGCGCTGCATGCGCCTCGACCGGGCCGACTTCGAGGCGATCGTGCACCGCCACCCCGACGTCGCCCGGCTCCTGACCCGGCTGGTGGGCGAGCGGCTCAAGGAGATCGACGGCATCCGCCGGGTGGGCAAGTACCGGGTGGTCGGCACCCTGGGCAAAGGCGCGGTGGCCGACGTCTTCGAGGCGCGCCACCCCGAGCTGGGGCAGCCGGTCGCGCTCAAGATGTTGTCCCACGCGCTGGTCTACCACCCGCAGTTCGCCAGCCAGTTCGACCGCGAGGCGGTGATCGTCGCCGGCCTGTCGCACCCCAACATCGTGCGGGTCTTCGACTTCGAGCGGGCCTATGGCACCCGCTTCATCGTCATGGAGCGCCTGGAAGGCGAGATGCTCGCCGATCTGATCGAGCGCCGGGCCCCGCCCCGCTGGTCGACGGTGCGCCGGCTGCTGCGCGAGGTGGGCGCCGCGCTGCATCACGCCCACCAGCAGGGGCTCATCCACCGCGATGTGAAGCCGTCGAACATCTTCATCACCCGCGAAGAGCAGGCCAAGCTGCTCGACTTCGGCATCGCGGTGCATCAGGAGCGCTCGGCGGCCAGCGGCGACGCCCGGGTGGGCTCGCCGTGCTACGTCGCGCCGGAGCAGATCCTGGGCAAGCCGCTCGACGGGCGGGCCGACATCTACGCCCTGGGCATCACCGCCTTCGAGCTGATCACCGGGCAGGTGCCGTTCGACGCCCACGACGTCGTCGCGCTGCTGCGCAAGCACCTGCACAGCCCGATGCCCGACCCGCGCAGCATCCGCCCCGACGTGCCCGAAGATCTGGCGCTGTTCATCTCGGGCTGCTGCCGCAAGAAGGCCCGCGACCGCTTCGCCGACTGCGAGGCGGCGGTGGCGGTGCTGCAGGACGGCCCCGACGAGCCGTTCGGCGGCCGGCGCAACGTGCGCATCGTGCACGGCCCCGAGTCGGAGAAGGCGGTGCGGGTCGCGCTCGAGCGGCTCGAGCGGGCGCTGGCCGGCATGCCCGGGGTGCACGTGCGCATCGACTGATGCCGCGCTGCGCGCCGCGGACCGCGGGGCGCCGCCGATCAGAAGCGCCAGCCGACCGAGAACTCGGCGTCGAAGCCGAGCAGCAGCGTCTGATCCGGGCTGCGGCCGTAGTTGTCGACGGTGCTGGTGGCGAAGACCGGGATGCCCCCGCGCAGCCCGACGTAGAGCCCGTCGACGCCGCCCCAGTATGTGCCGAGGCCCAGCGTATTGATCCAGCTGGTGCCGTCGAGCTCGACCTCGTCGACGGCCGGATCGAGATCTCCGACGAGAGCCACGACGGGCAGCCGCTGCCGGATTGGGCCGGTATCGTCGAGCGGCAGACGGGGACGGGGATCTTCGACGGGCGTCAGCCGGCCAGCGACTCGGCGCCGTCGGCGCGCGCCCAGCGGCTCACCGCCCATTGCCCCGGGCCCGAACCCACCCGCATCTCGATGGCGACGATGCGATGCTCGGCCAGCGCCTGCGCGTCGGCGACGAGGCCGTCGAGCATCAGCCACGACAGCTCTTCGAGGGTGATGTTGGCCACCGGCAGGATGATCACGTCCTCGCGGGGCAGGATCATGCGCCGGCCGGCGAAGCGCGCCACGACGTCGTCGTCGTCGACGCGCAGCTCGAGGTGCGTCGACCGGCCGGGCAGCAGCAGCACCTCGTTCCAGCGGTCGCACATCGCCTGGATCCGCTGCTTGTACAGCCGATAGTCGGCGATCAGGCCATCGCTGGAGACCTCGCCGGTGACCGCGCAGCCGACGGAGAAGTTGTGCCCGTGCAGCCGCTCGCGGCGGGTCGCCGAGAAGATGGTGAAGTGACCGGCCGAGAACTTGAAGGCCTCCTTGCACAGCTCGATGGTGGCGGTGCGCGCCGGGGCGCTCGCGGGCGTACTACTCATTGCTGAAGACCTCCAGGACCGACCCGCTGAGCCGACCGTCGGCGAGAAAGAGCACCATCGGCGCGATGTCGGCGGGCGTGGTCGACGGGTCGAGGTGGGGGGCCGCCTGCCGCAGCATGACGGTGTCGACGGCCCCCGGGGCGAGGCAGTTGACCCGGATGCCGTCGGGGCGCCCCTCGACGGCGAGGCTCTCGGTCAGGCCGATGACCGCCGCCTTGCTGGTCACGTAGGCCAGCATGCCGGGGAACTTCTCGGTGCTGCGCACGCCGCCCAGCGAGCTGATGTTGACGATGGCCCCGCCGCGGCCCCGCATCCGCGCGAACGCGCGCTGGCAGCAGAGGAAGACCCCGCGCACGTTGACCGCCAGCACCCGGTCGAAGTCCGCGGCGGTCAACGCCTCGACCCGGCCCAGCCCGAGGATCGCGGCGCAGTTGACCAGGACGTCGACCGGGCCCCAGACCGCGTCGACGCGTTCGAAGAGCCGGTCGATGGCGCTCGGATCGGCCATGTCGGCGGGCACGACCAGGCTGTGGCCGCGGCCCTCGGCGGCGATCGCGGCGGCCACGGCCTGCAGCTCGTCGCGGCTGCGGCTGACGAGCACCACCCGGTCGCCGCGGGCGGCGAAGGCCCGGGCGCAGGCGGCGCCGATGCCGCGACCGGCGCCGGTGACCACCACCACCTTCGACGGCGTGGCCGTCATCGGGAGAACCCATAGCCGAAGCGGTCGATGTCGGCGGCGGCGTAGCGCCCGACGAGCGCGACGCTGTCGGCGTCGTAGGCGGCCCGGAAGTCGCGGCGGCGGGTGCCGTTGACGTGGGGCAGGGCCCGCTCGACGCCCACCGACCGGCAGATGGCCTCGAAGTCACCGCCGAGGGTCTCGAAGCGGCCGACGAAGTCGACGAGCAGCGCCCCGTCGGCGTCGGTCAGATAGCTCGACTGCGCGATGTCGAGGCGGTCGGCGCCCGTGCGCAGCCAGCGGGTGAAGGGCTCGCTCAGCGCGAGGGCGGTCAGCCAGCGCTCCAGGTCGGAGAACTCGTCGAGCAGCCGCGGCCCGACGTCGTGGAAGAAGTTGTAGTCGGAGTACATGCGGGCCCACGGGTCGCGCACGATGGAGAAGGTGAAGGCCGACGCCCAGAACGCATCGCCGACCAGCCCCCGCAGCTCGGCGGCGGTGGCGTGCTTGTGGGCCAGGACCGTATTGCCGCCGACCGTATAGCCCACCGGCTCGCGGGCGTAGGGCGCCAGCGCCGTCTCGATGCTGGTGCCGGCGGTGCGCGGGATGTGCACGAAGACGAAGCGCTTCTCGTCGGAGATCATACGGCCTCCTGATACGCCCGGGGGACGGGCTGCTGCTCGAGCTCGGAGAACTCCGACTGCCAGTGGAACGTCGCCCAGCGCCGACGGGTCGCCGCCTGCAGGCGACGCAGGCGCGCCTCGACCTCGCCGGCCTCGCCGCTCAGCCAGCGCACGACCAGATCGAGCCGCCGCCGGCGCTCGGAGCGGCACCCGGCGCGGGCGCCATGGGCCCAGCCGGCGAGCACGTCGCCGACGACCCGCATCGCGTCGAGGTGCGCGTCGGCCCGGCGCAACGCCGCCCGCGCCGCCCGCGCATCCCACGGCGCCTGTTCGAGCACGGCCTGGCGCAGCCGCGGGTGATCGTCGTGAATGGCCTGCAAACGCGGGCCGATGACCGGGTGCGGTGCGGCTGCGCGCGCCGGCTCGAAGGCCGCGAGGTGCCCGACCGAGAAGCCGAGCCCGCGCTCGCCGCGGCGGATGGCGTGGTCGACGCACACCGGCGCCGTGCCCCGGTCGACCGCCCAGCGCTGGATCAGCCGGCGCACGGCGGTGACCGCCTCCCGCTCAGCGGCCAGGCCATAGAGGCAGCCGGTCGCCACCAACCGCCGCGCGGCGGCCGTCGGATCGGCGCGCAGGTCGATCGGCGGCTCGGGCCGGCCGTGCGCGGTCCAGGCCCAGGTCAGCCGCATCGCCAGGACGCGGCCGCAGGCCAGCAGCCGCCGCCCGTCCCCCATCGCCGGATCGACCACCCGCAGGGCCAGCAGCGCGCCGGGGCGCGGGCGCGGGCCGAGCGCGTCGACGTGGGCGTACAGGCGCTGGACCGCGGCGACGGGGTCCATCTCGGCGTTCAGCTCGACGAGCGTGGTCATCGCGCGGCACCTCCGCTCGGCGCGGCGTCCGCCAGACGTCGAAGGCATCTGCACCAGCGGTCGACGACGCCCGCGCCGAAGGCCATGCCCACCCGGCTCGCCTCGACCCGCAGCGTGCAGCTCAAGCGCCCCTCGGCCAGCTCGGCGACCGCGAAGTAGTCGAAGGGCCGCGGCCCGCCGAGCGGGTCGACGGGCAGCCGACGCAGGGTCAGCGGCCCGGCGGTGTGCGGGCGCCCGGCGCGCAGGGCGCCCGCGCCGGCTCCGAGGGCCATGCGGTCCAGATCGTGGAAGGCGTAGAGCGCCGGGCAGCCGTCCCCCGGCGGCAGATACGCCCGCTGGGTCTCGAACGGCACCGCGCCGTGCAGACCGGCGTCGCGCAGCAGGCGACCGACGCGGCGCAGCGCGTCGGGCAGCGGCCCGGCGTCGGCCGGCAGCGGCAGGATCACGTCGTTGACCAGCGGCCCGCAGACCGCGCGGGTGCGGCCGTCGCGCAGCGAGATGGGGTGCCCGCAGGCGACGGTGTCGACGCCGAGCGCGGCGCCCATGGCCCGGGCCCACGCCAGCCCGACCAGGGCGTTGAGGGTCGCGTCGTGCCCGCGGGCGAGCGCAGTCAGCGCGGCGACGTCGGCCGCCGCGATGTCGAAGCGGCCGGCGTTCACCAAGGAGCGGGCCGCGGGCGTGATGTCATGGGGCACGGGCACCGGCCAGGGCACGTCGGCCAGGGTCTCGCGCCACCAACGAGCACCGGGATCGGCGCCGTCGGCGTCCTCCGCAGCGCGCGCCCCGGCCTCGTCTGCCGCGTGCTCCGCGGCGAGCGCCAGGAACGACGGCGTCGGCGCATGGGTCGGCCGCTCGCCCGCCGCGCAGGCCGCCAGCGCCTCGATGAACTCTTCGAGCAGCGCGTTGAGCGCGACGCCGTCGTAGGCCAGGTGATGCAGCGCCAGCCCGAGCCGCGACGGCTCACCCGGCGCGAATACGACCCGGATCAGGCGCTCGCGCGCCACGTCGAGCGGCCGCCGCAGGGTCGCGAGCAGGGCCCCGTTCGGCGCGTCCGGGTCGACGACCGCCGCCAGCGGGACGCCAGCGGCGCCGCTCGGAGCCGGGCGCGGCACGATCATCAGCCGCCCGTCGAGCTCCTCGAAGCCTGCGCGCAGCAGGTCGTGGCGGGTGAGCAGCGCGGCCAGCGCCCGCCGCACCGCCGCCTCGGTCGCCGGACCCTCGACCTCCAGCAGCATCAGCGCCCCGGGCGCCGCGCCGTGGTCGTGAAAGATCAACCGCTGAAACGCGGTGGCGGGCACCGGCTCGGTCGGCGAGCGCGCGGTGAGCGGAGCGCGCGCCGCCGCGTCCGACGACGGATCGGCGAGCCAAGCCATCAGCGCCCCGAAGGTCTCCAGCCCGTAGAGCGTCAGCCGCGGCCCGCTGACGCCGAGCCCGCGCTCGACGGCGTCGAAGAACGCGACGGTACGCAGCGAGTCGAGGCCCAGCTCGGCCAGCGTGGCGTCGTCGAGCGCCGCCCCGTCGGGCAGGAGCGGGTGTTCGACCGCGGCGCCCGCGCGCTCGACGCCGGAGACGAGCCACGCGATCGACGCCGCCCGAACGGCGCTCGCCCGGGCCTCGCCGGTCTGCCCGCGGGCCGCGGCCAACGCCGTCACGAAGGTATCGTCGGCGTCCAGGTCCGGCTCGGGCGGCGCCCAGCGGGCCTCGAAGAGCGGCGGCTGCCCGCCGATCGGCCGCCCCTCGGCCAGCAGCGCCGCGCAGCGCGCCCGCTGCAGCTTGCCGCTGGTGGTCTTGGGCACCGCGCCCTTGCGCACGAGCTGGAGCCGGGCGAGGTGCAGACCGTCGGCGGCGATCAGCACCTTGATGCGCTCGGCCAGCGCCGCCCGCGCCGACGGCTCGAGCCGGTCGTCGCGCAGCTCGACGGCCGCGGCGAGCACCTCCTCGCCGTCCTGCTCGACGCCGAAGACCGCCACCCCGCCCGGCCGCACCTCGACCAGCCCCGCCGCGCGGATGCGATGCTCGACATCGGACGGCATCACGTTGCGGCCGCGCACGATGATCAGGTCCTTGAGCCGGCCCGTCACGAAGAGGTCGCCCTCGTCGAGCGCGCCCAGATCGCCGGTGCGCAGCCAGTGGCGGTCGTCGCCGTCGAGCCGATTCTCGAAGACCGCGGCGGTGTGGGCCGGCGCGTCGACGTAGCCCGGCGAGACGCTCGGCGAGCAGGCCCAGATCTCGCCGATCCGGCCGGGCGGCAGCGCCGCCCCGGTCTCGGGGTCGACGATGCGCAGCTCGACCCCCTCGAACGGCCGCCCCGAGCTGGCCAGTTCGTGGGCCCGCGCGTGGTCCGCGGCGACGGGCACCAGCGCGCCCTCGCGGACGAGGGCCAGCCCGTCCACGGTGATGATGCGCACCGTGCCGCCGACCATGCCGACGACGTGCTCCGCCTGCCCGTAGCCGCCGAAGAGCGCGCTGCGCCGCAGCCCGGACGGCGCGAAGGCCTCGGCGAACGCGCGCACGGTCGCCGGGCGCACCGCCTCGCCCCCCGAGACGGTGCACGCCAGCGCCGACAGATCCCAGCGCCGCCGCTGCGCCGGCGTGGTGCGGCGCAGCGTATAGGCGTAGGCGAAGTCGGGGGCGCCGGAGTGCGTCGCCCGGACGCGGTGCATCATCTCGGGCCAGATCGACGGCTCGGCGATGAAGTCCAGCGGGCTGCACAGCCAGACCGGGCAGCCGACGTAGAGCGCGCAGAGGAAGACGTTGACCAGCCCCAGGTCGTGGTACTGCGGCAGCCAGGAGACCATGCGGCACCGCGGGTCCATGTCACCGCCCGCCGAGTTCACCCGCAGGTTGTGCATCAGGTTGCCGTGGGTGATGCGCACGCCCCGCGGGTCGCGGGTCGAGCCCGAGGTGAACTGCACGAACGCCAGGTCGTGCGCCGCGGGTCGCCGCGGGGGCGGCGCGGCCCCCGGCGCGAGGCGATCGGTGGCGATCCAGCGCACCGACGGCCACCCGCCGGCGCGCCCGAAGACGTGGCGCACGTTGCCCAGCTTGCGCGCGCGGTCGTAGCGGGCGGTGGTCAGCGCGACCTCGATGCCCATGCGCACGCAGACCGTCGTGACGAAGTCGAGCCGCGGCCCGCGCCCGAGCGGATCGGGGGGATAGGCGGGCACCGGCACCAGCCCGGCGAGCAGGCAGGCGAAGAACGACTCGAAGAACGCCGCCCCGGGCGGGTGCAGCAGCAAGACCGGCGCGCCGGGGCGACAGCCCTTGGCGAGCAACGCCCCGGCCAGCCCCTCGCAGCGGGCGAGGAAGCCGGCGTTGTCGTAGGCGGTCTGCACCGCGCAGCGGCGATCGAACCAGGCGAAGGCCGGCGCGTCGGGCCGTCGGGCGGCGTGGCCGCGGAAGCGGCTGACGAGGTCGACGACGTGTTCGGGGGGCCGGCCGCTCATGCCGCCCGGCACGCCGACGGCTCGGGGTCGAAGTCGAGATCGCGCTGGTCGAGCCACGGGAAGCGCGGCAGCTGCCGCCGCACCGCCGCCAGCCGGGCCGGGGTCCACTGCACGCGAGAACGGCTGCGGCTCGGCGTGGGGTCGATCATGGCCTCGCAGGCCTGCGCCCAGCGCGGATCCCGGGCGAGCCCGAGGAAGTCGGCCAGCTCGAAGAGCCGGCGCCGAGGGTCGGCCAGCAGCGCCTCGTGGCGCATCTCGAAGACATCGGCGGCCGGGACCCGCGCCTTGATGCCGGCGACCGCCTCACAGGTCTCGAAGTACCAGGCGATGGCCCGGTCGAGGTCCATGCCGCGGGTGCTGATGGTGGCGATGTTGTCCCATACGCTGCGCACCACGTGGATGAAGCGCACCGGCAGCTGCACCGTCTCGCGCAGCCGGTCGAGCACGTCTGGCTCGTCGTGCAGCCACCACGACGAGCGCCCGCCCTTCTTGTCGCCGATGACCTTGAGCGTGGTCGCCCGCCCCTGCCACGCGCCGGGCACGGCGTAGTCGTAGCCCATGTGCCGCCGACCGCCGGCTTCGAAGCGGCGCCCGTGGCCCACGATCTCGGCGAAGAGCTGCGCCCGGCCGACGCCGTCGCGCACGCGGGCGAGCGCGTCGAGCTCGATGCTCACCAGCGCCTCGGGGTGGGCGTCGAGCAGGGCGCCGACGAGGCTGTGCCCGCTGCGCGGGTAGCCGAAGAACATGCAGTAGGTCTCGAGACGATCGAACATCGCAGGGCTCCGGGATCAGGGGCAGGCCGCCGGCCGCGGGTACAGAACGGGGAAGAGCGGGTCGCCGTCGAGCGCCTCACCGGGCGCGAGGCGCGGCGCCCAGATCAGCGGCAGGGTCGTCGGCCGCGGATCGAAGCGCACGTCGGGGCCGACGAGCCGCAGCACGACCGCCCGCCGCCGCCGATCGCCGCGGCGGTTGCCCGAGGCGCGGTGCAGCGTCGAGCCGTGGAAGATCAGCGCGTCGCCCGCCCGGCAGGGGGCCAGCGCCCGCTGATCGGGCGGCACGACCGCGTCGATGTCCGGCAGCGGCTCTTCATCCGCCCGGGTGCGCCGCGCGACGCCCGAGCCGAAGTCGATCGGGCCGAAGGCGCGGCCCCAGCGATGGGATCCGCGCACGAACTCCAGCGCGCCGCTCTCGGCGTCGACGTCGTCGAGCGGGATCCACAGCGAGTAGATCTGCTCACCGGCCACCGGCCAGTAGGGGCTGTCGTGATGCCACGGCGTCTCGGCGAGCGTGCCCGCCTCTTTGACGAGCAGCTCGTCGGTGAAGAGCATCACCCGCGCCATGCCGGTCACCGCGGCCACGAGCGCGCCGATGCCCGACTCGGCGGTGAAGCGGCGAAAGGCCGGAAACGACGCCGAGAGGTAGAGGTCGCTGTAGAAGGCGCCGCCGTCGCGGGCGAACTGCTGCCCGAGCGGCGACGGGTGGTCGAGCGCCGCCTCGAGCGCGGCGGAGAGGTGCGTCAGCCACGCCGCCGAGACGGCGGATGGCAGGACCACGAAGCCATCGCGGGCCAGCGCGGCGCGTCGATTCGCGGCAGACATCGGCGTCTCCTCACCCGTGGTCGACCAGATGCCGCCGTCACGCGGCGACTTCTGGACGGTAGGAGATGCCACCGACGTGCCTCTATAGAGGGATCTCTAAACGGCCCGGCGCCGGGCTCGGCTCAGCCGGCGGGCGCGAAGTCCTCGAGGATGCGCCGGTGCTTGCGCTGCCCCTCGATGCGGCGCCAGACCAGCGCCGGCGAGAGGGCCAGCAGCATCGCGGCGCCGTAGACCGTCTTGAAGACCGTCGGCGGGCCCATCATGAAGGCGGCGGGCATGAAGAACGGCGAGAGGACCAGCCCCACCGCCTTGCGCAGGCCCATGAAGCGCCGGGTGTGATAGGTCCGCTCGGGGCGCCGGGGGAAGATGTTGGTGTACAGCGCGTGGCCCCACATCGCCGCGTTGGACAAGAACGGGTGGCTCTGGGACTTCAGCCGCTCGATGACCCGATCCTGCTCGCCGGGGTCGTTGAGCCACATGCGCGCCCCGTTGTACGGCGCGGTCAACAGGGTGACGGCGTTCCACGGCCGCTCGAGGACCAGCCGCAGATAATCCGGCTGCGCGCCGAGCCACAGCGCCAGCTCGGTGATGTACTGCGCCATGTCGACCAGCCCGCTGAGCCGCTTGCTCTGGAAGCGCTGCATCGCGATGGCCTTGTCCCGGGCGATGACCGCCTCGCGGTTGCCCGGCACGGGGATCTCGCCGGCGTACATCGCCGCCAGACAGCGGGCCTGCATCTCGGCGATGGCCGGGATCGAGCCGACCACCGGCCGGGCGAAGCCGACGAAGCTCAGGCTGTCGTCGTCGGACAGGATCATCTTGAAGTGGTCGTTGACCGGCCGGGTATCGTACGGCGCCGGCAGGAACGGGAAGACCGTATCGAAGCCGGTGCACAGCACGATGACGTCGTAGTCGTCCCGCGCGCCGTCGACGAACGACACCGTCGCCCCCTCCACCGCCGCGATGCGCGGGCGGGCGACGAGCTGCCCGGCGCGCCACAGCTCGATCAGCGACGGGTTCTTGTTGAGGAACTGCCCCTGATACGGCCGATCGGTCTGCCACTCGGGGATGCCGTGACCCGAGCGGCCGTAGAAGGTCTCGATCGACTCGCAGCCCCAGAACGCCGCGTCGAAGGGGTCGGTGAGCAGCTTGGCCGGGCTCGACATGTGGTCGAGCAGGAACGGCTCGGTCGCGTGCAGGTTCGAGACCCGGGAGACGATCCACTGCCCGTTGGGCGAGCTGCACGCCAGGTGCGGCGTCAGCCGGCTGATCTCGGTCGCCACGTCGCTGGCCGTCTCGCCGCTGCCCACGAGCAGCACCCGCTTGCCGCGCAGCTCGTCGAGGCGGCTCTCGAGCCGGGTGCTGTGGATGACCTCGCCGGGGAAGTCGGCGAACTGCCCGCGCCCCGAGTCGGTGGCCTCCTGGTGCACGCCGGAGCAGACGACTACCCGGGCGACGGCGAAGACCGCGCCGTCGTCGCCGGTCACCCGCCAGCCATCGCCGTGCTTCTCGACGTGGGCCGCGCCGTTGCCGAGCCGGAAGTGCGGCTCGAGCTCGAAGTGCTCCACGTAGTCGTGCAGGTAGTCCATGATCTGCGAGTGCCGCGGAAAATGCGGGATCTCGTCGGGCATGGGGAAGTCGCTCATCTCGGTGACGGTCTTCGACGACGTGGTGAACGTCGACGCCATCACCCCGCCGGTCGCCCGGCCCGGGTCGTGGCGCCAGACCCCGCCGAAGTAGGCGTTGCGCTCGAGCACGACCGGGTTGAAGCCGGCGGCCTTGAAGTACTTGCAGGCGAGGATGCCGGACCAGCCGGCGCCGATGATGCAGGTGTCGAAGCTACTGTCGAAGCGACTGTCGAAGGTGGTGTCGGAGGAGCTGTCGAGAGTGCTGTCGTCGTTGGCGTTCGCGGCGTCGGTCGTAGGGGTCATGGGGCCTCCAAGGGCATGGGCGAGTGAGCGGGCAGCGCCCGGCCCACAGCAGGCACGGACGCGTCGGCCAGCGCCGCCCGCACCGCGGGCCGGTCGCTGCCGGTGAGCATGTCGAGGGTGTGGCGCCGGGTATCTTCGATGAGGCGCGGGATCAGCGCCTCGGCGTCGAACAAGCCGATGGGCGGCGTCTCGGGCCGCAGGTGCAGCCAGCTGGGATGGGGCTGACGCAAGAGCGCCTCCTGGTTGCGCAAGCTGGCGAGGCACGCGGTGCGGAAGAGCACCTCGGGCATGGTCGGGTAGCTCTTGCGCCGACCGAAGGGCCACAGCCGCCGCCAGAGCAGCCGCCAGCCCGAGAGGACGGCGCCGTAGCGGGCCACGTCGGTGAAGCCCACCGCGTCCTGGCTGAGGTCGCCGATCAGCACGAAGCCCTTGTGGCAGCAGCCATCGAGCGGGCCCACCGGGATGTTCTGCAAGACCCCGCCGTCGACGAGCACCCGATGATCGGCGACCACCGGCGGATAGTAGGCCGGCAGCGACATCGAGGCCCGCACCGCGCGCCACAGCGGGCCGGTCCGCATGTCGACCATCGACAGCGTGCCCAGGTCGACGGCGGTCAGCACGCAGGGCACCAGCAGATCCTCGAGGTGCACGTCGCCGAAGGTCTGCTGCAGAAAGCGGGTGAAGCGGCCGCCGGTCATCAACGAGACGATGGGCAACGTCAGCGCCGTCGGGGTCGGCCGCAGGGCGGCGTAGGCCGCCAGGGAGGCGCTCTGGACCCGCGCGCTGTCGAGCTCGATCGCCATGAAGGCCGCGCCGAGCGCGCCCGAGCTGTTGCCGCTGACGATATCGGGCGCGACGGCCAGCTCCTCGAGGGCCTGGATCATGCCGCAATAGCCCAGGCCGCGGCTCGACGCGCCGGCGAAGGCGACCCCGCGCCCGCGGCCGGTGACGAGCCGCATGCAGCGGGCGACGTCGGCCCGATTGCCCGCGCGCACGTGCAGATGCATCGCCGGCTCGCGGCCGCGCAGCCAGCGGGCGGTGTTCGACGCGTATTCGATGTCGGCCGGCTGCAGCAGCACCAGCACGTAGGGCGCGCGGGCCGCGCCCGCTTCGCGGTCGATGGTGGTGGGGCGCGGATCGTCAGCCGCGTCGGCCACCACCATCACCCGGTCGGCCTGCCGCATCACCTGCCGCAGCCAGACCCGATCGCGCCCGTCGGCCACGTAGACGACGTAGTCGTGGCCCCGCTCGACCGCCTCCATCTGCTGCACCGTGGGCGTATCCGACCAGTCGCCCTGGCCGCGCAGCGCCCAGCGCTCCCCCGCGGCCCGGCCGGCCTCGACGAGCCGCTCGGCGAAGCCCATGGCGTGGGTCGAGCCGGCGACGACGAGGTTCATGCCCACCGGGCGCGCGCCGCCCAGCCCCAGCGCCCGCCGGGCGACGACCTCGGCGATCCAGCGATGCAGCATCATGACCGGCCGCAGATCGTCGAGGCGCTCCAGATCGGCGACGTACAGCTCGGCGAGCACGGTATCGCGCAGCGCGCCCACCGTGGCCGCCCGCGGGGCGCGGGCCACGACGCTCATCTCGCCGAGCAGCGCGCCCGGCTCGATCCAGGCCACGGTCTCCGCCGGGGTCGCCGGCCGCCAGACCCGGCAGCGGCCGGCCAGCACGATGCCGATGCGATCGGCCTGCTCGCCCGCCGACATCACCGCGTAGCCCGCCAGATAGCGGGTGAAGCGCACGAGGCCGCGCAGGGCCGGCCACAACCCCTCGGCCAGCGCCTGCTCGACCAGCGGATGGGCTTCGAGCGCGGCCCGATACGCGGCGAGCTCGTCGGGCGCGGTGATCGACGCCCGCCCGCCGCCGTCGACCGCCGGCAGATAATCGATGTCGGTGCGGGTCTGAAGCAGGACCATCTCCTGGCGGACGCCGGCGGCGTTCGTGCATCGTGCCGTAAATGCACCGGGGCACTGTCTCGACACCTACGCGGGAGAATTCCGAGTATACCGCATGAAAAGCGTCGCCTCGCGCGGCGGCGCCCCACCGAGGAGCTCACAGTGGTCGCGACCCCCCAGCCACAGCGCTTCGGCCGTTTCGTCCTGCTCGACGAAGCCGGCGCGGGGGCCATGGGCACCGTCTACGCGGCCTACGACCCCGAGCTCGACCGGCGGGTGGCGCTCAAGGTGCTGCACGACCACCACGCGGCCCATCAGGCCCGCATCCGCCGCGAGGCGGTCGCCATGGCCCGGGTGAGCCACCCCAACGTGGTCCAGGTCTACGAGGTCGGCGCGCACGACGGGCAGCTGTTCATCGCCATGGAGTTCGTCGACGGGCCGCTGTTGACCACCTGGCAGAGCGAAGTGGACGACTGGGCCGAGATCGTGCGGGTCTACGTCGCCGTCGGCCGCGGGCTGGCCGCCGCTCACCGCGCCGGGCTGGTCCACCGCGACTTCAAGCCGGACAACGTGCTCGTCGGCGCCGACGGGCGGCCGCGGGTCATCGACTTCGGCCTCGCCCGGGCGCCGATCGGCGAGGGCGTCGAGGCGCTGGACCTCGCACAGGGCGAGGGCGCCGAGCTGCTCGCCAGCCCGCTCACCCGCACCGGGCACCTGCTCGGCACCCCGGCCTACATGGCGCCCGAGCAGTTCGCCGGCCGGGTGCCCACCGCCGCCAGCGACCAGTTCGCGTTCGCGGTGGCGCTGTACGAGGCGCTCTACGACCAGCCGCCCTTCCCCCGCGACTCGCTGCGCGCCCTGCGGCGCGCGGTCGACGCCGGGCTCGTCGAGCCGCCGCCGCGGGGGCGCTCGGTGCCCGCCCTGCACAGCGCCCTCGTGCGCGCGCTCTCCCCCGATCCGAGCCGGCGCTGGCCCGGCATGGACCCGCTGCTCGACGCCCTGTCGCGGTACGCCGCCAACGAAGAACACCGCGACTGGCGCAAGCGCTTCGCGGCCGTGCTGCCGACCATCGCCTTCGTGCTCGGCGGGCGGATCGTGATGCGCAGCCTCGACCTGCCGCGCACCTCCACCGACCTGCTCATCAGCGAGATCGGGATCGCGGCGGCCCTGGCCATCGGCGTGCTGATCTTCCTGCGGGTGATGGGGCGCACGGCGCTCAACATCCGGGTCGCTGCCTGGATCATGCTGATCAGCGCCGCCAAGACCGGCGCCGCCGCGATCGGGACCGGGCTCGCGCTGCCGCCACAGGCGGTCTACGCGTTCGGCACGGTCATCCTGGCGCTGATGAGCGCGGTGGCGGCGCTCATGTTCTGGCGCGGCCTCTGGCCGGTCGCCCTCCTGGGCACGCTGACGATCGGCGGGGCCGCCTGCTGGCCCGACGCGGCCTTCCTCATGCACGATCTGGCCACCGCGGGCATCGCGGCCGGCGCGGTGTGGTACCTCGGCTGGCGCCCGATCCGCCGGGCGAGCGCCGCGGGCCCGCCGCGCGGCCTCGGCGACCCGTGAGATGGGCGGTCTGGCGCCGAGCATTCGCTCAGACCGAAAGCGATCATCCGAATTTCGCTTTCGGCGAAAACCCAACCGGCCGCGTGTGACCTCTTCGTTTCAGTATCGTCGAACCTATGTGCGCTTGACCGGATGCGCCCGTACAGCGTGGGCAGGCACACACCCCGGGGGATCACTTCACACGTTCGACAAGAGCAAACCAGAGACCGAGGAGACGACGATGAAGGCGAATACGACGATGAAGAACGCGATCGCCGGTGTGGCCGCGCTGGCTCTGCTCATGGCGTTCGGCGTCGCCCACGCCAAGAGCCCCGGCGCCATGATCACCCAGGCGGAGGTCACCGCGGCCCAGAAGGCCTGGGGTGAGGGCATCGTGGCCATCGGCAAGGTGCACACCGCCAAGGGCGACGTGAAGGCCGCCGCCACCAAGCACATCAACCAGTTCTACGCCTATGGCGAGAAGCCGGTGCTCTTCAAGCCGACGCTGGCCGCCAAGCAGCAGTTCCGCGACAGCTTCGAGGACGCGCTGTCGTACTTCGTCGGCGGCAAGTACGCCGAGGACGGCGGCTTCGCGCTCGCGCCCTACACCAACGTGCGCTGGGAGAATACCGGCATGGTGCTCGCCGGCAACAGCGCGATGGCGATGGGCAACTACTACTTCACCGGCAAGGACGGCAAGGAGACCAAGGTCGAGTACTCCTTCGCCTACAAGCGGGCGAACGACGGCCGCCTCGTGATCGTGCTGCACCACTCGTCGCTGCCCTTCAACCCGCAGAGCTGACGCCGCGCGCTCCGCCCCGCTCGGTCCCGCCCCCGGCGTCCCGCCGCGACGCCGCCCTCACGCCCCTCGAACCCGCCCGATCCGCGTCAGCTTCGACGGCGCGACCACGCTGAACACCTGCGCGATCCGGCCATCCGGCCCGAGCACGACCGACGTCAGGCTGGTGGTGGGCCACCGCGCCAGCCGATGCAGCGGGCTGCGCTCGATGATGGCGGGCAGGCCGTTGATCTGCACGATGCGCACCGCCTCCGGCGGGCCCGACGCCCGAGCGAGGGCGAGGGCCACCCGCGCCACCCGCGCCGAACCCACCAGCCGCCGACCGATGGCGTGCACCTCGTCGCCGCCGTCGCTGCGCAGGACCACGTCATCGGACAGCAGGCGCTGCAGGGCGCCCTCGTCCCCCTCGAGCAGCGCTCGCAGCACCCCGTGCAGCGCGCGCTCGTGGGCCCGCAGGGTCTGAGGATCGAGCGCCGGTATCGGGGCGTCGGCGAGCGCCCGGCGCGCGCGCAGGTGCAGGCTGCGCACGGCGCCCGGCGAGCGCTCGACGGCGGCGCAGACCTCGGCGACATCCCAATCGAATACGTCGCGCAAGAGCAGCACCGCGCGCTGCTCGGGCGTCAGCGCCTCGGCGGCGACCAGCCAGGCGAGCGTCGCGGTCTGGGCCAGCCGCAGGCTCGACTCGGGATCGGCGCGCGGATCGGTCGGCGGCGCGGCCATCGGCTCGGGCAACCAGGGCCCCCGGTAGGCGCGCACCTTGCGCTTGCGCAGCCGATCGCGGGCGATGTTGCAGGCGACCCGGACCAACCAGGGCCGCATCGGCCGATCGCTGCGCGGCGGCCGGGCGAGGGCGCGCACGAAGGTATCCTGCACGACGTCTTCGGCCTCGGCGGCCGACCCGAGCATGCGATAGGCCAGCGATTCGAGCAGCGGTCGATGCGCGTCGAGCGCCGGCGCGTGGGGGACAACGCTCAAGCCACCTCCTCGGGCCGCGACGCGCCGAAGCGCCTCACCAACGCGCGGCCCTCGGCGAGGCCGACCGCCCGCGCCCGGCAGAGCATCTTCGCCCGCGCGGCCGGCGTCGTGCGCTCGATCGAGCCGAAGCAGCTGACCCGGGTCGGCGCGATGCCGGCGAAGTGAAACGTCGCGCGCTGCACCTGGCGCCGCGCGCTGGCCCCATAGACCAGCCAGTCGTACCAGACCGGCGTATCCATCGTCAGCAACAGTCGGCCGGTGCGGCCGCGCAGCCCCTTGTCGGGCAGCGGGCCATCCCCCCGGGCGTAGGCCCAGCCGGGCTGAAAGGCCCGATCGAGCAGCCCCTTGAGCAGCGCCGGCACGCTGCCCCACCAGACCGGATAGGCGACGACCACGTGCGCGGCCTCGGCGATCGCCGCCTGAACCCGCTGCAGGTCGGGCTCGAGCGGCGTCGCCGCGCGGTGGGCGGTGCGCAGCGCCGGGTCGAAGACCAGCCCGTGCACATCGAGCGCCCGCGTCCGCGCGCCGCCGCTGCGCGCCCCGTCGATCCACGCGTCGGCCAGGGCGGAGTTGAAGCTGTCATCGAGCGGATGGGCCCGCAGGACCAGCGCGCGGGCGGCGTCGGGCGGCGGGGGGAAGACGCGGCGGGCAGTGTGTACAGACATGCAGACCTCTGTCGGGCGAAGGTGTCGTGCGCGCTCGGACGTCACGCCGGCCGCCGCGCAGCGCGTCGACTCGGCCGACGGCGCCTGCTCGACAGGGCCATGCCGACATAGAGCGCCATGGCCGACAGCGACGCGACCGCGCACAGCACGAAGACGCCCCCGTAGCCGAAGCCGGCCCCGAGCAGCGCGGCGCCCAGGCCCGGCCCCACGATCTGCCCCAACCCCTGCGCCCCCGGCACCAACGCCGCGAACCGCCCGCTGGGGTCGACCCCGGCCACCGTCGCGAGCTGAAAGATGTCCGAGAGCATCCACAGGAAGTTGAAGCCGAAGACGCTCACCATGAACCGCGTATCGTCGACGCCGCCCACGAGCAGCGCGACGACGAGCGCCTGGGCGGCGAGCGTCATGATGAGAGGCCGCGACAGCCCGAAGCGTTGGCTGATCACGCTGGCCGCCACGCAGCCGGCGACCGAGCAGAGCGACGACCACACCAGGATCCGCCCGGTCCACTCGGCCGAGGCCTGCGACGCGCGGCTCGCCAGCTCGATATAGGTCCAGTAGGTGCCGATGCTGATGTACGTGCAGAAGATCGCGGCCAGCACGAGCCAGGGCACCCACGCGGGCGCCGCTCGACCACCCCGTCGGCCCTCGGCGTCGGCGCGATCTGCCCGCTCGGCGGGCGCCCGCGGCGGCAACCAGCGGATGAACGGCAGCGCCAGGGCATAGCCGACGGCGAAGACGAGGTAGATGCCGCTCATCGAGAGCTGCGGCAGCAGATACAGCTCGAGGGCCTGGGAGAACGCGAACGCGAAGAGCGCCCAGCTGTAGGCCTGCGCCGGGTTCGAGTGGGCGCCGAGCGAGGCGATCGCGACCCCGACGTAGACCCCGCTGCCGAGGCCCGACATCACCCGCAGCAGCACCAGCCAGCCGAAGTCCACGGTGCCGATGCAGGCGACGTTCGCGGCGAGGGCGAGCAGCGCGGCGCCGAAGACCAGGTGCCGGCGGTTCGCCCGGGCGACCACGCCGGCGCAGATCACCGCACCCAGCGAGAGCCCGCCGAGATCGGCCGCGGCCAGCCAGCCCACCTCGGCCTCGCCGAACCCGAGGTGGGTGACCCACGCCGTGCTGATGACCGGCAGGCCGACGAGGACGGCGTAGCCGGTCAGGACCATGTAGAGCGACAGCGCCACCGAGCGCCAGCTGTCGAACGGGCGGGTCATCGAGCCACCTCCGTGCTTTGGCACCCCTTCCACGTTCGAGCGCCACCGGGCGTTGCGCGGCCGGCGCGTTTCGCGTCATTTTCTCGCCGCGCGCGGGCGCACCCGGCTGCACCGGCCAGCCTCGAACCGTGCTATCTGTCTGCGCCCCCATCGCGAACCCGACCCGGCCAGGAGCCCCATGACCACCGAGCCTTCGCCCGCCCCGCCGGCCCACGCGCCGACGCTCTTCAGCCCCTTCGACCTCGGCGGCAAGGCCACCGCGCCCAACCGCATCTTCAAGTCGGCGATGAGCGAAGTGCTGGCTGAAGACGGGGTTCACCTGCCCGATGAGAAGCACGCCCGCCTCTACCGGCGCTGGGCCGAGGGCGGCGCCGGCATCCTCGTCACCGGCAACGTCATGATCGACCGCCGCGCGCTCGGCGAGCCGGGCAACGTGGTGCTCGAAGACGATGAGCACCTCGACCGCTTCGCCGCCTGGGTCGAGGCCGTGCGCGCCGGCAACCCGGCGACGCAGTTCTGGATGCAGCTCAACCACCCGGGCAAGCAGACCCCGAAGTTCCTGACGAAGACGCCGGTCGCGCCCAGCGCGGTGCCGCTCGGGGCCGGCTTGGAGAAGGCGTTCGCGGCGCCGCGCGCGCTCGAGGAAGACGAGATCGACGACATCATCCGCCGCTTCGCCACCGCGGCGGGTCTGGCGAAGCGGGCCGGGTGGGACGGGGTGCAGATCCACGGGGCCCACGGCTACCTGGTGAGCCAGTTCCTCTCGCCGCACCACAACCGCCGCACCGATCGCTGGGGCGGCAGCGCCGAGAACCGCCGCCGCTTCGCGCTGGCGGTGTATGACGCGATCCGGGACGCGGTCGGCGGGGACATGGTCGTCTCGATCAAGATGAACAGCGCCGACTTCCAGAAGGGCGGCTTCGAAGGCGACGAGGCCTACGCGCTCATCGAGGCGCTGTCGGCGGCGGGCATCGACCACATCGAGATCTCGGGCGGCAACTACGAGAGCCCGGCGATGACCGGCGCCGCCCGCTCGACCCGCGAGCGGGAGGCCTACTTCCTCGACTTCGCCGCCGAGGCGCGCGCCCGCACCGACGTGCCGCTCGCGGTGACCGGCGGCTTCCGCTCGGTCGCCGCGATGGAGTCCGCGGTGGCCGGCGGCGCGACGGACTTCGTCGGCCTCGCCCGCCCGCTGACGATCGACCCCGACTTGCCGCGCAACGCCGCCGCCGACCCGGACTACGTCTGCGACGTCGGCCGCCCGACCACGGGCTTCAAGAGCCTCGATACGATGTTCATGCTGGCGATCACCTACTACGAGACGCAGATCGCCCGCATGGGCCGCGGTGATGCGCCCGACCCGGACATGTCGGTCTGGCGCACGGTCTTCGCGACGGCGAAGACGCTGGGCAAGGCGGCGTTCAAGAAGCGCCGCGCGTAGCGCGCCCGGCGACCGACAACGCCCCTGATGACCCCGCGCGCCATCCGCGGCATGATGCCCCGGGAGGTGCGCCGTGCGCAGCCGGGTCTGGCTCATTTCGCTGATCGACGCCGTGCGCGACGGGGCCGAGGCCGCGCCGGCGGGTGACGGCTTCGACCCGTGGCTCGACGGCCAGCTCGATGCCCGCGGCTACACCGTGGGGCTGCTGAGCGACGCCCTCGTCGGCCTGGGCGACGCGGCGGTCGACGTGCCGTTCTCCGAGTACGGCCTGCTCAACCACACCGCGCACCGGCTGCAGCTGGCCCTCGCGGCGCGAGGCGGGGCGCGGGATGCGATCGCCGACCACGCCGGGCTGTTCGAGGTGCTGGCCCACGGCGTCGGCCACGACAAAGGCGCCGCGCGGGCGCGGGCCCTGGCGACCGCGACGGCGCTGCACGATCGGCGCTTCGTCAAAGGGGTCAACGCGCTGGCCGTCGAGCTCGGCCAGCGGCTCGAGCAGCGGGCGGTGCCCGCCGACCACCCGCTGTTCGGGCACCCGTTTCATCAGCTGCTGCGGCTGGTCGAGGCCCGACGCTACGCCCGCATCGCCCGCGCGCTGGCCCGCGGCGCGCCGGAGCCGGGGGCCCTGGCCCGTATCGACGGGCTGGCGGCGACGACCCGGCACCAGGCGATCTCGGCGGCGATCGGGCTGGCGGCGGCGGACGGCATCGTCGACGCGCCGGAGCACGCGCTGATCGTGGCGCTGATGAAGGCCGCCCGGCTCGACGCCGCCGAGCAGGCGATGCACCGGGCCGAGCTCGACGATCCGCCCGAGCCGGAGGAGATCGCCGCCGGGCTGGTCGATCCGGCGGCGGGGCGCTTCGTGCTGCACCTGCTGTTTCTCGCGGCCCACGTCAACGGGCGCTACCACGAGAACGAGCGGGCCTTCATCGAGCGGCTGGCGGCGGCGCTGGGCGAGGGGCCCGAGGCGCTCGACGCCTACGAGGCGGTGGCGGTGGCGGCCTACGCTCGCCGGCCCGATCTGGTGGAGCAGCTCTCGCTGGGCCGAGCGGTCTCGCGGCTCAAGCGCGATCTGTCGGGGCGGCTCGAGCGGGCCATCCGGCTCAACAGCCGTCGGCTGTGGTCGGAGATCCGAGAGACGGGCGAGCTGATGCAGCTGCTGGCCGCTGCGGGGCATCGGCCGCTGACCCCCGAAGAAGAGGCCACGGTGCGGGCGCAGCTGATCGACGTGTGCAAGGCGATCCCGGCGCTGGCCCTGTTCGCGGTGCCCGGTGGCTCGCTGCTGCTGCCGCTGGTCGTGCGCCACCTGCCGATCGACCTGCGCCCGTCGAGCTTCGCCGACGAGGTGCGCCCGGGCGCGGACACGGCGGGCGGCGAATAGCGACTCCCCCGATCGGGGGGCTTGTCGGCGCGCCGGGCGCGCGGCCATCATGGGCCCGTCATCAGGGGCCTGCTCGCGGCCCGCAGCGGCGACTCGAAGGGGGCGCGATGAGCGACGGCGACGATCCGCAGACCAACGCCGGCCAGCAGACGAACCAGGACCCGGCCGACAACAGCGGCGATACCCGCCTGCCGGCCGCGCGGCCGGAGCGGGCGCCGCCGAGCTCCGAGGAGCGGGGGGCGGTGCGCTCCCGCGGGATCTGGCCGTTCAGCGGCGACGACGACGAAGAGAAGCCCGCGGCGGCGGCGGCGGAGGCCGAGGACGACGAACCCGGCTGGCTCGACCGGCTGGCGCAGACGCTGTCCGACCTGGCGGCGGACATCAGCAGCGTGACCGTGCGCACCTACACCGCCGAGGACGTCGGCGCCGCGGTGAAGAACCCCCGCGAGATCGATCAGGTGGGCCAGCTGCGGGCCTGGACCCGTATTGCCATCGACGGCGACACCGACGTCTGCGTGCCGACCACCGAGGGCAAGGTCGACCGCACCCTGTGGCAGCTGCATCAGCAGGTGGTCGATCAGGCCCAGACCCATCGCAACGCGATGATCGAGACCCTCGTCGGCTCGGCCACCGGCCTGTGGAACCGCAAGAAGTCGCCTTGACTGCGAACGACCCCCTCGACCGGGTGATCGGCGATCTGGCCCACCCGCTGCGCGCCGGCGAGCGCGCGCTGCACGACATCGAGCAGCGGACCCGAGCGGTCGAAGCGCAGCTCGATCACGCCGCGAAGCGCATCGACCGGGCGATCGTCGCCGCCGCAGCTCCGCTGTCGCGCGGGGTCGACGTGGCGTCCCACGCCGCGGCCCACGGCCTCGACGCGGCCGACCTCGAGCTGAGCCGGGCGATTCGCCAGTGCCGGACGGGCGCGGTGCGCAGCCGGGGGCTGGTCGACGATGTCGTCGAAAAGGTCAGCGGGGTGCAGGCGAAGCTGACGGCGATGCTCGACGCGGTGCGCTACGCGGCCCGGATCGAGACCCGCGACGCAGGCGATCGCGTCGTGGCCAGCAGCACCATCGGCTGGGGCGGCGACAGCCACAGCGCGATGCACCCCGGGCTGACCGAGGCCGACCTGCAGCTGCACCTGCGCCGGCTGAACGTCACCTTGCGCCACCGCCGCAGCCGGGTGAAGTTCGTCGCGGTCATCCTCGGCGGCCTGAGCCGGGTGCTCGCCGCGTCGAGCGGCGGCGGCCTCACCGCCCTGCCCGCCTTGTATCGTTTCGTCGAGCAGGTGCTCGACGCCTTCGAAGACCTGCCGGCTCTGCCGGCCGAGACCCCAGGAGCCACCCCATGAGCAGCGTCGGCGATTTCGCCAAGAAGGTCTACGACACCCTGTCGGGCATGCTCGACAACCTCTCCACCCTGACGGTGGTCACCTCGACCGTCGACCCGACCGGCAAGGCGACGGTGCGCGCCACCACCGAGGAGCGGATCGACGGGGATACGCAGTTCAAGATCCCCGTAGACGCCCAGGGCAACATCGACAGCTCGCTGCTCGCCCAGCACCAGACCGCGGTGGGCCAGGCCCGCGCCGCCCGCCAGGGCACCTGGGACAACATCATCAAGGTGGTGCAGGGCTCGATCGAGGTGGAGAAGGCCGAGCTGGGCCAGAAGTAGCGCGCCGCGCGCGAGCCGCGCCTGCCCCGCCCCCCGCCTCCAGCGCCGTTCGTCAGCTGGTCCGATACTTGCTGTCTGCCCGGCGCGCCCGGCGTCGTCGCCGAGCGCCGAACCGGTGACATCAGTCACACAAAACGGCCCGTAGCGCCCCGGCGAATGAACCGCGGCCCCCGAAAGTATCGCAAGTCTCCGGTTTGACGTGCTTTCGGAGTCGCAGTACCCTTGGGGCTCTTATTAATTATTCTACTTATCGTCCGAGAGACGTTTTCTAACTCACCGATGCGACATCCGAGCCGTTTCACCGCTCAAAGCGGAGCGGCGCCGACCAGGCGCCAATTCGATGACGCGCGTCGCCGTGTCTCCGACGCTGGAGACATATCCGTGGAGGCCATCATGCACCCCCACTCCTGCACCCACGCTTGCTCCCGGGCCGCGCCGGCGCCGCTCGCCAGGGCGCCGCTCGCCGTCGCGCTGTGCGCGTTCGCGCTGAGCGCCGCGCTGATCGGCTGCGACGCCGAAGAGCCGCCGGTCGAGCCGCCGCCGAGCGAGCCGATCGCCGAGAGCTGCACCGGCGAGATCGAGCCCGGCCCGTCGCCCCTGCGGCGGCTGACCCGGATCGAGTACGACAACACCGTCTTCCAGCTGCTCGGCGACAACTCACGGCCGGGGCGGGCGTTCCCGCCCGACGAAGAGGCCGGCGGCTTCGACAATCAGGCCGCCGCGCTGTCGGTGAGCCCGGTGCTCGCCGAGAACTACCAGTCCGCCGCCGAGTCGCTCGCCGCGACCTACGCCGCCCGTCAGGTGGAGCGCCTCGACGGCTGCGCCGCGCCCGTCGACCGCGAGACCTGCGCCGCGTCGGCCCGGGCCTTCGTGCAGACCTTCGGGCTGCGCGCCTTCCGCCGGCCGCTGAGCGCCGCCGAGGTGACCCTGCACACCGGGCTCTTCGCCCAGGGGGTCGCGCTCGGCGAGGGCGATTACGATCCGCAGGCGGGGCTGAGCCTGATCATCGAGGCGATGCTGCAGTCGCCGCACTTCCTGTATCGGGTCGAGTTCGGCCGCAATCCGGACGCCGCGCCGGGCGAGGTGGTCGAGCTGTCGAGCTACGAGATGGCCTCGCGCATGTCGTACCTCTTCTGGAACACCATGCCCGACCAGGTGCTGCTCGACGCCGCGGCGGCCGACAGCCTGCGCGGGGCCGAGCAGATCGGCGAGCAGGCGCGCCGGCTGGCGGTGGCGCCGCGGGCGCGGGAGGCGGTGCGCAACTTCCACCGGCAGTGGCTCGGCTTCGACGAGATCGAGCACATCGCGTCGGCGGGCAAGAGCCCGGCGGTGTATCCCGACTACGACGAGCACCTGCTGCCGCTCTTGCAGGAGGAGGCCGAGGCCTTCGTCGAGCACGTCATCTTCGACGGCGAGGGCACCATGCAGGCCCTGTTCACCGCGCCGTACTCGATGATGAACGCCGAGCTGGCCGGCTTCTACGGGGTCTCGGGCCCCGCCGGTGAGGCGTTCGAGCCGGTCGAGCTCGACTCGGCGCGCTACGCCGGCTTCATGACCCAGGCCGGGCTGCTCGCGCACCACGCCAAGCCCGACGGCAGCTCGCCGATCCACCGCGGCCTCTTCGTGCGCGAGCGGCTGTTGTGTCAGATCCCGCCGCCGCCGCCCGACGTGGTGCCCGAGGCGCCGCTGGTGGACGATACGCTGACGACGCGTCAGCAGTACGCCCAGCACAAGGAAGACCCGCTGTGCGCCGGCTGCCACGTGCTCATCGACGAGATCGGCTTCGGCTTCGAGCAGTTCGACGGCCTCGGCCGCTTCCGCGAGACCCAGAACGGCCAGGCGATCGACGCGACGGGCTCGTTCCACTCGACGGTCGACATCGACGGCCCCTTCGAGGGGGTGGTCGACATGGCCCACCGCATGGCCGACTCGACCCAGGTGCGCGATTGCGTGGTCAAGCAGTGGTTCCGCTTCGGCCATGGCCGGGCGGAGACCGAGGCCGACGCCTGCACGCTCGATACGCTGTCTCTCGACTTCGAGGCGTCGGGGCGCGACATCAAGTCGCTGCTCGTGGCGCTGACCCAGACCGACGCCTTCCGCTATCGGCGGGTCGTCGCGCCGGGGGGTGAGTGAAATGATCCTGCGCAAGCCCATCAGCCGCCGCGCTCTGCTGCGCGGCCTCGGCGGCGCCGCCGTCGCCCTGCCCTTCCTCGACGCGATGCGCCCGCGGCTCGCCCGGGCCCAGGGGGCGCAGCCGCCGAAGCGCTTCATCGTCTGGTACACCCCCAACGGCACCGTGCCGGCCAACTTCTGGCCCACCGGCGGCGAGCGCGATTGGCAGCTCTCGCCGATTCTGCAGCCGCTCGAGCGGCACAAGGCCGACATCAACATCGTCGGCGGGGTCGATCTGATCTCGTCGCTGTCGGGGCCGGGGGACGCCCACCAGAAGGGCACGGGGCAATGCCTCACCGCCTGGCCGCTGCAGGAGGGCACCTTCCCCGGTGACGCCGGCCTGTCGGCGGGCTGGGCCGACGGCATCAGCATCGACCAGAAGGTCGCCGAGAACATCGCCGGCGATACGCGCTTCCGCTCGCTGGAGTTCGGGGTGCACGTCGACGGCTCGGACGTCAAGAGCCGCATCATCTACAAGGGGCCAGGGCGACCCATTCCCCCGGAGAATGATCCGGCGGCGATGTATCGCCGGGTCTTCGGTGATGTGGGCGCCGATGACGACGCGGGCAAGCAGCGGCTCGAGACCCGGCGGCAGCTGGTGCTCGACTCGGTGCTCGGCCAGTATCGCTCGCTGCATCAGAAGCTCGGTCGGGAAGACCGGCTCAAGCTCGACGCGCACATGGCCTCGATCGGGACTTTGCAGGAGCGTCTGGGCAAGGATACGGTGCGTTTCGAGGGCGAATGCCAGCCGCTGAACATCGGCGGGGCCCTCGATCCGATGCGCTCGAGCTCGATCCCGATGATCGGCCGGCTGCAGATGGATCTGATCGCGATGGCCTTCGCCTGCGATCTGACCCGGGTGGCGAGCCTGCAGTGGACCCGCTCGACGTCGGAGGTGGTCTTCAACTGGCTGGGCGACGATATTCGTGAGGGGCATCACCCGCTGGCCCACAAGGGCGATGAAGACCGGGTGAAGGTGGCCCAGAATACCCGCATCAACCAGTGGTATGCCGCCGAGTTCGCCTATCTGATCGACGCGCTCAAGGCCATCCCCGAGGGGGACGGCACGGTCTTCGACAATACGGTCATCCTGTGGACCAACGAGCAGGCGAAGGGCAACAACCACGACCGCATGGACATGCCCTACGTGCTCGCCGGCAGCGCCGGCGGCCACTTCGAGACGGGGCGCTACGTCACCCGCGACGGGCGGGTGCCGCACAATCACCTGATGGTCTCGCTGCTGCACGCCTTCGACATCGACGAGGACGTCTTCGGTGACCCGCAGTTCGGCTCGGGGCCCCTGACGGGCCTGTGAGCGATGGGCCGGGGGCCGACCCCCCGGCGCGATCCGACGGACCGCCGCGGCGGCGGCCGACAAAACACACTCGATTCATTGGATTTCCGGGGGACTTGCGCATGCGTTGGGCAGTGCCGAATACGATCGTCCTGGGCCTGGCTCTGGGCCTGGGCATGGCTCTGGCCCTGGGGGGCTGCGAGGGGGAGACGCCGGCCGAGACGGACGGCGGCGAGGCGGATGGCGGCCCCGAGGGCTGCGACATCGTCGCCCTCTGGGAGCGCAGCTGCGACGGCTTCGGCTGCCACGGACCCGATGGCTCGGGCGGCGGGCTGGATCTGATCAGCCCGGGGGTCGAGGGCCGGGTCACGCTGGCGCCGTCGCTGCAGTGCGATACGCTGCTGGCCGATCCGTCCGATCCCACCGGCAGCGAGATCTACCGCAAGGTGGCGGCGGTGCCGATGTGCGGCAGCCGCATGCCGCTCGGCCTGCCGCCGCTGTCCGACGAGGAGATCGCCTGCGTGCGCGACTGGATCTCGGGCCTGCAGCCGCCGGCGCCGCCGGAGGACGACATGGGCCCGATGGGCGACATGGGCGTGGCGCAGGACATGTTCCAGCCGCCGGTCGACATGGGGCCGGTGTGCACGCCGGGCGAGACCGAGGCCTGCTACGACGGGCCGCGGCGCACCGTCGGCGTGGGCATCTGCGTCGAGGGCACCCGCACTTGTGCCGAGGACGGGGCCGGCTTCGGCCCCTGCGCGGGCCAGGTGATCCCGGGCACGGAGGATTGCCGCACCGCCGAGGTCGACGAGAACTGCGACGGGGTCACCCCGGCCTGCTCGGAGAACTGGAGCCTGGCCTTCGGCACCGACCAGTCGGAGAGCGCGCGCAGCGTGGCCATCGACGGCGAGGGCAACGTGTATCTCTTCGGCGACGGCGAGGGCACCGTCAACCTGACCGGCGAGGTGCTCGACCCCGACGGCACCAAGCACGACTTGATCCTGGCCAAGTTCGACGCGTTCGGCAATCCGCTGTGGAGCCGGCTCTACGGCGACAGCAGCAACCAGTACGCGACCCAGATCACCATCGGCCCCGACGGCAACCTCTTCCTGCTCGGGCGGGCGTTCGGCACGATCACTTTCGGCGGCGAGCTGCACGACGGGGTGGGCACCGACGACATCTTCGTGGCCAAGCTCGACCCCGACGCGGGCTATATCTGGAGCCGCATGTTCGGCGGCCTCGACCCCGATCGGGCCGAGCGCATCGCCATCGATCCCGAGGGCAACGTGCTGGTGACGGGCACCTTCACCGGCGTCGTCGACTTCGGCAGCGGGCCCTTCGAGAGCCGCGGGCTGCGCGACGCGTTCGTGCTCAAGCTCGACGGGCGCACCGGGGCCCACATCTTCTCGAAGCAGTTCGGCGGCGCGGGCGACGACTATGGCTTCGGCATCGCGCCGGCCGCCGACGGTCAGGTGCTGGCCACCGGCCGCTTCGAAGAGGCGGTCGACTTCGGCGGCGGCGTGCTCGAGAGCGCCGGCGGCCGCGACATCTACCTGATCCGGCTCGATCGCTTCGGCAACCACGTCTGGAGCCGGCGCTACGGCGGCCCGGACGAAGATCTGGCCTACGATCTGGCCTACGACCCGGCGGGTGGCGGCTTCGTGCTGCACGGGGCCTTCACCGGTGACGTGACCTTCGAGGGGGTCGAGATCCGCGGGGCCGGCGAGCGCGACATCTTCCTCGCGGCGTTCGACGAGAACGACGAGGTGCGCTGGGTGGCGGCCTATGGCGACGCGGCCGATCAGTTCGAGACCGACTTCGACACCAATACGTGGAGCGCCATCGCCCTCGACGGCGAGGGCAACATCCACCTCGCCGGGCCGCTGGCGGGCGAGGCGCGCTTCGGCGACGGCCCGCCCCTGCGCAGCGCCGGTCGCACCGATGTGTACGTGGTCAAGCTGACCCCCGCGGGGCGCTTCGTCTACGGCAACCGCTTCGGCACCGACAACAGCGAGCTGGCCCTCGATCTGGCGGTGGGCCCGGGCGGGCACATCGCGGTGGCCGGGCGCATCTTCGGCACCCGCGGCGTCGACTTCGGCGCGGCGGGCACGGTGGACAGTCACGGCAGCAGTGACGGATTCGTCCTGCATTTGCTGCCATGATATTGAGTGGCGATGGCCGGCGAAGCGCCGGAGGGGGAGCGACATGAGCGACAGGGATGACGAGCGGCCGGTCGAGCGAGGGCCCCGGTGGCGGGATCGCTCGGCGACCGACGAGGTCCCCCAGCCCCGGCTCCGGCAGACGACCGCGCCCCTCGAGTCGATCGACGCCCGCGGCGAAGCGCCGGACGGCTGGCGCGCGCTGGGGGCCTCGGCCGCCCGCTCGCGGGGCGAGACCGCCGAGCTGCTGCCGCTCGAAGTCGGCGTCGACCTCGCCGCGCCCCTGGCCATCGACGATGGCATCGAGGCCGACGACGCCAGCGAGCGCACCATCGGCTTCGACGAGGCGACCTCGACCCTCGACGACCTCGACCGCTCGGCGCTGCAGGCGGCGGTGGCCCGCTCGTTGGAGGCGGAGCACGTCTCGCTGGGTGAGATCCTGCGGGCCGGCGCGGCCGAGCCGACGGGCACGGTGGACTTCGACGAGAGCGTCGCCCACCGCTATCGCGACGTGCCGGTGCTCGGCGGGCCCGAGGCGACGGCCGACTTCGGCGACAGCCTCGACGCCTCGCTCGATCGGGCCATCGACGAGGTGCCGCTCAAGGAAGACCCGACGGACGTGGACTTCCCCAAGCCGGAGACCCGGCCGCTGGGCGGCATGACCCCGCCGGAGTGGGCGGCGCACGTGCTCACCGCCTGCCGCAGCCTGGCGGCGGCGCACCGCGACGAGCGGACGTTCGGCGGCCGCTTCGATCTGGACGAGGACGGCGTGGTCGGCTCGGCGTATCCGGCGGAGGCGGGCACCGACGGCTTCGTGCTCGATGTTCGGCGCATGCATCACCTGGTGGGCGTCATCGCCGAGGCGGTGCGCGCGGGCGGCGACAACTCGCCCACGTCGATGGTGGTCGCCGACGCCTTGACCGAGGTCAAGCCGGCGGAGACGGCCAACGGGCTCGTCCGCGGGCTGCTGCGCGCCCTCGCGAGCCGGACGGCCCGGCAGCACAAGCGGCTCACCGCCGAGTTCGAGGCGGTCGAGGCCCGCAAGCGCGCCCTGGCCAGTCAGCGTCGGCTGCGGGCCGATCTGGCGGCGCGCATGGCCCGGCTCGACGCGAGCATCAGCGCGCAGGCGGCGGCGGTCGCCCGGGACGAGGATCGGGTCCAGATGCTGGGCACCGAGCGCACGTCCCTCGACGGCCTGATCGAGCTGACCGGGGTCGATCCGGCGGCGCTGGAGGACGGCGCGGCCCGGGAGATCTACGAGAGCCGGGACGACGAGGTGGACAGCAACCCGCGCAGCGTCGACGAGCAGCGCAGCGACAAGGTCCGCCGGCTGCTGGGGGCCTGAGGGCCGCGCCCGCTCGACTCAGCGGAAGGTGCCCTCGGCGGTGACGGTGACCACCGGCGCCTCGAGGTTGGCCCGCACCTCGGCGGTGATCTGGAAGCCGGGGTCCTCGCCGCCGGGCATCTCGAACCGCACGACCTCGACGAGGCCGGTGTCCAGATCGGTCCGCTGCCCGGGGATCTCGACCCGCACTTCGTTGTTGCCGGCGTCGAGCAGCCCGAAGCCGAGCGCGCCGACGTCGGCGGGCACGTTGTCGAACTTCAGCGACATGAAGCCGCCGTCGGGCAGGAAGAAGCTCAGCTCGAGGTCGCTGGGCGTGCCCTCGTTGGTGGTGCCCACGCCGACCCAGGCGTCGTCGACGGCGATGTCGTAGTCCACCCCGCCCACGTTGCCCCGAAGGGTCGCGCTGGCGCCGGTGCCCACGGCGAGCAGGCCGTCGGTGTCCATGAGACAGGTGTAGAGCCCGCGGCAGTCGTCGGCGTCGGCCGCCTCGGCGCAGACCTCGGCGGCGGTGAGCAGCGACGGGGTCTCCATCAGCTCGAGGGCCGCGGACATCTCGCCGCAGCCGGCGCAGTTGCCGTGGATGGCGAAGGCGCCGGGGCACATGGTCTGCAGGTCGCCGCAGACCGTCGGGCAGTCGATGGGCGCCTCGGGGTCGGGCTCGGGCTCGGGGTTCACCGGGCCGTCGGCGGGGTCGAAGGTGCCGCGGGCGGTCACCCGCACGATGGGCGCGGCCTGGTTCTCGCGCACGTCGGCGGTGATCTCGAAGCCGGGGTCGTCGCCGGTGGGCATCACGAAGCGCACGACGTCGATCAGCCCGTTGTCGAGGTCGAAGCGCTCGCCGGGCAGCTTGACCTGGATTTCGTTGTTGCCGGCGTCGAGCAGGCCGGCGCCGACGGCGCCGATGTCCTGGGGCAGGTTGTCGAACTTGATGACCATGAAGCGGCCGTCGGGGGTGTTGAAGCTCAGCTCGAGGTCGCTCGGCCCGCCGCCGTTGGCGGTGCCCACCGCGACCCAGGCGTCGTCGACGGCGATGTCGTAGTCGACGCCGCCGACGTTGCCCACGAGGGTGACCTGGGCGCCAGTGCCGATCGCCGAGAGGCCGTCGGGGTCGACCAGACAGCTGTAGAGGCCGCGGCAGTCGTCGCTCTCGGTCGCGTCGGCGCAGACATCGCCCGCGGTGAGCAGGGGGCCGGTCTCGCCCTCGGCGAAGGCGGCGGAGAGCGCGGCGCAGTCCTCGCAGTCGCCGTGGATGGCGAAGGCCTCGGGGCACATCGTCTGCAGGTCGGTGCAGATCTCGGCGCATTCGATGGGCGAGACGACCGGGGCCATGTCCGGATCGGGCGCCGCGTCGCGATCGGGCCCCATGTCCGGATCGGGCGCCGCGTCGAGGTCGTCGCCGAGGTCCGGATCGAGGCCGCCGTCGGGCATCGCGCCGCCCTGACCGCCTTCGCCCCCTTCGCCGCCATCGCCGCCATCGCCGCCCTGGCCGCCCTCGCCGCCTTCGCCGCCCTGGCCCATGTCGGAGCCGCCGCCGCCGGCCGCGTCGACCGAACCGCCGCCGTCCCCATCGTCACACCCGACGCCGAGCGCCAACGCGAGCGCCGCCACCATGCACCATTGCGCCTTCATCATGTCTCCTGGGCCTCCCCCACGGCCGGTATCCGGCCGCATCGCTGCGGACCCCGAAGCATCGTCATCCGGGCCGGTCGAAGCAAGAACGCGCTGCGCGGCGGTGTGCGGCGGGCGATTACTGGCCAGCGGCGCCCGGTCGTCGCATACTGCGGGCGGCTGCGGCACAGACGCCCGGCCTGCCCCATGCGCCGGGTTCGCCCCGGCCGGCGAGACGAGGTCTTCACCCGGTGGACTGGCTGGTCCTCGAAGAGCTGGACGACGACGGCGCGAGGCTCGTGGCGCTGCGGCTGATCGACGGCGAGCGCCGGGTGCTGTTCGAGAGAGCCCAGGACGCGCCGCTGCGGGCGGCGCTGCACCCTTCGGCGCGTACGGTGGCGGTCGACGTGCGGGCGGCCGACAGCCTCAAGGGCCGCGCCCGGGCCCGGGTGGCGCTGGTCGAGATCGAGCGCGACGGGCAACGCTGGCTCGAGCGATCGCTCGACGCCCGCTGGCAGCTCGGCGGGCTGGCCTTCTCGGCCGACGGCAATCGCTTCGCCGTGGAGGGCACCGCCGACGGCGAGCAGTTCCCCAGCGTCTACGTCTACGCCTGCGATCTGCGCCCGAGCAGCTTCGACGAGCGGCTGGTGGGCGGGGTGCGCAACCCCCACGGCTTCGCCTGCGCCCGGCCGACGTTCGTGCCCGACGACGGGCGGCTGGTCTATCTGCTGCAGACCCGGCCCGACGGCGGCTGGGTGCCGGCGATCGTCGACCCGGCCCGCACCGGCGCCGACGAGACCGCGCCGAGCGACGGCACGCCCGGCCTGCACACCGCGGTGCTCGCCGACGGCATTGACGTGGTGCCCGAGCCGGGGCTGCTCGTCGACGTCGAGGGCACCCGGGTGGTCTGCGTGACCCGGGTGCGCGGCGGCGCCCGCCAGCGGCTGATGGCGGTGCCCCTCGACGGGCGCCCGCCGCGCCCGCTGAGCAAGAGCCACGGCCGCATCGAGTCGCCGGCGCTGTCCGCCGACGGGCAGCGGCTGGCCTACGCCGCCGACGGGCGGGTCTGGCTCGGCCGGGTGGGCGGCGACGTTCAGCCGGTGGCCGGCGAGGCCGGCGGAGAGCATCACCGCGGGCTGTGCTTCGACGCCGACGGCGAGACGCTCTACTTCGTGACCCACGGCCCCCACGGCGCCACCGTCGACGCGTGCGAGGTCAGCGCGGGCGTGCCCTACCCCGTCGCGCAGCTCGGCGACGTGACCGTCTTCGACCTGCTGCCCCTGCCGGCCGATCCGCGGCTGGCGACGGCCCTCGACCGCCGGAACAAAGCCGACGACAAGCCGGCCTTCGTCGACGGCGCGACCTCGGTCACCCGGCTGCCCGAGGCCGGCGGCCTGCTCGGCCCCGATACCGCCGTGGCCCGCCTCGACGTGATCGATCGGGCCGCCGAGGGCGACGCGACGATGGCCGGCGACGGCACGCTGGCCGGCGACGACGGGCTGGGCTCGTTGATGACCGACCCCGACGGCGCGGTGATGGACGCCACCGCGATGCACGACGGGTTCGACGCGTCGGCGGTGCCCGATCCCGAAGACGACGGCGACGCGACGGCGATGCACGCCGCCATCGACCTGCCCTCCGACCCGCCCGCCGAGGTCGCGTCGGCGCCCGAGCCGGCGCCGCGGACGCCGGCCGCGCTGCCCCGCCCGGTCAAGCGCCCGGCGGCGCTGCCGCGGCCCCCGTCGGCGGTGCCGCGCCCGGCCATGCGCGGCGCGCCCGCCCGCCCGCAGATCGACGACGACGAGCGCACCGTGCTCGAGCCGCCGGCGCCGCAGCGCACCGCGGAGATCAACACCGAAGAGATCAACACCGCCGACATCAATACGGTCATCGAGCCCCCGGCCGTGGTCGGCGGCCAGCCCTCCGACCCGCCCGTGGCCGCGCCGCTGCCGCCGCCGCTGGCCAGCGCGCCGCCGCTCGCGGTGCCCTCACCCGAGGCCGATCTCGACGACTCGGTGCTCGATCTGAGCATGTCGTCGATGAACTCGATGGACGGCGACAGCCCGCGGGCCGACTTCGAGGGCTGGATGGCCGTGGTGCCCAACGACCCCGAGCCGGGTCAGCGGCTGGCGCGGCTGGAGCGCTACGCCGACGACCCGCGGGTGGGCATCGCCGCGGTGGCCTGGCTCGAACGCCAGCTCGAGGCGCTGGCCACCGAGGGCGACTCGGCGGCGCTGGGGCTCATCTTCGCCATCGCCGCGGTGGCTCATCTGCGGCTCGACGCGGCCCGCCCGCAGCTGCGCGCGATGGCCCGCAAGGCCCACGACCGGCTCGAGATGCAGCGGGCGATCCCCGAGGCCGAAGAGCACTTCGCGCTCGCCGCGCTCAAGGCGATCGACGACGCGGCGGTGCGCTTCGACGCGATGTCGGTCTATGGCGAGTACCAGTCGATCCTGGAGAAGATCGCCTCGGCGATGGCCGAAGGCGGCGACGTCGCCGAGCGCACCCGTACGCTCTACCTGCAGCTCTATCGGCAGCGGCTGAGCGACGCGCTGTCGCCGACGTCGGCCGAAGAGGTCGACTCGGCGGCCCGCGAGGCGCTCGAGCTCGCCGCCCGCCAGGAGCTCGCCCGGGAGCGCGCCAGCGCCGAGCGCGCCGCCGCCGAGGCCGCCCGCCGCGCCGCCGAAGAGGAGGCCGAGCGCCGCCAGCGAGCGGAGGCGGCCCGGCTCGCCGCGGCGCAGGTGGGCGCCGCGCTCGCCCAGCGGGCCTCGGTGGCCGACGACGCGATGTGGGCCCGCAAGCGGGCGGAGATGGAAGGCGGCCAGGACGAGTGGGCCCGCCTGCGCGCCGAAGCGGAGGCCCGCGCCAGCGGCGCCGCGCCGGCGGGGGACGAGCAGGACGAATGGGCCCGCCTGCGGGCTCAGGCCGAGGCCCGAGCCGGCGCGGACGCCCACGCCGAGGCCGAGGCCGAGCGGGCCCGCCAGCAGGCGGAGGCCGAGACCCTCGCGCGCCTGCAGGCTGAGGCCGAAGCCCGCGCCCGCCAGGAAGCCGAAGACCGCGCCCGGCGAGAAGCCGAGGCCCGGCTGCAGGCCGAGCGGGCCGAAGCCGCCGCCCGGGCGGAAGCCGAAGCCCTCGCCCGCCAGCAGGCGGCCGACGCGGCGGCCCCGGCCGACGACTGGGCGCGCAAGCGGGCCGAAGCCGAGATCCTCAGCACCCGCAACCTGGTCGCGCGAGCCCGGGCGGCCGACGCCGCGCGCCCGGCCGCGAGCGCCACCCCGAGCGCCGACCGCTTCAACCCGCTGGCCACCGCCTCGGCGATGGCCGCGTTCCAGGCGCCGGCCCAGCCGGCTCAGCCCGCCCGACCGTCGGTGCGCGAGCCGCGCCGCGTGCCGCCCGCGCCGTCGAACCGGCCCTCCATCGACGCGTTCGGCGGCGGCGGCCTGGGCAGCGGGCAGACCGACCCCGGCGAAGCCTGGGGCGCCTCGGCGATCTCCCGCATCAGCGCCGGTCCGGCGCCCAAGGTCCTGCCGGCCATCGGCTTCGCCGGCATCATGGCCGGCATCGCGCTGGCCCTGCTCGGGGTCAAGGTCGGCGCCGGTTTCATCATCTTCGGTCTGATCTGGGCCGCCGGCGGCGTCGCGCTGCTCGGCGACAAACGCGCCACGTGGATGGTGGGCATCGGCGCCTACTTCGCCAACGCGATCTTCCTCGTCGGCTTCGGCCTCGCCGGCGCGCCGCCGCCCTGGATCGCGCCGGGCGGCCTCGTCGCCGGCGGCCTCGCCGCCGCCGTCGTCGGCGCGTGCCTCTTCCTGCCGGTCTTCCGCGATCGTTATCGGGCCAACCGCCCGCGGTTCTGACCGCGCGCAGCCCGCGGTCGCGCCGCGTTTCACTGCGCTTACACCCCCCCGCCGCGCCTTGAACCGTGGCCGATGGGCGGTCGATGATGGCCATCGTCTGCACCCGGAGGCCAGCATGCCGACCCCCATCGTCTCCTTCGAAACCCTGAGCCGCGTATTCGAGGGCGCCGAGGCGTCGCTGGCCGAGTCGGCCAAGGGCGCCACCGCCGAGGACGCGCGACTGCTCGAGCGCTTCGAGTTCGGTTTGCAGCTCAACCTCGAGGCGTTCGAGCGCGAGCGACGCCGCCTCGAGGCCGAGGGCCGACCGGCCGACGGGGTGATGTGGTCGGCCGACGACCGCGGGCTCAGCCTGCTGCAATCGACGATCGCGGCCTACGGCGCCGACATCGGCGCGCTCGAGCAGGATCAGGTCAAGTACGACGAGCTCGATCCGCGCTGGGCGAAGTTCCTGGCGGTGCGCTTCGGCGAGCTGTTCCGCGACGACGCCCCATGGCGGACGCGGCGCCTCGACGACCTGGTGACGACGATCGCCGACGAAGGCACCGTCGTCCTGCTGTCGGACTGGGGCAGCGGGCGCTACGGCGCGGAGGCGATGCGGCCGACCATCGAGGGGCTCGCCGGGCCGGTGCCCGCCATCGTGCACCTCGGCGACGTCTACTACGCGGGCACGCCGAGCGAGATGCAGGAGAACTTCTGGGCGCCGTGGCCCCGGCGCGCCGACGCGCTCGACCGGGCGCTCAACGCCAACCACGAGATGTACAGCGGCGGGCGGGCCTACTTCGACTACGTGGACAAGTTCCGGCAGGGGCACAGCTACTTCGCGCTGCAGAACCGGCACCTGACCCTGATCGGCCTCGACACCGCGTACACCGACCACGACCTGCACGGCAACCAGCTCGAGTGGCTCGAGCACGTCATCCGGCAGGCGGGCGAGCGCAAGGTGATCCTGCTCTCGCACCACCAGCTCTTCAACCGCACCGGGCGGGTGCCGGGTGCGCTGCGTATGCGGCTGGCGTCCATGCTCGCCGCGCGCCGGATCGACGCCTGGTTCTGGGGGCACCAGCACCACTGCACGCTCTACCAGCCCGACGCCGAGTGGGGGCTGCGCGCCCGCTGCATCGGCCACGGCGGCTTCCCCTACTGGCGCGTCGACGCCGGCGATGCGGGCTCGGAGACCCACGGCCACGGCAGCGTCTGGCATCGCTTCGAGGGCCGCGCCGGACGGCCGGGCGGCATCACCCTGGGCGACGACAACCCGGCGCTGGGCAGCAAGCGTCAGCGCTACGGGGCCACCGGCTTCTGCACCCTGACCTTCGACGGACCGAAGATCGTCGAGCGCTACCTGCGGCCGGCGGGCGAGGTGCTCATCGAGCGCGAGCTGTTCGATTGATACCGCGTGACCCCGTCGACCTGACCCGCGAACAGCGGGACGGCTGGCTCGCGCGCGTTCGCGAGACGCTCGGCGCAGACCCCGGCGCGGCGCTGCGCCAGCGGGAGACCGACCTGACCCGCCGGGCGATCGTCTACATCGGGCAGGTGCTCGACGACGCGCTGCCCCACATCGACGTCGACGCCGTGACCCGGGCCATCGAGGCCCTGCGCGCGTTCGAGCGACCCGCCCGGGCCGATCTGGAAGAGCTGGGCCGCGCCATCCACTACATGCGCGGCGTGGCGCTCGTGCAGGACGGCCGCCTGCAGGACACCCCGGCGCTGCGCGACTGGTCCGCGGCGGCGCGGCGCGCGATCGAGCGCGCGGTGGGCGGCGTCGCCGCGTTGTGGCGCGCCGACGGCAAGGACACGATCGGCACCGGCTTCGTCGTCGGCCCGCGGCTGCTGGCGACCTGCGACCACGTCGTCGAGGCGCTCGCGTCCCCCGGCGGCGCGCGCGCCGTATTCGGCTACGAGCACCAACGGCCGGCGACCGCGATCAAAATCGAGGGCGTGGTCCAGCGCTTCGCCCGGCCGCTCGACATCGCGATCCTGCGGCTGAGCCGGGACCCGCCGGGCGCGCCATTGCGCTGGTCGGCCGAGGCCGTCGCGCCGGGCAGCCCGCTGATGGTCACCGGCCACCCGACGCTGCCGGGCGACCCCAATGGCGCCGGGCCGGTGACCCGCATCGTCTTCGACGGCGTCTCCGATGTGCTGCGGGCCGCGCCGGGGCAGCTCGTCGGCGACCGCGACGGCGCGTTGCAGCACGACGCGGCGACGCTCGGCGGCAACTCCGGCTCGCCGATCCTCGACCCGGCCGGGCGGGTGATGGGCGTGCATCGATCGCGGACCTTTCGCGCGGTCAACCTGGGCACGAGCGCGGGCCAGATCCGGCGCACGCGGACGCTCGCCGCGATGCTCGACTGGAGCTGAGCATGTCGAGCCACGCGATCATCGTCGGCATCGGGGACTACCCCCACTGGGCCCTGCGGCGCGCCGACGGCGCCGATCTGCCCGGGGGCACGCTGCCGGCCGCGGTGGACGGGGCGCTCGTCTTCCTCGAGTGGGCGCTCACCGACGGCGGGATCCCCCCGAAGAACGTCTGGCTGCACCTCTCCGACGACGCCCCGACGGTCGCCGAGCGGCTGCGGCCGCGAGGGCACTCGGCCCTGGCACGGACGGTCGGCGGCGAGCTGCCCATCCGGCCGGTCCGCCTCGACGACGTCCTGCTCAGCATCCGCGAGGTCTACCGGTCGGCGTGCACGATCGAGCGCTTCTTCTTCTACTTCGCCGGGCACGGCTTCTCGTTCGGGGACGCCGGCCTGCGCCCACCCACCGACGCGCTCGCCTTCGGCGGCTTCGCCAGCCCCCGCTGGAGCGGCCGCTCGATCCTGCGTCGGGACGCGCTGGTCGCCGGGCTGCGGCGGCTGGGCCCCGCCGACTGCCTGCTGGCCTTCGACTGCTGCCGCAACCTGCTCGCCCGCGCCGAGTTCGACGTCTCGGGCCTCGGCATGACGCCCGAGGCCTGCGGCAACGGCGCCGCCCGGGCGGTGCAGATCATGTCGGCCCGCGCCGAGGGCTTCAGCGTCGACCGCACCGACTTCGCCGAGCGGCTGGTGAGCGGGCTGCGCGGCGAGGGCGAGGCCAAGGACTGGCGCCGAGGGCAGCTCGTCGTCGACGTCGAGTCGCTGGGGCATCACCTGCGCGGCGCGTCCGCCGCGGTCGAGGTCCGCGGGCAGCTGAGCCGGCCGCTCAAGGTTTTCGCAACGGCGCCGAGATATCGCTGCGAGCTGACGATCAGCGGCGGCTCGGGCCGCTATCGGGCGGAGATCTTCTGGCGCGGCCAGCGGGTCGAGCGCTCGGCGCTCGGCGCCCGCCACAGCTTCGGCCCCTTGGACGCCGGCACGTATCGGATCGTGGTCGTCGACGCCCGCTCGCAGGCGCAGCGCGAGCTGCCCCTGATGCTTTACGCCGACGCGCAGGTGCAGGTGGACTTCGCCGACGACGCCCCAGCGACCCCGGAGCCCACCCGCTCGAGCCCGCTCGACGGCGCGCCGCGCATCATCGAGCGCGCCGCCGACCGGCACCGCGGGTATGAGCCGCCCCATGGCCTCGAAAGCCTCCTGCGCGGGCTCGACCCCGACGGGACCCTCGACGCAACCGCGGCGACCCGTGGGGTCGTAGCGACCCGCAGCTTCACCCCGGGGGTCATAGCGACCCGCAGCTTCACCCCGCCGCCGACGCTCGGCGAAGCCCTCGCGCGCGGCACCGACGCCGACCTGCCGCTGAAGGTGGCGCTGCACGTGGCGCTCACGTCGCCGCTCGCCGCCGGCACCTGGGCCGTGGTCACCAGCGGCATCACCCGGCCGCACATGCCGGGCTACGTCAAGTCGATGCCCGCCGGGCACCCACACCCCGACTTCGAGGTGCACCGGGTCACCGGCCGCCCGTGGCTCGACGTGACCTATACCCGGGCGTCGGGCGGGCGGCGCTTCGGCTTCTGGCTGCCGCCGAACGCCCGCGGGATCTGCGTGCTCGGCGAGCACGACCGGCTGCCCATCGGGCCCCGCTTCTACGTGTTCGAGGCGGACGGCGACTGGCAGCGGCACGCCTGGGCGGCGGCCCACGCCCAGTGGCGCTACGGCCGCGACGAGCCGGTCGAGGCGGTCGAAGACGGCGGGCTGGTCGCCGACCTGCTCGCCGCGTGGAGCGCGTTCGACCGCGGCCAGACCGCCGCCATCGATACGCTGGACACCCGCTGGCCGGGCCACCCCGACCGACCTTGGCTGCGCGGCCGGCGAGGGCCCCATCCGCCCACCGCCCGCGGGGGCGCGCTCCTGCTGCCCCGGCCCGCGTCCCACGACCTGCGCGGCTGCTGGCGCGAGCGGATCGACTGACGGCCGGTGCTCCGCGGGCCCGCCGACCCCGGGCGAGGCTCTTTACGCCGCCCGCCCGGCAGTCCACTATGCGCCGTTCGACCCCCGCTCTCGCTTCGGAGTCCCGATGGACATCAACGTCGTCTCGACCATCCCCTTCCCCATCGACGCGGTCTTCCCGGCCATGCGCGACCAGCTGCAGGGGCTCGCCGAGTACATGCCCAACATCGACCGCATCGTCGAGCACGAGCGGGAAGAGGTCGAGCCGGGCGTCTTCGAGATGCTCAACCAGTGGTACGCCGCCCGCACCGAGATCCCGGCGATGGCGCGGCCGTTCGTCGACCAGAACAAGATGTACTGGTACGACCGCGCCACCTGGCTCGAGGCCGACAGGCTCTGCCGCTGGAGCCTCGAGGTCGGCTTCATGGCCGACCGGGTGCAATGCGGCGGCACGACGAGCTACCACGCGGTCGGCGAGACGACCGAGCTGCGCATCAAGGGCAAGCTCGAGCTCGACCTGAAGGGGCTCGTGCCGCGGCTGATGCTCAAGAAGGCCACCAGCGGCGTCGAGAGCTTCATCGGGCGCATGATCGAGCCCAACTTCGACAAGACGGCCGGCGCGCTGACCCGCTACCTCGAGTCGAAGGCGGGGGCCTGAACCGCACATGGGCCGCGCCGACCTCTCCGCCCACCCGCTCGCCGAGCGCTTCGACCGGCTGACCCCCGACCGGGTCTACGCCGCCGCCGAGGTCGACGGACGGGTCTGCACCGGGCGCTTCGTGATCCTCAACAGCTACGAGAACCGGGTCTACCAGCTCGACTGCGAAGACGGCCGCGACGTCGTCGGCAAGTTCTATCGCCCCGGCCGCTGGAGCCTCGACGCGCTCGACGACGAGCACGACTTCCTCTACGCCCTCGACGACGCCGGCGTGCCGGTCGTGCTGCCGCTCGAGCTCGACGACGAGGGCGCGACGCTCGGCACGCTCGAAGGCGACGCCGAAGGCATCCACTACGCGATCTTCCCCCGGGTGCGGGCGCGGGTGCCCGACGAGTTCGCCGACGGCCAGCTGCGCGAGCTGGGGCGGGTGCTCGCCGAGCTGCACGAGGTCGGCGAAGAATACGAGGCGACCCACCGGCCGACCCTCGACGTCGACACCTACGCCCGGGCCAATACCGCCTACCTCGTCGAGGCGGGCCACCTGCCGCCGCAGATCGAGGCCCACTACCGCCACACCGTCGACGCCTTGTGCGCGCGCATCGAGCCCATGCTCGCCGACGTGCCGCTGCATCGGATCCACGGCGACTGCCACCCGGCGAACCTGCTGTGGGCCGACGGCCCGTTGTTCCTCGACTTCGACGACATGCTGACCGGCCCCGCCGTGCAGGACGTCTGGATGCTGGTGCCCAGCGCCGACGCCGAGGGCGACCGCCAGCGCCGGGTGCTGCTCGACGCCTACCGCGAGGTGCGCGACTTCCCCGGCGAGTGGCTGCGCCTCGTCGAGCCGCTGCGGGCGCTGCGCTACATCCACTACGCCACCTGGATCGCCCGCCGCTGGCACGACCCCACCTTCCGCCGCACGTTCGGCCACTTCGGCGACCTGCGCTACTGGCAGAAAGAGGTGCTCGACCTGCGCGAGCAGATCGCGCGGATCGACCACCTCTGACCGCCGGCGGCCGGTGACGACGCACCCCGGCCGAGCCGGAGGCATCCCACGCCAGCGCGAGGGCGCTGCCACGCTCCGGTCAACTGGCCCGCCGGGTGGCGTATCAGGGCCGATCGCGCGCGGCCGCCGCCCGCCCGACGCGAGCTTGACGGGTCGTCGGCTGCCCGCTTAACCTGCTTCGGTCGACCGCGAAGCCGCACAAAACGCCCCATCGCCCCCGATCGGCGGAGATTCGCCGAGGCCGACGAGGCCCGAGGAAGAGACGTGACCTGGATCTGCTCCCGCTGCCGGACCCGCTTCGAAGAGCGGCGGACCCGCTGTCCGCACGACGGCCGGCGCGTGGTCCAGGATCTGGCCGGCGAGGTGGTCGGCGGGCGCTATACGCTGCGCGAGCTGCTCGGCGTCGGCGGCATGGACAGCTCGGTCTGGCTCGCGTGGCAGCAGTCGATCCAGCGCCAGGTGGCCATCAAGCTCTTGCCGCCGGCCGACGACCCCAGCACCGAGCGCTTCGCCCGCGGGGCGCGCATCGCCTCGAACCTGAGCCACCCGAACATCACCGTGGTGCACGACTACGGCACCACCGACGGCGGGCACCTCTACCTGGTGATGGAGCTGCTCGACGGCGATACGCTGCACAAGGCGTTGCACCAGACGCACCTGCCGCCGGCGCGCACGATCCACATCGTCGATCAGGTGCTGCGGGCGCTCGACCACGCCCACCGCAAGAACATCGTCCACCGCGACATCAAGCCGGGCAACCTGTACCTGACCCAGCACGGCGACCAGCCCGACTTCGTCAAGGTGCTCGACTTCGGCATCGCGCGCTACATCGACAACAGCGACGATCCGGTCGACAAGGCCGAGATCACCATGGAGCGCCAGATCTGCGGCACCCCGCAGTACATGGCGCCCGAGCAGGTCGCCTTCGGGCAGGTCGACGCCCGCACCGACATCTACGCCCTCGGCGTGGTCATGTACCGCATGCTCACCGGCCGGCTGCCCTTCCAGAGCGCCTCGCACCACGAGCTGTTCCGGATGCACCTGCACAGCGCGCCGCCGCCGTTCAAGGAGAGCAAGCCCGACCTCGACGCGCCGCCCGAGCTCGAAGCCCTGGTGCTGCGGGCGCTGGCCAAGAGCCCCGACGAGCGCTTCGCGAGCGCCGCCGAGATGCGCATGGCGCTGCGGCAGGTGCGCAACCAGATGGGCCTGCCCGCCGAACTGGACGAGCCCTCGATGCCGTCGAGCACCCACGGCTGGTCGATGGAGGCCAACCGCGGCACCACCCGCAAGGGCAACGGCTGGCTCTACGCCGCGCTGGCGGTGCTCGCCGCCGCCGTCGTCGCGCTGGCGGTGATGCGCCCGCCGCCGGCCACCCAGCCGCAGCAGCCCCAGCCCGACCCACCGACGCAGACCGGCAACCAGGGCACCGCGCAGAACGGCACCGCGCAGACCGGCGCCGCGCAGAACGTGCCGCCGCCAACGCCGCCGCCCGCGCCCGACGCCGCGGTGGCCCAGGCCGCGCCCGACGCCGCCGTCGTCGCCCAGGTCGACGCCGCGGTGGCCGCGCCCGACGCCGCGGTGGCCCAGGCCGAGCCCGACGCCGCGCCGGCGAACGACGGCCCGGTCTATCACAAGGTCTCGGTCTACAGCCGACCCCGTGGGGCCGAGGTCTACTGGGGCAACCGCTCCATCGGCCGCACGCCGCTGCATACCCGGCTGACCAACGGCAGCCATACGCTGACGGTCAAGCTCGAAGGCTACGAAGACGCCACGTGGAGCCTCAGGCCCTCGGGCGACTCGGTGAAGACCTACGCCCGTACGCTCAAGCTGGTCGCCAAGCCCGAGCCGGTGGCCGAACCCGAGCCAGTGGCCGAGCCCGAACCGCAGCCCGAGCCCGAGCCCGCGGCGCCGCCGCCGAGCCAGATCCTGCTCGGCACCCAGGGCGGCCCCAAGCCGAGCGGCACCGGCGGCGGGCGGGTGCCCATCCTCGGCAAGGACAAAGCCGGCGACGGCAAGTCCAACAGCGGCGGCCGGGTCAAGACGCTGCAGTAGCCGCCCGTTCACGACGCGGTCCCGCGCTCTGCGAACGAACGTCCACCCCCTGACCGCGATGTCACACCGTTGACACCTGGAAACGGGCCATCCGGGCCCGCGCGCCCCGGCGCGCCTGCATCGCACCGTGACGGGCCGCTCTGGCACGGCCTCTGCAACGCCGAGCCCCGCCCCGCGAACCCGCTCCCCGAGGTGTCGATGTCCCACCGCGCGCCCGCGCCCCGTCTCTCCCGCTCGCTGCTGGTGGCGCCGCTGATCGGGCTCGCCCTCGGCGCGTGCGCCGGCGATACCCGGTCGGCCCGCGGCGACTGCCTCGACGACGTCGACTGCCCGGCCAGCGACATCTGCTTCGACGGCACCTGCATCTTCCAGGGCCTGCCGCCCGAGCCCGAGCCCGATCCGGCGCCGGGCGAAGGCCCCGACGCGCCGGCCGAGCCCGAGCCGCCGCCGCCGGAGATCGAAGAGACCTTCGAAGCCTTCGGCGAGCCCGCCGCCGGCCAGCGCTTCGTCTGGGTCGTCAGCCCGAGCACTGACAGCATCGCCCGCATCGACGGCGAGAGCCGGGCCATCGGGCTCATCGAGCTGGGCGACGACCCCACGGTGGTGCGCGCGCTGCCCGGCACCGACGAGGTGGTGGTGCTCGCCCGGGGCAGCGACGAGCTGTTCCGCATCCGCCCGACCGACGACGGCGACGAGGTCACCCGCTTCGCGCTGCCCTTCCACGCCAACGCGCTCATCGTCGACCCCGCCGGCGAGCGGGCGCTGGCCTGGTTCGATCTGGCCGCCGCCCGCCCCGGCGAAGACGCCTCGGCGCTGCAGCAGGTGGCGGTGCTCGACCTGAGCAGCGACGCGCTGACCATCGCCGTCGTCGGCTATCGCCCCACCCGCATCGAGTTCGCGCCCGACGGCGCGGCCCTGGTCATCACCGACGACGGCCTGAGCATCATCGCCCGCGAGCCCGAGCCCGGCCCGGCGCCGATCGTGCCGCTGGCGGCGACCTTGGGCGACTTCGGCCCGCGGGAGGTCATCATCGGCCCCGACGCGCGCTACGCCGCCAGCCGGACCGATGACGAGCCGGGCGTCACCGTGGTCGACCTCTTCGAAGGCGTGCCGCGCTTCGTGCCGCTCGGCGGCCTGCCCACCGACCTCGACCTGCTGCCCGACGGCCGGATGCTGGTCATGCTGCCCGGCGCCGACAAGCTGGCGCTGGTGCCCTTCGACCTCGACCCGGCGACCATCGCCGACCCCGACGCGCTCGACGCCGCGCTGACCACCGTCTCGCTGCGCGGCTCGCGGCTCGGCGCGGCGGCGGTGGGCCGGGACGGGCGGCGGGCCTTCCTCTACACCACCACCGACCCGCTCGACGGACCGGGCGTCGCCGGCCTGCTCGCCCCCGAGGCCGGCGCGCTGGTCTTCACCCCGCTGCGCAAGGCGGCCCGCGGCGCCGAGGTCGACCCCACCGGCCGGGTCGCGGTGGTGCTGCACGGCCGCGCCGCCGGAGACCCGCCGCCGAACGACCCCGAGGCGCTCATCCGCCACAGCCACGGCTACAGCCTCGTCGACCTCGACACCGCCTTCGTCAAGCTCGAGACCGCCGCCGCCGAGCCCTCGGGGCTGGTCTTCGCGCCCGAGCGCGGCGCGGCTTTCCTGCGGCTCTCGAACGTCGACGACCCCGCCGCGAGCGCCCGGGTCGCCGCGGTGCAGCGGGTCGATCTGACGGGCCTGTCGGTGCGCACCTGGCCGGTGGGCTCGCCGCCGGAGACCATCGGTGTGCTCAGCGCGCTCGACCGGGCCTTCGTCACCCAGACCCACCCCACCGGGCGCATCAGCTTCCTGCGGCTCGACGACCCCGAGGCGCCGATCGAGACGGTGACCGGCTACGCGCTGAACGGACGCATCGAATGAGCCGCACGGCACTCCTCTGGTCGACCGCCTGCGCCCTGGCGCTGGCCCTCGCCTGCGACGACACCGACAGCGGCGACGAGCAAGGCGCCGACTTCGTCCGGGACGCCGGCGTCGGCGCCCCGTGCGCGAACGACGACGAGTGCCCCCAGGGCTCGGTCTGCTTCGACGGCACCTGCGTCTTCCAGGGCGGCGGCGCGCCGGGCGACGGCGAAGGCGAGCCGGCCGGCCCCGACGCCCCGCCGCCCGAGCCGGCGCCGCCCGAGATGGAGGAGACCCTCGCGCCGCGCAATCGCCCCGCCGCGGGCGTGAGCGTGGTCTGGGTCGCCGCGCCCGAGACCGATCGGGTGGCGGCCATCGACGGCGCCGCGCTGACGGTGACCCTGGTCGACGTGGGCGATCGGCCCACGGCCGTCGCCGTGCGCGCCGGCAGCGACACCGCGGTGGTGCTCTGCCGCGGCAGCGACGAGCTGATCGTCGTCGAGCCGGGCGGCGAACCGCAGACCCACCGGCTGCCGGGGCACTTCAACGCGCTGGCCGTCGGCCCGGCGGGCCGCTTCGCCTACGCCTGGTTCGACCTGAACGACGTCGAGCCGGGGGAGGACGCCTCGGCGGTGCAGGACGTGGTGGTGCTCGACCTCGACGCCGGCGTGCAGCACCCGGTCAGCATCGGCTTCGGCCCCCGCGAGGTGGTCTTCGCCGAGGACGGCACCGCGCTCTTCGTGACCGACGACGGCGTCTCGGTCATCGCGCCGGCCCGGCTCGACGGCCCCGCCGTCGCGCTGACGGTGCCCACCGCCCCCGACATCTTCTCCAATACCGCCCGCGAGGTGGTGCTGACCGCCGACGGCCGCTACGCCGCCAGCCGCGCGCCCGGCGAGCGGGGCATCACCGTCGTCGATCTGACCGAGGGCGTGCCGCGCACCGTCGACCTCGGCGCCGAGCCCACCGACCTCGACCTGGTGCCGCCCACCGACGGCGCGGGCCATACGGCGCTGGTGATGCTGCGCGAAGCCCGCCAGCTGGCGCTGGTGCCGCTCGACGGCGAAGGCGAGGTGCGCCTCGTCGAGCTGGGCCGGCGCCCGCTGGGCTCGGCGGCGGTCTCGGCGACGGGCGATCGGGCGGTGCTCTACGCGACCCGCAGCGACCACCCGCCGGCCGCCGCGCTGCTGGCGCTGCCCGGCGGCGAGGTCATCGACGTGCCGCTGCGCAAGCGGGCGCGGGTGGGCGCGGTCTCGGGCGGCGTCGCCTGGATCCTGCACGGGCCCGAGCCGGCGACGGTGCCGCTCGATCCGCCGCTGCAGGATGATCCGCTGCCCGCGGACATGGGCGCCGAAGACATGGGCGTCGAAGACATGGCCGCCGAAGATATGGCCGCCGAAGACATGGCCGCCGACGACATGGCCCCCGATGACATGGGCGTCGCCGACATGGCCGTCGCCGACATGGCCGCCGCAGACATGACCCCCAGCGAGCAGCAGTTCGAGCAGGTGGTCGACCCGACTCTGGCGCCGCGGCACGGCTACTCGCTCATCGACCTCGACACCGGCTTCGTCAAGCTGCAGACCACCGCCGCCGAGCCCTACGGCCTGACCTTCGCCCCCGGCGCCGCCTTCGTGGCCTACCCCCGGGCGGCCGCCAGCGGCCCGCGGCTCGAGCGCATCGACCTCGTGCGCTTCGACAGCCGCAGCTGGCTGCTCGGCTCGACCGCCGAGGCCATCGGCGTCCTGCCCGCCGTCGAGCGGGCGTTCGCGACCCAGGACCACCCCACCGGACGCATCAGCTTCGTGCCGCTCGAGACCGACGGCACCATCCGGACCCTGACCGGCTACGCCCTCGACGGGAGGATCGAATGACCGCCGCCCGCGCCCTGTCGCGCGCTCTTCTGCCCCTGGCCGCCGTGGCCTGCGCCGCCGCCCTCGGCTGCGATCGCCCGCCGGCCTTCGAACGGGGCCTCGGCGCCGGCCAGCCGCTGGCGCTCGACCGCCACGTCGTCTGGACCCTGCGCGATCAGCCCGCGCTGTTCACCCTCGACCCGGCGAGCATGCGCACCCGGCTCGACCCGCTGCCGGCGACACCGACCCTGACCGCCGTCGGCCCCGATCGCAGCGGGCTGTTGCTGCTCGACGACCAGCCGACCGTGCGCTGGGTGATCTTCGACAACGGCGCCCCCGAGACCGTCTTCGAGACCCCGTTGACCGGCCGCTACGCCCGGGTGGCCTTCGCCCCCGATCGCCGGCGGGCGGTGCTCTTCAGCGGCGGCGCCGATACCGGCCAGGTGCTGCAGAACCCCAACCAGGTGGCCATCGTCGACCTCGAGACCGGGGCCCTCGTCGAGCGCACGCTGCGCTCGTTCGGCGACGTGCCGCAGTCGATCATCGTCAGCCCCGAGGCGGTCGTCGCCGGCGCCGAGCGCCAGCTGGCCTGGGCGCTGTCGAACCGCTATCTGGCGCTCTTCGACCTCGCCGCGCCGATGGCCGACGAGGTCATCGTGCACCTGACCCTCGCCGGCGATACCCGCACGGTCGCCCCGACCGAGGTGACCCTGGCCGAAGCGGGCGAGGGCCTCGCCGCCTTCGTGCGGGCCGCCGCCGCCGACGATATCTTCGCGCTGGGCTTCGCCGAGGGCGAGCCGGGCGTCGTGCCGCGGCCGTATCTCAACCAGCTGCCCGCCGGCCAGCGCCCCAGCGACTTCGCGGTGCTCGCCGTCGACGCCGGCCCGCGGGTCTTCGCCGTCGAGCCCTCGCTGCCGGGCATCTCGGTCATCGAGCCGACCACCGCCGGCCGGGTCGCGGTGCAGAGCGACCTGCCCGTCAGCCGGATCCTGCCCTTCGAAGCCGAGCGCGACGACGGCACGCCCGGCCGCTTCGCGCTGCTGTGGCAGGCGGGCGCCGCCGGCGTGGTCTTCGCCGACCTCGACCGCCTCGAAGAGCAGCGGGGCCGGGCGCTGACGCCGCTGGTCGTCGGCGGCAGCATCAGCGACGTGCAGCCCATCCCCGGGCGGCGCATGGCGGTGGGCCGGGTCGGCGGCAACCGGGTCGTGATCCTCGACTTCGACGCCCGCACCGCCACCCCGCTCGACGCCGCCGACGAGATCCAGGCGCTCATCGTCGCCCCCGACGGCGCGGCGATCTACCTGGTGACCGCCTCGGACGACCTGGCCGTGCTGGCCACCGATACCCTCATCGCCTCGACCGTGTCGCTGACCGAGCACTTCGCCGACGTGCAGCAGCTGCTGCACGTGCCCGGCGCCGACCGGCTCGTCGCGGTGCTCGCCGGCCCCGATACCGGCCGGGTGGTCGTCGCCCCCACCGCCGACCTGAGCCCCGAGGTCCTGCAGCGACGGGACGGGATCTTCCTCGAAGGGGTCTTCGACCGATGACGCGCGCATACCCGATCGCCCTGATGACGCTGTTGCTGGCCGGCGGCGCGTGGGCCCAGGCGCCCGAAGAGGCCCCCGCCGAGGACCCCGCAGAGACCGCCGAGGCCTCCGCCGACGCCGCCGAGGACCCGCCCGCGGCCGAAGAGGGGTCCGATCCCCCGGCAGAAGCGCCCGCAGAGGCCCCTGCCGAGCCGCCGGCGGCCGCCGAAGGCCACGACCCTGCACCGGAGGCGCCCCCGGCCGAGTCGGCCCCCCAGACCCCGGCCCCGGCCGCCGGAGAGGCATCCGACACCGCCGAGATCCGCCCGCGGCGCGCCGGCGACGACGACATCCACCTGACGATGCGCTGGGGCATGCGCATCCACCTCGACCCGGCCTTCGACGTGCTGGGGGACGGCCGCAACCACTTCGCCGCCGAGATCGGCCTCGACGTGCGGGTCTGGGGGCCGCTGGCGGTGGGCTTCTCGTTCACCGGCAGCAACGAGTTCGGCGAGGTCTACGGCCTCGACACCCACTGGCAGGACAACTCGATCTTCCTGTCAGCGGTCTACCGGCATCGCTTCGACCGGCTGGGGCTGTCGGCCTATGGCCGGCTGGGCCCGACGGTGCACTGGTACCGCCTGGCCATCGGCGACGAGCTGTGGGCCCGGGAGCGCTTCGAGGACGACCCGTGGCAGTTCGGCGCCCGGGCCGCCGCCGGCCTCGAGTTCTGGCCGATCAGCCCGCGCTTCATCCCCTACATGGGCCGCTTCGGCGTCGGCGTGGTGCTCGAGGGCTACTACGATCAGGCGTTTCAGACCGAGTGGTCGTCGGGCGGGGTCGACCCGGGCGCGTTCGACCCGACCGGCCCCGGCTGGAGCCTGGGGGTGACCGGCCGGTTCTGATCGCCGGTTGCGCGCCGATCGACGCGCGACGCTGCCGCCAGCGCGCAGGACGAGGCATGGGCCGCCATGCGCTGGACGGGCCCGCGGGGCTCAGCGCCAGCCGAACCAGCTCCAGTCGGGCATCGGCCACCACGCGCCGCCCTGGGGATCGTCCTTGATCCAATCGGTGGGCCGGGTCCGCTCGCCCTCGGGCACCACCAGCGAGCCGACGTAATCCCCGTCGGCGTAGACCCGCTCGATGTCGTCGTGGGCCGCCTTCAGGTCGGCGTCGCTGATCACGCCGTTGCTCGTCGCCTTGTAGAACTGCACCGTGACCCGGATGGGAAACCGCGCGTCGCGCTTCAGCTCGAGCCCGCCCATCTCGCGGAACGGCCCCAGCACCTCGCCGTGGCCCAGCACCGCCTGCTCGACGTTCGACTCGCCGCGGGTGCGGCGCATGCTCTTGGCCGGCATCGGCGCGCCGTCGAAGTCCGCGGCCGAGTCGAGCTCGAGCATGCCGCCCTCCATACCGTTGAGGAAGCCGCGGCCCTCGTGCACCAGCGGCACCTGCACGATCAGCATCATGTCGGCCCCCTCTTCGAGCGCGCCGCGATCCTGGGCGTCGAGGGTGCCGCCGACGGCCCGGGTCTGCTCGATGCGCGCGGCCACGGCGCTGCGCCGCTCGGCGGTGAAGACCGTGCGCTCGCCGCCCTTGTTGAAGTAGAGCTGCTGCCCCCAGCCCTGCAGGGTCTGGTCGCCGGCGCGGTTCTCGATGATGGTCGCGCTGGTGCCCTGGCGGGTGACGAGCAGGGTCAGCACCGCCGGCGAGTCGGGCGCGCTCTGGTAGTTGAACAGCACCGGGTTGAACTCGGCCTTGCCCTGCATCGGCAGCGGCACGAAGACGTGCTGCGCGCTGACGAGGACGTGGGTATCGCGCTCGGCGAGGAAGTCACCGCTGCCCTTCAGGCTCTGCGGGTCCGACAAGAAGGCGCCCATATTCGCCAGCAGGTGGGTCAGCGGCACCGACTTCAGGGTCGAGCTGTCGACGTCCTCGCCGTCGGCGTGGGCGCGCTGGTTGCCGACCCGCACCCAGAGCGAATCGGCGGGCACGTCGGCGGTCTTGTCGCTGAAGTTGGGGTGGCGGATGACCGGCAGCAGGTGGGTGCGCAGGCCGTACGCCGTCTTCTCGCGCACTTGCAGCGTCAGGTCGCTGATGTTGGGGCCGAGGGACGAGCCGGCGGCGCGGCCGGTATCCTCCCACATGACGTTCATCACCCCGAGGCCCAGCTTCGCGGTGCGCTGGCGCAGGTCGCCATCGCCGGGCATCGCGACGACCCGCTGGATGACCCGGCTGTAGTCGATGGTGGGCGCGGCGACCTTGGCCGGCTCGGCAGAGGCGGGCGTGGCGGTGATGGGGGCGGCGAGGCAGGCGGCGAGGGCGAGGCGGGTGAGCGGGCGCGACATGGGGTCCTCCTGGCGGTCGAATGATGCGCTGTCGGGTTCGGCTGCCGGACACGTACACCCGCCGCGAACGATCTGTTCGCCGGCCAAGAACACCCGCAAAAATGCGCGCCGCCGGTGAGATCCGCCGACGCCGTCGTCGGGCAGCGGCACACAGACTCACCGGAGCCCACCATGCGTCTTCTCGTTCAGATCGCCGCCCTCTTCTCGCTCTTCGCCTTCGCCGCCGGCTGCGGCCACGACATCGAGCTCGAGCCGCTGCCCGAGCCCGAGCCGGTGCTCGCCCACGGCGAGCCCTGCGAGGTGGTGCTCGAAGACGACGGCTCGATCAACGCGGTCACCGACGGCGGTAACTTCCTCTGCGCCGACGACGGCACGACCCTGCTCTTCTGCGGCTGCGACGACTGGCAGAACGGCGACGAGTGCCCCGAGCAGGTCGGCACCCTCGCCGCGCAGTCGCTCATCGACGACTGCACCTGCGGCGAGTGGTTCGAGGGCCGCTGCCCGGTGGAGTGATCCGCCCGTCGATCTGATAGCGTCGCGCGGTGCACGCCGCCCTCATCGACGCCGACCGCATGCATCGCCGCCTCTCGACCGGGGCGGTGAGCCCCGCCGAGTTTCACGCCGCGCTGTTGGCGGTGCCCCCGACCGAAAGAGACCGCTGGGCCGACCGCGCCCTGGGCATCGACCCGCTGCACGCCGACGGCCCCGACCTGCCGCGGGGCTGCGTGCCGTATCTGCCGTGCGACGTCGAGACGCTGCTGCGCATGATCGAGGCCGCCGCGGTGACCACCGACGACGTCTTCGTCGACGTCGGCGCCGGCGTCGGCCGCGCGGCGGCGCTGGTGCACCTGCTCACCGGCGCCGACACGATCGCCGTCGAGGTCCAGGCCGGCCTCGTGGCCGAGGCCCGGGCGCTGGTGAGCACGCTGGAGCTCGACCGCCTCACCGTCGTCGCCGGCGACGTGGCCGCGCAGCGCGCGCAGATCGCCCGGGGCACGGTCTTCTTCCTGTATTGCCCCTTCAGCGGTGACCGCCTCGACCGGCTGCTCGACGACCTCGCGGCCATCGCCCGCCCGCTCCGCATCTGCACCGTCGACCTGCCCCTGCCGCAGCGGCCCGACCTGACCTCGATCTGGCGCGACGACCGGCTGCTCGTCTGCCGCATGGGCGGCTGACCCGACCCGCGACATGCCCCCGCAGGGATCTGCACTCCCTCGCCGGCGCGCAGGCAGGCGAGACTCGGTGCATCCAGCCCCGCACCGGAGGCCGCCATGCTTCGCCCGCTCCGCGCCGTATCCCTCACGCTGGCCTGCCTGCTCGCCACGCCCGCGGCCGGCGCCTTGCGGCCGGGCCCCGACCCCGACCCGCCCGCGGCGTCGCTCTACGTCGTCGGCCCGCTCGTCACCCCGCCGGTCGAGCTGCGGGTCGAGCGCCCCGACGGCACGGTGTGGACCGACTGGTGGCCCTCGGTGGAGCCGATGACCCCCGTGCCCCTGCGCGGGATCTATCACCGACCCGGCCGCTACCGGATCACCGTCGAGATCGCCGGCGATCGGGTCTCGACGGTGGTGCCGCTGCACGGCGCGATGGGCGCGTTCGACCTGGGGCTGGTCTACGCCCGACCCCCCGCGGGGGCCGAGCCGCCGACCGAGCCCCATTGCCGGACGCCCACCGCCGATCCCGACGACGCGGTGCTGCCCATCGAGATCCGCCGGGCCCTGGCGCCGGGGGCCGACGTGCCGCAGCTGCTCTACGTCGACATCGACTTCACCATGCGCCCGCCCCGCGGCCTGCGCCTCGAACAGCGGCAGCCGGTCGACGATCTGCTGTGGACGGTGGTCAACGACAGCGCGCTGACCGTCTATGGCGATGGATACGTCGGCTGGTTCGTGACCCGCTTCGAGCGGCTCGAAGGCCAGCACGTGCGCCGGGCGCCGCGGGGCAGCGGCTTCTGTGGGACGATGAATCCGGTCGGTGCGTTGCCCAGCGGCGGCCGGGGGACCGCCGGTGAGCTGCCCTGGCTGGGAGGACCCGTCGCGCCGCTGCAGCCGGGTCGGCATCGGGTGACGGTGGGCTACAAGCTGGGGCGCGACGAGATCAAATACATCGCCCGCCGCCCGGTGGACGGCCCCTGGCCGCGGGTCCGGGTCTCGGTGCACCGCCGGCTGACCGCCGAGTTCGAGGTGCGCGAGACCATCCGCTGATGGTGTTGTCGGCTGACAGCGGTCGCCGTACGCCCGATAGCTCAGATCGTCTCGAGAAGCGCACGCACGTCGTCGACGAGCGCAGCCGGTGGGTCGAGTTCCGCGCGGGTGAGGAGCGCCTGCTCGAACCGCTGTTGTTTGCCGAGTCGCATACCCTTCCGGTTCAGGCGGCCGTGTATGTCTCGCAAGAGCTTCTTGCCATCGACACGACTCCAGAGCGGCCCGTCTCGCTGCATGTCCAGGCGCATCGCCTCGACCTCGTGAGCAACGTCGAAGCTGTCCATACGGGTCTCGATACGGGCCAGAAAGGCATTGAGCGAGGTCTCGACCGCCGCCGTGGCGGCAGCCCTGTCGCGCACCTGTTCAGTGCCCCGCGCTGGATGAAGCCGATGCCGAGCGCAGAACTGCTCGATGACACCGCGATGTACATCCATCCAGAGTCGCTCAGCCGCCGCGGCGTCGCGCAGCGACTCGTACTCGTCCGATGGGATCCCTGCAATGCCCGAGATCAGTCCGGTGTCGAGCAAGTAGCTCTCGATGCAGTGCCGGCTGAGGGGGAAGGAGCGGTGGGGCTTGGCCCGCTGCGCGTCGACGACCCCTCGCGGGCTGAAGTCACGATCCCGCAGCGCGCGTACGTCGCCGAACCGATGCTCCAGTCGCAGGAGAGGGTTCAAGTCGCCCCGTGATCCCGCAGCGCGCACCTCAGTCTCCTGAGCGAGCTCCGACTCGCCTTCGAGCGCGAAGCGGGCTGCTTCGATCAGCCGGATGTCCGGCCCGTTGTCGGCACCTTCGCAGAAGACGGTGAGCGTCACTGATCGAGACCACCCAGCGAGATCACCGCGGTCGGATCGACATAGCGCAAGATGCTGTCGCTGTGGGTCGTCACGATGAACTGCGTATCGCCTTCGTAGCCCGAACGGCAGAAGTGCAGGAGGCTACGCTGCCAGCGGGGGTGTAGATGCTGCTCGATCTCGTCGATCAGGACCACCGAACGCCGTGGGCCGAAGGCGGTCAGGCTGGCAGTGATCCGGAGGAGCATACGCTCTCCGCTGCTGGTGCCTGCCAGGAAGTAGGTGGTGCCGGTCCGGGTATCGCGAAACCGGAGATCGTAGCCGTCGAGGAACGGCTCCATGTCGTCGATCGTCGACGGCCGTGCCAGCCGGGCGAAGATCTGTCGGCACCGCGTCCAGCCGCTCGGGCCCTTGGTTTCGGGGTCCCAACGCGTATCCAGCCTCGCTTGCAGTTCGAGCCACGGCAGAATGTCCCCCGCGCTCGCCGACTCTGCCAGATCGTCGGAAGAGGCCGGCCGGGACAGGTTGCGATGGTGATCGATCGCGCGCCGCTGATCGAGGTACAAGAGACCGCCGACACGCTCGAGAACAGCGACCTCGACGACCCGTCGCGAGAGACCGACTCTCGTTTGTCCCCGCCCCCGGAAGGCGAGGTTGGTGAAGTCGGGGGATTGCTCGACCACCCCGAAGTGGCCAGTGTCCGGCCTCGGCCAGTGGAATGTCATGGCATACCGCTCCGCCCAAGGTGGAGGGGTATCGCCCAGCGCTGTGGCGACGTCGACGAGGGCGAACCACTCGTCCTTGCTGTCGAACGACCACTCGATCTCGACCTGGATCGGGCGATTCGGATCTGGACGCAGTCGAGGATCATCGGGGTCGAACTCTGGTCGCAGAGCCGGCCGACGGGCATTGCCCAGAGACGCGTGCACCAAGTGCAGTGCGTCCAGGAAAGTCGTCTTCCCCGATCGGTTGGGACCCACGATGACGGTCAGCGGTCGCACTCGACCATCACCGTCGGTGAAGTCGAGACTCGCTGAGTCGAGTCCACGAAAGTTGCGGACCGTGAGACGCCGAATCTTCATCGCAGCCGTTCTATCAGAGCATGTCGCCAGCGACCAGTCGGAGCCGAGCGCCCTGGCCGTCAGTCGTCGGTGCGTTTGGGCTTGGGCTCGGCGCTGTGCTCGACGTCCACCTGCATGTTCTTGAGCACCGACTTCGCGCTCGGCTGGATCAACGGCTTGGGCTCGTGCACCCACACCTTCTTGAGCACGACGCGCCCGTCGGCGGTGCGGTCGAACTCCACCCGATCGCCCGGGTTGAGGTTGAGGTAGCGCAAAATGGTCTTGGGCAGGCTGATCTGCCCGGTGCTGGTGACGCGGGTCTGGGGCAACTCAGTTCTCCAATCGGGTCAGCGCGACCAACGGCCCCGAAGGATCGGGATCGGCCCGCAGGTCGATCTCGCCCTCGGCGAACCACATGTTATCCCCTTCGTCGTCGCAGAGCACCTGGGTCACGGTCCACTGCCGGGGGCCGGTCTCGACGAGCCGGGTATGGCGGGCGTTGCGCGCCTCGTGATCGAAGCGGATGCCACCGTAGACCGCGTAGTATGGCTCGAGCGCCTTCTTGAGCCGCTTCGCGGTCCAGGCCCCCTCGTCGTCGTCCTCTTCGATGCCGGGCGGAGTGCGCAGCATGTCCGCCGCCTCGTCGTAGTCCTGATCGGCCAGCGCCTTGACGAAGCCGTGCAGCTCGGCCCGCAGCCGCGCGCGGAAGAGCTTCGGGTCGTCCACCAGCGTCGGCACCGCCGCCGGCCCCGGCTCGGAGCCGTCGAGCGGGGTCTCCTCGCCGGCCTTCATCGCCTCCCAGGTCTGCAAGAGGCTCGAGTCGGCCCGCAGGAGCGCCCGCACGAAGCCGATGACCGCGTAGACCCGGTCGTCCTTGACCTGGTCGGGCACCGACTGCATCAGCGCCTTGTAGACCTGGCTGATGTGGCGCAGGAGCACGCCCTCGGCCCGCTTGAGCCCGTAGTGGCGCACGTACTCGCCGAAGGTGGCGTAGCGCTCGAACATGTCGCGCACGACGCTCTTGGGGCGCAGGTGATCCCGGCGGACCCACGGGTGCTGGCGGGCGTAGCCGTCGAAGACCTCGAAGATGAAGTCGGCGTCGGGCATGGGCCACGTCACCCGGTCGAGCTTCTCGCGCAGCTCGTCGTACTCGGCCCCCTCGGCCTTGAGCCGCACGTACTCCTCGTCGCGCATCTTCTTCTGCTGCGCCCGCAGGACGGTGTGCGGGTCTTCGAGGATGGCCTCGACCAGCGAGAGGATCTTGATCGCGTAGTGCTCGTCGGTCGGCGAGACCTGCCCCACCGCGTACAGCAGAAACAGGGACAGCGAGTGGTAGATCGAGAAGTCCCGCTGCAGGTCGGGGCTGACCCGCACCGTCTGGCCCTTGCGCCCCGGCCGCGGCTGCAGCTCGATGACCCCCGCTTCTTTCAGCGAGACGAAGAGCTGCTTCGACTCCCGGCGCAGGCGGCGCTTGTCGTAGTCGCCGGTGTGGCTGCGCGCGATCAGATCGATCAGCGCCCCGTAGCCCCCGCGGCCGTCGCCCACCTCACCCCGCTGCAGCAGGTTGACCAGCATGCCGTGGTCGACGCTGAACCGCGGGGTCAGCGGCTCGCTCTGCCCCTGCGACAGGGCGCGGAAGGTCTCGTCGTCCCAGTGCACATAACCCCGGTCGGGCGGAGACTTCTTGACGATCTTCTTGCGCTTCTTGGGGTTGGCCGCCGCCTTGCGCTCGAGCTTCTTGTTCTCGATGACGTGCTCGGGCGCCATGCACACCACCCAGCCCTGGTCATCGAAGCCCTTGCGCCCCGCGCGGCCGGCGATCTGCTTGAAGTCGCGCACGCTCAACAGCCGCGTCTTGCGCCCGTCGTACTTGCACAGCTTGGTGAACAGCACCGTGCGGATGGGCACGTTGATGCCCACGCCCAGCGTATCGGTGCCGACGATGATCTTGAGCATGCCCTTCTGCGCCAGCCGCTCGACGAGCAGCCGATACTTGGGCAGAAGCCCCGCGTGGTGCACGCCGAGTCCGTGGCGCACGAAGCGGCGCACGACCTTGCCGTAGGGCGTATCGAAGCGGAAACCCGACAGCTCGGCGGCGATCTCGGCCTTCTCGACCTTCGAGCAGAAGTTGATCGACATCAGCGCCTGGGCCAGCTCGGCCACGTCGCGGTGGGTGAAGTTCACCACGTAGATCGGCGCCTGCCCCTTCTCGAGCAGCTCTTGCAGGTGCTCCTGCAGCGGGTCGTCGACATAGTCGAAGGCCAATGGCACCGGCCGCTGCGCCGAGCGCACCAGGGCCACCGGCTTGCCGGTGCGCGCCTCGAGCCGCTCGATGATCTCGCGGGTATCGCCCAGCGTCGCCGACATCAGCATGAACGTCGTGCGCTGCAGCGTCAGCAGAGGGATCTGCCACGCCATGCCCCGCTCGCGGTCGGCGTAGTAGTGGAACTCGTCCATGATCGCGTAGTGCACGCTGGCCGCGTCACCCTCGGTCAGCGCCATCGCCGCCAGCACTTCGGCGGTGCAGCAGAGCACCGGCGCCTGATGGTTGATGCTCGCATCACCGGTGAGCATGCCCACGTTCTCCGGCCCGAACTGCTTGCACAGGTCGAAGAACTTCTCGCTGACCAGCGCCTTGATCGGCGAGGTGTAGACCGAGCGGCTGCCCGTCGCGAACGCGCGGAAGTGCATCGCGAGCGCCACCAGCGACTTGCCCGAGCCGGTGGGCGTATTGAGCACGACGTGGCGCCCGGCGAAGATCTCGAGGATGGCCTCTTCCTGCGCCTCGTAGAGCTCGATGCCCAGGTCGAAGGTCCACTCGACGAAGATCTCGAGCAGGGTGTCGTTGGCGACGGGCCCGTCGGGCAGTCTCTGATGCAGCGGCGTGGTCATGGGCGGAGCATGACGGCGCGCGGGGCGATTGGCAACCGACGGCCCGTCTGCTACGACATCCACACGCCCTCGACCCCAGCGCACGGAGTCCCCATGTCACGCCGCCGCGACGCGCTCGACTATCACACCCAGGGCCGCCCCGGGAAGATCGCCATCCGCCCCACCAAGCCGCTGCAGACCCAGCGCGACCTGTCGCTGGCCTACAGCCCGGGGGTGGCCGAGCCGTGCCTCGAGATCGCCAGAGAGGTCGAGCGGGTCTTCGACTACACCGCCCGGGGCAACCTGGTCGCGGTGGTCAGCAACGGCACCGCCGTGCTCGGCCTGGGCAACATCGGCCCCGAGGCCTCGAAGCCGGTCATGGAAGGCAAAGGCGTGCTCTTCAAGCGCTTCGCCGACATCGACGTCTTCGACATCGAGATCGACGCGCCCGAGCCGGAGAAGGTCGTTGAGGTGGTCACCGCGCTCGCGCCGACCTTCGGCGGCATCAACCTCGAAGACATCAAGGCGCCGGACTGCTTCTACATCGAAGAGACCCTGCGCGAGCGGCTCGACATCCCGGTGTTTCACGACGACCAGCACGGCACGGCGATCATCGCCGCCGCCGCCTTCGTCAACGCCATGGAGATCATCGGCAAGAAGGCCGAAGAGGTGCGCTGCGTCTTCAGCGGGGCGGGGGCCGCGGCCATCGCCTGCGCCCAGCTGCTCATCTCGCTGGGCGTGCAGCGCGAGAACCTGATCATGTGCGACAGCCGCGGGGTCATCTACCAGGGGCGCGAGAAGGGCATGAACCCCTACAAGCAGCGCTTCGCGGTCGAGACCGAGCTGCGCACCCTCGGCGACGCGCTCGCCGGGGCCGACGTCTTCGTCGGGGTCAGCGTCGCCGGCATGGTCACCCAGGACATGCTGCGCAGCATGGCGAACGACCCGATCGTGATGGCCATGGCCAACCCCGACCCCGAGATCAGCTACCCCGACGCGATGGCCGCCCGGGAAGACGTGATCATGGCCACCGGGCGCAGCGACTACCCCAACCAGGTCAACAACGTGCTCGGCTTCCCGTTCATCTTCCGCGGGGCGCTCGACGTGCGGGCGACGGGCATCAACGAAGAGATGAAGCTCGCCGCGGTGCACGCGCTGGCGCAGCTGGCCAAGGAAGAGGTGCCCGAAGACGTGCGCCGGGCCTATGGCGACCAGACCCTGCGCTTCGGGCGGGCGTACATCATCCCCAAGCCCTTCGACTGGCGCGCGCTGTTGCGGGTGGCCCCGGCGGTGGCCCGCGCGGCGATGGAGTCGGGGGTCGCCCGGCGGCCGATCGAAGACTGGGACGCCTATCGCAACCGGCTCGAGCGCATCCTCGGCCGCGAGCGCGAGGTCATGCGCAAGATCATCACCAAGGCCGGCCGCGACCCCAAGCGGCTCGTCTTCGCCGAGGGCGAGCACCCCAAGATCATGCGCGCGGCGCAGCAGTGCGTCGAAGAGGGCATCGCCGAGCCGATCCTCATCGGCGACGTCGAGTCGATCCGCGAGGTGGCCCGGGCCAACGACGTGGCGCTCGACGGCATCAAGCTGATCGACAACATCCACACCGACAGCTACGGGCGCTACGTCGACGCCTACCACCAGCGGCGCAACCGGCGCGGCGTCACCCACGAAGAGGCCCGGCGCATCATGCGCCGGCGCAACTACTACGCGGCGATGATGGTCGAGATGGGCGACGCCGACGGCATGATCTCGGGCATGACCCGCAGCTACCCCGACACCGTGCGCCCGGCCCTCGAGATCGTCGGCCCGCGCTCGGGGGTGCGCAAGGTGGCCGGCGCGTATCTGGTCATCCTCGAAGACCGGGTGAAGATCTTCGCCGATACCACGGTGAACATCGACCCGGGCGCCGAAGACCTCGCCGAGATCGCGCTGGCGACGGCGGCGATGGCCCGCCGGCTCGACATCGAGCCGCACGTGGCGATGCTCAGCTTCTCGAACTTCGGCAGCAACGACTCGCCGCAGGCGAGCAAGGTGCGCAAGGCGGTGTCGATTTTGCGCGAGCGGGCGCCGTATCTGGCCGCCGACGGCGAGATGCAGGTCGGCCCGGCCCTCGACGTGGCGCAGCGCAAGCGGCTCTTCGACTTCTGCACCCTGCAGGCCGAGGCCAACGTGCTGATCTTCCCCGAGCTCAACAGCGCCAACATCGGCTACAAGCTGCTGCGCCACCTGGGCGACGCCGAGCTGGTCGGGCCGATCCTCATCGGCATGAACCGGGCGGTGAACGTGCTCGAGCGCGACTGCAGCGTGCGGGCGGTGGTCAACATGGCCGCCATCACCGTGGTGCAGGCGCAGGAGATGGGGCGCACCGGCCGCTGAGTCATCCGGCGATCGGTCTACGAACAGTCATCGGACGAACGCATATCCCATAGTCATCCGACACACCGAATCACTCTCTTGGGGGGAGCCATCATGGCACTGAAGCCATTGCCCGCGGGCTGGCAGAGCTGGGACGCCGACCGCCTCGCCGCCGAGGTCGCCGAGCACAACCGCCGCTACTGGGACGACGCGGCGCCGACCGTCAGCGATTACGACTACGACAAGCTCGTCGAGGCGCTGCGCGACAAGGCGCCGAACCACCCGGTGCTCTCGGCGATGGGCCCGTCGGCCGACAACAACCCCGGCGACCCGGTGACCCACGCCCACCCGATGCTCAGCCTGGACAAGGCCTACGACGAAGAGACCCTGCTCAAGTGGGCCGCCAAGTTCGAAGGCGATCTGGTGATGACCCCCAAGGTCGACGGGGTGGCCTGCTCGATCCGCTATGGCGCCGACGGGCGGCTGGCGGTCGCGGCGACCCGCGGCTCGGGCACGGTGGGTGAAGACATCACCCAGAACGTGCTGCGCATCAGCAACGTGCCCAAGCGGGTCGAGCTGCCCGCCGATCTGGACGCGCTCGAGGTGCGCGGCGAGGTCTATCTGCCGCTGAGCCGCTTCGCCGAGCTGGCCGGGCAGTTCGCCAACCCGCGCAATACCGCCGCCGGCGCGCTCAAGCAGAAGGACCCCGACCGCTCGGAGAAGATGGGGCTGAAGTTCTACGCCTACGACGTCGTGGGCGGGGTGGCGGCGACCGAGCTGGACAAGTTCCAGAACGCCGCCCGCTGGGGCTTCGACCCGGTCGAGCACCGCATGGTCACCCGCGAAGAGGTGCAGTCGGGCTACGAGGAGTACGTCGCCCGCCGCGACGCCCTCGACTTCGAGATCGACGGGGTGGTCTTCAAGGCCAACGACCTCGCCGAGCAGGACCGCCTGGGCGCGACCGCGCACCACCCACGCTATGCCATCGCCTACAAGCTGCAGGGCGACAGCGCGACGACGACTCTCGAAGACGTCGAGTGGAGCGTCAGCCGCACCGGCGCCTTGACCCCGGTGGGCATCGTCGCGCCGGTGAGCCTCAGCGGCGCCACCGTGACCCGCATCAGCCTGCACAACTGGGGGCTGGTGCAGCAGAAAGAACTGACCATCGGCGCCACCGTGGCCGCGATGCGCCGCGGTGGGGTCATCCCTTACCTCGAAGCCGTGGTCGAGCCGGGCGAGGGCAAGATCGAGCCGCCCGCCGACTGCCCTTCGTGCGGCGGCGGCGTCGAGATCCAGGGCGACTTCGTCGTCTGCCCCAATACCCTTGGCTGCCCGGCGCAGTCGGTGGGTATCTTGAGCCATTATGCCAAGGTCACCGACATCGAAGGCTTCGGGCAGGTCTGGCTCGATACGCTGGTCGAAGGCGGCGCGCTGGGCAGCCCGGTCGACTACTACACCCTCACCGCCGAGGCGCTGATGCGCTTCGATCGCATGGGCGAGACGCTGGCCAACAAGCTGCTGGCCCAGATCGACGCCACCCGCCGCCAGCCGCTGGCGACCTTCCTGCGGGCGCTGGGCGTGCCCGACCTGGGCAAGACCGCCTCGAAGACGCTGGCCGAGCACTTCCTCTCGCTGCCCAAGGTGCGCGCGGCGACGCCCGCCGAGCTGGTGCCGCTGCCCAAGTTCGGCGACCTGCTCGCCGCGCGGGTGGTCGCCGGGCTCGAGCAGCGCAGCGATCTCATCGACGGCTTGCTCGAGCACGTCACCGTCGAAGACGCCGAGCCCCCGCCGAGTACCGAGGGCCTGCCCTGGGTCGGCCAGTCGTTCCTGTTCACCGGCACCCTCGAAGCGATGAAGCGCGGCGACGCGCAGAACATCGTCAAAGAGCTGGGCGGCATCGCCGCGAGCGGGGTCAGCAAGTCGCTGAGCTATCTGGTGATCGGCAACAAGGGCAAGGCCGGCAGCAAGAAGACCAAGGCCGAGAAGCTCGAGGTGCCGATCATCGGCGAGGATGAGTTCCTCGACATGGTCGACGAGGCGCGGGGCGCGATCCCCGGCGACGTGGACTGATCGCTGGAGCGTATGCAAGAGCGCTCAATGTGACAGCTTCTGCTGACAGCGCTCTCTCCCCGAGAGCGGCCCGGGGCCTGGCCTCTCTAGGCCAACGCCGTTCATCTTGCTATCCTCGCCGTCAAGAAACCCTCGGCCGTTCAGCATGGCTGAACACATCCGGTATGGGCATACTCAGTGGCGAAGGGCATCCGAAATGCGCACTCTCCTCATCATGGCCGCTGTCGCCTCATTCAGCGTGAGCTACGCCGCGCCCGTCCCCGACGGCGACGTGGTGCTGTCGATCGACGCTGAAGGCGACCCCGTCGCGGCGCCGTGGACGTTGTCGGCTGGCGGGCAGGACGCGTCGTTGCCCGCAGGGCTGTCGATCGGGGGCCGGGCCGTATTCGACGTCTCCGTCTACCCCCAGGGCATTCTGGCCTTCAACGCCGTCGGCTTCGACGCGGACGCGCCGCGACCGCTGGCAGACCTGCGCACGGGGCCGGTCATTGCCCCATTCTGGGCGACCCTCGCGCCCGGCGTGTGTGGTGACGCGCCCGCCGGCACGCTCGAGCGCGCGAGCGGTCCCGATCATCTGGCCATCATCTGGCGCGACATCCCGACGGCGGACTGCGACGAGCACGCGCAGCGGGCGACGTTCAGCGTGACGCTGTCGTGGGATGAGCAGGCGGTCATCCATCAGCTCGAGTTCCGGTACGAGACGCTGCCGACGGAGACGCTGGTCGCAGAACCCCGGGCCGGGTTCTACCTGGATGGCGATGAGGAGATACGCACGAGCTTCGAAGCTCATGCCCGATCCGGTTGATGGCGCGCTGCGCGGGCGGGCGAAGCTGCTGCTCGAGGGGTCGAGCGACGGGGACTCGGGCGCGTGGGTCATCGAAGTCGGTGGTGCGGGGCAGATCGTGGGGGAACGAGAGCCCGACAATTTCGAGGCGGATGGCCAAACGCGGAGAAGGCCCGATGGTTGGCGGGAAGCAGACAACTGCCCGGAGCACTTCAATCCGCTCCAAGAGGACGTCGACGACGATGGTGAGGGTGACGTCTGCGACCTCGACGCGGATGACGACGAAATCCGGGAGGAGGACAACTGTCCGCTTGTCGTGAACCCCCTTCAGGTCGACACTGATGGAGATGGGCGCGGCGACGCGTGCGACCCTGACGACGACAACGACGGCTGGCCCGACGCGTTCGACCGCTGCCCGCACCACCCGGACCCCCGAAACCTCGACCTCGATCGCGACGGGTTGGGCGATGTGTGCGACCCCGATCCGGACGGCGATGATGCGTCCGCGCGCGTTCGCGCGCCGCTGCGCCCCGATACCTGCCCGTTCGTCTTTGATCCCGCGCGCCTCGACAGCGACCGGGACGGCGTCGGCGACGCGTGCGACCTGCTGCCGTGGACGGCGTGCCGAATCACCTGCGCCTGGCAACGCGATCACGACGGCGACGGGATCGCTGATCCCATCGACAGCTGCCCGACGGTCCATGACCCCGACCAGCGCGACCGAGACGCCGACGGCGCTGGCGACGCGTGCGACCCGGATGACGACGGCGACGGCGTCTATGATGCGTTGCAGGTCTTTGACCGGTTTCGAGACCTGAGCCCACCGGGAGGTTTTCTCGACGTCCGCCGGCCGAGGCTACCTTGATGCGTCATCTCATGGTCGTTGGCGTCCTCCTCGGCGCTCTCGGCGCGCATGCGCAGAACGGCGCGCCTTTGATCGATGGCCTCGGTGGACCGGTCGATCTGGGTGAGCCGCACGGTGACGTCGGCGAGCTGGACGTCACCGTGGCTTTCCCCGACGGGCTCGTCTACTACGCCGACGAACCCGAGCTCACCGTCTACTTCAACTGACGCGGCAGCGTCTCATTCGGCTACGGCGACGGCCGAGCCGTCGGCCCCATCCCCTATGAGTTCAACGCGGCCGGGTTCTCGGTCCGGCGGATCGCCCCCTTCCACCACAGCTCCGGCCTCGGCAGCTTCCAGCGAGGCCAGCTCGACCCCACCATCGCCTACTACGCCAGCCTGCCGGCCGATCCCGAGACCGGCGCCCGCGGGCGCTTCATCGCGACGTGGTATCGGGTCCCCGACCGGGGCCCCCGGGTCGCCACCCACAACACCTGGCAGGTCATCCTGACCGCCGGCGCCGACCCGGCCAACTTCGACATCGAGCTTCGCTACCACGCGTGCAACTGGACCCACGGCGTCGATCGCGACGACCAGAAGGCGGTCATGGGCTTCGACGGCGGCCAGGGGCCGGACGGGCCGGGCTGGATGTGGTCCGGCTCGATGACCGACGACGTGCTGCTGCTGTGCCGCCTGTCCAACGTGCGTGAGCCGGGCGTCTTCCGCTATCGGGTCGTCGACGGCATCCCGACCGGCTGCGGCATCGACGCCGAGCCTCCGCCGGGCCCCGACCGATGCGCCGATGGCAACCACCTGCCGGGCGACGGCTGCTCGCCGGCCTGCTACACCGAGCCCGACGCCGACGGCGACGGTCAGACCGAAGCCCCGCACCCCGACTCGGTCGACCCCCGCGGGGTCTACGACGAGTGCGCCGATCCCGATGACATGGCATGCGACGACGACACCGACGGCGATGGCATCCCCCCGCACCTCGACAACTGCGACGACGTGGCGAACCCCGAGCAGTGGGACTACGACGGAAACGGGTTCGGAGACGCCTGCGATCTCGACCCCGACAGCGACGCGCTGCCGACCGAGGCCATCCCCGGGGACCTGCCGGCGGACATCTGCCCGCTCATCTACAGCGCCGGCACCCGATTGGTCGATCCGGGCCCACCGTCGTTCATGCAGCAGCCCGACATCGACCGCGACGGCGTGGGCGACGCGTGCGACCCCGACGACGACGGCGACGGCGTGCTCGACTGCGGCGGCGATGGGATCTGCGACCCCGACGACGACGGCTACAATAACGACCGCGACCACGAGACCGACGAAGGCGGCGAGTGCGACGCGGCGTCGAACTGCCACCACGGCGGCCGGGACTTCTTCGACAACGACGGCGACGGCCGGGTCGACGAGGCCAGTGAGCGCGCGTTCGCCTTCGCGGCGTGGCCCGGTCGCGACCAGCCGCCGTCGCTGCCCGAAGACAACTGCCGACGCATCCCCAACCCCGACCAGCTCGACCTCGACGGCGACGGCGTCGGCGACGCGTGTGACCCCGACATCGACGGCGATGGCATCCCCAACTGCGAGGGCGATGGCATCTGCGGCCCCTCTGCCGACGGGCGGGACAACGACGGCGACGACGCGATCGACGAAGAAGGCGAGTGCGCCGAAGGCTGCGGCGAAGAGCCCGATCTCATCGACCAGGATCAAGACGGCTGGGTCGATGAAGATCTGGAGCGATGGCAAGCCATGGAGGACAGCCTGACGCTGCCCGCCGTGCTCGACAACTGCCCGCGGGTGGCCAGCGACAACCGCGATGACTGGGACGGCGACGGCGTCGGCGATGTCTGCGACGACAGCGACGGAGACGGTGAGGTCGACGCGGTCGACAACTGTCGGGAGGCGCCGAACCCGAATCAGGAAGATACCGACGGAGACGGTGAGGGCGATGCCTGCGACGACGACCTCGACGGGGACGGGATCACAAACGACCGGGACAGCTGCCCGGACGACGTCGACACCGGGTTCGACACCGACGGGGACAGGCGGGACAACGTCTGCGACGAGGATGATGACGATGACGGCGTCAACGACACCTTCGATACGTGCCCCGAGATCTACGACCCCGAGCAGGAGAACCTGGACGGCGACGACCTCGGCGACGTGTGTGATCCCGACGTCGACGGCGACGGCGTCGGCAATACCGCCGACGTCTGCCCCCGTATCGCCGACGGCCCGCTCGACACCGATGGCGACGGCGCCGGTGACCTGTGCGACGCCGACGACGACGGCGACGGTGTGCCCGACGACGCGCCCGATGTCTGCCCGCTGAACGCCGATCCCGACCAGCTCGACCTGGACGGCGACGGTATCGGGGACGCCTGCGATCCCACCGATGACCGGCCATTCGAGGTCCGCACGCCCGAAGAGAAGTGCGCCATCCTCATCCGCGACCGGGCGCCGACCGCCGAGCGGCTGCGTCACTGCCCGCCGCCCGCCGACGATGGCTGCTCGACGACGCCGGGTGCGCCCGCGCCGAACGCATGGTGGCTGCTCGGGCTGCTGGGGCTCGCGCGTCGCCGACGAGGGTGAGCGTGGCCGCCTGCGCCGACCGGACGGGGCGGTGCAGGCGGCCCGGCAGCGGGCTCACATCGGGTTCGGGTAGCAGTAGCCGTCGTCCGCGCAGCGGAAGCCTTCGATGCACTGGTCGTCCCGATGGCAGCCGCAGTCCCCGGCGCCGTGGCAGTGCAGGCTGCCGGGCACGCCGCCGCACTCGTCGTCGTCGTCGCAGCCGCAATAACCATCCCGGTTGCAGATCGGGCCGCCGGGGTTGTCGACGCAGTCGGCGTCGGCGCGGCACGCCACGCACGCGCCGGCCTGACAGATGGGGGTCTCGGAGCGCGCCTCGCAGCCGATCGACGTATCGGGCACACATGGTCCGCAGCGACCGGTGTTCATGTCGCAATAGTCCGGCTGGCAGTCCGCGCGGCGTCGGCAGCCGACGCAGGTCAATGTCACCGCGTCGCAGACCGGCGTATCACTGGCGTGATCGCAGCCGACGCCCGTCGTGGGATCACACGCGCCGCAGCGGCCGTCGGGGCGGCAGATCGGGCGGGTCGGATCGCGGTCGGCGCAGGCGCCGCCCACGTCTCCGCACGCCACGCAGTCGCCGTCGAGGCACAGGGGCCGGTCGCCGGCGCTGTCGCAGCCGCTGTGGTTCACCGGCTGGCACTCGCGACAGCGCCCGTCGACGCACTTGCCGCGCTGGGGGTCGGTGCACTGGTTGTTGCCGGCGCACGGCACGCAGACCCCGCCCACGCAGATCGGCTCGGGGCCGGTCGGGTCACAGCCGCCGTTGTCGGCGGTATTGCAGCCCACGCAGGCGCCGTCGACGCACAGCCGCTCGCCGCCGCACTCGGCGGCGCCATCGCACGCCCGGCACTGGCCGCCGTCGCAGATCGGGAGCTGCCCGGTGGGGTCACAGCCGCGGTGGCTGCCTTCGAGGCACAGCCGGCAGACGCCCGTGTCGAGGTCGCAGATCGGCGGACGCCCGGCGGCGAAGCACTCGGCGTCGGCGCTGCATCCGGCGCAGACGCCGCTGGCGGTGCAGATGGGACGGCTCGGATCGCCGCAGCCGCCCGCGCCCGGATCGCACTCGACGCAGCGGCCGTCGGGCAGGCAGTGGCCGCCGCCGCAGTCGCCGTCGGCGCAGCCGGTGCACGTCCGGGTCTCGGGGTCGCAGACGGGCCGCACGCCGTCGGTCGCGCAGCCGCGATGCGTGCCGGGCTCGCACGCGGCGCAGGTGCCGTCGATGCAGAACGTCTCGGCGGGGCACACCGCGCACGGGTCGGGCGGCGGCAGCCCGTCGGCGGCGCGGTCGTCATACGCGTCGCGATCGACGCGGGCGCCCTGATCGTCCGACGGGCCGCTGTCGACCGCGCTGTCGACCCCGCTCATGGCCCCGTCGGGCAGCTGCACCGGTGGCGGCACGTCGATACACCCGGCCAGGAACAAGACACCGACCCACGCGAAGCGCGCTGCCACCCCATTCTCCTCGTCGATGGGCCCGAACGCGGCGACGCCGCCGGGCAGGTCCTCGACAAAGACTCTACCGGCCACCGGCGAGCAGGGGAAAGCGCGCTGGCTCGGATGGCCGACAGCCGCGAGATCCCACCCACCGCGATGGCCCAGCGGCCGACCGCCGCGATTCTTCATCGGCCGTACCGCTCGCCGGGTGACGATTCGGGGCTGTGGCACAGCCCCGGGCTCACACCCGGATGCTGCGCCAGCGGCCGCGGGCGAAGGCGATACCCAGCCAGACGGCGCGGGCGATCCAGTCGGCGGTGCTCGCCAGCCAGACGCCCACCAGGCCCAGCTCGAGTTCGAAGGCCAGCAGCCAGCACGCCGCCAGCCGGATCACGATCGGCCCGACGAGGGCGGCCCGCATCGGCGTGGCCGTATCACCCGCGCCGCGCAGGCTGCCGCCGAGCGCGGCCACCGCCGCCATCAGCGGCTGGGCCACCGCGCCGATGCGCAAGCAGTCGGCGCCGAGCGCAATGACCTGGGGGTCGTCGCTGAACAGACCCACGAGCGGCTCGGCGGCCACGAAGAAGAGCACACCGACGGCGCTGAGGGCGGCGACGCCCACCCCCGCCGACCACCAGCCGGCGCGGGCGGCGTCGTCGGCGTCGCCCGCGCCCAACCGCTGGGCCACGAGCGCCGCGCCGGCGACCCCGAACGCGTCGGCGGCGATGAAGCCCAGCGACTCGATGGCCATGAGCGACTGGTGGGCGGTCATGGCCTGGTCGCCGAGGCGGCCGACGAGCGCGGCGAAGACCAGGAAGCCCGACTGATACAGCAGGCGCTCGCCGAGGGCCGGGCCGGAGATGCGCAGGACGGGGCGCAGCGCGGCCCACCGCGGGCGCTGCACGCTCACCGGTCCGCGCCCGCGGCGCAGCGCCCACACCAGCACCGCCGCCTGCAGCACGAACGAGGCGCTGGTGCCGATGGCCGCGCCGCTCGCCCCCAGCTCGGGCAGCGGGCCCCAGCCGGGCACGAGCGGCACGGTGAGCAGCACGTTGAGCAGCCCGGCCAACGCCATCGCCCGCGCCGGCGTGCGGGTATCGCCGCCCGCGTGCAGGCTGGCCATCGCCGCGGCGCCGACGAAGGCGAAGGGCATGCCCAGCAGCAGGATGCCCATATAGTCCACGGCCAGCGCCCGGACGACGGCCGAGGTCTGTGGCGGCGGCGCCATGGCGTAGGCGATGGGCTCGAGCAGGAACGACCCGCCGATCGCGGTCGCCAGCCCCAGGGCGAGGGCCAGCGCCAGCGAGGCGCCCGCCGTGGCCGCCGCGCGGTCACGATCACCGGCGCCGACCGCCCGGCCGACGACCGCGACCACGCCTGCCGTCCAGGCGGTGCCGATCATCAAGAGCGACCACGCGACGGTGCCGCTGGTATTGAGCGAGGCCAGCGCGTCGTCGCTGTAGCGCCCGAGCACGAGGCGGTCGGTGAACATCAGCGCGGTGATCACCAGCCCCTGCATCGCGGCGGGCAGGGCGAGGTCGACGACGCGGCGGGCCTGCTGGCGGGGGGTCATGCTGCGGCTACTGCTCCGCAGGCTCGGTGGGCGCTGCGGCGGGCGGCGGGCCGCGCGGGGCTTCGATGTCGACCCAGACGTCCAGGTCGCCGTCGATCAGCCCGCCGAGCCACGCGGCCATGGTCAGGCCGTCGATCTCGGTGGCGACCATGCCCTCGATGACCAGCCCGCCGCCGAGCAGCTCTTCGAGCGCGCCCTCGGGCAGCTCGACCGCGGTGAGGTCGGCGCCGATGATGCCCAGCGGGTTGCCCAGCAGGCTGGTGTGCTGCACGCCGTCGGTGATGAAGCGGCGGAAGCGGTCGGGCCACGCGGCGTTGAGCGCGCGGGTCTCTTCGGCGAGCGCGTCGGCGAAGCGCTCGGGCGCGATCTGCAGGAAGATGTCGGCCAGCACCGAGTCGTACCACGCGCTGTACAGCCCCATGCGCACGTTCGGATCGCGGGCGAGGTACCAGTCGATCAGCGCCGTGATGTGGCCGTCGACCCGGCAATCGGCGCAGTCGGCGGGCAGGAAGTCGGCGACGCCGAACTCGGCGAGGATGGTGTCGATATAGTCCGTCTCGCCGGCGCGGCCGAGGCCGATGCCCGAGTCGGCCATCAGGATCAGCTCGGCGTCGGGGTAGTAGTGGCGCACGAGCGGGCCGGCGAGCAGCAGCCCGTAGGCCCCGCCCGAGCTGCCGGCGAGCAGGACGCGCCGCGGCGATTCGAAGTGCAGGCGGGCCACCTCGAGCGCGCCGGTGAGGTTGGCCAGCCCGCGGTGCTCGCGCGGGCCGTTGCCGTTGATGTCGTCGTCGTGGCCCCGGTCGCCGGCGAAGAACGAGCCGTCGCAATAGGGCAGGTAGACGGCGTTCCAGTCGCGCACCGGGTTGGTCTCGTCGTCGGGGTCGAGGATGTCGATGCCCGGGATGCCGGGCGGCGCGCCGACGACGGCCAGGCAGAAGCCCGACCAGCACGCCCCGCCGCCTTGAAGGAAGATCACCAGGTCGTCGGAGCCGGTCTCGCGCACGCTGGCCCGATACGGGGCGCCGCGCATGCACACCGGGCCCTCGGCGGGGTCGAAGGTATAGGTGATCGCGCCGCGGGCGCGGCGCTCTTCGATGGGCGTGATCGCGCCGACGTAGCGGTCGATGCCCAGCGTCGGCGCCAGCGCGGCGGCGGGGTTGGGCGTCACGTCGGGGGCGGCGTCGGCCACGGCGTCGGTGGGCGCGACGTCGCTGGGCGAGTCGGCGGGCGCATCGCAGGCCACAGCGAAGGCGCCGACGAGCAGCGACGCGACGGCGAGCGGGCGGATGTGCATGGGACGCCTCCAACGGCCAGTTCGAGCCGGGCGCGCCGATGGTCGACGGCTGGCAGCCTCGATGCAAGCCGAGCGTCAGCGGCGCCGGCCGCGGGTCGGCGATTGTCTGTCGATCTCGCCGCCGCTACGATGCCGACCACCCCGACAGGAGGCTGCCGATGGCGCTGCCCGCTGGCGTGACCGCCCGCCGAGTGAAGACCGCCCGCATCGAGATCCATCTGCTCGAACGCGGCCCGGCCGACGGGCCGGCGCTCGTCTGCCTGCACGGCAACGTCTCGTCGTCGCGCTTCTTCGCCGAGGCCATGGCCGCGCTGCCCGGCGACATTCGGATCATCGCGCCCGACCTGCGCGGCTTCGGCGACAGCGAGCTCGCGCCGGTGGACGCGACCCGCGGCCTGCGCGACTTCGCCGACGACGTGGCGGCGCTGCTCGACGCGCTGGGCATCGCACACGCGCATCTGCTGGGCTGGTCGGTCGGCGGCGGGGTCGCGCTGCAGGTGGCCATCGATCAGCCCGCGCGGGTGGCGGGGTTGATCCTCGAGTCGCCCATCGCGCCCTATGGCTTCGGCGGCACCCGCGGCCTCGACGGCGAGCCGTGCTGGCCGGACTACGCGGGCACCGGCGGCGGCACGGCGAACCCCGACTTCGTCGAGCGGCTGCGCAAGGGCGACCGCTCCGCCGACGCGCCCACGTCGCCGCGTGCCATCTTGACGCAGTTCTACGTCAAGCCGCCCTTCGTGCCCGCGGCGGCCGAAGACTACCTCGACGCCATGTTCGCCATGGCGCTGGGCGAGGCGAACTATCCCGGCGATCTGGTCCCGTCGGCCCACTGGCCCAACGTGGCGCCCGGCACGCGCGGGGTGAACAACGCCATCTCGGGGCGCTATGTCGACCTGAGCGCCTTCGCCGAGGTTGATCCGCAGCCGCCGGTGCTGTGGATCCGCGGCGCCGACGACCAGATCGTCAGCGACGCGTCGCTCTTCGACCTGGCGGTGCTCGGCGAGCTGGGGCTGGTGCCCGGCTGGCCCGGCGCGGATGTCTTTCCGCCCCAGCCGATGGTGGGTCAGACGCGGGCGCTGCTCGAGCGCTACGGGTCAAAGGGCGGGGTCTGGCGCGAAGTCGTGCTGCCCGATTGCGGCCACAGCCCGCATCTGGAGCACCCGGCGCGGTTCGTCGAGCTGGTGGGCGCGCACGTCGGCGGCTGAGCCGAGCGGCGGATACGCGGATGACATGTTGACCGTATTCGGTCACCGGAGTCGCGAGCGCCGGGCCTGATCTCCTAAGATAGCTCCTGCCGTCTGCCTCGGGGGGAGTGCGCCGTGTTCAAAAGGTCTTCCGACGTCCGTACGCCTGTCTTGCGTCTGCTGCTGTGGGCCGGGCTGATCGTCGCCGCCGCAGCCTGCGACGACGCGGCGCCCGGCGGGGGCGGACCGGGTCAGCCCGACCTGGGTCTGCCGCCGTGTACCGCCGACGAGGCGTGCACCGTCGAGGGCCGCGAGGGGCCGTGCGCCGAGGGCAAGATCGCCTGCACGCTGCAGGGCGCGCTGTGCGAGCCGCAGGTGATGCCCGCCGACGAGGTCTGCAACCAGATCGACGACGACTGCGACGGGGTGATCGACGAGGAGGTGCCCCGGGTGGGCGACGCCTGCCTCAACGGCGACGGCGAGCCGTGTCCGGTCGACGGGGTGCTCACCTGCACCGAAGACGGCGTGGTCTGCGTGCCCGAGGGGGCGGCGCCGGGTGATACCGAGCTGTGCAACGGCGAGGACGACGACTGCGACGGCGCGGTGGACGAGGACTTCGCCGACGTGGGCGAGCCGTGCACGGCGGGGCAGGGCGAGTGCGCGGTCGACGGCGAGACGGTCTGCTCGGCGGACGGCGCGGGCACGACCTGCATGGCGATGCCCGGCATGGGCAGCGACGAGCTGTGCGACGGCCTGGACAACGACTGCGACGGGGTGGCCGACGAGGGCGTGACCCGGCCGTGTTATCCCGGCGCCGAAGAGACCGAGGGCGTGGGCACCTGCCGCACGGGCACCGAGGCCTGCGAGGCGGGCGAGTGGACCGGCTGCTTCGAGGCGGTCGTGCCGGTGGAGGATGTATGCAACGCCCTCGACGACGACTGCGACGGCGCGGTGGACGAGAGCGACGGCGGCGCGCTGCTCGAGGGGCCGTGCTACACCGGGCCCGCGGGCACCGAAGGGGTCGGCATCTGCGCGGCGGGCACGGCGCAGTGCAACGGCGGCGAGCCGGGGGTCTGCCGCGGGCAGCACCTGCCGGGCGTCGAGATCTGCGACGGCGAGGACAACGACTGCAACGGCGCGGTGGACGACGTCGACCCGGCGCAGTTCCCCGACGGCTGCAGCTGCGAGCCGGGGGAGACCCAGCCGTGCTGGCCCGATCTGCCCGAGCTCCGCGGGGTGGGGCGCTGCACGGACGGCATCCAGACCTGCGGACCGAATCGCACCTTCGGCGCCTGCGAGGGCGCGCTGCGGCCGACGCTCGAGGTGTGCGACGGGGTCGACGAGGACTGCGACGGCGCGGTGGACGAAGAGCTGGCGGGCGTCGGCGAGCCGTGCCTCAGCGGCGACGGGGCCTGCGGGCGGCAGGGGCAGTTCGCGTGTGATCCCGCGCGCGGGCTGGGGCTGACCTGCGACGCGGTGCCGGGAGATCCGGCGGCGGAGCGCTGCAACGGCGTCGACGACGACTGCGACGAGAGCACCGACGAGGACTTCGACATCGGCGCGCCGTGCACCGTGGGCCAGGGCGAGTGCGCGGCGGACGGCGCCCGCGCCTGCACCGCGGACGGCGAGGTGGCCTGCGACGCGGTGCCCGGCGCGCCGGCGGACGAGATCTGCAACGGGCGCGACGACGACTGCGACGGCGCGAGCGACGAGGGCCTGGGCGTCGGCGACGACTGCACCGTGGGTCTGGGCGCCTGCCAGGTGGGCGGCACCATCCGCTGCGACGCCGAGGGCGCGCCGCGCTGCCAGGCCAATCGCGAGCCGGGCGCGCCGGAGGACGAGCTGTGCAACGACATCGACGACGACTGCGACGGCGCGATCGACGAGGACTACGGCCTGGGCGAGCCGTGCAGCGACGGGGTCGGCATCTGCCGCCGCGAGGGGGTCTTGATCTGCGCCTTCGGCGGGCAGGAGAGCATCTGCAGCGCCTTCGCCGGGCTGCCCGAGCGCTTCGAGTCGTGCGACGGCGAGGATGACGACTGCGATGGCGTCGTCGACGAGGGCATCCGCCGCTCGGGGGTCTGTGAGACGGGCCTGCCCGGGCGCTGCGGGGCCGGCGCCTTCGAGTGCGTCGGCGGTGAGCGGGTCTGCACGGCGAACGACCAGGGTGATCCGGAGGTCTGCGACGGCGTCGACAACGACTGCGACGGCGCGGCGGACGAAGAGCTGGGCACCATCGACTGCGGGGTCGGTATCTGCGCCCGGCAGATCGCGGCGTGCATCGACGGGGCCGAGGCGCAGTGTGATCCGACGGTGGGCGCCCGCGATCGGGAGATCTGCAACGGGCTCGACGACGACTGCGACGGCCGCACCGACGAGGCGGCGCAGGGCGTCGGCCTGCCCTGCGGCGTGGGGCAGGGGGCCTGCCAGCGGCAGGGGGTCGGGCGCTGCATCGACGACGCGTTCGTCTGCGAAGGCCAGGCGGGCGCGCCGGTGGACGAGATCTGCAACGGCGCCGACGACGACTGCGATGGCGCGGTGGACGAGGCGGTCTTCGAGGGCCGCACCTGCACCCGCGGCGAGGGGCTGTGCGCCGATACCCAACCGCTGCGCTGCGAGGGCGGCGTCGAGGTCTGCGACGCGGTCGACAGCCGCGAGAACGCCCAGGAGGAGGTCTGCAACGGGGTCGACGACGACTGCGACGGCCTGATCGACGACGGCCTGGGCGACGCGGTGCCCTGCGGGGTCGGCGCCTGCCGCCGCTCGATCAGCAACTGCGCCGGCGGCGAGGTCGAGGCGTGTGATCCGCTGGAGGGGGCCTCGCCGGAGGTCTGCGACGGCATCGACAACGACTGCGACGGCGCCACCGACGAAGATCCGGGAGACATCGGCCAGCCGTGTGGGTCGGGCCAGGGGCTGTGCCGCCGCGACGGCGCGACGGTCTGCGAGGCGGGCCGGGTGGTCTGCGGCGCGGCGCCGGGTCCGGCGGCGGACGAGCTGTGCGATGGCCTGGACAACGACTGCGACGGGCGCACCGACGAGAACCCCGAAGACACCGGCAACGCGTGCGCCGCGGGCGTCGGCGGCTGCCGGGCGGGTGGCTTCGAGCGCTGCGTCGCGGGTCAGGTGACCTGCGACGCGGTGGCCGGTCCGGCGGAGGACGAGGTCTGCGACGCCATCGACAACGACTGCGACGGCAATACCGACGAGGCCCTGCAGCGGGTGATCTGCGGCCAGGGCATCTGCGCCCGCGAGGTGCTCGGCTGCGAGGACGGGGCGCCGGCGGACTGCATCCCGACCCAGGGCGCGCAGCCCGAAGAGTGCAACGGGGTCGACGACGACTGCGACGGGCGGGTCGACGAGACGGTGGCGGTGGGGCCGTGCGACGCGGGGGTGGGCATCTGCCGCCGCGTCGGCGAGCAGGCCTGCGTCGACGGCGAGGTGATCTGCGACGCCGAGGCGGGCGAGCCGCTGGACGGCGAGCGCTGCAACGGGGTCGACGACGACTGCGACGGCGAGCTGGACGAGGGCCTGGGCCTGGGTCAGCTGTGCAGCGCGGGCACCGGCCTGTGCCGGGCGTTTGGCGAGACGGTGTGCAACGCGCGGCAGCAGGTGCAGTGCGACGCGGTCGAGTTCCCGCCCGAGCCGGAGGCCTGCGACGCGCTGGACAACGACTGCGACGGCGAGGTCGACGAGGGGCTCGACGACCTCGGGGCGTGCCAGTTCCCGGCGGACGGCGCGTGCGGCGCGGGCCGCTTCGCCTGTCAGGACGGCGTGCGGCGCTGCCAGCAGGTGGTCCAGCCGGGCGACGAGGCGTGCAACGGCATCGACGACGACTGCGACCGCAACATCGACGAGGACTTCGCCGACGAGGTCTGCGGGGTCGGCGCCTGCGCCCGCCCGCTCGCCCGCTGCGCCTTCGGCGAGCCGGTGGAGTGTGATCCCTTCGCGGGCGCCGCGCCCGAGACGTGCAACGGCATTGACGACGACTGCGACGGCGCCGTCGACGAAGACGCGCCGGAGGACGGCGTGCCCTGCGAGGCGGGCCTGGGGCAGTGCCGGGCGGTGGGCATCCAGCGCTGCGTGGACGGCGCGCCGGTGTGCGACGCCGAGCCGGGCGCCGCCGAGGAGGAGACCTGCAACGGCGCCGACGACGACTGCGACGGCACCACCGACGAGGAGACCGTCGAGTCGGCGACCTTGTGCGCGGCGGGTATTGGCGCCTGCCGCAACCGCGAGTTCTTCGAGTGCGTCGACGGCGAGACCGTCTGCCCGGCGGTGGCCGGCGAGCCCGCCGACGAGGTGTGCGACGTCATCGACAACGACTGTGACGGCGAGGTGGACGAGGACTTCGGCGACCAGTTCTGCGGCGTCGGCGCGTGCCGTCGGGTGCAGGTCAACTGCAACGACTTCGGCCAGCCCATCGAGTGCGATCCGTTCGAGGGGGCCAGCGAAGAGCTCTGCAACGGCATCGACGACGACTGCGACGGCGTCACCGACGAAGAGGTGGCCGAGGCGGGGCAGGCCTGCGGGGTGGGCACCGGCGCCTGCTATCGCCGGCACACCCTGGCCTGCGTCGACGGGGCGCTGGTCTGCGACGGCGCGCCGGGTGATCCGCAGCCGGAGACCTGCAACGCGGTGGACGACGACTGCAACGGCGCGATCGACGACGCGCCGGTGGACATCGGCGAGGCCTGCACCAGCGGCCTCGGCGTCTGCGCGGCGCCGGGCGAGACCATCTGCCGCAATGGCGCGGTGGCTTGCAGCGGGGTCGAGGGCGAGCCGGACGGCGACGAGCTGTGCAACGGCCTCGACGACGACTGCGACGGCATCACCGACGAAGACCTGGGCACGGTGACCTGCGGCCGCGGGATCTGCGAGCGGGTGCTCGCGGCGTGCACCGACGGCGCCGAGACGCCGTGCGATCCGTTCGAGGGCGCCGGCGAGGAGCTGTGCAACGGCGCCGACGACGACTGCGACGGGGCCACCGACGAAGACCAGGGCACGGTGCGCTGCGGCCGCGGCGAGTGCCAGCAGGAGGTCGCCCGCTGCATCGACGGCGAGGTCGCGCAGTGCGACCCGCTGCAGGGGTCGGCCAACGAGTTCTGCGACGGCCGGGACAACGACTGCGACGGCGAGGTCGACGAAGAGGTGCTCGGCGACGGCGACCCGTGCTCGGCGGGCGTCGGCTTCTGCGAGCAGGTGGGCACCCAGCGCTGCATCGGCGGGGCCTTCGTCTGCGACGCGTCGCCGCGCCAGCCGCGGCGCGAGGCGTGCAACCTGCGCGACGACGACTGCGACGGCACCGTCGACGAGGATCCCTTCGAACTCGAGCAGACCTGCGGCCGCGGCGTCGGCGCCTGCTATCGCGAGGGCAACTTCGACTGCGTCGACGGGCGCGCCATCTGCGACGCCGTGCCCGGCCAGCCGCAGCAGGATCTGTGCGACGGCATCGACAACGACTGCGACATCGTGGTCGACGAGCCGCTGCACGGCGGCGACGACTGCGACCTCAACGGGGTCAGCGACGAGTGCGATCTCGCCGCGCGCCCCGAGATCTACGACTGCAACCAGAACGATATCGTCGACGAGTGCGACATCGCTTCGGGCACCAGCGAAGACTGCAACGGCAACTTCGTGCCCGACGAGTGCAACGGCGACGGCAACAACTGCGAGCTCGACGAAGAGCCGCCGACGGTCGAGGTGGTGCCCGAGCGGGTGGTGGTGGCGGTGGGTGAACCCCTCGTCTTCCAGGTCACCGCCGAAGACAACGTGGGCGTGGCCCAGATCCTGGCCAGCGTCGACGGCGAGCCGGTGCAGCTCGACGCCGCCGACCGCGCGACGGTGGTCTTCGCCAACGCCGGGCTGCACGTCATCGAGGGCGAAGCGGTGGACTTCGCCCAGAACCGCGGCTCCGACATCGTGCAGATCCAGGTGGTCGACGAGGACGACGGCGAGTTCCCCACCGTCGAGGTCGATCCGCTGCCGGCGGAGATCACCCGGGCGACGCCGGTCACCGGCCGCATCGACGACGCGAGCCTGGTCTACTGGGAGGTGACCTGGGGCCCGCCGGGCCAGGGCGATCAGAACCGCATCGCCGACGGCGACGCGCCCATCGACGGCCAGCTGGCGGTGCTCGACCCGGCGGCGATGGGCGAGGGTGAGTTCGAGGTGCGGGTGCTCGCCCGCGACGCCGGCGGGCGCGTCCGCACGGTGACGATCGAGATCCGGGTCGGCCGCTGTGATCCGGTGCCCGAGACCTGCGACTACGCCGACAACGACTGCGACGGCACCGTCGACGAGGGCTTCGCCCAGACCCAGGTGCCTTGCCAGGCGGGCGTCGGGGCGTGCCGCGACGACGGCGAGGTGCTGTGCCGGGCCGACGGCCAGGGCACGGTGTGCACCGCGCAGGCCGGCGAGCCGCAGCCCGAGCGCTGCGACGCGGTGGATCACGACTGCGACGGCGATACGAGCAACGGCTATCCGGTGGGCCAGGGCTGCAGCAACGGCCTGGGCGACTGCCGCGCCGAGGGGGTCTTCTTGTGCACCGCCGACGGGTCGGACGTGACCTGCTCGGCGGTCCCGGGCATCCCGGCGCAGGGCGAGGCCTGCGACAACCGCGACAACGACTGCGACGGCACCGTCGACGAGGGCTTCCTCGAGGTGCAGTGCGGGGTCGGTCAGTGCGAGCGCATCGTGCCCGAGTGCGACGACGGCGTGCTCGGCGAGGCGGTGTGCGACCCGCTCGACGGGCGCAGCGACGAGGTCTGCGACGGTATCGACAACGACTGCGACGGGCGGCAGGACGAGCAGCCCGGCGACATCGGCGATCCCTGCCGCGCGGGCCTGGGCGTCTGCGGCCGGGTGGGCTCGACCTTCTGCCTGGCCGGCGAGATCGCCTGCGACGCCAACCCGGGCGCGCCGGAGTTCGAGGTCTGCAACCGGCTCGACGACGACTGCGACGGGCGCATCGACGAGGGCGCCGGCTGCGTCGACGAGCAGCCGCCGGTGGTGGTGGTGCTCGTCAGCGCCGAGCAGGTCGGCGTCGGCGAGGCGGTGGTCATCCAGGTCATCGCCGACGACGAGACCGCGCTCGACTCGCTGGTGGTGACCGTCAACGGCGAGCAGGTCGCCCTGACCGGCCTGGGCACCGCGGTCTATACCCCCGAGGGCCCGGGCGCCTATCTGATCGAGGCGGTCGCCACCGATACGTCGGGCAACCAGAGCACCGCCAACGCGGCCTTCGAAGCCGCCCTCGGCGCGCCGCGGGCGCAGATCGCGCTGCGGCCCGACCGGGTGCCCGAGCAGGATCGCTACCGCACGGTGGTCACCCTCGACGGCAGCGGCTCGAGCGGCGGTGATCTGACCTACGCGTGGTCACTGCCCGGCGCGCGTATCGTCGGCGGCGGGCTCGACACCGCGGTCGTGCAGGTGGCCTATCGCGGCGACGCGCCGGCCAGCGCGACGCTGGTGGTGCGCAACGCCCTGGGCGAAGACCTCGCGCTGGCGACGGTGGCGATCGACCAGCGGCCCATCGCCCGGGTGGTCGGCCCGGCGCGCGGCGAGCTGGGGGCGGCGCTGGCGTTCGACGGCAGCGCGAGCAGCGACCCGGAGGGCGATCCGCTGGGCTACAGCTGGACGCTGCTCGACGGGCCCGAGGGCGCGGCGGCGGCGCTGGTGCCCGACGGCGACGGCGCGGTGTTCGTGCCCGACATGGCCGGCGCCTATCGCCTGTCGCTGGTGGTCGACGACGGCCTGCAGGACAGCGATCCGTTCATCATGCCGTTCTACGTGAGCGGCGGGGACGACCTCGCGGCGCCGAACATCCAGGTGGGCGTCGATCCGCAGCCGGTGATCACCGGCGAGCCGGTCACGATCACGGTGATCGCCGACGACCCCTCGGGCACCGCCGACGTCGTGCTGCGGGTCAACGGCGAGGAGGTGCCGCTGGAGAACGACGGCACGGCGACCTTCGTGCCCGACGCCGACGGCCGCTACGCCGTTGAGGTCGAGGCCACCGATCGCGCGGGCAATACCGCGTACTTCGAGGCCGAGTTCTACAGCGGCGACGGCGACCCCGACGCCCAGGGCCCGGTGGTGCAGATCACCTCACCCGACGAGGGCGACGCGGTGATCGAGCGGGTCGACGTGCGCGGCACGGTGCAGGCGGCCGATCTGGCGTGGTACGGCATCGAGGTCTCGCCCCGCGGCGCCAACCGCTGGACGCTGATGCACGAAGACACCGCCGAGGTGATCGGCGGGCTCCTGGGCAATATCGACCTGACGGTGCTCGAGCCGGGCATGTGGGACCTGCGGGTCCGCGCGGCGGACATCTACGGCAACCAGGTCGTGGCCGGCACGATCATCGACGTCCAGCCGGGCATGCACTTCGGCAGCCAGCGCTTCGAGTTCATCGACGCCGAGATCAACGTCGCCCGGATTCCGCTGACGGTCTACCGGGTCTACGACTCGGGCCACAAGGAGCAGGGCGCCTTCGGCGTGGCCTGGAACATCGACGTACGCGGCGGGCGCATCGACCTGAGCAACCCGCCCGGTGAGGGCTGGCGCTTCGAGGGCAATTGCGTGTTCCAGTCGGACCTGATCCCGACCCAGTCCCACGTCGTGACGGTGTATCTGGGCGACCAGGGCTATCGGTTCTACTTCAACCCGATCTTCCGCGCGTGCGGCTTCGGCTTCCAGCAGGCCAACGCCCGCTTCACCCCGCTGCCGGGTACGCCGGCGGGCGCGACGCTGCGCGAGGTCGGGGTCAGCAACCTGATCAACCTGGTGCAGGGGCTGTTCTACGAGGACGACCTGGTGACCCCGTGGGAGCCGACGCAGTTCGAGCTGACGCTGCCCGACGGGCGGGTCTTCCTCTACGACGAGGACGACGGCATCCGCCTGATCACCGACCGCGATACGACCCTGCGCATCGACGACGACGGGGTGCATCACTCCGGCGGGCGCTCGGTGCTCTTCGACCGCGACAACCGCGGCCGCATCACCCGGATGGAGCTGCCCGACGGGCGCGAGCGCAGCTACGTCTACGACGCGCAGGGCGACCTGCGGCGCTCGATCGACTTCGAGGGCCAGACCACCGAGTACCTCTACAACGGGCGCCACGACCTGACCCAGATCATCGATCCGCGCGGCGCGGCGCCGGGGCTCGTTGAGTACGACGCGACCGGGCGGGTGGTGGCGGTCACCGACAGCAACGGCAACCGGACCGAGATCACCCACCGGGGCATCGACCGGCAGGAGGTCATCACCGACAAGAACGGCAACGATACGATCTACGCCTACGACGCCAACGGCAACGTGGTCGAGACCGTCGGGCCGCTCGGCGACCGCTCGACCTTCGGCTACGACGGCGCCGGCAACATGATCAGCTACGTCGACCCGCTGGGCCACGAGACCACCTACGAGTACGACCCCGACGGCAACCGCACCGCGATCATCGATCCGGCCGGCGAGCGCTGGGAGATGGATTACGACGCCGAGGGCAACCGCACCCGGTTCACCGATCCCGAGGGCAATACCCGCACCTGGGAATACGAGAACGGCCACCCCATCCGCGCCGAGGACGCCACCGGCGCGGTGACCACCTGGCAGCGGGACGCCGACGGCCGGCCGCTGACGGTGACCCGGCCCGACGGCAATACGATCACCTGGCAATACGATGGCAATGGCCACCCGACGCAGATCACCGATCCGGCGGGCACGGTGTGGACGATCGGCACCGACGGCAACGGCCGGGTCACCGAAGACCGCCACACCTTCGAGAACGCCCTGGGCGCCGAAGAGGTGGTCTACGGCTACGTGCCCGACAGCCGCCACGGCATCAACGGGGTGACCTACCCCGACGGGCGATCGAGCACCGTCGAGCGCGACCCGATCGGCAACCCGCTGCGCACCGTCGACGCCGCCGGGCGCGCCTGGGACTACGAGTGGGACGGGCTGGGCCGGCTGGTGGCCGTGCGCAACCCCGACGGCACGACGACCCGCCAGCGCTACGACGCCGAGGGCCGCATGACCGAAGCCGTGCTGCCCGGCGGCGGGCGCATCGCGCGCACCCTCGACGCGGTCGGCCGCCCGACCCGCATCCGCATGCCCGACGGGCGGGTCATCCAGCAGAGCTGGGACCTGGCCGGCCGGGTCGAGTCGAGCACGGTCAACGACGTCACGACCAACATCACCTACAGCCCGACCGGCCTGCCGGTGCGCATCGAGCGCACCGACGGCGCGGTGAGCACCCGCACCTACGACCGGGCCGGGCGGCTGGCGTCGACCACCGACGCCGAGGGCCGCACGATGCGCTTCGAGCGGGACGGCGAGGGCCGGCTGACCGGGCAGGTGATGCCCGACGGCACCCGGGTCGAGGCCACCTACGACGGGCTCGGGCGGCCGACGAGCCGCACCACCCGCGGCGGCGACGTCTGGGCCTACGACTACGGCCCGCGGGGCACCGTCTCGCAGATCACGGCGCCCGACGGGCAGGCGTGGACCTACGACCACGACTCCCACGGCAACTACGAGACGCTGACCGACCCCAACGGCAACGCGACCCGCATGGTGCACAGCGCGACCGGGCAGATGCTCGAGCATCGCCTGCCGCTGGGCCAGGCCGCCCGCTGGGTCTACGGCGAGAGCGGCTTCGTCGAGCGCTTCGTGGACTACGCCGGCGCGGAGACGGCCTACGGCTACGACGGCGCCGGGCGGCGGGTGAGCAGCGCCCGCCCCGACGGGGTCGTCGAGCGCGAGACCTACGACGGCAGCGGGCGGCGGGTGGCCCACCAGGACGACCTGGGCGTGACCCGGCTCGGCTGGGAGGCGAGCGGCAACCTGTCGACGGTGGTCGACAAGAACGGGGCGATCATCAGCCACACCTACGCGGGCCAGGACATGCCCGCGCAGACCGCGACCCGCCACGGCGCGGTGCAGTGGGGCTACGACGGGCTCGAGCGGCTCGAGACGGTGGTCGATCCGGCGGGCGGGGTGAGCACCTACGCCCGCGACGCGGTCGGCGTGCCGGCCCTCGCCGAGCTGCCCGGCGGCATCGACCGCATGTGGAACTACGAGGACGCCCGCCTGACCCGGCTGCAGCACGTCGATGACCTCGGCGCGGCGGTGGTCGATCTGCAATACGGCTACGACGCCGCCGGGCGCATCCGGACCATCAGCGAGCCCGACGGCGTCTCGACGACGTACGCCTACGACAGCTACGACCGGGTCGTCAGCGAGAGCCACGGCGACGGCGCGGCGCAGACCGTCACCACCTACGCCTACGACCCGCAGGGCAACCTGACCCGGCTGACCGTCGGCGCGCAGGCCCGCGACTTCGTCTACGACGCCAACGACCGCCTGCTGCAGGACGGCCGCTACACCTACCGCTACGACGACAACGGCGACCTGATCGAGCGCAGCGACGGCGTGCGTATCGAGACCCTGCGCTACGACGGCGCCCGGCGGCTGATCGAGGTCAGCGCCGAGGGCGGCGTCGGGCCGGCGACGGTGCGCTATCGTTACGACTACGACGGCCTGCTCATCGCGCGGGACGCCGACGGCGACATCACCCGCTTCGTCTGGGACCGCAGCCGCTCGGATCACGCCCGCCTCTTCGAGACCCGGGACGCCGACGACGGGCTGTTGCAGCGCTTCGTCTGGGGCCACGAGCTCATCGGGCGCTACGACGCCGCCGAGGACGCGTTCTACACCTACGCCGTCGACCACCTCGGCAGCGTGCGCGCCGAGATCGGGCCGGGCGGGGTGACCGAGCACGCCTACGACGCCTTCGGCCAGCCGCGGGACGGCGCCCTGCCGGCGGGCGGCCTCGGCTACACCGGCGCCTGGACCGACCCGGCCACCGGCTTCGTCTACCTGCAGTCGCGCTGGTACTCGCCCGAGATGGCCCGCTTCACCCAGCCCGACCGGGCGCAGGCCGACCTGAGCGACCCGCGCAGCTACAACCGCTACGTGTACGCGATGAACGACCCGGTGCACCGGGTCGACCCGGAGGGCGACTTCTCGATCGTCTCGGTGTCGATCAGCATCGCGGTGGTCGGCATCCTGGCCAACGTGGCCTATGCCAACTTCATGGCCGGCGACCTGTTCGGGCCGTTCAAGTTCTATTTCGGCGGCCTGGCCAACGGGAAGTGGGTCTATGGCGAGACCGGGCTGATCTTCAACTTCCTCGACATCTCGGTGTCCGGGGGCATATTCACCGCCGGATTCGCCCTGGACATGGTGTGGTTCAGCACCACGCCCGACGAGCGCTTCCAAGGCGACACCTGGTTCTATCTGAGCTTCGGCGTCGGCGTGCAGACCCCCGGCGGCGGCCAGGTCTCGATCGGCGCGCCGCTCATCGGCAACCTGCCGGGCACGGTCTACAACGCCGCCACGCCCGACGCGGTGGCCGGCGGCTCGCTGAACTTCTCGGTCTCGCTGGGCTTCGACCTGGGCGAGAACCCGATCCAGCCGTTCAGCGCGGCCTACAGCGGCGCGGTCGGCGTCACCCTGGGCCTGGGCATCACCCCGGCGCACCAGCTCAGCAAGGTGCCGTCGAGCTATGGCTGGAGCTGCAACTCGGACACCGAGCACTGCTGGAGCGACTCGATCTACGGGATCATCATCCAGCCGGTATATCCCGGGTTGAGCCTGGGTATCGGCGATGTGGGCGGCGACGAGATCTTCAGCGTCAACCTGAGCGGCACGCTGGGCTGGACCTGGCTGCTGGGCAACTGCGAGCAGTGCGAGCCCGGCGGCGAAGGTGAGGGCGAGGGCGAAGGCGAGGGCGAAGGCGAAGGTGAAGGTGAAGGTGAAGGGGAGGGCGAAGGTGAAGGGGAGGGCGAAGGCGAGGGCGAGGGCGAGGGCGAAGGTGAAGGTGAAGGTGAGGGTGAGGGTGAGGGTGAGGGTGAAGGCGAAGGTGAGGGGGAAGGCGAGGGCGAAGGCGAGGGCGAAGGGGAAGGCGAGGGCGAGGGTGAAGGGGAGGGCGAAGGTGAAGGGGAGGGCGAGGGCGAAGGAGAGGGCGAAGGCGAAGGCGAAGGGGAGGGCGAAGGCGAAGGGGAGGGCGAAGGCGAAGGGGAGGGCGAAGGCGAAGGTGAGGGTGAAGGCGAGGGCGAAGGCGAGGGCGAGGGCGAGGGCGAGGGTGAGGGTGAAGGCGAGGGCGAGGGCGAGAGCGGCTCTGCCGTCAGCTGCGACCCGCTCGATACCTGCCCCGTGCCCGACGCCGTCGAGACCGCCATCGCCGCCGCGCCCGGCGACATCGTGCTGCTCGACGGCAGCCCCTCGACCCGGGCCGTCAGCGGCACCTGGAGCGTCATCGAGCTGCCCGAAGGCGCCGCAGCCGACATCGTCGAGGCCTTCTTCGACCCGGCCGATCCGGCCGCCGGCGGCTTCCCCGACGACCCGGGCAGCCTGAGCGCGACCGTCTGGCTGCCCGAGCCGGGCCGCTACCGCTTCGCGCTGACCGTCGACGACGGCGCCGGACAGACCGCGCCCAGCGCCGACTGCCCGGGCCACGCCATCGTCACCGTCACCGTCGGCGCCGCGGCGCCGGTGCGCGCGGCGGGCGCGGCCTGCGATCGGCTCGGCGCCGCCGATACCTGCGATACCGGCCTGCGCTGCGGGCCGGACGCCGGCGGCGGCGTGGGGGTCTGCGTGCCCGACGCGGCTTCGACCCTCGAGAGCGAGCCCAACGACACCCCGGCCACCGCCGACGGGATCAGCGTCGATCCCGGCGCCATGGTCGTCGGCACCATCGACCCGTGCACCGAGGCGGCGCCGTACGATCTGTACGGCTTCACCCTCGCCGCGGCGGCCACCGTCATCGCCGAGATCACCGGCCCCGACGGCCGCTGCCTCGGCGACAGCCGGCTGATGCACATCGACCCGGCGACCTTCGGCGTACTCGGCGCGGGCAGCTACGAGCCGGCGTCGATCCTGGCCAGCGACGACGACGGCGGCGACGGGCGGTGCAGCCGGCTGGTGCTCGATCTCGCCGCGGGTGACCACACCCTGCTCGTCGACGAGGCCGGCGCCGACCACACCCTGCTCTACGGCCTGCGGATCATCCCGGCGGGTAGCCTGGGTGAAGCCTGCGACCCGGCGGGTGACTTCGACGGCTGCGCGGCGGGCACGTCGTGCATCGACGACGACGGCGCGGGCCCCGACGGCGACGGGGTCTGCTCGCTCTGATCGCGCAGCGGGCCCTCGCCCGCGGGCTGGTCGGGCCGCGAGTCGTCACTTCGCGGGCGTCTTCGGCGCCGCGGGCGTCGGAGTGCTCCTCGAATGTGCTCGCAGAGGCGCCCAGACGGCCGTCAGGCGCCCGTTCCGTACACTGTCCAGGACAAGGGCGTGGCGTTCGGTGGAACGGGCCCGTTCGGGCCGTCTACGGGCCTCTCGGGCATCGCTCAGGGGCTGCGCTGCGCCGTCCCGACGCGCTCGACGCGGCTCAGGGCCAGAAGCGCGCGTCCTTGCAGGCTTCACCCTGGCAGAGCTTGGGATCCATCGGCGGGGTGGGCGGGGCGCCGGCCACTTCGGCGGCGGGGGCGTGGCCGCCCTCGAGCCCCTTCAGCGCGAGGGCGAAGCGCGCCCGATCGGGCAGCGCTTGCATGCCCGCGAGCCGTGCGACGACGGCGGTCAGCGCCTCGAAGTCCCCCGAGACCAGCCGCATCGCGCGCATCAGCGCGCGCCCCGCGTCCGGGCCGTCGAGCCGGGCCGAGTCCACATAGGCCTTGGCCGCGTCGCGCAGCCGGCCCTGGGTCTGCAGCAGGCGGGCGTAGAGGATGTAGCCCACCGGCGTGCGCTCGTAATCGGGGTGGGCCTCGATGAAGCCCTGCCACGCCGGCACCGCCCGATCGGGGCGCAGCGCGGCGGTCCAGGCCACGGCGGCCGCGAAGCGCGCGGCGGCCGGATCGGAGCCGGCGGCGGCCTTCTCGTAGCGCGCCGCCGCCTCGGCGAAGCGCCCGTCTGCCATCAGCGTCCGGCCCGGATCTTCCCCGCCGAACAGCCCGTCGAGCGCCTTGCGCAGCGCCCGGCTGCGCGCCGGCGGGCCGGCGGAGCGCCGCGACCAGCGCTGGCCGAGCCGGGCGGTCTCTTCGGGCTGCGCCCGCATGAGCTGGTAGATCGCCCGCAGCCCCAGCGCGGTGTCCGGGTGTCGCTCGGCGACGCCGTTGAGCTCGGCGACGATGCCGGCGGTATCGCCCAGGCCGAGGCGCACGGTGGCCCGATCGACGACCAGCGCGTCCCGCTCGGCGCTGCCGAGGGGCAGGTAGCCGATGAGCTCGCTCTGGGCCTCGACCAGCCGGGTCACCGCCTCCGGCGCGGGGTTGGCGATGGGATCGCCCAGCAGCCAGGGGCCGGTCTTCTGGCCGGCGGCGCCCGCCTCGCGGGCCCGCTGCACGTAGGCCTCGACCAGCGCCGCCGCCGCCGCCCGCCGCAGCAGCGGATCGGCCGCCCCGGTGCGCAGGTCGGTCAGGCGCCGCTCCACCTGTTCGAGGAAGCCCAGCCGCCCCAGCGCGTCGCCCAGCTGCACCCGCGAGCGGTCGGAGACCTGGAAGAGGTCGAATCGGGCGTCGATCACCGCGCCCAGCCGGGCCCGCGCCGCCGGCGGCACCGGCACGCCGGTCTCGACGATGCGCGCGACCCGCCGCTCCACCCGCTCGAGCAGCGCCCGCCGGGCGACGTCGGCCGACGGGCCCAGGTTGGCCGAGCGCCACGCGCCGGCGCGGGTGTAGTCCCGGATGAGGCGATCGAGCAGATCGTCCGCCGCGGCCCCTTGCCCCGCCGCCCGCAGGCTGTCGACGACCATGAGGCCGATATAGGGCAGCGCCGGGCCACGCCCGGACTCCATGACCCGGAAGAGGGCGCGGGCCTGGTCGAGTCGGCCGCGGGACAGCGTATGCAGCAGCGTCGCGGTCTGCAGCGGCGACGGCACCCGCGCGGCCTTCTCACCCGACGCGATGGCCACGCTCCAGGCGATGGCCGCCTGCAGTCGGGCGCGCCCCGCCTGCTCCGCCGGCGCGTTCTCCGCCGCCCGCAGCCAGGCCTCGGCCGACGACGCCCAGTCGCCGGTCTCCAGGGCCAGGGTGCCTTCCAGCGCGGCCACCTGCGCCGTCAGCGCCGGCGACAGCGGGCCGCGCACCGAGCGCAGCCGCTCGAGCGCCTCGGCGGGCTTGCCCAGCCGCCACTGCAGCAGCGCTTCGAAGAACGTCGACAGGCCCGGATCGAAGACGCCGGCCTCGTCGAGCAGCGGGCGGGCCCGCTCGGGGTCGCCGTCGTCGATGGCGAAGGCCGCCAGCCACAGCGCCGCGATGCCCGAGGCGCCGTCGGTGGCGTACCACCGCCGCAGCTGCTTGAGGATGCGCCGCCCGCGGCGCCGCTGCTTGCGTACGCTCTCTTCGGCGGCGTCGATGGCGAAGTAGGTCTCGGCGAGGTGCAGCAGCTGCGCCGGCTTGGGGCGCTTGGAGCGCTCGACCTGCCGCTCGAGGGCCTCGAGCCGGCGCTCGAGCAGCCGCTTTCGCTCGACGTTGAGGTTCTCCAGCGCCTTGGCCAGCCCCTGGCGGGCCGACTCGGGCATGCGCCGGAAGTCGGGGTCGACCCCGGCCAGGCGGGCCTCCACCTCGCGGATGCGCTCGTCGCTGCGGCGGATGGCGCCGGCCAGGTTGGAGAGATCGTCGTTCTCGAGCTCGGGCAGCACCGGCGACGGCACCGGCAGACCCGGCAGCGGCCACTGGGCCAGATCGGGCCGCTGATCGAGCGGCGTCAGCGCCCGCACGACCCGGGCGAGGTGCTGGAACAGCGCCTCTTCGATCACCCGGTCGGGCGCGCTGCGGCGGGCCTCGGCGGCGTCACGCAGGCCGGAGAGCGTCAGCGCCAGCCCTTTCTCGGAGCCGCGATCGGCCTGATCGGCGCGGCGGATCTCCATGAGCAGGGGCACGCTGCCGTCGGCTTCGGCCGCGGCGCAGACGGCGGCCGCCTCGGCGAGCGCGCCGACCGCCACCAGGCGGTCGCAGTCGTAGGCCCCGGGGCTGGCCGGGGCGAACAGGCCGAGGAGCGGCGCGAGGAGGATGTCGACGAGCATGGCTACCCACTTTCGCGTCGTCCGGCGCCGATCCGGGCGCGAGCGGCGACGCGATCACGAACCGGCGTCAGTCTGAAACGAATGTCCGTCAACCGCAATTTCGTGGCTGTCGGAATCCGGCCGCGGCCGCGCGCGCAGGCGCGCACTCGCCGGGCCGGGCGCCGCCGGCGACGGCCGGGCGCCGAGCCGAGAGCGAGGCGTGGGGAAGCTCTCAAGCCTCGGCGGGCGAGTCACCGGGCGCTTCGGCCGCGCCGCGCAGCTTCTCGACGAGGCCGATGATCGCCATCCGCCGGTCGCCGCCGCTGGTCTTGGCGAGCTTGCGGCCCTCCCAGTGCAGCTCGACGAGGTCGTCGCGCTTGAACCGGGTGATGTCGAGCTGGCCGGTGACCTCGAGGAAGCGCTCGAGGTCGGCGCCGCGCAGGCCGATGCGGCCGCCGAGCTGCACCTTGTTGAGCGCCGTATTGTCGAGCCGGTCGAGCAGCGTATTGACGGTGCGGGTGGTGAACAGCTTCTTGGGCGGCGCCACCGTCGGCGTCGGCTTGGGGGTCGGCGCCGAGAGCGCGATGGCGGTCGGGTCGGGCTTGGGCGCCGACCGCTTCTTGGGGGCCGACTCGCTCGCCCCGCTGCGGCTGCGGCTGGTGCTCGTGCTCGCCCGGCGGGTGGTCGAGCGCCTGGCGGCTTTGATCTGCCGCTCCCGCTCGGCGGCCCGGGCGTTGAGCTCTTCGAGGGTCACCCCCGGCGTCGGCTCGACGTGGCTGGCCTGGGTCTCGATGTCGTGCAGCAGCCGCTGGATCCGGTCGGCGAAGTCGGCGTTGAGCGTCAGCTCGCCGGCGCTCTCGGCCAGGATGCGCTTGCGCACCAGATCGCGCTTCATCTGGGGGAACGACAGCTCCCAGAACCTGGCGGCCCCGCCGCTCAGGTTGCGCCCGGCATGGTCGCGCACCTCGGCGGAGGTGCCGGGGTGGGTGGCGGCGGCGTCGACGAGCAGGCGATCGAAGGTCTGGGTGACGCCCAGGCGGCGCCATTGCTGGTCATCGAGCTTGGCGAGGGATTCGGGGTCGAAGACGACCGGGTCGGACACGCGGCACTCCTCTTTGCGAGCGTAGGTCGGCGATCGTGCCAGAGTCCCGCTGCGGGCTCAACCGATCTGCCGCGCGCGCCGCCGGGCGCCGGGGCGCGGCCTACGACGAGACCGCCCGCCGCCGCACGAGCTGGATGCGGGCCAGCGGGCGCGCGCCGGGGCGCATGGCGCGCGCCCGGGAGAGCGCCCGCAGCCGCCGCAGGTTCTCGGGGGCCAGCGCCGCAAAACGCACCGCGCCGCTGCGCAGCGGGCCCTCGCCGTGCACCGCGACCACCTCGCCGGCGGTGCGCAGCGGGCCGTCGGGCAGGCTCAGCTCGAGATCGAAGCGGGCGCCGACCCGCAGCGGCCCGTCGTCGAGGCGCTGCAGCCGCGCGCCGCCTTCGCTGACGTCGGTGAAGCGACCATGGGCCCCGCCGAGGGCCCGCACGGGCAGGCGGCACGGGCGACGCGGGTGGCGGCGGCGTTCGATGGCGTTCGACATGATGACCCCCAACGTGGCGGACCGGGCGCGGATCCGTACAGGTGTCATAATGTAGTGCAATGTAGGTGTCAACTTCACGCCGCTGGCGCACGCCGCGGTCAGGTCGGATCAGGCCGCGGGGTGGGATCGGGCCGCGGGGTCGACTCGGCGGGCGGCAGCGCGGCCGCGAGCCGATCGCAGAGCGTCTCGAGCACCACCAGCCGCGCCCGGCGCTTGTGGTTGCCCGGCACGATGGTCCACGGCGCCCGGGCGGTGCTCGTGCGCTCGATCATGTCGTGCACCGCCACCTCGTAGTCGTCCCAGCGGGCGCGGTTGCGCCAGTCCTCGTCGGTGATCTTCCAGCGCTTGTAGGGCGTATTCTGGCGGTCTTCGAAGCGCTCGGCCTGCTCGTCGCGGGTGATGTGCAGCCAGAACTTGCACAGCACGGTGCCGTGCTCGCACAGCTGGCGCTCGAAGTGGTTGATCTCGGCGTAGGCCCGGCGCCACTCGTCGTCGGAGGCGAAGCCCTCGACCCGCTCGACGAGCACCCGCCCGTACCAGCTGCGGTCGAAGAACGTCACGCTGCCCGCCGGGCCCAGGTGACGCCAGAAGCGCCACAGATAATGCCGCGCCCGCTCTTCGTCGTTGGGCGCGGCGATGGGGATGACCCGATAGCGGCGGGCGTCGAGCGCCGCCGTCGCCCGGCGGATCGCGCCGCCTTTGCCGCCGGCGTCCCAGCCTTCGAAGGCGGCCACCAGCGAGATGCCCGCGGCGTGCGCGCGCCGCTGCAAGAGGTTCAGCCGCCCCTGCAGCCGGTTGAGCTCGTGGGTGTAGTGGCTGCGGGCCGGTTTGTCGCCCATGTCGACCGTGCGCAGGATGCTGCGCGGTTGGATCGTGCACGGCGCCTCCCAGCCCTCGGCGGGTCCGCTGCGATCGGCTTCGGTTGTCGTCGGCTCCGGGGCGTCGTCGACCGCCGCGCCTTCGCCCGCTGCGCCTTCGCCATCGCCACCATCGCCTACCGCGCCTTCGCCGAGTTCGCCGTCTGCGCCGCCTTCACCGACATCGGCCGGCCCCGCCGCCGATGCCTGATCGGGCGCCTCGGGCTGCTCTGCGGGGCCCAACTCCGCGTCGAGCGCTTCGAGCAGGATGTTGCCCACCCGCAGCCCGCGGTAGTGCGGGTCGCTGCCCTCGACGATGTGCCACGGCGCGTCGCCGGTGCTCGTGCGCAGGAGCATCTGCTCCCCCGCCGCGAGCAGATCGGCGTGGGCCCGCCACTGCGCCCAGTCGCGCTCGGTGACCCGCCACGCGTGCAGCGGATCGCCGGCCAGCGCCTCGAGCCGCGCCTTCTGCGCGTCGCGGCCGAGGTGCATCCAGAACTTGATGATGATCAGCCCGTCGTCGGCGAGCAGCGCCTCGAGGTCGGCGATCTGCTCCAGCGCCCGGGCGAACGCCGTCTCGTCGATCTGCCCGGCGATGCGCCGGTTCAACGGGCCGGTGTACCACGCCCCGAGGCGCAGCCCGATCCGGCCGTGCGGTGGCAGGTCGCGCCAGTAGCGCCACAGCCGGGGCCGGGCCCGCTCGTCGTCCGTCGGCGGACCATAGGCCAGGGTGTCGAGCCAGCGCGGGTCCATCCAGGCGTTGAGCAGGTTCACCGTATCGCCGGTGCCCGCCTTCTCGACCCCGGCGAAGAGCACGAGCGCCGCCCGGCCGGCGGTGCGCAGCCGCTGTTGGGCGTCGAGCAGCGCGTGGCGCAGCAGGGGTTCCTGGGCGTCGTAGAGCGCGTCGGCGACGCGTTGTGGCTGCTCGGCGGTCTCGAACATGGCGGCTCCCGTGTGGCGTGGCGGTGACACCATACGCGCCCGATCGGATATCGCGCATCCATCGCGCATCTTCTGACCCCTGCGGAGCATCGTGCATGCCGACGCGTCAAATGATCGACGCACGAAGTTCGCGCCCCGCAGGGCCCATACGTATGATGCGCTGGCCCGAAGGATTGGGCGAGCACCCACGAGGAATGATCATGACGAGATCGGGGGTGGTCGTCGCCCTCCTGGCTTTCGCGGGTTTTTTGAGCCCGGTGAGCGCGCAGGACGGCGGTCCCACGGATGGGACGAACGGCACGCCATTGACGATCGGTGAAGCGATCCAGCTCGCGCTCGAGCAGAGCTTCGCGGTGCGCATCGCCCGCGAGAACCTCGAGCTGGCCCGCGGTCAGGTGGAGGAGGCCTGGGGTACGGTGTATCCCCGGGTCGACCTGAGCGGACGCTACACCCATACCTTCGAGACGCCGAACCTGCTCGGCGGCGACAACGACCCGTTCGGCGGCTTCGGCGACCTGCTGGGGGCCTTCGGCGAGCAGTCGGTGACCGTCGCCTGGCTCGAGTTCAACGAGCAGCAGCGGCAGAACGGCGGTCAGCCGATCACCCGCGACGCCTTCGAGGGCATCATCGAGGCCGCCTGCGCCAGCGACGATCCGCCGCCCGAGTGCGCGCCCGACGACGCCGGCGCGTTCGGCGCCGACGGCACAAACCCCTTCCTCATCGAAGACCAGATCAACGTCACGCTGGCCATCACCCAGACCATCTACAGCGGGCGCGCGTTCACCGCGATCCAGGCGGCCGAGGTGCTCGAAGAGCAGGAGCTGGAGAACATCCGCCGCGACAGCCTCGAGGTCGTCGGCGATACGGCCCGCGCCTACTACCGGGCGCAGCTCGCGCTGCAGCAGGTGGCGGTGACCCGCAAGAGCGTCGAGCGGCTGCGCGAGACCTTGGGCGAGATCGTCCGCCGGGTCGAGCAGGGGCTGCTGCCCGAGTTCCAGCAGCTCTCGACCGAGGTCGAGGTGGCCAACCTCGAGAGCCGGCTGGCGGTGGCCGAGGCCCAGGCGGCCGACGCGGTCGACGCGCTCGAGCTCACCGTCGGCCTGCCCGTCGAGCAGCAGACCCGGCTGATGAGCCCGCTGGTGCTGCCCGCCGAGCAGGTCTCGGTGGCCGCGCTCGACGAGGCGATCGCCACCGCCGAGGCCCAGCGGCCCGATCTGGCCAGCCTCGCGGTGACCCGAAAGGTGCTCACGACCCGCATCGAGCTGACCCGGGCCGACTACCTGCCCATCGTCAGCGCGTTCGCCAACTTCGGGGCCCAGGGCCCGGGGCAGGCGGGCGGATCGATCTTCGACCCCGACGACTGGGGCCCCTCGATCAACGCCGGCATCTCGCTGACCTGGAACCTCTTCGGCGGCTTCGCCACCGACGCGCAGGTGCAGCAGCAGAGCGCCGAGCTGCGCCGGCTCGAGGTGCAGATCGAGCAGGCCCGCGCCGGGGTCAAGCTGGAGCTCGTCCGCGCCCTGCGGGCGGTCGACTCCGCCAAGCGCCGGCTCGACGCCCAGAACCGGGTCGTCGAGCGGGCCGAGTTGAACTATCGCCACGCCGAGGCGCGCATCGCCCAGGGCGTATCGACGACGACCGAGCTGCGCGACGCGTCGCAGCAGCTCGACGAGAGTCGGCTCAACCGGCTGCAGGCGGTGCACGACCTCCTGCTGGCCTGGATCGACTACGAAGTGGCCATCGGGACCCCGCCCGCTGAACTGCGGGCGGTCCGGGTCGATCCGAAGGAGGCACCGTGAACCATCACCATTGGATCCGCGGCGCGGTCTGCGCCATCGCGCTGACGCTGTCGGCGGGCTGCCAGCCGCCGGGCGAGGCGCCGGCCGACGGCAAAGCCGTCGAGAAGGGCGCGCCGGGCAAGGCTGCGGCGCCCGGCAAAGCCGGCAAGGCGGGCGGCGCAGCGGCGAAGCCCGCCGAGCGGGTCGCCCGCCGGGTCGAGGTCGTCGAGGTGCAGCCGCGGGACTTCGACGAGAAGATCGAGGCCACCGCCGCCATCGCCGCCATCGACGACGTGACCCTCGCCGCCCGGGCGGCGGGCACCGTGCGCGAGGCGGTCGAGCGGGGCGAGCGGGTCGAGAAGGGCGACGTGGTCGCGACCCTCGACCAGACGCTGACCCGGGCCGCGGTGGCCCAGGCCGCCGCCAGCGTCTCGGCGGCCGAGACCGCCGTGCGGCTGGCCCAGGCGACCTACGAGCGCCAGCGGCCGCTCTTCGAACAGAAGATCGTCAGCCCGATCGAGTTCGACGGCATCAAGGCCCAACTCGACCAGGCGCGGGCCCAGCTCAAGCAGGCCAAGGCGGCCCGCAGCCAGGCCTGGGCCCAGTTCGAGTACACCAAGGTGATCGCGCCGTTCGCCGGCCGGGTCGAGCAGCGCTTCGTCGAGCCCGGCGGGCAGGCCAACCCCGGCTCGCCGGTCATCCGCATCGTCGATACCGCCCGGGTCAAGGCGGTGGCCGGCATCCCCGAGCGCTACGCCACCGACATCGAGCTCGGCGCGCCGGTCGACGTGCAGTTCTCGGCCTACGGGGTGCCCGCGCGCACCGCCGAGGTCAGCTTTGTGGCCAGCGCCATCGACTCCAAGAGCCGCACCTTCGAGGTCGAGGCGGTGCTCGACAATACCGACGGCACGCTCAAGCCGCAGATGGTCGCCCGGCTGCAAGTCGTGCGCGCCCGGCACCCCGACGCGATCGTGGTGCCGCTCGCCGCCGTCGTGCGCGACGAGAACGGCGACGGCGTCTTCGTCGTCATCGACGGTGAGACCGGCCCGATCGCCCATCGGCGAAAGGTCACCCTCGGCGCCCGCTCGGGCAATCGCATCGAGATCGCCGAGGGGCTCAAGGCGGGCGACCGGGTGGTGGTCGTCGGCCAGTCGGCCCTGACCGACGACGACCCGGTCTCCATCGTCGGCGGGCCGGTCGAAGGCGTCGGCGGGCCGGTCGAGGGCGACGCGGTTCGATGAAGATCATCGACACAGCCATCAACCTGCGGGTCAGCGCCCTGGTGCTGACCGCGATGGTCTCCTTCGGCGGGATCTACGCCTACGTCAGCCTGCCCAAGGAGTCGAACCCGTCCATCGAGATCCCCAACATCGTCATCACGACGCTGTATCCGGGGGCGAGCCCCAACGACGTCGAGAGCCTGATCACCCAGCCGATCGAGCAGGAGACGCAGGGCATCAACGGCATCGACGAGATCCGCTCGACCTCCACCGAGGGGGTCTCGACGGTCATCATCGAGTTCACCCCCGACGTGGCCATCGACGACGCGCTGCAGAAGGTGCGCGACAAGGTCGACCTGGCCAAGGCCGAGCTGCCCGCCGAGGCCGAGGATCCGATCGTCTCGGAGATCGACTTCTCCGAGTTCCCGATCATGAACATCAACCTGGCGGCGAGCTATCCGCTCTCGCGGCTCAAACAGGTCGCCGAGGGGCTGCAGGACGAGCTCGAAGCCATCCCCAGCGTGCTCGAGGTCAGCCTCGTCGGCGGTCGGGAGCGCGAGGTGCAGGTCGACGTCGATCTGGCCCGACTCAAGAGCTACAACCTCTCGTTCAACGACGTCGTCAATACGATCAGCTTCGAGAATACCAACCTGCCCGGCGGCTCGATCGACGTCGACCGCTCGAACTATCTGGTGCGGGTGGACGGCGAGTTCGACGACCCGCTGCAGATCGAGAACCTGGTCATCAAGGCCAAGGACAGCATCCCGGTCTACGTACGCGACGTGGCCGAGGTGCGCTTCGGCTTCAAGCAGCGCACCAGCTACTCCCGGCTGCGGGTGCTGCGCGAGAAGAACGACGCCGGCGAGTATACGCACGTCGGCCAGACCGACTACGCCCAGGTCATCACCCTGAGCGTCAAGAAACGCTCCGGTGAGAACATCCTCGAGACCGCCGAGGCGGTCGAGACGCTGCTGGCCCGCTACGCGCTGCCGCCGGGCACCCAGGTGCTCATCACCGGCGACCAGAGCGTCATGGTCGACAACCTGGTCAAAGACCTCGAGAACAACATCATCAGCGGCCTGATCTTCGTCGTCGCGGTGCTGCTGTTCTTCCTCGGGGTGCGCACGTCGGTGCTGGTCGGCGTCGCGATCCCGCTGTCGATGATGGTGACGTTCATCGTGTTCATGGCGATGGACCAGACGATGAACTTCATCATCCTGTTCTCGCTCATCATCGCCCTGGGCATGATGGTCGACAACGCGGTGGTCATCGTCGAGAACATCTACCGCTTCATCGAGATGGGCTACGACCGCTTCGACGCCGCCCGAGAGGGCACCAACGAGGTGGGCATGGCGGTGGTGGCCTCGACGGCGACCACCGTGGCGGCGTTCGTGCCGATGCTGTTCTGGCCGGGCATAATCGGCGAGTTCATGGGCTTCATGCCGCTGACGCTGATCATCACCCTGACCAGTTCGCTGTTCGTGGCCATCGTCATCAACCCGGTCCTGACCGGCTACTTCGCCGACGAGGCGCCCACCGAAGGCGGCAAGCCCAAGCCCAAGCGGCGGCTGCGCACGGCCACCGGCATCCTGGCGCTGGTGCTGGTCGGGGTCATCCTGGCCATCGCCAACCCGCTGACCGCCGCGGTGCTGACCGGCTGCGCCATTGCGCTGACCGTCATGCACCTCCTGGTCTTCCGCCGGGTCGGCAACTTCTTCATGCAGACCGGCCTGCCGGCGGTCATCCGCGCCTATCGCAGCTTCCTGATGTGGATGCTCGAGCGGGACTACACCGTCAAGGCCGCCTACTGGCGCAATACGACCGCCCTGGTGGCCTTCACCGCGGGCATCTCGCTGGCGATCCTCGGCGGCATCGTCGCCGCCGGGCTGGGCCAGAAGTCGGCCTTCGTGCTGCTCGCGCCGGCGGGTGTGCTCGCGGTCATCGGCATCGTCGGCATCGTGGTGCACACCGTCGAGTCGCTCATGCTCGGGGCCGGGCGCTCGGTGCTCTACGGCGTCGTCTTCGGCGCGCTGATGTTCGGGGTGGTCTTCCTCATCTCGCTCGCCCGGCCCATCGACACCGTCACCATCATCGAGCTGATGCTGCTGCCGGCGGTCGTCGTCGCCTGCGGCCTGCTCGGGGTGCTGATGCGGCTCATCGTCAAGCCGAAGCACCTCATCCTGACCGACAACCGCGCGCGGCTGCTCAACTGCACCCTCGGCGGCCTGTTCTCGATCGTCGCGATGTTCTTCGTCGCGCCGACGGGGGTGGCGTTCTTCCCCGAGACCGACCCCAACCAGGTGCAGGTGGTCGTCGAAGGCCCGCTGGGCACCAACATCGACGCCAGCAACGGGCTGGCGACCCAGGCGAGCGGCAAGCTCGACGCGCTGCTCGCCGAGAAGGCCGCCAGCCGGAGCAACGTCGAGAACGTGCTGGTCAACGTGGGCGTCGGCGGTGACGCCATGTTCGGCGGCGGCGCCGCCAGCCCCGAGCGGGCGATCGTCAGCCTCAACCTGGTCGACTTCAAGGATCGCGGCGAACCCAGCCGGGACACCCTCGAGACCCTGCGCGACAGCCTGCAGGGCATCCCCGGGGCCGACATCGAGTTCAAGCGCGACCAGGCCGGGCCGCCCACCGGGCCGCCGGTCAACATCGAGATCTCCGGCCCGCGCTTCGACGAGATCGTGCGCATCTCCGAAGACCTCAAGGCGACGCTGACCCGCGGGGTCGAAGAGGGCAAGATCGTGGGTCTCGTCGACCTGCGCGACAACCTCAATACCGGTCGCCCCGAGATGCGCATCGAGATCGACCGCGAGCGGGCGGGGCGCTTCGGGCTGACCACCCAGATGATCGCCGGCACCATCCGCTCGGCGATCAACGGCACCAAGGCCAGCACCTATCGCACCGGCAAGGACGAGTACGACATCACCGTGCGCCTCGCCGAGCGCGACCGCGACAGCCTGGACAAGGTCAAGGAGCTGACCATCCTCAAGGACGGCATCCAGGTGCCGCTGGTGGCGGTGGCCGACTTCGAGTTGGGCGGCGGCCTGGGGTCGGTGACCCGGCAGGACCTGCAGCGGGTCGTCACGGTGCAGGGCAACGCGGCCACGGGGGTCAACGCCCAGGCGCTGCTGGCGCAGGTGCAGGCCTATCTCGGCGACTACATCGCCGAGCTGCCGCCGGGTTATGCCCTCAGCTACACCGGCGAGAACCAGGACCAGCAGGAGGCCTTCGGCTTCCTGTCGACGGCGCTGGCCATCGGCGCGTCGCTGATCCTGATGATCCTCATCGCGCAGTTCAACTCGGTGGTGCTGCCCTTCATCATCATGATCGCGGTGGGCCTCTCGATGATCGGCGTGCTGCTCGGGCTGATCATCACCCGCACCCCGTTCAGCCTGTTCACCTTCATCGGCGTGATCAGCCTCGCCGGCATCGTGGTCAACAACAACATCGTGCTCATCGACTACATCCAGCAGCTTCGCGATCGCGGTATGGACAAGCAGGAGGCGGTCATCGAGGCCGGCGCCACCCGCCTGCGCCCGGTGATGCTCACCGCGATGACCACGGTGCTCGGGCTCATCCCGCTCACCTTCGGCATCAACATCGACTTCGTCGGCCTGCTCACCGAGCTCAAGCCCGACTTCCGCATCGGCTCGGAGAACACCCAGTTCTGGGGCCCGATGGGCACCACCATCGTCTCGGGGCTGACGTTCGCGACCTTCCTGACCCTGGTCATCGTGCCGGTGATGTACTCGCTCATCGACTCGACGGCGGTGAAGCTGCGGGCGCTCTACGGCTTCGCGCCGGACGACGGCGGCGGCCAGAGCCCGCCGCCGCAGAGCCCGCCGCCGCACAGCGCGCCGCCGCGGCCGCTCCTGCAGCCCGGCGGCGGCGGCCCGCTGCCCAGCCCGGGCGCCGCGCGGGCGATGGCCGGCACGCCCGACGACTTCGAGGGCTTCGACCGCTTCGAGTCTCTCGACGGCTTCGACGGGCTCGACGAGGTGCCCGGCTGACCCGGCAACCGGCCGCCCGCACCTGTGCGCACATATCGCACCGTGTATTCTTCTTGACTACATGTAGGACACCCGTTAGCTTGGGTCATCCGCTGCTGGAAGCGGCCTTGATCCAAGGGGGATCTCATGATCGTCGAGCGCAGGTCGAATCGCAGCCGTCGGCCGGATCTGGCCACCCGTCACTACCTGATCAACGTCACCCGGCGGCACCGTCCGCGGGCGGTGGTGCTGACCGACATGAACGGTGACGTCGTCGCCGGGGTCGAGGGCAAACCCTTCATGGAGGGCGGCTTCATCGCCACCCGCGCCGGGCAGCGCACCAGCGAGGCGCTGGCTCGGGTCGCCCTCGAAGACTTCCGCCAGCAGCAGGCGCCGGCGCGGACCCGCTGGGTCGACCGGATGGCCGCCCGCGTGCGCGGCCTGCGTCAGCGGGCCCCGCGCACCGAGCCGGGCGTGCCCGCCGGGGCGCGGGTGGCGCAGCGCTTCGAGATCGACGGCAAGCCGTACCTGATGGTCGTCGTCGGCGAGCACGGCGGGGCGACGATCTCCGACGCCATCGACGGCCTCAAGCGCATCCTCGGCGAGCCGGTCTCGTCGATGGCGGCCCTCGCCGCCGAGGGCACGGTCATCGAGGGCCTCGACGAGGCGGCGCCGACCCCCGACGTCGAAGCCATCTCGCCCGCCGAGATCCGGCTGCGCCCCGCGGCCGCCGCCCGCTGAAGGCCCCGGCGGCCCGCGCCGCCCCAACTCATGGAGAGACCGATGAACGCTCTACGCGCCCGCGCGCTGCGCCTCGTGCTCGTCGCCGCCGCGTCGACCGGTCTCGCCGGCTGCTACGGCAGCTTCACCGCCGTCAAGAAGCTGCACGCCTGGAACGGCACGATCGACAACGGCGGCATCATGACTCAGGCGGTGTTCTGGGTCTTCGGCGCGCTGCAGGTCTACACCCTCTTCGCGCTGGGCGACGTGTTCATCTTCAACCTGCTCGAGTTCTGGACGGGCTCGAACCCGGTCGCCGATTCGGGTGAGGTGCAGATGGTCGACGGCGCGATCCAGGTGGATCGCGACGGCAAGACCTGGCGCATCGAGCAGGTCGGCCCCGAGACGCTGCGGGTCGAGGTCGACGGGCTGCACATCGGCGACGCCGAGATGCAGGCTGACGGCGCGCTGCTCGTGCGCGATCGACACACCGGCGAGACGTTGCTGCTGACCCCCGAGATGTTGCGCGCCCAGCGCACCGGCCCGGCGGCCGCTGTCGCTCTCTGAGCGCGCGGCCCGCCTGTCAGGGCGGCCGTCACACGGGCCGAACTCTCCGGCCGCCCCTCGCCGCCTGCCGCGAAATCACGCGCGGATGATACTTCTTCGAAGACTGCTGCATCCCTGGTATGTCGACTCTTCGCCGAGCGCCATCCCCGGAGAGACCCACCATGTATGCCGAGCGCCGTCAGCGACTGTCCGTGCGCATGCGAGACGCCGTCGCCCTGGTCTTCGCCGCCCCGGAGACCATCCGCAACAACGACGTGCACCATGACTATCGTCAGGACTCCGACCTCTTCTTCCTGACCGGATTCGAGGAGCCCGAGTCGGCCCTGATCATCGCGCCGCATCGCGACGAAGGCGATCGGGTGATCCTGTTCCTGCGCATCCGCGACGCCGAGCGCGAGATCTGGGACGGCCACCGCCTGGGCGTCGAGGCGGCGCCGACCGCGCTGGGGGTCGACAAGGCCTTCCCCATCGACGAGCTGCCCGAGCGCCTGCCGGGCTACCTGCACGGGGCGACCCGGCTCTACTACGGGCTGGGTCGGGATGGCCGCGAAGCCCACGACCAGACGGTGCTGCGCGGGCTCAAGGCCGCGCGGCACATGCGCAAGAAGGGCATCGACACCCCCGGCGACGTGCTCGATCCGCAGCCGCTGCTGCACGAGCTGCGCTTGATCAAGGACCCCGGCGCCCTCGACGCGATGCGCAAGGCGGCGGCGTTGACCGGCATGGGCCATCGGCGGGCGATGGCCGCCACCCGCGCGGGGCTGCGCGAGACCCAGCTGCAGGCGGCGATGGAGTACGAGTGGCTGGTGCGCGGCGCGCAGCGCAACGCCTACACCAGCATCGTCGGCAGCGGGCCCAACGCCTGCGTGCTGCACTATCGCGCCGGCAGCCGGGTGCTCGAAGACGGCGATCTGGTGCTCATCGACGCCGGCTGCGAGGTCGACTACCACGCCGCCGACGTGACCCGCACCTGGCCGGTCAACGGCAAGTTCAACGACCAGCAGCGCGCGCTCTACGCGCTGGTGCTCGAGGCGCAGAAGCGGGCCATCGACCACTGCCGCCCCGGGCGCACGTTCGAGTCGGTGCACGATCTGACGGTCAAGGTGCTCGTCGAGGGCCTCGTCGAGTTGGGTCTGCTCGAAGGCGAGGTCGATACGCTCATCGAGCAGGAGACTTTCAAGCGCTTCTACATGCACCGCACCAGCCACTGGCTGGGCATGGACGTGCACGACGTGGGCAGCTACTACCTGCGCGGCACCTCGCGCTCGCTCGAGCCGGGCATGGTGCTCACCGTCGAGCCGGGGATCTACGTCTCGCCCGACGACGAGACGGTGGGCCCCGAGTGGCGCGGCATCGGCATCCGCATCGAGGACGACGTGCGGGTCACCGCCGACGCGCCCGAGGTGCTGACCGCCGAGATCCCCAAGGAGATCGCCGACGTCGAGGCCCTCGTGGGCAGCGCGCCGCTCGAGATCTGACGCTCCACCCCCTGCCGCGCCGGGAGGCTCCATGCGCCGCGCCACCGCCGAGGCGGGCATCAACATCGCCCTGATCAAGTACTGGGGCAAACGCGACGCCGCCGAGAACCTGCCCGACGTGGGCTCGATCTCGCTGACGCTCGACGACCTCGTCACCCGCACCACCGTGCGCTTCGATCCGGCGCTCGAGCGCGACCGCTTCGTGCTCGACGGGCAGCCGCGGGACGACGCCCGGGTGGTGCAGTTGCTCGACGGCATCCGGGCCATCGCCGGGGTGATGCACCGGGCCAGCGTGACCAGCAAGAACGGCGTGCCCACCGCCTCGGGGCTGGCCAGCTCGGCCAGCGGCGCCGCCGCGCTGGCCACCGCCGCCTGGGCCGCCGCCGGCCTCGATCCGGACACGGCGGTCGACGACCCGCGCTTCATCGATCTGGTGCGCAAAGGCTCGGGCTCGGCCCCGCGCTCGCTGCTCGGCGGGCTGGTCGAGTTGGAGAAGACCCGCGGTCGGGTGCAGCAGCTCTGCGCCGAAGACGCCTGGGACCTGCGTATGCTCGTCGCCCGCCTCACCAAGGGCCCCAAGAAGACGAGCAGCCGGGCGGGCATGGCGCTCACCAAGCAGACCAGCCCCTACTACGCGCCGTGGGTCGAGTCGCACCCCGCCGATCTGGTCGAGGCGCGGGCGGCCATCGTCGACCGCGACCTGCCCCGCCTCGGCGCGGTGATGGAGCGCTCGACCTGCCGGATGCACGCCTGCATGCTCGCCGCCGACCCGCCCCTGCGCTACTGGCGCGGCATCACGCTGGACGTGGCCGACGCCGTCGAAGACCTGCGGGCGCAAGGCATCGGCGCCTGGTACACCATGGACGCCGGACCGCACGTCAAGGTGCTGTGCGCCGCGGCCGACGCCGATCAGGTGCGGGCGACGCTGCAATCGCTGGTGCCGCCGGAAGACGTCCTGGAGGCCGGCCCCGGCCCCGGCGCGCGGATCGTCGACTGACGCCCTCATGAAGACGACCTACGCCTATCGCGCGCCCGGCAAGCTGATATTGCTCGGCGAGTACGCGGTGCTCGGCGGCGCGCCGGCGCTGGTCGTCGCCGTCGACCGCCACGCCCGCTGCGCCGTCGAGATCGACGCCGAAACACAGGCGATCACCGTCGACGCCGGCAGCCACGGGACCATCCGCTGGCCCGCCGACGAGACCGCCGAGCACCTGCCGCTCGTGCGCGGGCTGCTGTCGCGCCTGGGCGATCCGATCGCCGGCCGCTACCGCCTCGACAGCGACGCGCTCTACGCCGAAACCCCGCTCGGGCGCCGCAAGCTGGGCCTCGGCAGCAGCGCGGCGACCACCGTCGCCCTCGCCGCGGCCCTCACCGGCGAGCGCTGGCCCGACGGCCGGGCCACCTACCGGCTGGCGCAGACGGTGCACCGCGGAGTTCAGGGCACCGGCAGCGGCGCCGACATCGCCGCGTCGAGCCTGGGCGGCGCGCTGGCCTACCGCTGGCTGAACGACCGCGCGCTGGCGCCGATGGACGGCCTGCCCGCCGCCGACGGCGCGGGCCACGCCGAAGACCTGCCCACCCACCACGGGCCGATTCACGCGGTGTGGAGCGGCGACTCGGCCAGCACCGTGCGCCTCGTCGACGTCGTCACCCGCTGGGCCGCCAGAGACCCCGCCGGCCACGCCCGGCGCATGGCCGAGCTGGGCTTCGCCGCGCGGGCCGGCATCGACGCCTGGCGCGCCGGCGATCGGCGGGGGGTGGCCGCCGCCGCCGACGCCGGCCGGATCGCCATCGACGCGCTCGGTCGGGACGCCGGCGCCGACCTGTGCACCGCGACGCACCACGAACTGCACCGCATCGCGCAGAGCCGCGGCGCGGGGGTCAAACCGACCGGCGCCGGCGGCGGCGACCTGGCCTGGATCTACGCCACCGACGCCGCCGACGAAGCGGCCGCCGCCAAAGCGCTGAGCGCCGCCGGCCACGCGGTCTTCGCGTTCGAGATCGCCGCGGGCGTCGAGCGCGCGGGATAGCGCCGGAATCCATCGAATAATCTGCGGAGAAACCGGTCCGGAGGCGCGTTCACCGACCTCCGGAGGTTTCACCATGCGCCGCTTCGACCCGCGCCACCCGTTCTTCCTCGCCATCCTGCCCGCCCTCTCGCTGGCGGTCGCCCTCGCCGCCACCCCCGCCCGCGCCAGCCCCGACGCCGACGCGTCCGCCGAATCCGACACTGACGACGACGCCGAGACGCTCCTGCTCGTCGGCATGCGCGGCAGCCTCGTCTCGCAGGCCACCGTACGCGGCGCCGACCGCGGCATGAGCGGCGTCGGCGTGCTCTACGGCGAGCGCCACGGCGGCTGGCTCACCACCGAGCTGCGCGCCGACCTGCTGTGGGACGAGGCCGCCACCAGCGGCGCGATGCAGGCGGCGTTGATGTACGACGCCGGCGGCCTGTGGTCGCCGGTGGTCGGCGCCTGGATGGGCTACCGCGGCAGCGCCGTCGACTCGAACACCGGCGCGAGCGTCGAGGCCCACGACGCGCTGCTCGGGCTCGAGGTCGGCGGCCGCCTGCGCATCGGGCCGCTGACCGGCGAGATCACCGGCCAGGCGGCGACCGCCGCGATCTCCCACCGCTCGACCCGCGGCGTCGACGACCCCCGCGACATCGGCGCGCACGCGGTCGACTTCGGCGAGCTGGCCGAGCTGAGCTTCGCCGTGCGGGTCGGCCTCACCTTCTGACCGACCGCCGCGATCGCGCTTTCCCCGAATCGAACGCTCGCGCTATATCGGCCCCACGCGATCCCCGGTCGAGAGGAGGCGCCGTGCGACGGCTGTTCATCGGGCTCTGCCTGCTCGCCCTCGGGGGCTGCGCGCCCGCCGACGAGCGCTGGGGTGACTACGCGCCGCCGATCGATGTCGGCGCCGACGCCTCGACCGACGCGAGCGCCCGCGATCCCGACCCGGTGATCGACGCCGCGGTCGATATTGCGCCGGATGACGCAGATGTGGCGCCGGCCGATACAGATATGGCGCCTGACGAAGCCGATATGTCGCCGCCCGAGACAGATATGGCGCCGCCCGCCACGGACGCCGGCCCGCCGATCCCGGACATGATCCCCATCGATCCCGACATGGCGCCGCCCGAGCCCGACATGGCGCTGGCTGATCCCGACATGGCGTCGCCCGAGCCCGACATGGCGCCGCCCGATCCCGACATGGCCCTGCCCCTGAACTGTATCGACGGCACCCGCCGCGACGTGCCCTGCGGTCTCAACGCGCGCGGCGCGCAGCCGCAGCGCTGCGTCGACGACGCCTGGATCGACGACGGCCCGTGCGCCGATCCCGATCGCTGCGTCGACGGCGCCGTCGAAGAAGAGCCGTGCGGCCTCAACGACCGCGGCACCCGCCGGCGGATCTGCGCGCAAGGCGACTTCCGCCCGCCCGAAGACTGCGTCGACCCCGACGAATGCCGCGACGGCGCCGTTGAAGAGCGCGCCTGCGGCGAGCGCGGCGACGGCGTCGAGACCCGGGCCTGCGCGCTGGGCGCCTGGGGCGACTGGAGCCCCTGCGCCGGCGCCTGCGTGGACGAATGCGCGCCCGGCGAGACCCGCTGCGAGGGCCCGGCCGTGGCCACCTGCGACGACCTCGATGACGACCCGTGCTTCGAATTCGGCCCGCCGCGGCCCTGCGAGAACGCCTGCGTCGACGGCGCCTGCGCGCCGGCGCCCGGCGGCGCGATCATCATCAACGAGCTGTACTACGACGAGGACGGCGGCGACGGCCCGGGGGTCTTCATCGAGCTGTGGGGCCCGCCCGGCGCCGCGGTCGACGGCCTGAGCCTCGTCGCCATCAACGGGGCCAACGGCGCGGCCTACGCCACCATCGAGCTGGCCGGGGCCATCGGCGACGACGGCTACTACCTCGTCGTCGACGTCGACGCCGCGCCCGAGCTCGCGCCGCTCGCCGACCTCTTCGACGGCGCGGCCGACCTGCAGAACGGGCCCGACAACCTGCAGCTCGTCGACGCCGAGGGCGTGCTCGACGCGCTGGCCTACGGCAACGTTGGCGCCAACTTCTTCGGCGAGACCGCCGGGGCCGCCGACGTGCCGCCGGGCACCGCGCTGACCCGCATCGACCACGGCGATACCGACGACAACTCGGTCGACTTCGTGCCCCGCGCGCCTTCGCCGCGGGCCGAGCCATGACCGCGCCGACCGCTCAGGCCCCCATCACCTCGCGGGACTGACGGGCAGCGATGCGCCGCTTCTTGGCCCGCCGCAGCTCCCACTCGCCGAGAAACAGCCCATAGGGCCCGACGTGGTCCTTGCGGTGGTGCACCTTGTGCGCGTTGCGCACCCGGCGGAAGTAGCTGAACTTCGCGAGGAACTGCACCGGCAGCCGCCCGTGGATGAAGCCATCGTGCACGGTGAAGTAGGCCATGCCGAACGCGCTCATGCCGAAGCCGGCGGCGATCATCAGCTCCGAGACGCGGCCGTGGCTGCTCTCGAAGCCGTAGATGATGAGGAACATCGCCACGCCGGCGTGGAACACCGCGAAGATGTCGTTGAACTCGAACGGGCCGGTGCGCGGGCGATGATGGGACTCGTGGGTCGGCCAGAGCACGCCGTGCCACAGGCGGCCGTGCAGGAACATCGCCCAGAACTCCATGGCGACGGCCATCAGCACCACCACCGCCCAGAAGATCGGATCGGTCCACATGATCAGCCTCCCGATCGCGGGCGCGGGGCCCGCCGGATGCGCCACGGCAAGAGGAACCGGACCCAGCCGGCCGCGAAGCGATCGCAGTCGAGGGTCTCGTGCACCCCCAGCGCATCATGCCCGCCGAGCGTCGTCCGGATCACAGAGCGGGCGTAGAACGGGCTGGCCACCAGCGTACGCTCGACCTTCGCGCTGCCGTTGGGATCGACCCGGGTGCCGCGGTCGACGCCCCATGTCGCCCGGCCCAGGCCGCGCCGCTCGGGGGCCTCGAACGGCGCCAGCGTGCCGTCGGCGCCGAACAGGAAACCCAGCTCGCGCCGCTGGCCCGGCCGGCGCCGCGGCTCGACGTCGTAGAGCACCGCGGTGCCGTGGGGCAGCTCGGCCCGGCTCCAATCCCAGCGCACGAAGCCGTCTTCGAGGCCCTCGGTGCCTTGATTGCAGTCGTGGTAGGCCGGCCCGGAGAAGCGCAGCCCCGGCCGGTCGAGCACCACCTCGGCCCGGCTGTGCGGGGCGAGGCCCCACCAGCGATGGCGCCCCTGCAGATCGATCTCGACCGGGTGATCGAAGCGCGCGCCCGGGATCAGCCGGATGCGCCCCGAGATGCGCTTGGGCATGCGCTGGAAGAACGGCGTCGTGCGCTCGTCGAAGACGATGTGCAGCTCGCCGTCGCGCCGCTCGAGCCGGGTCGAACCGTGCGCGCTCTCCAGGTCGAAGTGGCCCATATCGCGGTCGACGCGGCCGCCCTCGGTGAAGACCCACAGCTCGCCGTCGGGGCCGGCGATGTGCACGTTGATCGCGCAGAAGTCCGCCGGATCGGCCCGCCGGTCGCGCTGGCGGGCGCGGTAGTAGGCCGGCGAGAAGACGCTGCCGACGAAGGCGATGAGCGTCAGGGCGTAGCGGCCGCAGTCGCTGACCGCGTCGACGTACCACCAGAGATAGCCCCCGGGCGCCACCGGCGCGGCAAAGGAAGGTCCGCCGAAACCCGTTCGGCGGCCATGCGCCCGCTCATCGCCACCATCGGTACGCCCGCGCCCGGGTGCACCGAGCCCCCGCACAGGTAGAGCCCCGGGACCTTCGTCTCGGCGCCCTCGCGCTTGAGCGTCGCGTTCCACGCGTGGGCCGACGGGCCGTAGATCGCGCCGCCCGAGGCCGGGAAGAGCCGCTCCCACTGCGCCGGCGACGTCCGGATCGTGTGCGCCGGGCTCGGCGATACGCGCAGCCCCAGCCGGGCCAGGTGCTCGAAGGTCCGCGCTTCGCATCGCTGGATCTCCTCGTCGGAAAGAGGGTGGGTATCGGCCGCCGCCGGCGCGTTGACCAGCACCAGCAGCCGCTCGGGGCCATCGTGGGCGCCGCGATCGTCGCGATCTTGAGCGCAGACGTAGACTGTCGGCGTCTCGGGCAGCGTGCGCGCGCTGAAGATGGCCTCGAACTCGGCCTCGTAGGCGTCGCTGAAGAAGACGTTGTGGTGCACCAGCGGGAAGCCCTCGCTCGGCGCGTCGATGCACCACGTCAGCGCCGAGAGCGAGCGCTCGGCGGGCGCGATGGGCTTGACCGCGCCCTGCACCGCCTCGCCCAGCCGCCCGCGGGCCAGCGCCTGCGCGTCGCCGTTGAAGACCACCGCGCTCGCCGCGATGCGCGCGCCGTTGGCGGTGACCACCGCGCTCGCCCGATTGTCGTCGGTCTCGATACGCTCGACGTGCTCGCCGAGGCGGATGACGCCGCCGTGGGCCTCGACCGCCGCCGCCAGCGCCTGCGCCAGCCGATGGATGCCGCCGCGCACCCGCCAGACGCCCGCCTGCTCGACATACGCGATCAGGTTGAAGGTGCCCGGCGCGGCGAACGGCGAGTTGCCGGCGTAGGTCGCGTAGCGCCCGAAGAGCTGCCGCAGCCGCGCGTCGGGGAAGAAGTCGCCCAGGGCCTGCCACACCGTGCGCCGGGCGTCGATCTTCATCAGCCGCGGCAGCACGCCTAGACCCAGCTTCTTGAAGACCCGCCACGCGGTGGGCCGCTGGGCGGTCATGAAGACGTCGTCGACGGTGTCGTGAATCGTCTTGGCGTAGGCCAGGAAGTCGCGATAGCCGCGGGCGTTGCGTCGGTCGGAGAACGCGCGGATGGCCTCTTCGTTGGCCGCCGCGTCGTGGTGCAGGTCGAGGCGGCTGCCGTCGAGCCACGCGTGGCGGGCGAGGATGCGCGCCGGCTCCAGCTCGACCGCGCGGGCGAAGTCGAGGCCGGCGTCTTCGAAGAGCCCCTCGAAGACGTGCTTCATCGTCAGCACCGTCGGGCCGGCGTCGATCGGCCGCCCGCGGGGCGCGATGCGGCGCATCTTGCCGCCCACCTGATCGGCGCGCTCGACGACGGTCACCGGATAGCCCAGCCGCGCCAGATCGAGCGCGGCGGCGAGCCCGCCGATGCCCGCGCCGATGACCACCACGGGCGCCACGCTCATCGGTCGAGCTCCCGGTCGGTCGGCGGCGGCAGCGGCAGCGCGCCCAGGCGGTTCATATCGGCGAAAGACAGCACCGTCGTCGGCGGTGCTATGCCCCGCCCGCGCAGCCGCAGCCAGATCCGCCGCGGGATGCCCGCCGCCGTACTGGCCAGCGCGCGGGCGGCGAGCCACAGCTTGCGCCCCTTCGTCGTCCAGGCCCGCCCCGCGCTGGGGTCGTGATCCTGCGCGGCGATGACCCGGCCGATGTCGCGGTAGATGCGCCCGGCGGCCTCGCAGGCCAGCGCCGACTGCCAGGGCAGCGCCATGAAGCCGCCGTGGGCCGAGCGATAGAAGCCGTCGGCCCGATCGAGCAGCGCCACGATCACCCGGGCGAACGGGCGCAGCGTCACGTCGGGCAGCTCCGCGCCGCCGACGGGCGCTTCGGGCGCCGGCCGCAGCCCCTCGCGCACGACCAGATCCGCCGGCAGATAGCGCCGCCCGCGGCCCCAGTCCTCGGCGACGTCGCGGCAGATGTTGGTGATCTGCATCGCCACCCCGAGGTGCGCCGCCTGATGCAGCGCGTCGGTCCGCCGCAGGCCCATGATGTGGCACATCATCAGCCCGACGGTGCTCGCGACCCGATAGCAATACAGCAGCAGCGTCTCTTCGTCGGGGTAGCGGGTATCCTCGACGTCCATGCGCATGCCGGCCACCAGCTCGGCGGGGTAGAGCTTGGGGATGTTGCGCCGCTGCACGAGCTGCTGAAACGCCGCCAGCACCGGGTCGCTCTGCGGCTCGCCGGCGTAGATCGAATCCAGCTCGGCCTCCAGCCGGGCCAGGGCGGCGCCGGCCATGCCCGGCGGGGCCTCGTCGACCGCGTCGTCGGCGTAGCGGCACCACGCGTAGAGCACCACCGCCTCGTCCCGCGCGGGCTGAGGCAAGAGCCGCGAGGCCATCGAGAAGCTCTTGGAGTGCTCCCGAATCGTCGCGCTGCAGCGCGCGATCGCGTCGTCGTCGAAGGCGGTGTCGACCAGGGCCATGGTGCCGGCGATACTCACGCCGCCGCGTCCCGCTCGGGCTTGGCGGCGGCGGCCAGCGGCGTCGAGCCCTCGACGATGCCGTGGTCGGCGGCGATGACCTTCAGCGTCGCCTTGGCCGAGTTGACCACCCCCGGCACGCCCGCGCCGGGGTGGGTGCCGGCGCCGACGACGTACAGCCCGTCGATGCTGTCGTGCTTGTTGTGCGGCCGGAACCACGCGCTCTGGGTCAGCTTGGGCGCCACCGAGAACGCCGAGCCGTTGTACGCGTTGAGCGTATCGCGGAAGTCGAACGGCGTGATCCAGCGCTTGGTGACGACGTGCTTGCGCAGGTCGGGCATCTGCTCTTCGAGGGCCTCGAGGATGCGCTCGGCGTACTTGGGCGCCTCGACGTCCCAGTCGACGTCGGCCCGGCCCAGGTGCGGCACCGGCGAGAGCACGTAGAACGTGCCGCAGCCCTCCGGCGCCATGCTCGGATCGGTCACCGTCGGCGCGTGCAGGTACAGGCTGAAGTCCTCCGGCAGGTGGTCGCCGTGGAAGATGTCGTCGAGCAGCCCCTTGTAGCGCGGCCCGAAGATGACCGTGTGGTGGGCGACGCTCTCGTTGTAGGTGCGGTCGCAGCCGAAGTAGAGCACGAAGAGCGACATCGACCAGTCGCTGCGCTCGAGCTTCTGCGCGGTGATGCGCGCCCGCGGGTCGCGGCCGTAGAGGTGCTTGTAGGTGTGGTGGATGTCGGCGTTGCTCACCACGAAGTCATAACGATCGACCCGCTCGCCGGCGTGGATGGCGTGCACGGTGTCGTTCTCTTCGAGGTCGACCCGCTTCACCGGCGTATCGAGCCGGATCTCGCCGCCGAGGTCTTCGAAGAGCTGCACCAGCGCCCGCACCAGCGCCCCGGTGCCGCCGCGGGGGAAGAAGACCCCCCACTTGCGCTCGAGGTAGTGGATCAGGGTGTAGATCGACGACGTCTCGAACGGGTTGCCGCCCACCAGCAGCGAGTGGAACGACAGCGCCTGACGCACGTGGTCGTTCTCGATGAAGCGGGCGACGGTCTTGAACACCGAGCGATCGGCCCGCAGCCGCATGAGCTGCGGCGCGACGCGGATCATGTCGCGAAAACGCAGAAACGGCGCGTCGGCCAGCCCGTCGTAGCCCTCGTCGAAGACCTCTTTGGCGTAGTCGACGAACTTGAGGTAGCCCGCCACGTCGTCCGGGTTGCGCTGGCGGATCTGCTCGATCATCTGCTCCGACTCGCCGACGTAGTCCATCACGTCGCCGTCGTCCCAGATGAGCCGATAGAACGGGGCCACCGGCATCAGCTCGACGTAGTCGGCCATGTCGCGGCCGGCCAGCTCGAAGAGCTCTTCGAGGCACTGCGGCGCGGTGATGACCGTCGGGCCCGCGTCGAAGGTGAAGCCCTCGTCGCGGTAGACATACGCCCGCCCGCCCGGCTGGTCGCGGGCCTCGTAGACCGTCGTCTGCACCCCCGAGGCCTGCAGGCGGATGGCGGCGGCCAGGCCGCCGAAGCCGCTGCCGATCACCGCGGCGTTCTTGCGCTGCTGATTCATGTCTCTCTCTCCACGGTCGGACGGCGAGCCGTCGGTCAGATGTAGCTCACGCTCAGGCGGTCGATCTCGGACCGGCAGCCGTCGAGGGCCGGGTGATCGCCCACCGCCCGGTGCAGGTCGGTGAAGGTGCGGTCGAGGTGCGCGGCGATCTGTTCGCGCGCGGCGCGGTCGACCCGGGCGGCCAGCGCGTCGGCCAGCGCCTCGGGGGCGGCGCCGTCGAGCACATCGCGCGCCCGGTGCTGCAAGCGCACGAAGGTCACCTCGTCGACCGCCTCGGCCAGCCAGGCCCAGGCCCACGTCGGCCGGGCGCCGCGCAGGTCTTCGAGGCCCTTGTGCCGCCGATGGGGGTTGAGCAGGCCGCTGAGGTCGTCGAGCATCTGCAGGCCCGCGCCCAGCGCCTCGCCGAAGCGGGCGATGGCCTCGACCCGCGCCTCGTCGGCGCCGGCCACGATGGCCGCGCTCGCCGCCGCCCAGCCCATCAGCGCGCCCGTCTTGAGCAGGGTCGTCGTCGCCACGACCCCCGGCACCTCGTGGTGGGCCAGCAGGCCGATGTGCACCGACAGATCGAGCGCCTGCCCGTGATGGCAGCGGGTCATCGTGCGCACCGCGGCCCGATACAGCCGGCGGCGGGTCTCGCCGTCGATCACGCGGCCGTCCACCGTCAGGCCGTCGATCTGCTCGAGGGCCACGAAGTACATCCAGTTGCCCGTATTGAGGGCGACCGGCAGCCCGTGGGTCCGGTGCAGGGTCGGCCCGCCGCGCCGCTCTTCCGAGGCGTCCTGGATGTCGTCGACGATCAGCGAGCCGGCGTGCAACAGCTCGACGATCTGCATCAGCGCCGCCGGGCAGGGCCCCTCGCCGCCGGCCAACGCCCAGCCCAGCTCGACCAGCCGCGCGCGGAACGCCTTGCCCGGCCGCGCCAGGAACGCGCGCGCCGGATCGAGCAGCGCGCTGTCCCACAGCCGGGCGGGCACCGCGTCGAGCTCGACGCCGAGGCACGCCGCCAGCGCCGCCGCTTCGCCGAAGGCGTCGACGGCATCGAGCGGCAGATTTCGCGGGCGGCCGGCCGCCGGCAGCGGGCGGGCGGGGGCGGTCTCGGTGCTCATGCGGCCTTCTCCTCGAGCAGGGCGGGGGATCGGCGGCGCCAGACGAGGCACCGGGGGACGGGACCGGCCACGGCGACGAAGCGGTCCCAGGGGGTCATGCGCATGGCGTAGAACCGGCGGATGACGCCCGCCGGCCGCCGATAGAAGCGCGACATGAGCTGCCAGCGCAGCTCGGGCGGGCAGTGGGCGAACATGGCTCGGTTGAGCAGCAGCCCGAAGCGCTGACGGCGCAAGATGTCGCGCCGCTGGCGGGCGAACGTCGCGGCGGCCGCTTCGGGCCCGACGGCCGCCAGCGCGGTCGCGAGGCGCACGGCGGGCGGCAGCGAGTAGCCGGTCACCGGGTGGTAGAAGCCGCCCTGATAGCCCGCCCGCAGCACGCCGTCGTCCGCCGCCCGCGGCGGGGCCTCGTAGGGCAGCGGCAGGACCCCGCGCTCGTGACGCTCGATCTCGGCCACCGTCCAGCCCTTCTGATGGGCGACGAAGTCGAGGATGCCCTGCTCGAGCCGGGCCACGTCGAGGGCCGGCCCGTCGGCGAAGTAGGTGTCCTCCACCAGCAGCCGCGTCGGGCCGTAGGGCAGCAGGTACATGAAGCGGAAGCCGTCGGTCTGCGGCAGCCGGGCCTCCATCAGCACCGGGCGGTCGAGGCCGTGGGGCGCTTCGAGGCGCAGCTCGAGGCCCACGAACTTCTGGTAGCCGCAGCCGGCGGGCAGGGCGTGGCGATCGGGCCCGCGGGCGTCGATGACCACCGCCGCGTCGACGCGCCGACCGTCGGCGAGGTGCACCGCCCGCGGCTCGACCCGCTCGGCGGCGACCCCGCAGATCAGCTCGGCGTGCGGCGCGGCGGCGAAGGCGGCTTCGAGCGCGTCGGCGAAGTCGGTCGACGCGATCATCGCGTAGGGCTCGTCCAGCGCGCGCTCGCGGTCGGGGAAGTGCACCGTGTAGCCCGGCCAGCGGTGGCGCGGCAGCGGATCGAACCACGGGCCCGCGGCGGCCTCGACGTCGGCGGCGTGGAAGCACCAGGTGTGGTCACCGCCCGGCCGCGGCCCGCGCTCGATCAGCGCGAGGCGTGCGTCGGGGCGGTGGTGCAGCAGCGCCAGGGCGATGAGCCCGTTCTGCAGACCGCCACCCACCAGGGCGTAGTCGACGTTCACCAGCGTCCTCCATCCGGGAGTTCGGGGCATCGCCCGCAGCCCTGGATTGCTGTATCGGGTAGTAGATGAAACCGCTCAGGCGGAGTTACCAAAACCTGCACGGCGTCGAATCGGGCGATTGAATCGAGGGCCGCATGCAGCAGCTACGCGAGGTCCGATACGCGAACCGGGCAGAGGTGACGCCGGCGGCTCGGTTGCCCGGATGGGATGGGGGCGGGATGGGCGGCGGGCGCTCTGCCCGCGCGCTGTCGGCCGGGGCGGCGCTCGCCGCGACGACCTCGATCGCCGCGTCGCGGGCCTCGGTCATGACGGTATCGTCTCTCAGCGCGGCCGGGGCCTCCTCACCATCGACATCGGCGATGTCATCGCGCCTGCCTCAGAAGAACCACGGCGGGTTGTGGCTGTCCTCGACGATCCAGGCGGCGCCCGAGGGTCCGACGCCCTTGTCGAGGCGCTTGCGCTGGGTGGCCTTGAGCTTGGGCAGCTTGAACTGGTTCGACAGGTAACGATCGGGGGTGATGAGGCCCAGACCCCGCGCCGCCTCGATCTTCGAGAGTGCCGTGATCAGCGCGTCGCGGCTCGCCAGGGACGCCTCCGCCGACCCCGGGTGCCAGAACCCGCAGTGCGGCTCCCAGAGGCCGAGGTCGGGCAGGGCCTCGAACACCTCCGCGAGTCGCTCTCGATCGTCTTCGGCCAGCGGCCACGCCAGCCCGCGGATCGCGGCCTTGAGCGTCGGGTGCATCGACGACACGATCTCGCGCGTCCCCATCAGCGGTGCGCCGTAGCGCCCCCGCATCCGCGAGTTGTCGAAGCAGAGGGTATCCTCCTCGCGGAGCGCCTCCGCGTAGAGCAGCGAGCAGCGGACCCGCCCCGAGCCCAGCAGCTCGCGGAGCGCGTCGAGATCGGTCTGGTGGGAGACCCAGAGCGACGCGTGGAACGCCCGCTCCAGGACCCCCTCGTGGGCCAGCCGCAGGCGGAGCGCCGGGCTCTGTACATAGAGCGGCATCGCGATCGGGCGGGCCTGGGACAGCCACGTGAACAGCTGCTCGACCGCCCCGTGCCCCCCGCGGTCGTCCACCCGCAGCCAGCGGAGGTTCGGCAGCTGGGCCGGTGTGACGTCGCCGAGCTTCGGTATCTCGCCCCACGCGTGGGACTGGAGGTCGACGTCGAGGGAGACGACGTGCTCCAGATCCGTGCGCTGGAGCGCCGCCGCGAGCGCCTCGACGCTCTCGATCTCCAAGGTGACGTGGGCGTCGTCCAGCGACCCGCTGAACGGCGGGAGCGCCTTCCATGGGCGCGGCTTCGGGAACAGCCCCGCGGCCTCCAGGTGCTTCCTGATGGCCTCCGGGGTGTTCCCCTTCCCCACGATCTGGACGTGCTTCGTATCGGCGGCGCGGAAGAGGGCCTCGAGCGCCGCGAGAAAAGCCCGCTGCTTGCCGAAGTGGTACAGGTAGACGCTGGTGATCCGCGAGACCGCCGGGGAGGCGGCCAGCGCCTGGATCCAGCGGGCGGCCTGCCCGGCGTTGTAGCCGAACTTCGAGGCATCGAGGTCGATACGCCGGACGAGGCGGAGGTGCGGGGCGCAGGGGTCGTTCAGCAGATCACCCCACCACGCCTTCGGGCAGGTCCGGACGCCGTCGGGCCAGTCGGCGACGTGTTCTTCGATCCGGGTGATCGCCTGCTCGAACTCGGCGAGGCCGCGCTGGAGGCGGAGCCCGTCGACCACGCCGACGACGACGGCCCAAGCCCGCGTCGTGGGCTCGGTGAAGGCCAATACGTCGTCGACGGAGACCAGGGCGTCGCCCCAGGCCTCCAGCGGCAAGGGCGCGTGGGAAAATGCGGGCTTCATCTCGACCTCCTGGGGAAGAGGGGGCTTTGGCGGTGAACTCGATACCTCGAGGCTGGAATCCGCTGGCTCGACCGGGCGACCCCGAACCGGACACCGAAGCAGCCCGTCGAGCATAGCGGGTCGGCGGCCGCCGCGGTCGAAGCCGTCGAATCGGTCGACGCGGCCGCGGCGCTCGCCATCGCGTCCAGCTGCGTGCGCGCGCGACGCGCCGCCGCCCGCAGCCCGGTCAACGTCAGAAACGCCGTCCGGTTGCACGCCAGCGACAGGGTCTCGAGGGTGTCGTCGATCGTAGTGAGTACGATCTGGATGATCGCGATGGGGTCGGCGTCGGTGCCCCGAGCAGGCTCGCCGTCCAGCATCTCGCGGGCACCGGTGCCCGCGAGATGCTCGCCGTCCAGCCTGTCGGCGGCACCCCTGCGGTGAGTGGGCTCGAAGACGAGAGGGCCTGTGGGGATATGTCCTTATCGAGGGCCTGGACGGCGAGGCGATCTGGGGCACACCTGCCGCGAACGGGCTGGACGGCGAGGGGTTGCATGGGGACATGTCCTTATCGAGGGTCTGGACGGCGAGGCGATCTGGGGCACACCTGCCGCGATCGGGCTGGACGGCGAGGGGTTGCATGGGGACATATCCTTATCGGGGGTCTGGACTGCGAGCATTGCGGCGGCACACCTGCCGCGATCGGGCTGGACGGCGAGGGGCTGCATGGGGACATATCCTTATCGGGGGTCTGGACTGCGAGCATTGCGGCGGCACACCTGCCGCGATCGGGCTGGACGGCGAGCCTGCGCGGGGCAAGGGTGCCCGAGCTCGGCTCGTCGGCGAGCCGATCTCGTGAAGCTGTGGCGGCTGGCGGGGCGGATGGGCCTCGCGCCCGCCGGCTGGCCTGGACCGGGCGCGCCCGATACTGTGGGGCAGACCATCTCGACCGCGGTGCGCCATGCTCGCCTTCACCCTGTTCGCTGCGCTGCTCGCCGTCGGGGCGCCGGTCGAGCCGGTCAACGCCGTGCTCGGCGATGCCAGCTGGATCGCCCTCTACGGCGAGGCGCCCACGGCGTCGGCCGATGAGACCGCGCGCATCCGCGTGCACCTGCAGCACGTCGCCGATCGCCTCGCCGCGGCCGACGTCGGGCACCTGACCGTCGACCAGCGGGCGAAGCGGGCGTGGGCCGTCGATGCGCTGCGGGTCTATGCGGCGCAGGGCGTATTCCCTCGCCGCGCCGACGCGCACCCCGGGCGGCGACCGCGGTTCATCGACGACCGCGGCGTGCACTGCGCGGTCGGCGAGCTGATCCGGCGCAGCGGGCGCCCCGGGCTCGCCCGGCGGATCGATCGCCGCTGGTCGCTGGCCCATGTGCCCGACATGGCCTCGCCGGCGCTGCTCGAATGGGCGCGGGTCCACGGCCTGAGCGTGCGCGAGCTGGCGTCGATCCAGCCCACGTATGGCCCGCCGCTGAACACCGAGCAGCTGCCCCGCAGGGTCGACGAGGTCATCGCCCGGCGGCTGGTGCCGTGCGGCGTCGAGCGCCCGGTGCCCGCCGAGCTGACGCTGCACGTCGAGCTGAAGCCGCGCTGGAAGCTGCAGGTCGCCGAGGTCGGCCCGCCGACGGCGTTCGGCGGCTGCGTGGTCGAGTGGATCCGGGCCGGCCGCAGGGGCATGCGGGGCGTGAATCGGCTGGGCCAGCCCGAGCCGCCGTTCGGTACGAGGAAGGGGCGGGTCTGGCCGACCATCGACAGTCGGGTGCCGGTGAAGCCCCCGCTGACGGCGGCGCTCTTCGAGGCGCGTATGGCGGCGCTCGACCTGCGCCAGACCGCGGCCGAGTGCTGGGCGCGCGACTGGCCCGAGGTCTTGCTGGTCGAGGCGCAGATCGGCGCCGACGGGCAGGGGGCGCCCACGCTGACGGTCGCCACCGTGCCCGCCGAGCCGGCGGCGGTGGCGTGCTTCGAGGCGATCATCCGACCCCGCGTCCTGCTGGAGCGCCCGCCGCGCGCGTGGCCGGACGTGCGCTGGACGTGGTCCGAGCCGGCCCATCTGCTGCCCGGCACCCTGGCCCGGCTGGTGCGCGCCGAGGCCTGCGCCCACGTCGATCCGTGCCTGAAGAGCTCGTCGGTGGCCGCCGACCGGGCGCTGTATACCAAGGCCGCGCGGGCCGCCGCGCCGAAGGCCCTGCGCATCCCGCTGACGGCCGCGCTGACGGTCGATCCCATCGCGGTGACTCTGGCCGTCGAGCCGATCGACGGGGCCAGCCCGGCGTTCGGCCGCTGCCTCGGCGCGCGCACCGCCGATGTCGTGCGCGCCGACCTGCAGCGGCTGCACGACGCGCCGTCCTTCCCGCCCATCGACGAACCGAGCCGCATGCGCTTGAACGTCGACTGCATGCCGGGCCACTCCGCGGCGGGGCGCGACCCCCAGGCGCTCAGCCCAGCGCCTGCCACGTCAGGAAGCCCATGAAGCCCACGTAGGCGGCGATGAGCGCGCCGCCTTCGGGGCGCGACATGCGGCGGCCGGTGGCCAGCATCACCCACATCGCGACCGTCAGCCCGCCCATCATCGCCAGGTCGATGGTCATGGTCGACGGGTTGGCCGGCAGCGGGGTGATCAGCGCCGAGGCGCCGAGCACGAAGGCCAGGTTGAAGAAGCAGCTGCCGAGCACATTGCCCACGGCGATGCCGGCGTGGCCCTTGAGCGCGCCGGCGACGCTCGCGGCGAGCTCGGGCAGCGAGGTGCCGAGCGCGACGACGGTCAGGCCGACGATGCGCTCGTCGATGCCCATGGCCGCGGCGATGTTCGAGGCGCCGAAGACCATGCGGTCGGCGGCGATGACCAAGCCGGCGATGCCCACCGCGAAGACGAGCAGCGCCCGCGGCCAGGGGGCGCCGGAGTCGGCGGGCTCGTCGTCGGCGGTGGACTCGGTCTCGGGGGCGCGCAGGCACCAGACGGTGAAGACCAGCGCCGCGAGCAGCAACAGGCCGCCTTCGACGCGGCTGACGCGGCCGTCGAGGAAGGCCAGCGTGCCGCCGACGGTGGTGACGAGCAGGATGGGCAGGTCGCGGCGGAAGAGCGTGCCGCCGCGCACGACGATCGGGTGGATGAGCGCGGCGGCGCCGAGCACCAGCCCGATGTTGGCGATGTTGCTGCCGACGATGTTGCCGATGGCGAACTCGGCCACGCCGCGCTGCGCGGCGAGCAGCGAGACGACGAACTCGGGCAGGCTGGTGCCGTAGGCGACGATCGTCAGCCCGACGACCAGCGGCGGGATGGCCAGTCGGCGGGCGATGCCCACCGCGCCGTCGACGAGCCAGTCGGCGGCGAAGACGAGCAGGACGAGCCCGCCGACGAGCCACGCGATGTCGACCACCATCTGGGCTACTCCTCGCTGAATAGCGCTACACAGATGCCCCGAACGAACCGGCGATTCGCCGAATCGACCGGGCGCCGCGCCGGCGGCTGTCGGGTATAAAAATGCCGTAAAATCGGGGGGCTACGCCGCGCATTCCCGCGACGTCCCGCCGCCCTCTGGTGTCGACGATGCAGCGCGCGCCCGGCCTCGGCGCCGACGCTGCGCGCCATGCACCCGGTACGGAGACGCGATGGCCTCATGGCTGCCCATCTGGACCGTGGCCCTGCTGGCCGCGGCGGCGCTGGCGGTGCCCCTCGTCCGGGCCCTGCCGCGCCTCGGCCCGTGCCTGCTGGCGCTGGTGCCGGGGGCGGCGGCGGCCTGGTTCGGCGCGCAGCTGCCGCACGTCGCGGTCGAGCCGCTCGCGTGGAGCCACCCGTGGGTGCCGGCCCTGGGCGTCGACGTGCACCTGCTGCTCGACCCGCTGGCGCTGGCGTTCGCGCTCTTGATCTGCGGCATCGGCGCGCCGGTGGTCGTGTTCGCCGGCGGCTACCTGCGCGGCAAGGCGGTCGCGGCGCCGACGGTCGCCGGCCTGCTCGCCTTTGCCGCCGCGATGCTCGGGCTCGTGCTCGCCGACGACGCGCTGTTCATGTTCGTCTGCTGGGAGGCGACGACGATCATCTCGTATCTGCTCGTCGGCCTCGAATACGAGAAATCGAGCGCGCGCACGGCGGCGCGGCGGGCGCTCTTGATCACGGCGGCCGGCGGGCTGGCCTTGCTCGGCGCGCTCGTCGGGCTCGAGGTGGTCACCGGCGCCGATACGCTGTCGACGACGCCGGCCCTCGCCGACGGCGCGGCGGTCTTCATCGCGCTGGGCGTGCTGCTGGCGGCCTTCACCAAGAGCGCGCAGGTGCCGTTTCACGTCTGGCTGCCCGGCGCGATGGCCGCGCCGACGCCGGTCAGCGCCTATCTGCACTCGGCGGCGATGGTGAAGGCGGGGGTCTACCTCGTGCTGCGGCTCGCCCCGACGCTGGGCGAGGTCTGGCTGTGGCGCCCGGCGCTCCTGATCGTGGGCGGCGCGACGGCGCTGGTGGGCGGGCTGCTGGCGATGGCGGCCACCGACCTCAAGCGCATCCTGGCGTGCACCACCGTCGCGGCGCTGGGCTGCATGCTGCTGCTGGCCGGCGTCGACCACCCGCTCGCGCTGGGCGCCGCGCTGGGGCTGGCGCTGGCCCACGGGCTGTACAAGGCGGGGCTGTTCATGGTCGCCGGCGCCACCGAGAAGGTGGCCGGCAGCCGCGATCTGGCGCAGATGGACCCGGCCGGCGCGCGCATGCCGTGGATCCTGGCGGTCACCGCCGGCCTCGCCGGGCTGTCGATGGCCGCCGCGCCGCCCTTCTTCGGCTTCGCCGCCAAGGAGACCGCGCTCACCGTGGCCCTGGCCGGCGGCGGCGGGGCGGCGGTCTTCGGCGCGCTGGTCCTGACCCTGGCCGGCGCCGCGTTCGTCTACGCCGCGCTGGCGGTCGCCCGCGAGCCGCGCGGCGCCTCGGGCAAGCGGTTGACGGTCATGGTCATCGGTCCGCCGCTGCTGCTGGCGCTCGTCGGGCTGGTCGCCGGCCCGGGCAGCGGCCTGCTCGGCGCGGCGCTGCTCGATCCGGTGGCCGGCGCGGCGGTGGGGCTGGCGGTGTGGCACGGCGTCGGGGTGCCGCTGGGCCTCAGCCTGCTGGCGCTGGCGCTGGGTGTCGTCGGCTGGCGGCGGCGGGCGGCCGTGCGCGCCGCGGCGCCGCGCATCGACCGGGCGGCCGATCCCGGCTGGCACGACCGGCTGTGGAGCCACGTCGTCGCGCTGGCCGGCGCGGTGGCCCGGGCGGTTCAGCCGGTCGCGCTGCGGGCCAACCTGTCGGTCATCCTGCTGGCGGCGGTGGGCATGGTGACCTTCGCCCTGCTGCGCATGCGGCCGCCCTCGGCCTGGGTCGGCAGCCCGATGCCCGACGCCATCGACGTGATGCTCGCGCTGTTTCTGCTCGGCGGCGCGCTGGGCGCGGTGCGGGCCCGCGGGCGGCTGACGGCCATCGGCGCGCTGGGCGCGGTGGGCATCGGGGCGGCGCTGTTCTACCTGCGCCACGGCGCGCCCGACCTCGCGATGACCCAGCTGCTCGTCGAGGTGCTGACGGTGGTGCTCTTGATGCTGGCGTTCCGCGGGCTGCCCGATCTGGGCCCGCGGCGCACGGGCGCCGAGCGGCGCTGGAGCGCGGGGGTCGCCCTGGCCGCGGGCGGCATGATCGGCGCGCTGGTCTATGTGGCCGGCGCGGTCGACCTGGGCCCGGGCATCTCGACGTGGTTCTCGACCCAGGCGCTGCCCGAGGGCTACGGCCGCAACGTCGTCAACGTCATCCTCGTCGACTTCCGCGCCCTCGATACGCTGGGCGAGGTGGTGGTGCTGGCGGTGGCCGCCCTCGGCGCGCTGGCGCTGCTCGCCCGGCGCTCGGAGGCGCAGTCGTGAACACCGTGATCCTGCGCACCGCCGCGCGCTATCTGGCGCCGACCTTGATCATCTTGTCGCTCTGGCTGCTGTGGCGGGGCCACAACGCGCCGGGCGGCGGCTTCATCGGCGGGCTGGTGGCCGGCTCGGCGGTGGTGCTGCACGCCATCGCCTTCGGCCCGGTCGCCGCGCGGCGTGCGCTGCGTGGCTCGCCGCGGGCGTGGATGGCCATCGGCATGGCCCTGGCGCTGGGCGCGGCGCTGCTCGGCTTCGTATTCGGCGAGACGCTGCTCGACGCGGCCTGGGTCGACGTGCCCGGCGTCGGGCCGCTGGGCACGCCGCTGATCTTCGACGTCGGGGTCTTCGCGGTGGTGGTCGGCGCGGTGTCCGGCTTCACCCTCGCGCTGTGGCCCGAGGGCGCCGAGCCCGGCGCCGAGGAGGCGTGACCCGATGCACGGTCTGATGTCGCTGGTCGTCGGCGCGCTCTTCGCCGCCGGCGTCTACCTGATGCTCAAGCGCGAGATCCTGCACGTGCTGGTGGGGCTCACCCTGGTCGGCAACGGCGCCAACCTCGCGATCTTCGTCGCCTCCGGCGCCCGGGTGGCCCCGCCGCCGCTCGTGCCCGACGGCCTCGACGCGCCGCTGGCGGGCCACGCCGACCCGCTGCCCCAGGCGCTGATCCTGACCGCGATCGTCATCGGCTTCGGCGTGCTCGGCTTCGCGTTGGCGCTCGCCCGGCGCTCTACCGAGACGCTGGGCACCGACGACCTCGACCGGCTGCCGACCACCGAGGGGCAGGGCACATGAGCGGCGTCGACCCGCACATCTGGCTGATCGCGCCGCTCGTCGTGCCGCTCGCCGCGGCGGTCTTCGGGCTGCTGGCCGGCCGGCGCACCCGCCGCGCGGTCGCGTTGACGGGCCACGTCCTGCACATCGCTGCCGCCGCGGGGCTGCTGTACACGGTGCTCGGCGATGGCGCGCTCGCGGTGCGCATCGGCGGCTGGCCGGGGCCCTTCGGCATCGCGCTCGTCGGCGACAGCCTGTCGGCGCTGCTCGTCGGGGTGACGGCCATCGTCGGCGCCGCGGCGGGCTTGACCTCGCAGCTCGGCGAGCGGCTGCCGCACCCGCTCAAGGCGCCGCTGATGCACGCGCTGCTGCTCGGGGTCTGCGGGGCCTTCCTCACCGGCGACCTGTTCAACCTGTACGTTTGGTTCGAGGTGCTGCTCGTCGCCAGCTTCGTGCTGTTGACCCTCGACCGCGCGCCGCTGTCCATCGCCGCCGGCGTGCGCTACGTCGCCATCAACCTCGTCGCCTCGGCGCTCTTCCTCACCGCCCTGGGCCTGCTCTACGCCAAGGCGGGCACCCTCGACATGGCGCACATCGCCCGGCTGGTCGACGGCGATACCGGCCACACCCTGGGCGGGGTCGCGGCGCTCTTGACCGTCGCCTTCGGCATCAAGGCGGGCATCTTCCCGCTCTTCGGCTGGCTGCCGCCGGCGTATCCCGCGCCGCCGCCGGTCATCGCGGCGCTCTTCGCCGGCCTGCTGACCAAGGTCGGGGTCTACGCGCTCATCCGGCTGTATACGCTGATCTTCGTGCACGACCCCTGGGCCCACGACCTGCTCTTGTGGCTCGGCGCGGCGACGATGACGGTGGGCGTGCTCGGCGCGGCGGCGCAGGTCGAGGTGCGGCGCATCCTGTCGTTCCACATCGTCAGCCAGATCGGCTACATCGTCGTCGGCGTGGCCCTCTACACCCCGCTGGCGGTGGGCGCGGCGGTGTTCTACCTGGTGCACCACATCGTGGTGAAGACCAGCCTCTTCCTGGTGGGCGGGGTCATCACCGACGCCGGCGGCAGCGAGCGGCTCGATCGGCTCGGCGGGCTGCGGCTCGCATGGCCCGCGGCGGCGCTGCTCTTCGCGATCCCGGCGCTGTCGCTGGCCGGCATGCCGCCGCTGAGCGGGTTCTTCGCCAAGCTGGGCATCATCCGCGCCGGCATCGCCGCCGACGCGACCTGGGTCGCGGTGCTGGCGCTGGCGGTGGGCCTGCTGACGCTCTACTCGATGCTCAAGATCGCCCACGCGGCGGTGCTGGGCCCCGCGCCCGACGACGCGCCGCCCCGCCCCGTCGGCCGGGCGCGCCTCTGGCCCATCGCGGCGCTGGCCGCGGTGACGCTGGCGCTCGGTCTGGCCGCCGGACCGGTCTTCGAGGTGTGCCTCGCCGCCGGCGAAGCCCTGATCGACCGCACGCCCTATCTGGAGGCCGCCCGATGAGACTGCTCCGGCGATTGATCGCGATCCCCCGCCTGCTCGGCCGCTTCTCGCTCGAGCTGTGCGCGAGCAGCCTGCGGGTGGCGTACGACGTGCTGACGCCGACCCATCAGGCCACGCCGCGGGTGGTCGACATCCCGCTGCGGCTGACCGACCCGCGGGCCATCACGCTGCTGGCCAACGGCGTCTCGCTGACCCCGGGCACCCTCACCCTCGACGTGGTCGGCGGGGCGCTGCGGGTGCACGCGATGTTCGCCGACGACGTCGAGCGGGTGCAGGCCGAGATCCGACGCCTCGAGGGCCCGCTGCTCGACCTGTGGGAGCCCGATCGATGACGACCCTGCCGACCCTGCTGGTGCTCGCCGCCCTCGGCCTCGCCGGGCTGAGCCTGTTTCGTGGCCCCGCGCTCGGCGACCGGGTGGTGGCCCTCGACATGATCGCGACGCTCGCCGTCGGGCTCATCGCGCTGCACGCGGTGGCGCTGGACGAGACCGCCTTCCTCGACGCGGCGCTGGTGCTGGCCGCGGTGGCGTTCGTGGGCACGCTGGCCTTCGCCCACTACATCGAGCACAGCGGAGAGGAGCGATGAGCGAGGTCCTGGCGCAGATCCTGCTGATCGCCGGCGGCGGCTTCATGCTCATCGCCGGCATCGGCGTCTGGCGCATGCCCGACGTCTTCCTCCGGCTGCATTGCAGCACCAAGTCGGCGACGCTGGGGGTGATCTTGATGCTCGCCGGCGCCGCGATGGCGCTGGGTACGCCCGGCGCGTGGATCCGCGCGGTGGCGGCGTCGCTCTTCTTCCTGCTGACCGCGCCGGTGGGCGGCCACGCGCTGGGGCGGGCGATCGCCCGCCGGCGCACGCCGAGCGCGGCCGACATCGAGGCGGCGGCCGGGCCCGATCAGCGCCCGGCGTAGGCCCCGATGCCGCGGGCGATGCCCAGCGCCGAGCGGCGGGCCAGCTCGGGCACGGCGCCGCGGCTGATGTCGCGGTGGTCGATGAAGTAGCACTCGACGAGCACCTTGGCGCCCACCAGCCCGGCGGCGCCGCGCAGCACGCCGAGCGCCTGCGACTTCACCCCGCGGTCGTAGCGCCCGTCGCCGTCCCAGATCGAGTCCATCATGCCCCGCTGCAGCGCGCCGGCCAGCCGCCGGTCGGGGCTGGTGGCGACGGTATTGTCGACGAGCACCTCGGTGCCCTGCACGCTGCCGTTGAAGGCGTTGTGGTGGATCGAGATGAAGACGTCGTTGCCCCGGGCGCGGGCGCCCTTCTGGCGCAGGGTCATGCGCTCGGGCGTGCCGCGGGCGTAGTCGAAGATCGTCACCCGGGCGCCGGCCGCTTCGAGCATCGGGCGCAGCGCGCGCGCGGTCTCCTGGTTGGCGAGGTACTCGGTGACGTTGCGGTCGCGGCCGTTGACCGCGCCGGGGTCGAAGCTGCCGCTCGCGGTGTAGCCGTGGCCCACGTCGAGGGCGATGGTCAGGCCGGCGAGGCTGCCCGGCTCGAGCGGGAACTCGTTGGGGTCGGGCTCGCACAGCGGCGCGCGCTCGATGTTGAAGGCGGCGATGACGACCGCCGCGAGCTGAGCCCGGGTGGCCTTGGCGTCGGGGCAGAAGCGCCCGCTGGCGCAGCCGCTCATGATGCCGTGGGCCCGGGCGGCTTCGATCCAGCCGGCGGCCCAGTGGGTCTGGGGCACGTCGGCGAACGCCGCCCGCGGCGTGGCCGGGTCGTGGCCGGCGACGCCGGTGACGAGCGCGGCGAGCTGGGCCCGGGTCAGCGCGTCGCTCGGGCAGAATCGACCGCCGCCGCAGCCGGCCACCAGCCCCTCGCGGTGCATCGCCTCGATCCAGCCGGCGGCCCAGTGGCTGCGCGGCACGTCGCTGAAGACCTCGCCGGTGGCCGGGGCCGGCTCGAGGCCCGCCGCGCTGCCCAGGATCGCCGCGGCCATCGCCCGGCTGGCGCCCTCGTCGGGGCAGAAGCGGCGCGGCGACTCGGCGCAGCCGCTCCACAGGCCCTGCTCGGCGCCGGCTTCGATCGCGCCGTAGGCCCAGTGGTCGCGGGGCACGTCGGCGAAGGTGCCGCAGGCGGGGCCGCTGGCCTTCTCGCTGAGGTCGGGGGTCGTCGGGGCCGGCTCGGCGGGGCCGTCGCCACAGGCGATGAGCGCCAGCGAAGAGACGATGAGCAGCACGTTCAATCGGGACATCGAGATGACTCCGGTCGGGGTGTGACCGGGTGCAGAGCACGCGTCGTGCCAAATCGACTGCCGAGTAGAGCCCAATGAACTCGGGAGTCGAAGGGGCGGTCTGCGGGCGGCTGGGGTCTCGGGTGCGGGACACCGCGCGCACGGCGAGACATCGGTGTCCCGGTCTGGGGTCTGCGGGGCGTCACCCGTCCAGCGCGAGGCGCTTCATCCAGCGGTAGAGCGTCGTGCGGTCGACGCCCAGCGCCGCGGCGGCCTCGGCTTTGCCGGCGGCGGCGGCCAGCGCCTCGCCGATGCGCGCGGCGGCGGCGCGGTCCATGGCGTCTTGCAGGGTGCCGCCGCCGCTGGCCGGGCGGCGCGGCGCTTCCAGCAGCAGGTCGGCCGGCTCGATCACGTCGCCGCGACACAGCACCGCGGCCCGCTCGATGGCGTTGTTCAGCTCGCGCACGTTGCCCGGCCACGGATGAGCCAAGAGCGCCTGCTCGGTGGTCGGGCTCAGCCGCAGCGGCCGGCCGGCGGCGTGGCGCGCGAGGAAGAAGCGGGCCAGCGGCAGCACGTCGTCGACCCGATCGCGCAGCGGGGCCAGCTCGACGGGGATGACCCGTAGCCGGAAGTACAGGTCTTCGCGGAACCGCCCGGCGTCCACCTCGGCCCGCAGGTCGCGATGGGTCGCGCAGACCAGCCGCACGTCGACCTTGCGCGGGCGGTCGCCGCCGACCCGCTGCACCTCGCCCTCCTGCACGACCCGCAGCAGCTTGGCCTGGAAGTCGGGGTCGATCTCGCCGATCTCGTCGAGGAAGAGCGTGCCGCCGTGGGCCCGCTCGAAGCAGCCGGGGCGGGTGGCCGCCGCGCCGGTGAAGGCGCCTTTCTCGTGGCCGAAGAGCTCGCTCTCCAGCACGCCGCGGGCGAAGGCCTTGCAGTTGACGGCGACCCACGGCTGGCCGACGCGCGCGCTCCAATAGTGCAGCAGGCGGGCGACGAGCTCTTTGCCGGTGCCGCTCTCGCCGGTGACCAGCACGGTGGCCCTCGCCGGGGCGACCCGGCGGACCAGCTCGAGCGTGCGCCGGCCAGCGTCGCTCTCGGCGACGATGTCGTCGACGGCGTACTTGCGGGCGACCTCCTGGCGCAGATAGCGGTTCTCGCGGTCGAGCCGGGTGCGGTCGAGCGCCCGGCGCAGCGCGGCGCGCAGGGTGTCGTTGTCGAAGGGCTTCTGCACGTAGTCGAACGCGCCGGCGCGCATGGCCTCGACGGCGCTCTGCACGTCGCCGTGCGCGGTGACCAGGATGACCGGCAGCCCGGCGTGCTCGGCCTGCAGCCGGCGCATCAGCTCGAGCCCGTCGATCCCCGGCATGCGCTGGTCGGTGATCACCGCGTCGGCGCCGCCGTCGGCGAAGGCGGCCAGCGCCTCGGCGCCGCCGTGGGCCGGGATGCAGGTGACGTCGAGCCGGCGCAACGCGGCGCAGATGGCCTGCACCATGCGCGGCTGGTCGTCGACGACGAGGACTCTGGGCGTCATGCGGCCTCCCGCTGCGGGGCGTGCCGGCGGGCGGGCAGGTCGAGCACGAAGCGGGCGCCGCCGCCCGGCGCGTCGGCGACGGCCACCGAGCCCCCGTGGGCCCGCACGATCTGCCGCACCACCGCCAGCCCCAGCCCGGTGCCGTCGGGGTGGGTGGTGAAGAACGGCTCGAAGACCCGCGCCCGATCGTCCGCCGGCACGCCCGGCCCGGCGTCGTCGACGGTGAGCCGCACCCGCCCGTCGGCGGCCTCGGCGGTCAGCGCGATGGGGCTGCCCGGCGGCGCGACCCGGGCGGCGTTGGCCACCAGATCGAGCAGCGCCTGGCACATGAGGTCGGGGTCGGCGTCCAGCGGCGTATCGGCGCCGGCGGTGGTCAGCACGACGCCTTTGTCGGCCACCAGCCGCTCGCCGAGCGCCTGCACCCGATCGAGCAGCGCCCGGGTCGAGACGGCGTCCGGCCGCGGCGCCGGCGGGCGGGCGAGGGCCAGCACGCCGTCGATCACCCGGTCGAGGCGGTCGATCTCGTCGAGGGCCACCGTCAGCCCCTCACCGGCGGCGTCGGCCAGGCCGTCGGCGGCGTCCTCCCGCGCGGTCTGCACCATCGAGCGCACCACCGCCAATGGGTTGCGCACCTCGTGCGCCACGGTGCCCGCCAGCTGGCCCAGCGCGGCCAGTGTGCCGTTGCGCGCGAGCCGCTCCCGGGCCTCGGCCAGCGCCGCCGCCTGCTGCCGCTCGCGGCGCCGCAGGTCGACGAGCCAGCCCAGCGCGAAGCCGAGGCCGCCGAGGCTGATAGCGAGGTAGAGCCACACGGCGATGGTCATGTCGGCGCCGTTGATCTCGAAGCCGAGCCCCAGCGCGCGGGCGCCGAAGGCGTCGAGGGTCGCCATGGCGACGCCGAGCGCGCCGCAGATCCAGCGCAGCGGGGAGGGGCTATCGGAGCGGGTGCGGGTCATGGGCCGTCGTCGAGCAATCTCCGGGCCGGGCGTCGAGCAGGGGATCCCGGGCGGGCCGGGCCTGCGCGACGATGCAAGACTGCAACACGCGCGGCGGGCCCGCAACGCGCGCGGCGTTCAGAAGGTCAGCCCCAGATCGACCCAGAGGTGCAGTTGGGCGAGCGAGGTGTCTTCGAACTGGAGGCCGCCGGGCCAGGCGTCGAAGGCGGCGTGTACCCCGAAGACCGGACGCCAACCGCTCGCGGGCGGACGCACGTCGACCCCCCCGCGTGCGGCGAGGTGCATCTCATCGGTGCCCGTCGTCACCGGGATACTGGATGACCCGAACTCTTCGGTGCTCGAGAGGGGCCAGCTCGCGGTGAGACCCCCCACGACGCACGGTGTCCACCGCTGGTCGGGCACGCAGGCGCGGCCCAGGAAGGCGGCGTCGACCCGATATACGATCCGCTCGACGTCGCCGGGCGTGAGTGTGTCCGATCGCCGACCCTGCGCATCGACCACGGCGGCATCGTGATAGCCCACCACGCTTCGACCGACGCCGACCTCGAGCTGCCCCGACAGCCAGTCGCCGAGTCGGGGTGTCTCGATGGTGCCCGCGATACGGGCTTCGAGGCCCGGGAAGACCTCGGGGGTATAGACCGTGTCACCGAGCAGCGTGGCCATGCCCAGCCCGAGCCGGGCGCCGAACCGCCAGCGGGAGGGCGGATCGGGTGTCGTTGTCGGCGCTGCCTGCGCGTCCGCGACCGGTGATGCCTGTGGATCGACGGTGGAGCGGGGGGCGCTCAGTCGGGCCGTGACCACCTGACCGGCCACGATGGTCACCTCTACCGGCTCACCGCGCATCCCCTCGGCGTCGATCGGCTCGAAGCGCTGAACGCCCGCGGCCAGATCGCGAACGCGGGCGGGGCAGCCGCGCAGGCCCCGAGCGGGATGGTTCACTTGCGCGACGCCTTCGGCACACGTCAGGGTCACGTCGCCCAGCGCCTTCGCCCGGACTTCGGCGATGAACTGCTCCGCACGGGCCCGGCTCTGCCGCGCGGCGTCGCTGTCGCCGTCGGTCCAGGGCAGCGCCTGCTGATAGGCGCGCAGGGCCTCTTCGGGTCGCCCGAGGAGCTGCAGACAGCGCCCGATCATCAGCCGCACGTTCGGCTCGCTGCGGCGGGCGTCGCCCAGATCGGCATCGAGCGCTTCGAGCAGCGCCAGCGCGTCGGTGTACGCCCGCGCCGCGAAGCGTTCGGCGGCCGCCTCGATACGCGCGTCGATGGCTTCGCGGCTCAGCGCCGCCGTGCCTGCCGAGGCAGGTACGGTGCAGAGCGAGACTGCGAACAGCGCCGATGCGCAGCCGAGAGCGAACAACCGGCACAGCATCATCTCGCCTCCTCGTTCGGGCCCTTCGGCGCCGGCTCGTTCCAGAAGGCGGCGCCTGGATCGGGCTTCGCTTCGGGGGCGGGCGCCGGGGACTGCCAGAAGGCCGCGCCGGGCTCGGCGGCTGGACGCTCGGCCGCCGGCGTATCCCGCGCGGTCGGTGTGCTCACCACGCGAGGCTTCGGCCGAGGGCGCGGCGTGCGGCGGGCGCGCGCGGCACGCGGGTCGCGCGCCGGCTCTGCGGTGGTCGCTTCCCGGGCGTCGGCCCGTGTCGAGGGCGTCGGCGCCCGTGCCGCTGCTCTCTGGTCTGACCGCTGCCCATCGCTCGAGCCCGTCGGCGCGTCGACCTGCCGCGCCGGGTCCGCAGCGGGTGGTGTGCCAGCGTCGACCGGCGCCGCGTCGGCAGTCGTGCCGGCCTCGGCAGCCGCCGTATCGATCGGCGGCGTCTCGATCGGCGGTGTCTCGTCGGATACGGCGGGGGCGCCGGCTCCGAGCGCGGCCGCGCCCGCGGCACCAGCGGTTGCCTCGGCTCTCGGCTCTGCCGTCGACAATACCCAGCCTCCCAGCGCGAGGCCGACCCCCGTCAGAGCCGAGAGCGCCCACAGCGCGGCTCGACCACCGCCCCTTCGCGCCGTCGCCGCGACCGCCGGCCCGACGCCGCTGCGCTGACCCGACGCTGCCGACAGCGTCTCCGAGACCGTCGTCGCGCCCAGCGCCGCCGTCAGCGTGCCGTTCGAACCGCGCTCGTCGAAGACCGCGTCGAGCCCGCGAGCCAGGGCGGTCATATCGCGATAGCGATCGGCGGGGGCGGGGGCGAGGGCCTGCCGCAAGAACCCGGCCAGCGTCGGCCCCACCGGCGCGTCGAGCGCCGCGACCGGGTCGAAGGCCGGATCGCACTTGCGCAGCAGGATCGACTGAGCGCTCGCGCCGGGGAAAGGGTGATGGCCGAGCAGCATCTCGCACGCGATCACGGCGACGGCGTAGCCATCGGTCCACGGCCCGATCTCTGTCTTGAGGGCCTGCTCGGGTGCCATGTATTGCGGCGTGCCGGCCGCCAGACGGGTGCTGTGTCCCTCGTCGACGAACTTGGCGAGTCCGAAGTCGACCAACCGTACGAAGTGTTCGTCTCCCGGGAGTGATTGCAGCATCACATTGGCTGGCTTGATGTCGCGATGCACCACCCCCCGACGGTGGGCCGCTTCGAGCCCGTGACACATCTGGATCAGGATCCGTCGCGCGTCGGCCACGGCCAGGCCGCGGCGCATCTCACTCTCGAGGGTCCGACCCTCCTCGACGTACTCCATCACGAGGTAGCTCGTCGTGCCTGCGACCCCGTACTTGAGCAGCCGTACGATGTTGGGGTGACTCAGCCGCGCGAGCGCTGCGGCCTCCTGCCGGAAGCGCTCGGGGTCGGCGAGCGGTCCGCCATCGGCGTGCAGCAGCTTGATCGCCGCCGGCAGTCCGATGGGTTGCTGCAGCGCCAGATAGACCGCGCCGACCCCGCCCGCGCCGAGGCGGCGGACCACCAGGTAGTCGTCGAACATCCGGCCGACGAGTGGGTCGGGCGCCCGGTCACCATCGGGTGCGTAGTCCGGCGGTACCCGGCACACGCCGAAGCGGCGACATGTGCTGTCCCCGCAGGGTTCAGCGATCGGGCCGACATCCCGGCAGAGCGGGCATACGGCGGGGTCTCGGTCGCGTGTCATCTGCCCCTCGGCTCAGGCTCCGCGGCACTATGCCTCAAACCCGGTCGGGCGCCAAGTCGTGAAAGGGGACTGTAATCCGGTGTCATTTGATGGGGGTGACCGATCGTGATATCAGCGTCCGGTGATATCGGGATCGCGAGGGCCCTCATGCGTCACGCAGCGCTCGTCATCGGTTGGTTTCTCGTCTGGGCCGCCCCGGTGATGGCACAAGAGCAGGCATGTCCGGGGGGATGGGCCCCATGGGACGTGGAGTCCATCGATCTCGACAGAGACTTCGTGCCGGATATCGCCGGCACGCGACATCTGTACATCGATGCCGAATCGGGGACAGTCGCCCTCCGGAGGTTGGCAGGGCGACCTGTCGGGCGCGTCCGGATCGGACAGAACAGCCCGGCGGTCTTCAGCCCGTTCGGTGATCAGCCGGGTCGCAACCGCGTGATCTGCTCCCGGCGGCTTACGAACGATCTGAACGAAGCCTATCGGATCGAAATCTACTGGCACCGAGACGATACGCGCATCACCCTGGTCCTGGAAAGAGCGGATGCGTTCACCGCGAGGACCTATTACCACGCGTGCGACGACCGCCTCTCCCGCAGCACGCCCGACTCGGTGAGCTGTCAGTTCTTCGAGCAGCACGACACGCACTTCAACGGCGCGCGCACCGGCTTCAAGTGTGGAGGGGTCATCGACGACCTCGTCCCCGAGGTCGACCGCGCCATCGCTGCGGAGGTCGTGCTCGCGACGGCGTGTACTTCACCGCCCGACGCGGCCGACCCGGACGGTGACCTCGTGCCGAATGGCAATTCGGGAGACAACTGCCCCGACGGTTTCAACCCCCTTCAAGAGAACCTGGACGGGGACGCCGAAGGCGATGTGTGCGACGCCGATGACGACGGCGACGGCCACCTGGATCTCGAGGACAACTGTCCGCGTACGGCGAATGGAGATCAGCGCAATACCGACATGGCGCTGAAAGCCATCGGGCGATCGTCGACGGGTGACTCGCTCGGTGACGCGTGCGACCCCGACGACGACGACGACGGCGTGAAGGACATCGTCGACAACTGCCGGGTCGAGCCCAACCCGACGCAGGCCGCTGCCGACAACGACGGGGATGGCGACGCATGCGATCCCGACGATGACAATGATGACGTGCTCGACGACGTCGACAACTGCCCGCGGGTGAGCAATCGCGGTCAGGTCGATCTCGATAAGGACGGTCTCGGTGACATGTGCGACCCCGACGACGACCAGGACGGCCACGCCGACGTCCGCGACAACTGCCCGCGGGTCCCCAACCCGAGCCAGCTCGATACGGGCAAGCGCCTCAAGGCGGAGGGCGTCGTGCCGCGCGACGATGGACTCGGAGACGCGTGTGACCCCGATGACGACGATGATGGCGTGCCCGACAGCGTCGATAACTGCCCCCGCTCACCCAACCCGGAGCAGGCCAACCGCGATGGAGACGCGCACGGCGACGCCTGCGAGGATGATTGGGACAGTGACGGATGGACCAACCGGGCCGACAACTGCCCGGACATCTCGAACGCCGATCAGGCCGATCTCGACCGCGACGGTCGCGGCGACCTGTGCGATGACGATGACGACGGCGACGGCCGCATCGATCGCAAGGACAACTGCTCGCGGGTCTCGAACGCCGACCAGGCCGATCTCGACGGCGACGGGCGCGGGGACGCGTGCGATCCCGACGACGACGGCGATGGTGTGATCGACGCCGTCGACAACTGCCCCGCACACCGCAACAGCGCTCAGGAGGACGCCGATGGGAAGGGTAATGGGGATGTATGCGACATCAATGACGACGATGACGCAGACATCGACGCCATCGACCCCTGCCCCCTCGTCGCCAATCGGAGCGCGGCCAAGTGTCGCGTCGACGCGGACGGTGACCGGTGGCCGAACGCGATCGACCTCTGCCCGCACGCCGCCGACCTCACTCAATACGACGCCGATGGTGACGGTGACAGCGCCGCGTGTGACGCCGACGACGACGGCGACGGGATCCTCGACGCGTGTGACCCCGACTGTCTGAAGGAGACCGATCCGTGTCGAATCGGCGGCGCTTGGCGGGCGCGGTTGGCGGACCCGGCCGGCTTCAGGGCGGTCTGCCTGTTCGGCTCCCGCGTGGTCTCACCGATCCGGCAGCGGCGACCGAGGCGGCCATGAAGCCGCGCACCGATCGAATGGGCCGCCACATGGCTTTGGCGGTGATGCTGCTCTCGAGCCTGCTCGCCCGCCCGGGTCAGGCCCAATTGGACCCCGACTGCGTCGACGCCGAGCTCGAAGGCAGCTTCCAGGCGGCCGATCCCAACGTCGACCCGAACGCCACGACCTTCGAATTGCCGCTCCACGTCCTGGGCTGCGCCTTCCCCGAGGGTCTGCGCTTCGCCGGGCAGGGCTACCCCCATGGCGACGCCCCCGACGAAGCCTTCATGCGGGTCACCGGCGTCGGGGTCTTCCACCTGCGGCGACCCGGGATGGCGATCGGCGACTTCGTCGGCTATCGCACCAGCAGCGCTTTGCCCCTGCCGCGGGCGCTGGGGCCGCGCTCGACCCCGGCCATCGCGCCGCTCTACGCGAACCTCGTGCCGGCCGAGCCCGACGGCGGGCGGATCGACTGGCGCGTGGTCGACGACGATGACGGGCGCCGGTTGGCCGTGCGCTGGAACCGTCTGCGCAGCAGCCGAACCGTCGACGCGCTCGGCATGTCGTTCGAGTTGCGGCTGATCGACCGCGGCGCGGGCGACTTCACCGTCGAGTTCGAGTACTGGGATTGTGGGCAGGCCGGGCGTCCCCTGGCCTCGATCGGCTTCGACGACGGGCGCGGTGATCCGGAGAGTCCGCTGCCGGGTATGGGCAACCTGCCTCAGGGTTACCGGCTGCCGGCGGGCGAGCAGGCCATGGTTCTGCCCGCACCGCCGACGCCGCAGCAGACGTGGCCCGAGGTTCTGTGCCAGTCGTCTAATGTGGGCGTGGCCGGGGTTTGGCGCTATGCGGTCATCGATGGCGTGCCCACCGGCTGCGGTATCGACGGCGAAGCCGACGGCCGCTGCATAGCCGCCGATCCATGGAACGGTGACGGCTGCAGCGCGCAGTGCCACCCCGAGTCGCTCGCCGAGCTCGCCGATGGTGGGATGCTCGAGGGCTGCTACAGCCGGCCCGAGCCGGGTCATCTCGATCCGTTCTCGATCTACTACGAGAGCGATCGCGCGCGCTGTGAGGACCGGGACCGCGACGGCGTGCTCGATGAGCTCGACCTGTGTCCGCCCGAGGAGCCAGAGCGGTCGCCGGCGAGCTTCAACTTCGAAGATTTCAGCCTCTGCCTGCCCGACGAGGCCCTCGGCGAGGGTATCTGCTACCGCGACCCGACGCTGACCGCCGATCCGGCGCAGCTCGACTGGGACGCCGACGGCGTGGGCGCGGCTTGTGATGTCAATGACGACGCCGACAATCTGTTCGACTGCGGCGACGACGGCATCTGCCCGCCCTGGCTCAACGGCCTGGATGACGATGGAGACGGGCTGTTCGACGAGCGGTTCGAGTGCCTGGAGCCGGGCGATGTCTGCGCGCCGCCCAACGGCTGGTCGCTGGCCGACCAGGTGGCCGACCGGGAGGACCCCTGCCCGGGCTATGTCGAGTTCGAGTTCCGCGACAGCGACGGCGATGGCAAGGGAGACGCCTGCGACGACGACGACGACGGAGACGGCGTCCTCGACTGCGGCGCCGACGGCGTCTGTCATCCGGCCTTCGACGCGATCTCCAACGACATGGACATCGACGTCGACGAGCACGGCGGCTGTGAGTGTCTGCTCGGGCGCGACGACGACGAAGACGGTGACTTCGACGAAGAGGCGGAGTCATGCCTCGCGGTGGTGTGCGCGCGAGATGGCTTCGACGGCGACCGCGACGGGGTCATCGACGAGGTGCTCGACCCGGAGGTGTTCATCGTCGACGGGCGGGACAACGACGGCGACATGCGGGTGGACGAGCTCAATGAGCGGGACGACTTCGCCGAGTGCGGGCGAGAGGACGCGCCATGCGCCGACGACGACGCTGCGGCCGCGCAGGGAGACGACGACAACTGCTGGCTCATCCCCAACCCCGATCAACGCGACAGCGACGGCGACGGGGTCGGCGACGCGTGCGACATCGATCCGGACGGCGATGGCGTACCGGGCCGCGACGATGACGACCGCGTGGTCTACGGGCGCTTCGACCGCGACAACTGCCCGCTGATCGCCAACCCCGATCAGGCGGATGGGTATGGCGTGGGGGGCCGGGGCGACGCGTGCGAGGACAGCGACGGCGACGGTGTCAACGACGCATCGGACAACTGCCCCGAGCAGGCCAACCCGGAGCAGGCGAACACCGACGGCGATGGCTCGGGCGACGCGTGCGATGAAGACGACGACGCGGACGGGGTGCTCGACGGCGACGACAACTGCCCGCTGAACGCGAACCCCGAGCAGACGGATACCGATGGCGATGATTCGGGCGACGCATGCGACGAGGACGACGACGCGGACGGGGTGCTCGACAACGACGACAGCTGCCCGCTGATCGCGAACCCCGAGCAGACGGATACCGA
>JAUHXC010000077.1 GCA_030427205.1 bacterium | reverse complement strand
CGAGTCGGCCCGCGGTCGTTGAGCACCACCATGAACTTGCCCCGGGTGGCGGCGACGGTTGGCCAACCGTCGGCCTGGATCGCAGCCCAGACGCTCGGGTGCTCGCCCCGCAGATCGGCCGGGACCAGGAGCCGCTCCCGATCCAAGCCGATCAAGATGTGACTCTCCAGGTCGTCGAGCTGCCACATCAACTGTGGAGGCTGATCGAAGCGATCGGCCTCGCTGATGAGGACGACGATGAGCTGATGATCGGGGTGGTCATCGCTCCAATCACGCAAGTCCCACAGACAGGAGATCAAGTCGCCCGAGATGAACTCGCCGCTGTCGCGCACGAACCCGCAGTTGTTCACCGCGTCGCCAGCCCACTCGACGGTCTGCGGCTGGATGCCGATCCACGAGACCCGATCCCCGGCCACGTCGAAGTCGAAGACCCGGATGCCGTTCTGCATCTGCTCGATCGGCCGCGGGTGGCGCCAGGCCACCTCGGGCAGCACGTCGAACACGAAGTCGTGGTAGCTGTTGACCGTCGCCCGCATCTGCATCTGATTGATGCGCAGCGCCTCGTCACCCGGCAATCCGCCGTCGACCACCGGGCCCATATCCCCTGAGCCCGCCCCAGCGTCAGTGGGCGCGCCCATGTCGGGCATCTCGCAGGCGAGCAACCCCAGGGCGAGAGCCGCGACGCCGAATCGACGCATCACAACGACCTCCTGCCATCCAATCGAGGCGGCCGCTCACCGCCTGAGCCGTTCTTGCGGCGCTCTCGGGCGCCGATGGATGACCATCCTGACAAATCGTGGCGACTTCCTCAATCCCGCCACGACCGCGGCAAGAGCCAGATCTGGTCCCCGAAGGGCCTCGAATCGCCGAGGGTGCGGGCCAAGGTCACGGTGAGGCTCACCGCGAGGGTCGCTACGAGGCTCGGGGCCAAGGTCACGGTGAGGCTCACCGCGAGGGTCGCTACGAGGCTCGGGATCAAGGTCACGGTGAGGCTCACCGCGAGGGTCGCTACGAGGGTCGGGTCAAGGTCACGGTGAGGCTCACCGCGAGGGTCACTCCGAGGGTCGGCCGAGGCTCGCCAGCTCAGGGCAGCCATAAAAAGCCTTTCAGGTCGGTGCACTACCCGTTTCTGCCCCATAATCGGGCGCGCAAACCACTTCGAACCTACGTTGGTGCGTTGTCGCCTCTCCGTGAGTCGACACGTGATCACTTCGGTGAGGTCGAGACCGCGCTGTTCGACCGCATGCTGTTGGAGTCCGCGATCCGGGCCGCGCGGGCGATGTCCCAGGCCTTGGCGGTGAAGTCGGGCATCTGAAACAGGCCAAGCGCGGCGACGGGCTCGAAATCACCCGCCCCGCAGTCGAGGTCGACAAGCGCGTCTGGTGATCGACGAGGTCGCTGCCGTCATGGCGATGCGTGTCTTCGTCGGCGTGCGCGCCCTCGCCGTGCAGGCCGAGTCCGTGGTGATGACCGTCGCCATGATCGAGGGGGAACCCCGACGAGCCGCTGCGCTGTCCTCGCGTCTTCGCTATGGTGTCGACCGTGCCTCGCGTGGAAGGCATCTGGGAGGAACATCCATGAAGCGCACGCTCGTCGCTCTCACCACAGTTCTCGCGCTCGCCGCCTGTGACGGCGAACCGAGCCAGCCGCCGCTCCTGCTGCCCGATGGGTCGGTCGAGCCCGAGCCCGAGCCCGAGCCCGAGCAGCAGATGGAGCCCGAGCCCGACTCGGAGCCCGAGCCCGCGCCGGACCCCGAGCCGGACCCCGAGCCCGCCGAGCCGTTCGAGATGCCCGAGTTCCCCGGCATGGTGGTCGCGGTCGACCTCAACCCCGACCCCGACATCGTCGAGGTCGAGCTGATCGCGGGTGGCAATACCCTGGAGATCGGCGGCATGCGGGTGCCGGTGCGGGTCTATGACAACGTGCTGCCGGGGCCGCTGATCCAGGCGAAGGTCGGTGATGAGGTCATCGTGCGCTTCCAGAACAAGCTCAGCGAGCCGACCACGATCCACTGGCACGGCCTGCGGGTCTCCGACGAGATGGACGGCAACCCGCGCATCGTCGATCCGGTCCAGGCCAGCGAGACCTTTGAGTACCGCTTCGTGGTGCCCGAGGCCGGCTCGTTCTGGTACCACCCGCACGTGCGAGCCAACGAGCAGATCGAGCAGGGGCTCTACGGCCCGCTGGTGGTGCACGACCCGGCCGACCCCCCGGTGGACGCCGAGCGCTACTTCGTCATCGACGACATCCTGCTCGACAACAACGGCCGCCCGCCGGCCTACCTCGCGTCGCACCCCGAGGTGATGCACGGCCGCCACGGCAACGTTCTGCTCGCCAATGGGCAGGTCCCGCCGATGGCGATCGAGACCGCCGAGGGCCGCGTCGAGCGTTGGCGGCTGGTGAACACCGCCAACGCGCGCACCTTCACGCTGGCGCTGTCGGGGGCCCGCTTCAAGGTCATCGGCACCGACGGCGGCCGCATCGCCGAGCCGTACGAGGCGCAGGTGCTGCGCATGGCGGTCGGCGAGCGCTTCGATCTGGAGGTCACCTTCGACGAGCCGGGCGACGCGGTGGTCGAGGCGCTCGTCCCGACGCTCAACGACGCGGGCGACGTGGTGACCGCCCGCATCCCGATGTACGAGGCGACCATCGCCGGCACCGGCGAGGCGCCGCGGGCCATCGAGTGGCCGGCGGTCGAGGTGCCCGAGCGGGCGGTGGATCGGGAAGAGGAGATGACCTTCAACGCATTCAACGGGCCGGCCGGCGTGCGCTGGGTCATCAATGGGCTGGATGATCCCCAGGAGCCGATCTACACCTTCGACGAGGGCGAGACGGTGCGCTTCAGCATCCGCAACATGCAGGGGCAGGAACACCCCTTCCACCTGCACGGGCAGTGGTTCCGTGTGCTCTCGCACCCCGATCCGTACCCCGTGCCGGGCCTCAAGGATTCGGTGCTCGTCCCGGGCAACGCGACCGTCGAGATCGAGGCCTACTTCGACAACCCGGGCCGCTGGATGGCCCACTGCCACATCCTCGAGCACGCCGAGCTGGGCATGATGAGCGAGATCGTGGTTCGCCCCGCCGAGTGAGCCCCCGCATCCGCCACGCCCTCACCCTCAGCGGGCTGACCTTCGCCCTGCACTTCGTGTGGGAGCAGGCGCAGTGCCCGCTCTTCTACGTGCACGGGACTTTCGACGCGAGCCACGCTGGCATGACGCTGGCGACCATCGGCGATGTCGGCCTGACGTGGTGGCTCTACGGGCTGATCGCGGCGGCCTCCCGCCGCTGGCGCTGGGCCCGCGGCGGGTCGTCGACGGCGCAGATCGCCGGCCTCGTCGTCGCCGCTGCGCTCACCGCGTTCGCCGTCGAAGCAGTGGCGCTGCACCTCGGCTGGTGGCGCTACCTCGACAGCATGCCCCGGCTGCTCGGGCTCGGGCTGGTGCCGGTCGCGCAGCTCGTCCTGCTGACACCGCTTGTCATCTGGCTCGCCGAGCGCGTGACGCCCGATGGACCCGCAAGCGCGCAGGCGTCCGCTTGACCCGTCATTGACCGACTCGGTCACAGCGGTATCTCGACGGGCCACAGATTCGGCCTTTCGTTGCCCGTTCGGGGCGGATCGAGGCGGCACGGGGCTTGCGATGCATTCCACCGCACCCGCACTCGGAGCCGCCATGTCACACCAGGGCCTCACCCGCCGCCGCTTCCTCCGTCATTCGGCGCTCGCCGCCGGCAGCCTGACCATCGGACGCTTCGTCACCGGCTGCGCGACCCCGGCCGCGCAGGCGCCTCGTCCGTCCCTTCGCCCCGTGAGCGGGCAGGTCATCGACCTGGACATCGCCGAACAGTGGCTGCTGGTCGGCGGTCGACCCGGGCGCGCCACGACCGTCGGCGGCGGCATCCCCGGCCCCGAGATCCGGCTGAAGGAGGGGCAGGACGTCACCCTGCGCGTACGCAACCGCCTCGACGTCGACAGCTCGATCCACTGGCACGGGCTGCTGGTGCCGCCCGAGATGGACGGCGTCCCGGGGGTCAGCTTCGCCGGCATCGGACCCGGCCGGACCTTCGAGTACCGTTTCCCCATCCGCCAGAGCGGGACCTACTGGTATCACAGCCACAGCGGCTTCCAGGAGCAGACCGGCCTCTATGGCCCGCTGATCATCGAGCCCGACGGCCCCGACCCCCATCGGGTCGAGCGGGACTATTCGATCGTGCTGTCGGACTGGACCTTCGAGGACCCGCACACGGTTCAGGCCAACCTCAAGAAGTACGGCGGCTACTACAACTTCCAGCGGCGGACCCTGGCCAACCTCGGCGAGGAGGCGGAGGCGAAGGGCTTGGCCAAGTCCCTCGGCGATCGCATGTCGTGGGCCGGCATGCGCATGGACGCCACCGACATCTCGGATGTGACCGGCGTCACCTACACCTACCTGCTCAACGGGCTGGCCCCGGCCGAGGACTGGCGCGCGGCCTTCGCGCCCGGCGAGCGGGTGCGGCTGCGCTTCATCAACGCGGGGGCCGCGACGTACTTCGACGTGCGCATCCCCGGGGTGCCGATGACCGTGGTGCACGTCGACGGCCAGCCGGTGGAGCCGGTCGAGGTGGACGAGTTCCGGCTGGCCATCGCCGAGACGGTCGACGTGATCGTCCAGCCGAACGCGGGCGCCTACGCGATCTTCGCCGAGGCGGTCGACCGCTCGGGGTTCGCCCGGGGCACGCTGTCGTCCGACCCTGCCGCGGCCGCGCCGACGCCGGCCCGACGCCCGCGCCCGCTGCTGACGATGGCCGACATGGGCATGGATCACGGCGCCCACGGTGGCACCCACCCGGCCTCGGCACCGACCACGGCGCACGCGGGGCACGAGATGCCCGCCTCCGCACCCACATCACAGCCGCACGGCATGGCCGGCTCGCCGGTCGACCCGGCCTGTCTCGCGCCGATTCAGGTCATCGCCCGCCACGGGCCCGATGAGCACGGCGCGGGCAACGCCATGATCGCCGAGGTGGCGCAGGCGCGGCTCGACGACCCGGGCCCCGGGCTGCGCGATGCGCCGTGGCGGGTCCTCACCTATGGCCAGCTCCGGCGGGCCGAGCCGGGGCCGACCGCGCGCCCGCCCGACCGCGACATCGTGCTGCACCTGACCGGCAACATGGAGCGCTACATGTGGTCGTTCGACGGGGTGCAATACTCGCCCGACATGCCGTCGATCCAGATGAAGCGGGGCGAGCGGGTGCGGTTCGTGCTCATCAACGACACGATGATGGCCCACCCGATCCACCTGCACGGCATGTTCTTCGAGTTGGAGGTCGGCGCCTGCGAGCGCAACCCGCTCAAGCACACGGTCAACGTGCAGCCCGCCGAGCGGGCGTCGTTCGTGGTGACGGCCGAAGAGGTGGGGCGCTGGGCCTTCCACTGCCACATCCTCTACCACATGGACGCCGGCATGTTCCGAGTCGTGGAGGTGCTGTCATGAGGCGCCTGTACCTGCTGGCGGCGCTCGCGTTCGTCCTGCCTGCCCCGGCCGCGGCGATGGAGGGCCCGCCGACGACCGGGATGCTGCTCGCCGAGCTGTTCGAGTATGGCTACGACGGCGCGCACAGCCCGCTCACCTGGGAGGTCGGCGCCTGGTACGGCGGCGATTGGAACCGCCTGCGGCTGTCGACCGAGGGCGAGCTGGCCGCCGACGCGGCCGTGAACGGCGAAGTCCAACTCCTCTACAGCCGGCTCGTGGCGGCGTATTGGGAGCTGCACGTCGGCCTGCGCGGCGACCTCGTGACCGAGGGGGACGATCCGGCCGCCCGCGGTCACCTCGTCGTCGCGCTCGACGGGGTCGCACCCTACTGGTTCGAGGTCACCCCGGAGCTGTTCGTGAGTCAGGCCGGCGACGTCTCGGCCCGGGTCGAGGTGGCCCACGACCTGTACGTGACCCAGCGGCTGATCGCCGAGAGCCGGATCGAGGCGGCGGCGGCCGTGCAAGCCGTGCCGCGCTTCGGCGTCGGCGCGGGCTTCAACGGCTTCGAACTCGGCCTGCGGCTGCGCTACGAGCTGGCCCGCGAGTTCGCGCCGTACCTCGGCGTGGCCTGGGAGCAGACCTTCGCCGAGACCGCCGACCTGCGCCGGGCCGCCGGCGGCGAGGCCTCCGAGGTCCGCGCGGTCGCCGGCGCGCGGTTCTGGTTTTGAGGCGGCGCGGCTCGATGCGCTGGCTGTGGCCCGCTCTCGCTGCGTTCTGGTGCATCGCGTGCGCCACGGACGATGGGCAGGAGCCACCCGCCGCGCAGGGCGCGTGCGCGGTTGACGTGCCCACGGGGATCGAGGTCGGCATGCTGATGCCGTCGGTCGATGTCCGGCGGTGCGACGGCACGAGCGTGGATCTGCGTGAGCTGGTCTGCGGTCGTCCCCTGACCCTGCTCGACATCGGCTCGGCGGCCTTCGCGCCGTGCCTCGAAGCGACGCGGGCCTATGCCACCGACCCCCGCTACGACGCGCTGCAAGCGGCTGGCCTGAACATCGTGCAGGTCTTCACCACCGACGCCGGGTTCCAGCCGGCCAGCGGCGCCTTCTGCGAGCGGTACAGCGCGCGGAACGCGATCGACTTCGACTTCCTCGTCGATCCCACCTTCCAAACCGATATCTTCGCGCTGCCGCACCCGCTCAACGTGGTGCTCGATGCGCGCGGGGTCATCGTCCAGGTGTGGAACGGCTCGCTGCCCGAGGCTCGAGTCGAGACCCTCGAAGCCCTTCTCATCGGTGCCCGCTGACCACGGACCCAGCCGCGTACCGCCCGCTGCCGCGATCAGCCCGCGGCCTGACCCACGCCGGCGGCGCGCAGCGCGGCTTCGTCCACGCCCCGACTTGCGCAGCACGACGCGAGCTGCCCGTCGATCGCCACCGCCGGTACTGCGCGCACGCCGATCTCGGTCGCGCGCTCGGCAACCGCCGGGTCATTCATGTCGAGCACTTCGATCGTGCACCCCCCGCAGGCGATGTCGTTGACGAGGTCGATGGTCTCCTGACAGGCCGGGCAACCGGCGCTGAAAATCTCGATTCGCTGGGTGCTCATCCGTTCTCTCCTTCGGTGTCTGGCCCACAACATGCGGGCGTTCGGGGCATTGCGCCGACGGCGTCGGCGGGGCGGACCGGGCAGCAGGCCGCGGACCGGGTATCGGGCAGGGGGCGAGGCCACGCATTCCACAGCGAGGCGATCATGAGCAACGCGACGCCGACGTACATCGCGGCGTCGCTCTCGTACCAGAACTTGCCGACCAGGAGCGCAGTTGAGGCGAGCACGCCGAGCGCGAGGGGTCCGTACCCCCGCCGCCGGTCAGCACGGAAGCCGAGGAACACCAACGCGATGGCGAGGAACGCGGAGGTCAGCCCGAGCAGATAGCGGGTATCGATCAAGAACGTGACCCCGAGCGCGCTCAGCGCGCCAGCGTATGCGGGCCAGCAGGCGGGGCAAGCGACCTTGGGCAGCAACGCCACCGCGACGCTCGGCACGACCCCCGCCATCCGTTTCCAGCGAAGCGACCCATGACCCTCCGCTGGCTTTGGGCTGCTCGCGGTCAATCTGGAGCCGTCGCACGCGCGCAGCGCCTGTGCGATGAGCGCCACGGGCGGCACGCCTGTCTGGCCGCCGTCCGTTCCGGGGTAGATGCGGCAGCCGGGGCCCGCGGCAGGGTCGTAGCCTGCGATGTCCCGACCATCGACGACGATTGCTGGCGAGCCCAGGTGACGGAGTTGGCTCGGGCAAGTCGCGTCGTCCGCGCGCCACTCTTGCCAGCGCGCGGGCATCTGCGCCTCGGCGAAGGCCCGCATGAGATTGGCCCGCGCGGCGCGCACATTCGGGCAATCGTCGGCCCAGACGAAGTCAACGCGAGCCGTCATCGGCGAACCCCCCGTCCAGCTCGGCGAGGATCGGGCAGGACTCAGGCCCTCCGTCACCCGGACAGGCCGACGCCAGGCGCAGCAGCGCCTGCTCTATGTGCTGGAGGTCCCGGATTCGACGCCGTACGTCGTCGATCTTGTCCCGTGCCTGCGCTCGTACGACCGCGCAGGTCGTATCGCCAGCCGCGCGCTGGTCGAGCAACTCGCGGGTCTCGCGCAGCGTGAAGCCGAGCTGCTTGGCGCGCCCGATGAAACGCAGCCGCCGGACCGTCTGCTCGCTGTAGATCCGATAGCCGCTGGATGGATCGCGCGCGGGCTCGGGCAGGAGCTTCTCGCGCTCGTAGAAGCGGACGGTCTCGGCGCCGACGCCGGCTCGCCGGGCGAGGCGGCCGATGGTCAACTTGGGCGAGGTCATGCACCCTCCTTCGAGTCTCGACAAGGAGGGTACGGGCCGTACCATACTACGGGGTCAAGGCCTTTTCGCCGGGCCGTGGGCCGTTTGTTCGCTCGGTCCACGGCTGACCATCTGCCCGGACCCGGCGGCCGGCCGGGCGACGACATAGCCGAGCGGGAAGAGCCCCGACATCGCCTCGGCGTGTACGACGTCGAACCCGGCATCGACCATCGTCTGTTTCAGCGCCGCGAGGTCGAAGCGGGTATGGGCGACGAACGGCGAGACCACGCTGAGTGAACGGGAGAGCGCACGCCGGAAGCCGTCGACGCCGTGCAGAAAGGTCGGCGCCACCAATACACCGTCGGCCCGTAGCACCCGATGGAACTCGGCGAGCGCCCGGCGCGGCTCATCCATGACATGCAACGCGTTGGCGCAGAAGATCGCGTCGAAGCGCGCGTCGGCCGGCTCGATCGCGTAGGCGCTCATGACCCTGCACTCGACCCCGTCCAGACCCGCGTCGGTCACCCGCTGTCGAAGCCGCTCGACCATCGCGGGCGAGACGTCGGTCGCGACGAGGCTGTCGGCCACCCGGGCGAGGTCGAGGGTGAACTGGCCCGTGCCGGCCGCGATCTCCAGCACGCGCCCGCCCGCTTCGATGTCGGCGGCCAGACGCTCGCGCACCCGCCCGTAGCTGGTGTCGAAGAGCCGGACGATGGTGTCGTATCGACCCGCGAGACGGTCCCAGATCCGCGCCTCGGTCATCGCTGTACCTCGCCGCGCCCACGGGGGCGCGGTCCGCCGCTGAGCGTCAAAGCTGCGGCGCGATGCGCATGACCCGGTCGTCGGCCGCGTCGGTGATCCACAAGGCGCCGTCCGGGCCCACCTCGAGCCCCATCAACGCGCCCGGCGGCAGCTCGGTATCGAGGTAGTCGATCACCTCGCCGTCGAGGTCGAGGCCCCAGATGCGGCCGGTGAGGTTGTCGCCGACGTACAGCACCCCGTCATGCAGCGCCAGCCCGCTGGGGCGCTTCAGGTCGGCATCCTCGAAGAGCGTCTCCACCGGTGCGCCGCCGGCCGCGAGGCGCAGCACGGTGCCGGGCTCGACGACCGGCATGTTGACCCCCGGCGTACCCTCGCGGGTGTCGAGGCTCGCCAGCCGGGCGTTGCCGGTGTCGGCGATGTAGAGCAGGCCGCTGTCGTGATCGTAGACGAGGTGCGAGGGCACGTCGGGCACCCGGGCCACCTCGCCGACGGCGAAGCGGATGACCACGCCGTCGGAGTGGTCGTCGTAGCCGGCGCCGTGGTCTTCGCGGAAGTCGTTGCGCGCGATGGACGAGGTCAGCCCTTCGAAGACCCAGTAGATGTTGTCCCGCTCCCAGGCGATGCCCATGCACAAGGGCGACTCGTGCTGCATGTCGAGGTGCGAGCCGAGGTCGAAGCCGAGGAAGGCCACCGCCTCCGGGTTCGTGCGGCCGTAGACCTCCAGATCCGACGACCACAGGCTCGGGCCCATGAAGTCGTTGGCCTCACCCTGGCCGTTGTAGGTGTTGCGCGACTCCTGGCAGGTGCCGAACGTGCCCGGCGCGCCGAAGGCGATCGACGAGACCTCCTCCATGAAGTGCAGCGCGTAGGGGTCGATGATATGCACTGCGTCCTGGTCGTCGGTGCCCGGGTCGAAGAAGATCGTCGTCGAGTCATCGGCGCGGTTGACGACCCACAGCGTCGGGTTCTCGGCGTCGGGGTCGAACTCGAGGTCGCGGGGCACGTCCAAGCCGTCGGCCGCGGTGCCGATCACCGTCAAATCGACCGCGTCGATGGAGTGGCTGCCCGCGCCGAGCACAGCCAGGCCGACCGGCTCGGGAGCGGCGTCGGGCTCCAGTTCGGCGTCTGGGATCGGGCCGCCGTCGGGCTCGGGCTCGGGCTGAGCATCGGCCGGCGGCAGGACGACGACCTGTTCGTCGCCCGTGCTCTCGGGGGCGCAGGCGGTGGCGGTCACGCCGATCAGGCCGGCGAAGATGAAGTGTCTCACGGTGGATCCTTTCCTGGGTCGTGGCCTACTGGCCAGCGAGGGTTCGGCTGTAGGCGATGACCTGCCAGATCTCGGCTTCGGACAGGGTGTCGGCGAACGCGGGCATCGACGTCCCGTCCGGGCCCCCGTCGGGGCCGTCAGCGATGCGGTAGTAGAGATAGGGGTCGGTCCACGAGTCGGCGTGGCCCATGGTGAAGTCGCTGGGCACCGGGTCGAGCGATGCGGCCAGCTCACCGTCACCCATGCCTTCGACGCCATGGCACGTCGCGCACTGCGCGTCGTAGATGGCCTGACCGGCCGCCTGGGCCTCGGCGTCATCGGGCCCGAACGGCGACTCGCGATCGGCGTGGTGCTCGGGCACCTCGGCGTGTTCGTGGTCGTGGCTGTGGCAGCCGGCGAGAAGACCGGCGGCGAGCAGCGCTGCGCCCAGGAGTCGCCGCATCACTCGCCCCCCTTCTTGCCCGGCCCGCTCACCACCTCGCCGCAGGCCAGCATCTCGGAGCCGTGGTACGGGTTGCGGATGTCGCCGGTCTTCTGCAGCCAACTCCCCTTGGCCATCGGGCAGTAGACGAGGTCGATGCCGTCCGGCTTCGCCATCGTGGCCCACATGCCCATCGGCTTCGACAGCCCCTTGAACGCCTCGCGGGCGGCCGCCAGATCGGCGGCCCCGGCCAGCGCCGTAGCCCCCTCGCCCAGCTTCGCAGGCACGTCGGTGTAGTGCCCGGCGTGCTCGCCGGTGACCTTACCCGGCTCCAGCTTCGCCGCGGCGGCGCCGATGGCCTTGGCGGCCTCGGCCACGCCCTCGGTGGTATCCCGGGCCAGCGCGTCCTGGATCTTCAGGTAGGGCTGCACCACGCCGGCCATCGCCTTGTCGAACGCCGCCGCGCCTGCGTGCTCGGCCGCAGCCTCGGCGGTCTTCGCCGGGGTCGGGGCCTTCTCGGCGGTCTTCTCGGCCGCCTTCTGGGCGGCGGGCGCCTCGGCTGCGGGCGCGTCGCTCGGCTCGCTCTTGCTGCAGCCGGCCGTGAGCAGGGCGGTGGCCAGCAAGCTGGCGAGGATTCGGGTCGTGCGTCGGGTCATGGCGTCCTCGTCTCTCGTTTCTCTCGGGTCGTGGCGGCCTCGCCGCCGGTTCAGATCTCCGCGTTCCGCAGCCGCAGGGCGTTGCCGATGACCGACACCGAGCTGAAGCTCATGGCGGCGGCGGCCAGCATCGGGCTCAACAGCAGCCCGAAGACGGGGTAGAGCACCCCGGCGGCGATGGGCACGCCCGCGGCGTTGTAGGCGAACGCGAAGAACAGGTTCTGCTTGATGTTGGCCATGGTCAGCCGGCTCAGGCTGCGGGCGCGAGCGATGGCGCGCAGGTCGCCGCGCACCAGGGTCACGCCCGCGCTCTCCATGGCGACGTCGGTGCCGGTGCCCATGGCGATGCCCACATGGGCCCGGGCCAGCGCGGGCGCGTCATTGATGCCATCACCGGCCATCGCCACCGTGGCGCCCTCGTCCTGCAGGCGGGCGACCGCGGCGGCCTTCTCGTCGGGCAGCACCTCGGCGATCACGTCGTCGATGCCCAACTCGGCGGCGACGGCGCGGGCGGTGCCTTCGCTGTCACCGGTGAGCATGACCACCCGGATGCCCTCTTCGTGAAGCACGCGGATGGCTTCGGGGGTGCTCTCCTTGATCGGATCGGCCACCGCGACGGTGCCAGCGAAGCGCCCATCAACCGCGACGAACATGACCGTTCGGCCCTTCGCCCGCGACGCCTCGACTTGCTCCACGTAGGCGGAGACGTCGACGCCCAGCGCCTCCATCATAGCCCGGTTGCCGAGCGCGACGGCCCGATCATCGACCCGGCCCTTCACGCCCTTGCCGGTGACCGACTCGAAGTCCTGCGCCTCGACGGCTTCGACCCCCCGGCTCTCGGCGCCGGCCACGATCGCGGCGGCCAGCGGGTGCTCGCTGCTCCGTTCCAGGGCCGCCGCCAGCTTCAGCAGCTCGGCCTCTTCGAGCCCCTCGGCCGGCTCGACGGCGACCAGCTCGGGCCGGCCTTCGGTCAGCGTGCCCGTCTTGTCGACGACCAGCGTATCGACCTTGCGCAGCACCTCGATGGCCTCGGCGTTCTTGAAGAGGATGCCCGACGAGGCGCCCTTGCCGGTGGCGACCATGATCGACATCGGCGTGGCCAGCCCCAGCGCGCACGGGCAAGCGATGATGAGCACCGCCACCGCCGCGACCAGCGCGTGGGCCATGGCCGGCTCGGGGCCGACGAGCGACCAGACCACGAAGGTGATGATGGCGATGAGGATGACCGCTGGCACGAAGCGCCCGGCGACCACGTCGGCCAGCTTCTGGATCGGCGCCCGGCTACGCTGGGCCTCGGCGACGAGCCCCACGATGCGCGAGAGCAGCGTATCGGCGCCCACCTTCTCGGCCCGCATCACGAAGCCGCCGGCGCCGTTGACCGTCGAGCCGATGACCGCGTCGCCCGCGGCCTTCTCCACCGGGATCGGCTCGCCGGTGACCATCGACTCGTCGATCGCGCTCTTGCCCTCGACGATGACCCCGTCGACCGGCACCTTCTCCCCCGGGCGCACCCGCAGCCGATCGCCCACCTGAACCTCGTCGAGCGGCACGTCGGCCTCGCCGTCGTCGTCGATCCGGCGGGCGGTCTTGGCCTGCATGCCCAGCAACTGCTTGATCGCCTGCCCGGTCTGGCTGCGGGCCCTCAACTCGAGCACCTGCCCCAGCAGGATCAACGTCACGATGACCCCGGCCGCTTCGAAGTAGACCGCGACCTCGCCGCCTTCTCGGAACGCTGCGGGGAAGAGGCCCGGGGCGAGCGCGGCCACCACGCTGTAGATATACGAGACGCTGACGCCCAGGCCGATGAGCGTGAACATGTTGGGGCTGAGGTTGCGCACCGACTGCACGGCGCGCACGTAGAACGGCCACGCCGAGTACAGGCAGACTGGCGTGGCCAGCGCCAGCTCGACCAGCGTCTTGACGTGCGGCGAGAGCCACGACGAGATCGGCGCGCCGGGCAGCATGTCGCCCATGGACACGACGAAGAGCGGCACGGTGAAGATCGCGGCGAAGACGAAGCGCCGGGTCATGTCGCGCAGCTCGCCGTCGTCCTCTTCGGCGGCGGGATCGGGCACGCGGCGTTCGAGCGCCATGCCGCACTTGGGGCAGTCGCCCGGGGCGTCGCGCACCACCTCGGGGTGCATCGGGCAGACCCACTCGACGGTGCCCGGCGGCGGTCCGTAGCGTTCGAGGGCCATGCCGCACTTGGGGCAGGTGCCCGGCCCGTCGGCGTGCACGTCGGGGTGCATCGGGCAGCCCCAACCCGACCTGGGGGCCTTCGCCTCGGGGGCGGGGGTTTCGTGTGTGTGCTGATCGTGGTGTTGACAGGTATGGGTCATTCGGCCTCCGTTGGAGTGCTCACAGAAAGCAAGTACCGGTCCATGTCTTTGGTCGTCGTCGGGAGGGCGCGTGACGGCTCGGGACCATCCCGTCGACCGAAGAGAGGCTGTACCGCACAGATTCGAGTGACCGTTCCGGCCACGCAAAGTGACCGTATCGGTCACCCGAGGTTCGGCGTGGCCCCGAGCCAAGCGCCCCGTGTGTCGGTCTCACGTCGGCCGAGCCGCTGCTTGCCCCCGCAACAGCAGTTCGCGCCAGCCACAGAACAGGACAGGCACAACGAACAGGGTCAGCAGTTCGAATGCCATCCCACCCAGTGAGGGCAGTGCCATGGGGATCATCACGTCGGCCCCACGACCGTCGCTGGTGATGACCGGCAGCAAGGCCAGCAGCGTCGTGGCGGTCGTCATCAGGCAGGGCCGTACCCGGCGGCTGGCTGCGGCCACCGTGGCTTCGCGCATGGCCTCGACGGAGTCGGGGGCTCGGGCGGTGAACTGCTCTTCGAGCCACGTCGCGATGACGACCCCGTCGTCAGTGGCGATGCCGAACAGGGCGATGAAGCCGACCCAGACCGCGACGCTGAGGTTGTAGGGCTCGACGTTGAACAGCGCGCGCAACTCGACGCCGAAAGGCGAAAGGTCGAGGAACCACGGTTGCTGATACAGCCACAGCAAGACGAACCCGCCGGCCCAAGCCACGGCTACCCCTCCGAAGACCATCAGGGCCGTGCTGATTCGGCGCAGTTGCACATAGAGAATCAGCAGGATCAACGCGAGGCTGATGGGCAGCACCAACTGTAGCGTCCGCGTGGCGCGCACCTGATTCTGGTAGCTGCCCGCGAACGTATAGGATGACCCCACCGGGAGAGAGAGTGTGCCGTCCGCCACTCGGGCATCGAGCGCGTCTCGGGCCTTCTCGACCAGATCCACTTCGGCCATGCCCGTCGAGCGATCACGGTCGAAGAGCACATAGCCCACCAGGAAGGTATCTTCGCTCTTGATCACCATCGGGCCACGGGTGAAGCGCAGATCCGCCAGCGCTCCCAGAGGCACCGGTGGCCCGTCCGGTGTCGGGACGAGGATCTCCCGCAAGGCGGCCGGCCGGTCGCGCAGTTCGCGCGGGTACCGGATGCGCACCACGAAGCGCTCGCGGCCTTCGACGGTCGTCGTCGCCGGCTTGCCGCCGATGGCCACCTCGATGACCATCTGTACCTGCGCCACGCTGAGCCCATAGCGGGCGATGGCTTCCCGATCGACATGGATCTCGAGGTAGGGCTTGCCCACGATGCGGTCGGCGAACACCGTCGGGGGCGATATGCCGGGCACCTGCTTGAGCGCCTCTTCTACATCCCGCGCGAGCCGCTCGATATCGGCCAGTGTGCGGCCCCGCACCTTGACGCCCATCGGCGCGCGCATGCCGCTCTGCAACATCACGATACGAGCGGCGATCGGCTGGAGCTCGGGGGCCGAGGTGGTGCCGGGCACCTCGGCCGCGGCCACGATCTCCGCCCAGATGTCACCCGGCGAGCGGATGTGATCGCGCCAGAGCCGCGACCGCTCACCGGTCTCGGGGTCGGGCGGGCCGTATTCGGGGTGGTATTGCACCACGGTCTCGATCATCGAGACCGGTGCCGGATCGAGGGCGCTGTCGACGCGTCCGATCTTGCCCACGACCGAGGCGACCTCGGGGATGTTGGCGATGGCTCGGTCCTGGATTTGCAGCGTTTCGAGGGCCTCACCGATGCTGGCGTGGGGCATCGTCGTCGGCATGTACAGGAAGCTGCCCTCGTCGAGGGGCGGCATGAACTCTTCACCCAGCCCGGGGAAAGCGTCGCGCAGAGCGATCGCCGCCCGCGAGCGCTGCATGCCGTCGGGCAAGGCGTCGAGCAGGCCACTCGCACCGAGCCACGACAGCGCGCCGGCGGCCAGGAGTGTGAGCGGCATCAGCGAGAAGAGCAGTTTGTGGGCGAGGCACCAGCGCAGGAGCGGCTCGAACATCCGCAGGAACAGGGCGAAGACAGCCAGCAAGCCGCCGACCAGGACCACGACGAAGGTCAGGTTGGCGGCTCCGCTCGCCCCGGCGCCCAGCGGGGCCCAATGAGCCGCGAGCAGGATCAGGGCCGCCACCAGCACCAGGATGTTGATCGCGGCGCGCACGGCTTCGACCGTGCGCGCCGAGAGGCGAGGTCGCACGACACGCCAGAGCGCCAGGGCCCACAGGGCGCTGGCGGCGATCCACCCGACCATGGAGCCGACGGGTATGCCCAGGCCCACCAGCCCGATGTTCACGAAGGTGCGCAGGCGACTCACCGACGGCCCGGTACGTCGCCAGAGAACGCCGGCGAGGGCGGGCAGGATCACCAGCGCCAGGATGATGGCCGCGATGAGAGCGTACGTCTTGGTGAACGCCAGCGGCACGAAGAGGCGGGCCTCGGGGCCGCTCATGGTGAAGACCGGCAGGAAGCTGACCACCGTTGTCGCCACCGCAGTGAGCACCGCTCGCGAGACCTCGCCCGAAGCGCGTACGACAATGGGCCCGACCGGCTCGTCGGGCGGTGCCTCCCCGATGCGACGCACGATGTTCTCGGTCAGGATGATGCCGAGATCGACCATCGTGCCGATGGCGATGGCGATCCCCGCGAGGCTCATCACGTTGGCGTCGACGCCGGTGAGGCGCATGCCCACGAAGCTCAGCAGCACCGCCAGTGGCAACAGACCGGCGATGAGCATCGACGCCCGCAGCTCCCACACCATGATCACCACGACGACCAGCGTGATGAGCATCTGGTCGGTGAGGGCCTGGCGCAGGGTGTCGACCGTTTCGTCGATGAGCCCCGTGCGATCATAGAACGGCACCACCTGCATCTGGGACGTACGGCCGTCCGCCAGAGTACGGGTGGGCAGGCCGGGGGCGATCTCGGCGATCCGGGCCTTCACCCGGGCGATGACCTCCCGTGGGTTTGCGCCGTAGCGCACGACGACGACCCCGCCGACAGCCTCGACCCCCGCCTTGTCCAACGCGCCGCGGCGCTCCTCGGGACCCCGCTCGATGCGGGCGACCTGATCGAGTGTGATGGGCACATGATCCCGCTCGGCGACGACGATCTGCCGCAGATCGGCGAGGTCGCGTACGAAGCCCACGCCTCGCAGGACGTACTCGACCCGGTTGATCTCGACGGTGCGGGCGCCGACTTCGACGTTGGCCTGGCGGACCGCCTCGTAGACCTGATGCAGACCCACGCCATAGGCCCGCAGGGCATCGGGGTCGACGTCGATGTGATAGGCCTGCACGTACCCGCCCACCGAGGCCACCTCGGCCACACCTTCGACGCCCTGCAGGGCGTAGCGCACGTTGAAGTCCTGCGTCGTCCGCAGCTCGTGCAGGTCGAAGCCCTCGCCCTCGAGGGTGTACCAGAAGATCTGACCCAATGCGGTCGCGTCCGGGCCCAGCTCTGGGCGTGCGTCGGCGGGCAACGTGCCGGGCGGGAGGCTGGCGAGCTTCTCCAGCACCCGTGAGCGCGACCAGTAGAACTCGACGTCATCGTCGAAGACCACGTACACCGATGCGTAGCCGAAGTAGCTGTATGAGCGGATGGTCTTCACCCCCGGCAGGCCTAGCAGAGAGACCGTCAGGGGGTAGGTGATCTGATCTTCGACGTCCTGTGGCGAGCGGCCCGGCCACCGTGTGAACACGATCTGCTGATTCTCGCCGATGTCGGGGATGGCATCGACGGGTACCGGATCACGGGGGAACTCGGTGTCGAGGTCGAACGGTGCGACATACAGCCCCGCAGCTATGAGCAGGGCCATCAGCAGCGCGGCGACGATCGGCAGCTCGACCAAGGTGCGCAGCAGGTCTTTCACTGCTCGGCCTCACCCGCAACGGGCCGGGATGTCGGCGCTGGCACCGGGTGTGATGTCGGCTGGCTCGTCGGCTGAGATGCTGGCTGGCTCGTTGGTTGCGATGCCGGCGGGCGCGCTGGCTGCGATGAGGGCTGGGCGGCGGCAGGGTTCATCATGGACATGCCCGCCCTGATCTGAAGCGAGGCGTCGAGCTTGAAGTTGCCCTCGGTGACCACCCGCTCGCCGGCCCGCAGACCCTCGCGCACCACCACACCGTCGATCGCCTCGGGCCCCAGCACCACCTCTCGGGCTTCGTACCTCGGCTCGACCGCGTCGGCGATCTCGACATAGAGCACTGCGCGCTCACCGGTCCACAGCGGCGCGCTCCGGGGCACGACCAGCGGCAACGGCGCGTCGGGGTCGGGCAGCTGGTAGCCCAGCGCCTCCGCTTCGACCAGCCGCATGCCGCACACCGGGCATCGACCGGCTGCGTCCTCCACGACATGGGGATGCATCGGGCACACCCACTTGCCGGCGAGTGCGGGCTCCATCAGGCGGCCCTCGCCGCCCAGGGCACCTTCGATGACGACCCGAGCGAACATGCCCGGCTTGAGGAGGCCGTCAGGGTTCGGCACCGACACGCGGACCCGGGCGGCGCGCGTGGTCGTATCGATGAACGGGTCGATATAGGCGACCCTGCCCTCGAAGACGCGCCCCGGCACCGCCGCGACCTCGAAGCGCACCGTCTGCCCGAACCGGATCCAGGGCAGGTGCTTCTCGTAGGCCCAGGCTTCGACCCATACCCAGTCCACGTCGGCGATGCGATACAGCAAGGTGCCCGTCTCCACGTAGCTGCCTTCGAGCTTGGCCTGCTCGATGACGACCCCGGCGTCAGGCGCATAGATCGTCATGCGCTCGGGTGCCTTGCGCGCGGTCTCGAGCTGCTCCACCTGTCGTTTCGACAGCCCCCATCGGCGCAAGCGATCTCGGGTGGCTTCTACGGTGCGTTCGGCCGACGCGCGCACCGCGGGTGAGGCATGCTCTCCGAGCCGCCCGAGGGCGCGCCTGGCCGCCCGAAGCTCTTCGTGAGCGGTGATCAGGTCGGGGCTGTAGATCTGATACAGGTGGTCGCCGCGGCGCACCGGCATGCCGGGGTAGTCGACGAAGAGCCGTTCGATCCGGCCGGCGAAGTGAGCGGTGACGTCGGTCAGCCGGGTGGGGTCGTAGGCGACTTCTCCCACGAGCCGTACGGATCGGTGCACTGCGCGATGCTCGGCGACGGTGGTCCGCACCCGAGCGAGCGCCGCCGCCTCGGGGGAGAGCGTCAACTCACGATCGCCGGTCGGAGCGGATGGCGTACGGAGGATGAGATCCATACCGCAGATGGGGCACTCGCCCGGCTCTGGCAGCTCGATCTGAGGATGCATCGAGCAGGTCCATACCTCCTCGCTGCTGGAAGTTGCGGTCGTGGCGGCGGGTGACGCGCGCCGGATGAGATCCATGCCACAGACGGGACACGGACCCGACTCTGGCAGCTCGATCTGGGGGTGCATCGAGCAGGTCCATACGTCTGCGTTGGTGGCCGCAGGTGAGCTGGCTGTCTCGCGAGGGATCAGATCCATGCCGCAGATAGGGCAGGCGCCCGGCTCCGGCAGCTCGATCTGAGGGTGCATCGAGCAGGTCCACATCGCCTCTGCCGCGGCCTCGCCGCTCGGGTGTTCGTGCTCGTGTGCGGGCGGTGAGCCCAGCCAGAAGCCGAGCCCGAGAACGGCCAGCAGAGCCACCGCGATGCCGATGACCTTCGCCATGCGCTTCACTCCATCTCTCCTGCGCTCGATGTCGGTGGCACCAGCGGTTGCCCGACCGCCCGGGCCAGCATCGCCCGCGCGACGGCGAAGTCGGCGGCCGCGCGTACCGCGGCGACGGCGAACTGCTCCCGCGTGCGCTCGGCGTCCAGCACCCGCTCGAAGCCCGCGCGGCCGGTGGCGTAGGCCGCGAGGGCCAGCTCCAGATCCTGCTCCGCCAGCGGCAGCGCGGTCCCGCGATAGAGACGGAGCCGTCGCAGGGCCGTATCGGCCCGCGATACCTGTTCGACGACTTGTCGCGCCACTGCATCTCGGGTTGCATCCCGCGTGGCTCGCTCGGCCTCGACGGCCGCCGCAGCCGAACGCTGTTCGGCGTCGTACACCGCCCCGTTCCAGAGCGGCAGCTCGATCCCGACATGAAAGCCCAGCGCGTCGCGCCCCGGGTCGACGGCCATACCCGCGGGCTCACCGATGACCGTGTAGTCGACACCGATCGAGAGCCCGGGTCGACCGAGCACCCCCGTTTCGCGGAGGCGGGCACGAGCGGAGGCGACACGTGCGTCCTGACGCACCAGGGCAGGATGATCGCCGGCGACGGTCAGCAGCGTATCCAAGTCGGCGACCGGGTCATGGACCGTCGGGGCCAACGGTCCGATCGGCGCAAGCGGATCTCGACCGATGGCCACGTTCAACTCGGCCTGACGGGTCAACGCGACGTCTTCGAGATCGATCGACACCGTTTCCAGCCGAGCCACCTCGACCTGCGCCCGGATCACATCGCTCCGGGCATCTGCGACGGCGAGCCGCTCCTCGGCCGTCCTCAGGACCCGGTCCGCGATGGCCCGCATCTCGTCGTTGATCGCGGCCTCCGCCCGACTCGCGGCGAGGCGGTGCAACGCGGCGAGGGCCTCGACTTGGACGGTGAGCGAGATCAGGTTGCGCTCAGCACGCGCGACATCGGCGTCTGCGGTCAGGCTGTCGCGGCGTGCCGACAGAGCGTCGAGCCAGGGGAAGCGCTGCCCGATCCCGACAGTGCTCCATGCAGGGCCGTTGCGGGTCTCGATGGGCATCGCAGCGACCCGGACCGTCGCCTGAGGCTCGGGCCATCTATCGCCGGTCGCTACGCGTGCAGCAGCCGCTTCGCTTTGGCGATCGGCGGCTCTCAAACGCGGCGCGTGCACTTCTGCGAAGGCCAGAACCGCGTCCGTGCTCACTGGAGCGGGTCCGCTCAAAGCATCGGGCACCGCAAGCAATGCGATAGCCAGCACCCCACTCATGATGGATGACCTCCAGATCTCAGGATACGAACGGGTGCCATCTGCACATCCGGTGCCAGCGGGCGGGTGCAGGTCTCGACAGCGCGGCGCCGGCTCCCGCTCGACAAGACCCCCGGAATGTGACCGTTCGGGCCACTCGATGTGTCCCACTCGCCCACCCGGCCACCGATCGAGGGCCGGGTGGGCGAAGCCACATCGGGCACGCTCTGTGCTAGTCGTCAGGGGTGACGCGATGAACTGGACGGTCTTGCCCGCCCACGCCAGGAGGAGCCGACCCGGTGACTACCCACGAACAGCTCGAGAGTCGTGTGATCGCCCGCCAGTTGGCCCTGGGCTTCGGGCTGGTCTCGGTCGTTGCCGTCGGCATGTGCGCGCTGCTTCTGCTGCTGCTCGGTCGGGTGGGTGGGCTAGTGGACCACATGCGGCACGACGAGCACGCAATCCGCTCGGGCGCCGAACTGTCAACTGCGATCCGCGAGCGCTACGCCGAGTTGGCCCGGGCGATCATCGACGACACGGACGACCCCGGCGAAGGGGCGATCGCGGTGCGGCGCCACCTGGACGCGCTCGCACCCCGGGTGCCCCAGAGCGAGCGGTGGCGGCTCGAACAGATCCGCGCAGAGAGCCGCGAGATCGGCAACGTGTTCGCCGAGCACGTGCGGCCGGCCATGCGGGCGGGCGATATCGGCGAACTGAGACGGGCCCACGCCGAGATGGCCACCATCGCGACCCAGGCGTCGGCCCATGCTGACGCCGTTGCTGAAGCCGTGGAGGGGCGAATGGCCGGCGCTCACGTCACCGCCACCGATGTCACCCGGGTCGGAACCATCTCGGGTATCTCGTGCGTCGTTCTCGTACTCGCTCTGGCTGTCGGCTATACGGTCCGGCTGCGGCGTTCCGTCCTCGCCCCGCTGCGGCGCCTCACCGACGCCGCGCGCGCGGTCGGCGCGGGTGAGCGCCACGCCCGGCTCGGTCGTATCGGACAGGGCGAACTCCAAGAGGTGGCGACCGCCTTCGACCAGATGACCGACGAGTTGGTGGCCCGCGAGGAACGACTGCTCAAGGCCGAGCGCATGGCCGCGATCGGGCAGCTCGCCGCCGGTGTCGCCCACGAGATGAACAACCCCATCGGCATCATTCGGGGTTATCTGAAGACCATGAAGGCCGACGAAGATCCGGAGGTGCTCGCAGAGGAGCTGCGCATCATCGATGACGAGGCTGCCGCCTGTCAGCGCATCGCCGAGGACCTCCTGGCCTACGCCCGGCCGCCCGACATGCAACGGGAGAAGCTGGCCATGGGGGCGTTTCTCGAAGAGGCCGCTCGACGGCTCTCCGAGACCGGTGAACTCGCCGGACGTCAGATCGCGGTGGATGCCGAGCCGGCAGACGTCGTCGCCGATGGCCGCCGACTGAGGCAGGTCATGGCCAATCTCGCGCTCAACGCGGCTCAAGCTCAGTCCGATGGGCCCGTCGAGATCTCCGGGCATCGAACCGCGGAGGGCTACGTAATCGAAGTGGCCGACCGTGGCCCTGGCATCCCCGCCGGGTCACAGGCACGGGTCTTCGAGCCGTTCTACTCCGAACGCCCGGGGGGATCGGGCCTCGGCCTTGCCGTCTGCCAAGGCATCATCGCCGCCCACGCGGGCACCATCGAAGCGGTGGCCCGGCCGGGCGGAGGTACGACCATGCGTGTATTCCTGCCAATATCTCTGACGGAGCCTGACCGATGACAACCGTCCGACCCGTCGTGCTCATCGTCGACGATAAGCGCAACATGGTGCGCTTGATGAGCAAAGTCCTGCGCGACGACGCGATTACGCTCACGGCGTACACCGGCGCCGAGGCCATCGAGCAGCTCTCGGTGCAGGCCGTCGACGTGGTGCTCAGCGACCTCAAGATGCCCGATATGACGGGCCTCGACGTATTGCAGGCCTGCAAGCGGATGCGACCCACCGCGCGGTTCGTCCTCATGACCGCCTATGCCTCGGTCGACACAGCCGTAGAAGCCCTACGGCTCGGTGTGCACGACTACCTCACCAAGCCTTTCGACCCCGAACGGGCCCGTGAGGTCATCCTGCGCGCGGTCGGCCGGGCGCCGGTGACCCCCGGCGAGTCCCACGAAGTATTGCCCGGGATCATCGGCCGCTCCCCGGCGATGATCGAACTGGGTGAGCTGGTGCGGCGGGTGGCCAACAGCACGGCGACGGCGTTGATCATGGGCGAGACCGGCACGGGCAAGGAGCGTATTGCGCGCGCCATTCACCACCTTAGCCCGCGTCGGAGCCGCCGGTTCGTGGCGGTCAATTGTGCGGCGATCCCGGCCGAGCTGCTGGAGAGTGAGCTGTTCGGGCATGCGCGTGGCGCCTTCACCGGTGCCGCCGGGAACCGGGCCGGCCTTTTCGAGGACGCCCATCAAGGCACGCTCTTTCTCGACGAGATCGGTGAGATGCGGCCTGCTTTGCAGGCCAAGCTGACGCGCGCCCTGGAAGAGCGTGCCGTGCGACGGGTCGGCGACACCCGTGAGCGGCCAGTCGACGCGCGCATCGTCGCTGCCACGCACCGCGATCTCGAAGCGATGGTCGCTACCGAGGCGTTCCGTCAGGATCTCTGGTATCGGCTCAATGTGGCGGTCATACGAGTACCACCGGTGCGCGACCGACGCGAAGACATCGAACTGCTGGCCGCGGCTTTCCTCGAGGAGATCTCGGCGACGCTGCCCGATCGGTCGATCGTCGGCTTCACCCCCGACGCGTTGGATGCCCTGGTGAGCTACGACTGGCCGGGCAATGTGCGCCAGTTGCGCGCCGCCCTGGAGCGGGCGTGCATCGTCGCCCGCGGGGACCGACTCGACATCGGCGACCTGCCGCCCGAGTTGCGCGCCATCGAGCACCCGACCATCGGCGCGGTGGACACCAACCTGACCTGGGCCGAGGCGACAGCCCGGGGCCGTCAGGTCATCGGCCGCCAGTATCTCGAGGGCATCCTCGACAGATTCGCGGGTAACGTGGTCGACGCCGCGAACCACGCCGGGGTCGAGCGGGAGAGCTTCTATCGCCTGATGAGACGCTTCGATGTCGATCCGAGTCGCTTTCGTGAATGAGTGACAGCACGCGCCCGCATGCAGTACGCGCCGTTTCATGGTGGATCGCCGTCTCGGTCCGGCGAATAGCCCTCAGGGTTCACAGGGCTGGGTATTCCGCGACCGAGTCGCGCTGAGCGGCCGGGCGACCACATGGCCGAGCGGAAACACACCGGACATCTTTTCAGCGTGAGTCACCTCGAATCCGGCGTCGGTGGTCGCCTGCTCCAGCGCCGCGAGATCAAAACGGGTATGAGCGACGAATGGCGAAATGAGGCTGAGTGACCGGGAAAGTGCGCGCCGAAAGCCGTCCACGCCATGCAGGAACGTCGGCGCCACCAGCACGCCGTCGTCGCGCAGCACACGGCGGAATTCGGCGAGTGCACGGGTCGGATCGTCCATGACGTGCAGGGCGTTGGCGCAGAAGACAGCGTCGAAGCTGGTATCGGGCGCATCGAGGGCGTAGGCGCTCATCACCGCACACTCCACCTTCCCGAGACCCGCTTCTGTGATGCGTTGTCGGAGCCGTTCGACCATCGCGGGTGAGATGTCCGTCGCGACGAGATGACCAGCGACCCGCGCGAGTTCGATCGTGAACTGCCCGGTGCCGGCCGCGATCTCCAGCACCCGGCCGCCGGCCGGGATGTCGGTCCCGAGGCGCTCCCGCACGCGCCCGTAGCTCGTGTCGAAGAGCCGCACGATGGTGTCGTAGCGGCCCGCGAGTCGATCCCAGATCCGTGCCTCGGTCATGTCTCTGTTCCCTTCACTTCGCCGGTGGATCCGTCGTCTGGCTCTGCCGCCATGCCGCCTAGCCAGCTGTACACCGCCGGGAGGACGAGGAGGGTCAGCATCGTCGCGGTCACCAGCCCGCCGATCACCACTGTCGCCAATGGCCGCTGAACCTCGGCACCGGCCGTCGTCGAGATCGCCATGGGCAGGAAGCCGATTCCGTCCGTGAGCGCGGTCATGAGCACCGCCCTGAGCCTCAGCCGGGCGCCCTTTTCGGTCGCGTCCATCAACGAGAGGCCCTCTCGCTGGAGGTCGCGGATGTAGGAGACCATGACCACGCCGTTGAGCACTGCGATGCCCGAGAGAGCGATGAATCCGACCGCCGCCGAGATCGAGAACGGCATGTCCCGCAGCCACAAGGCGAGCACGCCCCCGACCGCCGCCATGGGGATGTTCAGGTAGATGATCAGCGCCGGACGGGCGGAGCCGAAGGTCGTATACAGCAGCAGGAAGATCAGCAGCAGCGCCGCCGGCACCGCCACCGCCAGCCTCGAAGTGGCCGCCTGGAGGTTCTCGAACTGGCCCCCCCAGGTCACGAAGTACCCAGGTGGCAGGTCCCCTTCGCGGCGTACGCTGGCCTGCGCCTCGGCCACGAAGCCCGCAAGATCGCGCCCGCGCACGTTGACCTGGATGGTCATGCGGCGCTGGGCGCTCTCTCGGCTCACCACCGCCGGGCCCTCGTCGAGCAGGACCTGGGCAACCTGACCGAGCGGTACCCGCGCGCCGCCCGGGGCGGAGATCAGCAATCCACGCAGGGCTTCGGGGTTGGCGCGTGCGTCGGCTTGCAGCCGGACCTGAAGTGCGAACCGCCGCTGCCCTTCGAAGACGATACCGACCTGACGGCCGCCAGCCGACGCGACCGCGTCGAGCACTTCGGAGGCGTTGATCCCGTATCGGGCGGCCGCGCGCCGATCGACGATGATGCGCAGCGAGGGCAGGCCAGCGACCTGATCGGCGTTCACATCCGCGGCGCCCCCGATGGCGCGCAGCACCTGCATGATGCGGGCTCCCGTGCGCTCGAGGGCCTCGAAGTCCGGCCCGTAGAGGTTGACCGCGACGTCCGACCGCACACCGCTGATCAGTTCGTTGGTCCGCAGTTCGATGGGCTGGGAAAAGGAGTAGTTCTGGCCCGGCACCCGGGCTTCGAGCGTCTGCTCGATGAGCCCGACGAGTTCGGCCTTGGAGCCCGCGCGGGTCCACTGCTCGATGGGATGCAGCATGATGTAGATGTCGGAGATCTCGACGCCCATCGGGTCGGTGGCGATCTCGGCGCGCCCCGTCCGCGAGATGATCGTCTGGATCTCGTCGGGCAGGGCCTCACCGAGCGCCCGTTCGATCCGCCCCGTCGCCGCCACGGACTCTTCGAGGGACACCGACGGTGGGCGCACGGCCTGCATCGCGATGGCCCCTTCATCGAGCGTCGGGATGAACTCGGCGCCCATGGTCGTCGCCAGCCAGCCGCCACCGGCGATTGCGACGAGCGCAAGGCCGATCACAGACCCGCGGAAGCGCAGCGCCAGCCCGAGCGCCGGTTCGTAGAGCTTGCGGGCGAGGCGAGCCACCACGGGCTCCTTCTCGGACAGGCCCTTGCGGTAGAGCCAGGTAGACGCCGCAGGGACCAGCGTGATCGCGAGCACGAGCGCGGCGGCCAGCGCCGAGAGCACGGCGATGGCCATCGGGCGGAACATCTTCCCCTCGATGCCTTGCAGGGTGAGGATCGGGATGTAGACGATCATGATGATCGCGGTGCCGAAGAGCACGGGCCGGATCACCTGGGCGGTGGCGCGGCGGACCTCGTGCTTGACCGCCGACCCTGTCACGCCGCTCTCGGACAGCCGCCGAGAGACGTTCTCGATCACGACGATCGCCCCGTCGATGATCAGCCCGAAGTCGAGCGCGCCGAGGCTCATCAAGTTGCCCGACACCCCGAAGAAGCGCATCGAGATGAAGGTGACCAGCAGCGACAGCGGGATGACCGCGGCGACCAGCAGGCCGCCGCGCAGGTTGCCCAGCAGCAGCAGGAGCACGACGACGACGAGGACCCCGCCCTCGATGAGGTTGACGGCCACGGTGCGGATGGTCCGATCGACCAGCTCGGCCCGATCGTAGTACGTCTCGATCGTCACCCCTGCGGGCAGGCCGGGCGCGAGTTCGTCGAGTCGCTCACGGACGGCGGCCGAGACCTCGCCGGAGTTGGCCCCCATCAGCATCATGACGGAGGCGGTGACGACCTCTCCTCGACCATCTCGGGTGACGGCGCCCTGGCGGACCATCGGCGCGAATGCGACGTGGGCCACGTCGCGCACGAAGATCGGCGTGCCGTCGTTTCGGGTGGCCACGCGCACGGTGCGCACGTCTTCGAGACTGGAGATGAGGCCCTCACCGCGGATTACCCGCTGCTCCCCGCCACGCACGATGTAGCCACCGCCTTCGTTGGCGTTGTTCTCCTCGAGCGCTTCGAAGACGTCTCGCAGGCTCAGGCCCAGCGCGTTGAGCCGGGCCGGATCGACCTGGACCTCGTACGTCTTCAGCTCACCGCCGAAGGGGTTGACCTCGACGACGCCGGGTATGGGTCGCAACTGGAAGGCGACATACCAGTCGAGGATCGTGCGCAGCTCCATGAGCGTGTAGCACGCGTCGATGTCTGGTCCGCCCGGCGGGCACATGGGATCGCCCCGCACCTCGAACTGGTAGATCTCGCCGAGGCCGGTGGAGATGGGCCCCATCTCCGGTGACCCGTAGCCTTCGGGGATGGACTCGCGCGCCTCAGAGAGCCTCTCGGACACCATCTGCCGCGCGAAATAGATATCGGTGCCTTCCTCGAACACGACTGTCACGGCCGAGAGGCCGAAGCGCGAGAGGCTGCGGACCTCTTCGACGAGTGGCAGCCCGCTCA
>JAUHXC010000095.1 GCA_030427205.1 bacterium | reverse complement strand
GCCGCCGACCAGCAGCACCCCGCCGCGGCGGTCGCCTCCCTCGACGCCGCCGCCGCTGACGCCCACTGTGCCGAGCTGGCCGACCTGTTGCGGTTCCGCGCGCTCGAGATCGCCCGCACCCGGGCCGACGATCCCTGCGCCCTGGCGCAGCGCGCCGATGCGTTCGTCGCGTCGGCAGCGGCCGAGGACGATCTGCGGTCGACCGCCTCGCTGTGGGCCGCCGAGCACCGCCGAGCGTGTGAAGCAACCCGCGAGGCGCTGCCCGCCGCCGGCCCACCGCATACCAAGCGCCGGGCCAGAAAGCGCGCGGCCTCGCCACGACCTGCACCCGCGGCCCCGGCGATCGTCGCTCCGGCGGCGCCGACGACGACCCCGCCGGCGCCCGAGCCACCGGACGCCCCAGCAGAGAAGCCGCCCGCACCGACAGAGCAGGCGCCGAGCGTACCGGTCGATGCCCACGGGTCGCTCACCGTCCCACCAGAGCCGGCCACCAGCGCGCTCAACCCGGAGCCTGACGCCCCGCCCCCACCCGACGAGGACGGCGCCGTCTACCTCTGGACCGGCGTCGCCATCACCTCGGCCGTCGGCAGCGTCATCCTGTGGGGCTGGGGCGTCGACGCCGCCGCCGAGCGAGACGACGCCTGGAACCAATGGCGCGATCACCCCGCGGGCTCACCCGCCGAGTCGGCGACTCTCCGGCGCTTCCGCGACGCGCGCCTCGAAGCGCTCGGCTACTTCATCTGCGGCAGCCTCGCCACCGGCCTCGCCGCCACGGCCACCGGCTTCGCCCTCCACGGTTGGCTCACCGCCGACGAAGACCTCGAAGTCGCCCCGGGCCCTGGTGGCATCAGCGTGCGGGGCCGGTTTTGAACCCGGCCCGAGTCATCGGGCATGACTTCGCCGATCGCTACACGGTCACCGCCGCGATCGGATCGGGCGGCATGGGCGCCGTCTACCGGGCCCACGACCGCCGCCTCGACCGCGCCGTCGCCCTGAAGACGTGCCCCGACCACCCGCCCGACCTCGCCGCCCGCTTCCGACGCGAGGCGCAGACCCTCGCCGGCCTCGACCACCCCAACCTGATCACCGTCTTCGATCTGGGCCACGACGCCGACCTCGGGCTGCTGTGGATGGCCCAGCCGCTGATCAACGGGCTCTCCCTCGCTGACGCCCTGCGCACGTCGGGCCCGCTGCCCCCCGCACGCGCCGCACACATCGGGCGGGCCGTGCTCGACGGCCTCGACTGCGCCCACCGCGCCGGGCTCGTCCACCGCGACGTCAAGCCGGGCAACATCATGCTGCACCGCGGCGCCGACGGCGCCGAGCGCGTGACGCTCATCGACTTCGGCGTCGCCCGCCCGGTTGACGACCCCGACCCGCTCACGGCCTCGGGGCTGGTGATGGGCACCCCGGCCTACATGGCGCCGGAGCAGATCCGGCAGGGCGTCGTCGCACCCTCGATCGACCTGTACGCGCTCGGCGCCACGCTCTTTGCCGCCGTCGCCGGCCACCCGCCGTTCCGAGCGCCAACGACCCTGGAGGTCGCCCGGCAGCACCTCGAAGCCGACGTGCCGCCGCTGCCCCAGAGCGTGCCCCGCGGCCTGGCCGACGCGATCACCCGGGCGCTGCGCAAGGATCCCGGCGTTCGCCCCGACGCCGCCGAGCTGCGGGCGCTGCTCTCACCCGCAGCGCCGCTCCCTCCGACGCAGCAGCTGTCGGCCACCGAGCCGGCGCACGTCTCGGGGGAGCTGGTCTCCGAGCCCGCCCCACCACGGCGGGCATCGGTTGGGCTGGCGTTCGTGGCGGGGGTGGCGACGGCGGTGGCGATCTCGGTGATGATCTGGCCGTCTGCGCCCCATCGGACGCCGAATCCACCTGCGCCGCCTGCCGCGGCGGTGCCCGAAGAACCGACGCCGCTCGAACGCTTCGACCGCGCGCTGGCCGACTGCGATTGCGGGAGCGCCGACGCGCTGGCCGGTGACGTCGCGCTGGATACCCGCCGGGCTCGTGCGCTCGTCCGGCGATGCCATCTGGCGCAAGGGGCGTGTCACCCGACCGAGAGCGAGTGGTGATGAATGACCGTATGGCATGTCGACTGAGGCTCTCTCAAGCCGATCGTTCAACTATGAAGCCATGTTGAAATCAATCTGCCGCGTCGATTTACGTTGAATCCCTCCAGTGCTAGCCCTTACAAGTTCTATCCACGTCAGGCGGGCTGCCTGGCGGGTCTCGCATCACTGTGCAGAAGTGAGGATAGCAATGAGGATTCGTGCGTTTACGGTAGCCGCTGCTGCGCTGGGGCTGGGAAGCATCAGCGGCTGTGGTCCAGTCGAACAGGGTGAGCCAGCCGTCGAAGCGAGCACCGCAAACCTCGTCGAGGGCCATGTGGTACACAACCACGAGCCCATCGGAGGGGCGCTGGTCCAGATCATGATCGATGGAGCCGTGCACGAAGCCCTCACCGACCTCAACGGCTACTTCGCGTTCTCTACGCAGCTCAAGCCTGGCGCCGAAGTTCAAGGCGAGGTCGAGTTCGAGGGCATCAAGCCCGCCGGTTTCATCACGCATGTCGGCGAAAGCGCCGTGGTCAAGGTCGAGCCGGCGGCTGGCGAGAAGATGGGCATCATCGGCCAGCGACAGTTCGCGCTCGATGCCGATGACTACGCAGGCGACTCGGCAGCCGACTACGCGGAGAACTACTGGCGGAACGGCAATGGCAACTTCACGGACTTCAGCTCCTACGGTGGCGACTGCACGAACTTCGCCAGTCAGGCGATCCTGGCCGGGCTGGCCGATTCCTCGAACGGTTGGACGGTCTACAGCGCTCGGCGCGACTACCAGGATGACGGGTACTCCGGCAACGATTGGTGGTACAGCAGCAGCCGCAACAGGGCGATGCCCGAGTGGGCTGGGGCAGATGGGCTGTACACGTACCTGAAGACTCAGGGGAACAACCCACGCTACTCTGGCTTGCAGGTCCAGATCGTCCAGCGGGGGGGCGGACCCGATCCGAGCGAGTACGAGGAAGGCGACATCATCAGCCTCGTGCGCAATGGCGACGCCTACCATTCGATGGTCGTCGTCAACGAGGGGTGGTGGCAGTGGTCGACCAAAGTCGCCTACCGCAACAGTGACGAAGGGAGCCCAGCACGCAAGGCGATCTCACGCCTCAGCCGCGATGCGCGACAGGACGACTGGTGGGTCTTCCGCCCGACCGGCTTTGAGGATTGATCGCTCCGACTGGCCTCGGGCCGTTCCCGAGGCCAGTCGGACGACGCTCAGGGCTCACTTCAGGCAGGGACGGGCGCCGCGAACGCCCGGTCGAGCGCCGATAGCCGAACAGCGAGAGCATGCAGGGCATCGAGTACGCCGGCCCCGGCCTGCAACCGTTCGAGGAGCCAACGGGCCGGCGAAGCCGAGTCGTTCGAGGAGCCAGCGCAGGCCGGCGGTGATGTGATCGAACAATGTGAGGGAGTGAGCGCGCATGACGTCTCCTTCGTTTGGGGCGTGATGGCTCCAGGTCGAGCGGGCCGCACGGAACCCGACGGGTGGTGGTTCTCGGGTCACCGAGAGCCGGTGACTCCGCTGACGCGGCCCGCCTTGCTCCGGTCCTTGCCTCAGCACGTCCGCTGGCGGCGCTTGGCTGACCGACGGGATCGAGGGTGCCCGTTCGGCCCGGGAGCCCGTCAAGCGGGTCAAGCACGAAAATGCCGCAACGTCGGGTAGGACACCGCGGGGAGCCCGAGCGGCGACGGGCCGCTGCGTAGGCGGCTCCACGGTTGGTCCTCGATGTACGGTCATGCCAACCCCGCGCGGTCGCCGGTCAGTTCTCGTACCGATCAAGCGTGGTTCGAGTCCATCCTGCTTCTGCGTCTTGAGCAGCGCGCCATCATTCTCGGTGAGCAGCTACAACAGTTCTCGGTGAGCAGCTACAACAGTCGGCGAACGCACCGCAGTCGTCCGGCAGGACGACCGGACGGCGCCAGGGCGCCCACGGGAGAGCGGCGGGTGCACACGGGGGATACGCCGGACGTCTACCGGAGCGGCGCCGGCCCACCGATAGACCACCCGCCAGATCGCTCCCCGCCACACGGTGGCTCGGCGCTGGCTCCGCGGTAGATCGGCGCCGGCTCGACGGTGACGTCCAGCGTCCTCACCGTCCCACAGCGCAGGCCGGAGCCACGGGCGGCGCAGGCCAAGCCGAGGGGCGACCACGCTGCGCCAAGCTCGAGCATGCCGAGCAAGTCCGATCAATCGTCGTCGGGCGCTTCGGGAAGCCGGGCGCCGATCGCGTCGCGCAGCTCGCGATGCACGTCGGCGTAGCGGGGGGTCATGAACAGGGCGTCCATGAGGTAGCGCAGGCCGGCGCGGTCGAGGCCGTAGAGCTGCGCGGCGTGGGCGTTCAGCTCGATCTCGGCCTCGCGGCGGTCGGCGGGGTCGGTGAGCCCGTGGATCGCCGGGTCGCGGCCGACGGCGGCGGCGAGGGCGGTGTAATCGGCCCACGGGCGCGCGGGGGTGGCCGGCAGGCAGGTGAGGTCGCAGCACAGCTCGGCGATCCGCCGGTGGATCGCGGTGTCTTCCCAGCGGGGCACGGGCATGCCGAGGAAGAGCTTGGTGGTCATCGTGACCTTGGCCAGCCGGGTCCGCGCGACCGCGTCGCACGCAAAGCTGGAGAGCATGCCGGCGAGGTAGAGGAGTTGCACTGGCTCGAACTGCGGGGTCCAGCGGATGCGATCGGCCTCGACGGTACACTGGTAGGGTCGAACGAAAGACGCCTTGTGGCTGCATGCGATCTTGGGGGGCAGGATGCCGGCGATCAGCGTCCTTCGGTCGTCGTTGCGCGCGATCTCGCGCCACGCCAACCGGTAGTCATCCCAATCGAGCCGCAGCCATTCGTCTGGCACCGTGCCTTGCCCGGCGTGCTTGCGCAGCCAGCGCTTGGCACGCTCGCGGAGGGTGCCCTTGCCGCCGACGGCCTTGGCGATGGCCTTGTCGACCCGCCGCCGCTGCTTCTCGCGCAAGAACCCGCCCGCGCCGCCCGCGCCGGGGTCGACCCAGGTGTCGGGCAGCTCGCCCTGGTGGGCGCCGAAGAGGTTGAACTGCGCGCCCTGGATGAGCGGGTAGAAGCCATCGGCATGGGATGGGTGGAAGAGATGCCGCTGCTCGCCTGCGTTCAGCTCGCGGGAGTAGGTGTCGGCGTGCCATGGCTCTTCGCCGAGGCGGGGGATGCCATCGAATGCGCGGAAGGCATGCCATTGCTCGGCGCTGC
>JAUHXC010000019.1 GCA_030427205.1 bacterium | reverse complement strand
TCCTTTCGGCGTTTTGGTTCAAGCACTCCGAATAACCGAGGGGTACGGCCTCCTCTTCCGATATGTCAGGGGCGCAAAGGCGCGGAGTTACGCGGCTCGATCAGATGTAGATCGGGATATGCACCCATAATACTTCGACGAGGAGCAGTCATGAGAACCCCCGAACTCGAGATCCTGACGCTGGCCTTGGGCGCGCTGGCCCTGTCCGGGTGCACGCCCGGCGCCGAGGGCGACCACGATACGCCGAGCGCAGACGGCGGCGTGGCGTCGGACGGATCGCCCGGCGGGGCTCGGCGCGAGTTCGAGGTGACGGTCTCGTCCGAAGAGCCCTCGGTCGCCATCCTCATCCAGCAGGATGGCCAAGGGGGACGGGTCGCGCGCGTCATCCCGGCCGCAGGGCCAACCTCGACGGTGCGCGCAGTCGCCCCGCCCCGCTGATCTAGGAGGCTGTAGGGCATAGCCCGACACATCGCCCAGCACGGTCCCGTTCACCGATTTCGGCGTCGTCAGGCGCTCGAAATACTTCGAGTATTTCTGCGGCCTTCCTCCTTGAACTCGGCGAACGGCCCCGCACCGGGCTCGGTCGTCTACGCCCTACAGCCTCCTAGCCGATCAGCCACCAGACGAGGCCGCCGACCACCGCCAGCAGGCCCGCGAGCCAGACATAGCCCAGGATCGAGACGCCCCGCGGCACCGGCGCCTTGATGGTGGTCGGCAGATCTTCGCTGCGCTGGCCGCGCAGGGCCTCGTCGAGCGCGCTCCAGAACGCCTCGGCGTCCTGCGGGCGCTGGTCGCGATCGACGGCGAGGGCCTTGCGGAAGACCCGCTCGACCGCGTCGTCCACCGCCGCATCGTCGAAGGTCACCCCCATCGCCCGCGGGGTGGGGCGGGTCTGGCGGTTCGTCGCCAGATCCATCGCCGCGAGCAGGTCGAGGTGGCGCCACGGGTGGCGGCCGGCGCACATCTCGACGCAGAGCACCGCCAGCGAGAAGACGTCGGACCACGGGCCGCTCGAGCCGTAGGCCTTGTTGACCTGCTCGGGCGCCGAGTAGTCGAAGGTGATCATGCCCACCTGACCCCCGGTGCTCTGGAAGCCGCGGGCGCGGTCGGCGGCGCGCTTGGCGGCGCCGAAGTCGACCAGCTTGAGCACCGGCTCGCCGCCGTCGGGCGGCGTCGCGGCGAGGATGTTGCTCGGCTTGATGTCGCGGTGGGCGACCCCCGAGCGGTGGGCGATGGCCAGGGCCTCGGCGATGGGGGTCAGGATCTCGTAGACGGTGGCCAGGGGCAGCGCGCCTTCGCCGTAGTGGGCGTTGACGTACTCGGCGAGGGTCACCCCGTCGAGCCACTCCATGATGATGAACGAGCGCCGCGCGCCGTCGGGGTCGGTCCAGGTGCCCACCTCGCGGTACTCGACGATGTTGACCGATCGCGGGGCGAGGGACTCGAGCACCCGGCCCTCGCGGTCGAAGGCGGCCTCGACCTCGGTGCGCAGGGCGGGGTCGTCGATGGGCTTGAACAGCTTGATGGCCACCGGCGCGCCGGTCCGGGTATCGCGCCCGCGGAAGACCCAGCCGAAGCCGCCCTCGGCGACGGCGGTCTCGACGACGAAGCGGCCGTCGAGGGTCTGGCCCACCAGCGGCGGCGGCGGGTCGTCGGGTATGGGCTGCGGCGCGGCGTCGGGGTCGGGCGGGCGCATGAAGGCCGCGTCGTCGTCATCGTGGCCCAAGAGCTCGCGCAGCTCGGTGCGCAGCAGCGGGTCGTCGAAGGCGGCGTCGATGGCCGGGCCCTGCTCGGCGCGCGGCAGGTCGCGGATGTCGAGGAAGGCCGCTTTGACCCGGGCGAAGGCGTCGGCGTCCAAGTGCAGGCTCCCGGGGGCGGTTCAGCCCTTGGAGAGGTGGCGCCGCAGCCAGGCGCGGGCCATGGCCCAGTCGCCTTCGACGGTGCGGGTCGAGACCCCGAGCACCGCGGCGCACTCGGCGTTGGTCAGCCCGCCGAAGAAGCGCATGACCACGATGTCGGCCTGGCGGGTATCGAGCTTGCCGAGCACCTCGAGCGCGTCGTGCAGCGCGAGCACGTCGGCGTCGCTGTCGGTGGTCAGCCCCAGCCCGTCTTCGAGCGAGATCTTGGGCGCGCCGCCGCCGCGGCGGGCCGCGTTGCGCTTGCGGGCGTGGTCGACGAGGATGCGCCGCATCAGCGTCGAGGCCACCGCCAGGAAGTGCGCCTTGCTCTTCCAGTCGACGGCGTTCTGGCGGATGAGCCGCATCCACGTCTCGTGCACCAGCGCGGTGGGCTGCAGCGTATGATCGGGGTTCTCCCGCTTCATCATCGCCCCGGCCCGTCGGCGCAGGTCGGTGTAGACCGCGTCGATGAGGGCCGCCTCGGCCCGGGGGTCGCCCCGGGTGGCGTCTTGCAGCAGTCGGGTGACCTGATCGTCGGTGTCCATGGGCCGGCGCGTCCTCCACTTCTGGCCGATGGGGCTACTGTATCGCGTCAGCGCCCACGATCGGAGTGCGGCATGTCACACAGGGCCGTTCGGCTGCGGATCAACCCCACAGGCCGCCGATCCAGGCGACGGCCCGATCGACGGTCCAATAGCCGGCGACGAGACCCACCAGCCAGCCGGCGGGGCGGCGCAGGCCGGGCCACAGGGCCAGCGCGCCGCCGAAGACCGCCAGGGCCGCCAGCTGGCCCAGCTCGACCCCGACGTTGAAGCCGAAGAGCGCGCTCAGCCCGGCGTCTGCGGGCAAGCCCATGGCGAGCAGGGGGGCGGCGAAGCCCAGGCCGTGCAGCAGGCCGAAGGGCAGCACCACCAGCAGCGGGCGGCGGGCGGTCGGCGGCGGGCCGCGCGACGCCGGGCGGGTGGCCTCGACGGCCAGCAGCAGCACCGAGGCGGCGATCAACAGCTCGATCGCGCGTCCCGCGGGTGGCAGCAAACCCAGCGCCGCGGCGCCCAGGGTCAGGCTGTGGGCCAGGGTGAAGCCGGTGATCGCGATGATGAGCGCGCGGCGGCGGCGGACGACGAGGGTCAGCCCGAGCACGAAGAGCAGGTGGTCGGGGCCGAGGACGATGTGCTCGATGCCGGAGACGATCCAGTGAGCTGTGGTCGTGGGGCGGGTGCTGTCCGGATGGGCGCTGTCTGGATGGGCGCTGTCTGGATGGGCGCTGTCTGGATGGGCGCTGGGGCGTCGGATGTCGACCGCGCCCCCATCGACCAACGCCTCGAAGCGGGCGCCGTCGAGCCACTCGACCGCCACCAGACACTCGACCTCGGCGCCGTCGAGCCCGGCCAGGGTCAGCGGGCCGTCGAGGCCGTCGGCGCAGCGCAGCCGATCGGCGTCGACGGTGCAGCCGGCGGGCCAGCGCGGGCGGGGGTCGACCGGCGGGCCCGTCGGGCCGCGGGGGCGGGTGACGCGCACGGCGAAGACGTCGGGGGCCACCTCGCGCAGCGACACTGCGCCGGGGCGCACGTCGTGGGCGTCGGCCGCGCGCGGGATCAGGGCGACGAGCAGCAGCAGGCAGGGCCGGATCCAGAGCCCGAGCCGGAGCCGGGCCATGCCGCGCTCAGCGGGCACGGGGCCAGCCCTCGATCGGCGTGCGCGCCCGCAGGTCGGCGACGGCCCGCGCGGCGGCGGCCTCGGCCTGCTCCCGCATCCAGCGGGCGGCGAGGCGGTCGCGGGCCTCGGCGAAGCTCAGCTGGCGGCCGGCCCGGCGCGACTCGATGCGCAGGACGTGCCAGCCCCCGGGCGAGGGGCGTATCAGCCACGTCTGCAGCGGCGCCTCGGTCAGCCCCTCGACGAAGGCCGCGCCGTAGACCTCGGCCAGCCGCGCCGGTCGCCGCCCGCGCAGAGTCGGCCCGCCGGGCGGCGGATCGGGGCTCGCCGGCGGCGCGCCGTCGCCCAGCGTGGCCAGCAGGGCCTCGGCCCGGGCTCTGGCGGCCCCGTAGGCCGCTCCATCGGCCGCGGGCGCCGCGATGAAGAGCTGACGAATGGTCAGCCGAGGGGGCAGCCGATAGTCGCCACGGTGGGCCGCGTAGAGCGCCTGCAGGGCAGCGTCATCGGGGCGCTCGGGCACCGCCCGGTCGCGATGGAGGTCGGCCATGCGCCCGGCGAGCCGATCGCGTACGACGGGGTCGCGCTGGCCCAGGCCGAGCCGGCGCGCCTCGCGGATCAACAGCGCGTCGTTGATCCAGCGCTCGACCGCCGCGTCGAACTCGGCGTCCGTCGGCGCGCGGCCGAGGGCGTCGGTCAGCCGGTGGCGCACGTCGGTCAGCACGGCTTCGTCGACCCGGATCGGTTCGGGCTGCGCGCTGACAGCCTCAGCGGCCGGGGCCTCGACCGGCGGGCTCGGCGGCGTCGCCAGCCGGTCGACGGCGACGATCAGCGCGCCTGCGCCCAGGAACCAGACCAAAGGCTCCCGGCGCCAGCGGCCGGTGGCGCTCAGCGGCCGGCCTCGATGTAGGCGTCGAAGTCGACGTCGAGCACGAAGCGCGAGTCCCGCTGCCCGCCGCAGTAGAGCGAGCGATAGTAGGTGTCCTGCAGCTCGCCGGGCATGCGCACCTCGGCGAGCAGCGCCTCGACGGTCTCTTCGTCGAGCCCGGCGGCGTCGAGGAAGGGCTGGGCCGCCGAGCGGTAGTCGTCGAGGATCTCCACCGAGTGGTCGAACCCGGCCCCGTCGACGCGGATCTCGCCGGTGGTGGTCGAGTAGCTGATGACCTCGACGGTGTCGCGGGCCGGCGCGAACTTGAGCAGCCGCAGCCAGCCGCCGCCGCCGTCGGCCAGGTTCTGGTAGTCGACCAGGATCTCGTAGACCGGCAGCCCGGCGTCGTTGGTCGAGGCCTGGTGGAACTCGGCGTCGACGTGGCCGCAGTGCACCGCCCAGATGTTGCCGTGGCGCGCGACGAAGTCGCGGAAGAGCACCTCGGCGGTGACGCTCTCGGTGTAGAGCAGGCCCTGGCTGCCGACGTTGTAGACCAGCGCCGAGAAGCGCCCGGCGGGGGCGACGTCGAGCGGGTAGGGCAGCGCGTCGGTGAGCCGGTAGTCGAAGAGGTAGCGGTGGGTGGTCAGGTGGGCCAGCGCGCCGGGGTGGGCGTCGAGCACCTCGCCGGCCCACTCCAGCTCGGGCAGCGGGGTGTCCATCGCGACGTGCAGGAAGATCAGCGGCATGCCGTCGACCTCGACGCGCTGGTAGCTCGACAGGCCGCTGGGCGAGCTGCCGCCGTACCACGGGGCGTCGGCGTAGCGGTCGGGGCCGAAGTTCTGCTTGAACTCGAGGGCCTCGCAGTCGAGCCGGTTGCGGTCGCGGGCGCCGCAGCTGTCGTCGATCTCGCGGTCGTAGCCGCCGGTGACGTCGTGGCTGCCGATGGCCTCGCCGTGGGGCAGGCCGATGTCGTCGATCCAGTCGTAGGCCGCCCGGGCGACGGCCCACTGGTCGAGGCGGTTGCCGTTCTGCACGATGTCGCCGACGTGGCTGACGAAGACGATGCGGTAGCGCTCGGCGTTCTCGGCGATCCAGCGCAGCTGGCTGTCGAAGATGTCGGGCTCGCGCTGGGCGTAGATCTGGGTGTCGGGCAGCACGGCGACGATGAACTCGTCGTCGGCGGGCGCGAGCGCGGGCGGCAACTCGCCGCTCTCGGGCAGCCACTCGCCCCAGTCTTCGGCTTCGAAGCGGTCGGCGGGCCAGCGCTCGCACGATTCGAGCGGACCGGGGGCGGCGTCGGGCTCGGGCGCGGCGTCGGGCTCGGGGGCGGCGTCGGGCTCGGGCGCGGCATCGGGCGCGGCGTCGAGAGCCATGTCGGGCGCGGCGTCGAGGGCAGCGTCGGCGCTGGCGTGCACGGCGGCGTCGACGGGCGCGTCGGGCGCCGCGTCGGCGCCGTCGTCGTCGCAGGCGGTCGCGCAGACGGCCAGGGCCAGCGCGAGGGGCAGGCGAGCGATCACGAGAGCTCCTGCGACGGGGCGGCAGCGGCGCCGCGCGGGGAGTGTGGACCAGCGGGGCCGTCGGTTTCAAACGGCGAGTCCCGGGCTCGGTCGGCCGGCTCATCGCAGGGAGAATTTCCCCCGAGCGGCCCTTTCGACGATGCTGGGGGCAGCGCGCGCGCCGCGCCGGAGGGGATGTGTCCACACCGTTCAGCACGACCGACGACGCGACGGGCAGCCCGCACTTCGGCCGGTTCGTGATCCTGGGCACCGCCGGCGTCGGCGCGATGGGCACGGTCTACGCGGCATACGATCCGGCCCTCGATCGGCGGGTGGCGCTCAAGGTGCTGCGCAGCTCGACCGCCGGGCAGCAGCGGGAGCGCATCCGCCGCGAGGCGTTGGCGATGGCCCGGGTCAATCACGTCAACGTGGTGCAGGTCTACGAGGTCGGCGAGCACGAGCGGCGGCTGTTCATCGCGATGGAGTTCGTCGCGGGCAGCACGCTCAAGGTCTGGCAGTCGCAGGACCGCGGCTGGCGGGCGGTGGCCCGGATGTACGCCGAGGTGGCCCGGGGTCTGGCGGCGGCCCACGCGGTGGGGCTGGTGCACCGCGACTTCAAGCCGGACAACGTGCTCGTGGGCGTCGACGGGCGGCCGCGCATCATCGACTTCGGCCTCGCCCGGGCGGCGGGTGATCCGGTCACCGGCGAGGTGCCGATCGCGACCGTAGACGGGGCATCGGGCGGACCGGCGAGCGGCGGTGAACCGATCGGCGCCGTGTCGCGAGGCAACGCTGAGCCGGGCAGCGCTGAATCGGGCAGCGCTGGGTCGGGCAGCGCTGGGCCGGGCAGCGCTGGGCTGGGCAGCGCTGAGTTGTCCGGCAGCGGCGCGCAGGGGGGCAGCGACGACCTTCTCTCCCACGACCTGACCCGCACCGGCCACGTCATGGGCACGCCGGCCTATATGGCGCCCGAGGTCATGAACCGGCAGCCGCCGAGCGCGCGCTCCGACCAGTTCGCCTTCGGGGTGTCGTTCTACGAGGGGCTGTGCGGCCAGCCGCCTTTCCCCCGCGACTCGCTCGTCGGCCTGAAGCTCGCGGTGACCCGCGGTGAGGTGCAGCCGCCGCCGGGCGATCGCGAGCTGCCCGGCCCGCTGGCGCGGCTCGTGCTGCGCACCCTGGCCCCCGACCCCGAGCAGCGCTTCCCATCGATGCAGGCCATCATCGGCCGGCTGGAGAGCATCGCCGGCGACGAGGAGCTGGTCGACTGGCGCCCGCGCATGGCCATCCTCTCGGTCATCGGGCTGGTGCTGATCGGCGCGGTGCTCGGGCGCTCCATCGCCGGCGACCCGGCCACCGCCGCCGCCGCGGTGCGCTTCGAGCTGATCGTCGGCGCCTGCATCCTGCTGGGCATGGCCCCGTTCCACCGCGCATGGCGCGGCACGCCGATGCACCGCCGCGCGGCGATCTGGCTGCTGCTGATGACCCCGGCCAAGGTGATGCTGGCGGTCGTCGGCTGGACCTACGGGGTCGAGCCGGAGGTGCTGCGCGCCTTCGATACGGTCCTGATCACGCTCATGAACGGGGTGGCGGCCTTCCTGGTGCACCTGCCGGTGTGGCCCGCGGTGGTCTTCGCCGGCGGCTGCCTGGCGGCGCTGGTGATCGAGCCGTCGCTCAACGCGCAGGTGCACGCCGCGGCGACCATCTCGCTGATGGTGGTGGTGATCGGGTGGGCGGCGCTGGCGGTGCGCCGCACCGGCCTGAGCGGCGTGCGGCGGCGGCTCAGAAGTCGGCTTGACCGCGCGCCCGGGGGAAGGGGATGACCTCGCGGATGTTGGCCACGCCGGTCGCGTACTGGATCGCCCGCTCGAAGCCGAGCCCGAAGCCGGCGTGCGGCACGGTGCCGTAGCGCCGCAGGTCGCGGTACCAGCCGTATTCGGCGGGGTCGAGGCCCATCTCGGTCATGCGGGCGTCGAGCACGTCGAGCCGCTCTTCGCGCTGGCTGCCGCCGATGATCTCGCCGATGCCCGGCGCGAGCACGTCCATCGCGGCGACCGTCTTCCCGTCTTCGTTCTGGCGCATGTAGAACGCCTTGATGTCGCGCGGGTAGTCGAGCACCGCCACTGCCCGGCCGAGGTGCTTCTCGGTCAGGTAGCGCTCGTGCTCGGCCTGCAGGTCCATGCCCCACTGCACCGGGAACTCGAACTTCACCTTGCGGGCGGCCTTCTCGAGGATGGCCACCGCCTCGGTGTAGGTCATGCGCTCGAAGTCGCTCGTGACCAGCTGTTCGAGGCGCCGGCGGCACTCTTTGTCGACCCGCTTCTCGAAGAAGGCCATGTCGTCGGCCCGCTCTTCGAGCAGCGCGGCGTAGATGTACTTGAGGAAGTCCTCGGCGAGCGTCGCGTCGTCGTTGAGGTCGGCGAAGGCGATCTCGGGCTCGATCATCCAGAACTCCGACAGGTGGCGTCGGGTATTGGAGTTCTCGGCGCGGAAGGTCGGCCCGAAGGTGTAGACGTCGGTCATGGCGAGGCAATATGCCTCGACGTTGAGCTGACCCGAGACAGTCAGGTGCGTCTCCTTGCCGAAGAAGTCCTTCGAAAAGTCGACGGCGCCGGCCGCGGTGCGCGGCAGGTTGGCGAAGTCGAGGGTCGAGATGCGGAACTGCTGGCCGGCGCCTTCGGTATCGGCCCCGGTGATGATCGGGGTGTGGATCCAGTAGAAGCCGCGCTCGTGGAAGAAGCGGTGGATCGCCATCGACAGGCTGTGGCGGACCCGGGTGACGGCCCCGATCAGGTTGGTGCGCGGGCGCAGGTGGGCCACCTCGCGCAGGTACTCCATGCTGTGCCGCTTGGGCTGCATCGGGTAGGTCTCGGGGTCGTCGACCCAGCCGACGACGGTGATCGCCTCGGCGGCGAGCTCGACCGACTGGCCCTTGCCCTTCGACTCGACGAGGGTGCCGCTCACCTCGACCGCGCAGCCGGCGGTCAGCTTCTGCACCTCGTCGGCGTAGTTGGCCAGCGAATCCGGCGCGACGACCTGCAGCGCGGCGAAGCACGAGCCGTCGTGCACGTTGACGAAGCTCAAGCCGGCTTTCGAGTCGCGGCGGGTGCGGACCCAGCCGCGCACGGTCACGGTCTCGCCTACGCGGGCGGCGTCGAGCAGGTGGGCGATGCGGGTGCGGGCCATGTCTCTCCTCCCGATGGCGGGGCCTGACAGGCTGCGGAGTATGGCCCGGCCCCGCGGTCGGGGCAACCGGTCGTCTGCGCCCCGCGCGATCCCGGCGTCGATCAGGCGCTCGACGCCGCGCCGTCCGTATCGGGCAGCGCGGCGCGCACGGCCCCCGCGGTGACGGTCCAGGCGAGCGCGAAGACGGCGGCGGCGGCGGCGAGGTTGAAGAACCCGGGGGTGACGAGGTGCTCGGCGGTGGCGGTGGCGGAGGCGGCGGCGGCGAGCGAGATGAGGTGCTGCATCGGGGGCTCCGGAGAGGCTGCGGGTGGGGGTCGTGTGCGGTTCTGCCGAGCTTTGATGCAGGCTTCATGCCAGCGGGCCTCGTGCCGCCAGGGCCACGCCAGCCGACTCGATACCGACCGTGATGTCGTATCGGCTCGTATCCAGCCGCGTGCGCCCTGATACTCGTTCGGCAATACCGAGACGCAGTGTGAGACGACTGTCTCAGCCCTGCTGACAGGGCGTGTCAGCAGAGTCGGCGCTGCCCTGCACGGCGCTGTCGATCCGCGACATAGTTGAACGTCAGTTCAGTGCTGCCGCCCGATCGGCGGGCGGCCTTCCCGTGGAGGTGCCCCATGATCCTATCGCCCCGATCGATCCCCGCCGCCGAGCAGGCGCTGCACCCGCCGCGCCTCGGTCGATGCGTCGCGCTGGCCGCGCCGGTCGCGCTGATCGCGCTCGCCGGCTGCGTCGACGTGCCCGAGCAATCACCGATGGGCGGCGCGCCGATGCAGGACGCCGCCCCGCCCGATGCCGCGCCGCACGACGGCGGCGACGGCAGCCGGCCCGATGTCGATCGCGTCGACCATGACGACCCGGCTGCGCCCGAGGTGGACGGCGGTGACCCCGGCGGCGGCGACGTCGAGTACACCGGGCGCCCCGAAGACGCCCGACCGGGGCCCGAGTCGGACGACGAGCGGCCGCTCTTCGCCGGCCTCGATCCGGTGCGCTGCCCCGACGGCGGGGCGCTGCTGCCCGCGCTGGCGGCCTGCGCGATCATCGAGCCGTTGCCGCCGCTGCCCGCGGCCGTCGTCATGGCGGTCGCGGTGGCGCTGCCCGACGGGCGGGTGCTCGTCGCCGGCGGCGCCGCGACCGCCGAGGCCCCGTCCCGCGCCGACAGCTGGGTGCTCGAAGACGACGACTGGCGCGCCGGGCCGCCTCTGCCCGAGCCGGTGCGCGGCGCGCGCGCGGTCGTGCGCGACGGCCGGGCGGTGATCATCGGCGGGCTGGGCGGGCCGGCGGCGGGCAGCACCGTGCAGACCATCGGCCCCGACGACGGGGGGCTGCCCAGCACCATGCTCGGCCAGCCGCGCCATCGGGGGTTCTCCGCGCACCGCGTCGCCGATCGGATCGTGGTCATCGGTGGCGAGACCCTCGGAGAAGGCGTCGCGGGCGTCGAGCAGGCCCCGGGGCCGCAGGACGCCGAGGACGCCGTGCTCGAGCAGCTGGCGGTCGCTCGCCGGGACCACGCCGCCGCGGTCGACGTCGACGGCGCCCTGTGGGTCCTCGGCGGGCGCGACCGGCGGGGTCAGGTGCGGTTTGCGCCCGAGGTCTTGTACCCCGACGACGTCGAGTGGGACGCCGCGCCGGGGCCGGCGGGCTGGGCCTTCGATCATGGCGCCGCGGCGCCCACCGGCGACACGGTGCTCTTCGCCGGCGGCGTCGACCCCGACGGGCGAGTGCTCGGCCGGGCGGGCGTCTACGATCACGACATGCAGAGCTGGCTGCCCGTCGGCGGCCTGAATACGCCGCAGAGCGCGCTGGTGATGGCGCCGCTGGGCGACGCGGGCGCGGTCCTGGCCATCGGCCCGGGCACGCTCGAGATCTTCGACCCGGTCGAGCAGGCGTTCCGGCTGCTGGCGGCGGCCGGGCCGTTGTTGCGCAGCGATCCGGCGGTGGTGGTGGTCGACGGGCAGGTGATGGTCATCGGCGGATCGAGCTCGGGCCGGGTCCTGCCCGACGCCTACGCGGTGCGCCTCGAGCCCGCCGAGCCGCCCGCCGCCGATGAAGACGAGCCGGAGGAGGAGCGCCGCTGAGGCGGCCCGGTTCGTCGGTCGCCCTCAGTCGCGCTTCGCCGCCCCGTGCAGCGCGATGTTGATGTCGGCCGAGCCGGTGGCCTGCCACAGCCGCAGCCACAGCAGCAGGTAGGCCTCGGGGCCGCGGGCGGTGCTCAGGTCGCCGAGGTCGATGATCTGCTGCCAGCCGAAGCCCTCGAGCAGCGCGCGCACGGTGGCCTTGGCGTCGGCGTCGTCGCCGCTGACGAAGACCGCCGTCTGCCCCTCGATGCGGCCGGGATCGACCATCACCGACGCGTTGACCGTATTGAGGGTCTTGACCACCCGGGCCTTCGGCGCGGCGCGCTGCACCCGCTCGGCGAGCGAGTCGCGGCCGAAGACGAAGAGGCTCGGCGGCATGCCCTGGCTGAAGTCGAGCGGGTTGGTGATGTCGACGAGCACCTTGCCGTCGAGCGCGCCGCCGTCGGCCGCCGCGGCGGCCACCGCCTCGGCGTGCTCTCCCTTGACGGCGAGCAGCACGATCTGCGACGCGGCCGCCGCCGTCGCGAAGTCCGCCTGGCCGGCGTTCTCCCCGTTCTCGGCGACCCAGGCCGCCGCCCCCTCGTGCTGCGCCTTGCGCGAGCCGAGGGTCACCCGGTGGCCCCGCTCGACGAGCGCCGTCGCCAGCGCCTTGCCCACCATGCCGGTGCCCAGAACCGCGATATTCGTCTGCTTCATGTCGCCTCTCCCATGCTCGTGACGCCTCGGTCTCCCGCGGACGTCGTCGACCATAGGCCAACCCGCGGCGCCCCGCATGCGCCACGGGTCAGGCCAGCCGAAATTCCCTGTGAGCCGGCGCCGTTTCGGGTATCCTTCGCCGCCCGACGGCATCCCATCGGGTCCGACGGCGCATCCCCCCGGAGGTTCGAGATGGCCGAGACGTTGCGCGATCTGCTCGCTTCGACCGATGACTTCGTGCCCCGCCACATCGGGCCCACCGCGGCCGATGTCGGCGAGATGCTGGCCAGCCTCGGCGTCGACAGCCTCGACGCGCTGGCCCGGCAGGCGGTGCCCGACGACATCCGCCTCGGACGCCCGCTCGATCTGCCGCCGCGCCTCGGCGAGCGGGCCGCCGTCGAGAAGCTGCGCCGCCTCGCGGGGCAGAACGCGGTGCATCGCAGCCTGATCGGGCTGGGCTATCACGCGGCGATCACCCCGCCGGTCATCCAGCGCAACATCCTCGAGAACCCCGGCTGGTACACCCAGTACACCCCGTATCAGGCGGAGATCGCCCAGGGCCGCATGGAGGCGCTGGTCAACTTCCAGACCATGATCGCCGACCTGTGCGCGCTGCCCCTGGCCAACGCCTCGCTGCTCGACGAGGGCACCGCCGCCGCCGAGGCGATGGCGATGTGCTACGCCGCCGGCCGGCGCAAGAAGAGCCACTTCTGGGTCGACGCCCATACCCACCCGCAGACCATCGCCGTGCTGCGCACCCGGGCCGAGCCCCTGGGGCTGACGCTGCACGTCGGCCGCGCCGAGCGGGCCGACTTCGCCGGCGGCGAGCTGTGCGGGGTGCTGGTGCAGTACCCCGATACCCGGGGGCGCCTGCGCGACTTCCGGGCGCTGGCCGAGAAGGCCCACGCCGCCGGCGCGCTGGTGGTGGCGGCGACCGATCTGCTGGCGCTGACCCTGATCACGCCGCCGGGCGAGTGGGGCGCCGACATCGCCATCGGCAACTCGCAGCGCTTCGGCGTGCCCCTCGGCGGCGGCGGGCCGCACGCGGCCTTCATCGCGACCCACGAGCAGTACAAGCGGCAGATGCCCGGGCGCATCGTCGGGGTCTCCAAGGACGCCGAGGGCCGCCCGGCCTATCGCCTCGCGCTGCAGACCCGCGAGCAGCACATCCGCCGCGACAAGGCGACGAGCAACATCTGCACCGCCCAGGTGCTGCTGGCGGTCATCGCCGGCATGTACGGCGTCTACCACGGGCCCGAGGGCCTGCGGCGCATCGCCCGGCGGGTGCGCGGGCTGACCGACGTGCTCGCCCGCGGCTTGACCGCGCTGGGCCACGCCATCGAGGACGCGCCTTTCTTCGATACGCTGACCGTCGAGGTCGACGATCCGCAGACGGTCATCGCCGCGGCGCGCGCGCGAGGCATCAACCTGCGCGACTTCGGCGACGGGCGACAGCTGGGCGTCGCCCTCGACGAGACCTGCGATCTGGCGGTGGTCGAAGACGTGCTGCGCGCCTTCGCCGCGGGCGGACGAAGCAGCGGAGAAGGAGAGGCGGCGCTGCCCGACCTCGACGCCCTGGTCGACGCGGCGATGGGGGTCGCGATCGCCTTCGAGCGCAAGAGCGACTTCATGACCCACCCGGTCTTCCACAGCCACCACGGCGAGCACGCGCTCTTGCGCTACATGCACCGGCTGCAGGGCCGCGATCTGTCGCTGACCACGTCGATGATCCCGCTCGGCTCGTGCACCATGAAGCTCAACGCCACCAGCGAGATGCTGGCGGTGACCTGGCCCGAGTTCGGCGGCATGCACCCCTTCGCGCCGGTCGAGCAGCAGGCGGGCTACGCCGCGCTGTTCGCCGAGCTCGAGGCCTGGCTGGCCGAGATCACCGGCTTCGCCGCCGTCTCGCTGCAGCCCAACGCCGGCTCTCAGGGCGAGTACGCCGGGCTGCTGGTCATCCGGGCTTTTCATCACGACCGCGGCGATACGCACCGCGACGTCTGCCTCATCCCGACCTCGGCCCACGGCACCAACCCCGCCAGCGCGGTGATGGCCGGCATGCGGGTGGTCGCCGTGCGCTGCGACGCGCGCGGCGACATCGACGTCGACGACCTGCGGGCCAAGGCCGAGAAGCACGCCGACAAGCTCGCGGCGCTGATGATCACCTACCCGTCGACCCACGGGGTCTTCGAGGCCCGCATCCGCGAGATCTGCCAGATCGTGCACGACAACGGCGGGCAGGTGTACATGGACGGGGCCAACATGAACGCCCAGGTCGGGCTGTGCCGGCCGGGCGACATCGGCGCCGACGTCTGCCACCTCAACCTGCACAAGACCTTCTGCATCCCCCACGGGGGCGGCGGGCCGGGCATGGGCCCCATCGGCGTGGCGGCGCACCTCGCGCCTTTCCTGCCGGGGCACCCGCTGCAGGCGGTGGGCGGCGAGAAGGCCATCGGGCCCATCTCGGCGGCGCCCTACGGCAGCCCGTCGATCCTGCCGATCAGCTACGCCTACATCGCGATGATGGGCGCCGAGGGGCTCACCCGGGCCACCGAGATCGCCATCCTCAACGCCAACTACATGGCGCACCGGCTGTCGGCGCACTACGACATCCTCTACACCGGCGACAACGGGCGGGTGGCCCACGAGTTCATCCTCGACTGCCGCGGCTTCCAGAAGACGGCGGGTATCACCGTCGACGACATCGCCAAGCGGCTGATGGACTACGGCTTCCACGCGCCGACCATGTCGTGGCCGGTGGCCGGCACGCTGATGGTCGAGCCCACCGAGAGCGAGCCGCGGGACGAGCTCGACCGCTTCTGCGAGGCGATGATCGCCATCCGCGACGAGATCCGCGCCATCGAAGCCGGCGAGATGCACGGCGAGGACAACCCGCTCAAGAACGCGCCGCACACCGCCGCCGCCGTCTGCGGCGCGACCTGGGACCACCCCTACAGCCGCGACGTGGCCGCCTTCCCCGCGCCGTGGACCCGCCAGCACAAGTTCTGGCCCGCGGTGGCCCGGGTCGACAACGCCTATGGCGATCGCAACCTGATGTGCACCTGCCCGCCGATGGAGGCGTTCGAATAGGGCGCCGGGCGCATCGGCACGCCTCGGTGCCCGCCAGACCCATCATTTCCTTGACCCGCTCGCCGTGGATCGGCTCGATCGATCGATGGCCGACGACAGCGACGTCAACGAGATCGAACTCGCCGCGAGACTCGACGAGCTGGCCCGGGCCTATGGGCCCGAGCGGCTGCGCGGGTTGATGGCCGGCGATCGATCGACGACCGGCATCGGCCTGTCGCTCGGCGACGAGCCGCCGGTGGACCCGCCGGTCACCGACGACCCGCGCTACGAATGGCTCGAGCACATCGCCAGCGGTGGGCAGGGCGACATCTGGCGGGTCTTCGACCGCAAGCTCGACCGGGTGCTGGCGGTCAAGGTGCTGCGCGCCGACAGCCCGCCGCGGGCGCGGGCGGCGATGCTGCAGGAGTGCGCGGTCACCGTCTCGTTGTCGCACCCGGGCATCGTGCCGGTGTTCGACAGCGGCGAGACGCCCGACGGCCGCCCGTGGTTCGCGATGAAAGAGGTCGAAGGCGAGGCCCTCGGCCCGATCATCGACCGCCTGCATCAGCCGGGGCTGCTCGGAGAGGGCACGCGCTGGACGCTGCGCCGGCTGATCGACCTGCTCGGGCGCATCTGCGACGCGGTGGCCTACGCCCACGAGCGCGACGTGGTGCACGGCGACCTCAAGCCGGGCAACGTCATGGTCGGGCCGTTCGGCGAAGCCCTGGTCATGGATTGGGGCCTCGCCCGCTGGCTCGGCTCGCCCGCGCCGGTGGCCGGCGACGCCGGAGAGCGCCCCGCGGGCACCGCCGGCTACCTGCCGCCGGAGCGCTATGTCGACCCGAGCCGCCTCTCGCCGGCCACCGACATCTACGCGCTCGGCGCCATCCTGTATCGCATCCTCACCGGGCGCCGGCCGCTGCCCGCCGACCTGCGCGGCGCCGAGGGGGCCGAGTCGCGCTGGCCGCCGGGGCTCGACCCCGCGCAGGTCAAGGCGCCCGCCGAGCTGATCGAGCTGTGCCGTCAGGCGATGCACCCGCGCCCCGCGCAGCGCATCGAGACCGCCGGCGAGCTGGCCGCGGCCCTCGTCGGCTGGCTCGACGGCGCCCGTCAGCGGGAGCAGGCCCTGGCGCTCGTCGCCGACGCCCGGGCCCTGCAGGCGCGCATCGAGCGCGAGCGGCGGGCGATCGAAGCGCTGCGCGAAGACGCGGCCGTCGCGCTCGAGGGGGTGCTGCCCTCCGACCCGATCGCCCGCAAGCGCGAAGGCTGGCGGCTGGCCGACTCGGCCCGGGCCCGGGCCGAGGATCTGGTGCTCGACGAGCTGGCCTTCGAACAGACGCTGCGCGCGGCGCTGACCCGGGTGCCCGACCTGCCCGAGGCCCACCGGGCGCTCGCCGAGCACTACCGCAACGCGCTGGTGCGGGCCGAGGCGCGTCGCGACGGCGACGCCGCGCGGCGCTTCGCCGAGCTGGTGCGGGCCCACGACGACGGGCGCCACGCCCGCTGGCTCGCCGGCGACGGGGCGCTGACCCTGATCTGCGATCCGGTCGAGGCCCGGGTGACGCTGATGCGCTACGAGACCCGCGATCGGCAGCTCGTCGCCGTCGACCCGGTCGAGCTGGGGCCGGGGCCGATCGTCGGCCGGCCGCTGCCCCGCGGCAGCTACCTCGCGCTGATCCGGGCGCCGGGGCACCACCCGGTGCGCTACCCGATCCACATCGGCCGCGGCGAGCACTGGCACGGCTGCCCGCCCGACAGCGTGCGGCCGCGGCCGATCCGGCTGCCGCCGCTGGGCGCGCTCGACCCCGACGAGATCTACGTGCCCGCCGGCTGGACCCGGCTCGGCGGCGACCCCGAGGCCCCCGACTCGCTGCCCGCGCGGCGGCTGTGGGTCGACGGCTTCGTCATCGAGCGCACGGCGGTCACCCATCGCCGCTGGCTGCGCTGCATGCAGGCGCTGCTCGACGCCGGGTTCGAAGACATCGCCCACGGGCTCATGCCGCAGCGGCACGGCGCCCACGGCGACCCGCTCTATCGGCTCGAGCGCCAGCGGCTGCTGCCCGGGTTGACCGACGACGGCGATCCGATCCGCCTCGACGCGGCGGCGATCCTGGTCGACTGGCATCAGGCCGAGCGCTTCGCCGACGTGCACGCCACCCGCACCGGCCGACCGTGGCGGCTGCCCCACGACCTGGAGTGGGAGAAGGCGGCCCGCGGCGTCGACGGCCGTCACTTCCCGTGGGGCGACCACTTCGACCCGAGCCGGGCCACCGTGCTCGAGAGCTTCGCCGAGCGCCCGCGGCCCCAGCCGGTGGGCTGCGCCGCCGACGACGAGAGCCCCTACGGCGTGCGCGACATGGTCGGCGGCGTGCGCACCTGGTGCGCGTCGGACTACCACCGCCTCGGCCCCGAGCGCGATCGGGTCGACCTGCACCTGCCGCGCGGCCGCTTCAGGGTGGTTCGGGGGGGCACGTGGGCCAGCAAGGCCCAGTACTGTCGGCCGGCGGGGCGCTATGCCAACCGGCCCGACCAGCGATTCCGCATCATCGGCGTGCGGTTGGTGCGCAGCTTCGGCTGAAGCCGCGGCGTGGGCCCGGGCCGCGGTCGACGGCGGCGCGATCAGCGCGGAGCAAACACCGTGACCCGATCCCCGGCCTCGAGCGGATAGCGGTCGACCGCCGACAACTTCACCTTCGCGCCCGCCATGCCCTCCGAGCCCGGCAGGTGATACTGTTCGACCGCCACGATCGAGCAGTTGTCCCGGCACAGCGGATCGAGCACCAGCTTCAGCCCCGTATCGGCGACGCCGTCGGCCTCGCGAGACCAGACGTGCCCCGACTTGAGCCAGGCTGGGCCCTCGAGCACCGCCTTCTGGGGCGACAGCGACCGGGCGTGGGCCGGCGGCCCGTCGTCGGTGCCCTGCGAGCGCAAGGTGAGGGCGCCGGCCAGCATCCGGGGGTCGACCCGGCCGACGACCCACAGCGCGCCCGTCTTGCGGTGGGCCCAGGCCTCGGCGACGACCTTGGGTTGACCCTGGCCCGGCGTGAGCTCGAAGACGTGATGGATGAACTCGCCCTCGAGGCCGCCGGTGAGCTGCGCGGCGGCCGGTCGGGGGGCCACGAGCAGCAGCGTGCAGGCGATGAAGCAGGCGGCGGCGGTCAGCGGACGGCGGATGAGCTCGATGAGGCGTGACATTTGTTTGTTTCCTGAGTAACGAATCTTTTTGTTAGGCCTTTGCGTTACGGGTGTCACTTTCCGGTATTCCAGGAATTTTTTCCATGACTCGTCATGACAATCAGCGGCGGCAGCGCCACGGAGGGGCATGAATGGGCGTCTTGCAGCAGCCCGATACGGGGCGGCGTTTCACCCTCGCGGCCCGCACGCTGGTCGGGCGGTCGGTGGCCTGCACCCTGTCGTTGCGCAACCCGCGGGTCTCGGGGGAGCACGCGGCGCTCTTCTTCGCCGAGGGCGCCTGGGCGCTGCGCGATCTGGGCAGCAGCAACGGCACCCGGCTCAACGGCCACCCCCTCGGGCTTGGCGAGCGGCGGGCCGTCGCGGTCGGCGACGAGCTGCTGTTCGCCGACGACCGCTGGGTGCTCGCCGACGACGGGCCGCCGGTCGCCACCGCCCGCGCCCCGAGCGGGGTCCGCCATACGGCCGAAGACGACATGCTCGCCCTGCCCGATGCCGACGAGCCCGAGGTCTTCGTCTACGCGTCGAGCGAGGGCCGCTGGGTGATGGAGCGCGGGGAGCGGCTGCACTTCGTCGCCGACGGCGAGCGCATCACCCTCAGCGACGGCGAGTGGGCGCTCGAGCTGCCGCTGCTCACCGACGGCGGGGGCACCGCCAATACGCTGCAGGACAGCAACCCGCGCCACTTCGACATGATCGAGCGGCTGCACGTCGCCGTCAGCCGCGACGAGGAGACCATCGAGCTGACGGCGCACTTCGCCGCCGAAGAGGTGCACCTCGCCCACCGCTCGCACAACTACCTGATCGTCTCGCTCGCCCGTCAGCTGCTCGCCGATACGCACCTGCCGCCGGCCGACCGGGGCTGGATGTACCTCGACGACCTCAGCAAGGAGACCGGCATCGGCCACGAGCGGATGTACGTCGAGGTCTACCGGGCCCGGCGCCATTTTCGCGAGATGGGCATCGAGGGCGCCACGCCGCTCTTCGAACGGCGGTCCCATACCCGGCAGATCCGGCTGGGCGTGCGCGCGGTGAGCATCGCCCGGCTCACCGGCCAGGAGAGCTGATGCAGGACGTGTCGATAGTGATCTATATTGATGTGTTTCGCTGTTGACGGCGGGCCCGGGGGCTGGCATGCTCGGGTCATGCCGCCTGCCGATCCCATCGACGACGCGATCCTCGACGCCGCGGAAGCGCTGCTCGACGCGTCGGCCGCGCCCACGATGGCCGCCGTCGCCCGCCGGGCGGGGGTCTCCCGGGGCACCGTCTACCGTCGCTTCTCCGACCGGGATACGTTGCTGGCCCGCGTCGCCGAGCGCCGCGGGCTGCCGGTCGAAGCCCTGGTGCGCACCCCGCGCGAGCGGTTGCTCGACGGCGTCTCCCAGGTATTGGCGGCGGATGGTATCGACGGGTTGACCGTCGACGCGGTGGCCCGGGCGGCCGGCTTGGGGCCGGCGACGGTCTACCGCCACTTCGACGGGCGCGATGCCTTGCTCGGCGCGTTCGCCGCCGAGCGCTCGCCGCGCCGGCTGGTGGCCATGCTCGACGCCAGCCCGGGGGATGACATCGTCGGCGATCTGACCCGATTGGCCGAGGCCGCGGTGCGCTTCGCCCGCGAGCAGCCCGGCCTGACCCGGCTGATGGTCGTCGATCGGGCGGCCTCGGCGCGTCTGGCGGCGCGCATGGGCGGCGGACGCCGAGCCCGCGAGGCGCTGGTCGACTACTTCGAGCGGCAGGTCGCCGCCGGGCGCCTGCGCGCGGGTTCGGCCCGCATGATGGCCCTCGCCTTCGGCTCGATGGTGCTCGCCCTCGGCGGCGATCGCGACCTGCCCGTCGACGAGGCGGTGCGCTTCGCCGTCGATCTCTTCCTGGATGGCTTGCGCCCCCCTTGATGGGTCGGCGCACTGTGATGGGTCGGCGCACTGTGATGGATCGGCGCAGACGCTGACCCGACAGGGTATGCCATCGCCCGGCGACCCATTCCCCCGATGCCTTCCCGGAGCCATGCCATGTCATCCGACGCGACCGGTGCGTCTGCGCCCTCTTCTGCGCCCTCTTCTGTGCCCCCGTCTGCGCCCTCCTCTGCGCCCTCCGAGGCCCAGACCCCGTGCTGGGTGATGCCATTCGCCGACATCACCGCCGCCGATCTGCCCCGGGTCGGCGGCAAGGGCGCCAACCTGGGCGAGCTGACCCGGGCCGGCCTGCCGGTGCCCGGCGGCTTCTGCGTGACCACCCGCGCCTGGGCGGCGCATATCGCCGACCACCCCGCGTTCGAATCGCTGCTCGCCGAGCTCGAGCAGGTCGAGCCCGACGATCTCGACGGCGTGCGCGCGCTGGGCGGCCGCATCCGCGCGGCGCTGACCGCCCGCGAGATGCCCGCGGCGGTGCGCGCGGCCGTGGTCGAGGCGTGGCGCGCCGCGGGCGTCGAGCACCCCTACGCGGTGCGCTCGAGCGCGACGGCCGAAGACCTGCCCACCGCGTCGTTCGCCGGGCAGCAGGACACCTACCTCAACGTGATCGGCGAGGCCGATCTGCTCGACCGGGTGCGCGCCTGCTGGGCCTCGCTCTATACCGACCGGGCGATCCTCTATCGCATGCGCAACGCCGTGCCCCATCGGCAGGTGGCGCTGTCCGTCGTCGTGCAGCGGCTGGTGCGCCCCGACAAGTCGGGCATCCTCTTCACCGCCGATCCGATCAGCGGGCACCGGGGGCATACCAGCGTCGACGCCGGCTTCGGCCTGGGCGAGGCGCTGGTCTCGGGGCTGGTCGACGCCGACCTGTACGTGGTCGAGACGGACAGCGGGCGGCCGGTCTCGGTGAAGGTGGGCGACAAGGCGCTGGCGATCCGCTGGGTCGCCGGCGGCGGCACCGAGACGATCGATCTGCCGCCCGAGCAGCGCCGCAGGCGGGTGCTGGGCGACGACGAGCTGCAGCGGCTGGTGGCGCTCGGCCGGCGCATCGAGGCCCACTACGGCTGCCCGCAAGACATCGAGTGGTGCTTCGCCCACGGCGCGCTCTTCGTGGTGCAGGCCCGGCCCATCACGTCGCTGTTCCCGCTGCCCGAGCCGGCGTCCCCCGGCGACGGGGCGAAGGTCTATGCCTGCTTCAACCACTTCCAGGTGATGACCGACGCCGTGCCGCCGATGGGGCTCGACGTCTGGCGGCGCATGATGCCTTTCGGCCGGGCGGCGGGCGATACGGTGCCCAACCCATGGGCGGTGCCGGCGGGCGGGCGGCTCTACCTCGACATGGCCCCCGTGCTGCGCCGGGCCATCGGCCGCCGGGGGCTGGTCGGCATGCTCGGGCTGGTCGATCCCCACGCGCAGAACGCGGTGCGGGTGCTCGTCGGGCGGCCCGACTTCGCCGCTGGCCCGCGCATGTCGCTCGTCGGGGCCGCCCGGTTCGTCGGGCCCAAGCTCGCGCGCATCGTCGCCGGCCTGCTGTGGCGTGATCCCCAGAGGTGGCGCGACCGGATCGTGCCCGAGGTCGAGGCCTGGGTGGCCGCCCGACTCGCGGCCCTCGAACGGGCGCAGCGCCCGGCGGACATCCTCGCGACGGTCTCGGCGACCCTCTGCGGGCTCATGATCTACCTGATCGGGCGGCTGGTGCCGCTCATCGCCACCGGCCTCATCTCGAGCGGGCTGCTGCGCAAGATCATGGGCCCGGCGCATGGCGACGACATCGAGGCGCTGGCCCGCGGCCTCGTCGGCAACGTGACCACCGATATGGATCTGGCGGTGGGCGATCTGGCCGACGTGGCCCGCTCGGCGCCGGCGGTGGCCGAGGCGCTGCGCGGCGGGCAGCACCATCCGCAGGCCCTGGCCGAGCTGCCCGGCGGGGCCGCCTTCGTCGGGGCGCTCGATGACTTCCTGGCGCGCTACGGGGCCCGCGCGCCCTCGGAGATCGACATCTCGCGCCCCCGCTGGCGCGAGCGGCCGGGCTCGGTGATCCAGGCGGTGGTGGGCAACCTGGGCCACGGCGAGGCCGGCGCGCACCGGGCGCATCACGGGGCGCTGGCCGATGCGGCCGAGGCCGCCGGCGCGCGGCTGGTCGAGGCGGCGGGCAAAGGGCTGCTCGGCCCGCTGCGCCGCGGGTGGGTCCGGCGCCTCGTGCGGCGGCAGCGCACCCTCGCCGGCCTGCGGGAGCACCCCAAGTTCGCCATCATCCGCATCTTCGACGGTCTCCGGCGGGCGCTCCTGCGGCTGGGCGCCGACTACGTCGCGCAGGGCGCCCTCGATCGGCCCGAGGACGTCTGGTTCGCGACCCTCGACGATCTGTCGCGGCCGGCTGGGCTGAAGGCGCGGCTGGCCGCCGAGCGCGCCGCGTTCGAGCATCACCGCGGCCTGAGCCCGCCGCGGGTCATGAGCGCGCGCGGCGAGATCCCGCCCGGCTTCGTCGATACCGACGCGCCGGAGGGCGTGCTCGTGGGCAGCCCGGCCTCGGCGGGTATCGTCGAGGGCGTCGTGCGGGTGGTGCGCGACCCGCACGCCGAGACGCTGCACAAGGGCGAGATCCTCGTCGCGCCGTTCACCGATCCCGGCTGGACGCCGCTGTTCATCAACGCCGCCGGCCTGGTCATGGAGGTCGGCGGCCGCATGACCCACGGCTCGGTGGTGGCCCGGGAGTACGGCCTGCCGGCGGTGGTCGGGCTGCCCGGGGCCACCGACGCGCTGCGCACCGGCATGCGGGTGCGGGTCGACGGCGAGCGGGGCTGGGTGACGATCCTCGACGACGGGGCCGGCGCGCCGGGGGAGCCTGCCCCATGAAGTGGTCGATCATCTCGATGCTGGTGATCGTCGCCGGGCTCATCGGCTTCGCCGCCTACAAGGGCGGCGGCCTCGTCGAGCAGGGCTTCCGCACCGCGGGCAGCACGAGCCTGAAGTTCGTGCCCATCTTGCTGGTGGCGTTCGTGATCATGGGCTTCGTCGATACGCTGCTGCCGCAGCAGGTCGTCGAGAGGTGGCTGTCGGACGCCGCCGGCTGGCGCGGCATCGGCGTCGCGTGGCTGGCGGGCGTGCTGACCCCGGCGGGCAGCATCATCGGCCTGCCCCTCGCCGCGGCGCTGCTCAAGGCCGGCGTCGGCGCGGGCGTGCTGGTGACCTACCTCACCTCGATGGCGACGCTCTCGCTCATCCGGGTGCCGCTGGAGGTGGGCTTCTACGGCTGGCGGCTGATGGCGCTGCGAGTCGCGGTGTCGCTGGTGCTGCCCCTGGTGGCCGGCGGCCTCGCCCGGCTGATGGGGCCCTGGATCATGGGCGGGCCGGCGACTTGACCCGTCAAGCGGCGTCGGCGTCGTGGTCTTCGGGCGGGTCGTGGTCGAACGTCGCCCGCCACTCGGCCGCGGCGCGCGCGCCGAAGATGCGCTGACTCGCCCGCCACAAGGCGCCGTGCCCCGCGAGCGTCGCGCGGTCGATGGTCAGCGCCAGCTCGGTGCGTCGGCGCAGCAGATCGTCGAGCCGCACCACCAGCTCTTCGCGGGCCATCTGCTCGATCTCCGCGGCGCAGTACGGGCCGACGATGGGCTCGGCGCTGGCCGGGTCGCGGCGCATGGTCTCGAGCACGGTGGTCGCCCGCACGCCGTGCCGCCGCCAGATGCGCTCGGCGCGGGTGACGCCGGTCAGATCGGGCGCCTCGTCGAGGCCCAGCGCCCGCGCCTCGGCCATGAACCGCTGGCGCAGCGTGGCGTCGGGCTCGCCGAACCAGGGGGACGCGGGGTCGTCGCCGGGCAGGCCCAGCTCGGCGAGCGCCTCGGCCACCTCGTCGCCCACGTTGAGGCAGTCGGTGAGCTTGCCGCCGAAGATGGCCACCGCGTGGTGCGTGCGGTCGACGTCGATGGCGTGCTTGCGCGAGAGCTTGAGCCAGTCGATCTCGCCGACCTCTTCGCCGAGCTCGAGCACCAGCGGGCGCACCCCCGCGCGCTCGGCGATGATCGACGCCCGGTCGAGCCCGCGCACCCGCTTCTCGACGTTGCCCAGCAGGTAGGTCCGGTCGGCCTCGTCCACCGCCACGTCGGGGTCGTCGACGCTGGTATCGGTGGTGCCGACCATCGTGCGCTCGCCCAGCGGCAGCACGAAGAACAGGCGGCCGTCGTCGGTGAAGAAGGCCATCACCCGCTGCTTCTGGCCCAGGCGCGGCACCACCAGGTGGCTGCCCTTCGACAGCACGTGCCGATGGCGCGCGGTGACCCCCGCGCGCTGGCCGAGCCCGTCGGCCCAGGGGCCGGCGGCGTTGATCAAGACCCGGCTGCGCACCGTCCAGGTGCGATCGGCGACGCGGTCGCGCAGCACGACCCGCCAGCCATCGGCGTCGCGCTCGGCCTCGACCACCTCGACGTAGTTGGCGCAGGCGGCCCCCGCGTCGATGGCCCGGCGCACGAAGCCGAAGACGAAGCGGGCGTCGGTATCGACCAGCAGGGCCTCGCTGTGCTCGAGCGCGCCCCAGGCGTTCTGAGCGTCGAACGCGGGCTCTTCGGTGGCCAGGGCCTTGCGCGAGATGTAGCGCGGGCGGCGGGTGAAGGCGCCGCCGAGCAGCCAGTAGAGCCACGCGCCGATGTAGAGGAAGAGCGGGTGCCAGCGGAAGCCGCGCTCGACCATGGTCAGGATGCGGATCTCGCGCACCGTCGAGGGGTAGGCCGCCATCAGGCGGTTGCGGCAGCGGCACAGGTCGCGCACCAGCCGCACCTCGCCCGACTCGAGGTACTTCATGCCGCCCCAGGCCAGGTTCGATGAGGCCTGGCTGGTGGCGCAGGCGAAGTCGCCGCGCTCGGCGAGCCCCACCGTCAGCCCGCGGGCGGCGAGCGAGGCGGCCGAGACCGCGCCGTTGATGCCGCCGCCGACGATGAGCACGTCGAGCGGGCCCGCGCGCAGGCCGTCGAGCTGGCGGTCGCGCAGCGGCGGTGAGTGGCGGTGATTGGGCAGGGGCGACGGCACGGGCGGATGGTGCAATGCCCGTGCGGTCGATGCAAGGGTTTGACGCGACGCGTCAGCGTGGTCGGTCGGCGTCAGTCGCGGGTCAGTCTCGGGTGAAGTCGGTGTAGTAGATGAACACGACGATGTCGTCGACGCCGCCCAGGTTGATGTCGCGGTTGACCTCTTCATTGCGCTGGTCGAGCACCAGCGACCAGTCGGTCTGCACCAGCGGGCGCTCCCGGAAGCGGTAGCTGCGGTACAGCGAGCGGGTGGGCCCGGCGATCGCGCCGTCCGAGTCCTGGCCGTAGCGGCTGTCGTCGTCGTTGAAGAACGGGTTCATCACCGCGGTGCGGGCGGGGAAGGTGAAGAAGCGGCGCCGGTCGTCGGTGCCTTCGACCACGCCGGTGCCCCGCTGGCTGAGGTAGATCCGGCCGATGCGGTCGCCCAGATCTTCGCCCATCAGCGCCACCTCGATGAACAGGATCTTGTGGTTGGCGGTGAGCGGCGAGAGCTGGTCGAAGGTGGTCGAGAAGTTCAGCTCGAGCGCGCCGCGGTCGTCGAGCCGGGCCGGATCCTGGATGGCCGCGCGGAAGCGGCGCAGGCGCGCCTGATGGCCCAATACCGCGCCGTCGGCGGCGTAGCGCGGGATGCGCAGCACGTCGTCGCGCATCGAGACGATCGCCAGCCGGGTATCGGGGTTGCCGAAGGTCTGCTCGAAGTCGAAGAAGTCGTCCTCGAGGTCCTGCAGGTAGCGCCGCAGGTTGATGTCGCCGCGGTTGACCATGCGCGCGAGGAAGAGCTTGTCCCGGTCGGGGTAGCTCTGGGCGGTGTAGTACTCGAGCATGCGGGTGGCCTTCCACGCCGCCGCGAGCGCCGCGTCGAAGCTGCGATCGGCGTTGATGATCGCGTCGTTCTTGAAGATGCGGATGTTGGGGTCGCTCTGGGCCGCCGCCGCGTTGATGGCGAGCTGCTCGGCGTCGCGCCACTCGGCCTCGAGCCGGCTGCGCTGGTTGACGAGCGACTGGATGTTGGAGAACTCCACCTGCACGTTCCAGATGGCGTTGAGCACGTCGAGCTCGACGAGCAGGAGGTCGCGGTGCAGGTCGCGCAGGGTGTAGACCAGATCGGCCTGCAGGTAGTCGCACTCGCGCTTGATGGTGTAGGCCTCGTAGGCCCGCTCGACGCCGCGGATGCGGTCCTGATTGACGTTGATGGCGATCTCGAGGGCCGAGGTCGCCACCAGGTTCACCGCCGCGCTGACCCCGAAGACTATGGTCTGGCTGGCTTTGATCGCCGCCGACCAGGGCTTGGTCGGCGCGTCTTCGCCCACCTCGCCGACCCGGGCGGTGAGCTCGGTGACGAAGTCGTGCACCTTGTCGAGCTGGGTGATCGCGCTGGTCATGCGGTCGTTGTCCCGCTCGAGCCCATCGATGGCGCCCTGGTTCTGCAGGAAGGTCGCGACGTCGGCGGCGATGAGGTTGCACTGGTCGGCGACCTGCGCCTGGGCGTCGGCCATGGCGCCCTGGGCGTTGGCCACCTCCTGGCGCACCCGCTGCAACTCGAGCTCGCGGGTCTGCAGGTCGGCCCCGGCGAGCCACAGCGCGCCGTTGCCCACCGCGAACGCGCCGCAGGGGTCGTCGAGCTCGGCCAGATCGGGGTGCAGGTGGGCGTAGCGGGCCACGGCGGGGTAGACCCGGCCGTCGTCGCCGATGAAGGTGCCGCAGATCTCGCCCAGCTCGGCTTCGAAGCCGTTGCGCAGGGTCACCAACTCGCTCTGGAACGAGACGGCGTCGACGTCGAAGTCGCGCCGTGAGTCGATGGCGGCCTCCTCGTCTTCGAGGGCGATGTCCATGCGCTGCATGGCCCGCTCGAGCATCACCTCGAAGCCGTTGACGTCGTCCTCGTCGAGCGCGGGGAAGGGGATGAGCTCGGGCGGCAGGCCGAAGACGTCGAGCCGGCCCGAGATCTCCTGGAAGCGGCTCTGCATGTCGAGCATCGCCACCCGATAGCGGGTCTGGGCGTCTTGGATCGCCGCCTCGACCTGCGGCAGCTCGGCGGGGTCGAGCACGTCGGTGATGGCGGTCATCATCGCCCGCAAGACCAGCGACTCCTGGTAGGCCCGGGTATAGGCCCGCACCAGCACCCGCCGGGCCAGATCGGGGCGGTTGAGGCCCCGGTAGCGGCGGGCGATCTCGCTCCAGGCGTTGGCGCTCTGGGTCGAGGCGCGGATGACCCGGTCCAGCCAGGTGGTGACGGTGCCCAGGGTCACGTAGCGCGCGCCGTCGCCGGCGTCGAGGCTGTTCCACAGGCGCACGCTCATCGTGAAGAAGCGGTCGAGCACCAGCGCGTAGTACTGCGTCGCCTGGTGCAGCTTGTACATCTCGTAGCCCGCCGCGCCGGTCAGGTCGATGCCGCCCTCTTCGAAGCGGCTGCCTTCGAAGGCGAGGCGCGCGCTGCCGTCGAGGTCGAAGCGCGAGGCGAAGGCGCTGGTATAGGCGTCGTCGCCGAGCATGATCACCAGCTCGGCGTAGAGCCGCTCGAAGCCGTACTGCACGATGGGGTCGCCGAAGGGGTTGTCCTGCTCGAGGGCGTCGAACGACCGCACCAAGGCCCCGCGCAGCAGCGTGCTCACGTCGTCGGCGAGCCCCCACTGACCGTCGAGCCAGCCGCTGTAGATGGCCATGGCGCAGTCGACCCGCGCGCGCACCGCCTCGATGGCGGCGGGGTCGTAGCAGTAGGGGTTGAGGCTCGCGCCGGGCCGGCAGATCGACGGGGCGAAGCCCACCTGGGCCCCGCCGATGCGGTCGACGAACTGGGTCTTGTAGCGGAACGCCTGCACCACGTCGGCCGACAGCGGCGAGAAGTGGCTGCCCGCGCCGTCGGCCCGCCCGAAGGCCTTGCCCGCGGTCAGGTCGAAGCGGTCGTCGGTGCACGCCGGGCGCTCGGGGTCGTCGCAGCGGTAGACCAGGTCGAAGGCGGCGCGGATCCGCCGGCCTTCGTCGGCCACCTCGGGCAGCGAGAGGTAGGTCCGGGCGCGGGCTTCGAAGCGCAGCGCGTCGCCGCGGTCGATGCCCGTCTGCAGGCGCTCGAGGCAGCTCTCGGGCGCGGTGGTATTGCAGTCCCAGCCGGCCGGGTCTTCATTGTCGCTGGTGGTGAAGTAGATGATCTCCGCGCCGGGGAAGCACGGGCGGTCGCCGCCCGGGCCGGCGTCGATGACCTCGCGGCGCACGACGGTCGGCCCGTTGACGTCGCCCGACTGGCCCAGCGCGTCGTCGCCGACGGCGTTCTGCACCGCGTCCTCGCTCCAGATGCACAGGCTGTGCACCACCTCCCGCGGCCCCAGCGGCGCCATGCCGCCGCCCGCGTCGCCGCCGACCACCACCCGGGCCAGCGCCTCGATATCGTCCTCGGCGAGGCTGTCGAGCGCGCGCACGTCGCGCACGGTGCGCATGAGGTCGAGCGCGCACGTCGCCCCCATATCGATGAACGGCGCCGGCCGATCTTCGGAGAGGAACTGCCCCTCGGGGCGCAGCGCGTCGGGCCCGGTCTCGGTGCGCTGCAGCACCACGTAGAGGTAGGTCTGCAGCGGCTCGCCGCCGTGGAACGGGTCGATCGTCTCGCGCAGGATCAGGGTCATGACGTTCTGCTCGACCAGCTGCCCGTCGATGAGCTCCAGCCGCCGCAGCCGCGGTACGCCGTCGAGGATCGGGTTGGCCGCGGGGCCGGGATCGCCGGGGCCCACCGGCTCGTGGCACTCGCGCCAGATCGGATCGGCCGGGTCGAACGGCGTATGGTTGGCCGACTTGTTGCTGTCGGGCGGCGGCAGGCCGGGCACCAGCCACGGGGTCTCGATCCGATCGCCGAGCCCGCCGCAGCCGGGGGCGAGGCCGTCGAAGCGATCCTGCGCGCGGAAGCGCCGACCGACGCCGATCTTCGACTCGAAGCGGTCGATGTCGACGGTGCAGCCCGCCGCGCCCTGACGCTGGCAGTCCCGAGGGTCGGCGGCGAAGGCCAGCGTCACTTCGGGGTCGCCCGCGTATTGCAACGCGGTGTCGCTGTCGATGCGGCCAGTGAAGCACTGCGCGGTCTCGCCGCACAGCCGGCGGCCGGTCGCGCCGTCCGCCGGCTGCACCTCGATGGCGAAGTCCATCGCGATCACGCCCGCCGGCACCCGGTTGATGTCGGCGGTGGTGGTGTAGGGGATGACCGAGCGGCTGCCGGCGCCGCCGAAAGGCGCGCAGATCGAGTTGTCGTCGAAGCCCGCCTCGCGGCACAGCTCGCGCACCCGGGGGAAGTCCCACGAGCCGGTCAGGGTGGCGTCGATCAGCGCGGCCATCTCGGGCAGGCCCAGGTCGCCGTTGCGGTAGCGGCCCCAGGCCTGCAAGAAGGCGTTGGGCACCGTCTCGAGCGGCGCGGTGTCGCCGCGATCGGCGCGCCAGTCGTCGAGCGGGAAGTCGCCCAGATAGGGCCGGGCGCCGTCGGGGAAGGTGCCGAAGGCATACGCGGTGCCCGCCCAGCGGCCGTGCACCTCTTCGCTGTAGCTCAGCCGCAGGTAGCGCGCGCCGAGCCCGGGGGCCTCGACGGCCAATCGGCCCCGCCAGCGGCCCATGCCCGCGTCGGCGTCGGCGAGGATCACCTCGACCTCGCTCTCGGCGTCGATCATCACCTCGAACTGCTGCACCCGCTCGACGCCGTCGACACCCATCGTCAGCCACAGCAGCGGCTGGTCGACGATGCGCTGCTCGCGGCCCGCGTCGTCGACGGTGAGCTGCTCGTCCTTGCGCACCGTCACCGTCAGCGGGCTCTGCCCGGTATTGCGGATCACGAACGCCGCGGTGGGGAAGGCGCGGCTGAAGACCAGGCTGTCGACCGTCAGCTCGAACGACTCGCCGGCCGAGAGCGGCGCCGCCGGGTCGGGCTCGCCCAGCGGCAGGCAGACCCCGTCGAGGCAGGTCTCGTCGGACTCGGCGCAGGGGGTCTCGTCGGTGCACCGCTGGCGGCAGACCTGCCGGTGGCAGATGTCGCCGTCGGCGCAGTCGACGTCGGCGGCGCAGTCGGAGTAGCAGCGCCCGAGGATGCACGTCTGGAAGTCGGGGCAGTCGGTCTCGATGCCGCACGTGCCCGGCGCCGGGCCCGCCTGCTTCTGTACGCCGGCCGGCACGCACGACCCGCGGTCGCAGACGTTGCCGCCCATGCAGCCGCGCATCAGCCCCTCGCTGCTGCAGACCCGCAGGGTGCCGTCCTCGGCGATGAGGTCGCCCTGGCACGGGGTATAGCACTGCGGATCGGCCGGCGGGCACTGCTGTCGGGCCGGGTCGCACTCGGCGGCGGGGTCGATGCAGCGGTCCTCGACGCACATCAGGTGGGCCAGCCGGCACGTGCCGTCCATCAGGCAGCGGCAGCCCTCGGTGCCCGGGCTGCAGTCTTCGCCGGCGTCGACCGCCACGTCGACCGCCGGCTCGGCGTCGATCGCGGCGTCGGTCGGTGGGTCGCTGCTCGAGCTGTCGTCGTCACAGGCGCTCACGCCCAACGCCACGGCCAGCGCCAGCAGCGCGGACCAGGGCCGGTACACTCCGCGGATCATGATCTCTCCCTCGCGCCGGCGCCGCCGGCGACGCTCCGTCGTTCTCGATCTCTGTTCGGTGTCTCGGTGCACCGCGCTCACCACGTGGCGCGGCAGTTGTCGGGGGCGGCGCCGGGCTGCCCCGGGTTGCCGTCGCCGCCGCCGCCCGAGCCGGCCGCGCCACACGCCAGCGCGGTGCCTTGCAGCTGCAGTCGAACGTCGGGCCCGACCAGCAGCGCGGTGGTCGCGCCGCCCGCGCCGCCGCCGCCGTGACCGCCATCGCCGCCGTCGCCGCCGTCTCCCCCGCGGGCCCCGTTGGATCCCCGCTGCTGCGGGTCCTGGTAGACGTGCCCCCGGTTGCTGCCGTCCCCCGCGCTGCCCCCGATCCCGCCCTGGCCGCCCGCGTTGCCCGGTGAGCCGTCGCCGCCGACGCCGCCGTCCCCGGCGGTCACCGCGCCGTCCCGGATCGAGAGTGATACCGCGCCGCGGGCGAGCAGCCCGATCGACGCGCCGCCCGGTCCGCCACCGTAGCCCGGCTCGCCGCCGCAGCCGCCGCTGCCGCCGCCCGCGCCGCGCCCCCCGCGGTTCGGACAGACGAACGCGCCGCCGCCCGCCCCGCCGCCGCCGCCGCCGCCGCCGCCGCCGCCGCCGTTGAGGCCATGGCCGCCGGTGCCGCCGAAGCCGCCCGTCCAGCCGTCCGGGCCCCAGGCGGCGACCCCGCCGGCCCCGTGAGCGCCGTCGGGTCCGTCGGTGCCGTCGATCCCGATGTTCTGGGGGATGGCGTTCTCACCGCAGGCCATGCCCGGTCCGCCGCCGGCCCCGCCGCGCTCGCCGCCGCCCGCGGTGCCCGGCTGCGGCGGATCGTCCTCGGCGTTGACCTGCGCGGCCGGATCGCAGCCCTCGGTCAGCCAGGCGCCCGCGCCGCCGCGCCCGCCTTCGCACGCGCCATACTCGACGTCGCAGGTGCAGGCGCCGCCGCTCGCGACCAGGTTGAAGTCGTCGTACGTCGGGGGGCAGAACGGCACGCAGCCGACCCCGGGTCCCTGGCAGCCGTAGTGTCCCGTCAACCCGGCGCGCCCGTCATTGGCGACCACTGGCGCGTGATCGTTGTCCCAGCCGTCGGCGCCGTCGGCCGCCGTCACCGTCACCCCCTCGAGGGCGATCGCCCAGTCGCCGCCGTCGCGGCCGACCTCGAGCCCGATCGAGCTCTGGCCCGCGCCCTGCCGCGCCCGCCCGACGAAGTCGATGTCGTAGACGTTGGCCTCGGTCTGGATCACCGCCACCGGCGAGTCGCCGCGCACGATCGTGCGCGGGGCGCCGGCCCGTCGGCTCCAGCGCGCCCCCTCGCGCACCATGCTGCCGTAGACCGTCACCGGGCCGTCGATCATGACCAGCGGGCGGTTCTCGGGCAGCTCGATGGCCCCGCCGGCCACGAAGACCGTGCGGTCGAAGACATCGAACAGCACCGCCTGCAGGTCGGCCGCGCCGAACGGGTTGCCCGGCGAGCCGTCGCCGCCCGGGCCCGCGGCCGGATCGATGAAGACCGAGCGCTCGATGTCGCCGTCGAAGCCGTCGCAGTTGGCGTCCAGCCCGCCGTCGCTGCCGAAGGGGTCGCGCTCGGCCGGCTGGTTGTCGGCGATGCATGTCTCCTGGCCGTCTTCGCAGATCCAGCGGCCGCTGGCGCAGGCCCCCGGCTGCCCGGTCTCGCAGCCGCCGATCTGGGCCAGGGTGGCGGGGCAGAGGTTGCACGCCAGCGCGCCGAAGTCGGCCGGATCGCTCTCGCAGCCCGCGCCGTTGCCCACGTCGGCGTAGTCGGGGCACAGCGCGACGAAGAACGGGCACTCGGCCTGGCAGCCGCGGGTGTAGGCGTCGGGCGAGGCGGTCTCGCGCAGCGCCGCCCAGCCCACCCGACCATTGGTGGCGCCGTCGTCGAGGCCGCAGAGCATGTTGCCGTTCACCAGCCCGCAGCGGGTCACGTCGTACTGCTTGTCGGCGAAGTCGGCCTCGGAGGCGGCGCCGTCCACCGGCAGGATGTTGGGCGCCGGCTCGTGGGCGGCGAGGTCGTCGACGAAGAGCGCGCAGACGAACTGGCTGTGGTGGTTCATGCCCGAGAAGCCCTCGCCCGGGGCCTGATCGCTGCAGCCGGAGTAGGCCGGCGGCGCGGCGTTGCCGTCCCGCCCGGTGAGCTCGCCGGTGATGCGCCCGTCGCCGCGCACCGCGCCGCCCATCACGAAGTCGACCGGCGGCGGCGGCGGGCAGCTGCCCGTCTGGGCCTCGCAGCTCCACGCGCCGAGGTCGTAGCTCGCCGCCTCGTCGCCGAAGCCGCTCGCCCGGCGGCGCACGCAGTGTTTCCACCAGCGCGACGGCCCGTGATAGGCCAGCGGGAAGATCGCCCCGCAGCGCGGCAGCTCGCGGATGATCAGGACCCCCGGCGCGCCGTCGGCGCCCGGCTGAAACCGGGTGTCGTGCAGCTCGCTGAAGTGGGCCAGCCGCAGGAAGGGCTGCAACCACTCGGCCACGTCCGCCGAGTCGCGGTGCTCGGCCACATCGGCCACGCCATTGCCGTTGTGATCGCCCTCGGCCGAGGCGCACAGCTTGGTCAGCGGGTTGAGCGCGGCCGGCGCCGGGCGTTCGAGACCCCAGACCCCCTCGAGCGCTTCCCCGAACTCGTCGGGCGGCGGCCCCGCGCCCCAGGTGTCGATGAAGGGATACTGCTCGAGGCTGGTGGCGTCGTCGACCACCAGCGGCTCGAAGCGCCACAGCACGCCCTCGGGCACGGCCAGGTCGTCGAGCACCGACAGCCGGCGGGTCTGCCCGCGCTCGTTGATCAGCTCGACCTCGGCGAAGCCGTCGACGGCGCAGCGGGCGTTGTCGCGCAGCACGAAGTCGCCGTTGTCGAGGTATTGCCGCGCCGGGTGGCGCACCCAGCCGTCGCCGTCGGCGTCGCACGGCCGGGCGCCGCTGCCCGCCGCCGAGACGTCGTAGTAGAAGCCCGGCGCGGTGGCGCAGACGCAGTCGCCGGCGCGGCTCGTCGTCGGCATCAGGCCCGCCTCGCCGGGGCCGTCGCAGGCGGGGCAGTCGATGCAGGCGCCGCGATCGGCCGACCACGCCCGCCCCCGCGCGCCGGCCGCTGGGGCGGTGTCGACGCAGGCCGGCGGGGCCACGCAGGTCGCCGGTTGGCCGGGCACCAGGTAGATGCAGCGCTCGCCGTCGGCGCACTCGCCATCGGCGGCGCAGGCGCCCTCGGGCCGGATGCAGACGCCGTCGTCGTCGATGAAGCCCGCGTCGAGGTCGCACTCTCCGCAGGCGGCGTCGGCGCCGTCCATACCCTCCGCGCAGGCGCGCCCGTCGGCCGCGCAGTCCAGATCGGCGCAGGTCACCGTCGGAATCGGCGCGCAGCGGCCGTCGCCTTCGCAGCGCAGCCCGTCACCGCAGCCGGCCCCGCACGGGCAGCCGTCGCTGCCGTCGGGGCAGGCCACGCAGGCGCCGGCGCTGCAGCTCAGGTCGGGCCCGCACGCGCCCTGCGCATCACACGGACAGCCGGCGGTGCCCCACGGGCACGGCGCGCAGCGGCCGTCGGCGCACGTGAGATCAACATCGCAGCCGGCCCCACAACCGCAGCCCTCGCTGCCCCGGGTGCAGCACGCACCGGTATTGCATTGACCGTTCGGTCCGCATTCTTCATCGCCCAGGCACGCCTCGCAGCGCCCCTCGATACAGACCTGCCCGCCCGGGCAGTCGGCGCGTTCGGCGCAGCCCGTCTCGCCATCGGCGCTGCCGTCCGCCGGCGCCAGCGCGAGGTCGCCGCCGACCGCGGCGTCGGCGCTGCCCCCCCCGGGCGGATCCTCGTCTCCACCGCAGCCGAGCGGCGTGCAGGCGACCCAGAGCAGCCCGATGAGTACGCGCGATCGGGTGAACATCTCTCCCTCCCCGTCTGGCCGCTCACGGCGGCGTCTCGTCGAGGGTCGCGCGGATCGCAGGGCGAGGTTTGAGCATGCCGCTCAAAGGTTTGAGCGTTTCGGGCAGTGGGGTGGCCGGCGGTCTAACCGGCTGATTTCAGATGGGAAGGGGGTACGCCGAAGCGCGATTTGAACCGGCGGCTGAACTGGGCGAGGCTGTTGAACCCCACCGCGAAGGCAACCTCGGACACGTTGCCTCGCCCGGCTTCGAGCAGCGCATGCGCCCGCTCGAGGCGCACCTCGCGGATGAGCGCCGCCGGGCTGGGTCCGTCCGCCGCGCGCAGTCGACGGCCGAGGGTCGCCCGGCTCATGCCCAGCGCGGCGGCCAGCGACTCGGCGTCCAGGTCGGGGTCATCGATGCGGGCCTCGATCACCGCCCGCGCCTCGTCGAGCACCGTCGCCTGCGCCGGATCGGCGGGCGGCGGCTGCGGCGGCCGATCGGCGCTCCACTCGGCGCGCAGCGCGTCTCGCAGGCGCGCGCGACGATCGAGGATGCCCTTGACCCGGGCCTGGAGGATTTCGATCTTGAACGGTTTGGTCAGGAAGTCTGTGGCGCCCTCCCGCAGGCCGCGCAGCTCGGCGTCGGCGCCGACCCGCGCGGTGAGCAGCAGGACCGGAATGCAGGCCGTCTCGGGGTCGTCGAGCAGCGCCCGGACCAGCCCGAAGCCGTCGAGGCGGGGCATCATCAGGTCGGCCACGATCAGATCGGGCAGGGTCTCGCGGGCCTGTTCGAGGCCGTCTGCGCCGTCGACCGCGGCCCTGATCGCATAGTCGTCGGCGAGCACGTCGCCGATCCAGCGGCGCAGGTCGGCGTTGTCGTCCACGACCAGGACCGTCGGGCGCGCGCGGCCGTCGTCGGCTGCCTCGCTGCGCTCGGGATCGGGGCCGATGTCGAGCAGATCGGCCTCGAGCCGGCCCTGGCGCCCCCAGAGATGGGTCACCTCGGCCCGCTCGGCGGCCGCGAGCGTCACCGTGAAGCGGCTGCCTTCACCCAGCGTGCTCTGCACCGTGACCCGGCCCCCTTGCTGGTGCACGAGCTCCTCGACCAGCGCCAGACCGAGCCCGGTGCCTTCGCCCTCGTGCAGCCGGCTCGACTCGACCCGATAGAAGCGATCGAAGATGTGCGGCACGTCCTCGGCGGGCATGCCCCGGCCGTCGTCCTCGACGTGCAGCCGCACCTGCCCCTCGACCGGCTCGAGGCGGATCGTGATCCGGCCGCCGTCGCCGGTGAACTTCACCGCGTTGGACACCAGGTTGACCAGCACCGTCTCGATCAGCTCGGGGTGGGCCAGGGCGCAGCCGTCGCCGAGCACCGCGAAGATCCGCCGCTCGGCCATGGGCGCGAAGGCGGCGACCGTCGCCCGGGCCAGCGCGTGCAGATCGACCGGCTCGAGCGCGACCTGACGCAGCCCCGCGTCCCCCCGCAGCAGGTCGAGGATCTGGTCGGTCAGCCGCCGCAGTCGGCGGGTATTGCGCCGCAGCGCGTCGAGGGTCGCCGGGTCGTCGGCGGCGCCGGGCAGCTGGTCGACCGCGCCGGCGATGAGGGTCAGCGGGGTGCGCAGCTCGTGGCTGATGTGGGCGAAGAAGCGGGTCTTGAGCTCATCGAGGGCCTCGAGGGCCTCCGCCTGGCGGGCGAGCTCGGCGGTGCGCAGGGCGACCTGCTCTTCGAGGTGCCGCGCCCGGGCGCGCATCGCCGCGAAGCGCAGCCGCACGCCGCCCGCCAGCAGGCCCAGGCCGACGAGCAGCCCGGCGCCGGCGAACCACCAGGTCTCGTAGAACCGCGGCCGCACGACGATCGGCATCGCGACGCCTTCGGTATTCCAGACGTGGTGCGGGTTGGCGGCGGTGACCACGAAGCGATAGCGGCCCGGCGGCACCTGGGTGTAGTACGCCCGGCGGCGGGTCCCGGCCTCGACCCAGCGCTCGTCGAAGCCCTCGAGCTTGTAGCGGAAGCGCGCCCGATCGGCCCCGTGGAAGACCGGGGCGGTGTAGACCACCTCGAAGTCCCGCTGGTCGGGCGCGAGCGTCGCCGAGGCGGTGAAGGTCGCGCCTTTGGTGACCAGCCCCTCGATGTGCACCGGCGGCGGCCGCCGATCGCGCTCGATCTGCCCCGGGTCGACGACCGCGACGCCGGCTTGAGTCGGAAAAGCCAGCCGGCCGTCGCTCAGCCGCAGCCCCGACGGGTAGGCGCCGCCGTTGCCCTCGCGATGGGGCAGGCCCTCGGCGACCCCGTAGACCACCGAGCCGACCCGCGCCCGCCGGCCGGCGACCACGTCGAGCAGCTCCTGCTCGGGCACCCAGAAGACGCCGTAGTTGCTGTTCATCCACCGGCGACCGCGGCCGTCGTCGAGGATGCGGTGCACATGGTCGGTGAACAGGCCCTGTTCGGGGCCCACCAGCGTCGCTCGGATCCGCTCGCCGTCGAAGCGGGCGTGCACCAGCGCCTTGTCTTCGGTCGCCAGCCAGAGCGCGCCGTCGGCCGCCGGCGCGATGTCCCGAATCCGGGTCGTGGGCAGCCCGGCGTCGACCCCGAAGAGCCGCGGGGGCGCGTCGCCGTCGATCACCACCAGACCCAGGGTATGGCTGGCGAAGATCAGCCGCCCGTCGGGCGCCTCGTAGACCGCCGCCGCCAGGCCGATGGTGCGGCCGTCGGGCAGCTCCACCGGCGTCATGCGCCCGTCCTGCCGGCGAAACAGGCCGTCGAGGCCGCCGATCCACAAGACGCCCTCGCGATCGACGAAGAGCAGCGTGATGTGATCGGCGCCCAGCGCCCCGTTGCCCAGCACCAGCCGACCGTCGGCGTCCTCGACGATCGTCGAGCTGTTCGTATCGAGCGCCACCCGCCCGTCGCGGTCGGCGACCGCCCGCCCGTCGCGGATGAGCAGGGGTGGATCGTCCAGGCACGAGACCCAGATGTCGCCGTTCGTCGCCTCGTGCATGCCGTACGCGTTGCAGTCGGCCGCAGGCCCACCGAGCTGCGTCAGCTGCTGGCGGCGCACGAGCAGCAGCTCGCCGTGGTTGGTCGTGGCCCACAGGCCGTCGGCGGTGGCCAGCTGAGCGGTCACCGGACCGGTGAAGACCCGCTCGCCGTCGATGTACAGGCCGTCGGCCCCGCAGACCGACAGCGCGCCGCCCGCCGTTCGAACCACCTGATCGCGGTTTTGACTCGAACAGCCGGGCGGCGCCAGGGGGCGGGTCGTATCACCGACGACCTCCCGCGGGCCGCAGGTGGTCGACAGCCGCAGGTGCTCGCCGTCCGGGTGCAGGGCCGTCACGGCGGCTTCGGCACAGCGGCCCGACGGGAACCGGCGGATGTGCTCGCCTTCGATGGCGTGCAGGCCCTTCGCCGAGGCGACCCACAGCCGGCCGTCGTCCATCGGCAGCAGCGCGTGCACCGTATTGGGTTCGGCCGCTGGCCAGTCGGGCCCTGCCGGCAGCTCGACGGCGCGGTGACCCGACGGGCCTTCGAGGTACAGGCCCCGCTGGGTGCCCAGCCACAGCCGGCCGCGGGTATCGCGGGCCGCGGTGACCACCGGCAGGTCGGTGTCCGCGATGCGCTCCGGGCGCTCGGGCGTCACCCGCAGCGGACCGCCCCGAGCGCCGATCCACAGCCCGTCGGCGCGCCGATCGAAGCCGAAGGTCCAGTGGTCGTGGGTGATGATCCGCCCGCCGCCGATCGAGAACAGCTCGTGGGTCACCGTGGCCACGTACAGCCGCCCGTCGTCGCCGAGCTCCATCCGGGTGATGCGCGCCTGGGCCAGCGGCCCGGGCGCCCGCTGGAACCGCTGCCCGTCGAAGCGCACCAGCCCGCCGCTCGAGCCGATCCAGAGGAAGCCGTCGGGGGTCTGCGCCAGATCGGTCAGGCCGTTGACCGGTAGCCCGTCTTCGAGGGTCCAGCGCTGGACGTGCCAGCCCGGCGCAGGCTCGGCCCGAACCGAGTCGAGCTGGAGCACGAGCCCGCCCAGAACCAGCTGAGTCAGGAACAGCGCGCGGCCCATCGGCGCCTCAGCGGGGCTCGAGCTCGACCTGGTGCAGCACGGCGCCTTTGATGTCGTGCAGGCGCACCGTCAGCCCCCGGGTGCGCGGATCGACCGCGCCGGTGCCGAAGAACTGCTTGCCGTCGAGCGGGCTGCGGTTGGGCCTCATGTCGCGGGGGATGCTCACGAAGACTTCGTGCGGGCCGAAGGTCGGGTCGAGCGGGTTCGGGCCGAAGGTGCCGGCGTTGAGCGGCCCGGCCACGAACTCCCAGAAGGGCTCGAAGTCGGTGAACGCCGCGATCTTGGGGTCGTAGCGGTGCGCGGCGGCGTAGTGCACGTCGGCGGTGACGAAGACGACGTTGCGGATCGAGCGGCGCTTGATGTGGGTCAACAGCCGCGCCAGCTCGAGCTCGCGGCCGGAGGGCTGGCCGCCGTAGCCATTGGCCATGCCCTCGCTCTCGGTGCCGGCGTGGGAGATATGCAGCGACAGCGGCTGATCGCTGGCGATGAGCTTCCAGGTGGCGGTGCTGCGCTCGAGCCGCCGGCAGAGCCAGTCGAGCTGCGCGTCGCCGAAGAACGCCGCCTTGGGCCCGGGCACCCGCTGCCGATTGGGGCCGTTGGGCCCGCGGAAGCTGCGCGCGTCGAGCACGAACAGCTCGAGCAGCGGCCCCTGGGGCAGCGCGCGGTAGATGCGCCCCGGCCGATCGGCGCGGCGGGCGATGGGGGTGTACTCGAAGAACGCGCGCTTCGCCCGGGCGGCGAGCAGGTCGCAGCTCTTCTCGGTGTAGCGCCCGTCGCGCAGGATGCGCCCCGGCCACCAGTTGTTCTTCGTCTCGTGGTCGTCCCATTGCACGACCATCGGCGTGCGGGTCAGCAGCCGACGGAACGGCGCGTCGAGCAGGTTGTAGCGGAAGTTGCCCCGGAACTCGGCCAGCGTCTCGGCGACCTTGGCCTTCTCGGGCATCACGATGTTCTTCCACGTCTGCCCGTCGTCGAGGGTCCAGGCCGCGTCGCGGATCGGCCCGTCGGCGTAGATCAGATCGCCGCAGTGGATGAAGAGGTCGGGCTCCTGCTCGGCGATACGATCGTGGATGCGCATGCCGCCGATGTCGGGGTTGATGCCGAAGCCCTGGCCGCAGGTATCACCGCCCCAGGCGAAGGTCAGCGGGCGCTCGGCCGCCGGGCCCTCGAGCGCCGCCGGCGGCGTGCGCAGGCGGCCGGCGGTCGGCGCCGACCACGCGCCGGTGCGCAGGCAGCGGAAGCTCGCCCGATAGTGGATCTCGGCGCCCGGCGGCAGGCCGCGCAGGGCGATCCGGCCGGTGAGGTCGCTGTCGGCGAGCACGTCGGCCCCGTCGATGACCTCGACCCCGCGGGCGAACGTGGCGTCGGTGCTCCACTCGACCCGCATCGTCGATGGGCGATCGGCGCGGCTCCAGACCACCGCGCCCACCGGGCTGACGTCGCCGCTCTGCACCCCTTGAACCAGCTTGGGTCGATCGCGCTCGCGGGTCACCCGGGCCGGCGCCCGCCGCGGCCAGCCGAACATGCCCGCGCCGGCGAGGCCCAGGCCCGCGCCGAGCACCGCCCGTCGGTCGGGTCCGCCGCGCTCGTCGGATCGGCTCATCTGGCGGGGGTCCCGGGCCTCAATCGTCGGGCCAGGCGAGCCAGGTGATGCCGCCGCTGAGCAGGGCGCCCGCGCTGACCCAGAGGATGTCGGAGAGCAGCCGGTGCCCCTCCATCTGGTTGACGTAGTCCTCGTACGCCCCGCGGTCTTCGGGCGCCGCCGAGGTGCGGGCCAGCTCGTCGGCCAGCTGCCGCGCTTCGAGCGCCCAGTAGCCATAGACCCCGGCCCCGGCCGCGACCGCCGCCGAGGTGCCGATCATCGCCCAGCCGGGCCAGCGGGCGCGCAGGGCGGCGTTGGGGTCTTCGATGGGCACCAGCGCCAGCCCGCGGGTCAGGTGCTGCCCGTCGCCGAGCTCGATCTGCATCACCTGCGCCACGAAGCCCGGCTTCTGGATCTCGAGGCTGTAGCCCTGCACCGACAGGGGATAGCTCTCCACCGGCGTCTGGCCGATGACCGCGCCGTCGAGCATCACCGTCGCCCCGCTGGGCACGCTGGTGACCGTCAGCAGCGCGCCGGCCGTATCGGGGATGAGGACCTCGTCGACGGTGTACTTGCCGCCGAACTCGGCGAAGACATCCGTGCTCGACAGCCGGTGCCCCTCCAGCTTGAGGTCGACCTGTCGCCGGCCGGCGTCGATCTCTCCGTTGAACGGCGTGCGCCCCACCTCGAGCCCGTCGATGATCACCTGCGCGCCTTTGGGCCGGGAGAAGACCTCGATGACCGGGCGGGTGCCGATGACGGCGGTCGTGCGCTCGACGCACTCGCGGGCGGCCTCCTTGATCTTGTCGGGCGAGCCGGGGCTGTTGAGCGCCGCCTTGCAATACGCCAGCGCCTGGATCGGATCGTCGAGCTTCTCGTAGCAGCGGCCGATGTTGATATCGAGCACCGGGTGGGGCACCAGCGCGTTGGCCGCCTCGAACTTCGTCACCGCCGCGGCGAAGTCGCCGGCCTTGAACAGCGCCGCGCCCTCCTTGGACAACGCCCGGGCCTCGGCCCGCTCGTCGGCGGTCTGGGCCTGCAAGGCGCCGGGGGCGGTGAGCAGCGCGAGCGCCAGCAAGGGCCAGAGGCGCGGGGCGAGCAGAAAGCGGATCATCGACGTATTCCCGATGTGCGCGGCCGACATCCCGAGAGTCTTACCACACCGGCGGGGCACATCCACAATCGGCAACCCTCGCCGGCCCGCGCCCGGCGGGCTGGTGTCGTCCGACCCCAGCGTGCGCGATCTGCCGTGACCGATGCAGCACACCGCCGGTCGCCGGGGGCTGTGACGTCGGCGACACAGCGCCGCAGCCCGGTGATCTGCGGCGCTGTGTCGCCGGATGACCGGGCTGGCCCGACTCTTGCTGATGACAGCGCTCAGTTCGGCGCAACCACGGATGGCCGGCGCGCCGCGGCCCCCCGACGACATGCGAGGTCGGCATGAGCACTCGACGTCTGTTCGCGACACTGGCCGTGTGCCTGGCCACGGCGGCCTGCGCCCCCGAGGTGTACTTCCTCGAGAGTGACGGCGGCCCCGACCGCGGGATCGCCGGCGCGCTGCCGCCCGCTGCGCCGGGCGCGGGCAGCGACGAGATGCAGCCGGCGCCCGAGCAGGCGCCCGATCCGGGCACGCCCGAGGCGCCGAGCGACGAGCTGCCGGAGGCGGGCTCTCCCGAACCGCAGCCGGAAGCGGATCAGCCGGAAGCGGATCAGCCCGAAGCGCCCGATGCGCAAGATCCGGGGGCCGAAGAGCCCGAAGCCGAGCAGCCCGACGCGCCCGATGGCGGCGAGGCCGAGGCGCCGCCGCCCGCGCCCGCGCCGCTGCTCTTCGCCTGCGGGCTCGTCGAAGACGTCGACTGCAGCGAACCCGACGACAACCGCCTGCGGGAGTGTGTCGAGGCCTGCGAGGAGATGGTCGAGTGCCTCGGCGAGCTGTGCGCGCCCGACGTGGCCGACCACTACGACAGCGACCCGGCGGTCGACCTGTGCGTGCTCGCCTGTCGCCGGGGCGACGACTTCGCCGACCCCGACGACATCGAAGACCTGGACTGCGACGAGATGCAGCCCGGCCTCTGCGGGTCGATGCCGACGTTGGGCGCCGCCTGTGGATGCGCGCCCGCGCCCCAGCCGGCGCCCGAACCCGAACCCGAACCCGAGCCCGAGCCCGAGCCCGAGCCGCAGCCCGAACCCGAACCCGAGCCCGAGCCCGAGCCCGAGCCCGAGCCTGCGCCCGACGCCCCTGCGGTCGACTGCCAGCAGTCGTGCGACCAGATGCTCACCTGCCTCGGCGACATCTGCAGCGCGGGCAACCTCGCGGCCTTCGGCGGCACGATCACCGACCGCTGCATGGAGACCTGCACCGCCGACCCGGCGCGCTTCGCCGACCGGCAGGGCGCGGCGTGCGGCGCGGTCAACGCCGAAGCCTGCGGCGAAGAGCCCACGCTGGGCCTCATCTGCGACTGCTGAGGGGGCGGCGCCATGCCATCGACGACGTCTCGCATCCACCTGCGCGGCGCCCGGCGGGGCCGAGCCGCGCTGCTGCCGCTCTTCGCGCTCGGCGCGTGGGGCTGCGCGCCGCCGTTCGAGCCCGGCGCCGATCTGCCGGCGCAGTCACCGCCGGCGGTCCTCTCGGAGACGCCGCCGGCCGCAGATGACCCCGCGCCGATACCCGAAGGGCCGGTCGACGACGTCATCGAGGGGGTCTACGTCATCGAAGCGCGGGTCCAGAGCCCGCTGGGCGACGTCATCGAGGCCGCGTTCGACGGGCACTTCACCCAGCGCGGCGCGCGGGCGGACGGCGCCACGCTGCACTTCGAACTGCGCGACCCGGCCGAACCCGACGCACCGGGCCCCGCGCTGCCCGCGGCGGTGCCGCTGGCGGCCGACGGCGGCTTCGTCGGTACCGTACCCGGCATGACCATCTCGCCGCGGTTCAGCGACCTGCTGCGCGGGCCGGCGGCGGCCGAGATCACCCTCGACGGCCGGCCGGTGGCCGCCGATTGCCTCGCGGGACGCGTCGACCTGAGCCTCATCGACGCCCACGTGACCGTGGTCGAGGGGCCGATCAGCCTGTCGATGCAAGGGCGCTTCACCGCGGAGCGCACGCCCGGCGCGTGCGCCGTGGGGGGCGCGTGATGCATCGTCTGTCGACAGCGGCGGCGCGCGTGGCGCTCATTGCGCTCTGTGCTCTCCTGGCGCCGGCCACCGCGTCGGCCGGCGGCTTCCTCGTCTCGAAGATCGGCGGCGACCGGGCGGGGCCGGTGAGCGCCGATCCGTCGGCGGTCTTCTGGAACCCGGGGGCCCTGGGCCTGATCGAAGGCACCCGGCTCATGCTCGACACCAACCTGATCCACCGCTCGGCGCGCTTCGTGCGGGCGGTCGACGGCGCTTACGGCGGGCAGGCGGCGTCCAGCGGCCTCAACGCTCAGCCGGCCATCGCCGCGGTCAGCGATCTGGGCACCCGCGACTGGTCGTTTGGTCTCGGCGTCTACGCGCCCTTCGGCTCGGGCTCCGAATGGGACGACGCCCACGGCCCGCAGCGGCACCACGCGATCTGGGGCGGCATCCGCTCGGTCTACATCACGCCGGCGGCCTGCGTGCGCGTCGCCGACGGGCTGCACGTCGGCGCCTCGCTGAGCTACGTGCGGGCGTCGGTGACATCGTATCGGGCCGTCGACCTGGGCGCCGAGATCGCCGCGGTGACCGGCGCCGACGTGCCCGCCGAGGCCCCCGGCAACGAGGGGCGGGCCCTGCTCGACTTCGCCGGGCACGGCGCGTCGTGGTCGCTCGGCGCCACCTGGCGCAGCGGCCCGTGGCTGCTCGGCGCCTCGTATACCAGCGCGGTCGATCTGCTGCTGCCCGGGCGATTGAGCGTCTACGTCCCGCGCAACGACTTCTTCCGCGGGCTGACCGGCGGCGACGTGACCGTCGACGCCCGGTTGAGCACGACGTGGCCGGACGTCGCGCGCTTCGGCGTCGGCTGGCAGGTCGATGCGCGCTGGACGCTCACCGCCGCCGTCGAGTGGGCCCGCTGGAGCCGCTACGCCGCGGTGCACATCGACGCGGTGCCGGCGCAGGTGCAGGGCCTCGGCGACCTCGATCAGCACCGGATCATGGGCTGGCAGGACACCGCCGGCCTGCGGCTGGGGGCTCGCTTCCGGCTCACCGACGCGGTGCAGCTCTTCGGCGGCCTGGGCGGCGAGACCGGCGCGGTGCCCGACGCCCGGCTCGACCCGTCGGTCTTCGACGCCCTCAAGGGCGGCGGCGCGCTGGGGGTCTCGTGGGCGATCACCGAGCACGTCACCTGGACGACGAGCTACAGCCACGTCGCCTACGCGCCGCGGGTCGTGCGCGACTCCGACCAGCGCCCGGCCCCGACGGGGGTGCACACCCAGACCGTCGGCGTCCTCAACGGCAACCTGCAGCTGAGCCTGTGAGCCGAGCGCGCTTGTGGCCCGCCCGGGCTCGGTCTACGCTCGCAGGCCCGCTCCAGGAGTCGACCCATTCGAGACGCAGACCTCGAGAAGGCCCCGCGCGGCGCGATCCTCGCACTGGTGTCCATCGTCGCCGCGTTCGACCTGCTGGTCTACGGGCTGGGCATCCCCATCCTGCCGATTCAGTCCGCGGCGCTCGGGCTCGACATCGCCGACACCGGCCTGCTCTTCGCCGCCTTCGCCGGCACCCAGGTCTTCGCGCTGATCTGGGCGTTGACCTACGCCTCGCGCATCGCGCCCGGACGCCTGCTGGGGGTCGGCGTCGTCTGCTGCACGGCGGCGGCGGCGATCTTCGCGCTGTCCGCCGAGTGGGTGCCCGGCCTCGTCGCCGGGCGCATGGTGCACGGGGTCGGCAGCGCCCTGTGCTGGGTCGCCGGGCCGGCCCTGGTCAGCGCGCTCTACGCCGACGCCGAGCGCGGCGGCGCCCTGGGCACGGTGCTCGCCGTCGGCGCCGTCGGCTCGCTGGCCGGCCCGCTGCTGGGCGGCGCGCTCTACGACTGGGGCGGCTTCCCGGCGCCGTTCTGGCTCGCCACCGCGATCGGCGTCGCGCTGATCGGGGCGCTGATCTCGCCGGTGGGCCGCGCGCTCGCCCGCCTCGCGGCGCAGGGCGGCGCGTCGCCGGGCGCGGCCATCCTCGGTCTGCTGCGCGACGGGCGGGTGATCGCGGTGCTGGTCTTCCTCGGCTGCGCGACCGCCGGCCTGGGGCTCATCGAAGGCATGCTGCCGGCGGTGATGCACGAGACCCTGGGCACCAGCGGGCTCGAGACCGGCGTGATCTTCGGGGTTGCGGTGCTGTGCTACGGCCTCTGCGCGCCGGGGGCCGGGCGACTCTCCGACCGCGTCGGCCGAGTGCCGGTCAGCGTAGGCGGCCTGCTCTTGATGGCCGTCGGCTTCGCTTTGCTGCCGCTGGGCACGACCCAGGTCGCCATCGGCGCCGTCGCCTGCGTCCTCGGCGTCGCGCTGGGCTTCGCGCTGACGCCCACCATGCCCGCGCTGGCCGAGGCCGTGGAGCGCCAGGGCACCGGCGACTACACGCTGGTCTACGCCCTGCACAGCATCGTCTACGCCGCCGGCCTCTTCACCGGCCCCAGCCTGGGCGGCCAGGGCATCGCCCGCCACGGGCTGACGGTCACTTTGGCCGTGGTCTGCGCGGTCACCGCCGCGGCGGCTCTGCTGGGCTGGGGCGTCGACCGCCGGGCGCGAGCGAGATCGGCAGCCCGTTGAGCGCGCTGACGCCCGAGATCGGATCCCACACCGTGCCGTCGAGCACGTCGTTGTAGCTGACCCCCGGCTGCGCCGACGCGACCGGCTGGCGGGTGCCCGGCCGGCCATGCCCCCAGCCGTGGGGCACGCTGACCACCCCCGGCATCAGATCGTCGGTCACCTCGACCGGCAGCTCGATCTCGCCGCCGTCCCCGCGGATGATCGCCGCATCGCCGCTCTCGAGCCCGTGGGCCGCGGCGTCGTCGGGGTGCAGCTGCGCGGTGCAGCGCGGGCGGCCTTTGACCATGCGCGGGCTGTCGTGCAGCCATGAGTTCATGCTGCGCAGCGTGCGCCGGCCGATGAGCACCAGCGGCGGCGGCGCGACGTCCAGTGTGTCGGCGAGGCGGTCGAGATCGGCCAGCAGCAGTGGATGGGTCATCGCCGGCGGCGTCTTCAGCACCCCCGGCTGCCGCTCACCGAGGTCGAGGCCCCGCGGGTGCTCGGCGAGCTTCGCCAGCGAGAGCCGATGCGGGCCCGTGCGCAGCATCACGTCGATGATGCGATTCGGCGTCACCGCCCGGGTCAAGAGCCCCACCGCCGGACCGGCCAGCGCGCCCGCGACGCCGCGGCGGCGCACGATGCCCCGGGCCAGCCGGGTCAGGATCGCGAAGCTGTCGGGCTTGTGGGGCGCCGGCAGCACCGGGCGGTTGTAGCGGGCCACCTCGCGCAGGGCGAGGGCGTTGAAGACCAGCCCGTACCAATCCCGCTCCAGCGGGCGTGGCGGCGGCAGGATCAAGTGCGCGTGGCGGGTGGTCTCGTTGATGCGCGGGTCGATGGCCACGAAGAAGTCGAGGCCGGCCAGCGCCCGGTCGAGCCGCCGGGCCCCGGGCAGCGAGAGCGCCGGGTTGCCCGCGTGGGTGATCAAGCCGCGCAGCTCGCCCGACTCGAGGGCCGGCGCCAGCCCGGCGACCGGTCGCTCGTGGTTGAAGACCGGCAGGCCGTCGCCCGTGGGGGCGTCGAAGCCGCCGGCCTGCCCGACCAGGCGGGCGAATGTCGGCAGATCGACCGCCGGCCGCCCGAACATCGCCCCGCCCACCGCATCCAGGTTGCCGGTCGCGTAGTTCAGCGCGTCGATCAGCCAGGTGATGGTGGTGCCGAAGGCGTTGACCGAGATGCCCATGCGCCCGTACGCCACCGCCCGCTCGGCGGCGGCGAAGTCGTCGGCCAACCGCCGAATCGCCGCCGGGTCGATCCCCGTGGCCGGCGCCACCGCCTCCGGGGTGAAGCGCGTCAGCCGCGCTCGTAGCGGCTCGAGATCGGCCGGGCAGTCGCTCGCCAGCACGACATGCAGCAGCGCCGCCACCAGCAGGCCGTCGGTGCCCGGACGGATGAACAGGTGAGTATCGGCCAGGGCCGCCGTCTCGGTGCGCCGCGGATCGACCACCACCAGCCGGCCGCCGCGGGCGCGCAGGGCTTTGAGGCGACGCTTCATGCCCGGCGCGGTCATCACGCTGCCCTGCGAGACCACCGGGTTGGCCCCGAAGATCAGGAAGAGATCGGTGCGGTCGACATCGGGGCTCGGCAGGCGGGCCTGGTTGCCGTACAGCAGATACGCCGTGACCGTGCGCGGCAGCTGGTCGACCGACGCCGCGCTGTACAGATGCCGGCTGCCGAGCAGCGTCTGCAGCAACCCGAGGCCGATGACCGCCCGATGGTCGTGGCCGGTGGGGTTGCCGAAGTACAGGCCCACCGCGTCGCGCCCATGCCGTCGCTGCAGCCCGCCCAGCCTTCGCCCGGCGAGTTCGAAGGCCGCGTCCCAGCCGATGGCGGTCCACGTGTCGCCGTCGCGGCGCATGGGCTGCTGCAGCCAGTGGGGATCGTGCTGCAGGTCGGCCAGCGCGGTGGCTTTGGGGCAGATATGGCCCCGGCTGTGATGATCGTCGGGGTCGCCCTCGATGCGGGTGACCCGCTCGCCGTCGAGGCGTACGACGAGGCCACACATCGCTTCGCACAGGGTGCAGGTCGTCAGGTGCTCGGTCATCGGCGGTTCATGGCGGGCAGGTCTCGGCGACGTCAGTCGGTCTGATCGTCGAGCAGCTCGGCGATCGTCTCGGCGGCCCAGACGCGCTCGAACCAGCCGGCGTGCTGGGCCGGTGGGGCCTGGTCGATCCGTCGGGCCAGGGCGGGCGGCAGCGTCGAGAACTTCTTGTGGATCAGCCGCTTGATGAACTCGGCCTCGCCCTCCTGGCGGCCTTCTTCCCGGCCTTGCAGGCGGCCTTCTTCCCGGCCTTGCAGGCGGCCTTCTTCCTTGAACTGCTGTGCGAGGGTCGCCATCGCGCGCTCCATTTCGGGATCGTCTGTGGCCGCGATCGCCCGGATGAACGCATCCCGTGGCAGGCGATCGTCCTGAGTGTACAGATACTCGGCCATGGTTTCGACGACGGCCAGCCGGCCCGGCTCGCCGGCCGAGGCCCTGAGCAGCGCGGCCCAGCGGTCGATGAAGTCATCCCCCGTCACCTGCCGCACGCGGCGCATCGTCAGCAGCGCAGCGTCGGTCAGCGCGAGCCGCGTCGCCCCGGTGCGCGCGTCATCGGGCACCGCCAGATCGTCGATGAGCAGCTCCAGCTGCGGCAGGAAGCGGCCCAGCGTCGCGCGCAAGTCGGCCGGCAGATCGATGACCTCGGCCAGCGTGCGATGCGTCGACCACGGCCGGCGGCCTTGATGTACGACCAGCGGGATCACCGGCGGCAGGCGGTCGGGCAGGCGGCCGTGCTGCGCGCGATGGCGTTCGACGTAGCGGGTCCAGGTCTCGACGGTGTAGACGAGCAGCCGATACGGCATGAGCGGATCGGGCCGGGACTGATGCTCCATGATCAAGAAGACGAACGCCGCGCGCGCCGCGCTGCGAAAAGGGATCTGCAGGACGATGTCCGCCCGCCGGTTGCGCAGTACGCGGTCGATGTACTCGGCGGTCACGACCTGCGTTCGATCAAGGTCCAGCGCCGCGAGTACATCCGCCGGCAATGATCGGCGGACCAGATCGGCGGCCATCTCCGGCCGACCGAAGACGCGCTTGAAGTGTGCATCGTGCCCGTGTGCGCCCATCGAAGAGAATAGGGGACGACTTGCCCGAAGTGTCCGCCCGACCCTGTTCTCACCCGGCGACCCGAGGCGGCGATCGGCACACGAGCCTGAGATGCGCCGCCGACGTCAGGTGATCGGCCATCGGTGGCTCGTAGGGGGCTCGCCGGCGTCAGTCGGTCTGATCGTCGAGCAGCTCGGCGATCGTCTCGGCGGCCCAGACGCGCTCGAACCAGCCGGCGTGCTGGGCCGGTGGGGCCTGGTCGATCCGTCGGGCCAGGGCGGGCGGCAGCGTCGAGAACTTCTTGTGGATCAGCCGCTTGATGAACTCGGCCTCGCCCTCCTGGCGGCCTTCTTCCCGGCCTTGCACGCGGCCTTCTTCCCGGCCTTGCACGCGGCCCTCTTCCCGACCTTCTTCCCTGAACTGCTGTGCGAGGGTCGCCATCGCGCGCTCCATTTCGGGATCGTCTGTGGCCGCGATCGCCCGGATGAACGCATCCCGTGGCAGGCGATCGTCCTGAGTGTACAGATACTCGGCCATGGTTTCGACGACGGCCAGCCGGCCCGGCTCGCCGGCCGAGGCCCTGAGCAGCGCGGCCCAGCGGTCGATGAAGTCATCCCCCGTCACCTGCCGCACGCGGCGCATCGTCAGCAGCGCAGCGTCGGTCAGCGCGAGCCGCGTCGCCCCGGTGCGCGCGTCATCGGGCACCGCCAGATCGTCGATGAGCAGCTCCAGCTGCGGCAGGAAGCGGCCCAGCGTCGCGCGCAAGTCGGCCGGCAGATCGATGACCTCGGCCAGCGTGCGATGCGTCGACCACGGCCGGCGGCCTTGATGTACGACCAGCGGGATCACCGGCGGCAGGCGGTCGGGCAGGCGGCCGTGCTGCGCGCGATGGCGTTCGACGTAGCGGGTCCAGGTCTCGACGGTGTAGACGAGCAGCCGATACGGCATGAGCGGATCGGGCCGGGACTGATGCTCCATGATCAAGAAGACGAACGCCGCGCGCGCCGCGCTGCGAAAAGGGATCTGCAGGACGATGTCCGCCCGCCGGTTGCGCAGTACGCGGTCGATGTACTCGGCGGTCACGACCTGCGTTCGATCCAGGTCCAGCGCCGCCAGCGCATCCGCCGGCAGCGAGCGGCGAACCAGGTCGGCGGCCATCTCCGGCCGACCGAAGACCCGCTTGAAGTGTGCATCGTGCCCGTGTGACCCGCTCATCGAAGAGAATAGGGGACGACCTGCCCGAAGTGTCCGCCCGACCCTGTTCTCACCCGGCGACCCGAGGCGGCGATCGGCGCACGAGCCTGAGATGCGCCGCCGACGTCAGGTGATCGGCCATCGGTGGCTCGTAGGGGGCTCGCCGGCGTCAGTCGGTCTGATCGTCCAGCAACTCGGCGATCGTCTCTGCGGCCCAGACGCGCTCGAACCAGCCGGCGTGCTGGGCCGGTGGGGCCTGGTCGATCCGTCGGGCCAGGGCGGGCGGCAGCGTCGAGAACTTCTTGTGGATCAGCCGCTTGATGAACTCGGCCTCGCCCTCCTGGCGGCCTTCTTCCCGGCCTTGCACGCGGCCTTCTTCCTTGAACTGCTGTGCGAGGGTCGCCATCGCGCGCTCCATTTCGGGATCGTCTGTGGCCGCGATCGCCCGGATGAACGCATCCCGTGGCAGGCGATCGTCCTGAGTGTACAGATACTCGGCCATGGTTTCGACGACGGCCAGCCGGCCCGGCTCGCCGGCCGAGGCCCTGAGCAGCGCGGCCCAGCGGTCGATGAAGTCATCCCCCGTCACCTGCCGCACGCGGCGCATCGTCAGCAGCGCAGCGTCGGTCAGCGCGAGCCGCGTCGCCCCGGTGCGCGCGTCATCGGGCACCGCCAGATCGTCGATGAGCAGCTCCAGCTGCGGCAGGAAGCGGCCCAGCGTCGCGCGCAAGTCGGCCGGCAGATCGATGACCTCGGCCAGCGTGCGATGCGTCGACCACGGCCGGCGGCCTTGATGTACGACCAGCGGGATCACCGGCGGCAGGCGGTCGGGCAGGCGGCCGTGCTGCGCGCGATGGCGTTCGACGTAGCGGGTCCAGGTCTCGACGGTGTAGACGAGCAGCCGATACGGCATGAGCGGATCGGGCCGGGACTGATGCTCCATGATCAAGAAGACGAACGCCGCGCGCGCCGCGCTGCGAAAAGGGATCTGCAGGACGATGTCCGCCCGCCGGTTGCGCAGTACGCGGTCGATGTACTCGGCGGTCACGACCTGCGTTCGATCCAGGTCCAGCGCCGCCAGCGCATCCGCCGGCAGCGAGCGGCGAACCAGGTCGGCGGCCATCTCCGGCCGACCGAAGACCCGCTTGAAGTGTGCATCGTGCCCGTGTGACCCGCTCATCCAAGAGAATAGGGGAGCACCTGCCCGAAGTGTCCGCTCGACCCCCTATACTCACCCGAAACCACGGAGGCGACCGTGCTCGAGCTGTTCGAGTTGGAGATGCTGGGCGGGGCCACCGCCCGCCGCTATCACGCCATGCGGCCGGAGATCGAGGCGATGCCCTGGGGCAGCCTCGACCCCAGCGACTATACGCCCGGCCAGCTCGTCGCGGCGCGCAAGGCGTGGACCGGCGCGGCGTTTCAGGAGTTCCGCACCGGCGCGGCCTGCGCGGCGACGCTGCAGGCGCTCTTCGAAGCCCGGGCCCCCGTCGACCTCATCGCGCTCGCCTCGCGCTTCCCGCTCGACGAGATCGCCCACGTCGAGATGTGCGCCCGCATCGCCGCCGAGCTCGGCGGCGGCGTCGAGTTCGCCTACGATCCGCAGAAGATGATCGAAGACCCCGGCGCTGGCGAGGCGCCGCTCGTGCGCGCGGCGCATCTGGTCGTGGCGTACTTCTGCGTCGGCGAAGCGCTGTCGATCCCGCTGCTGCACGGCACCTGGAAGTCGGCCACGACCCCGCTGATACAGCAGGTGCTGCGGCGCATCGTGCTCGACGAGGCCGATCACGGCACCTTCGGCTGGGCCTTCCTCGACTGGGCCGACCCGCACCTCACCGACGCCGACCGGGCCGGGCTCGGGCGCACCGCCGACCGCTTCATCGCCAGCGTGCGGGCGAGCTGGGCCCGGCTCGAGACCCGGCCGGTGGCCGATGGCGGCGACGCGCTCGGCTGGCTGCAGACCGATGACTACCTGACCCTCGCCCGGCGCGCGCTGGAGAAGCAGGTCATCGCTCCGCTGATCGCCCGCAGCATCCCGCTTGCCGCGGCGGGCTCGCCCGGCACGCGCGCCGCGGCGGCCGACGCCCCCGGCGTGGCCGGCGCGTTCGTCGTGCCCGATCCACAGGCTTGAACCCGCGCCGCGCCTTCGCCGGATACGCCGTCGACCTCGCCGTCTTCCGCGTCGTCGTCGCCGCGCTGCTGCTCGTCTCCCCCGAAGTGCACGCCGCCCCGGGGCACGCCGACCTGCCCTGGCTGGGCCAGCTCGGCCGCGCCGGCGTATGCCTCGGCGCCGCGCTGGGCCTGCTCGGCGTGCGCGCCCGCGCCGGCTTCGCGCTCGCCGCGATCTGCGGCGTCTGGCTGCTCGGCCTGCCGCACGCCGCCGGCGTCGGGCTGCACAACCACCACCTCGTCTGGTTCGCCGCGCTGCTGGCGCTCAGCCCCTGCGCCGACGCGCTCGCCTGGGGCCGCTGGCGCGCCCGACCGGCGCCGTCGGCGATCTACGGCGCGCCGCTGTGGGCCGCCTGGCTGCTGCTGGCCGCGATCTACGCCTGGCCCGGCGCCTGGAAGCTGGCGCTCTCGGGCGCCGACTGGCTCTCGGGCGACGTCCTGCGCAGCCACCTGCGCTGGAAGCTCGCCCAGTCGTGGACCTTCACGCCGCTCTTCGCCGTCGAGCAGACCCCGGCGCTGCTGACGGTCGGCGCCATCGCCAGCGTCGCGTTCGAATTGAGCGCGCCGCTCCTGATCGTCACCGGCCGCGGGCGCGTACTCTTCGCGGTCGCCGCGCTGATCTTCCACGGGCTGACCGCCGCGCTGCTCGACGTCCGCTTCGGCTCGCTGTGGCCCTGCCTCGCCGTGCTCCTGCCCTGGCATCGCTGGCTCGGCCCGGCGCCGGCCCCGCGCGCAGCCCCGGACTCGCCGCCGTGGCCGCGGACCGCGCTGACCGCCGCGCTCGTGCTCGCCGTCTGGATCGCCGGGGCCCGCGGCGAGACCCGCGGCTGGCCGCTGGCGTGCTATCCCACCTTCGCCGAGCCCGCCCGGGCGACGATGCCGACCCTGCTGGTGGTCGTCGACGGCCGCGACGTGCCGCTGCAGCGCTACGCCGAGCCGTCACCGCAGCTCTGGGCCGAGGTCTGGCGGCTGATCGGCATCGGCGGCCCGGTCGATCCCGCGGCGCTCGAAGCCTTCTGGCGGCGGCATCACCCGCGCCCCGCCGGCGCCGTGCAGTTCTATCGCGCCGAGATGTCCGTCGCGCCCGACCAAAGCCAGCGCCCGCCGCGGCGGATCCGCCTGCTGCACAGCGCGCGGTTCTGAGCCATCACGCCCCGGCTTCGACCGCGTCGGCGTCGTCCGGCCGGCCCAGCGTGCGGTATTGCCGCGCCGCCACCGCCCGCGCCGCCGCCGCCCGCGCCGGCAGGCTCTGCGCCGCCGCCCGCCCCGCCTGCTCCAGCATGCGCGCCACGTCCAGATAGACGAAGTCCAGCGCCCGCACCGGGCCCAGCCCGCGCCACGCCGCGTCCCAGGCGTCGGCGTCCCCCGCGTGCCCGGCGCAGGCGAGCAGCACCGCCTCGGCGTAGATCCGATAGCGTGGATTGCCCGCGCGCACCATGCGCGGATGGGCCGCCAGCGCGCGCTCGCGGGCCGCGTCCACCTGCCCCCGCTCCAGATCGATCAGCGCCAGGTTCAGCCCCACCAGCGCCGGCAGGAACGTGCGATCGGGCCCCAGCGCGCGCAGCGAGCGCGCATAGGCGTCCCGCGCCCGATCGAGGTCGCCCCGCCGCCGGTGGATCTCGCCCAGCTGATTCCATGCCTCGACCACCTGATAGCGCCGCTTGCCGTCCCGCGGCACCGCCCGGTCGGCGAGCCGCTTGAGCAGGTTGGCCAGCAGCGCCTGCGCGGTGTCGAGGTCGCCGCGCAGGATGGCGATCATCGACCGCTGCCGGCGGGTCGCGCCCAGCGAGACCAGATCGTCGGCGGCCTCGGCCAGCGCCTCGGCGTCGACCAGCCGCGCGTCGGCCGCCGCCAGGTTGCCCTTGTCGCGCAGGCAGCGGGCGTGCTGGCGCAGGGCCCGCGCCGCGATCCGCCGGTCCACCGGATGCGCCGCCAGCGCCCGCGTCGCCGCCTGCCGGGCGTGGCGCAGCCCGAGGCCCCGCCGCTGCCCGTTGAGGTGCGCCGACCACGAGATCTTGACGTCGAGCCAGCGGGCGTCCGTGTGCCGCAGGCCCATCGCCCGCCCGGTGCGCAGCGCGCCCGCCAGCAGGTGCGCGTCGGCGGCGGTCACCGCGCCCCAGGCGTCCTCGGCGGCGTCGACCGCCGCCCGCCACTGCGCGAACGCGGCCCCCGGCTGGCCCGCCGCCTCGAAGTGCGCCGCGAGCTGCTGCGGATCGGGCGCGACGCCCCGCCGGACCCCGTCGATCTGCAAGCCCGCCGCGAAGATCCCGTGCCAGCGCGCCAGCCGCCCGTTGTCTTGCGCCCGCGCCCGCAGCGCCTCGCCCACCAGCCCGTGATCGAAGACCAGCCGCCGCTGGGCCAGCCGCAGAAGCCCCGCGTCGAGCAGCCGCTCCACCGCCGCCCGTGGCTCGGCCATGCCCGCCTGCTCCAGCGCTGCGCCCCAGATCTCGGGATCGACCGTCGTACCGGCCACCGCCGCCAGCTCCAGCGCGGGCAGCGGGTCGGGGGTGATGTCGGCCAGCAGCGTCTCGACCCGCAGCCGCAGCAGATGCCCCAGCGTCGGCGGCTGCGGGCCGCGCTCGGCCAGCCGATAGCCCTGCGCGGTCGGCTCGAGCGCGCCCGTATGCAGCCAGTGGCGCAAGAGCGCGTCGGCGAACAGCGGATGCCCCGCGGTGACCTGCACCAGCCGATCGCGGGTCGCGGCGTCGAGCGCCAGCCGGTCGACCACGCTGCGCCCCTGGTCGGCGGCGTCGAGCGGACCCAGCGCGACGTGCAGCACCGTGCGCCGCGCCGCCAGCTTCGCCAGCCGCCGCATCGGCGCGCCAGCGGTCGGGCGGGCGCTCAGCGCGAAGAGGATCGGCAGCTGCGGGTGGCGATCGAGCACCCGGGTGACCAGGTCGAGCGTCGCCTCGCGCTCGTCCCACTGCACGTCGTCGACCACCACCACCAACGGCCGCGCGGCGGCCATCACCAGCAGCCCATCGATGATCGTCTGGGCAATATCCCGCGGGCTCAGGGTGATGGCGAAGCCGGCCGCCGCGGCGTGCAGCGTGGGGCTCTGCAGCGCGCCGAGCGCCGCCGCCAACGAAGGCTCGACGCCCAGCCGACGCCGGATCCGCTCGGCGGCGACGTCCGGCTCGAGGCCCAGCAGGTTCAGCGCCCGGGCGAAGATGGGCCGCAGCCCGTGACGGGCATCGGCGACCGGGCCGTGCTCGACCCACAGCGTCTCCGCCTGCCCCAGCTCGTGCGCCCGCGCCGCCAGCCAGGCCGTCAGCCGGCTCTTGCCGATGCCCGGCGCGCCCTCGATCAGCGCCGCCCGCGCGCCGCCGCCCTCGACCACCTCGCCCAAGAGCGCCCACAGCCCGTCGCGCTCGGCGCCGCGCCCCCGCAGCCGCTTGAGCCGCAGCTCGGCCAGCGCGCGGCCGCAGCCGCCCAGATACGGGCCGGGATCGGTCGCCGGCCGCCGCCAGTCGCTCGGCCGCGGCGGGCGGTCGCCCCGCTCGCCGGCCCCGCGCCAGCTCTGCTCGTCGATGCTCACGAAGACCGGCGGCGCCAGCAGCGTGGCGTCGATCGCGGGGTCGGGCAGCGGCCCGGTCTCGACCGCGTCGGGCAGCGGCATGTCCATCAGCGCCAGCGCCGCGTCGGCGGCGAAGGCGAAGCGCCGCCCGGGCGCCTTGGCCAGCAGCCGGCGGACCCACGGCTCGAACGCCTCGGGCACGGCGATGCGCGGGGCGAACGCCGGCGGATCGCTGTTGAGGTGGTGCAGCATGATCCGGTTGACGCCCTGCCCGGCGAACGGCGCCCGCCCGGTGGCCAGCGCCCAGGCCAGGCAGCCGAGGGCGTAGAGGTCGGTCCACGGCCCGAACGAGCGCCAGTCGTGGCTCACCTGCTCGGGGGCCATGAAGTTGGGGGTGCCCGAGGCTTGTGGCCCGCCGGCCTCGACCGCGTCGCGCCCGAAGACCAGCCCGAAGTCGGAGAGCACCGGCCCGCGGGCGCCCATCAAGACGTTGGCCGGCTTGAGGTCGCGGTGCACGACGCCGCGGGCGTGGGCGTGGCTCAGCGCGTCGAGCACCGTCAGCAGCGCCGTGCGGATCGCGGCGAAGTCACCGGCCCGCTGCAGGTCGACCAGCGTGCCGCCGCCGTGCCAGTCCATCACCACATATGGCGCGTGCTCGGGCACGGTCTCGTCCAGCGCGGGGCCCAGGCCGTCGGGCAGCGTGCCGTAGTCGTGCAGCCGGATGATCGCCGGGTGGTCGAGCCGGGCGACGGCGCGCACCTCGCGGGCGAAGGCCTCGGCGTACGCCGGGTTCTCCGCGCCGCGGGTGAGGATCTTGACCGCGACCGGCAGCCCGCTGTCGCGGTGCACCGCGCCCCAGACCCGCGCCGTCGCGCCGCGGCCGGCCAGGTAGGTCAGCGAGAAGGGTCCCAGGTCGTATCCGGTGGTGGGCATGCCCGGCGATGATAGCCGCTGTTCGGGCGGCGTCCCAGAGGCGTCGACCGCGGCGGGCCTACTGCTCGCCGGCCTCGGGCTCGAGGGTGACCTCGAGGCGGGTATCGCCGAAGACCTCGTGGGTCTCGATGTACGGCCGATAGCCGTCGGCCTCGGCCCGCACCTCGACGGTGCCCTCGTAGACCCGCGCGCAGCCGTCTTCCGCTTCGACGGGCACGTCGTTGAACCGCACGTTGGCCATGGCCGCCTCGGGCAGCACGTCGACGCACAGCTCGGCCTCGGCGGGCGCGACGAGGTTGCCGCTGCTCGTCGCCTCGCAGCTCGCGAGCATCATGGCGGCCCCGGCGGAGGCGACGAGCAGCGGCGTCGTGGTCAGGCGGCGGCGGCGCACGGTCATGGCGGGCTCCGAGAGGCAGGGATGGCCCAGGATAGCGGGGCCGGCGGGGCGGGGGAAGGCGGGTATGGCACGCCGGCCCGACCGCGCGGCGCGCGAAGGCGCGGCGATGGCGCTGAATCCGTACCGGGCGGCCGGGGGAGCGACGCCTTCGACGCCCGGGTCGGCTACGGCGGCCGCGGACTTGATGGCAATGGTCGGTCTGGCGGCTGCGGCGGGCTCGGATTCGGTGGCAATGGCCCGCAGGTGGCCGCGGCGGGCCCGGATTCGGTGGCGATGGCGCGGGGCTCGACCACAGCGGCACCGGGCTCCACGGCGACGGCGCCCGGCGCGGCCGCGGCGGGCCTGGATTCGATAGCATCGGCCCGGGCGCCGACCGCGGCGGCTCCCGCAACCGGAGCAACGCCCCGGGATCCGGCTGCGGCGGCTCCAGAATCGGTGGCAATGGTCTCGGGGCGGCCGCGTACCGACCGGCGAGCCATTGCGCTCGATCGCGAAGCGGTCGACGGCGGACCGGCGGGCCGTTGCAATGGGTTTGCGGCCGGTCCCGACCGCCGTCGTGGGCTGAACTCCGGCCTGTCGTGCCGCCCGGAGCGGGCCATGGACCGTCGAAACGGGTTTCGGGCCGACCCGGGCCGGCCCGCAGGCCAGAGCCATGGCGTCGGGCGCCGCGGCTGCCGCGCCGCAGACCGAAGTTATCGGCGCGCCGCGCGACGCGGACCGATCCCATCGCAGAGCGGCGGCATCGCGGTCGGTGAGTATCGGCCCCGGCGCCATTGCTCTCGATTCTGGTTCGGCCCCGGCCGGACCCCGGACCATTGCCAGCGATTTTGGGGCCGCCGCGGCGGGATCGGGGACCAAAGCGACGGATCGGCGGTCGGTGGGGTCGGCGTCGAGGCCATCGCTTTCGGTCTGGGGCGGGTCTCAGCCGAACTTGGGCGGCGCGGCGCCCTCCCAGGGCAGGTTCATCGCGCCCAGGCTGGTGAGGCCGTGCTCGATGAGCATGCCCGGCACCCGCTTGTAGTTGATGCTGACGCCGTACTTTTCGTCGGCGCCGATCGCCGCGCGCAGCGGGCCGTCGGCGGTCGCCTCGACGAACTGCTGGAAGCGCTCGCCAGCGTTGAGCTCGATGTACTCGCTGGGCGTATCGGTGGCGTTCCAGAAGCTGTGCTCGACGCCGGCCGGCTTGCGCACGAAGCTGCCGGCGGGCGCGGTGAAGCGCAGCCCCTTCGCGCCGCCGACCTCGAACTCCAGCTCGCCCGAGATCACGTAGACCGCCTGGTCTTCGGTGGCGTGGGTATGCGGCGCGAGCAGCTGATAGGGCGCGAGGGTCACCTTCATCGCCGAGAAGACGCCGCCGGTGTGCTCGGTGCCGATGGCGATGTAGATGTGGCCGTTGATGTTCTTGCCCTCGCCGGGCAGGACGAGCAGGTCTTCGACGGTGGGGGTCATGCGGGCTCCTTTCGGTTGTCTGCGAGCCGTGTAGACTCGACGCTCCGACCCTAGCCACTGCCCCGGCGGCGAGCCGCGCGATGCACGACAAAGACCGAGCCCTCGACGCCAGCGACCCGTCGATGCTGGCGAGCATGATGACCGCCGCGGCGGCCTACGCGGTGCAGCGCGGGCTGTCGCTCGACCGGGTCGCCGAGGCCGCCGGGCTCGCGCCGCGTACGCTGATCGCCGCGCCCGATCGGGTGCCCGAAGACGCCATCGGGCGCATCCTCGACCTCTTGCAGCGGCACCTGCCCGACGAGGCGGTGGCGCTGCAGGTGGCCGAGGCGGCGCCGCTGCACTTCCTGGGGCCGCTCGCGCCCGCCGTGCGCCTCGTGCCCGATGTGCGCGCCGGCATCGAGCTGTTCACGCAGTTCGGCGCGGTGCTGTCGAGCAGCGCGGTCCTGGCGTTCAGCGAGGCGCCGCCGGGTCCGATGCTGCGCCTCGAACACCCCAACGATCGCCTGTTCGGTGGCCTGGGCGCCGAGATGGGCCTGATGATGGGGGCCCGGGTGATCGGCGAGGGCTTCGGTCGCCCGGGCGCGCTGCGCGAGGTCTGGCTCGACCACCGCCCCACCGCGCCCGTCGCGCGTTATGTCGGCGCGTTCGCGGTGCCCGTGCGCTTCGAGATGCCGGCCAACGCGCTGCTCTTTCACGGGCCGCGGCTGGCTGATCCGGTCGACCCCGACGCGGGCGCGCGGCTGCGGGTCTTGCGGGCCCACCTGGAGCTGGTGCGGCAGCAGCTCGAGCGGCAGGCGGCGCCCGCCGAGCTGCGCCGCATGCGCGATGCGGCGGCGCGCAACGTGGCCCGCGGCGAGTACGGTGCATCGGCCCTCGCCCGGCGCATGGGTCTGGGCCTGCGCACGCTTCAGCGGCGCGCGGACGAGCTGGGCACGTCGGTGCGCGCGCTCATCGACGAGGCCCGCGCGGCGACGGCCCGGCAGCTGCTGGCCGATCCCGACCTCAGCGTGCTCGAGATCGCGCTGGCGCTGGGCTACTCGACCGAGAGCGCTTTTCGTCGGGCCTGCCGCCGGTGGACGGGGCTGAGCCCGGGGCAGTATCGGCGGTCGTTGGCCTGATGCGGGCGGCGCCCTTGCGGTCGACGGCGACGCACCGAATGATGGGCGTCCGATCAGGGGCCGGGTCCGACCGACGGAGCAGACCATGAGATACGCGCGCAACGTATTCGTGCTGGCAGCGATCGCGGCGCTCGTCGGCTGTACGCCGGATGGCGGCGACTCGACGCCGGATGGCGACCGCCCGAGCGATGCCGCCGCCGACGGGCCAGCGGCCGACGCGGCGCCCGATCGCGGTCCCGACGACGTGGGGCCCGATATGCGGCCCGAGGACGACATGGCCATCGGGCTCGATATGGCGATCGGCTTCGACATGACGCCGGATCTGGGACCCGTGGCCGACATGGGGCCGGTGCCCGACATGGCGCCGGACCTGGGGCCGGTGCTCGACATGGCGCCGGACCTGGGGCCCGTGCCCGACATGGCCCTCGACATGGCCCTCGACATGGCGCCCGACATGGCGCCCGTCGGCGTCTGCGGGGACGGCGTGGTCGACGACGGCGAAGCGTGCGATCTGGGGCCCGACAACGGCGCGGGGCACGGCTGCACCGCGATGTGCGCCCGCGAAGGCGAATGCGGCGACGGCCTGCTGCAGCGGGCTTTCGAAGAGTGCGACGAGGGCGACACGGCGCCCGGCGGGTTCTGCGACGCCGAGTGCCGGGCGAACGAACTGGTCGACCCGCTGGGCCACGAACGCTGGCCCGAGGGCGCGCGGGTCTTCGTCTCCAACGGCTTCGAGATGGGCGGCCCGCTGATCATCGAGGCCGGCGCGGTCGTGACGCTCGAAGGCAACTGGACGCTGACTGACGACCTGACCCTGCGCGGCCGGCCGGGCCTGCCGGTCACCGTGCATCCGCGGCCGGAGAGCCGCTGCAGCAGCTTCCTCATCCGCCTGAGCGGCCATACGCTCGTCGCCGAGCACGTCGTCCTCGAACACGCGCGGGACGGCGTCTTCGGTCGGGACGGGCGGCTCGAGATACGGGATTCGGTCATCCGTGATCTGTGCACCGAGAGCAGCGCGGGCATCGCGGGCATCTACCTCGCCGATACCACCTCCGGGGTCGTCGAGCGGGTCGTCATGCGCGACTTCGTGGCCCGCGCCGGCGGCAACCCCGGGCGGCACGAAGCCGACGACCTCCGGTTCGCGGCGAGCGACGGCGGGCGGGCGGGATCGGTCTCCGGGCTGACCTTCCTCGGCGAGGGCGAGCTGGTCGTCGACGGTCTCGAGATCAGCCGGCTGACCGCCGGCCCCGGTGGAGACGGTGGTGACGCCGAGCAGGAGCGGGCCGGGGCGGGCGGCCTGGGCGGCGGCGTCTACGGGTTGATCCTGGGGCGCACCGTGCGGGTGCGCGACGTGCGCATCAGCGAGCTGCGCGGCGGGGCCGGCGGCGCGGCGGGCTCGGCGGGCTTCGGCATCATCAGCGTCGGCGGAGACGGCGGGCCGGCGGTCGGCATCACGACCGAGTTCGCCCGCCCGGCGATGCAGTCGCCGGTGATCGAGAACGTGGAGATCGCCGGGCTGTGGTCGGGCGCGGGCGGTCGGGGCAGCCGCGGGCGCGAGAACATCCGCGGGCCGGGTTTCGGCGGCGGCCTCGGCGGTCGGCAGGGGCAGGTGCGCGGGGTGCTGCACGACGACGACGCGCTGCTGCGCCTGAGCAACGTCGCGATCCACGGGCTGCGCCTCGGCGCGCTCGGGCAGGGCGGCCAGGGCGGCCCGGGCGCCGCGGGCGAAGACGGCGAGCCGGGCGGCGACGGCGGGTCGGGCGGCGGCGCGGGCCTCGCGTGGACCGACCCGCTGGTGGGCATCGAGGTCGCCGGGCCGATCGAGGTACGCCACGCCACGATCGTCATCGACGACCAGCCCGGCGCGCTGCCCGAGCCGGCGCCCGGCGGTGTGCCGGCGCCCGGTGGCGAGGTCGGCGACGAGGGCAACATCGTGCGCGAGATCGCGCTCTACGGGGTGCTGGCGAAGCAGGGCCACCGCGGCCCGGTGCTCGACAGCATCATCGTGGGCGACGCGCTCGAGGGGCCGCGCTGGCAGGAGACGACCGGGCTGGCGGGCAGCGCCAACGATCTGGAGGTCACCGACGCCCTGATCTGGGGCTTCGATCAGCCGATCACGGCGGTGCAGGCCCGGCGCATCGTGCAGGAGGACCCGCTCTTCGTCGATCGGGACGGCGGCGACGTGCGCCCGGCGGCCGACTCGCCGGCGGTGGGGCAGGGCACGCCGTCGGCGGTCACCCACGACCTGCGCGGCGTCGAGCGGCCCGACCCGCCGACGCTGGGCGCCTTCGAGCCCGCCGCGCCGTAGCGTCGGGCGGTCTCAAGGGATGGGCAGCGGCTCGACCTCGACCCGCAGCGTGGTCGAGGCGCCCTCGATCGCCGCCGTGGGGGTGACCTGCAGCGTATAGCGCCCCGGCGGCAGGTCGTCGGTCTCGATGCGGGCGTCGAGGTCGGGGCCGCCGTCGCGGTCGCGGATCATCTCCCGGCCGTCGCCGTCGAGCAGGCTCAGGGTCGGGTCGTAGCTGAGCGAGTCGACGGTCTCGGCGCGCAGCACGCCGCCGCGGGGCAGCCAGATGTCCACCGCGGCCCGCTCCGCGCCCAGCGGCAGCACGAACCCGTCGATCCGACCGTAGCGGGTCTGCGCGTCGATGATGACCGGGGCTTCGCTGTCGCCGGCGCCGTCGCAGTCCGGGTCGTCGGGGAAGTCGACGGCGCCGTCGCCGTCGTCGTCGAGGCCGTTGGCGCAGGGCGCCGGCCCGTCGTCGGCTTCGTCGGCGTCGCCCGGTCCGCTGCAGCCGGGGTCGTCGAGGTCGATGAGGCCGTCGCCGTCGCTGTCGATGCCGTCGAGGCAGGCGCGGTCGAGCGCGGCGAGCGGCTCGAGGCCGACGTCGAGGGTGGCGGGTCCGTTGCGGAAGAAGTGCCCGATGATCGCGTAGCTGCCCCGCCGGACGACCGGCACCTCGCGGGCGTCGCAGGTGATCTCCGCCGATTGGCCGCAGTGCCGCCGCAGCACCGGGTTGCGTGAGCTGCCGGCGACCGTCAGCCGCGACGGCACCTCGACGTCGATTGTGGCGACCGCCCGCGGCGCGTTGCTCGGGTTGCAGCCCAGCCGCAGCGCGGCGGTGTGCCGGACGTCGTCGAACTCGGCGAGGCCGCCGGCGGCGCCGAGGTCGATCTGCGGTACGCCCTCGGGGCAGCGCTGCCCTTCGGCCGGTCCGCCCGGGCCGTCGCAGCCGCTGTCGTCGGGGAAGTCGATGGCCCCGTCGCCGTCGTTGTCGACGCCGTCGGCGCAGACCGGCGCGCGGGCGGGGTCGGCTTCGTCGTCGTCCGCGGCGTCGAGGCAGCCCGGGTCGAGCGCGTCGATCTGCCCGTCGCCGTCGTCGTCGCGCCCGTTGGCGCAGGCGGGCGGTCTCGCCGGGCGCAGGTTCACCGTCACCACGCCCGCGTCGTCGGGGGTCCGGGTCAGCACGTCGATGCGCAGGTCGCCCGGCTCGAGGCGCAGGTTGCTGACATCGCCCCGGAGGCAGCCGCGGCGCGGGCACTGGAAGTCGATCCGGTGCTCGCCCTGCAGTCCGTCTACGCGCACGTCGACGAGGGCCGGCGCGTCGAGGTCGGCGAAGAGGCTCGCCCCGACGAACCAGCCGCCTTCGCCGCAGGCGCTGCCCGGGCGCCGCCGGTCGCCGACGAAGGGCTGGCGGCTCTCGCCGAAGGGCAGCGGCGCGGTCAGCGCCGGGTCGCGCAGGTCGCAGGTCGCCCGCTCGAAGTGGTCGCCGGCGCCGCTGCACTGGGGATCGAGCGGGTAGTCGGGCCGGCCGTCGGCGTCGTTGTCGATCCCGTCGGCGCAGACCGGCGGGGCCTCGCCGTCGGGGTCGGCCTCGTCGTCGTCGACGATCGACAAGCAGCCGATGTCGTCGAGGTCGACGGCGCCGTCGCCGTCGTCGTCGACCCCGTTGTCGCAGGCGAACGGCAGCTGGGCGGGCTCGACCGTGACCGCGATGCGATTGGAGAAGCGGCTCTCGTCGTCGAGGGCGAAGAGCGTGTAGTCGCCCGGCGGCAGCTCGATGAGCTGCTCGTTTCTCGGCGGCAGGCAGATGACCTCGCTCTCCGGGTCTTCGCAGTCGCGGCGCACGAGCAGGGTGTGCGGGTCGATCACGTCGGCGTCTCTGATCACGAGCCGCGAGGTCTGCTCGATGTGCAGCGGTATCGGGTACAGGTAGCCGAAGGGCCGGGCGCACGGGCCGTCGACGCCCGCGAACGGGCGCAGCGCGGCGTAGGAGGGCCAGCGGACGCTGTTGTGGCCCGCGCGCAGCGGCGGCCCGACCGGCCGGTCGTAGCCGCAGGCGCCCGGGCGCTCGACCCGGCCGGCGGCGACGCAGTCGGGGTCGGCGGGGAAGTCGACGGCGCCGTCGCCGTCGTCGTCGCGGCCGTCGGCGCATCCGGGCGCCTGCAGCGGGTCGATCTCGCTGTCGTCGCCCCGCCAGTTGCAGCCGGGGTCGGCGGCGTCGATCCGCCCGTCGCCGTCGTCGTCGAGGCCGTTGGCGCACGGCAGCGTATCGACCGGCTCGACCTCGATGATCAGCCCGATCTGCTGGGGCAGCGGCGCGTCGCCGTCGGGGCCGACGATGATCAGGTACTCGCCGGGCGCCACGTAGGTGGCGAACATCCCGTCGCCCAGGCGGCTGTTGAGCGGCTCGGTCTCGCAGCCGGTCTGCACGGTGAACAGCCGCGCCGCCCGATCGGGGTGGCCGATACGCAGCTGGGACGGCGCGTCGACCGTCAGCCGGATCAGATCCTGGGCGTAGCGCCGGGCCCGGATTTGGGGCCAGCCGGGGCCGTACTCCAAGACCAGCGCGGTGCGCCGCCCCTCGACCGCGATGACCTGACCGCCGAGATCGGGGCAGGGGTGAGGGGTCTCCTCGCGCCCGGCGGCCGCGCAGCTGCGATCGGCCGGGTAGTCGATGGCGCCGTCGCCGTCGTCGTCGATGCCGTTGGCGCAGGTCGGCGGCGCGCGCGGGTCGCGCTCGCTGAGGTCGGCGAGGCTGACGCAGCCGGGGTCGAAGAGGTCGATCCGGCCGTCGCCGTCGTCGTCGCGGCCGTTGCCGCAGGCGGCGCCGTCGTCGAACTCGAGCCGCAGGCCGAAGGGCGCGCCGCCGGGCGCCTGCCACTGGACCAGCAGCGAGACGGTGCCCGCCGCGTCGACGTCGAATTCGAACGGCTCGCCGTCCGCCCCGCAGGCGCGTTCGCTGAAGCGGTCGGCGCAGGCCGTGCGCGCCGAGATGCGCACCGGCGCGCCGGCCGGATCGACCCGCAGGCGACCGGGCACCGCGAGGGCGACGTCGACGATGAGCTCGCGCCCCGCGCCGGCGCCGCAGCGGATGTCGAGCAGCGCGTCGCCCGCTGGCGGCTGCAGCTCGACCCGGGCGGCGTCGACGAGGCCCACCGCGATGCGCTGCACGCCGGCGCAGATCCGGCCTTCGGCCTCGGCGCCGGCCCGCGGGCAGTCGGGGTCGTCGGGGTAGTCCACCAGCCCGTCGCGGTCGTCGTCGACCCGGTTGGCGCAGCGCGGGCGGGGGAAGACGTCGGCTTCGTCGATGTCGAACGGGTCGGCGCAGCCGGGGTCGTCGTCGTCGCTCAGGCCGTCGCCGTCGTTGTCCAGGCCGTCGGCGCAGACCGCGCCGAACGCCTCGTCGTCGACGCCGGCGGCGGTGCAGTTGGGGTCGGCGGGGTAGTCGATCGCGCCATCGCCGTCGTCGTCGAGGCCGTTGGCGCAGGCCGGCGGCTGGGGCGGGTCGGCCTCGTCGGCGTCGCGCCGGTCGGCGCAGCCGGGGTCGGCCAGGTCGACCCGCCCGTCGCCGTCGTTGTCCAGCCCGTCGGTGCACGCCACCCGCGGGCCCTCGCTGCCGGCGCCGGCGGCGACGCAGCCCGGGTCTTCCGGGTAGTCCACCAGCCCGTCGGCGTCGTCGTCGCGCCCGTTGGCGCATACCGGCGGCAAGAACGGCCGCGTCTCGTCGTCGTCGCTGGGGTCGGTGCAGCCGGTATCGGCGAGGTCGATGCGCCCGTTGCTATTGTTGTCGAGGCCATCGGCGCAGGCGGGCACCGGGCCTTCGTCGTCGCTGCCGGCGGCGACGCAGCCCGGGTCGGCGGGGTAGTCGATGGCGCCGTCGGCGTCGTCGTCGAGGCCGTTGGCGCAGGCCGGCGGCTCGGCGGGATCGGCCTCGTCGTCGTCCAGCGGCGAGGCGCAGCCCGGGTCGAAGCGGTCGGTGGCGCCGTCGCCGTCGTCGTCGAGGCCGTTGGCGCAGGGCGCGGCCGGTGCCTCGCGTTCGCCGCCGGCGGCGCGGCAGTCGGCGTCCTCGGGGAAGTCGACGGCGCCGTCCTCGTCGTCGTCGAGGCCGTTGGCGCAGACCGGCACCATCGGCGGGTCGAGCTCGTCGTCGTCGCCGGTGTCGCGGCAGCCGGGGTCGACGACGTCGATGCGGCCGTCGCCGTCGTCGTCGAGGCCGTTGGCGCAAGCCGGCGCCGGATCTTCCGCCGCGCCGGCGAACCGGCAGTCGTCGTCCTCGCGGTCGGTGAGCCCGTCGCCGTCGTCGTCGAGGCCGTTGGCGCAGCTCGGCGGCACCGGCGGGTCGCGCTCGTCGTCGTCGAAGGCGCCGAGGCAGCCCGGATCGGCCCCGTCGATGGCGCCGTCGCCGTCGTCGTCGAGGCCGTTGGCGCAGGCCGGGCGCGCGCCCTCGTCGTCGAACCCGGCGTAGGTGCAGTCGGGATCGTCGCGGTCGACGCGGCCGTCGCCGTCGTCGTCGAGGCCGTTGGCGCAGGCCGGTGCGGCGGGCGGGTCGCGCTCGTCACCGTCCGCCGCCGCCGCGCAGCCCGGGTCGTCGGCGTCGAGCAGGCCGTCGCCGTCGTCGTCGAGGCCGTTGGCGCAGGCCGGCTGCGGGCCCTCGTCGTCGCCGCCGGCGAACGGGCAGCCGGGGTCCGCCCGATCGACCGCGCCGTCGCCGTCGTTGTCGAAGCCATCGGCGCAGGCCGGCGGCGCGGCGGGATCGGCCTCGTCGTCGTCCCGCGGCGCGGCGCAGCCCGGGTCGGCGGCGTCGAGCAGGCCGTCGCCGTCGTCGTCGAGGCCGTTGGCGCAGGCCGGCGCCGGGCCCTCTTCGGCGCCGGCGGCGACGCAGTCGGCATCGTCGCCGTCGATGGCGCCGTCGAGGTCGTTGTCGATCCCGTCGGCGCACCCCGGGGCCTGCGGCGGGTCGCGCTCGTCGTCGTCGTCGTCGCGGCTGCAGCCGGGGTCGACCCGGTCGACGAGGCCATCGAGGTCGTCGTCGATGTCGTTGGCGCAGGCCGGCGTCGGCCCTTCGAACGCGCCGCCGGCCGCCGCGCAGTCGGGGTCGTCGAGGTCGACCGCGCCGTCGAGGTCGTCGTCGAGACCGTTGGCGCAGGCCGGCGGCTCGGGCGGATCGGCCTCGTCGTCGTCGCCGCGGCCGGCGCAGCCCGGGTCGTCGCGGTCGACGAGGCCGTCGCCGTCGTCGTCGAGGCCGTTGACGCAGGCCCGCGGTCGTCCCTCGTCGCCGCCGCCCGCCGCGAGGCAGTCGGGGTCGGCGGGGAAGTCGACGCGGCCGTCGCCGTCGTCGTCGATGCCGTTGGCGCAGGCCGGCGGCGCGGGCGGGTCGGCCTCGTCGTCGTCGGCGCCGTCGACGCAGCCGGGGTCGAGCCGGTCGGCGCGGCCGTCGCCGTCGTCGTCGAAGCCGTTGGCGCACGCCGCCGCGCGGCCCTCGTCGCCAGCGCCGGCCCGCGGGCAGTCGGGGTCGTCGGGGTAGTCGACGCGGCCGTCGCCGTCGTCGTCGAGGCCGTTGGCGCACACCGGCGCCTCGGCGGGGTCGCGCTCGTCGAAGTCGTGCTCATCGGTGCAGCCGGGGTCGGCGTCGTCGATCCGGCCGTCGCCGTCGTTGTCGCGGCCGTCGGCGCAGACCGGCGGCGCGCCCTCCTCGGCGCCGGCGTAGGCGCAGTCGGGGTCGTCGCGGTCGACGGCGCCGTCGAGGTCGTCGTCGAGGCCGTTGGCGCAGCCGGGCGGCTCGGCCGGATCGACCTCATCGTCGTCATCGGGGCCGGCGCAGCCGGGGTCGTCGCGGTCGATCAGCCCGTCGTCGTCGCCGTCGAGCCCGTCGCTGCATTGCACCGCCGGTCCCTCGGCGGCGCCGGCGTAGACGCAGTCTTCATCGGCGCGGTCGATGGCGCCGTCGCCGTCGTCGTCGAGGCCGTTGGCGCAGCCCGGCGGCGCGGGCGGATCGGCCTCGTCGTCGTCGTCGACGTCGACGCAGCCGGGGTCGACCGTATCGATGAGCCCGTCGCCGTCGTCGTCGAGCCCGTTGCTGCACAGCGGGGCGACGCCCTCTTCGAGGCCGGCGTACGGGCAGTCGTCGTCCTCGCGGTCGACGCGCCCGTCGCGGTCGTTATCGAGCCCGTCGGCGCAGGTCGGCAGCCGCTCGGGGTCGGTCTCGTCATCGTCGCCGGGGCCGGTGCAGCCGGGGTCGGCCACGTCGACCCGCTGGTCGCGATCGTCGTCGATGCGGTTGGCGCACGCCGCCGCCGGGCCCTCTTCGCCGTGCCCGGCGTACGCGCAGTCGGGGTCGGCCCGATCGACGAAGCCGTCGGCGTCGTCGTCGATGCCGTTGGCGCAGGCGGGCAGGGTCTCCGGGTCGTCTTCGCTGTCGTCGCCCGCGTTGCGGCAGCCGGGATCGTCGGCGTCGACCCGGCCGTCGCCGTCGTCGTCGATGCCGTTGCCGCAGGCGCGGCGGCGCCCCTCGCTCTGGCCGGCGAAGTCGCACCCGTCGTCGTCGAGGTCGATGGCGCCGTCGCCGTCGTCGTCGAGGCCGTTGGCGCACGACGGCCGCTCGTCGGGATCCTGCTCGTCATCGTCGGTCGCGCTCGTGCAGCCGGGGTCGGCGCGATCGATCAGGCCGTCGCCGTCGTCGTCGCGCAGGTTGCGGCACGCCTCCCACGGCGGCAGCGCGCCGTCGCTCAACGCGGCGTCCATGGCCCCGGCGTCGGGCTGGGCCTCCGGGCTGTCGCATCCGCCGAGCGCCAGCAGGGCGCAGCACAGGGCGCAGCACAGGGCGATCACGGGCAATGTCGGCGCGGGCTTCATGGCTGCTCCTGATCGACGGTGACGCTCAAGACGACCTCGCCGGCACGGCCCCCGAGCCGGCCGTCGTAGAAGGGGCCCGGTCGGATGCGCCAGCGCCCGGCCTCGAGCCAGCCCTCGAAGCGGGCGTCGAGCCCCAGGTCGAGGCCGTCGTCGCCGAACACCCCCAGGTCGGAGCAGGCCGGCGAGACGAACAGCAGCGGGTCGAAGTCCACCGTCCGGGCGTCGACGGTCACCCAGCCGGGGCGGCTGAGCCCCAGCAAGATGGTCGGCTCGTCCCCGCCCCGGTAATCCAGCGGGAACTCGCCGCCCTCGTCGCGCAGCTCGATGGTCGGGATCTCGACCCCGGCGCGGTTGCGGCAGATGCCGACCTGCTCCACCTCGCCGCCGGGGCCGAGGCAGGTCGGATCATCGGGGAAGTCGATCAGGCCGTCGGCGTCGTCGTCGAGCCCGTTGCTGCACGCCGGCGCGTCGGCCGCCGGCCCTTCGACCTCGTCTTCGGGGTCGACGCAGCCCGGATCGGCCAGGTCGACCAGCCCGTCGCCGTCGTCGTCCCGCCGGTTGGCGCACGCCGGCCCGGCGAGCCCGCCCTCTTCGTCGTCGTCCTCCACGTCGGCGCAGCCCGGGTCGCGGGCATCGATCCAGCCGTCGCCGTCGTCGTCGACCCCGTTGCTGCATGCGGTATCGAGCGGCTGCACGTCGACGTCGATCGTGGTGCGCGCCGGCGACCCGAACGGCCAGTGCAGGTAGAGCACCCACAGCCCCGGTCGATCGGCGGTGTAGGTCTCGACCGGATCCATGGTCGTGCCGCCGGCGATATCGCACTCCCGGACGAACTTGCCGCGCACCCGGCGATGTTCGAGCTGGCGGCTGACCACGACCCGCGACGGCGCCTCGATCGGCACCAGGATCGCCGCCTCGCCGGCCACATCACAGTCGAACCCGCAGCCGGTGAAGAGTTCGGGCAACAGCTCGACCTCTCCGCCGCCCGGCGGCAGCAGCACCACCTCGTCGGCCCGGCAGTAGCCTTTCTCGATCGGATCACCCGGCATCCGGCAGTCGCGGTCGAACACGTCGATGAACCCGTCGAGGTCGTCGTCGACGCCGTTGGCGCAGGCCGGCACCGCGGGCGGGTCGGCCTCGTCGTCGTCGTAGGGCCGCTCGCAGCCGAGGTCGTCATCGTCGATCAGCCCGTCGCCGTCGTCGTCGAGGCCGTTGCCGCAGGCCCGCGCGATCGGCGCCAGATCGATGTCGAGGGTGCGCGGCCCGCCCGCGGAGACGAAGAGCCAGTATTCGCCCGGCGCGAGCGCCTCGCCGGAGAGCGCACTCGAGCCGGCGAAGTGGCAGCGGTCGAGGTGCCACTCTTCGAAGTCGGCGGCGGCGTCGACGCAGTCCGCCGCGAGCCAGACGCGGCTGGCGTCCTCGAGGCTCTCGACGGTGAGCCGCGACGGCTCGGTGACGACGACCCGCAGCTGGTGCCCGGGCCCGTCGGCGCAGGGCCCGGGGTGCCGCGGCGCGCCGCCGATGTTGTGCGGCGTGGCCGGCAGCTCGAACATCCCGCCGGGGGCGCGCACGACGCGCACCTCGCCCGCGCTGGGGCATCCGGCGAACTCGGCGTCGCCCGCCGCGGCGCAGCCCGGGTCGGCGGGGTAGTCGATCAGGCCGTCGCCGTCGCCGTCGAGCCCGTCGCTGCACGGCGCCGGCGCGTCCGGGTCGGCCTCGTCGGCGTCCGCCGCGCCGAAGCAGCCCGGGTCGTCGGCGTCGACCCGGCCGTCGCCGTCGTCGTCGATCCCGTTGACGCAGGCCAGCGCGTCGAGCGGGGTCACCCGCAGGTCGTATTCGACGTCGACGGTGTCGAAGACCGACGCCTCGACGGTGAGCAGCCAGCGCCCGGGCGGCAGCAGGAAGCCCTCTTCGATCGTCTCGCAGCGGCAGCGGTCGCAGCGGGCGGCGCGGGCGAAGCAGTCTCGATCGAGCACGTAGTCGATCTCGTGGTTGGCGGCGAAGCGCGCGTCGAGCCGGGCCGGCGCGTCGAGCAGCAGCTCGAACGTATGCTGCGCGTTGCGCCCGGTCAGGCAGCCGTCGGCGAACCCGCCCGCGAAGGCCTCGAGCCGCAGCCGGCCGGCCGTCTGTCCGATGCCGATGCGGGTGGTGACCTCGGCGTCGGGCAGGACGCAGACGAAGGCCTCCGACGCGGCGCCGGCGGCGGCGCACTCGGGGTCGAACGGGAAGTCGATCGCGCCGTCGCGGTCGTCGTCGCGGCCGTTGGCGCACAGCGGCGCTTCGGGCGGATCCTGCTCGTCGTCGTCGCCGCGGCCGACGCAGCCCGGGTCGTCGAGGTCGACGCGGCCGTCGCCGTCGTTGTCGAGCCCGTCGGCGCAGGCCGGCGCCGCGATCGGGTCGAGATCGACGCTGACCTCGACCGCGCCCCGCGGCCCGCCCGGCGCCCACTGCACCACGATGAAGGCCACCTCGCCCGCGGCGAGATCGACCTGCACGACCGCCGGCGCGGCGGGCCCGACGCAGTCGATCTCGTCGGGCACGTCGCACGCGGCGCGGGCCGCGACGACCACGGTGTCGGCGGCGAGGCGCGGGGCCACCTCGACGGTGTAGCGCCCCGGCCGGATGGCCCGCAGCGCGGCGACCGCCTCGGCGCCTTGTCCGCCGCCGCAGTCGGGCGCGCGGGCGGCGTCGCCGGCGGGCACGTTGAGCACCGTCACCGCTTCCAGGTCGAGCGCGGCGGGCGCGACCCCGGCGCACGGAGAGCGCTCGCTCTCGGCGCCGGCCGCCGGGCAGTTCGGGTCGTCGGGGTGGTCGACGAACCCGTCGAAGTCGTTGTCCCGGCCGTCGGCGCAGCGCGGCAGGACATCCGGATCGGCCTCGTCCTCGCCGAAGATGTCGGCGCAGCCCGGGTCGTCGAGGTCGACGCGCCCGTCGCCGTCGTCGTCCACCCGGTTGTCGCAGGCGCCCACCGGGCTCTCGCGGGGCGCGCCGGCGGCGGCGCACTCGGGATCGGCGGGGAAGTCGATCCGGCCGTCGCCGTCGTTGTCGAGCCCGTCGGCGCAGACCGGCCGGCCGGGCAGGTCGCCCTCGTCGGCGTCGTCGGCGGCCACGCAGCCCGGGTCGGCCAGGTCGATGCGCCCGTCGTCGTCGTCGTCGAGGCCGTTGGCGCAGTCCGGGCTCGGGCCCTCGTCTTCGCCGCCCGCCGCGAGGCAGGTCGGGTCGTCGGGGTGGTCGATCAGGCCGTCGAGGTCGTTGTCGAGGCCGTCGGCGCAGGCCGGCAGCAGCTCGGGGTCGGCCTCGTCTGCGTCGCCGCCGTCGCGGCAGCCGGGGTCGTCGAGGTCGATGAGCCCGTCGCCGTCGTCGTCGAGGCCGTCGCTGCACGCCGTCGGCGGCCCTTCGCTCGGCGCGCCGGCCGCTGCGCAGCCCGGATCGGCCGGGAAGTCCGCCCGGCCGTCGCCGTCGTCGTCGAGGCCGTTGGCGCAGACCGGCGGCTCGGCGGGATCGAGCTCGTCGTCGTCGCGCGCGTCGACGCAGCCGGGGTCGGCGCGGTCGACGCGCCCGTCTTCATCGTCGTCGAGGCCGTTGGCGCATCGCGGCGCGGGGCCTTCGCTCGGGCCGCCGGCCGCGGTGCACTCGGGGTCGTCGGGGTAATCGACGAGGCCGTCGAGGTCGTTGTCCAGCCCGTCGCCGCAGGCCGGCGGTCGCGCCGGGTCGTCTTCGGCGCCGTCGATCGCGGCGCGGCAGCCGGGGTCGGCCAGATCGATCCGCCCGTCGCCGTCGTCGTCTTCGCCGTTGGCGCAGACCGGCCGCGGCCCTTCGTCGTCGCCGCCCGCCGCGGGGCAGCCCGGGTCGGCGCGGTCGACGAGCCCGTCGCCGTCGTCGTCTTCCCCGTTGGCGCACAGCGGGACCTGCGCCGGGTCGGCCTCGTCCACGTCGAACGGGCCCGCGCAGCCCGGATCGTCCAGGTCGACGAGGCCGTCGCCGTCGCCGTCGACGCCGTCGCTGCAGGCGGGCGCGCCGCCCTCGTCGTCGTCGCCGGCCGTCGCGCAGCCCCCGTCGGCCAGATCGATCAGGCCATCGCCGTCGTCGTCTTCGCCGTTGGCGCAGGCCGGGGCCTCGGCCGGGTCGGTCTCGTCGTCGTCCGCCGGCGCCGCGCAGCCCGGGTCGAGGCGGTCGACGCGGCCATCGCCGTCGTCGTCCTCGCCGTTGGCGCAGGCGGGCAGGGGGCCCTCGCTCTGCTCGCCGGCCGCGGCGCAGCCGGCGTCGAGCGGATAGTCGATCGCGCCGTCGAGGTCGTCGTCGATCCCGTTGGCGCAGGCCGGCGCGTCTTCGGGATCGGCCTCGTCGTCGTCGGCGGCGTCCGCGCAGCCCGGGTCGAGGCGATCGATGCGCCCGTCGGCGTCGTCGTCGAGGCCGTTGCGGCACGCGCGGGCGGGGCCCTCGTCGTCGCCGCCGGCCGCCGCGCAGTCGGGATCCGCCGGGAAGTCGCTCGCGCCGTCGCCGTCGTCGTCGATCCCGTTGGCGCAGCGCGGGGCGCGGGCCGGGTCGAGCTCGGCGTCGTCGAAGGGCGCGACGCAGCCCGGATCGAGCAGGTCGACCCGCCCGTCGTCGTCGTCGTCGAAGCCGTTCGCGCAGCGGGGCACCGGCCCCTCGTCGCGGTCGCCGGCCGCCGCGCAGCCGGGGTCGGCGCGGTCGATCAGGCCGTCGAGGTCGTCGTCTTCGCCGTTGGCGCACGCCGGCAGCGCCGCCGGATCGGCCTCGTCGTCGTCCTCCGGGCCGACGCAGCCCGGATCGTCGAGGTCGATCGCGCCGTCGCGGTCGTCGTCGACGCCGTTCGCGCAGCGCCGCCCGGGGCCTTCGCTGTCGGCGCCGGCCGCCGCGCAGTCGGGATCGAGCGGGAAGTCCACCCGCCCGTCGCCGTCGTCGTCGAGGCCGTTGGCGCAGGCCGGCGGCTCGGCCGGGTCGCGCTCGTCGTCGTCGTCGAGGGCCGCGCAGCCGGGATCGAGCGCGTCGAGCGCGCCGTCGCCGTCGTCGTCGCGGCCGTTGGCGCAGGCCGGCGGCGCGCCTTCGCTGCCGCCGGCCGCGCGCGCGCAGTCGGCGTCGTCGGGGAAGTCGATCGCGCCGTCGCCGTCGTTGTCGACCCCGTCGGCGCAGACCGGCGCGCGCGCGGGGTCATCCTCGCTGCGGTCGCCCACCCGCACGCAGCCCGGATCGGCCCCGTCGATGCGCCCGTCGCCGTCGTTGTCCAGGCCGTCGCCGCACGCGGCCGGCGGGCCCTCGCTGTCGGCGCCGGCCGCCGCGCAGTCGGCGTCGGCCGGGTAGTCCGGCGCGCCGTCGCCGTCGTCGTCTTCGCCGTTGGCGCAGACCGGCGCGTCCTGCGGATCGGCCTCGTCGTCGTCGCCCAGCCCGGTGCAGCCCGGGTCGTCGAGGTCGATCAGCCCGTCGTCGTCGCTGTCGAGGCCGTCGGCGCACGCCGGCTGCTGGCCTTCGTCGGGCCCGCCGGCCGCCGCGCACTCCGGGTCGGCGGGGTAGTCGATCGCGCCGTCGCCGTCGTCGTCGAGGCCGTTGGCGCAGGCCGGAAGCTCTTCGGGATCGGCCTCGTCGTCGTCGTCTTCGTCGACGCAGCCCGGGTCGCTGCGGTCGACCCGGCCGTCGCCGTCGTTATCCCGGCGGTCGCGGCACGCCGGGCGCGGCCCCTCGTCGCCGCTCGCCCGCTCGCAGTCGGGATCGTCCAGGTCGATGAGCCCGTCGCCGTCGCCGTCGAGCCCATCGGCGCAGTCCGGCGGGATGGGCGGGTCGGTCTCGTCGCCGTCCAGCGGCGCCTCGCAGCCCGGATCGGCGTCGTCGATGAGCCCGTCGCCGTCGTCGTCGAGGCCGTTGGCGCAGGTCGGCCCCGGGCCTTCGTCGTCCCAGCCGGCCGCCGGGCAGCTCGAGTCGTCCAGATCGATCGCGCCGTCGAGGTCGTTGTCGATGCCATCGGCGCAAGCGGGCGGCTCGGCGGGGTCGGCCTCGTCGCCGTCCATCGGCTCGACGCAGCCGGGGTCGGCGAGGTCGACGAGGCCGTCGTCGTCGTCGTCTGCGTCGTTGGCGCAGGCCGGCGGCGGGCCTTCGGAGAGCGTGCCGGCCGCCGCGCAGTCGGGATCGGCGGGGTAGTCGATCAGGCCGTCGAAGTCATTGTCCAGGCCGTCGCCGCAGGCCGGCGGGCGCTCGGGATCGACCTCGTTGCCGTCTTCGGGGCCTTCGCAGCCGGGGTCGACCAGGTCGACGCGCCCGTCCCGGTCGTCGTCGCGGCCGTTGCTGCAGAGCGGCGCGGCCGGCGCTGGCGCCATGTCTTCGGGCGCGGCGTCGGGTATCGGGGTGGCGGTCTCTTCGCCGCCGCATGCCGCCAAAGCCAACAGATACACCAGCACCAGCGATCGCCGGAGGCTGGCATCCCGACGCCTCGCTGACAGGCGCCCCGTCCGAGATCGCAGACCGTCGCTCGCTGCCATGAGCCCGTCCCCCCTGGAAACCCGCGGTCGGCCACCGAGCGTTGCCCGGCCGTGCCCCGGATACGGGCGAGACTATCCCAGAACGCGCGGTCGGCCAACCATCACGATCGCCACAGCCAGTCACCCAGGCCCGGCGGCAGCAGCGACTCGCCGATCGGCGGCAGCGACCATTCGAGCCCGGCCACCAGATAGATCGAGACGACGATGGCATAGACGCTGAGGCACCCGCGCAGGACCATCACCGCCGAGAGGCCGTCATCGAAGGCGCGGCTCGGCTCGGCTGTCTGCTGCGGGTGGCGGGCGAGGAAGCCCGAGGCGACGAAGTAGACCAGCCACGCGAGGATGGCGTTGGTGAACGAGGCGAGCTGCCACAGCGGGATCTCGGCCGGCGCGAGCAGGGTCTCGAGCAGCTCGAGGGGGCGGCTCTCGAACCACGCGGCGATCTCGATCCACAGGCCGCCGAGCAGGAGCTTGCTGCCGACGAGCAGGAGGGTGAAGACCGCGAGCAAGCGCGCGGCTTTGGAGGCGCCGGCGTGCACCAGGGTGAGCAGGCGGGCGCGGCCGCGGATGTGGGTGGTGCGGGCGATCCAGACGAAGGGCAGGTAGAGGAGGGCGGAGCCTTTGAGGCTCCAGCGGTAGACGATGCTGGGGAGGATGAGCGGAATGAGGAATACGATGGCTAGGTACTTGTCTTCCGCGTTTCCGCCGAGTGCGTTGAGGACCTCCTCTCCCGGCGCCAGAAGTACTTCCTCGCCGACGTCGATCGCGGTGCGATTGCGCTGGTATCCGGGCATTGGCTCCGGCGGATGTCCGCTGTCTCGGCTCGCGATGTTCCGCCACCAGTTGCGTGGAAGCTCTTGGATGGTCAATAGCGGAGAAGCGAGCAGGGTCCAGACGGTGCCTGCCAGCCGGGCCAGAATTGTTGCCAGCGCGAGAGGAATGACCAGGAGTGGTGCGACCACCACTATCGCGACTGCCTCTGGGAGGTCCTCCGTCTTGTTAATCACTCTACCCAGCAAGTCCAGTGTGGTCTCCAGCGCTTTGAAGCCTGCCTTGACAGATCGCTCCGTCTGCAGCAGCAGGAACGGCGCGATCACCGCCGCCGCGGTCAGGTGCCACGTCCCGAACCGGACTGCGATCCAGTAGAAAAGCGCCGACGCGAGAGCCGTCTCGACCACTGCCAGCACCGACACCACGCCGTCGTGCGCGCTCTCCACGGTGCACCGCCACTGCCACCGCCGCCTCGCTCCGCCCTCGGCCGCCAGAGTGCGCAGCCGCTCGGCCGCCTCGCGGAACTCACGGGCGACCGGCCGCGGCTCGGTATGCCATGCTGCTGCCCGCAACCAACGCACGAGCGGCAGTTCCCCGTCGCCCTCGGCCGCTTCTATGCTGTTCAGCATCGCGATATCGGCCACGAGCTGAGCCCGCGGCACCGCATACACCGCCAGTCGTGCCTTGAAGTCCTCGCTGAAGGCCCCCAGCAACAACGCTCGCTTCGATGGATCGGCCAACCCCGCGTCCACCGCCACCGCCAGCGTCGCGACCCGCTCCAGCTCGTCGACCTGCAGCCGGGGCGCCCCCGTCACCTCAGGGCACCAGCTCGAACTGCTCTTCGAGCTTCACGTGCACCTTGTCGTCCTCGTCCGCCCGGGCCGAGACCGACTTGCTCACGTAGTTGCGCTTGCGCAGCCGGATGCGCACCCGGCCCTCGGCTTGCGGGCGCTGCAGCGTCAGCGGGGTCTTGCCCACCCGCTCGCCGTCGATCGTCACCGCCGCGCCCGACGGGCTCGACGTGACCTCCAGCGTGACTTTGATCACCTCGGCGTCGACGATGGCGTCGATCACCATCGCGTCCACCGCCACATCGGGGATCGCCGCGTCGACGATCTGCGCGTCGACCACCGCCGCGTCGGGTTCGCTCTCCAGACCGCCGCCGACGAACATCGCCGTCAGCCCGCCGGCCAGCAGCATCACCGCCACCAGGGCGCCGATGGCCTGCATGCCGAGCCCCTTGCTGGTCGCCGCCTGCATCGCCGTCGCCGCCCGGGCGAACGTCGCCGCGTCGGGGAAGCGATTCGCCGGGTCTTTCGCCAGCGCGCAGTGGATCGCCGCCGCGAAGCCCGGCGAGACGTGCGGGGCCACCTCGCGCAGGTCGGGCGGGGTCTCGTGGGCCTGCTTGTAGAGGATCGCCATCGGCGTCGGCCCGTCGAACGGCGGGCGGCCGGTCAGCGCGGTGAAGGCGATGACCCCCAGGGCGTAGATGTCGGCCCGGCCGTCCACCTCGCCGCCGGAGAACATCTCCGGCGGCATATAGCGCGGGGTGCCCACCGTCGAGGCCGCCTCGACGCCCTCGGCGTCGTCCTCGATCTGCTGCACGATGCCCAGGTCCATCACGGTGACCCGGCCGTCGTCGCCGAGCATGATGTTGCCCGGCTTCATGTCGCGGTGCACCAGCCCGGCGCTGTGCAGGGCGCTCAGCGCGTCGCACACCTCGGCGACGATGCGCCGCACGCCCAGCTCGGGCATCGGGCCGTCCACCCGCAGCACCTCGTCGAGGGTGCGGCCCTCGACGAACTTCATGACCATGTAATAGACGCCGGCTTCCTGGCCGATGGCGTAGGCCGGCACCAGGTTGCGGTGCTCGACGCTGGCCAGCGCCCGCGCCTCGTGCATGAAGCGGGCGAGCACGCCGGCGTCGGCCCCCGAGACCCGCATCGCCTTGATGGCGACCGGTCGGCTCAGGGTCAGGTCGGTGCCGCGGTAGACGACGCCCATGCCGCCGCGGCCCGCTTCGTCGTCGATGCGGTAGCGGCCCTCGAGCACGGTGCCGCGCTCGAAAGGCTGCGGTCCGCCGCTGCGGTCGAAGCCGCAGGTCGGGCAGACCGGCTCGGTCTGGGCGACGATCGCGTCGCATGCGGGGCAGGTGGCGACGGTGGACCTTCCTTCCATGGCCGAAACGGCGCATATAATGGCAGAACTTCTGCGGGACCGGAAACACGCCGCGTGAGCGCCCATTGAGCAGCATCTCGAAGACCGCCTGCGCGCACTGCGGAGGCAGCATCGCCATCGACGCGAGCGCGTGCCCCAAGTGCGGCCACGACCAGGTGCCCGAGGAGATGCCCGGCAACTGGATCGGGCGCACCCTCGACGGCAAATACGCCATCGAAGAGGTGCTCGGCGTGGGCGGCATGGGCATGGTCTTCGCCGCCCGCCGGGTGCTCGTCGGCGACCGGGTGGCGCTCAAGGTGCTCTTCCCGCGGTTCCTCGAGAGCCCGCTGCAGCGGCGCCTGTTTCGCGACGAGGCCATCGCCGCCGCCCGGCTGAGCCACGACAACGTGGTGAGCGTCTTCGACGCCGACGTCAGCGCCGAGGGCGCGGCCTATATCGCCATGGAGCTGCTCGACGGGCGCACGCTCAAGGCGCTGTTGCGCGAGCGGGCCCCCATCGGCGCCGAGGAGGCGGTGGCCATCGCCATCGAGGTCTGCGCCGGGCTCGACGCGGCCCACCGGGCCCAGATCATCCACCGCGACCTCAAGCCGGACAACGTCTTCCTCGAGACCCGGCCCGACGGCGGCTACCGGGTCAAGCTGGTCGACTTCGGCATCGCGGCGATGCTCGACGCCGACCGCTCCGACGAGAAGCGCCAGCGGCTGGGCACCCTGCGCTATATGGCCCCCGAGCAGTGCAAGGGCGGGCCGGTCGATCCGCGGGCCGACTTGTACGCGCTGGGGGTGGTGCTCTACGAGGCGCTGACCCGCCGGCGGGCGACGGGCAAGACGGTCAGCGCGGTGATGGAGCAGGTGCCCGATCCGCCGAATATGCACCTGCCGCCCGAGCAGCAGCTGCCGCCGCCGCTCGAAGCGCTGCTGCTGCGCATGCTGGCCAAGCGCCCCGACGACCGGCCGCCCAGCGCCGCCGTAGCGGGGGAGGCCTTCGTCACCATCGACGCGGTCATGCGCGGCGAGGCCCCGCCGGTGGTCCTGCAGCCGCTGCTGGCCGGGCCGGGGGCCGGCGGGCCGTTCGACGGGCCGGTATCGCCCAAGCCGCCGCGCGCCGAGCCGCAGGGGCCGGGGCTGGCGGTGTTCATGGGGGTGGCCATCGCGGTGGGCGTCATCGGCGGGCTGGTCTGGGCGCTGCTCTGAGGGGTCGATCCGGCGTCGCCGTCAGTCGGCGTCGCCGTCCAGCCAGTGGATCAGCGTGCCGGCCAGTCGGCGCAGCGCGATGGGCTTGGAGAGATAGTCGCTCATGCCGGCGTCGAGGCAGGCCGCCCGGGTGCCGGCCGCCGCGTCCGCCGTCAGCGCGATCAGCGGCACGTCGCGGTTGACGCCGTCGCCCGCGCGCACCCGCCGGGTCACCTCGAGGCCGTCGATATCGGGCATGTGGCAGTCGAGCAGCACCGCGTCGTAGCGGGTCTGCGCGAGGGCTTCGAGGGCCGCGGCGCCGTCGTCGACCACCACCACCTGCTGACCCAGCTTCTCCAGCATGCGCCGGGCGACCTGCTGGTTGATGGGGTTGTCTTCGACCAGCAGGATGCGCCGCTGGGGCAGCGGCGCGAGCGGGCCGGTCGGCGGGCGGGTCGCGGCGGGGGTGGCGATGCGCGGCATGTCGAGGGTGAAGCCGAAGATCGATCCCCGCCCCGGCGTGCTGTCGATGCGCAGCGCGCTGCCCATGGCGTCGAGCAGCTGGCGGCAGATGCTCAGCCCGAGGCCGGTGCCGCCGAAGCGGCGGCGGATGGACGCCTCGGCCTGCACAAACGGCTCGCAGAGGTGCTCGAGCACGTCGGGCTCGATGCCGATGCCGCTGTCTTCGACCGTGAACTCGACCGCGGCGTCGCGCCGCCGGATGCGCAGCGTGACCCGCCCCTCGCCGGTGAACTTGAGCGCGTTGCCCAGCAGGTTGACGAGCACCTGCCCCAGCCGCGCCGCGTCGCCTTCGACCCAGCCCAGCTCACGGGGCACGTCGACGGTGAACGCCAGCCCCTTGCGCTCGGCGTCGAAGCGGAAGAGCTCGGCGGTGTCGTGGCCGAAGGCGACCAGATCGAAGGGCGCGTGCTCCAGGTCGAGGCGGCCGGCTTCGATGCGGGCGAGGTCGAGCACGTCGCTGACGAGGGCGGTGAGCGTCTCGCCGGAGCGCTTGATGAGGCGCGCGTAGTGCAGCTGGGTCTCGTCGAGCGTGGTCGACAGGAGCAGGTCGGCCAGGCCGATGACGCCGTTGAGCGGGGTGCGGATCTCGTGGCTCATCATCGCGAGGAAGGCCGACTTGGCCTGGGTCGCCGCCTGCGCGCGCTCGAGGGCGTCCACCTCGGAGGTCATGTCGCGGATGACGCCGACGAGCACCTTGTGGCCCGCCGCGTCGGTGAAGACCGCCTTCTTCGTCGAGATGGTATGGGTCACGCCGTCGGCGTCGCTGAAGCTCTCCCGGTTGACCGAAGGCCCGCCGTCGGCGAAGACCTCGTCGTCCTTGGCCCAGAAGACGTCGGCCTCTTCCTTGGGGAAGAAGTCGTAGTCGGTCTTGCCGATGAGCTCGGCGCGCGGCCGGCCCATGAAGTCGCACATCGGCTCGTTGAGCAGGATCCAGCGGTGCTGCTCGTCCTTGACGAAGATCGGATCGGCGATGGCCTCGATGATGCTCGTGAGGAACCGCTCGGCGCGGGTGAAGCGCGCGCGGGCGGTCGCCAGACCGGAGCGGTCGCCGTCGGCGGCCGAGCGCAGGCCCATCTCGAAGCCCCGATCGGTCGCCCGGAACAGCAGCTCGACCGGCAGCCGGCGGCCGTCTTCGCCCTTGAGGGTGCAGACGAGCGGGAACTGCAGCTCGCCGCGCAGGGCGCCGTCCTGATAGCGCAGCGCGGCGGGGTGAGACTCGGGCGCGACCAGCGCCAGCCAGTGCTGACCGAGCAGTTCGGCCTCGGCGTGGCCCAGACGCTCGGTGAGCGTCGCATCGACCGTCGTCAGGCGCAGCGCGTCGTCCGTATGGCACACGAATGAAGGCATGCGGTCGCAGCGTAGCAGAGGCCGGCCCCGGCGTCCTCATACAATGCGGTGGCCGACTCAGTAGTCGACCGGATCGTCGACCGGCCGGGTGCGACCCCTGCGCGGCTGCTGTATAGTGCCGCTCCTTCTCCGCCGCCGATCTCGGGGGGCTCGATGACCGCCGACCGCCGCATCCGCTTCGTGCTGTGCCACCCCGCCGACCCGCGCAACGTGGGCGGCGCCGCCCGCGCGGTGGCCAACTTCGGCCTCGACGAGCTGCGGGTCGTCTCCCGCGAGCCGTTCGCCGCCGACGACGTGCACGCCTACTCGGCCGGCTCGGTGCGCAGCATCCGCTTCGTGCCCTTCGACAGCGTCGACGCGGCCATCGCTGATTGCGATCGGGTCATCGGCACCAGCCGCCGCACCCGCGACCCCGACGCGCCGCCCGAGTGGCCGGTGGCCGGGCTCGCCGAGCGCCTCGCCGGGCCGGGCACGACCGCGGTGCTCTTCGGCACCGAGCGCACCGGGCTCACCAAGGACGAGCTCGATCGCTGCAGCGCGACGGTGCACATCCACACGTCGGAGGTCTATCCCTCGATGAACCTGGCCCACGCCGTGGCCTGCGTGGGCTACGAGCTGTCGCGGCCCACGCCCGGGGAGAGCGGCCCGCCGGTGCGCACCGAGCAGCCGCGCACCTCGGCGGCGGCCCGGGAGGCCTTCTTCGGCAAGGTGCAGCGGGTCGTCGCCGCGCTGGGTTATCCGCCGGGCCGCAACCCGGAGAACTTCACCCGCCGCGTGCGGCGCATCCTCGAGCGCAGCAACCCCGACCAGCAGGAGCTGAGCCTCTTCGGCGGCGTCTTCAGCGAGATGCTGCGCCTGGGTCGGTTGGCCGGGGTGTCGCCGCCCGCGACCGAGGCCGAGCCCCGGCCCGAAGCCGACGGGTCGCCCTGAGCACGACGCGCGCCTCCGCCGGGAGGCGCCGGCCTCGGCCGCCATCGCGCAGCCCGGCTCTGCGGGCGGCCGTCAGAACGTCCAGCCCACGGGGCCCCAGCCGGCGGGCAGCGGCGGGTGGCGCGGGCTGTCGGCGGTGGCGAAGGCGATGGCCGCGCTGACGCTCAAGACGCCGCCGAGCCCGAGCATGCCCAGGCCGACCGGGCGCGCTTCGGGGCCGAGATCGTCGGGATCGTCCATCGAGACCAGCAAGCCGCCCGCGGCGAGGCTGGCCAGCGCGCCCACCGTCAGCACCCACGCCGCCCGGCGATCGATCTCGGGCGGCGGCACGTCGAGCCGGGGCGGGATCACCAACGAGATGCGGTAGTCGCCCGCGCCGGGGTCGATGCGCACGGTGCGATCGCCGGTGCGCCCGTCGCTGCCGCGGCCTTGGATGGTCCAGGTGCCCGGCGGCAGGCCGCGCAGGGCGTCGCACGGCGCGCCGTCGAGCAGATCGCCGACGGTGATCGCCAGGTCGCCGGGGGTGCAGGCGAGCTGCACCGGCACGCCCGGCGCCTCGGCCGGCGGCGGCCCGATGCGCTCGGCGATGCGGTCGAGGATGGCCTGGGGCGGGCCCAGCGCGCGGGCGCGGGCGTAGATCGAGTTGGCCTCGTCCCGCCGTTCGAGCTGATCGAGGCAGACCCCGACGAGGAACCACGTCATCGCCAGCTCGCGCGACCGATCGGGCATCGCTTCGAGCATGCCCGCCGCCTCGCGATAGGCGGCCAGCGCGTCGTCCCAGCGCTTCTCGCGCACCGCCGCCTTGGCCCGGTGGTTGATGGCGGCCAGAGCGTCTTCGGGGTTTTCGGAGCGGGCGGCGGTCTCCGGGGCAGCGGTCTCCGGGGCAGCGGGCTCGGGCGCAGCGGGCTCGGGCGCAGCGGGCTCGGGCGGGGCCTCGAGGCGCGCGGCCGGCGCCGCGGGCGGCGGATCCTCTGCACCGGTGGGCTCTGCGGGCGTCGGCTGGGCCGTCGTCACCACCACCTGCGACTGCAGCGCTTCGAGCCGGGCTCGGGCCTTGCCGGCCAACGGCTCGCTCAAGCCGGCTTCGAGGGCTTCCCGATGGGCCAGCAGCGCCTCCGCCGGGCGATCGAGCTTCTCGAGGCAGACCGCCGCTAGGAACATCGCCGTCGCGCGCTCGGCGACCGCGTCGGGCTCGTCCCTCAAGGCGGCGATGGCCTGGCGATAGGCGGTCAGCGCCGCGCCGTAGTCCTTCTGCGAGATGGCGCGCCGGGCGGCGTCGTTGAGGCTGCGCACCTCGGCGGCGGTCTGCGGCGAGCGGACCTCCGCGGCGGCCGGGCCGCCGATCAGGGCGGCCGCCAGCAGCGCGATCAACAGGCGGCGGTCTCTCATCGGGCGCACCTCATTCGTCGAGCATCTGCTGGATCTCGTCGGGGATCTCGATCAGGGGTTCCGGCTGTGGCTTCGGCTTGGGCTTGGGCTTGGGCTTCGGCTTCGGCTTGCGTCGGCGACGGCGGCGCCGGCGACGCTTGGGCGGCGGGGGCGCGGCGTCGGGCACAGCGGCGTCGGGCGCGGCGGCGTCGGGCGCGGCGGCGTCGGGCGCGGCGGCATCGGGCGCGGCGGCGTCGGGCACGGCGGCGTCTGGCTCGGGCGCGGCGGCGTCCGGCTCGGGCGCGGCGGCGTCGGGCGCGGCGGTGTCCGGCGCTGGCCGGGCGACGGCCGGGCGGGGGACCTCGGGCAACGGGTCGGGCCGGGGGACCGCGGGCAGCTCGGGCTCGGCCGGCGGCCGGATCACCCACCAGGTGACCGCGGCGCCCAGCGCGCCGAGCCCGGCCATCGCCAGCCACTGACGCCGATCGAGCAGCGGACGGGCGTGGCGATCGGCGGGCGCCGCCTCGGGCGGCGGTGGGTCGTCGGTCGCGTCGGGGGCCGGCTGAGGCACGACCGGGTTGGTGGGCGCGACATCCAGATCGACCGGTTCGGGCTCTGGCTCGGGTGCCGGATGCGGATCGGCCGCTGGCTCGGGGCGTCGCTCGGCGCGCGGGCGACCGCGCGGACCGAGGTGCTCGGTCATCAAGCCGGCGAGATCGGGCGGCGGCGGCAAGAAGGCCTCCTCCGCGGTCTGCTCGTCCGCCACCTCGGCGAGCGCCGGATCGAGGCCCGTATCGGACCCGGCGTCGGGCGCCGAGCCCGCCGCGAAGGCGTCCGGCGGCAGGTCGAGCGGCAGCGCGCCCGCGTCCGCAGCCGCCGGGCGCGCATGCACCGGCGCCACCTCGGGATCGGTATGCGGCTTGCGCTCGAGCGGCTGCGCGTCCGCGATGGCGAAGGGCTCGTCCACATCGGCGGGGATCGTCTGCAGGTTGCGCAGCGCGCTGCCGACGCGCCGCGGCTCGACGTCGGCCCGGGCCGATCCGCTCGGCAGGTCGCTCTGCGCGCCGTGGCCCCAATTCCAGGGCGCGCGGCCGGGCACCTGCTCGATCGAACCCAGGCTCGAGCCCGACAGCGAATGCTCGTCCGAGCCGGGCGGCTCGTCGACCAGCATGAAGCCGCCCGAGCGCTCGACCCACTGCCAGGGCGAGCGGTTCTCGTCGCCCGCCAGCGAGACGTGGTGCCCCGAGCTGTGCGCCGGGTCGACCGGCGCGTCGAGGTCGATGGAGTCGGCGATGGGATCGATCGGCGGCTCGGCGCCGGGCGCGGGCAGCAGCGCGCTGGCGAGCCCGGGCTCGCTGCCGCTGGCGTCGGTCTCGTCGGGGATCGGGGCCCGCGGGCCGTCGCGGGCCTCGCTGCGGGCCTCCTCGCGGGCGAACTCCTCGGCGAGCGCCGCCGCCGCTGCCCGATCGAGCACCTCGAGGGCGCTGTCGATCGAGTCCTCGAGCACGAGCTCGCCGGTGCGCGCCGGCGGCAGCTCGACCTCGGGCGGCGGCAGCGAGGGCGGCGGCAGCGAGGGCTCGGGCAAGGGTCGGCTGCTCTTCATGTCGAGCGACCCGCTGACCGAGGCCGCCTCGGCGTCGAAGGCCGCGGCGGCGCTGAGCGCCGGGAAGCCGCCCGATTGGCTCATCGCGCGGTAGCCGCCGCTCTCGGTGACCACCGGCAGCTCGCCGGTGCTGCGACCGACCCGGGGCGGCGCCGAGATGCGCGGCATCGGGCCCGAGCCGGGGGCGATGCGGACGCCCGGCGGCTTGACCGCCGAGGGGCCCGACGAGATGAGCGGCGCCACCCGCGCCAGCCCGCCGGTGGGCGAGCGGCCGAGGGCCTCCTTCATGGCCATCGCCAGCGACTCGACGTCGGTCTGCCGGTTGGCCGGCTCGAGCTCGATCGCCCGCGCGATCACCGCGCGCAGCGCCTCGGGGCAGTCGATCCGCCGCAGCAGCGCCGACGGCCGGCGCACGATCCAGGCCGGCAGCTTGTCGCCGTGCAGCACGAAGAGCGCGCTCATGCCCAGGCTGAAGACATCAGCCGCCGGGCCCGGCCGCCGGGTATCGTCGAAGGTCTCCGGCGCCAGGTAGAAGATCGACTCGACGGTGTCGGTGGTCGAGCCGCCCTCGGTGGCCGCGTTGCGCACCCGGTCGAAGTCGCCGAGCATCACCCGGCCGTCGGTGGCGAGCAGGATGTTCTGCGGCTTGAGGTCGAGGTGCATCACCCCCGCCGCGTGCATCGCCGCGACCCCCGAGGCCACCTTGAGCAGCGCCCGCAGCGCCGCGTTGCGCCGGATGCGCCCCTCGCGCAGCGCCGACTCGAGATCACCGGCGTCGAGGTACTCCAGCACGCAGTAGCACGCGCCGTCGTCCCGGCCCTCGGGCAGCACCACCGGCACGATGTGCGGGTGGGCGAACTGCGCCATCTGGCGGGCGCCGGCGAAGAAGCGCTCCCGCCGCTCGGGGTTCTCCGCCCAGCGCCGATGCAGGATCTTCACCGCGACCTTGCTCGTCGTGGCCAGGTCTTCGGCGCGCCAGACCGTCGCCACCGCGCCGCGGCCGAGCTCCTTCTCCAGGGTGAAGCGGCCGCCGAGCAGCGTGCCGGCGCGGGGGTCGGGCGCCCGCTGCCGCTCGACGCTGCGCTGCTGTTCGGGTACCGCGATGCGCTTGATGCGGGTGATGCTGCGCAGGATCTCCTGCTGCCGGCCCGAGCCGACGAGCCGCCCGCGCAGATCGCGGAAGATGCGCGCCTGGGGCGACGGCGTCGTCATCAGGTAGGCGTTCTGCAGCCAGCTGGCCAGCGGCGGCTGGTGATGGTCGGGCAGGCGCGGGTTCTCGTTGAGGTGCTCGAGGTCGAGCCGCAGCTGCTCGGCGGGGTCGGCGACCTCTTCGATCTTGGCCACGAAGCGCTCGGGCAGGTGGGCGAGCAGCTGCGCGCGGCGGCCGCGCTCGGTCAGCCCCGCGTCGAGCGCGGCGGCGACCACCTCGTCGATCGTGTCCTGGTCGAAGCTTCCGACCGCCATCCGGATCAGCCCCCCGCGGGCGTCGAACCGGGGGCGGCCGTGGCGGCAGCCCCGCGTCGCGCCATCAGCGGCGCGGTCCGCACCATATCAGGATGAAGTCCGGCGCGTCCCCCCGTGCGGGCCGGGGGATCGCTGGCGGACCGATCGAGAGGAAGCGGCCTCACTCAGAGGAAGAAGTCCGGGACGAGCGGGGTGCCCGGCGAGACGGCGTACGGCTCGAGGTCGGTGATGCCCTCTTCGGCGAGCACCTCGTCGTCGATGTAGAAGTTGCCGCCGGTGGTCGCCATCGGGCGCACCAGGATGGCGTGGGCCGCGTCGGCCATGATCGACGGCTTGCGGCTGGCGTTCATCATCGCCTCGCCGCCGAGCAGGTTCTTGACCGCCGCGGTGGCGATGGCGGTGCGCGGCCACAGCGCGTTGACCGCGACCTTGCCGGCGAACTCCTGGGCCATGCCGAGCACGCACATGCTCATGCCGTACTTGGCCATGGTGTAGGCCACGTGGTTGGCGAACCACTTGGGATCCATGTTCAGCGGCGGGCTGATGTTGAGGATGTGCGGGTTGGCGGCCTTCAGCAGATGCGGCAGGCAGGCCCGCGAGGTGACGTAGGTGCCCCGGGCGTTGACCTGATGCATCAGGTCGAAGCGCTTCATCGGTGTCTGCAGCGTGCCGCTGAGCATGATCGCGCTGGCGTTGTTGATGCAGATGTCGATGCCGCCGAAGCGGTCGACCGCCTCGGCCACGGCCTCTTCGACCCGGTTCTCGTCGCGGATGTCGACGACGAGCGGCAGCGCCTTGCCGCCGGCGGCCTCGATCTCCTGCGCGGCGGTGTAGATCGTGCCCGGCAGGCGCGGGTGAGGCTCGGCGGTCTTGGCCGCGATCACGATGTTGGCCCCGTCGCGGGCGGCCCTGATGGCGATGGCCTTGCCGATGCCTCGGCTGGCCCCGGTGATGAACAGCGTCTTGTCGCGCAGGTCGGACACTTTGTGCTCCTGTCGGCGGTGGCGGCCCCGAGCATCGGCGGCCCGGGGCGTGGATTCAAGGATCGCGGCGCAGGTCGGTGGCATGATGGAGGCCGCGCGCAACCCGGAGGTCGCGACGATGCGCAGATTGTTGGCCCCGCTGTGGCCTGTCGGACTGGCTGTGGCGCTGCTCGGCGTGCCGTCGGCGCAGGCTGCCGAGCCCGATCCCCCGCCGACGGAGGACCCGTTCGCCATGGCCCGTCTACAGATGATCAACCAGCACCTCGCCGGGCGCGACATCACCGCGCCCGCCGTCCTGCGCGCCATGGCCGAGGTGCCCCGGGAGCGCTTCGTGCCGCCCGAGCGCGTCGGGCTGGCTTATGCCGACCACCCGCTGCCCATCGGCCACCAGCAGACGATCTCGCAGCCGTACATCGTGGCGTTGATGACCCAGCTCGCCGGCGCGAAGCCCGGCATGAAGGCGCTCGACGTGGGCACCGGCTCGGGCTACCAGGCGGCGGTGCTCTCGCGCATCGTCGACCACGTCTACGGGATCGAGATCGTCTGCCCGCTCGCCGACCGGGCCCGGGCGACCCTGACCCGGCTGAAGTACGAGAACATCACCGTGCGCTGCGGCGACGGCTACCGCGGCTGGCCCGCCGAGGCGCCCTTCGACCTGATCATCCTCGCGGCCGCGCCCGATCGCATCCCGCCGGCGCTCATCGAGCAGCTGCGCCCCGGCGGACGGCTGGTGCTGCCGGTGGGCGAGGGCATCCAACGACTCAAGGTGGTGGTCAAGACCAAGGACGGCCACCGCATCGAAGACCACGGCGGGGTGCGCTTCGTGCCGATGACCGGTGAGGTGCGCGGAGATCCGCCCGCGAAGGCGCCGGCCGGGACCGAGGGCTCACCGAAGTAGGCGCCGGACCGGCTGCGCCCATGCGTCTGCGCGGCCGCACGAGTCCCGCAGCACCGAGCCTGGATACACCGCTCGCGTCGATGGGCGGTTCAGCGTACTCGGGGAGGGGGCGCGCCGGCGGATGGCCGGCGCGCGGGCGGCGCGGTGGCGCTCAGCCCATGGCCCGGCGGGCGCGCTCGATGCGGTTGCGCACCGCCAGAGCCCGCTTGCTCAGCCCCTCGACGTTCTGCTTGAGGATGAACTTGTCGAAGCCGCCGGCGTGCTCGATCGAGCGGATCGTATTGGCGGCCACGTTCAAGGTCACGAACGACCCCAGCGCGTCGCTGAAGAGGCGGCGCTTGTGGATGTTCGGCACCTGACGGCGCTTGGTCTTGATGTGGGAGTGGCTGATATTGTGCCCGGTGATCGGGCCCTTGCCGGTCAGCTCGCAGCGGCGGGCCATGGCGGGTACTCCTCGGTCGGTCAGAATCTATGGGCGATGGCGGGTGCGCCGGGCGCACGCCGATCGCGCGTCCGGGGGGTTTACAGGATCTCGTCGGCGACATCCACTCCTTTGTGGATCTTCCCGCCCGAGCGGCGGCCCCGCGCCGTGGCCGCCGACGGCCGCCGTCAGGGCGGTGGCGCCGCGCCCTCGACGATCACCGGGCTGCCCTCGAGCACCAGACAGACCCCCACCGCGTTGCAGTCGTCGGGCTGCTCCGGATCACACGGCGTCGCCCGCGGCCCCTCGACCCGAGCCTCGAAGCCGCCGATGATGCCCACCACCAGCTCGAGCAGCACCTCGGGCGGCTCGTCGAGCTGGCTGCGGATCAGGGCGCAGAAGGTCGGGGCGTCTTCGACGAGGCACTGCTCGCGCAGCACCGCGGCGAGCTCGAGCACCGCCTCGTCGGTGATGTAGCCCGCCAGGGCCCCGTCGTCGAGCCGGAAGCCGGGCCCCTCGGCGGCGATGCGCCCGGTCAGCACGGTATTCTCCAGCCGCAGGGGCAGCTCGGGGCTGCCGAGCAGCGACAGCGGCAGTTCGAATTGGATCTGATCGGTCCACAGCCAGCCGTCGTCGACGCCAGAGCCGACGAACGCGGTGTTCGCCGGCTGCTCGGGGTCGCCGTCCACGAAGCCGTCGGTCCGGTAGAGCAGCGCGCCGTCGGGCCCCTGCAGCCCGCGCAGAATCTCGATGTCGACCGTATCGAGCTCGCCGGACGACACGCCGGGCTCCCAGCCGACCGCGCGCATCAGCACGACGAGGTCGATCTCGCCCGCGGGGTTCGGGCGCACCTGACTGCCCAGCCCGCCGCCGGCCACCAGCAGCAGGCTGTAGAGCTTCGAGCCGGCGCCCTCGCCGTGCAGCAGGCAGCCGGCCCGGCGCGCCGTGTCGGCGTTGTTCGGCACGTCCAGCGCCGAGACCCGGGCCGCCGGGCCCCAGGGGGATTGCCCGGCGAGCGGCACGGTGAGCGGGTCGACCGGCGCCGCGTCGGGCTCGAGGGCCGCGTCCGGCGGCAACATCGCGTCCGCTGTCGGGCCCATGTCGCCAGCGTCGGCCGCAGCGGCCGCGTCGGTCTCGCGCGCGATGTGCATATCGGCGTCCGGCCCGGGGCCGACGTCCGGCGCGGCCGGCGCGCTGTCGGCGGGCCCTCGATCCACCGGCTCGGCGTCCGGCCGGGCGCCGTCGTCGCAGGCGAGCAGGCCGGCGCTGGCCCCGATCAGGCACACCGACAATACGGACAGCCGCCTGCCGGCCCGGCGCCTCTCACTTCGCGACATCTCAGCCGCCTCCGGGCAGCACGACCGGATCCCCGGCCATGGGTAGATCGGCGCCGCACGACCAGCACAGTTCGAATCCGCCCGGGTTGGGCTCACCGCACGCGGGGCAGTCGCGCTCGGTCTGGTCGGCCGCGAGCGCCGCGTCGATCACCGCGCGGGCGGCGTCGAGGCGGTCGGCGCTCACCATCAGCTCCGCCCGGGCGTCGTCGGCGGGGATCTCGCCCATCAGCGGCGCGAGGAACTGCCGCCGCACCCGGGAGCCGATGCCCTCCCGGGTCAGCAGGCTGCGCACGAGGTGCACCTCGGCGAGGTTGAGCGAGGAGTAGACCACTGCCTCGTCGGACATCGTGCTCTCCGTGCGAGAGGTGGGTCGGCGGTCGGCAGGCCGCCGGTGGCCAGTCTGTCCGAAGGGCCCGACGCGGAGCAAGGCCGGTTCGGTCGAGGTCAGGCTTCGGGCCGGGCGAAGAGTCGCGTCAGACGCCGCTGATCGTGGCTGGTGTGACGCATTGTGCGAAAATGTGCTTGTGCCCGATGTGGCACACAATGGTGGGCGGATATATCCGTATGATCGCAATCTTGCGAAGATAACAGAACTCACACGGTTCAAATTGTGCCCCATATCAAAAATTACATTGTGAGCTATGATCGGGCTGGCACAATGCGGCGAGACATGGCACGGCCTTCGCACTGTCTTCGGGGCGCAACCCGGACGAAGAGAGTCATCATGCGTCGCAAGGCCATCAAGAAGCAGATTCTGGCGAACCTCCGCGGCACTGCGAGCAAGGGCAAGCAGAGCCGAGCGGTCTACCTGTTCGGCGCCTGAGCCCTCGCCGCGCGCCGGCATTCGCCCGGCGCTCACGCCTCGCGCGTCTCGTCTCCCGCCGCAGAAGCCCGATCGCCCCTCAGCTCCCGACCGCTCGGGGGCACGGAGAAGGTGAACCGCGCGCCGCCGAGCTCCGGTGAACGATCGACCTCGATCCGACCCCGATGCTTGGTGGCGATGTCCATGCTCAGGCTGAGCCCGAGGCCGGTGCCTTCACCGACGGTCTTGGTCGTGAAGAACGGATCGAAGATCTGGTTGGCGATGTCCGGCGGTACGCCCGGGCCGTCGTCTTCGACGATCACCCGCTGGCCGTCGCCCCACTGCTCGGTCGAGATGCGCACCCGCCCGCCGTGCGCCGTGGCGTCCAGCGCGTTCTGCACCAGGTTCATCACCACCTGATTGAACAGGGCCGGGAAGACCTCGATCTCGGGCAGCTCGGCGCAGCGCAGGTCGAGGGAGACGTTCTTCTCGTCGAAGCGGGTGCGCGCGATCTTGACGGTGCTCTCGATGCCTTCGCGCAGCTCGACCGGCTTGCGCTCGGCCTCGTCGAGCCGGGAGAAGACCCGCAGATCGCGGATGATGCCCTGGACCCGGTCGACGCCGTCGCGGGCGTCGTCGAGCAGCTCCTTGAGCGCGCTGTCGGGCTCGTCGAGGCACAGCTCTTCGCGCAGCTCTTCGATCTCGTCGGCGAGGTCGGGGTCGAGCTCGCCGATCCGCTCGTCGAAGCGGGCATAGAGGTCGAGCAGCTCGGTGATGTCGGTCACGTCGCGGGTCAAGCTGCCGAGGTTGGTGCGCACGAAGGTCAGCGGGTTGTTGATCTCGTGCATGATGCCCGCGGTGAGCTGCTCGACCGACAGCAGCTTCTGCTGCTGCACGATGCGCGCGTTGGCCCGGGCGAGCTCGATCTCCTGCCGTTTGAGGGCCTCGTCGAGCTGTCTTTGACTGTTGAGCACGTCGACGCTGGTTCGACCGGCGAGCATCGCCGAGCCGACCACCACGACGATGAAGCCCAGCCAGTTGAACATGCCGAAGTCGAGGTCGTGGATGAAGTCGTCCGTGCGCATCTCGTAGGGCAGGATCTCGGCGGCGCGCAGGTAGAGCATCAACCAGAACAGGCCGATCTGCATGGCGGCGAGCAGCCAGACCAGCCGCGGCCGGTCGCTGAACAGCGGCAGCATGAAGATCAACATGATCGGCGTGGCGACCCACGCCGTCTCGATGTCGGCCTCCTGATAGATCTGGGCCATGATGATCACGGTGTCGAGCATCAGGATGCCCGGGATCAGGAACGAGAGCCCGATGCGGCGCCGCCACAGCAGCCAGGCGACGACGCTGATCAAGGTGCCGGCGCAGATGACCAGCGTGCTGATGAGGTGGCGCAGCTCGTTCTGACCGAGGCCGAAGGCGATCTCGATGCTGTTCGACAGCAGGCCGATGCCGCACAGCGCGAAGTGGGTCAGGATGAAGGCGCGGGTCCGCTCGATGCGGATCGCCTGCGCGCCGTCTTCGGCTTCGGGCGCCGTCTTCGCGTCAATCACCGCGTCTTGCATCGAACCTCGCGAGGGTGCAGCGGACGAGCGCCGTGCTCAGGCGCCGGTCTCCCAGGGCATCGTATTCGACCCCGCCGCCGGGCGCTCGAAAACAGGCGTCGGGGGGATATCCCCCGTCGCCGGCCTGGGCGTCGATCAAGGCGCGGGCGATCGCGTCGAGGTTCGCTGTGTCGCGGTTCGCGGTGTCGAGCAGACCCGCGCGGTGCAGTTCGAACAGCGCGTGCGCCCGCGCCGCGGTCTCGACGACGTCGCCCATGCGTCCGTCGAGGCGCAGGCGGGCCAGCGAGCGCGCGGCTGAGGCGGCCAGGGCGCGATCGACGGCCTCCCGATCCCGGTCGCGCAGCAGCGCGCGCATGGCGAGCAGGAAGCGGCTCACCTCGGACTCCACCAGCCCCTGGCCGTAGAACGCCGAGCGGCACTGCGGCGGACCCCGTTCGAGCAGCCGGGCGAGCAGCAGGGCGCCCTTGACGGCCTGACCGTGATGGGCCGCCTCGTCGACGGCGAGCAGCCCGCGCAGGGCCACGGCGACGGTGACCGGGCACACCTGACCGGGCAGCTCGCCCGCGTCGGGGAAACGGCGCCGGTCGCCGAGCCAGGTCTCGACCAGACCGTCCCGACGCGAGGCGGACAGCAGGGTGTCGGCCGCCCGCCGCACGGCCGGGTGATCGCCCAGGCCGGCGGCCGCGGCCAACCGGATCAGGCGCCCGGTGGCGTCGGCGTCCGGCGGCAGCTCACCGCGCTGCGGGTGGCGTCGCGCGCCGCCGGTGTCCGCGTCGACGGCGGCCAGCAGCGGCTCGATGATCGCGCCCGTCATCGCCGCGCCGGCCGCGCCGGCCGCGGCGTCGGCGTCGAGCAGCATCAGCGGCAGCCAGAGGCCATCCGGGCCGCGGGCGTCGGGCCGGGGCGCGCTCTCGAGGAAGCGCTCGGCGCGCTGCAGCGCGAGGCGGTGTTCGTCTTCGATGTCGCCGACCGGCGGGCGCGGATCGCCGCGGTACTCGTCGAGCGCCTCGGCGATGGCCTGGCCGATGTCGGCCACCGGCTCGATGAACTTTCGCAGGCGGCGGGCTTGTCCGGTGCGCTGCACCGCGGCCTCGAGCCGGGCGAGCACCGCGGCCTGCGCCGCGCGCAGACCGTCGGCCGCGCCGGCCTGGACCAGATGCCACAAGCCCGCCGCCTTGCGCTCGGCGCGGGTGCGCCGGCCCGCGAGCAGCCCGCGCACCGCGGCGTGATGTCGCGGGTCGGCCAGGGCGCGGCGGATGGGCACCGTGGGCTTGGCGGCGGCCCAGTCGTCGCTCTCGGGATCGAGGAAGAGGTCGAAGTAGTCGGAGGTGATCTGGGCCCCGGTGCCGAACGCCGATCCGAAGTCGCGCCAGGCGTCGCGATCGAAGCCGCCGGCGATGGCGATCATCTCGCCGAGCGCGGCGAACTCGGCGCCGCTCTTGTGGCGCGAGATGGTGACCGGGTCGGCGCCTTCGATGGCGTTGGTGCTGCGCAGGTCGAGCTCCTGCCCGTCGGCCATGTCGAGGCCGAGGCGGGCGAGGGTCTCGGCGATCGCGTCGCGGCCGGCCGCGTCGAGCTCGGGCACGCGCGCGATGGCCTGCTGATAGAGAAAGGTCAGCCGACAGACGTCGGTGACGTGGATGCCGATGTCGTCGGGGTCGTCGGCCAGGTCGCCGTCGGCGATGTCGTCGGCGAGGTCGGCCGTCGAGAAGTAGACCGTGCCGACCACCGCCAGGGCGACCGCCCGCTCGCGGGAGAGCCCGACCTTGCGGGCCACGTTCAGCGTCCACATCGGCGGCGCGAACTCCGACGCCTTCTCGGCGCCGTCCAGCGGCAGGTGGCGGGTGAGCCGTCGCAGCAGTCGGTCGCGGGTCGCGAGCGACCAGCCGCCGAGTTCGGCCCGCACGTGGTCCCGCAGCAGGGCCTCGAGGGCATCGGCGAGTCGGCGGGCATCGCTCTTGAGCATCGGATCTCCCGGAAGTCGTCTGGAGCGGCGTTTCGCCGCGTCGGAGCGTGTACACTCGACGGGTGCGAATCGACGGTCGAGCGCGGTATGCGCTGGCCGGACAAGAATGGCCGACCGGTCGAAATTCTGCTACTCCACCGTAGAGCAGGAGGTGAGGTTGAGCGCCCGTAAATCGAGCAGTGACCGCCGGCCGGACGTCGTCCTCAGCTATGCCCGCAATACGGTGTCGCTGGCCCGGGCGACCCATAAATTCCTGCGCTCGGCCGGGCTCGACGTCTGGTTCGACGAGCAGTCGGTGCGCTCGGGCGATCACTGGCTGGCGGGCCACCACCGCGCGCTGACGTGGGCCCGGCATCACCTCATCCTGCTGACCGATCGCACGCCGCTCGACTGGGCGCGGGCCAGCTTCGATCACGCCGAGCGGGTCGCGGCGCTCAACCGCTCGCTCGAGACGATCCCGCTGCTGCGCGAGGGTTTCGATCCGGGGCCGGTGGCCGAGCAGCTCACCCGCTACGAGGTGGCCCACCTCGCCCACGACAAGTCGATGCTCGATACCCAGCTGCGCGCGCTCGTGGCGCGGCTGCGCGAGCATCCGATGCGGCCGCCGCCGGTGCCCGGGTCGATGATCGATCCCTACCCCGGGCTGCGGCCCTACCGGGCGAGCGAGGCGCGCTACTTCTTCGGCCGCGACCGCGAGGCGAGCGAGGCGGTGGCCCGGCTGGGCACGCAGAGCGACGGCAAGCATCGCCGCTGGCTGCGCCTCGTCGGCCCGCCGGGCGTGGGCAAGACGGCGTTCGCCCGGGCGGGGGTGGTGCCGGCGGTCATGCGCGGCGGGGTCCAGGGGTCGCCCTCGTCGTGGCGGGTGGCCTCGGTGCGGCTCGGCGATCGACCGCTGGTCTCGCTGGCGGCGGGGCTCGCCGGCGTCCTGCGCGGCGGCGGCGACCACGAGCGGGTGCGCAGCGATCTGCGCCGCTCGGGGCTGGCCGATCTGGTCAAGGAGCAGCTGCCCGCCGATCACGGGCTGCTGCTGGTCATCGATCACCTCGAGGACGTCGACGGCCGCGCGGTCGAGCCGGCGGCGGTCGAGCGGCTCGATACCCTGCTGGCCGAGGCCCTCGAAGACTTCGATCAGCGGCTCTTCCTGGTGACCGCCGAGCGGGTCGATCTGGCGGAGGTCATCGAGGAGCGCCTGCCACGCACCGCGGGGCTGCTGGCGACCCACGGGGCCTTGTACTCGCTGTCGGGGTTGACCCGGTCGGGGCTCAAGGCGGTCGTCGAGGGGCCGGCGGCGATCGTCGGCCGGCCCTGGCCGCCGCCGCTGGCCCGACGGCTGCTCGACGACGCGGAGCGGCAGCCCGGCGGCCCGGCGTCGCTGTGCTGGATGCTCTCGGCGCTGATGCACGCCGAGCGGCCGTCGATCCAGGCCTACGAGGGCCTCGGCACGCTGACCCACGGCGTCGCCCGGGCCTGTGATGCCCGCATCTCGGCGTTGTCCAACGACGATCGGGTCCGCGCCCGCGGGCTCTTGTGCGCCCTGGTCGAGGTGGGCCGGGGGCAGGGGGATCGGCCGACGTCGGTGGGTCACGCCGAGGCGGTGGTCGCCGCCGGCGACGGGCCGCGGGCCGAGGCGGTCATCGAGCGGCTCGAGGCGGAGCGCCCCGGCGCCGATACCCCGCTGGTGCGCATCGAGGGGCCCGAGGGCGAGCGGCGGGTGCGGCTGGCGCATTGGGCGCTCATCCGCCTGTGGCCGGGCTTGCGGGCCTGGATCGAGGCCGACCGCCCGGTGCTCGAGCGGCGCGAGGAGGCCGAGCGCGACGCGGCCAAGTGGGTCGAGGACGGGCGGCACGATCTCGATCTGCCCCGCGGGGCGCGCCTGGGCCATCTGGCGGGCGAGGATCTGGCCGACGAGCAGCGCAAGCGGCTGCGCGCGGTGCTGCCGGCCGAGGTGCGGCGCTTCATCGAGGCGGCCGAGCTGGCGGCCCTGGCCCGCAAGGAGCGCGAGGAGGCGCAGCGGGAGGCCGATCATCAGGCCGCGCTGTCGAAGGTGGCCACCGAGCGCGATCGGGCCCGCGGGGACTCGGCGAGCATGCGGCGGCTGGCGTTCCTGCTGACGGTGCTGGTGCTGCTGCTCGGCGGCTGGGTCTTCTGGGACGAGACGCAGATTCAAGATCTCAAGGGGCAGGTCGAGGCGTCGCAGGATCGCTTCCGGGCGAAGGCCGAGCAGCTCGATCTGGCCGAGAAGAAGGCGTTCGCCGATCAGAAGGCGCGCAACGAGGCCGAGGCGGCGCAGCGGCAGGCCGAGCTGCGGCTGGCCCGCTCGGAGAAGCTGCGGGCGCAGGCCGAGCGCAACGCCGAGGAGCTGATGGCCGTCGTGCTCGATACCTGGCAGCGCTCGGACGAGCTGATGTCGCGGGTGCCGGGTAACGATGGCAAGTACGTGCGGCGGTTGATGACCAACGGTCAGATCGACGCCCTCGAGAAGCAGGTCGAGGCCAAGGCCGACAACCCGCGCATGCGGCTGATGCTGGCCCGCCAGCGGCTGACCCTGGCCGACATGGCCACCGGGCGCCGCGGGCTCGACGACCGCGCGCGCCACATCACCGCGGCGGTCGACGCGCTCGCGCCGCTGGCCAAGGCCGATCGGCCGCCGGTGGCGTGGCTCGTCGAGCTGGCCGAGACCCGCATGCGCCTGGGGCGTTTCCTGACCCGCACCGATCCCGAGGGTCGCCCGGCGGACTACGCCGACTTCACCCGCGGTCGGGCCGAGTTCGACGGCGCCGCCGCGCTGTTCGGCCAGCTGGCGCAGCAGGATCCGGAGAACGCGGCGGCCTATGGCGACGCGGCGGCGGGGGCCAAGGCGGCGCTGGGCTTGTTCCTGGGGCGCACCGGGCAGCTCGATCAGGCGCGCACGCTCATCGGCGAGGCGATCGCCGAGAGCCGCAAGCGGTTGAAGAGCGATCCCGGCCCGGCGGCGAAGCTCGGGCTGGCCCGCCGGCTGGCGGCGCTGGGTGAGGCCGAGAGCGCGGGCAAGGCCTACGCCGCGGCCCGCAAGGCCTTCGAGGAGGCCCGCGACGTGCTCGAGGGCGTCGCGCCGGGCGATGGCCTCGATCCCGAGCCCGTCGAGCGCCGCATCCGCCGCGGGCTGCGCGCGCTGCCGCCGGCGCCCTGATCCCCGCGGGCCGCCGCCCGGCGCCCGTCTTGCCAGCCGTCACCACAACGCCGTACAGTCCCCCATCTGCCGGTCGGCACGGGGCCGGCCATCACGTCAAGGTGCCCTCCAGGAGCCGCCCATGAGCCAGGTCGTCCGCTGCGGACTCATTCAGTGCAGCAACCCGATCAACGACGAGAGTCGCCCGGTCGCCGAGATCAAGGAGGCGGCCTTCCAGAAGCACGTACCCTTCATCGAGAAGGCCGGCGAGCAGGGGGTGCAGATCCTCTGCCTGCAGGAGATCTTCAACGGGCCGTACTTCTGCCCGAGCCAGGATCCGCGGTGGTACGCCGCCGCCGAGCCGGTGCCCGGCCCGACGACCGACCGGCTGGCCGAGTTCGCCCGCAAGTATCAGATGGTGATCGTCGCCTCGGTCTACGAGGAGGCGATGCGCGGGGTGTACTACAATACCGCTGCGGTCATCGACGCCGACGGCACCTACCTGGGCAAGTATCGCAAGCAGCACATCCCGCAGACGGCCGGCTTCTGGGAGAAGTACTTCTTCAAGCCCGGCGACGGCGGCTACCCGGTCTTCGAGACCCGCTACGCCAAGGTCGGGGTCTACATCTGCTACGACCGTCACTTCCCCGAGGGCGCGCGCTGCCTGGGCCTCAACGGCGCCGAGATCGTCTTCAACCCGAGCGCGACCGTCGCCGGCCTCAGCCAGTACCTGTGGAAGCTCGAGCAGCCGGCGCACGCGGTGGCCAATGGCTACTACGTCGGCGCGATCAACCGGGTGGGCACCGAGGCGCCGTGGAACATCGGCAAGTTCTACGGCACCAGCTACTTCGTCAACCCGCGGGGCCAGTTCCTCGCCGAGGCGTCGGAGGACGACGACGAGCTGGTCGTCGCCGACCTCGACCTGGGCATGATCGACGAGGTGCGCAAGACGTGGCAGTTCTATCGCGACCGCCGCCCCGAGGCCTACGACGAGCTGGTCACCTACTGACCCGCTCGGCCGCCGATCGCCCGGTCGGCGGCGCCTTCACATCCGATCGTCGTCGTCGTCGTCATCGAGCGCGATGCCCCGCGGCCGGTTGAGCGGGATGCGCTGCGCTTTCTCCGCGCTGGCTTTCGCCCGCCGCCGCAGCGCCACGATCACCGCCAGCATCATCGTGCCGAGCAGCCCGATCACCCCGATCGTGATGGCCAGGTCCGAGCCGGGGGTCGCCCCGTACTCGACGAGGGCCAAGTCGGCGGTCAGCGCGAGGCCCTGCTTGTCGAACGCCGCCCGGCGCCGCTGATCGAGCCCTTCCCACCAGATATCGCGCAGGATCCCCGAGAAGCGCGGCTGCTCGGCGATGGCCAGGATGTCGGCGCGGGTGCGGTTGCGCAGCTCGAGCAGCACGCCCACCGGCTCGCCGGGCCGCCAGTCGGGGTCGACGATCGGCAGCCACGCGGTCGTCGGCCCGTCCGCCCGGCCGGGGTCCTGATCGGCGAAGAGCACCCCGTCGAGCAGCGCCCGGCCCTCGACGGTCAGGTTGCGGGTCTCGGGGCGCTCGCCGGCGGCGAGGGCGGCGGCGTCGATGGTGGCCTCTCCGCGATCGAGGCCGTGCAGCACCCGGGGGCTGAACATCAGGGCGAGGCCGATGATCGCCACCGCCATCATGCCCGGCAGCACGATACGGTCGAGCTCGCGGGAGCCGGTGCGGTCCCAGGCCTCCCGCCGGTCGAGCTCGCGGATGTCGATGTCGGGGCGCCGGGCGAGCAGGCCGTCGACCAGGGCGTCGAAGCCGGCTTGTCCGCTGTCGGCGAAGACCCGGATCCGGCGCAGGCGGCCGCCGGGCAGCGCGTAGCTGAGCAGCAGCTCGTCAACCCCCCGCCCCGCGTCGCGGTGCACGTGCAGGTGCTGGAGCCGGTCGATGGGCGCCGCCGACGTACGCACCCCGGCCCTGACCTCGAGGCGGCGCTCGTCGAGGCGCGCGCTGACGTTGAAGACGGTGTAGCGGAACTCGAAGCTGCGCTGGCGGTCGCCGAGCGGTTCGAAAGGCGGCGGGTTGGCCATGGGTCTCCGCGGAGAGATAGAACATTTCCTTAGGCTCTGGCACACTGTGCCTCGCCGTACAGCGCGGCCGATCGGTGGGTGAGCCGATCGCCGAAGATGAGGTGATGTACCGCACCCGGCGTCCGCTTCGAAGCGCGCGCCGAATGTGCTTCCCGGTGCCCGAGCCGAACCGACGCAGAGAGCGCCTACGTGAGTGCCGATACGCGAGAGTCCGCAGCGTTCGATGTCGATGCCCTGACCCGATTGGGCCGGGTGACGGCGGCGGAGGTCGCGCCCGACGGGGCGTGGCTCGCCGTGCAGGTCGCCCGCCTCGATCGCGACGAGGCGCGCTACGTCAGTGACTTGTGGCGCATCTCGGCGAGTGATCCCGCCGCCGAGCTGACCCGGCTGACCTGGGGCGAGTCCGACGACCGCAGCCCGCGCTTTCGCCCCGACGGCGCGCTGCTCTTCCTCAGCGCCCGACCCACGCCGACCGACGAGAAGGGCCGCTTCACCCAGGTCTGGATGCTGCCGCCCGGCGGCGGCGAGGCGCGCCCGATCACCGACGAGCCGCTGGGGGTCGACGCGTTCGCCTGCGGCGGCGAGCGGGTGGTCGTGCTGACGTCGGTCTGGCCCGGCGTGGCCCACGGGCAGCAGCGCGAGCACGGCATCGAGCGGGCCGAGAAGGGCCCCTCGACGCTGCACTACACCACCATGCCGGTGCGCTCGTGGGATCACTGGCTGCCCACCGCGGCGCCGCATCTGGTGGTCTACGACGGTGAACAGCGGACCGACCTGACCCCCGACGCCGATCGGGATCACCGCGACTCGCCGTGGGCGATGGCGGGCAACGGGCGCACGGTCGTGATCTCGCGGGAGCAGCCCGGCGCGGACCGCCTGCCGGAGAGCCAGCTGCTGGCCTTCGACCTCGAGACCGGCGCGTCGACGATCATTCCGACCACGCCGCGGGCGCTCATCGAGGGCCTCGCGGTCTCGCCGGACGGGCGCTGGGCGGTCGGTGAACTGCACGCCCGGGTCGACGGCATGCTGGGTCGGCCGGCCTTGTGGCGCTTCGACCTGAAGCAGGGCAGCGCGGCGCCGCTGGCCGGCGACTGGGACGTGCACCCGAGCATCTGCGCGGTGACCGAGCGCCGGGCGCTGGTCGTCGCCGGGGTGCGCGGCCGCACGGTGCCCTTCGCTGTCGATCTGGCCGACGGGTCGGTGCAGCGGCTGGTGGCGAAGGATGCGCCGGGATCGTTCCGGCGGCTGCGCCGCGGGCCCGACGGCACGCTGGTGGCGCTGACCGATCGCCTGCTGCATCCGCCGGAGGTCTGCCGCATCGACGACGGCACGCCGCAGCGGCTGGCCGCGCTCTCGGGCTTCGACGCCGCCTGGGCCGAGGGGGTCGTCGTCGATGACTTCTCCGTCGAGAGCACGGACGGCGCGGCGGTGCACGGCCTGCTGGTGCATCGGCCCGGCGCGGGGCCTTCGCCGGCGCTGCTGTGGGTGCACGGCGGTCCGGTCGGTCAGCACGAGGACGGCTGGCACTGGCGCTGGAACGCGCTGACGGCGGTCGCCGCGGGGTATACGGTGTCGCTGCCCAACCCGCGCGGGTCGACGGGCTACGGCCAGGCCTTCGTCGAGGGCATCTGGAACAACGCCTGGGGCGGCATCTGCTACGACGACGTGATGGCGGCCGCCGATCGGCTCGAGGTGCATCCGAGCGTCGACGCCGAGCGGGTGGCGCTGATGGGCGCCTCGTTCGGCGGCTACATGACCAACTGGATCGGCGCCCGCAGCGACCGCTTCCGGTGTCTGGTGAGCCACGCGGGCATCTACCGCATGTCGACCTTCCACGGGACGAGCGACTGGCCGGCGTGGTTCGAGTTGCAGGCGGGCATCGACCCGGCCCACCCCGAGTTCGACCGGCACTCGCCCCACCGGCTGGTCGAGAAGTGGAAGACGCCGACTCTGGTGATGCACGGCGAGAAGGACTACCGCGTGCCGGTCTCGCAGGCGCTGCTGCTCTTCGAGGATCTGCAGCGGCACGGCGTCGAGTCGGAGCTGGTCGTCTTCCCCGACGAGAACCACTGGATCCTGCGCCCGCGCAACGCGCGCGCGTGGTATCGGGCGTGGCTCGACTTCGTCGCGCGCCACATGAGCGCCTGAGCCGGGCCTTGTGAGCCCGGGCGGGCCCGTGCCTGTGCGCGGGGCGACCCCTCTCAGAACAAGGTGTAGGAGAACCGCAGCTGCACGTCGTGCTCGGTCTGCGTCTCGTCGATGATCGCCGGGTCGAGGGTGAGGTTGTAGCGGTAGTTCAGCGAGGCGAAGCTCGCCAGCCGCAGGCTGATCTGGTTGCGCCAGGTGAAGCTCGAGTTGTCCTGATCGAAGGCGAGCAGGCCGTCGAACTCGGTGCTGACGGTGACCCAGGGCAGCGGCCGGGCGAAGCCGACGATGGTGCCTTCGATGCCGTTGACGAAGCTGTCTTCGACGAGCTGGTAGGTGTAGTACGCCAGCACCCGATCCGGGTCTTCGGGGCTCGGATCGGCCCGGCTCTGACGGGTGCCGTAGGTCCGCAGCCCGTTGGACAGCGTCTGGCGCGCGCCGAGGCCGACGCGCAGGTCGAGCTCGACGCTGCGCTTGCGCAGCACCCGGAAGTTGCCGCCGGTCCCCTCGCGCAGCTGCAGCGGCGCGAACGATCCGCCGAGCTGCAGGCGGTCGACGAGTTCGGCGTTGTCGCGGTCGACCTCGACGATCGGGCCGTCGGGGCCGTCGACGGTCGAGCAGGGGGCGGCCAGCCCGCCGCCATCACCCGGCGGGCAGACGTAGGCTTCGTCGGAGATCGCCTGATAGCGGGTCAGCAGGCTGGTCTCGGCGCCGGCCCGGACATAGGGCCCGAACCAGGGCACGACGACGTAGGTGTAGATCGAGTGCAGGAAGAGCCGGTCGGCGTCGTTGGTGAAGAAGTCGTCCTCCGGCGCCCGGGTCTGCTCTTCTTCCAGCTCGAGGCGGGTGTGCCACAGGTGGGCGTCTTCGCGGTAGATCGCCGAGCCGTCGAAGAAGACGCTGGCGCCGTAGCTGCGGCCCTGCTGCTGCTCGGCCTGATCGGTGTCGTTGAAGACCACGCTGCCGCCGACCACGCCGCGCACGGTCCAGGTCTGATCGCGGTCGGCGGTCGAGCCGGGCTCGACCTCGCCCGCGCCGAGGAACTCGCCCGTATCGGGGTCGAGCACGAGGGTGAAGCGGCTGTGCTCGCCGGGCACGAGGCGCACGGTGGCGAAGTCGGTCCGGTCGCGATAGGTGCCGCCGGAGCGGATGATCTTGTAGAGCCCTGGCGGCAGGCTCCAGACGCGCACCTTCTCGCCCTGCTGCTCGTCGGCCCCGAAGCCGAGCCCGTAGTCCTCGCGGTTGTCCATGCGAATCAGCTCGTAGGTCCCGCGGAAGGGCACGAACTGCTCGTCGACCACGTCGACCTGCAGCGTGGCCCAGGTGGGCGGCACCACGACGGTGCGCCCGTCTTCGACCTCGACCCGCGCGACGATCTGTTGGACGACCGTGCCCGTGCCGAAGCGCACGTCGTAGCTGCCCGGGCGCAGCACGATGCGGGCGCCCGGGCGACCCTCGGCGACCGCCCCGCCGCTCTCGGCGTCGTAGACCGCGACCGGCGGCTCCTCCTGCGTGCTCGACAGCGCGGGCACGAAGACGGCGCCGAAGCCGACGCCCATCGGCGTGGTATCGGCGTGCAGCGCGGTCAGGTCGTTGAGCGGGTCGTCCGGCCGCCAGCGCAAGCCGCCCGATCCGTCGGCGCTGGGCTGCTCGACGGCGGGCTCGTTCGTGCGCGCCAGCCGCGGGGTCTCGGGGTCGCGCAGGTAGATCGCGAGGTCGTCGAGGGCCAGATCGAACTGGGCCTGCAAGATCTCCGAGAGCGCGCGCACGGTCGAGCGGGTGGTATTGCGCTCCACTTCGCCGACCGGTCGGCGGGCGTCGAAGCGATAGGTCCAGACGACGGTGTCGTCGGCGAAGCGCACCAGCCGCAGGTTCATCGCCAGCCGCGCGAGGGCCTGGTCGCCGGCCTGCACCTCTTCGATGGCCTCGACCTCGGCGGTGAGGGTGTAGGCGGCCGGGCTCTGGGCCACCTTCTCGTCGACCTGACGCACGAGGTTCGAGGCGCGCAGGTGGTCGATGAGCAGCGAGGTGATCATCTTCTGCGGCCGCTCGCTCCAACGGCGGGCGCGGTCGTATTGCAGCTCGTGGCGGTCGGGGCGCAGCACGATCTCCGAGCGGCGATAGCTCTCGCGCAGGTCGACCTCCTTGACCCGCACGGTGACGTCGAGGCTCTCGGCGAAGCGCCCCTGCTCGATGGGATAGGTCAGGGTGTAGTAGCTGCGGGTCGGCGCCCGGCCGCAGCCGGCGAGGCTCGCGGCGAGCGCGGCCCAGACCGACAGCACTGCGAGTGGCCATATCCGGCGCATCATCGGGCCTCCTCGTCGCCGAGCAAGAGCAGCGACGGGTCTTCCCTGACCCGCCGCGAGAAGTCGCTGAGGTTCTCCGCCGTCTCGCGCAGGAAGCCGAGCGCTTCGACCAGGTTCTCCCGGCTCTGCTGCACCATCAGGCTGCTGTGGTCGATGAGCGGCAGCGCGCCGACGAGCGCGTCGTTGGCGCTCTGCATCATCGCGTCGGCCGAGGCGAGGGTGGCGTCGAGGTTCTCCCGGGTGCCTTCCAGCTGGCCCATCAGCCGGGTCACCGCCCGCAGGCTGCGGTCGATGCCCGGCGCGGCCCGGGCGAGCAGGCCGTTGGTGGTCTCGGCGATGTCGGCCACCTCGGCGGTCAGCCGCTCGGCCTCGGCCACCAGACCCTTCATCGCGACCCGGTTCTCGGTCACCGTCGCTTCGAGCGTCTCGAGCAGGCGATCGGTGCGGTCGAGGATCGAGGCGATGCGGTCCTTCATGTCGGGGGCGACCAGCGCGTTGACCCGATCGAGCGTGGTCGAGACCTGCTCGGCGATCTCGCCGGCGCGATTGGTCAGCTCGTCGATGCCCGAGCTGCCCGGCGGAATGCGGTCACCCGGCTCGCGCAGGCCCGCTTGGCGGGTGCCGCGGGTCAGCTCGATGTACTTCAGCCCCGTGATGCCCATCGAGCCCAGGCTGGCCTCGCTGTCCTTGGCGACGGGCGTGCCCCGCGTCAGGCTGATGGCCACCTCGACCACCGAGAGGTCGTCGGGCGCGATGCGGATGGTATCGACCCGGCCGACCCGGATGCCCGAGTACTTGACCGGCGAGCCCACCTCGAGCCCCGACAGCGATACGGTGCCCTCGGCGTAGCGCACGACGTAGGCGTCGCGCTCCTCGCCGAGCCGGGCGCCGGCGAGCGCGATCAGCCCGCCGATCAGCGTCAGCAATCCGACGCCGACAAAAGCCCCCAATCGCACCTTCTGTGCACGGGTCGCGCCCACTATCGACCTCCGATGCCGAGCGCTTCGAGCGCGGTCTGCGGGCCGCGCATCTCGCCGGCGGCCCTGCGGGCGAAGAAGGCCCGCACCTCGTCTTCGGGGCTGTTCTTCAAGTCGTCGAGCGTGCCGTCGGCGATGGGCACCCCCTTGGCGAGGTAGATCAGCTTGTCGCTGATGCGCTCGATGGACAACAACTCGTGGGTCACGACCACCACCGCCATGCCGAAGCGGTCGCGCAGCCGCATCAGCAGCTCGTCGAGCTCGGCGCTCGTCAGCGGGTCGAGGCCGGCGCCCGGCTCGTCGCAGAACAGCAGGTCGGGGTCGAGGGCCAGCGCCCGGGCGAGCGCGGCCCGCTTGCGCATGCCGCCCGAGAGCTCCGACGGCAGCAGGTGCTCGGCGTGGGTCAGCTCGACCGCCGCCAGCTTGAGCCGCACCATCTCGTTGATGACCGACTCGGGCAGATCGGTGTGCTCACGCATCGGCAGCGCGATGTTCTCGCCGATGCTGATCGAGCCGAGCAGCGCGCCGTACTGAAAGAGCACGCCGATGCGGGTCAGCAGGTGGGTGCGCGCCTCGCCCTCGAGCTGGTCGAGCCGTTGCCCGAGCATCTCGATCTCGCCGTCGAAGGGCTGCAGCAGGCCGACGCAGCACTTGAGCAGGGTGCTCTTGCCGCAGCCCGATCCGCCGAGGATGACCCGGATCTCGCCCTCTTCGACGGTCAGGTCGACGTCCTCGAGGATGACTTTCTCGCCGTAGCCGGCTTTGAGGTTGCGCACTTTGAGAGCGATCCGGCTCACGGCCTCTCCGTCACAGCACGATGTAGAAGAAGACCGAGAACAGACAGTTGGCCACGATGATGAAGAAGATCGAGGCCACCACCGACGCGGTGGTCGTGCGGCCGACTTCGCTCGCGCCGCCGCGCACCCGGAAGCCATAGAACAACCCGATCAGGCCGATGCCGTAGGCGAACGTCACGCTCTTGATCAGGCCCGAGATCAGATCCCACGGCGCGACCGCGTCGAGCATCTTGTTGAGGAAGGCGTTCCACGCGATGTCCAGGTAGCCGACGCCGACGATGAAGCCGCCGAGCATGCCGAGCAGGTCGGCGAGCACCGTCAGCAAAGGCACCATCAGGAGGATCGCCAGCAGCCGCGGCACGGCCAGATAGCGGGTCGGTTCGAGCCCCATCACCGTCAGCGCGTCGACCTCTTCGCTGACCTTCATCGTCGCGATCTCGGCGGCGATGGACGAGCCCGAGCGGCCGGCGACCAGGATGGCGGTCATCAGCGGCCCCATCTCGCGCACCATCGACAGCGCGGTCAGGTCGGCGACGAAGATCGCGGCGCCGAACTGCCGCAGCTGATGCGCCGACTGAAACGCCACCGTCAGCCCGACGAGGAAGGTGATCAGCCCGACGATGCCCAGCGCCCGCGAGCCGATGTCGATGGACTGCTCGGCGAGCGCGCCCCAGCGCATCTTGCGCGGTGAGCGCAGGGCCTGAGCGATGGCGAAGGTGGCGTCGGCGGCCAGCTGAAGGAAGTCGACGAACCCGCGGAGGCCGCCGAGCACCGCGCCGCCCGTCGACTCCAGCACGCCCGGCGCCTTGGGCTTCGGCTGGGGGTCGGGCCCGAGACGAAACGTCGCCAGCGCCCGCTTCGCCTGCTCGCTCAACGGGTCGGTGACCACCCGGCCGCCGGCGTCGCGGGCTCTGCGGAAGGCGGTCACCAGCGCGGCGACGGCGGCGCTGTCCATCGCCTCGACCTGCGCCAGATCGAGCGTCAGCGTCGCGCCCTCACCCGGGGCGTGGCGTTCGAGCAGCCGGGCCAGCTCGGCCACGACCCCCCGGCGCACCGGGCCGGCGAGACGCACCGTGGTCGCCGGAGCGGCGCCGACGACTTCGAACGCCAGGCTGGGTTTGGGTGATGGGCTCATCGGTCGCGTCAGGATACGCCGGTGCTGCGACCGCCGTCCATGTCGGCGGCGTGACCGCGTATCATCCGTCGGTATCGACCGCCGCGGCCCACTCGAGCAGCGCCGGCGGTGGATCCTTGGCCCGGGCTCTCTGGTGGGTCACCAGCAGGGCGAGGCGCAGGCAGACCTCGGCGCCGATGCGCTCGACGGTGCGCGGCACCTTGAGCCCGGCGTCCAGCGCCATGCTCAACGCGCCGCGCGCCGCCCGGGTATCACCGGTGCCCCACGCGCACAGCGCCAGATGCAGCGGGAAGACCGCCGCGACCGGGCCTTCGAGCGCCATCAGCCCCGCTTGACCGACCTCGCGGCCCCGCTGGAACCACGGTCCGCCCGCCTCGCCGTCTTCGAGCGCGGCGAAGCCGAGATGGGTGCACGCCACCGCCAGCGGCAGCATCTGCGCCGCCTGGGGCGGCTCCGCCCGTCGCAGCAACGTGCGCCCCACGACCCGCGCCAGCAGATCCAGCCCGAAGGCCCGATCCGCCTGCTTGGCCCGCAACCCGGCGTCGATCGCCACCTCGATGCGGTTGGCGTCGACCGAGGCATCGGCGATCTCGGCCATGCCTTCGAGGGTCGGCCCCGGTCCGGCGTGCACCGCGAGGTCGAACGCTTCGAAGGCCTTGACCGCTTTGCCTTCGGCCAGCAGCGCACGGCCGGCGACCACCCGCAGCGCATTGCGCCGCTCGATCTCGAGCCGTCGGGCGCTCTCGGCGTCCACCGAGCGGCGCAGGGCGTCGCCCGGTCGCCCGCAGGCCAGCAGATGGCGCGCGGCGTCCAGCGGATCGTCGGGCACGGGGAAAGGCTCGGGGATGGCGATCTCGGCGGTGGGCATCAGCTCGTCGTCGTCCGCCGGATGGGGCGCTGCGTCGGGCTCGGGCGCCGTGGGGAAGGCGGGCGCCGTCATCGCCGGCGGCTCGTCGTCATCGCCCCACTCGAGCGCCGCCAGGGCCAGCCCGGGACGCCGCCGGCCCGGTGGGCGGGCGAAGGCCGGGCCGGTGACCGAGCGGCGGGCCGGGGCCGGCGCGGTGCGCAGGACGGTCAACGCGTCGCGGGCATTGACCGGACGATGCGCCGGATCTTTGGCCAGCAGCCGATCGATCAGCCCGGTGAGCGCGGGGGACGGCCCGGCCTCGATCGGCGGCGGCGGGCTGTGTACGTGATGCCAGCCGATGTCCGGGGCGTCGGCGAAGGGCAGGCGCCCGGTCAACAGCCCGTACAGCAGGACCCCCACGGCGTAGAGGTCGGCCCGCGGGTCGGGTTCGGCGCCGAGCCACGACTCCGGCGCGCGATAGCTCGGATCGACCACCAGCTCCGGCGGGGCGTGGCCGTCGACCGCGGCCGATGTCCAGCCCACCAGCCCCACACCGCCGGGTCCCCAGAACAGGTTGTCCGGGGTCGGCGCGCGATGCACCACGCCGCGGGCGTGGGCGTGGGAGAGCGCCTCGAGCAGCGCTTCGGCGAGCGGCAGGACCTCGGCGCCGTGCCACGGCAGCGCGTGGAAGGCGACGGGCTCGCCCGCCGGGCGCCGGGTGACGATCCACGGCCGCAGGTCGACGGTGCCCACCCCTTGCGGGCGTGGGATCGCCGGATGGTGGAACCGGTGCAGCGCGCGGGCGGCGGCCCCGACGGGCGTCGGCGGGGTGGCCGCGCCGAAGCAGAGCGCCGCCGCGCCGTGAAACGCCGAGAGCGGGTCGTCGAACAGCGTGGCCCGGGTCGCGAGCTCGAGGATCAAGGGCGCGCCGTCCCGATCAACCACCCCGAAGCGCTCGACGCCGGGCATGACCGACAGCACCGATGTGGGCTCGAAGCGCTCGGCGAGCGCCTCGGGCAGGGTGACGTACCCGCCCCCCGGATCGCCGTCGGCCATGAGCCCCTCCCGCCGTTCAGCGGCGGCGCAGACCGTCGAGGATGAGCAGCACCAGGGCGCTGGCCGCCGACGCCGGGTTGTCGACGAGGCCCTCGTCGCTGAGGAAGTCGAACGCCAGCCGCTCGACGGCGCCGATGACCGCCAGGGTGCTCACCGCGGGGTCGATGTCGTGGAAGTCGCCGTGGGCCCGCGCCGCGTGGGTCATCGACAGCGCCCGGTCGGAGATCGCCTTGGCCAGCCGCCGCACGGGACGCCGCGCGCCGACGGCCGGCGCCCGGTTCTCCTGCAGGTAGAGCAAGACGATCTGCCGCTGCTGGATGACGATCGGCGCCAGATCGAAGGCGACCTGCCTGAAGGCGCCCATCGTCTCGGGCCATGCGGTGGCCTTGGCCAGCGCCGTCCGTCCGCGGTCGAGCGCGGCGAGCAGCTGTTCGGAGATCGGGGCGAACAGCGCGTCGACCAGATCTTCTTTGTCCTGGTAGTAGCGGTAGAAGCTGCCCTTGGCGACCCCCGCGCCCTGCACGATGTCGTCGATGGTGACCCGCTCGATGCCGCTCTCGACGAAGAGCGGAAGGGCCGCATCCCGCAGCTGCTGGAGGCGACGTCGGCGGTTTCGGGCGCGCTTGCCCTCCGGCTTGGCGCCGGTGTTCTGATCGTTCTGGTTGTCTGAATCGAGCATGGCGGGAATATGCGGTCAGGTTTCGGTTTGACGCAACCCCGAGTTTTGGTGTCGAATGCCGACCGTCGAGTCACACGAAAGTCGGGAGGCGTTCATGATCGGCATCCCCCTCGGCCTGGCGGTCGGGAACGCGGCCGAATGGGCCATCCACAAACACATCCTGCATGGCCGTGGGCGGCACAAGACGTCGTTCTGGGCCTTTCACTGGCACGACCATCATCGCAATTCGAGAAAGGACGGTCACCTGGACGTCGACTATCGGCGTCCGTGGTGGGCCGCAACCGGGCAACGCAGAGAGGCCATCGCCCTGACCGGCGCGTCCCTGGCTCTGGCCCCGCTGTTTCCCATCGCGCCCTTTTTCACGGCGACGTTGTGGTACTCGGCGGCGCGCTACCATCGGGTCCACAAGCGGGCCCATCTCGATCCCGACTTCGCCCGGGATCACCTGCCGTGGCACTACGATCACCACATGGGCCCCGACCAGAACGCCAACTGGTGCGTGACCCGGCCCTGGTTCGATCACGTCATGGGCACCCGCAAGCCTTATCTGGGCACCGCCCGCGGGCTGCGCGACGCCCGTCGGCAGGCGGCCCGCCGGGCCCGGGAGACGCCGTCCTCGGCCGCCGCGGGCACCCCCGGCGGCGACGGCTCCGCGCCCTGAAATCGCCCGAATCGCAGGTGAAAGCTTGATCTGGCCGCGCTTTCTCCCCACAAACCGGTCTGTGGTGTACCCTGGTGCCGAGGACACGTTCGGGGCGCTCGGACGCGTCCCGACGACCACGCGCGCAGATGGCTCTGCGGGGGAGACTCGGTGACGGAGCGCAAGATCAGCCAGCTCGCCGGCAAGGTGCTCGCCAACCGGTACGAGTTGGTGAAGGTGATCGGCGACGGCGGCATGGGCCGCGTCTACCGGGGGGTGCAGCTGAGCACCGGCGGTCGGGTCGCGATCAAGATCATGGACGCCTGGGACCACGACGCGGCCACGGTCAAGCGGTTCCGCTACGAGGCGACGACCACCGCTTCGCTGTCGCACCCCAACACCGTGCGCATCCTCGACTTCGGCTCGGATGACGACCTGTTCTTCCTCGTCATGGAGTACCTGCCCGGCACCGACCTGACCCGCTATCTGCGCCGCGAAGGCCAGAGCGACCCGTTCGTCGCCCACGTGCTGCTGCAGACCGCGTGCAGCCTCGCCGAAGCCCACAGCCGGGGCGTGGTGCACCGCGACATCAAGCCCAACAACATCATGTTGCTGCATCACGCCGGGCTGCCGTCGTTCGTCAAGGTGATCGACTTCGGCATCGCCCGGGCGATCGGCGGGCCGGGCAACGGCACCGTCGGGGTGCTCGGCACCATGGGCTACATCGCGCCCGAGCAGATGAAGGACGGGGTGCAGCTCGATGCCCGCACCGACCTCTACTCGCTCGGCTGCGTCGCCTACGAGCTCTTGTCGGGCCGCCTGCCCTTCGACGGTATCACCCACAACAGCCCGCCGATGGATGTGCTCGAGGCGCACCTGCGGGGCAACCCCACGCCGCTGAGCGAGGCCAAGCCGGGGGTTCATCCGGGGCTCGCCGAGCTGATCATGAGCATGATCCGCAAGCGGCCCGACGATCGGCCACCGGCGGCCGGCGAGCTCATCGACCCGCTCTACGCGCTGCGCCGCGAGCTCTCGCCCGAGCTGTCGTCCGGCTACGACCGGGACGCCGATCGCGCGCCGGCGGCGCCGGCCCGTCAGCCCTCGACGCCGCCGCCCGAAGAGGCGGAGGTCGAGGAGGTGGCCACCCCGGCGGGCACGGCGGCCTATATGTCGCCGGCTTCCATGATCACGTCGTCGCCGCCGGAGAAGGCCGCGCCGGTGCCCAGCGACGCGCCGTTCGACGACGAGGACGACGACGACGTCATCTCGTCGGTGGGCGCGCACTCCCAGCCGCCCCGTGCCCGCACGTCGGTCGACGTCGATCCCGAACCCGACGCGCCGAGCGAGGCCGACGCTGCGCGCACGGTCCGCGTCAGTCAGCCGCCCGTGCCGCCACCGAGCGATGCGCCGGCGTCCGCTGCGACCCCCGCGAGCGAGCCGCCCGACGATTCGTCGGCGGAGGCCGCGTCGGCCGACCCGGAGTCGCAGCCGGGGGACGGGCAGCCGGAAGGCGACGAGTGGGGTTTCGGTGACGAGCGCCCGGCGCCGACCGGGCCGGTAGCGGTGCCTGCGTCGGCCCCGGCGCAAGGCGGCGGGAGTTCGGTCCTCAGCCTCGTGCTCGGGGTCGTGATCGGCATGATCGCGATGTGGGCGCTCTTGAAGTGAGTCGAGCGGCCTCGCCCGGACGGGCGGGGGCAGGGCAGGGGGCGGCGCTCAGCCGTCGTCGCGGGCCTCGAGCAGACGATCGAGTCGGGTGACCTCGGCCTGGAAGGCCGGCAGCACCGACGCGGGCAGAGTGCGGTGCATCGTCTCGTGGTAGTCGAGCGGATCGATGACCTTCGCGCCGCGCTCGAGCTGATAGTGCAGATGCGGCGCCGTGCTGCGGCCGGTATTGCCGGTCTTGCCGATCACCTCGCCGGCCGCGACCCGCTGGCCCGGCTTGACGCCGGTGTCGCTCAGGTGCAGGAACTTGGCGACGACGCCATCGTCGAAGCGCATCTCGATGCTGTTGCCGTTGTAGCGCCAGTTCCAGTTGGTGCGCAGCACCTTGCCGCTCTTCGGCGCCTTGAGCGGCGTGCCGACGGCGACCTTGAAGTCCATGCCGGCGTGGGACGGCCGATCCTTGAGCAGCGCGGTGATCTGCTCGTAGGTGTCGATCGGCGCGTTGTGCAGCCGGGCCGGCACCTCGCGGCCGTCGGCCCGCCAGAAGCTCGGGTGACGGTCGCCGGGCGCGGTGTAGGCGTAGGCCCGCAGATCGCCCTTCTTGCCCGACTTCAGCCGCGCGGCGGCGATCTCGTACTCGGCGGCGTCGCCCTCGCCGGTCTTGCGCCACACCGCCGCGACCGCGTCACCGCGCAGCAGGTCACGCTTCATGTTCATGTCCCAGACGAACAGCCGGGCGAACTCGGCGGCGACCGCCGGGCCGTCCTCACCGAGCGCGATCTGGAAGGTCCGGGCGATGGAGTGCTTCACCCCGTGGCGGGTGGTGATCCACTCACCGGGCGCGGCGGCGGCCGGCGCGGCGTCCGCGGCGGGCTCGGCGGCGGCCTGAGCCGCGAAGGCCGCCTCGGCCGGGCCGCTCGGCGCCGCGGGCGTGGCCGACGGCGGGGCGGCCGGCGTCGCGGCGGGCACCTCGGCGGCGAGCGTCGCCGTCGGCTCGGGCGCCTCGACGCCGCCCCCGCGGCTGATGAGCACGATGTTGAGCACCAGCGAGACCCCCAGCAGCACGTAGACCGCCAGGTGCGGCTTGGGCAGCCCGGCCGGGGCGGCGGCGACGGGCGGCAGGTCGAGTCGGGTATCGCTCATGGGGCCTCCTTGGGGCGATGATCTGCGGTCATGGCATACATTGAAGTCAATACACGCACATTGTCGCACATCGCAAGGGGTATCGTGCGCCGCCGTCGGTGCATCGATTCCGCCGCGGGATCGGCCGCTGGGCTTCTGGTATCGTCCCCCTATGCGTAGGTCATGGATCCGTTGGCTGTGGTGTATGGCGCTCGTCGCCGTCGTCGGGTGCGCCGGCGCCGAAGACATCGTCGATGGCGGCACCACGTCGAGCGACGCGCTGTTCGGCTGCACGTTCCCCCCGTGCGACGGTCCCCCCCTGCCTCCGCCGCAGGACATGGCCATGCGCAATCCCGATCCGGAGCCCGCGCCGCGCCTCGATATGGGCCGACCGGCGGACATGGGCGTGGTCATTCCCGACGACTGCGATCCGGGCACGCGCATCGGGCCCTGCGCGCTGTGCAATCTGCAGGGCGTGCCCGAGATGCCCGATAACGACGCCAACTGCCCGCCGATCGATTGCGGTGGCGACGAGGTCTACGAGCGCGTCGTCGAGGGCGAAGAGGAGGTGTGCTACGTCACCCGGCGCATGCCGCAGCCGGGCAACTGCCGGGCGCTCGGCCAGTGTCACGACGATCCGCTGACCTTCTGCGGTGAGCCCGCCCGCGAGGAGGTCGAGCGCTTCACCCCGGGGCCGTGCATTTCGATGAGCGGCTGCGAGGGCGCGGTGCCACCGAGCGTCGAACAGGCTCAGCCGGGCGCGCCCTGCAACGGCACCGGCCTGTGCGACGTCGTCGGCGAGTGCACCGTCTCCGATGATTGCGCCAGCTTCCCGCTGCAGCGCAACTCCCAGCTCTGCGACAGCGGCACCGATGTCGGCGGCGAGCCGTATTGCGAGTTCTTCGTCGCCGAAGGCCGGGAGACCGACTGCAATACCTTCTGCCTGGCCAGCGACTGGCGCTGCGCGCAGGCCTGGAACGACGCCGGGGTCTGCGTGCGGGACGAGCGCGACCAGGGCTGCGGCCGCGACTGGGAGACCTTCGTCTGCCGCTGCACCCCGTTCTGATCGCGGGACGGCGGGTCACCATCACGCAGGGCCCGTTGCCCGCAGGCCCGTTTTCGCAGTACACCGATCGGGTCTCGATGCTGGGGAGTATCATGTCGCAGTCGTCCGCCCGCCCGCTCGCCGCCGCGCTCGGCTCGAGAGCGCTCAGCTCGGCCGTGCTCCTCGCCGCCATTGGCCTCGCGCTGCCCGCCACCGCCCAGAACCTGACGCCGCCGGCGCCGACGCTCGACGGGCCGGTCGAATCGCCGCCGCCGCCCGCGGAGGCCGACAAGATCGGCCTCGAGGTGGGCTTCTCGGCCTTCGGCTTCGTCAACGGCAGCTTCATCGACGAGCCAGCGGAGAACGACAAGACCGTCGATGTGGACGGCCAGCTGGTCAAGCTGCCCTATTCGGGCTTCGGCGGCGTCGGCTACGGCGGCGGGGTCGGGCTGATGCTCGGCTGGCAGGGCATCGCCGCCCTCGAGACCCAGATCATCCGCAGCTTCGACGGCGGCGCGGGCAACATCGTCTACGACGGGGTCCGCTACGAGTTCGAGATGGGTCAGACCGCATGGCACATCCCGCTGCTGCTGCGTTTGTCGGCCCCGGTCGCGCCGGTGCGGCCCTATCTCTTCGGTGGCCCGGAGTGGATCTTCGTGCCCGAAGGCGAGGCCACGTTCGACTTCAGCGGCGGCAACGTGCGCGACGACTGGGACGCGGTCGCCGGAGACTATCGGGTCTGGGCCTTCGGCTTCGGGCTGGATGTCATCATCCCGGCCGGTGAGCACGAGCTGCGCATCCCGATTCAGTTCAAGGGCACCTACAATACCGACCTGGGCAATACCGCCGAGGCCCGGACAGAGCTCGAGAACTGCACGGTCTCGCGCGGGCTCATCGACTGCGAGACGCAGGCCTACCGCAGCGAGTGGCAGTGGCAGGCTTTCATCACCCTCGGCCTGCAGTACGTGCTCAACCTCTGATCGAGCCCGGGTATCGGCGGGCTCACCGGGCGACGAAGCGCCGGACGCGCACCCGGCGATGCACGAACGCGTCGATCTGCTCGAAGCCGACGTCGATCGCCGGCCGCTTGTGCGGGCTGAGCACCAGCAGCTCCGCGCCGACCCGGCTCAAAGCCCACAACAGCCCCGGCAGCCGCGAGCGCTCGGCGAGGTGCAGCGCGAAGCTGCACACGATCAGGTCGAAGGGGCCATGGGGTTGCAGGGCGCCGGCCGCGATCGCGGTGAAGTCGAGCTCGAGCAGCGGGTGGGGGACCCGGGCACGCCAGGCGTCGCCCGTGTAGGGATCACAGCCGACGAATATCCGCTCGCCGTCGAGCGTGGCCAGGGCCAGCGTGGCCTCTCCGCTGCCGCAGGCGAGGTCGAGGACCCGGCCCGCCGGCAGCGGTCGCCGGCCGTCGGCCAGCGCGATCGCCTCGCCGATCGCGTCTTCGTGGGGGTTGCGATAGTCGTCGCCGTGGCGCGCGTAGTAGCCGCGCACGCCGTGCTCGACATAGCCGGCGCGCACCGAGTCGACGCCCGGCCGCCCGCCGTCTGCGGCCCCGCGGCTCATGGCACCAGCGCGGTCTCGGCGAACTTCTTGCCGTCGCTGCCCTGGTAGATCCGGCTCATCAGCCGGGCCAGATCGGCGACCTTCGTGCTCGGCGCGGGGTAGATCACGACCCGGTCGACCGCGGGCTGAGCGGTCTTGAGCGCGACGAGGCGGGCCGAGAAGCCGTCGAAGTCGAGCGCGCCGCCCTTCATCGGCACCCGCGGTTCGGGCATCGGCTCACCTTCGGCCTGGCCTTCGGGCAAGCGGGCGTCCTGCCCGTCGCGGGCGGTCATGTGCAGCCCCAAGGTACCGATGCGCACCTTGACGATGCCGGTCTCGGGCAGCGGCGTGCCCTTGGGGGCGAGCACGAACGACAGCTGACCCAGCGTGCCCGAGCCGGCCCCCTGCTCGACGACCATGGCAAATCCCTCGTGCCCCGCCCGGCGACCGGATTCGGCCATGCGCATGAAGTCGTCGGCGCTCATCTCGGCGGGGAAGCCGAGCAGCAGCCGCTTGTCGGCGGCCGGGCTGGCTTCGGCGAGCTTCTGCTGAACCACCGGCACGAAGTCGGCCGTCTCGTCGCTCTGCACCGCGCCGGCCCGGATGACGCTGGTCGCCATGCCGGTCACGAGGCCGTCGCTGGTCGACATGCCCTCGGGGCCACCGGCGATCCAGGTGGTCTCTTCGAGGGGCCCGGCGGCGTCGACCGCCGGCAGCGGCGCCTCGCCGGCTTTGATCTGGGCCTCGAGCTTCTCACCCCAGGTCAGCTCGACCGGCGCGGCGGTCACCTCGGGTTCGGGCGCCGGTTCGGGCTCGGCGAGCACCAGGAACCACACCGCGGCGCCGGCCCCGCCGAGGACGAGCACGACCAGCGCGATGATCAGCGGCAGCTTCGAACTCTTCTTGCGCGCGGCGGCGTGATCGAAGTCGACCGGCGCGAACGCGCTGGCCCCGGTCGAGGGCTCGTCGTCCGCCGGTGCGCCGATGGGCACCGCGGCCGGGCCCACCGCCGGGGCGCCGGCAAACGGCGAGGGCGGACCCTGTGGCGTCACGGGTTGGGGCGCGATCGGCTGCGCCGGCCGTGGCATGACCGGCTGCGGCATGGCTGGCTGCGCCATGGCTGGCTGGGCTACGGCCGGCTGGGGCACGGCCGGCTGGGGCACGGCTGCGGCGACCGGCTGCGGCATCGCAGGGCGCACCGGGGCCGCCTGAGGCGCGGCGCCGAACGGAGACACCGGCTTGGGCGCGACCGGGGTCGCCGGCTTCGCGGTGGGCATCGGCGGCAGCGGGCGGTTGGGGTCCTGCTCGAGCGCGACGGTGGCCGGCAGGTCGTAGTCGCCGGGCGCGTCGGCGATGGACTGCAGCGAGATGTCCTCGAGCATCGACGGGTCTTCATGCATCGACTGCATCGAGATGTCTTCGATGAGCGAGTCGTCCTCCCGGTTCAGCACCGCCGCGCCGGCCGCGTCGAGGGCGGTGGCGTCGGCGTCGGGCACCACCGAGTCGAGCACTTTGGTCCCCCGCGGCGCATCGGCGGCCGCGACCGCCTGCGGGACGATCGGTGCGGGTCGTGCGGGCACCGGCGCTGGTCGTGCAGGCACCGGCGCCGGTCGGGCGGGCACCGGCGCAGGTCTTGCGGGCACCGGCGCAGGCCCTGCGGGCACGGGTGCAGCCACCGGCGCGGCCGCCGGGATCGGTGTGTCCTCCGCGAGCTCGGCCGCCGACATGTTCAACGAGGCGATGGGCGCGGTGCCCGGTCGCTCGCGCTCGCCGCCGAGATCACCCGACAACGAGCGCATCTCCTCTGTGGGCGGGCGGTTGGGTGCCGAGCGCGGAGGGGCCGATGCCCGCGGGGGGATCAGCCCGCCGCGACCGCGGGCCGGCGCCTGGACCCGGCTCGGTATCCGGGCGCCGCTGTTGGAGCCCGACGCCCGCCCGCGGGGCATCGGCGCACGGGCTCTCGGCTGCGGGCGCGCGACGGGGCGTGCCGGTTGACCGCCTTGCTGGCCAATCTGGGCCTTCACCGCATCGGCGAGCCCCTTGTACGACATGGTGCGCACGATCGCCTGGTTGGCCTGAGTCGGCGCGGGGGCCACATCGTCGGCCCGCCCGTCGAGCTCTTCGGCCGATGGATCGTAATCGCTGAGTACACCGGCGCACTGGGGGCAGCGGGTCGACTCGCCGAGGCCGAGGTCGACCTCGAACAGCAGCTCGCAGGCGAAGCAGGCTTTATAGGCCACGTCCGGCTCCTTGGTGGCGTTGCGTCCGTGCAGTGCAGTGCTCGGGCAAGCGGCGCGCAGCTTATCGCGTCGACGGCGGTACGCCAACCGGACGTCCGATCGGAGCGCCGCAAGGGTCGCCGCGAGCGCTCTCTCAGCGGCGGCCGGAGGCGTTTGACGGCCGTGGCCCGCGCAAGGCTTGCATCGCCGGGCGCGTCTGCGGCATCCGTTCGGCGACCCGTCAACGCCGGCGTGCACGTCGGCCGAGAGGAGACCGCTTCGATGGCCCGTCCCGCCTCCCGCCGCCGCCCCGCTCCCGGCGGGCCCTTCGACCGATTCGCCGGCGGCTTCGAGCACCTCTCGCTGACCCCCGGTCGGGGCGCGCTGATCCTCGCGGCGGTCATGGCGGGGTTGACGGCGCTGCACACCTGGGTGCCGGCGGCGCGTAGCTGGCTCGCCGTCGGCCCGAACACCCTGTCCGATCTGCAGCTGACCGCCATCGCGACCAACGGCCTGATCGCCCGGCCGGCATCCGCCATCGGCCTGCTGATCCTGGTGGCGGTCGCCGGTCTGCTCTTCGCCGATCGCGTGCGGCATTGGTGGCATCACGATCGGGTCCGGCTGATCGGCGGCGCGGCGGTGGGCCTGCTGGTCTTGATGTTCCTGCAGGCCTACGTGCTGCCGGGCCGGGCCTACGGGCTCGTCGTCGGCGGGGCGTGGCTGGTGTTCGTGGGCACCGCGGTCGAGCGGCGCTGGGGCATGCGTCGGCTCTTGATCTTCTGCGTCACCATCATGCTCGCGACGAATCTGCTCGGTGCCTGTCTGTCGTGGCTGTGGCCCGGCGGTCTCGGCGCGCTGCTGACAGACGGCATGCTGCCGTTGTTCGGCGAGAACCCGGTGACGCACGCGCTCATGGCGGTGTGGTGCTTCATGAACGCCCGGCGGCGTATGGCCCTGCTGCGGGTCGAGGCGCGGGCGCTGGTCTGGGTCCTGGTGGCCTTCGACGCGCTCGACCTGCTCTTCGGCGGCGCCATCGCCGGGCTCATGGGCTTGTCGGCGATCGGGCTGACCTGGCTGTTGATTACGGGCAATCACCGACCCGGCGTGGTCATCGACAAGCTGCGCCTGTGGCGCATCGAGCGCCGCGTCGAGCGGCGTCGGGCCGGCATCCGCGTCGTCGGCGGCCGGGATCACCTGCACCGCGGCGCCTGCCGGTTCGCTTGGCGCGGACGCTCGGTGTCCGGGACGACGTAGACATGGACGACTCTCCGAGGAGCACCTCATGAGGCGATGCCCCGTATGCAGCGAGCCGTCGGCGGCCCGCTCGGACAACCCGGATTTCCCGTTCTGCACGCCGCGCTGCAAGCAGATCGACCTGAGCAAATGGCTCGGCGGTGACTACGTCATCTCCCGGTCGCTGCTGCCGTCGGCGCCCGGCGGATGGACCGGGGGTGGCGATCAGACATGATCCCGTGACCTGCGGGCCCACTGACGCGTTGTTAACTTTGTTCACCCTGCTCGCGCTGTGATAGATTCGGCCGGTATGCCGGCAGATCCCAGCGGGGGATCGGCTCAAGGCGGGAGATGACCGACAAGCCGTCCGACGCCAAACCGTCCGACGACACGCCGTCCGACGCACAGAACCGTTTGATCGGCCGCACCATCGACAACGGTCGCTACGAGATCGTGCGTCTGATCGGCGAAGGCGGCATGGGCCGGGTCTACGAGGCACGGCAGGTCTCGATGGACCGCCGGGTCGCCCTCAAGATCCTGCGGGCGCAGCTCACCACCGACGAGCAGCTGCTCGCCCGCTTCCAGCAGGAAGCCCTCTCGATCTCGCGGCTGCGCCACCCGAACACCATCACCATCTTCGACTACGGCAAGACCGAGGGCGACCTGCTCTTCATGTCGATGGAGCTGCTGGGTGGCCAGAGCCTCTTCAGCATCCTGAGGCAGGAGGGGCGGCTGGGGCTGTCGCGGGCGCTGCGCATCATGGACCAGGTCGCCGGCGCTGTCGCCGAAGCGCATCAGCTCGGCATCGTGCACCGTGACCTCAAGCCCGAGAACATCCAGATCGACCACGTCGGCAACGACCCCGACTTCGCCAAGGTGCTCGACTTCGGCATCGCCAAGATCCTCGGCGGCGACGGCCGTACCAGCGAGGGCAAGGCGCTGACGCTCGCCGGCTCGATCTTCGGGACGCCGCACTACATGAGCCCCGAGCAGGTGCACGGGCACAAGGTCGACCACCGCACCGACATCTACTCGCTGGGCATCATCCTGTACGAGATGCTCGCCGGGCAGCCGCCGTTCGACGGCAATACGCCGATGGCGGTGATGATGGCCCAGGCCAGCAAGCCGCTGCCGAACATGCGCGAGCACGTGCCCGAGGCCGAGGTCAACGACGCGGTGCTGCAGCTCATCGCCGACTGCTGCGTCAAGGATCGCGCCAAGCGACTGCGCACCGCCGACGAGCTGATCAACCGACTGCGCCAGATTCAGATGGACGGGCTCGGCGTGCCGTCGGGCAACTGGAGCGCCGCCCGACCCACCGAGAGCTACAGCCACGGCGCGCCGTTCGAGAACCGGAGCCGGGTCGAGACCGCCCCGGTGCCGCCGCCGGCTTCGGTGCGGCACGACTCGGGGCAGATCACGCCCGATCACGCCGGCCACATCGCGACGGTGCCGCCGGATACGATGTACCGCCAGACCGACCCCAACATCCGCCCGCTCGCCGCCCGCAAGGCGCCGTGGTGGATGGTCGGCGTCGCCGCGATCGCCGCGGCGGTGGTGGCGATCGTGCTCGTGGCCGTACCCGACGACGACACCGACACCGCGGGCGACGAGGTCGTCGGCAAGACGGTCATCCAGGCCCAGAACATCCGCTACAAGATCGACAGCGCGCCGCAAGGGGCGACCGTCTTCGTCGACGGGGTGCACAGCGGGCAGACGCCGCTGGAGCTCGATCGCCCGCGCGGGAAGTCGGTCGACCTGAGCGTGCAGCTCGACGGCTTCCAGGACAAAGCGCACCTGCTCAACGGGCAGGGGGCGCCGATCCAGACCGTGCGCCTGCCGCTCGAGCGGGTCGAACCGCCGCCGGCGGAGGTCCTGCCGCCGGTCGATGTGCCACCGCCGACCGCCTGGCTGCGCATCACGTCCGATCCGGATGGCGCCGAGGTCAAGCGCGGCGACGATGTGCTGGGCAAGACCCCGTTCACCTGGGAGCCGGAGCTCGAAGACGGCGAGATCACGCTCGAGTTCAGCCGCGACGGCTACCACGACGCGACCCATCAGCTCACCTTGAACGAGCGGGGCGACGCGGCGGTCGAGGTCGGCAAGAAGCTGCGCAAGAAGCGGCGCTACGTGCCGCGCCGGAACGACAAGCCACCCACCGGCGGCGTGAAGGTCAAGCCCCGCGATACCAAGACCGGCCCCTACGAGAAGCTCTGAACGGCGCCGGCGTTCGAGCGACCCGCCACACCGGGTCCGGCATCACCGACATCGAAAAAGTGCAAAAAGGCGCCCTGTAACCGGCGGGCGGAAATCGCGACAAAGGAGACATCCTTCGACGCAGTGCGTCGTCGACCGTCGCCTTTGGGGAAGCCCTTGCACATCCAGCCCGCCTCCACCGTGTCGATCGAAGACATCCGCCGGTGCCTCGAGACCATCGAGCGTCGGGATCCACTCGCCATCCCCGTCGACTTCTCCGAGCCGGATCATCGGCGGGCGTGGGTCGCGGTGTCTCAGGGCGAGGTGATCGGCATCGCCTGGCTGCGCACGCTGGTCGGTGGTCAGCGGGTCGAGATTCGGGTGGTGCCGGGCCGGCGGCGCGACGGCATCGGCGGGGCGTTGTTCGAGCGGCTCTCACCGACCGGGCCGCTGCTCGCGAGCTGCGACGCGGCGCAGCTCAACGTGCGGCGATTCCTCGAGGCCCGCCGCTTCGAGCCGATGGGCGTCATCTTCGTGCAGCGTTGGGACGGCGATGCGGCGGACGTGCCCCGCGCATTCGATACGGCGCACCTCGCCGACGCCGACGATCGGGCGCTGGCGGCGCAGGTGCTCGATATGGCCAGCGCCGACACCTGGCCGCCGCCGCTGTTCGACCGCGAAACGCTGAGCGATCGTACGCTGCGGGTCCGCATGGCCTGGCGCGACGACCGCCCGGTGGGCATCTGCGCCGCCCGCCACGGGCCCGGCGCCTGGACGATCGGCGGGCTCGCGGTGGTGCCGGCCGCCCGTGGGTTCGGCATCGGCCGTCAGCTGCTGTGCGAGTTGATGCGCCGCGCGGCCGACGACGGCGACGGGGTGGTGCTGCGCGTCAGCCATACCGACGAGCGGGTCCTCGGTTGGACCGGTCAGCTGGGCTTCTGGACGTGTCGCAGTTGGGTCAGCTACCGCCGGGCGTCGGCGTTGCGCGATCATCGGGCGCCGGGCTGAGGAGATGCTCCCATCGAGAGCGGGCCCGCGGCGCGCTCAGACGTACTTGCGCGCCTTGAGCGCTTCGACGAGGCGGTCGAGTTCGGTGTGCAGCGAAGCGAGGGCCTTCTCGGCGCCGGACAGGTCGCTGCCCTTGCCCATCTTCTCGAGGCGCAGCGCCGCGTCACCGGCGGCGGCAGCGCCGATGGTCAACAGGCCGCCCTTGAGCTTGTGGGCCGCGCGGCCGACGGCGAGCGCGTCGCGGGCCTTGACGGCCGCGGCGACATCGCCGACCTGGATGTCCTTCTGCTCCATGAACACCTGGACCACGTCCGCAATGAGCTCGTCGTCGCCGAGGTAGCACTCGTCGAGGATCTGATCGTCGATGACCGGAAAGCTGCTCAAGACCGACTTCCTTCGTCTGCGTGTGCCGAACGCGTCCCCCGCTCGACCGGTGGACAATGCCCGATCAAGTGCCGCGACGCGAGCCCTTTTTCCGGCGCACACCGCCTGGCGGGCGCATCATCTGGATTCCGCTGCGCCTGATCCGGTTCCGTCGGCATCGACATAACATACGTGTCGCCGAGTTGATCGGGAAGACACCAGATAGGAACTGTTCGATGTGGCGCAGCCTTGTCCTCATGGGCGCCGTGCTCTTGCTCTTCGGGTGCATCGACGCACCGAGCGGGGAGCCGGCCGCCCCACCGCCGGAAGGCGTCGTCGTCTACGACGGCGGCTTCGAACTGCTCGAATGGGGGCGCCCCGACCGTGAGCCGGGTCAGCCGCCGCGCGACCGCGGCCCCGGACGCCGCGATGCAGCGCAGCCGATGGCGGATCGAGGTGCCCCGGCGGTCGACCGCGGCCCGCGACCGGTCGACGCCCGCCCGCCCGACTGTCGCAGCGTGGGTGAGCCCATCATCGCCGAGATCGAGCTGCCCCTCGGCGAGACGCTCTTCTTCGACGGCGACGACTACCTGGCCTTCTGGGGCATCTCGCATCCGTGCCCGCCACGCATCGACCGCCAGCCCGGCGGCTCGACGGCGCGCATCGAAGCTGGCGCCCGGCTCACGCCCGACGCGACGGGCGAGTGGGTGATCGGCCGCGGCGACGATCGGGTCACGGTGAGCGTGCGCGACGATCTGCTCGATGAAGACACCTTCCTCAACTTCAACTACTCGCCGAGCCACCCGCTCGCAGCCGGAGATCCGGGCTGGCTGTGGGTCGCCAGCCCGCAGTCCAATACCGTGCAGGCGATCGACGTCGACGCCGACGGCAGCCCGCGCGCCGGCGAACCGATCCCGGTGGGTGCGTGGCCGACGTCGGTGGCGTGGTGGGCCGACGCCCGCATGCTGCTCGTGACCCAGACCGCGCGGGACAGCCTCGGCGTGCTCGACGCCGATCGGGGCGCCCTGGTCGATGCGATCCCCGTCGGCGACGAGCCGGCGGCGGTGGTGCTCGACGCGAGCGAGCCCGGGCGGCGGCTGGCCTGGGTCGCGCTCAGCGGCGCCGACGCGGTGGCCGCCGTCGACCTGGATGCCCGGCGGGTCATCGCCCGTATCGAAACCGGCCGTGATCCGCGGGCGCTGGCCCTCGATCCCGCCCGCGGACGACTCTATGTCGCCTCGATGCTGTCGAGCAATGCGCACCCCCAAGGCCGCGCGGAGAGCCGGCCGCCGCCGGAGAGCACCCGCCGCGACATCACCGTCATCGATACCCGGCAGCTGCGGCGCATTGGCTTCGTACCCGAGGTGGGCACCCTGCTGCGCGGGCTGTGGCTCGATCCGGACAACTCCGACCGGTTGGTCGTCAGCCTGACCCACGCGCGCAATCGCCAGGCCACGATCCAGGCCACCAGCCGGCCGCAGGCTCATGGTCTGGCCGTCGTCGACGTCGGTGGGGACGACCCCGCGCGGTTCCCGGTCGAGCCGATCGATCTCGACCGCCGACAGCCCGCGCCGGGGCCTTTCTCGCTGGCCGGCACCCCCGACGGTCGCTGGCTGTTGACCAGCCTCTCGGCGGGCAACGCGCTGCTGGTGCTCGATCGGGATTCCCTCGCCGAGCGGACGCGATTGCCGGCGGGGGCCACCCCCCGGGGGCTCGCGTTCACCCGCAACCACGTCTGGACCTACGCCTGGCTCGACGACGAGCTGCTCGGCTGGCCACTCGCCGATCTCGAGAGCGGGCGCGCCGAGCCGCTGCGGCTCATCGTGGGCGCCGATCCGACGCCGCCGCGCATCAAGGCCGGCCAGCGCATCTACTACGACGCCACCTTCTCGGCCCGCGGTGACTTCGCCTGCAACAGCTGCCACCCCGACGGGCTGGTCGACGGGCTGGTCTGGAATCTGCTGCTCGACGGCGACGTCAATACGCTGCCGTTCCGCAACGTGGGCGGGACCGATCCATTCCTCTGGGGCGGTCAGCTGCCCACGCTCTTCGACTTCTCCCGCGAGGTCCTGCGGCTGGTGGGGGCGACGGCCACCGGCGAGCAGATGGAGCTCCTGACCGAATACATCCAGTCGGTCACCGCGCCACCCAACCCCCATACGCTGCCCGGCGGACGCTTCACCGCGAGCGCGCAGCGGGGGCGTGCGGTCTTCGAGGCCGTGGGCTGCGTGGCGTGTCACAGTGGGCCGCTCCTGACCAACCGCCAGCGCGTCGTCGGTAAGACGCCCGGCCTTCAGACGGATGTGCCGTCCCTCATCGGGGTCTACGACACCGGGCCCTGGGGCCGTGAGGGGCAGTGGTACACCATGGAAGAGATCGTCGACGCGGGGCTCGACTTCGTCGGCGCCGACGTGGCCCCCGGGCAGCGTGACGATCTGGTGGACTATATCCGCCAGCTGCCCGGTGACCTGCTCTATCTCACCAGCGCTCGGCCGCTCTCGGGCAGCCGCAGCGTCTACCACCGGGTGCCCATCGAGCTGGCCTTCAACGGGGTGCTCGCGCCGGGTCAGGCCGATGCGTTCGCCCTCGAACGGCAAGTCGGCGACGGCTGGCGCCCGGTGCCGGGCCGGTGGCGCATCTCGGGGCGCTACGCCCGCTTCGAAGGCGGCGAGCTGCCCTTCGAGTCCACCTTCCGCATTCGGGTTGATGCCGCGCTGCAGAGCACCCTCGGCCAGCGCCTCGGCGGCGCGATCACCGTGGGCTTCGAGACCGGGCAGCTGCCCGAGCTCGACAGCACCGGGCGCTGGTCGTGGGTTTTGAGCGGGGCGGTGGGCGGCACGGTCGAGATCGCGCTGCTGCAGGCCACCGGCGGCCACGTATCCGGCGCGCTCATCGACGGCGACGGCATCATCGACCTCGACCACCTCGAAGGCTTTGTCAGCGGCACGACGCTGTTCATCGACCCCTTCCCCGTGCTCTCGCCCTTTGGGGAGGTCATGGTCGAGTCGGCCGAGATCGAGCTCGAGGACATCGACGGCGACGGCTTCGCCGATCGCGGCGAAGGCATCGTCATCACCCCATTCGTCGACCTCGATCTCACCGCCCGGCGCATCGGGCCCTGACGGGGACTACAGCCCGTCGACCGCGCGCCCGCGGCGCATGATCGTGCCTTGTTGCGGGCTGAAACGGCGCGCCTCCTGCCCGCCCGTGGGGTACATCACGTTCTCCCGACTGTCTTCACCGGCCGGGGTGTCGTCCAGCTGGTCCCCATAGGCCGGATTGGCCTCCACCGTATGGAACAGCCCCAGGGCGTGTCCGATCTCGTGGCTCAGGGTCGCCCCCATCGCGCGTCCGTCGCCGAAGGCGCGGGCGATGGCGATCCCGTTGGCGCCCGTGCCCGGCAGACCGCTGCTGGTGGGCACCGCGCCGGCGATGCCCGCCAGCGGTCCCCCGAGGGCGTCTTCGATGCGACCGACGATGAAGACCGACAGCCCGGTGCGGTGGGTGCTCAGCGCCAGCAACCGCGGCAACTCTTCCTGCACCGAGACGCTGTAGGTGCCCACCGGCACGTCGGTGAAGGTCACCGCGCCGATCTCGACGTCGACCTCACGCAGCAGCACGGCCGCGCCGTTGAGCATGCGGCGAAACTCGTCGTCCATCGCCGCCTCGGCGGCGGTCCAGCGCGAGACCTCGGTGAAGTGGAAGTGCAGATCGAGCCGGCCCTCGACGGGCACCGGGCCGCTCTCGAGCTGCACGTAGACATCGGCCGTGCCCGGCGGCGGTGGATCGGCCACCAGCTCGGCGTGCCAGCGACCGGGCGCGGGCATCACGTCGGGGTTGTTGGGCACGAGCGCGGTGGCGACGCCATCGCCCCACACCACGCGATTCGGGCTGAGAAACGGGCCGGGAAAAGGCAGCGCGGCCCGATCGGCGTCGTCGATCGGGCCCGGCCGCGCCGATACCCAGGCCTGGCCGGCGCCGTCTTCGATCTGCTCGAAGACCAGCAGGGAGCCCGGGGGGCCATCGGCCGAGAGCGTCACCGAGCGCATACCGACGGGCACGTCGAACGCGATCTGCGCGCGGCCTTCGTCGAACTCGATCGCGGGGAAGAGCTCGATCGCCACCGGATCGACCGGCAGACCCGCGTCGGGCTCGGGCACGGACGGCGCGGCATCGAGCACGGCCGCCATCTCGGCGGCATCCGCCGCCGGCAGGCGCGCGCCCGGCTCCGTCTCGGGATCGACGACCGCGCAGCCGACGAGGCAGGCGACGAGCATCGACGCCCAGAGCGCAGCCTGCGCGCCCGCTGCGGGGCGGCGAAGCATGGGGGATGCGGGGGCGGGCGCGGTCACCGGGGCCTCTCGGTCGACGGCCGAGTATACGGCCACGTATCGGTGGGTCGGCGACAGCGGCCGACGAACCGAGAGACGGACGAACCGAGAGTGAATGTGGATTCGTACCGCGGTCGCCCGCTCAGGCGGTGCGGCCCTTGCGGGTCTCGTAGACGTAGTCGATGAGGCCGCCGTCGCGGAAGGTCATCTTGACCCGGCCGTCGGCCCGCTCGACCGAGACCGGCATGTGCTCCTCCGAGCTCCAGGTCTTGGCGGTCGAGATGGCCTCGTCGCGGTCCTGGATGGTGCGCTCTTCGAGCTTGTTCGAAACGATGTAACCGGGCTTCTGGTCGCTCATGGTGCTCCTCGTCCGTACGGGCAGGCCGAGTGCCTCGGCGCGTACGGGTGACGCGGGCTTTTACGGCACTCCGCCGAGCGATTCAAGAATCCGGGCGAGGAAAAAGAAAATCGCTGTGAAGACACGGCATTGCATCAGTGGCGTTCGTCGTCAGCCGCGCTTGCCGCCCCCGGGAGCGTCCGCCGAGACCGGCTCCATCATCTCGACGATCTGCTCGAGCACCTCGGCGATGCGCGCCTGACCACCGGCGTCGAGCGCGGCCAGACGCTCGGCGAAGCGCCCCTGCAGCGCCGATGGGATGCGGTCGGCGAGCGCTTCGCCGGCCGCGGTCAAGGTCAGCATGACCCGCCGCCGGTCGGACTCGCTGCGGACCCGGGTCAACAGCCCGCGCGCCGCGAGGCGGTCGAGGATGCCGGTCACCGTCGCCTGACTCAGCGAGACCCTGCGCGACAGCACGCTCGGCGTCAGCTCACCGTCGCGCCGCAGCTGGTGCAGGCAGACGAGCTGAGGGCCGGTGAGCTGGTGCCGTTGCGCCAGGTGTCGACTGTGGATGTCGGTGGCCCGGGTGATGCGGCGCAGGGCCCGCAGGACGCGATCTTCGACGTTGCTCGCCACGGCCTCACCTCGAAACGGTCGTGGCACAATCTACCGTGTCGGTGCCGTGCGTCAACCGATCCTCTGATCGCGTCCGGCTGGGTGGGTGAGTCGGGCGGGGTCGGGCGGCGGCCGCCTGACGTCCGGGGCCGCCCGCGAGACGGCGGCCGAGGGCGGCAGCCGTTGTGGTGGGAGTCGTTCGACCCGCCGGGCGGCGGGCCGGGCTCACTTGAGGTGCAGGCGCTGCTCGATGACGATGCCCTTCTCGCCGAGGGTCACGTTCGAGACCACGACGCCGAAGATCTTCGAGAAAGCCATGGTGGCCTTCATCTGCTGCTCCTGCTCCTTGCGGAACTCCTCGGGCATGCCGGCCATGGCCGCCTGGGCCTGCTTGTTGACCGCGCCCATGAACTCGCCGACGTCGTAGCCGAAGCTCAGCAGCGGGGCGGGGGTGGCGCCCTTGGCCGACAGCGCCGCGCCCAGGTTCTTCTCCTCGCCGGCGCCCACCGAGACCGCGATGCCGGCCTCGGTCATGGCGGCGTGCGGGGCCTGCACGAACGGCGGGATGCCCAGCTCGGCGGCGGGCAGGGCGACGGGCTTGCCGTCGGCGGTCAGGTTGATGGCAGCCATCGGCGGGACCATGCCCTTGGCCATGGCGAACAGCTCGGCGGGCTTGTCGGCGGCGAGCACGGCGGTGGCCTTGATGTCCTTGGGGGGCATGGTGCTGGTATCGGCCGACTTGACGTTGACGAAGAGGCCCTTGATCTGGGTGACGAAGGGGGGCAGCGGCTGGTTGAGGCCCATCTCCATCTCGGTGGCGCCCTGGTTGAGATCCTGCAGCATCGCGCACTTGTAGGGGGCGCCCTTGATGGCGGCGACCTTCTTCTTGGCGAAGTCGATGGCCTTGGCCACATCGATGCCGAAGCCGAAGCTCAGCAGCGCGGTATTGTCGGCGCCGAGGCCGGGCACCGGCGCGGCGAGGCCGGCGAGGTCCTTGGCGACGTCGTCGCGCATCTCGACGAGGAAGTGGGTGACCCACAGCTTGTCGGTGATCTCCTTCGAGCCGAAGACGAAGCGCGGCGCGATGCCGGCCAGGCCCTTGATCTCGGCCTTGCAGGCGTCGTCGACGGTGCCGATGTTGGCGCCCGACTTGTTCATCTCGACGAGCACCTGGGCGTTGAGGCCCTTGCCGTCGCCGAGCAGGGTCTCGGTGATGAGCATGTTGTCGACGTAGCCCAGGCCGTAGCCGGCGTAGCCGTTGGCCTTGGCCAGATCGGTCAGGGCGCCGCTGTCCTTGATGCTCTTCTCGGGCTTCTTGGCCCCGAGGATCATCGGCACGGTGGTCTCGGCCATCGAGTCGGGGGTCATGGCGAAGACCAGCTCGTTGCCCTGGATGGCGATGACCATGCGCAGGCCGTCCTCGGCGTGGCCGTAGTACTCCAGCTCACCGGTCTTGAGCTTGGGCGCCTTGACGCCGGCCTTGGTCTCGACCCGGCCGATGGCCGCCTCGAGGGCCTTGGGATCCTTGAGCTCGACCCGGATGACCGGCATGAGGCCGATGCCGTACAGGGCGAAGGTCGGGGTGGTGCTGATGCCCAGGCTCTCGAGGCCCTTGGCGTTGAGCTTGCCGTCGAGCTCCTCGAGGATCGCCTTGCCGAGCTTGTCCTGCTCGGTGGCGGCCTCGCCCATGTTGGCGAGCTCCTTCTTCAGCTCGGCCTGCATCTGGGCGAACAGCGGATCCATCGCGTCGAACATCTTCGTGGCGACGGGGGCCGGCATCGGCTTGAGCCCGGCGATGACGTACGGCGTATCGGCGGGGATGAACTCGACGAAGGCCGGCATGTCGGCGGCCTTGGGCGCCTCGTCGGCGGCGGTGGCGCCCTTGGTCTCTTCGCCCCCGGGGGCGTCTTCCTTCTTGTTGCAGCCGGCGATCGCCAGGCCGAAAGCGGCGACGAACGCCAGGCGGGTCATCCAGAACTTCATGTACAGCTCCCTCTGGGCGCCCGCCGATCCGCGGGGCGCCACCATCTGCGATGAACGGGTCGGTCACGAATCGCCGCGGGTGGTAGCAGTCATATGCGCCCGAAACAAGGTTTTTCGGTCCCCCGGTGTACCGGATCCGGCATGCCGGCCCGGTGCGAACGTCGTTTCGCCCCTCCGACCCACATGTCGTCCTTCGCCGCGATCGCGCCGCGATCTCGCTGCGAACCGCGGCCGAAGACCCGCCCGCCGACGGATCGCTTGACGAGGGCCGGCGGCCGTGAATCCATGACGCGGCCACGCCGGAGACACCGAGTGCTCACCACCGAACGCCGCAGCCGGATCCTGGGGCTCGCGCTGCCCATCATCGGCGGCATGATCTCCCAGAACGTGCTGAATCTGGTCGACACCGCCATGGTGGGCCAGCTCGGCGACGCGGCGCTCGCCGGCGTCGGCCTGGGCAGCATGCTCAACTTCATGGCCATCGCCTTCATCACCGGCATGTCCGCCGGGGTTCAGGCCATGGCCGCGCGGCGCAAGGGCGAGGGGGCCGACAGCGAGACCGCCGTGCCGCTCAACGGCGGGTTGCTGCTCGCCGCGGCCCTCGCGCTGCCGGCGTCGATCGCGCTCTTCTTCGCCGTGCCGCACTTCTTCCCGTACTTCGAGGACGATCCGACCGTCGTCGCGCTCGGCGGCGACTACCTCGAAGTGCGGCTGGTGGCGATGGTCGGGGTGGGCATGAACTTCGCGTTCCGCGGCTATTGGAACGCCGTCGATCGCTCGCGGCTGTATCTGCGCACGCTGCTGGTCATGCACGTGCTCAACATCGCCCTGTCGTATGCGCTCATCTTCGGCACGCCCTGGTTCGAGCCCATGGGCGTCGTCGGCGCCGGCCTGGGCACGACGATCTCGATCTACGTCGGCACGCTCTACTACATCTCGCTGGGGCTCAAGCACGCCCGCGACAACGGCTTCCTGCGCGGCCTGCCCGACCGGGCGATCTTCGGCCGCATGCTCAAGATCAGCCTGCCGGCGGGGCTGCAGCAGGTGCTCTTCGCGGCGGGCATGGTGGTGCTGTTCACCCTCATCGGCCAGATCGGCACCCGGGAGCTGGCGGCGGGCAACGTGCTGGTCAACCTGATGCTGGTGGCGATCCTGCCCGCGATCGGCTTCGGCATCGCGTCGGCGACGCTGGTGGGCCAGGCGCTCGGTCGAAAGGACGTCGACGACGCCCGCGAGTGGGGCTGGGACGTCTGCAAGCTGGCGTCGATGATCCTGGTGATCATCGGGGTGCCGGCGCTCATCGCGCCCGCCTTCCTGCTCGAGGTCTTCATCAAGAACCCCGAGACCGTCGCCGTCGCCGTCGCGCCGCTGCGCATCATCGCCGGCACCCTCGTCTTCGAAGCGGTCGGCATGGTGCTGCTCAACGCCCACATCGGCGCCGGCGCGACCCGCCGGGTGATGGTCGTCTCGGTGGGCATTCAGTGGCTGCTGCAGCTGCCGATGGTGTGGTTCGCCGGGGTCTACCTCGGCTGGGGGTTGACGGCGGTCTTCGCGGTGCAGGTCATCGCCCGCGCCCTGCAGGCGCTCATCTTCTCGATCAGCTGGCGCGGCAGCGGCTGGTCGACCGTCGACGTCTGAGCCGCCGACGGGCCCGGCCGACCGAGGAGACCATGAACGATCGCCACGATCTCGAGTTGATGCTGCGCTCGCGGGTGCCGCTGCTGGTCGTCGAGTCGGTGGAGGAGCCGCGGGTCGTCGCGCTCTTCCGCGAGCTCTGCGCCGGCGGGACCCGCGCGCTCTTTCGCTGGAGCATCTCCGAAGGGCTGCGCCCCGCCGAGCCCACCGAGGCCCGCAGCGGCAACGTGAGCGCGTGGCGCGGTACGCCGCCGGGCAAAGACGGCCGCGCCGATCCGGTCGAAGCGCTGCGTGACCTGCGCAGCCGGCAGCAGCCCACCGTGACCCTGCTGCTCGACGTGCACCCCTTCCTCGACGACCCGCTCGTGGTGCGGCTGCTCAAAGAGATCGCGCTCGACCGCCAGACGGTGGCCCATACCCTCGTCTTCGTCAGCCACGCCATCGAGCTGCCCGCCGAGATCCGGACCTACGCCGCCCGCTTCTCGCTCACGCTGCCCGATCCGGCGGCGATCGAGCAGATCGTGCGCGAAGAGGCCCGCGGCTGGAGCGCGCGGCACGGGCGCAAGGTCAACGCCGACCGCGACGCGCTCGCGATGCTCGTCAGCAACCTGACCGGGCTCACCGCCGCCGACGTGCGCCGGCTGGCCCGTCAGGCGATCTGGGATGACGGCGCCATCACCCAGGACGACCTGCCGGCGGTCATGAGCGCCAAGCACCGGCTGCTCGACGAGGGCAGCGCGATCAGCTTCGAACTCGATACCGCGCGCTTCGAGAACGTCGGCGGGCTCGTCGGACTCAAGCGGTGGCTCGCGCGCCGGCGGGACGCGTTCTTCGGCGACGCGCCCGAGCTCGATCCGCCGCGAGGCGTCTTGCTCGTCGGGGTGCAGGGCGGCGGCAAGAGCCTCGCCGCGCGGGCGGTGGCCGGCGCATGGGGTCTGCCCCTGCTGCGGCTCGACGTCGGCACGCTGTACGACAAGTTCTTCGGCGAGACCGAGAAGAACCTGCGCGAGGCCCTCGCCACCGCGCAGCTCATGGCGCCCTGTGTGCTGTGGATCGACGAGATCGAGAAGGCGCTGGCCGAAGGCGGCAACGACGCCGGCACCAGCCGCCGCATGCTGGGGTACATCCTCACCTGGATGGCCGAGCGCACCGCGCCGGTCTTCATCGTGGCCACCGCCAACGACATCACGAAGCTGCCGCCGGAGCTCATCCGCAAGGGGCGGGTGGATGAGATCTTCTTCATCGATCTGCCCGGCCCCGACGTGCGGCGGGAGATCTTCGCCATCCACCTGCAGCGGCGGGACTTCGACCCCGAGACCTTCGATCTCGACGCGCTCGCGGGCGCGAGCGAGGGCTTCTCGGGCGCCGAGATCGAGCAGGCGATCGTCGCCGCGTGCTACACCGCGCGGGAGCGGCGGGCGCCGCTCGACGACGCCCACCTCACCGAAGAGCTGCTGCGCACCCGCCCGCTGTCAGTGGTCATGGCCGAGAAGATCGCCCAGCTGCGGGCTTGGGCCGACGGGCGGACCGTGCCGGCCAACTGATAGAGGTCAACCGGCAGAGACCCACCGGCAGAGACCAACCGGCAGCGCCGCCGACCGCGCCCGCCGGGCATCCGGTCGACTCCCGACCCGCCGCGCCTTTCGCCGATCTCTGGCCCCATGCTAGACACGGCACCCACGGCCCGCAGGGGGTCGTCATCGGCGCGCAGCCGCGCGCTTGCACCGCAGCGAGGAGGCGCCCCGAGATGCGTGAGCCGTTGACCCGAGTTCTTTTCCTGTCGTCGATGTTGTTGCTGCTGGGCGGATGCGTGCCCGCCGGCGGTGGAGGCAGCGGCGGCGGTGGCGGAAACGATGGGGGTACGGCCCAGGCCTTGGGCAGCCCGTGCACGAATGGCGGTGACTGCCAGTCGGCGATCTGCGCGCAGGTCGGCGAAGGCCAACCGGTGTGCACCGCCGAGTGCGCCGACGGCGTCTGCCCCGATGGCTTCCAGTGCGTGCTGTCCGGCGAGACCGGCTATTGCTTCGCGACCGGGGGCGAGGGTGAAGGCGAGGGCGAGGGTGAAGGCGAGGGCGAGGGCGAAGGTGAAGGCGAAGGTGAAGGCGAGGGCGAGGGTGAAGGCGAGGGCGAGGGTGAAGGCGAGGGTGAAGGCGAGGGTGAGGGCGAGGGTGAAGGCGAGGGCGAGGGCGAGGGCGAGGGCGAAGGTGAGGGCGAAGGTGAGGGCGAAGGCGAAGGCGAAGGCGAGGGCGAGGGCGAAGGCGAGGTCCAGTTCGAGGAGTGCCCCGATCTGATCGCTTGCCGCGGCGCCTGCCCCGAGGGCGATATGGCCTGCCTCGACGGCTGCTACGCCCGCTCGTCGCCCGACGCGCAGATGGACCTCGACGGCCTCAACATGTGCATCGACGAGAACAACTGCGACCCCGAAGGCGGGGAGTTCGACGCGGTGTGCTACCTCGAAGAGTGCCGCGACGTCGCTTCGCGCTGCGTCTCGGGCCTGCCCGGCGGAGGCAACGCCACCTGCGGCGACCTGCTCGGCTGCTTCGGCGACTGCCCCGAGAACGACGACATCTGCGTCGACGACTGCCTCGACGCCACGGCCATCGACTCGTACTTGCTCTATATCGACGCGGTCGAGTGCGTGAACGAGAACAACTGCATGGACGCCGAGTGCCAGCAGCAGTTCTGCAGCGTCGAGATCGACGCCTGCGTCTTCGACGGCTTCGAGTTCGGCGACGGCGCCTGCGGCCCGCTGCTCGACTGCATCATCGACTGCGCGCTCGAGCAACAGGGCGACGCCTGCTTCACCGGCTGCCGCGAGGCGGCGAGCCGGCCGGCCAACGAGAGCGTCGACGCCTGGATCACCTGCATCAACGAGAACGGCGCGCAGTGCCCGGGCGATCCGCGGGGCTGCGAAGCCTGCGCCGCCGAAGAGAACGCCTGTCGGGCCGAGTGATCGCGTCGCTGGCTCGCGGTTGACCGCGCCCCGTCCGTCGGGGCACGCTGCCCGCCTCGGGGCCTCGCGCGGCCTCGACCCACGCGAGGGAGTGCTCCGGATGTCCCACCGCCACATCGTGCCGGCCCTGTGTCTGCTGTCCTCGCTGCTCGGCTGCGAGCAGGAGGAGACTCAAGGCCGCCTGGAAGATGCTGCCGTCACCGACGAGGGCCTGCCGCCCGTCAGCCCGCGCCCCGACGGCGCGGCGCCGGTCATCCCGTCACCGCCCGACCCGTGCGCCGACAGCCAGGCGATCGACTTCGCCGCGCTGGCCCGGCCTCTCGGCGCCGGCGTGCTGGTCTACGACGGGCAGCTGCAGGACGACGCTGGCTTCACTGGCAGCTGCGGCGGCGGCGGATCGGAGGCCTACGATCAGGTCGTGCGCTTCGCGGCCCCCGAGGCCGGCGCGTGGCAGTTCGTGTTGACGCCCCGCGCGCTGCGCGGCCAGGTCTTCGGCAGCTACGATCCGGTGCTGCACGCCCGCTCGACCTGTGAAGATCCCGAGTCGGAGCGGGCGTGCAACGACGACATCGCCGCCGGCCGCCTCGAGAGCCGGCTGCGGCTCGAGCTCGACGCCGGCGAAGAGGTCTTCCTCGTCGTCGATACCGTCGGCCGGGCGATCAACGCGCGCTACGAGCTCAGCGCGCGCCGGCTGCCCATCGTGCAGGTCGGCGAGGTCTGCGACGTCGCCAGCGAACTCAACGGCTGCGCCCAGGGCAGCTATTGCCGCGCCGATCCCGACGTCCGCGGCCCCGAAGGCGTCTGCGCGCCCGACGAGCCGCCGGTCATCGCGGCGGTCATCGCCTACGCCCAGGGCGACGACCTCGGGCTGGTCATCGAAGGCACCGATACCGGGGCCGACGTGCAGCAGGCCTTCCTCAACCTGCTCGACGCCGACGGCGAGGTCATCATCCTCAACGAGCAGGGGGCCGACACCTACATCCTCGATCCGATCGAGCCGGTCTTCGGCCAGGAGGCGTTCACCTTCCGCTTCGTGGCCAACCTGCTCGCCGGCTTCCCCCAGACCGGGGCGGTGCAGGTCCAGCTGCTCGACGCCCGCGGCAACCGCAGCGAGCGGGCCGTCGCCGAGCCGCAGCGGGCGGGGCCGGTGCCCGAGGGTCAGCCCTGCGATCGCGACCGGATCCGCGACGTCTGCCCGGCGCCCACCCGCTGCATGGATCCCGACGCCGACGGGGTCGCCGGTTGCATCGAGCCCACCGCGCCCGTGCTGAACCGGGCCAAGGGCTTCTATGACCCCGATACCCTGTTGACCGGCTACCAGGTCAGCGGGGTCGACCCCGACCGCGACGTGCGCGGCGTGGCGCTGTCGATGCTCAACGCCGACGGCGACCAGGTGGCCGGCGGCGATCGGACCTTCGACTTCGTCGAGTGGGACGGCGACCGCTTCACCGCGCTCTTCAGCCTCGCGCTGCTGCGCGACCGCGGCGCGGTCTCGGCGACGCTGATCCCGTTCGACGCCGAGGGCCTGCGCGGGCCCGCCTTCGACGCCGGCCTGCTCGACCCGCCGATCACCGTCGACGTCGGCGAGACCTGCGATCCGCTCGAAGCGCAGGCCCGTTGCCGGGGGGAGGCCTTCTGCCATCAGGCCGGCGAGGGGCAGCTGCCCGAGTGCGGTCGACCCGACGCCGAGTGCCCCGAGGCCTGGGGCGAGCCGATCGACCTCAACGCCTGGGAAGACCGCGACGAGTGGCGCTTCGCCGGTGACCTGACCACCCGCTACAACGTCACCCGTGGCTCGTGCGGTGGCGGCGCGGCGCAGGCGATCTTCAGCTTCACCGCGCCCGAAGCGGGCGCCTACTCCTTCGTGACCTACTCCCGTGCCGGCGGGGCCGACACGGTGCTCTACGCCCGCAGCCACTGCGGCTTCGACCCGGCGCGGGCGGCGGTCGAGCTGGCCTGCAACGACGACATCAGCATCGAGAACGCCTTCAGCCTGATCGACCTCGAACTCGCCGAAGGCGAGCGGGTCTTCGTCATCGTCGACGGCGGCAACGACGGGACCTGGGTCGGCGGCTTCGATCTCACCGCGCGTCGTCAGCCCTGACGACAGGCCGCCGGCCTGCCGACCCGGTCACGGCGGTCGGCCTTTCGCGCCTTGCTCCCATCCGGACGTCTCGGTTACCGTCCGGCGCCGCATTGTGTGCGGCCCGTCGGGCGGCCGACGGCGTGACTCGAAAGAGGGAGTGAGCTTTGAAGATGGCAGGCATGCGCTGGCTGTATCTCGTGGCGCTGGTCGCCGCGGTGGGTCTGGGTTGTGATGACGGCGGCGGGGGAGGCGACACCGACGTCGGCCCCGGCGTGGACGGTGGTGAAGGCGAAGGTGAGGGCGAAGGCGAGGGTGAGGGCGAAGGTGAGGGCGAAGGTGAGGGCGAGGGTGAGGGCGAAGGCGAGGGTGAGGGCGAAGGCGAGGGTGAGGGCGAATGCGCCGGCATGCCCGCGCTCGACCTCAACGCGCTCGGCGCCGGCGAGAACAATCGCTTCAGCTACACCGGCAACCACGCTGGCAGCGACGACTACCAGGGCAGCTGCACCGACGGCATGACCCAGGGGGCCGACACGGTCTTCAAGTTCACCGCGCCGACCACCGAAGAGTGGGACTTCAACACCCTGGGCAGCACCTACGACACGGTGCTCTACGCCCGCGGCTCGTGCGAGGACGGCGGCAGCGAGCTCGACTGCAACGATGACATCGACTTCCCGGCGATCCCGTACAGCCGGGTGCTCATCACCCTCAACGAGGGCGACACCGTCTACCTCTTCGTCGACACCTACAACGGGCTCGACCCGGCCGAGTTCACCATCACCGCCCGGCCCAACGTGGTGACCGAGCCGCCGACCGTCGACACGGCGATCTACACCGTCAACGAGCAGGTCAACGGCATCGGCCTGCAGGCCACCGGCAACGACCCCGAGAGCGATACCATCGGCGCCGTGCTGGTCTTCTACAACCCCGATGACGGATCGGAGATCTTCGACTACGCGATGGAGTTCGACGAGGTCGAGCACGACGCCGACGGCAACTACCAGGGCTTCGGCGTGGTCACCTTCGACCCGCAGCAGGTGCCCGTCGGTCTGCTCACCGTCGCCGACGTCTTCGCGCTCGACGCCGAGGGCAACCGCAGCGCGATGCCCATCCGCGTCGAGCCCTCCCCCATCCCCGAGTCGCCGATCGACGGCCCCTGTGACGTCGTCGGCCTGCTCAACGCGTGCGGCGCGGGCGCCTACTGCGCCATCGAGGCCGAGGCGCTCATCGGCGCCTGCGCCGAGATCGGCGACCTCGGGCTGTGCCCCGACGAGTGGCCCGTCGAGGCGCTCGACCTGGCCTCGGGTCTGGTGGAGGTCACCGGCGACAATACCGAGTCGATGCCGCTGCGCGGCGGCTCGTGCGTCAACGGCACCGCCGCGGCGACCGACGTGTACAGCTTCGTCGCCCCGACCACCGCGGACTACCTCGCCATCGTCGAGAGCGACGATCCGCAGGCCGACACCGTGCTCTTCGCCCGCCTCCTGTGCAACGCCGACGAGGGCGCCGGCCCCCAGGGCTTCGACCTCGCCTGCAACGACGACATCCAGCAGGGCGTTTTCACCAGCGGCATGATCTTCTCGGCCCGCGAGGGCGATACGGTCTACGTCTTCGTCGACAGCTTCCCGGCGGAGGACCAGGCGATGCAATGGCGCGGCGAGTACGACCTGCGCATCAACGTCGTCGCCCCGCCGACCATCGACCCCGAGAGCGCCGAGGCGGTGCTCAACGCCGAGCGCAACCTGGGCGGTATCCGCATCTCGGGCAACGACGTCGACCCGCTCGGCGTCACCGTGACCCTGCGCGACGGCGACGGCAACCCGGTGGGTGAGCCGTTCGACGCGCTCTTCGAAGACCTCGATCGCGGCGAGGGCACCGCCTTCACCGGCACCGCCAGCTTCGCGCTGCCCGACGGCGTGCCCGTCGACAGCCTCGCCGGGGTCACCTTCGTGGTCTTCGACGACCTCGGCATCGAGAGCGAAGAGGCCGCCGCCGACTTCGACGCGCCGTCCGAGGTGCTGCTCGGCATGCCGTGCAACGTGGCCTTCAATACCTGCGCGCTCGGCCTGCGCTGCTACGACGCCGACGGTGAAGAGGGCGACGGCGAGACCATCTGCCAGGCGGCGACCGCGCCGACCGTCGACGGGGGCTCGGTCTACTTCTCGCTGGCCGCCAACGGCATCGCGCTGAGCATCGAGGGCACCGACCCCGAGGGCGACGTCAACCTCTTCCGCATCCTCTTCCTCGACGGCGAGGGCAACGACCTCTTCGCGGCCGAGCCGATCCAGCTGCTCGCCTTCCAGGAGGTCGAGCCCGGCCTGCTCGGCGCCTACACCGCCAGCGCCACCTACCAGCTCTTCGACGACCCGCGCTTCGCCTCGGTGGCCAGCTTCCGCGTCAGCGTGCTCGACCGCGCGGGCCTCGAGAGCGACGCGAGCGACTTCGAGATCGCCCCGCCGGCGCCGCTCGGTCCCGGCGATGCCTGCGATCCGGCCGACTTCACCGCCGCCTGCGCCGGCGACAGCATCTGCGAGCCCGTCGAGGGTGAGGAAGGCGCCGCGCAGTGCGTCGAGGTGCCCCGCGCCTGCCCCGACGATTGGGAGGTCTTCGACCTCAACGCCAACTCGCCCGAGGCCGGCACCTGGGTCTACGAGGGCGACAATACCGGCGCCGAGCCGCGCGGCCTGGGCACCTGTGGCGGCGGCGGCCCCAACGACGTCATCGCCTTCACCGCGCCCGAGGCCGGCACCTTCACCTGCACCGCGCGCTCGTACACCTTCGACGAAGAGACCATGATGGATCGCGAGAACGACACCCTGCTCTTCGCCCGTAGCTTCTGCACCCGCGACGACGCCGAGCTGGAGCTCGCCTGCAACGACGACGCCGGTCAGCCCGACCTGCGCCGCCTGAGCCAGATCCAGTTCGCGCTCGCCGCGGACGAGACCGCCTACCTCTTCATCGACGGTTTCAACGGCGGCTTCGAGAACACCTACACGCTCACCTGCGTGGCCGACTGATCCGGCTTGCGAGCGGGCGCGGGGCCCCTGCCCGCGCTCGCCCTGCCCGCTCCGTCAGCGTCGCGTCTCTTGAGTCGGCGTCGAATGTCCCGGCACGCTGAAGCCGTTGTGCTCGGCGCATCGCCCGGGAGACGAACATGGCCGCTCGACACACCTACATCGCCGCCGCTCTGGTGGGCCTCGTGCTCTTCGCCGCCGCCTTGCTGCTCAGCGGCATCGCCCGCCTGATCGACCCGCCCGACGAGCGGCCGGATCGGGGTCCGCCCGACGCCGCCGCGACCGCGCCCGAGCCATAGCGGCCGGGCGAGGCGCTACCGCATGCGCACGGCGACCTTGCCCTTCACCGCGCCGCTCTTCAGCCGCGCCAGGCCCTCGGCGACATCGGCCCGATCGACGGTGGTATCGAGCGGCGTCTCGAGCGCACCGTCGGCCAGCCAGCCGCCCAGCTGCGTCAGATCGGCCGCCTGGGATTTCACCACCACCACGCCCGCCGTACGCCGGGAGAAGGCCGCGGCCAGCATGTCGAACAGCAGCCCGAACCCGGGCAGGGTGGTGATGTAGGCCCCGTCGTCGGTCAACAGCGCCCGGGCGGCGCGATACGAGGCGGTCGCGGCCGCGTCGAAGACCACGTCGAACGGGCCGCCGGGCGTCGCCGGGAAGGCGGTCTGGCGATAGTCGACCGGCTCGGCGCCGAGGCCGGCGACGAAGTCCATCTTGGCCGCGCTGCAGGTGCCCACCACCGCCTCGGCGCCCAGCAGCCGGGCGATCTGCACCGCGTGCGCGCCAACACCGCCCGAGGCGCCGTTGATCAGCACCCGCCCGCCGGGCCTCAGCCGTCCGAGATCGCGCAGCGCCTGCAGGGCGGTCAGGCCGGTGGTGGCCGTCGCCGCGGCGGTCGGATGGGAGACCTCGTCGGGCTTGGGCCCGACGCTCTCGGCGGGCACCACGAGATAGTCCGCCAGGCTGCCCTGGGTATTCTTGCTGCTGTAGGGCAGGTGACCGAAGACCGCCTGACCCACCCGGGGCGACGCGACGCCGTCGCCGATCGCCTCGACGACGCCGCTGAAGTCGAAGCCCGGCACCAGCGGCTGGGTGCGCGCCCGCAGGAAGCGCCCGGCGAACTGGCCCTCGATGACCTTGACGTCGGCGGGGTTGAGGGCGGCCGCGTCGACCCGCAGCAAGAGCTGGCCCGGCGGCGCCAGCCCGGGATCGGGCACGGTCTCGATGGTCGGGGCGCCGTCGGCGTCGATGACGGTGGCCTTCATGGTCTCCTCCTCGGGTGTGAGCGACCGCAGCATGGCACGTCCGCCCGGCCGGCGCGTGGGCGGCGGCCGATCGGTCGGCGCTGCCGGACGAACGGTCGGCCGGCTACCGCTCGCGTTCGCCGCCCGGCAGGCCCGAGAGCCAGCTCGGCAGCGCCGTCCGGCCCTCGGTCGGTGAGCGCGGCGCCGGCGCCGTGGTCGGCCCGCTCACCGCGAGCCGCGGGGCGGCGCCATCCCGCAGTCGGCGGAGCGCGGCGGCGACCTCGGCCGGTGGCACGGCCAGGGTGCCGCGCTCGGCGGCGGCCACGACCGCCGCCGACCACCCGTCGTCGTCCAGCCGCCCGTCGAGCGCCGCGTCCGCCGCCGTGCGCAACGCGGTATCGCCGCCGCAGGCCTCGATGAACGCATCGAGCAGCGCCGCGCGGGCGTCGGTCGCGTGCTCGACAGCCGAATCGGGGCCTGCGTCGTCTGCGGGTGGCGGGTCGGCGGAGGCGTCGGGCGCGCGGGTCGTCTCGTCGACGAAGTCGGCCACCTGCCAGCCGGCGCCGCCGAACGGATCGCGACACGCCCGATCCACGGTGTGCCGATCGACGCGGCTCGGATCCAGCGGCGCCAGCCGGCGCCAGACCGCCTCGATGCCCTGCGCGTCGAGCGCCGCCGCGTCGGGCCCTTCGAGGGTCACGCCGAAGCGCAAGTCGAACGCCTCGCGCAGCTGCGCGCGATCGAGCCCGCGCAGTTCGAGGGCGATGCGATCGAGCGACGCGCGCAGGCCGGGATCGAGCCCGTCGTTGCGAGGGGCGTGCTCGACGACCCGGCTCCAGTCCGATGGATCGCCGCGCAGCCCCGCGGCGAGGGCCGTCGGATCGCGGGCCATGCGGGTCAGGGCCGCGCGGGCGTCGAATGCGCCGCCCCGCCCGCCGCGCCACGCCCGGAACGCCGCGTAGCGCGGGTCGCCGCTGCGGGCGAACTCGGCGTCGACCCGCTGCCCCAGCGCGGCGCCGAAGAGGCCGTCGGGGTGGCCGTCGAGCACCTCGCTCAAGCGACCGACCAGCGCCGCCCAGCGGACGATCTCGAGCTTCTGGTCGGTGGTGGCGCCGGCGAGCAGTTGGTGCACCGCGCCGCCATCCCGGCCGCCGCGGCGGCACAGGTAATGGTACAGCGCCCACTTGGGGTCGCCGACGAGCAGCTGCAGGACGGCGGGCAGGGCCTCGTGGGGGCAGCCGTCGACGAGCCGATCCATCAGCGCCCGATCGCCGGCGATGGCCTCGCGCTCTTCGGGCGTGCTGCGCTCGAGCAGCTCGACCAGCGCCCGGGGGTCGGACAGCCCGCGGGCCAGCAGGACCTCGATCCGCTGGCCGAGGAAGCCCGCCTCGCGGGTATTGGACGCGGCGAGATCGGCCCGATCGCCGAGCCGCCCGGCTTCGCTGTCTGATCTTTGTCCGTCGGCCGCGTATTGCCCGTCGAGCGCGTCGAGCGGCCGTCGCTCTTGATCGTGCATCGCAGCCGATGATGCCCCAGATGCCCGCAGGGCCGCAACGCGGGTCTGGGGGTCCGTTTGGCGGCGACGGCCTCCGGGCCATGGGGGATGGGCCGAGCGGGCCTCTGCGGGCCGTCTGCTGGCTCCTGGGGCCAGTCTCGGGCGCCGATCGAGGGTCGGTACGGGCCTGCGCGGGCCGGTGTGGCTCTGCGCGGGTCTGTGTGGCTCTGCGGGTCTGCGCGGGTCGGGTGACATGGCCGCGGGGATTGGCTACAACGCGCCGATGAACAGCCGCCGCTCCCGCCGCCCCCGCCGTACCGACGCCCGCAGCGATGGGCGTGAAGCGCAGGTCGCCGCCGTCGCCGCCGAGGCGGTCGAGCCGCCCGATGGACGCCTGCTCTTGACCGACGACGCCGACGGCGCGCTGGCCGCGGCGATCGCCACGGACCCCGCGCCGATCGATCGCTGGGATCGTCTGGCCCGGGGCGATCGCCCGGCCCGGCCCTGGCCCGCCGCGGGGCCCTTTGCCGGCGCCACCCTGCGCATGCCCAAGGCCAAGGCGGCGCTCGACATGGCGCTGCACGGGCTGGCTTCGGTGCTCGCGCCGGGCGGCGTATTGTGGCTCTACGGGGCCAACGACGAGGGCATCCGCTCGGCGGGCAAGCGCCTCGACCCGCTCTTCGCCGAGGCCGAGACGGTGCTCATCAAGCGGCGCTGCCGGGTCTGGCGGGCGGTGCGCACCGACGCGCCGGCGCGGGCGCCGCTCGCCGCCTGGCGCAGCACGATCACCATCGCGCTGCCCGACGACGTGGGCGCCCGCGTGCGCACCGGGGCGATGGTGGAGGTGCCGTGGGTCGAGTATCCCGGGGTCTTCGCGGCGGGACGCCTCGATCCGGCGAGCGCCGCGCTGCTCGCCGCCGTCGCGCCCTTCGGCGCCCGCGACCGGGTGCTCGATTTCGGCTGTGGAGCCGGCGCCTTGTCGGCTGCGATCCGCCGGACCCGGCCCGAGGCGGCCTTGCATCTGCTCGACGCCGACGCGGTCGCGATCGAGGCGGCGCGCGAGAACGTGCCCGACGGGGCGCTGCACCTGGGCGACGGCTGGCGGGCGGCGCCCGATCTGCGGGTCGATCGCATCGTGAGCAACCCGCCGATCCACCGCGGAAAAGGCGAGGACTTCGCCGCGTTGGCCGCGCTGATCGCCGAGGCGCCGCGCCACCTGCGCTCGGGCGGTATGCTCGAGCTGGTGGTGCAGAGTCAGGTGCCGGTGCGCCCGTGGCTCGAGGCGGCGTTCGCCCGGGTCGAGGCGGTGGGCGACGACCGCCGATTCACCGTATGGAGGGCCCGATGACCGTGCGTCTGGACAAGCTGCTCATCGACCGGGGCGTCGGCTCGCGCAAAGAGGTGCGCAAGCTGGTCAAGAAGGGCCGGGTCGAGGTCGACGGGGTCGTCGACAAGCGCTACGACGGCCACGTCGCGCCCGACGCGCAGGTGACCATCGACGGCATCGACTGGCCGCCGCTGCCCCGGGTGGTGCTGTGGCACAAGCCGACGGGCATCGTCTCGACGATGGGCGATCGCCACGGCCGGGCCGATCTGCGTGACGCCCTGCCGCCGCCCTGGGGCGGGCGGCTGCACCCGGTGGGCCGGCTGGACGCCGAGACGAGCGGGCTCTTGCTCTTCAGCCTCGACGGCAAGCTGACCCAGTGGCTGCTGCACCCCAAGCGAGCGGTGCCGCGCACCTACCTCGCGGTCGTCGAGAACAGCCCCACCGCGGCGCTGGTGGAGGTGCTCGCGGCGGGCGTCGAGACCAGCGACGGCGTCTTCGGCGGGCGGGTCGAGCACATCGAGGGGGCGGTGGTCCGGCTGACGGTCACCGAGGGCAAGCACCGCATGGTGCGGCGCATGCTGGCCAACGCCGGCCACCCGGTCATCGAGCTGACCCGGGTGCGCTATGGGGGCTTCGTGCTCGGCGATCTGCCGCTGGGGGAGTGTCGCGAGGCGAACGCCGACGAGCGGGCGTGGCTCGTCGAGCGCGGAGCGCCGGCGGACCCCCGCGGCTGACGGCGGCGGTCGGTTCGGCGGCACCGTTCGGCGCGATCAGTTCAGCGAGTTGGGCTCGGCCAGCGTGAACGGCGCGATCCTGGCGTCGAACAGCGTGCCCTCGGCCGTCAGCATCTGGTAGGTGCCGTGCATCGAGCCCACGGGCGTCGAGAGCGGGCAGGCGCTGGTGTACTCGAACGATTGGCCCTCGGTCAGCAGCGGCTGCTCGCCGACGACGCCCGGCCCCTTGACCTCTTCGACCCGGCCGCTGCCGTCGGTGATGATCCAGTGGCGGCTGATGAGCTTGACCGGCACCTGGGCGACGTTGGTGATGCGCACCCGATAGGCGAAGAAGTAGAAGCCCTCCTCGGGTTTCGAGCGGTCGGGCACGTACGCCGAGCGGACCTGGATCCGGACCCCGCGGGTGGTGGCGTCAGACATGGGGTCTCCTGCAGATCGAGAGAAGCGGGCCTGGAATGATGCGCCGGACAGATGCGCGGGGGCTACCAGTCGGTGCCGAAATCATCGAAGCGGCCGTGGCGCCCCTTGCCGGCGGCGAAGCGGCGCGCGCCGGGCGTCGTCTCGTGCATCAGCGCGCCGGCCGCCCCCTCGAACTCCCGGCGCATGGCCTCGGGCAGCGGCGCGTCGAAGGCGCGGTAGGCCGACAGTCGGTCGATGCCCAGGCAGCGCTGCGGGAACTCGGCGAGTCGACGGGCGATCTCCTCGGCCTCCTGCCGCGCGCGCCCGCGGGGCACCACCCGGTTGACGAGGCCCATCGACAGCGCCTCGTCGGCGTCCACCGGGCGCCCGGTCAGGATGAGGTCGAGGGCCCGGCTCAGGCCGATCAGGCGCGGCAGCCGAACGGTGCCGCCATCGACGAGCGGCACCCCCCAGCGGCGGCAGAAGACGCCCAGCGTCGCGTCCTTCTCGGCGACGCGCATATCGCACCACAGGCTCAGCTCGAGGCCGCCGGCGACCGCGTGGCCGGCGATGGCGGCGATCACCGGCTTGCTGAGAATCATGCGGCTGGGGCCCATCGGGCCCGGTCCGTGCGGGGTCAGCCGATTGGGGCGGCCCTCGGCGATCGCCTTGAGGTCGGCGCCGGCGCAGAAGTGCCCGCCCGCGCCCCAGAGCACCGCGACCCGGGCCTCGTCGTCGGCTTCGAACGCCTCGAACGCCGCGAAGAGGGCGTCGGCGGTCTCGCGATCGACGGCGTTGCGGACGTGCTGACGGTCGAGGATGACGGTGGTCACCGGCCCCTCGCGCTCGGTGCGAACGCTGATCATCGGCGGCCGATCACAGCTTGATGGGCAGGGGGAAGCTCATCGGATCGCCGCTGAACTCGGGGAACTTGAGCGTCTTGAGCGTATTCTCGACGCAGCCCTGCGCGTCGGTGCCCCGCAGCGACGCCGACGTGACCCGGGTGCGGGTGATGCGCCCGCTGCGGTTGATGGTCACGAAGACGCTGACCGTCTTGCCCTTCACCGCCGGCACGTCGTCGGCGCACGCCTTGAGCTTGCCCGACGCGCCCTGGACCACCCCCTGGATGTCGTCTCTCGAGAGCATGACCTTCTTGGGGTCGGGCGGCGGCGGGGGCGGCGGCCGGACGATCCGCCGTCGGCGGGTCGGCGTCGCGGCCGCGACCACCTTGGGCTTCGCGTCGACCACCGCGTCGACGACGGCGTCCACGACGGCGTCGACCACCGCGTCGGGCGCGGCGTCGACCGCGGCGTCGACGGCCAGATCGGGCACCGCCGCGTCGGGGATCGCCGCGTCGGGCGCGGGGCGGGCGGCGTCGACCACCGGCGCCACGATCGCGGCATCCTGCGGTGCGGCGTCGTCGGGCGCGGTCAGCACGAGCACCGCGGCGCCCAGGCCGCCGCCGAGCACGACGAGCAGCAGCACGAGCAGCACGGTGTTCTTCTTGCCGCCGCTCTGCGGCGCGGCGGCCGAGGTGACGCCGCCGCTGAAGGGCGACGCACCCGGCGGCAGCGGCGCGGCCGGCTCGGCCACGGCGGGATCGACCGCCGCGGCGCCGGCGCCGAAGTCGATGCCGCCGCCGGTGGGCGGCTGGGGCGCGCCGAAGTCGATGCCGCCGCCGGTGGGCGGCTGAGGGGCGCCGAAGTCGATGCCGCCGCCGGTGGGCGGCTGAGGGGCGCCGAAGTCGATGCCGCCGGCGGGCGGCTGCGGAGGGGCGGGGCCCGGGGCGAAAGGCGATGGCGGCGCGGGTGCCGCGGGCACGACCGGCTCGATCTCGTCGAGCGAGTCGAGGCTCTCGAGCTCTTCGATCTCGTCGAGCTCTTCGATGCCGGCGCCCTCGTCGAGCAGGCCGGCGAGGTCGGCGTCGCCGAGCTCCATCGTGCCTTCGCCGCCCGCGGGCGCCGCGGAGGCCGCCGCGCTCTGCAGCACATCGGCGAGCAGATCGCCGTCGCCGAGCTCCATCGTCGCTTCGGCGCCCGCCGGGCTGGGGGGCGTCGGCGGCATGGGCGGCGCGGGCGGCTTGCGCGCCCCGAGCGGCGAGGGGCGTCCGAACGGCGAGGGCGGCGCCGGCGCCTTGGGCTTCATCGGCGGCGCGGGCGCGCCGATGGTCATCTCGGCGTCGTCGTCGGCGGCCGGGGGCGGCGCGGCTTCGGGCGGGTCGCTGAGCAGCGCGTCGACGGCGGCGGCCAGATCGGGCGCGCCGTCGAGCCCTTCACCGAGCATCGTGCGGTCGTCGTCGTCCAGATCGCCGAAGAGCGTATCGAAGTCGGCGGCGACGGTCTTGTCGCCCTCCGAGAACAGATGCATGAACTCCGGCAGCTGGCACAGGGCCACCCAGTCGTTCATGCCGGCGCGCCAGACGAGCGTATCGCCGACGATCACCTTCTGTTCGAAGAGCTGTTGCACCTCGTGGGCCGGCATCGGCCCGAGCTGCTCATCCTGGACGAGGGCATACCACATCGAACGGAACTTACCCCATGCGGGGCCACGGGCAAAGGACACGCTCGCCCGGGGCATCGATTGTCGGCCGCGCCGGCCACGGCGGACAACCTCGGTCGAGGGCCGCGTATGCCGGTGCGTCGGCCCCGTTCAGGGGTCTGCGCGGGCGCCGGTGTGCTCGATGTAGGCCGATGTGCAACCAAGTGCGGTCTGGCGGCCTCGAAAAGAAGAGAGTGCCTCTGCTCTAGATCTTTTTCGATTGAAGAACGTGGCTGGTCGGGCGGTGTCCGACCGCCGCCCTCGACCGACTCAGGAGTCCGACCGATGTCCAGCTACACCGATGACCTGCTCTCCGAACTCAAAGAGACCGTCGCCGCCGACGTGGCCGCCGAGGAGGCCCGGCTTCGAGCCGAACTCGAGGCCCGGGCCGCCGCCGAGGAAGAGGCGGCCCGGCAGGCGGAGGCCGTCCGCCGGGCCGAGATCGACGCCCGCCTCGAAGCCGAGCGGCAGCGGCGGCGGCTGGCCAACGAGTCCCGCCGAACGGTCGCGACCGATGCGGCGGCCGCCGAGCGGGCCGAGCCGGTGATCCCACGGGCCGGCACGCCGGCGACCGTCGAACGGCTCGCGCCCCTCGAATCCGCACCGGCCGGGGCGGCGCCCAAGGGCCACGGTGCCGGGTTCTACTTCGTGGTCATGGGTCTGCCGATGCTGTGCATCACCGCCATCGTGGTGGCCTGGATCATGACCGCGCCCCAGCCCGATCTGAACCCGCAGCCGGGGGCCGTCGCCGGTGACGTCGCCACGCCGCCGGCGCCGGTGCTCGAGGTGGCCGGGCCCGGCGAGGCGGCGGAGGTGCCGGACAATCAGCCGGTCAGCGCGCAGATCGGCGCCGAGCAGGCGGCCGACGGTGAAGACGGCGCCAAGGCCGACGACCCGGCGCCCGCGGGCAAGGCGGCGCCGTCGAACAAGGGCGACAAGAAGGCCACCGCCAAGGGGTCGAAGGGGTCGAAGAAGGGCGGCAAGGCGGCCGGCGGCAAGGCCGCCGGCAGCAAGGCGGTCGGCAGCAAGGCGGAGAAGCCCAAGCCGAAGAACGGCCTCAGCGGCGAGCTCTTCAAGGGCCAGGACGTCAGCGATTTCATGGACGACAAGTAGGGCGAGCGGTCAGCCCCAGCGGGCCGCGCTACCAGGCGATGCCCAGCGACAAGCCGATCTCCACCGGCTGGATGGGATCGGCGGGCGGCGCGCCGTCGGCCTCGTCTTCGGCGGCCGGCGCGGGCAGCGCCGTATCGAAGCCGATGAGGTTGTAGCCCGCCTCGGCCTCGACCGAGAGCCGCGTCGCGCCCAGGGCGGTCAGGTCGAGCCCGACGCCCATCGCGGGCATCAGCCCGAACTGCTCGCCGCCGCTGCCGCTGATCAGCCGCGGCTCGATCCCCAACCAGAGCGCCGGCCAGGCCGGCCCCGAGCCCCCGTAGATCCCGCTGCGCAGGCGGGCGAAGGCGACCCCGTAGCGGCCGTCGGCGTCGCCGGTGGCCGGCAGCCGGGCGCCCAACGAACCCGCGATGAACCAGCGCCCGCTGCGGTCGTGCAGCTCGGCGGCGAGGTGCACCAGCGGCAGCGAGGTCTCGGCCACGGCCCAGACGCCGCCCACCACGAGCCCCATCGTCAACCGGTCGTTCTGCTGCGCATCCGCCGGCGCCGGTGGGGGCGGAGCCGGATCGGGCGCCGCCAGCAGCTGGGCGATCCAGGCCCGCGCGGCGAGCGGCAGATCGTCGACGGCGGGCAGCGCGCTGCGCACGGCCACCGGGCGGAAGCCGGGCCGATGGCGGGTGAGGGCGACCTCGGTGATCCCGTCGAGCTCGATGGCCCGCACCGTGATCCACTGCTCGGCGCCGAGCGCAGCGGCGGCGGCGGCGGGGGTGCCGGTGGTGCTCAGGCGCTCAGCCGCGGGGGCCGGCCCGACGACGGTGGCCTCGGGCAGCGCCGCCCGCAGGGCGTCTTCGATCGCCGAGCCGAGGGCCGCGACGACCGCCGGGTCGAGGTTGGCTGCCCGCGGTTCGAACACCACGACATCGGCTCGGCGGTTCTGCGCGGTGGGCGCCACGGGTACCTGGACCGCGTCGGAGGCCGCCGCGGGCAGACCGACGACCAGCGTCGGGATCACGCACAGTACGGCGCCGAGCAAGGCGCCGTTCACGACGCCGCGGCGCGCTCTTTCGAATGGCGTCAACGGGTCTCCTCGGGCCACAGGTCGCTCTCGTCGAGCGCCGGTGCCGGCGCGTCGGCGTCGAGGGTGAAGGCGAAGGCGGCCCCGCGTCCTTCGGCGCCGCGGGCGACGATCCGCCCCCCGTGGCGTTCGGCGGCGCACTGCGCCACCGCGAGCCCGATCCCAGCGCCCGGGAACTCGTCTTCGGTGTGAAAACGGGTGAACGCCTGGAAGATCTTCTCGGCGTAGTTCTGGCCGAAGCCGACCCCGTTGTCGCGCACGATGAAGCCCCGGCCCCAGCGGCGCAGCTCGATCCGCGCCTGCGGTCGGGGGCTCGAGAACAGCCAGGCGTTCTCGATGAGCGCGCCGATCAGTCGCCGCAGCAGCCGGGGATCGCCGCAGACGGTCAGATCCGCGTCCCGGCTCCACTCGACCGCGCGCCCCGGCGCCTGCGCCCGCGAGGCCTCGATCAGCCCGTCGGCGATCTCGCCCAGGTCGACGAGTCGGGCCTCGAACGGCCGCCGGATCATCTCGGTCAGCGCCAGCAGCGCCGTCAGGCGGTCCCCCAGCCGCTTCGCGCCGAAGCGGATGCGCTCGACATAGCGCCGGGCGAGCGGATCGAGGTCGTCGCGATAGTCTTCGTCCAGCGCTTGGGCGAAGCCGTCGATCGCCCGCAGCGGCGCGCGCAGATCGTGGGAGACCGCGCGACCGAAGCTCTCCAGCGTGCGGTCGGTCGCGCCCAGCTCCGCCGCCCGCCGGGCGCAGCGGGTCTGCACGCTGCGCCGGGTGATCGCGGCCCGTTCGACGGCTCGACGCAGGTCTGTGCTGCCCTCGGCGGCGGTCAGGTCGGCCCGGGTCAGCGCGCCATCGGCGCCATCGGCCAGGGCTGCGTGCGCCGCCGCCTCGTCCTCGACGAGCGCGATGACCGGGGTCGGCAGCGGATCGCCCGCCAGGCGAACGAGCGTCTCGCGATCGGCGGCGTCGACGAAGCGGGCGTCGAGGCCCTGCGCGATCTGCGCCACGTCACGCCAGCGTCCGCGGGGGTCGTGCATCCACGGGTCGGGGTTGGCGGGCATCGAGCTCCAGACAGGCCGGCGACGTCTCACTCTCGACCTGCGCCCGGCCGCCGTCAAGCGTCGAGATGCAGCCGGCGGCCCGGCGGGCGGCAGGAAAGCGGCGCCGGACCGCCCGCGGTGTATGATGCGCCCATGAGCGAGCCCCTGTTCGACCTGTCGATCGCCGCGCTGACCGCCCGCATGCGCGCCGGGACCCTGTCGCCCGTCGCCCTCGTCGAGGCCCATATCGACCGCGCCCGGGCCCTGCACGACCGCCTCAACATCTTCATCGAGACCCGCTTCGAGGCCGCCCGGGAAGAGGCCCGGGTTGCCGAGAGCCGCTATCGCAGGGGGCAGGCGGGGCCCCTGGCGGGTATCCCTTTCTCGGTCAAGGAGATGGTCTCGGTGGCCGGTATGCCGCAGACGGCGGGCATCGTCGCCCGGCGGGACGTGGTCGCCGAGCGGGACGCGACGGTGGTGCGCCGACTGCGGCGGGCCGGCGGCATCGTCCTCGGGGTCACCAACGTGCCCGAAGGCGGCATGTGGATGGAGACCCACAACCGGATCTACGGCCGCACTTCGAACCCGTGGGATCCGACCCGGACGCCGGGCGGCTCATCGGGCGGGGAGGGGGCCCTGATCGCCGCGGGCGGCGCGGTCTTCGGGGTCGGCTCCGACGTGGGCGGCTCGATCCGCATCCCGGCGGCTTTTTGCGGGGTGCCGGGGCACAAGCCCACCGGCGGGCTGGTGCCCAATACGGGGCATTGGCCCAATGACGGCGGCGCCGGGCCGATGCTGGTCACCGGTCCGCTGGCCCGCAGCGCCGACGATCTGTGGCTGCTGCTGGGGCTGATGGCTGGACCCGACGGCCTCGACTGGGCCGTGGAGCGGCCGCCGCCGAGCGGTCCGCTCATGCCGCTGGACCTGCGCGGCGTGCGGGTGATGGTCGCCGCGCAGAACGGCAAGGTGCGCCCCCGGCCGGCGGTGCTCGACGGGCTGCAGCGGGCCGAGCGCGCCCTGGCCGAGGCGGGCGCCCGGCTCGAGCCGCCGCCGGCGGGCCTGTTCGACCGCTCGCTCGAGATCTACGGCGCGGCCCTCGACGATCTCGAGGCGGCGCCGTTCGACGTGCTGATCGGCGATGGGCAGCGCATCTCGCTGCGCCGCGAGCTGCCGCGGCTGTTGGTGCGGCGCAGCCGGCATACGACCATCTCGTTGAGCACGGTCGTGCTGCAGCGGGTGGCCGATCGCATCTTCAGCGACCGGCTGCGTACGGCGCTGTCCACCCGCGACGCGCTGCGGCAGCAGCTCATCGACCTGCTCGGTGACGACGGCGTGCTGCTGCATCCGGCGTTTCCCCGGCCGGCGCCGCGGCACCGCACGGCGATGCTGCGGCCGATGGAGTTCATCTACTCGGGGCTCTTCAACGCGCTGAACATGCCGTCGACGGTGATGCCGGTGGGCTTCGCCTCCAACGGCATGCCGCTGGCGGTTCAGATCATCGGCGCGCCCGGGCGGGATCGGCTGACGGTCTCGGTGGCCCGGAGCCTCGAAGAGCGGCTGGGCGGCTGGGTCCGCGCCGATCCGCAGCTGTGAGCCCGGCGGCGGACGCTAATCGCCGAGGAAGTCGCCGGCGCTGGCCCGTTTCCAGCTCGCCGAGGTCACCTGCCACTCGTCGTCGGGCCGGGCGAAGCTGATCGTCAGCCGGATGATGTCGGCCCGGACCTGACCCAGGGCCTCGAGCCCGTCGATGGGCGTCGATCCGCCCGCCGCCATGACCGTCGCCCGCGCCGTTCGGCCGTCGACCTCGACGGTGATGTCGTCGATCTGGCTGAAGACGTGGATCGCGCGCTTGCGCAGGAAGCGGAACTGCAGCATCGCCACCAGCCCGGCTTTGTCATTGCCCTTGGGGTCACTATAGCTGTCGGCGAGCTTCTCCTTGATCGCGCCAATGTCGCTCGATTCGACCGCGACTTCGACCTCGCCGATCAGCTGCTCGATCTCGGCCCGCGGGTCGGCCGGCTTCTTGGAGCAGCCGGTCGTCACACCGCCCAGGCTCAGGGCGAGGGCCAGCCCGAAGAGAACGCCGCGCATCATCCGCCGGCTCCCTGAATGCCAGCCCGCTCGCGGATCGCGCGAATAGAGGCGGCGCACATGTCTTTGAAGCGCTTGTTGATGTTGGCCTCCTGCATGACCGCCTCGAGCTGGGGGATGGCCGCCGGCGTACCGAGCGCGCCGAGGGACTGCGCCGCCCGCCGCCGCACGACGAGGTACTCGTGGTGCAGCAGGCCGAGCAGCGTCGGCTGGGCGGTCGAGTCGCCGATCTCGCCGATCACCTGCACCGCCGCCGCGGTCAGCTCGCTGGGCACCTTGGGGTCGACCACCAGATCCATCAGCACCCGCATCGCGGGGGTGTACTTCATGCGGTGGATCAACGACAGCGCGGTGCGCGAGACGTCCGAGTGCCGCGAGTGCAGCATCGCCCGGATGTGCGGGTCGGCCTCGTCGGGCTGGTGGTGGCGGATGATCTCGCCGATGGCCTGCTCGCGCAGGTCTTTGACCACCTCTGGGTCGCGGCCGATCTTGGCCAGGGCCGGGATGCCCTTGGGCCCGAGGGTCTTGGCCGCGTCGAGGCGCTTGCGCGGGTCGGGGTCGTCGAGCAGCTCGCGGGCGGCGGCGTCGGCCTCGAAGGTGCCGGCGTAGTTCTGCATCAGCAGCGCCTTCATCTCTTCGCGCTGCTGGTCGGGCAGGGTCATGTCCCGCGAGCCGTGCAGCAGCTTGCCGGCCATGTCGTTCTCGTCGAGGCAGAGGAACTCGGCCTTGTGCACGATGCCCTTGATGATGGTCGCCATGCCGTCGGGCTTCCACACCCCGCCCTCGCGCGACCACTTGATCTTGCCCGCGCCGATGGTGGCCCCGATCTTCCGGATGAGGTCGGAGATGTGGCGCCGGGTGGCCTGGGCGACGATGCGCTTGACCGGGTCGTCGTCGGGTTTGGCCTTGGCCTGCTTGTCCATGCCTTCGGGCAGGTTCTCGCCGCCGTCGAGCACGAAGCGGGTCATCATGACCTTCCGCCCGCCGACCGTGCGGTGGAAGGTGTCGATGACGACCGGGTAGCCGCCGAGCGCGCCGGTCATCTTGGGGCCCTTGAGCATGCCCCCCGGGTCGTATTCGAGGCCGAGGTGCGCCGCCAGGGCGTTCCAGCACGCCTCGGCCTGCCGGTCGGGCTGCTCCTTGGGTCCGCTCATGACCCAGACCAGCGAGCCCACGACCAGGGCCAGGCCGATCACGACCGACACGATGATCAACACCATATGTCGTTTGTAGGCCACCCGGTCGATTGCCACAACTCCGGTGGCGCCCGATCGCCCGCCGCGACGCGTGAACCGCGGTCGGCGATCGGGGGCGAGGCGGCGTGAACCGCGGTCGACGATCGTGCGCTTTGGCGGGGTCGCACGGACCGCGAGACGCTGGCACCTCGTTTGCTTAAACTCGTCGGCGACACCCCGATCCGACGGAGTCCCCGATGCATCACGACCCCTCGCCGCCGCGGCCGATCCGGGCGACCCGGGCGCTGACCCACCCCCTGTGGTGGGTCGCCCTGGCGCTGCTCGTCGCCAACGACCACCTCTTCAAAGGCGCCGGCGTTTTGCCCGGCGCGCTGACCGGCAAGCTGAGCGACTTCGCCGGCCTGCTGGTGGCCCCGGTGGTGCTCGCCGCCCTGCTCGGCGTACGCGAGCGGCGCGGCTGGCTCGGCGCCCACCTCGCGGTCGGCCTGGGCTTCGCTGCCATCAACCTCAGCCCCGCGGTCGCTCGGGCGGTCGAGGCGGCGACCCTGCCGACGCCCTTCCCCTGGTGGATCACCGTCGATCCGACCGACCTGGTCGCGCTGCCGATGCTGCTCGTCTCGGCGGCCGTCTTCGGCGCCTGGTGCCGGCGACCGGTGGCCTTGCGCCCCGCCGCCGCCCGCATGGGGCTCGCCCTGGGCAGCGTGGCCTGCGTCGCCACCTCGCCGCCGCCCGAAGAGGTGCCCCCCGAGCCGTGGCCCGAGCAGCAGCCCACCAGCACCGACTGGGGCCACATCGGCGTCGTCAACAGCGGCGCCGACACCGTGACCGTGCGCACCCGCGCCCTGCGCCGCGACGTGGTCGTCGACTGCGACGCGGTGGCCCGCGACCCCGCCCTGCACCTCGCGCCCGATCTCTTCGACGGCCCGCTGGTCTGGTCGATGGAGCCCGGCGCGCTGATCTCGGATCGCGACTTCGACCCCCAGGGCTCGGAGCGCGCGTGCCGGGTCGCGTTGATGGCGACCGCCCGCGGCGCCCGGCTCCTGTTCGCGCTGCACGACGTGCACCGCGAGGGCGACCTGACGTACGTCTCGGGCGCCGGCCTGCCCGACGATCCGTCGCTGGTCGGTCTGGACGGCGAGACCCTGACCCATCTGGCCGATCACCCGGTCGTCTTCACGGCCCCGCGCGGCGAGCCCGTCGAGGCCACCTGCGCGGTGCCCGAGCCCGGCGCCGGGCTGGCGTGGACCTTCCCGCCCGTCGAGCAAGGGGTCCTGGTGGGCCACGGCGTCGGGCCCGATGGCTGCCACGCCCTCGACATCGAGTTCGTCGGCGACGACGGCGGGCCCGAGACCGGCCGGTGGTACGTCTGCGCCCCCGGCGCCCCGCTCGATCTGCCCGAGGGCGCCGAGCTGTCGCTCTCGGCCGAGAGCGATCAGTCCGGCACCCGCGTGCGCATCGAGGCCGGCGACCGCACCATGCAGCTCGTCCGCACCCGGCGCACCGACGGGTTCGCCGCGCTCAGCGTCGCCGAGCCGACCAATGACGACCCGTGCCGCACCGCGTGGCGCGACAGCTGCGACGGGGTGATGGCGCCGCTGGTCGTGCGCGACGCCGAGGGCCCGCTGCCGCTCGGCGAGCCGGTGCGCACCGCGCCCGATACCGTGACCACCGTGATTCGGGCCGAGCAGGCCCGGGTCAGCGACAGCGCCTGCGACCCGTGGGCCGCCGTCGGCCCGCGCATCGAGCTGGTCATCGAGACCCGCGACGCCGACGCCCAGGAGGACGCCCGATGAAGCGCTTCGCCAGCCAGCCCCGCCGCGCCCTCGCGCTCGGCGCCTCGATCCTGACCGTCGCGTTGGCCGGTTGCGCCGCCGACGACGCCGCCTCTTCCGCTCGATTCGACGAGCCGCCGCCGCCCGCCGCCGCCCCCGGGGCCAGCGGCGTCACCCCCGCCGGGGCCCAGGACTTCGGCCAGTTCCGCCAGATCCTCGAGGCGGGTGATGTGCCGCACCCCGACGTGCTCGATCCGCTGGGCTTTCTCGCCGAGCACAAGCTGGACTACCCGGCCCCCGACTGCGGCGACGACGTCTGCCTGCACGCGCTGCTCGGCGTCGGCGGCAACCTGATGACCGGCACCAACTGCACGCTGCTGCAGATCGGGCTCAACAGCCCGCTCGATCCCCGCGAGCTGCAGCGCCCGCCGCTCGGTCTGGTGCTGTCCATCGATACCAGCGGCTCGATGCGCGGCACGCCGCTGCGCGCGGTGCAGGAGGGCCTCTACGAGATGCAGCGGGTGCTGCGCCCCGAAGACCGGGTGAGCATCGTGGCCTACGCCGACACCGCCCGGATCGTCGCCGAAGACCTGGCCGGCGACGACGCCGACGCCATCGCCGCCGCCATCGAGGCCCTGGAGTCCTTCGGCAGCACCAACCTCTACGATGGCCTCTTCACCGCGCTCGAGCTCGCCGCCGCCGAGCGCGACCCCGAGCGCGAGGCGCGGGTGATCTTCCTCAGCGACGGCGTCGGCACCGCTGGCCTGACCCACCCCGCCCGGCTCGAAGCGCTGGCCGACGGCTACGCCCGCCAGGGCATCGGCATCACCACCATCGGCCTGGGCGTCGACTTCGACCTCGATACCATGCGCGCCATCAGCGATACGGGCGCGGGCAACTTCTACTTCCTCGAAGACGCCGCGGCCGCCGCCGAGGTCTTCGCCGAAGAGGCGCTGACCTTCCTGGTGCCGGTGGCCCTCGATGTGCAGATCGAGGTCTACGCCGGCGAGGGCTACACCGTGCGCGGCGCCTATGGGACCCGCGGCTGGACCGGCGGCCTGCGCAGCGGGATCATCGATCAGGCCAGCCTGTTTCTCGCCGGGCGCCAGCGGGCCGACGACCCGATCGAGGGCGGGCGTCGCGGCGGCGGCGGCGGCATCCTCATCGAGCTGATGCCGCGCACCGGCGCCGACCCGGCCGATCCCGACGAGGTCGGCCAGGTCGAGATGACCTATACCCACCCGCAGACCGGCGCGGCGGTGGTGCAGCGGGTCGACATCCGCAACCCCTTCGCGCCCGGCGAGATCCCCGAGGGCGGGCACTTCACCCACGATACGGTGCGCAAGGGCTTCGTGGTGCTCAACGTGCTCGTCGCCTTCCAGCTCGCCGCCGAGCTGGCCCAGGAGGCGGACTACGCCAACGCCATCGCCCTGCTCGAGGCGCTGGACGGCGGCATGACCGACTGGCTCGCCGACCAGCCCGACCCCGATCTGCAGGACGACCTGCGCTACGTGCGGCTCTTCATCGAGAACCTCGCCCGGGCCCAGAGCCGCCTCGGGGTGCAGACCGGCACCGCGCCCGAGCGGGTGGAGCCCTGGCCGGCGGACTGATCGCAGCCGCGATCGCAGGCCCGCTCGACGCACTGCGGCAAAAACTGCGATTCCCCCTTGCGTCGCAGGGACTTCGATCTCCACGATGATCCCATGCGCACCCTGCTCGCCCTCGCGGCCCTGCTCCTCCTGCCCGCCTCGACGACCGCGCGTACGGTCGAAGGGGTGAGCGTGCCCGAGACCCACACGGTCGACGGGCAGACCCTCAAACTCAACGGCAGCGCGCTGCGCGAGGCGACGATCCTCGGCATCGACGTCTACGTCATCTCGCTGTATCGGCTGAACAAGACCCGCAGCAGCGCCGCGGTGCTCTCGTGCGACGAGCCGCTGCACCTCTCCAAGCGCTTCATGCGCGACGTCGATCGCAGCGACATGCTGCCGCCGTGGCGTGAGGCGGTCGCCGAGCGGGCGGGCAAGCTGGGGGTCGACATGGCCCGGTCGGCCAAAGCCATGCTGCGCGGCATCCCCGATACCCGCGAGGGGCAGATCCTCGGCTTCACCTGGCGCCCGGGCAAAGGCCTCGAGGTCAGCCTCGACGGGCGGGTGACCGCCCGCGTCAACGACCCCCGCCCCGACTTCTGCCGGGTGGTCTACGCCGGCTACGTGGGCGGCATGGCCAACGAGTCGGACATCGCCAAGGCGCTCGTCGGCGGCTGAGCGCCTGCCGCGACGGTCGCCCTGGCACGTATGTCACCACTGACGACTTCGGGCTGCTGACACGCCGGTGATACCATCCGGCGGATGAGTGAGCAGTTCGACATCGTGGTCGTCGGCGGGCGGCCGGCCGGGGCGATGCTGGCCCATCATCTGGGCCGAGCGGGCATCCGCACCATGGTCGTCGATCGGGCGTGCTTCCCGAGCTATCCGGCGGTCTCCACACCCTTCCTGCTGCCACATGGCATGGCTCTGCTCGACGAGGTCGGCCTCGCACCCGAAGACTACGCGCCCGGCGCGCCGTGGCTCGACGAGGTGGTGCTGGAGTTCGGCCCGCACTTCGACGTGCGCCTGCCGCTGGCCGAGTACGCGGGCCGCCGACGCTTCCTGGTGCTGGACCGCCAGGACTTCGACGACTGCCTCTGGAGCAGCCTCGGGCAGTACGACTGCGTCACCCGGCGGGACGGCTTCACGGTCACCGGGCTGCTGCGCGACGACGCCGGCGTGATCTGCGGCGTGCGCGGGCGCAGCGCCGGCGCCGACGAGGAGCACATCCCGGCCCGCGGCGTCATCGGCGCCGACGGCCGCTTCTCGCGGGTCGCCCGCGACGTGCAGGCCCGGGTCGTGCACCGCCGCGACGACGTCTCGACCCACGTCTACTATGCCTTCTGGGAGGGCGTCGCCCCCTGGAGCGACGGCGATCCGGTCGCCCACATCCACTCGTCCCTCGACGGCTGGAGCGCGGTCTTCATGCCGATGTCCCGCGGTCGGGTCGCGGTGCTGGTGCAGAGCCAGTCGGCGCTCTTCGAAGCCGAAGCCGGCCGCCCCAGCGAGATCTACCTGCGGGCCTTGCAGGCGCGGCCGGCGGCGTGGCGCCGACTCGAGGCCGCCCGGCGGGTGAGCGCGGTGCGCGGCTTCAAGCGCCTGGGCAATCTTTTCCGCGAGGCGGCGGGCCCCGGCTGGGCGCTGGTGGGCGACGCCTGGCTGCAGAAGGACTCCATCGACGCCCAGGGCATCTACGACGCGCTGATCAGCGCCCGCATGCTGGGCCGGGCGCTGGTGCCCTGGCACCGCGGAGACGTCGACTGGCGCACGGCGACGGCGGCCTACGCCGACGAGGCGACCGGGCACATGCGGCCGATGTTCGACGCGACGATGGAGCGGCTGAAGCGCGAGGTCTACAGCATCCCGCCGCCGTTCGTGGCCAAGACCATCCTGCGCTGGCTGCTGACCGACGCCGAGTACAAGCGGCGCTTCGGCGAGGTGCTCGTGCGCCGCCGCGACCCGGATCGGTTCGTCACGCCGGGGCTGATGCTGGGGGCGTTGAGTCGAGGTCTGCTGCGCTCGCTGCTGCCGCCCTGGGGGGCCGGCTCATCGACGGGCTGAGCGCCGCCGACTCGAGCGCCGCCGCCAGCTCGCCCAGCCGCAGGGGCTTGGTCAGAAAGCCATCCATACCGGCGTCGACCGCGTGCTGGCGGTCCTCGACGAGCACGCCCGCCGTCAGCGCATAGATCGGGGTGGTCATGCCCGCCGCCCGGATCTCGCGGGTGGCGGCGAAGCCATCGGTATCGGGCAGGTGCACGTCCATCAAGACGAAGTCGTAGGCCCCGCTGCACGCCTCGCGCACGCCGTCGGCGCCGGTCTCGACCACCGTCGGCACGCAGCCGAGGCGGTCGAGCATCGCCTTGACGACCGTCTGGTTGACCTTGTTGTCTTCGACGACGAGCACCGTGAAGCCCAGCCCGGCCGCCTCGGGCAGCGCGCCGGTGGCCCGGGTGGGCGGCGCGCACGGCGGCCAGGGCAGATCGACGGTGAAGGTGCTGCCCTCGCCGAGGGTGCTGTAGGCGTCGAGGCGGCCGCCCAGCAGGCGGGTGAGGCGCAAGACGAGGCTCAGCCCCAGGCCGGTGCCCCCTTGACCCGGCTCGGCCTGCTCGAAGGGGTCGAAGACCCGCTCGAGCACCTCCGGCGGCATGCCTCGCCCGGTATCGCGCACGGTGATGCGCAGCATGCCCTCGCGGTCGGTCAGGCTGACCTGCACCGAGCCGCTGCGGGTGAACTTGATCGCGTTGCTGACGAGGTTGAAGACGATCTGCCGCAGCCGCACCGGGTCGCTGGTGCCCCACTGCGGCACCGCCGCGTCGAGGTGCAGCTCGAGCGCCAGCCCGCGCTCCGAGGCCAGCACCCCGAAGGCGTTCTCGACCTGATCGAGCAGCGACGGCGCGAAGGTCGGCCGCGGCTGACTCTCCATGTGGCCGGCCTCGATCTTCGACAGGTCGAGCACGTCGTCGACCAGATCGAGCAGCCCGTCGGCGCTGCTGCGCGCCGCCTCGAGCAGCTCGTCGGCTTCGTGGCGTCGGCTGAGCAGGTCGAGCGACCCGATCACGCCGTTGAGCGGGGTCCGGATCTCGTGGCTCATCTGGGCCAGGAAGCTGCTCTTGGCCCGATTCGAGGCCTCGGCGCGCTCGATCTGCCGCTTCAGCCGCCCCTGGAGGTCGACGAGCGTCTCGAGGTGACGCCGCATCGCGCCGGCCACCGGGACCTCGACCAGCGAGGCCACCGCCAGCCCCAGCACCTCGAGGCCCACCTGTTCGAGGCCGACCCCGGCGAACATACGCGCCAGCCCGGTCAGGACGATGAGGGCCAGGCTCGCCGCGGCGGCGAGGGTCGGCGTCAGCAGAAAGGGCAGCGCGAGCAGCGCGGGCAAGGCGGGCAGCCAGCCGGCGGACGCCGAGCCGGCCAGCCAGACCAGCGGCGGGATCGCCACCAGCGCCAGCGCCCCGCGGGTGGGCCCCAGCAAGAGCCCGACGCTCTCGTCGGCCTCCAGGCGCTTCTGGATGGTGGTGTTGAGCCCGATATTGCCGGCGATGAACAACACCGACAGCGCGATCGCGACCACCCGATGGTCGCTGATGACGCAGACATAGCCGCAGGTCGCCGCCACCGGCAGCGGCATCGCCTTGTCGAGGAAGGTCGTGCCCCGGATCTCGAAGCGATCGTTGACCGATACGCGCTCGGGCGCTGCTGGGGCGGCCTCGCCCATCCGTCGCGACTCCTGTCATCCTGGAGATCGGTCAGCGTACGGAATCTAGCGTACGGTGATGTAACGGGTCTGGCAAGGGGCCTGCCCCCTTGCCCGCGCCGGCCGGGCGATGCACCCTGCGGCGGTGATCGCCCGCTACCCCCGCCCGGCCGTGCTCGCCGAGATCCCGATCGACCGCCACGCGGTCATCGAGGCCAGCGCCGGCACCGGCAAGACCTACACCATCGAGCACCTGGTGGTCGACCGCCTGCTGCGGGCGTGCAGCCTCGAAGAGCTGCTGGTGGTCACCTTCACCGACAAGGCCACCGGCGAGCTGCGGGCGCGCATCCGCAAGCTCATCGAGGCGGTGCTCGCCGCGCCGGCCGACCCGACGATCGACCCGCTGGGCTTCGACGTGCTCGCCGCCGAGGCCGAGGCGCCCGACTACTGGTTCGTCGACGACGCCCGCCGCACCGCGCTCGAAGACGCCCTCTTCGGCTTCGACCGGGCGCCGATCCATACGATCCACGCGTGGTGCAAGCGGGTGCTGGTCGACATGGCCTTCGACTCGGGGCAGCTCTTCGAACTCGAGCGGGTCGACGGGCGGGTGGCCTTTCGCAAGGCGTGGCGGGCCGCGCTGCGCACCGAGCTGGCCCTCGACCCGGCGCCCAAGGCCCGGCTGACCCGCTGGCTCGAAGACGGCCGCGACGAGGGCGAGCTCGAGCAGCTGCTCTACGACGCGCACCGCCGGCAGTACCTCGACGCCCGCGAGCCGGTCGAAGACGAGCTCGGCCCGCTGCTGCGGCGCACCGCCCGCGAGTTCGACCGCCCGGCGGTGCTGGCCGATCTGCTCGGCGTGGCGATCCAGAAGAAGAGCTATGTCGCCGCCGAGCGTGTGCTGGGCCAGATCGAGGCGCTGTTCGAAGCCCCCGGCCCCGATCGCGAGCGGCTCGACGCGCTGGTGGCCCTCGATCTGGACGCGCTGCTGCACCCGCGGCGCACCGCGGTCGGCAAAGACAAGCGCCGCTTCCCCGACGAGCTGGCCCCGGTGACCCGCGGGCTGCTCGCCCGCCTGCATCGCCTGCGGGTGCTGCGCGGGCTGCTCGAGTCGATGGAGCGCGAGGTCGTCGAGGCCTTCCTGCCGCCGGTCGTCGACCGCATGGAGCAGGACAAGCGCCGGCGCGGCCTCTTCGACTTCGACGACCTGCTCGAGCGGGTCTGGCGCACGCTCGACGGCCCCGACGGCGAGGGGCTGGCCGAGACGCTGCGCGCCCGCTATCGCTACGGGCTCATCGACGAGTTCCAGGACACCGACGCCCGCCAGTGGGCCATCTTCCGCCGCATCTTCGTCGACGCGCCCTCCCCAGAGACGCTGCCCGAGGCCCCGCCGAGCGCCGACGCCGATCCCCGCCCGCCCGGCGCGCTGTACGTCATCGGCGACCCCAAGCAGGCGATCTACGCCTTCCGCGGGGCCGACGTGCACACCTACCTCGAGGCCAAGCAGGCGCTGATGGCCGACCCCGCGCGGCCGGCGGCCCGGGTCGCGCTGCGCACCAACTTCCGATCGAGCGGACCGCTGATCGACGGCCTCAACGCGCTGCTCGATCAAGCCGGCCCCGACCCGCTCTTCACCGGCGCCATCCGCTACGACGAGCCCGTGCGCTGCGGTAAACCCGAGCTGAAGTTGCAGCGCGCCGACGGCTCGCCCGCCGCGCCCGTCGTGATCCTGCGCAACCGCCCGCCGCGCCCCCGCCGCGCCGGCGACCGCTTCCTGTCGGGCTGGCAGCTCATGCGCACCTTCGCCCGCGGCGTCGCCGAGCACCTGCACGGCATGCTCGTCGGCGACGACGGGCTCGCGGTCATCGAAGAAGACGGCGCCCGCCCGGCGTCCCTGTCGGCGCGGGATGTCTACTGCCTCGTGCGCACCGGCCGCGAGGCCCGCGAGCTGGAGAAGGCCCTGCGCGAGCGCGCTCTGCCGTGCTTCATCCACCAGCCGGCGGGCCTCTTCGATACCGCCGAGGCCTACGACGTGCGCGACGTGCTCGCGGCGGTCGTCGCGCCCCACGGCAAGGCCACCCGACTCAAGGCCTTCGCGACGCCGTTCTTCGGGGTCGAGTGGGCGGTGATCTCCGGCTATCGCGCGCTGCCCGGCGACCACCCGTTCATCGCCCGGCTGTTCGAATGGCATCAGCTCGCCGAGAGCGGGCGCTACGCGGCGTTGTTCCACGCGATGCTGCACGACAGCGGCCTCGTGCAGCGCCAGCTGTTTCTCGAAGACGACGAGCGGCGGCTGACCAACTACCGCCACATCCTCGAGCTGCTGCTCGAAGAGTGCACCCGCCGCCGGCTGACGGTCACCGAGGCCGTCGAGCTGCTCGACCGCTACATCGCCGGCGTGGCGACCCCCGAGGGCCAGGCGACCCAGCGGCTGGCCGACGAGCGGGACGCCATCCAGATCATGACCATCCACAAGTCGAAGGGGCTCGAGGCGCCGGTGGTCTGCCTCTTCGGGTTCTTCCTCGACAGCCCGACCTCGCGGGTGCAGGTGGTGCACGACGGCGACGTGCGCCGGGTGCTGGTGGGCGAAGAGGCCCGCGAGGCCGCCGCCGATCTGGTGGCCCGCGAGACCGCCGAAGAAGACCAGCGCTTGCTCTACGTGGCGCTGACCCGCGCCGCCGTGCGCCTGATCGTGCCCTTCGCCGACTCCAGCCGGCAGATCAAAGGCGGCTACGAGGCCCTCAACCGCCGCGTGCGGGCGATGAGCGAGGCCGAGCAGCTCGTCGAGCCTGCGTTTCGGGTCGTCGAGGTCGCCGATCGCGGCCCCCGGCGGCGTATCATCGACCCGGTGCCGTTCGAGGGCCAGCCGCTGTCCACCTGGACGCCGCCCGAGCCGCTGATCTCGAGCGATCCGCCCGAAGACCCCATCGACTTCGCCCTGCTGCGCGCCCGCCACGCGCCGCTGCTCGTCACCAGCTACACCCGGCTCAAAGAAGAGCAGAGCCGCCGCCAGGAGGCCCCGGTCGAGGCCGACGAGTTCAAGGTCGACCTGGGCCCCGAGACCGCGCCGGCCCAGGCGCTGGGCGAAGACGATCTGCCGGGCGGGCGCTTCGTCGGCCGCTTTCTGCACGAGGCCATCGAGCGGCTGCCCTTCGAGACCTTCGCCCGCGGCGGCTTCGACACCTGGCGTCGGCTCGAGGCGGTGCGTGAGGCCTTCGACTGGGCGATGCGGCGCCACGAGATCGACGAGCGCTGGCGGGCGGTGAGCGAGCGCATCGTCTTCCAGACCCTGACCCGGCCCGTGCCGCTCGAAGACGGCGACTTCGCGACCACCGTCGACGCGCTGTGCAAGGTGCGCGAGCAGCGCGAGATGGAGTTCCTCTACCCGATCCCCGAAGTGCACCACCCGCTGCTGGCCGGCGGCGGCGGCGGCCCCGAGGCCGATTGGACCGTCGAGCGCGGCTTCATCAAGGGCTACATCGACATCGTCTTCGAGCACGACGGCCGCGTCTTCTGGGCCGACTGGAAGAGCGACATCCTGCCCGACTACGCGCCCGAGGCCATCACCGCGCACATCGCCCACCACTACGACCTGCAAGCGCAGCTCTACACCCTGAGCATGGTGCGGCTGCTGGCGGTGACCGACGCCGCCGAGTACGCCGAGCGCTTCGGCGGGCTGCTCTACGTCTTCCTGCGCGGCTTCGCCGCCGACGGCCCGCCGGGCACCGGGGTCTACTTCGCCCGCCCCAGCTGGGAAGAGGTGCTGGGCTACGAAGAGAGCCTGCGCCTCGGCCGCTTCGGCCGCGAGCTGCAACGGGCGGGGCCTGCGCCATGAAAGATCGACCCGTGACCCGCGACGTCTTCCCCGATCTGCTGCCGCCGCCGCCCGCCGACGGCGCCTGGGCCCGCTTCGAGCGCCTGGACCGCGATCGCCCGGTCGACCCGTACACCGCGCTGCTCGGCGCGCTCGAAGAGACCGTCGCCGGCTTCAACCTCGACCGCAGCGCCGTGCGCCTCGCCGCCGAGCTGGTCGCGCTGTGCCCCGCGGCCGCGCTCGAAGACCGGGCGGCCCTCTGCGTGCTGGTGCTCACCACCCTCATCGACGCCGGCCAGGGCTGCACCCGCACGCCCATCGGCGGCGACGTCGGCGCCGGCCACCTGCGCGGCCGCTTCGCCGGGCTGCTCGCGCCCATCGGCTGGATCGGCGATCGACCCGGCGACCGCCTCGCGCCTTTGCTCGTCGACGTCGCCGAGCGCCTGCTCGCCGAAGGCGTCGACGGCCCGGCGGGCGGCATCCTCGGGCGGGCAGGGGACTTCGCCCCGCTGGTCATCGACGGCGGCTGGCTCTATCACCAGCGCCTGCTCGACGCCGAGCGCCGCCTCGCCGATCGACTCGCCGCGCGCGCCGGCCAGCCCGCCGATCCCGAGCCCGCCGCCGCCATCGCCGAGGTCTTCGCCCGCCCGGCGGGCTTCCCGCTGAGCCCCGAGCAGCAGGCGGCGGTCCGGCGGGCCGCGGTGGCCCCGCTGACCCTGGTGAGCGGCGGCCCGGGCACCGGCAAGACCAGCATCGTCGTGGCCCTGCTGCGGGCGCTCGTGCGGGCGGGCGTACCGGCGGACGGCATCGCGCTCGCCGCGCCCACCGGCAAGGCGGCGTGGCGCATGGGCGCCGCGATCCGCCAGGGCCTCGACCGCCTCGACGCCGACGCGCCCGACGCGCCCGACGCCGCCCTGATCGACGCGATGCCCGAGCCGATGACCCTGCACCGCCTGCTGGGCTACTCCCCAAGCCTCGACCGCTTCCGCCACCACGCCGGCGACCCGCTCGACGCCCGTGCCGTGATCGTCGACGAGTGCTCGATGATCGACGTCTTCCTCATGGAGCGCCTCGCCGCCGCCGTGCGCCCCGACGCGCGCCTCGTGTTGCTCGGCGACGCCGATCAGCTGCCCAGCGTCGCGGCGGGGGCCGTCTTCCGCGACGCCCTCGACGCGCTGCCCTCGATGCGGCTGACCCGCAGCTATCGCATGCGGGCCGACGATCCGGCCGGCCGCGCGGTGCTCACGGTGGCCCGGCGCCTCAACGCGGGCGATGGCCTCGACGGGCTGCGCGCGCCGCTCGACGACGGCTCGCAGCCGTGGATCGAGCGTGAAGTGCCCTCGGAGCTGACCGGCCGCGGCGTCGAGCACCTGCCCGTCGACGGCGCTGGGCGGGTGCAGTTCCTCGGCCACTGGTACCGCACCCGCGTGCAGGGCCCGCCCGCGATCGACGCCCTGCGCACCCGCTCGTGGCCCCGCGCCGAAGGCCGCATCGACCCCGCGGCCGCGCCGGCGCTCGAGCCGCTCTTCACCTGGCTCGAGTCGGCCCGCCTGCTGTGCCTGACCCGCGCCCGCGATACCGGCGCCCAGCGCACCAACGCCCGGCTGCACACCTTCGCCGCGGCCCACGCCGGCCAGCCCGCCGAGCGCCGATTCCTGGCCGGCGAGCCGGTCATGATGCTGCACAACGACTACGACCGCGGCCTCTTCAACGGCGACCAGGGCGTGATCCTGTGGGTCGAGTCCGACGGTCGGCGCCAGCCGGCGGCGGTCTTCCCCGACGTCGACGGCTACCGGGTGCACCCGCTCGCCACCCTGGAGGCTCACCTGGAGCACGCCTATGCCATGACGGTGCACAAGGCCCAGGGCTCCGAGTTCGACCGGGTCGCCATCCTGCTGCCCGACGACGACCTGCCGCTCTCCAGCCGCGAGCTGCTCTACACCGGGGTGACCCGCAGCCGCACAGGCGTCGTGCTCGTGGGGCCCGCCGCCCGCGTCGCCTGGGCCGCGGCGCACCCGGTCACCCGCTTCTCCGGGCTGGCCCAGGGCCTCGCGGCGCGCCTCTCCGGCGCCGCTGACCGGTCGACGGTCGATCGAGCAGACGCGCTGGCCCCGGATTTGCTATCAGTCGGCCCTGCGGCCCCTGCGCCGACCCCGCCGCCGGAGGATGCCCCATGACCCGCCCCGCCCCCTTCAAGCTGCTGATCCCGCTCACTCTGGCCTCGCTCACACTGCTGGCCCCGCTCGCGCTCTACGGCTGCGGCGACGACGCCCACGCCGACGGCGGCAAGCCGTGCAACGAAGACTGCGCCTACGCCGACAGCTCGCCGGCGCTGGGCAGCACCGCCAGCTTCCCGCTGCGGACCCGCATCGTCGAAGAAGACCTGCCCGTCGACATCACCAACGCCGACCCCTTCAAGATGCTGCTGCAAGACGAGGTCGACGACGCCAACCTCAAGCTGACCCTGCGCCGGGCCGACGGCCAGCGCACCGAGCTGCCCGGGGCGCAGGCCGACGACGAAGGCTACGTCGACGCCCGGGTGACGCTGCCGGCGGGCGTGCCGCCGGGCCAGCACGTGCTCGAAGTGCTGGTGGGCCCCGTCCTCGCCGGCGAGATCAGCGTGCGCCTGCTGCCGCCGACCCACGCCGGGCTGGCCGTGCGCTCCGACGTCGACATGACCTACCTCGTCACCGACTTCGAGAGCGCCGCCGGCCTCGCCGATCTGATGGAGTCCGACGCCCGTGAGCGCGCGGCCCTGCCCGGCATGCCCGCGGTCTACCGCGCGTTGCGCGACGGCGCCGACGGCCAGGCCGACCGCCCGCTGTGCTTCCTCAGCGGCAGCCCGCGCTTCTTCAAGCGCACCCTCGAAGGGCGCATGCAGCTCGACGGCGTGCGCCACGACGGCATCGTGCTCAAGCCGTTCAAAGACCTCGTCGCCGCCAACCTGCTCGACTTCGACTTCGAGTCGCTCGAGCCCGACCTCAAAGAGCAGGTGGGCTACAAGATGACCGCGCTGCTCACCCTGCGCCTCGACATCCCGCCGACGACGCCCGAGATCCTGATGGGCGACGACACCGAGGTCGACCACGCCGTCTACGCGCTCTACCACCGCTTCACCGCCGGCGAGCTCGACGCCGCCGGCCTCGACGCCGAGCTGGCCCGGCTCGACGTCGCCCAGAGCTGGCGCGACCGCGTCGCCCAGCTCGCCCCGACGGTCACCGCCCACCTCGCCGGCCAGGGCGCGCCGGTCAAGCTGATCTACATCAACCGCATCAACGCCCACCCCGAGAACCTGACCCAGAGCGTCGCCGACTGGACCGTGCCCGGCCTCACCCGCCACCACCGCGGGGCGTGGCCGCTCATCCTCGACCTCTTCGAAGAGGGCCACGTCTCCGAGGCCCAGGTGAACCGCGTGCGGGCCGATCTCGACGCCGCCGGCACCGACGCCGCCGCCCGCCAGAGCGCCGCCGCCGACGGGGTCGCCAGCGGCTTCCTCGATCAGGCCACCGCCGACCGCTTCGCCCGCTGACACCTCTGCTCCGCGGCCCGTCTTCTGCCGGCGCGCGCCGGTGGATTCCCGCCTCCGGGTGTGCTTGAGTACCGCACACCCCCCAGCGCCCCACACCCCGGAGGTCGCCCATGTTCGTGCAGAGCACCTGCCTGCTGACCGCCCGCCCGCTGACCCTCGCCGACCTGCAGCCGGCCCTCAAGGGCTTCGACGTGCTCGGCGCCACCGAGCAGCAGCCCGATACCCACTGGGCCATCGGCGCGCCGACGCTGGTCGTCGCCATGAAGACCCACCCCCGCGGGCGCATCCTGATCGACGCCATCGGCGAGCGCTGGCCCGACCAGATGGGCCGCCCCGACGACCAGATCCTCACCCGCGCGTGGGGCATGGGCGGCTTCGGCCCCGGCGTGATGCCCGGCTGCCTCGAGCGGGCCGGCACCCAGGCCTGGGCCTGGCGCAAAGCGGCCGACGCGGTGCGCGGCCACGGCGGCTTCGTGCGCATCCGCCTGGCCTATGGCCCCGCCGAAGACCAGCCGCCGATGCCCACCGATCGCGACCTCGGCGACGAGCTGATGGCGGTCACCCGCGTCGCCGCCAAGCTGCTCGAGGTCGACGGCGTGCGCTGCTACTTCAACCCCAACGGCGAGTCGCTGCGCCCGGCGGGCTTCGTCTGGCAGGCGCTGGACTACTTCGAGAGCGAGAAGGAGCCGCCGCTCGACGTCTGGACCAACGTGCGCGCCGGCAAGCTCGACCCCGAGGGCAAGTGGCTGCTGATGGACTCCGTCGGCCTGGGCCAGCTCGGCCTGCCCGACGTCGAGGTCTGCTTCCCCGCCGACGCGGTGAAGCTCGAGGCGGTCGACGGCTGGATCCGCGACGTCATGGCCTATCTGGCCGACGCGGGGGACGTGATCGAGCACGGCCACGCGGTCGACGGCCCCGACGGGCAGGACTGGAAGGCCTACAAGCTCGACGAGGGCTTCTCGCCGCCGTCCCGGGCGACGCTGCGCTTCCTGCCGCCGGTGGCCGACATCCCCGAGCACCTGACGCTGACCGGCAGCCAGGCGGCCAAGATGGCCGACGAGCTGCGCGCCGCGGTCTCGGCGACGATCGGCTTGTCGGGCGATCTGGGCGACGCGGCGGCCGCCGCCGAGGCCGGCAAGGGCGAGGAGTAGGTCCGGGGCGGGGGTATTTCGGGCCGAACAGGGGCGACTAACGCGGGATATGCCGGTGCAGCGTATCTCGGGGCGGCGACTAAACCGGGAGCCGCCGGTGCTGGGTATCTCGGGGCAGCGATTAAATCGGGAAGCGCCGGCACGGCGTATCTCGGGGCAGCGATTAACTCGGGGGATGCTCTCGCTGCGAATCTCGGGGGCAGCGACTAAGCCGGCGGGCACTCATGCCGCGATTTTTGGGGCAGCGATTAAATCCGGGGCGACTCTCGGCGCGGATTCTGGGGCAGCGACTAAACCGGGGAGCGCCCTCGGCGCGGATCTCGGGAGCAGCGACTAAACCGCGAAGGCACGGGGCGCGTATTTTGGAGCGGCGACTAAACCGGGATCTGCTCGGGTGGCGCTCCCCGATTTGAAAGGGGGTGCCGGGAGGTGCTCGGCGGCGCTTCCCGATTTAGTCGGTGCCCCGCGGATGTGCCGGCGAGGGCTCGCTGATTTAGTGGCCCGTCGTGGATCTGCCGGTGCGGTGGCCGCCGAGCTATTCGGGGTGGTCAGGGACGGTCGGGCGGTGTTTCTGGCGGCGAGCGGCGGGCTGAGAATCGCGTAGGGGGTGGTTGGCCGCGTAGTCGTGGTGGGTCGGGGATGCTCGGGGGGCATCGCTGGCGCGAGCGATGGGCTGTGGATCGCAGGGGCGGTCGTTGGCGCGGCGTGTGGTGGGGCTCGGTGATGGTCGGTGGCGGTATCCGGGGGGAAGGGCGGGCTGTGGATCGTGGATGGCGGCGGCGCCAGCGTAGACGGGGTGCGTGACGAGTGCTGGGCGGTGGTCACACGGGTAGACGGTGGGCTGTGGGGCCGCCGGAGGGGTGCGTTGACGCTGGTCAGCAGCGAGCGTAGGCTACGCAGCGATGGATAACGGGTCGACAGCGATGTGCGAGGAGCAGCGGACTCCAAATCCGCAGGTCGCAGGTTCGATCCCTGTCGCCCCTGCCCAGAACCCCCGATGGACACCCATCGGGGGTTCTTCTTTTCTGGGATGCCGTAGCAGTATCTCGTCAGTAACCCACCGCAAGAACGGTGTTTTCGGCCTGCCTTGAGTGGTGCCGACCCCTGCTGGTCCAGCACGATAGTGCTGCGGACAATCGCGCCGAGTTGTTGCCTCTGACGCAACGTGGGCAGTTCTGCCCACGAACTGCCCACGTTCTGCCCACGCTGCGGCCGGCGGGGGCAGTCGACTCCCGAAGGTCCGCCTGACCACGCGTCCAACCAGAAGGCGACCGGTTGCCCGCATCAGGGATGACGGCCGACCCACCCCACGATGGTCTTGTCGTCTTCCTGGTCGAAGTAGATGCGGACGCAACGATCGGGCCTTGTGGCCTCGGCTGGCTTCATGTGCTTCGTGAACGGTCGGGGGCGCTCGCCGTCGTGCCAGGTACGCTTTTTCATCTCCGCGGAACTCTTCTGGACCGTGTCCGACTCGATGCTGCAGTCGATGCCCTTGTCCTTGAGCCACTGAATCTGGGTTGAGCCCAGCGAATTGCCAGAACTCAGTTGACCGGCGAGATTTGCCAGGTTCCGGGTCCCCAACCAAATCAGGACTTTCTCCGGTGGCTCGCGCTCAGGATCGAGCGCGGCGTCACGACCCACGACGACGTCGCCCGCCGGCTGCGCTTCGCCGACGACAACGCCGCGGCCGATCGGCTGCTGCGGCGGCCGCTGCGGGCGCCCGATGCGCTGCTCGCCGCCAGCAATACGCCCCGCCGACCCCGCGAGCCCGCGCCCGGTCAACCCCCGGCAGCGCTACCTGACCGCGGCGGTCGAGGTGCTCGAGGAGCTGGTGGTCGACGACGACGAGATCGCCCGCCTCGCCGTGCAGCGCGATACGCTGGGCATCTCGCCGACGACCGCCGCCCGCATCTGTGCGCGTATCTGGTCGGGCGCAATGCGCCGGTTCGAAGAGGACGGGACCATCGACGAGGACGAGGCCCGGCACATCGCGGCGCTGCAAGCCGGCTTCGACCGGCTGGGCTGGCGCCCCCCGCCGCGCTGAGCAGAGCCTCGACTCCGATGGCTACTCTTCGATCCCATCACCGCGCTTGAGTCGGTCACAGATCGAACCTTCACTGACCGGCCGGGGGCGCACCGCCTGGCCTCGGGCCACCCGCATGCCCCGACCGAGTCGTCGATCAGGCATGGTGCCGGCGCGGTTCGCCGATCCCGAGTGCCCTGCGCCGTGCCCGCTGCTGCCCCCGCGGACGGGGGTCTCGAGCGAGCCGCGCACCACGTAGGGCAGGGCGCGGTATGCCGGTGGCTGTGGCTCGGGATAGGGTGCGGCCCGATCGGCGACCCACTCCTGTACGTTGCCGGCCATGTCGCACAGGCGCAGCGGATGGATCACCGGCCGGATGAACGGCGCGAAGGGCGACGGGGAGGCGTCATCCCACCGGAGGGGCGCGATGTCGGCCCATAGCCAGTCGTCGCCCGGCTTGACCCGCTCGGGCAGGCTGCACACCGGCCGCGGGGGATCCCGACTGAACCAGTCGGTGTGGCGCAGGTGATCAGAGGGCGACTCAAGTTCTGCGCTCGCCGCGTAGCCCGAGGCCCCAGAGTAGTGGAACCAGAAGGCGGTGGGCGAGTCCGGGGCGTGCGTGCCACCCCGGATCGCATACTCCCACTCGGCGTTGGTCGGCAGCCGCCCCTCCGGATCGGACCACAGCGCATACGCCTGCGCCTCGTACCAGGTGATGTACCACACAGGCAGGTCCATCAGGTCGAAGCCGCGATAGAGGCCATTGCCTTCCGGATGACTGCGGTTGCTGCATCCGAAGGGCTGCACCCCCAGCGCCCGGGTGATGACGGTGCGCAAGGCGGCGAACAGCTTGCCCGGGCTCGACCTCGGCTCGGCCGGCCAGCCGCGCAGGCTCTGGAGCCGACGCCGGATCTCGTCCGGATGCGGACCCAGGTGCCGCACAGTCCGCGAGATCACCGGCCCGCCAGGGCCCATCGACCACCGACCCGAGGCTGCGACGTCCGATTCGAGCTCGAGCCAGTCATCCAGGTTGCACACCATGTGGTGCATGTGACCACTCACGGCCAGGATCGAGACGAGCCCCACCGGGTCGAAGGCGGCCCAATCGCGCAGCGTGACCTCTCGCCGCGCGAGCGCGAACGGCGCCACGGTCACGGTATGGCGCGGCTTGCGCAGCCGCACAGTCGGTGCGCCGATGGTCACCTTGCCTCCCTCGAGGTCGACCCACTCGGCGGCCTGGTCGAGAGGGAACGGCGGCTGACCGAACCGCTCGATCATGACCGCGCGGATGTCGCGGTGGAGAGCTGCCGGATCATCGAGGCGCCCGTGGGTGGTGGGGTGAGCGCTCAGCTCGGCGCCCGCGATCAGGCGGCCGAAGTCACCCGGAGACATGGCATGCCCCCGCGCTTCGAGCTGTCGGCAGATGAAGCGTGCGCGGGCGCGCTCTAAACCGAGGTTCGCCGCGTCCATCACACCGTCCAGCGGCGCGTCGTCGATCAGCGCGTCCACTTCCTGAGGCGCGTCGCCCGCCTTGATGAGCTGCTGCAGGTTGGGCAGGACCGAGATCCCGGCGCGGACATCAGCCTGCAGGCGCTGCACGGCCCGAAGCGCATCCTGCCGGCGCGCCTCCTCTATGAAAAAGAAGACACCCAGCCCCGCAGCAACCGTCAATGCGGCGACGCTCCATCCGGCCAGCAGTCGAAGCGCCCGGCGCCGCCTCGCGGCCTTCCACCACGCCGCGCGCCTCGGGGTGCGGATCAAGCGGGCCTCGTGCCGCCGCACGAGGGATCGCTCGCGCCGCGAGAGATGCAGCGCCGCGGAGTTCTGCCGATCCCGGTCGTAGAGGTGGGCCAGATCGACGATGTGCAGATCGAGCGCGATCAGCGCGCGCACCCCTGAGTCGGGCTCGGACGACCACCCGTCGGCGCCGATGGCGGCGACGGCGTGCGCGACCACGTCGTGGCTGAGACGGTACCGGGTTCCGGTGCCTGCCGGATCGCGATCGGCCATCAGGAGCCGCGCCTGCTTGCCGACGAGAGCCTGGATGACCCGCCCGCCGGGCGGCTCGCCGACCAGCGCCATGGCCTCGTGGTGCCGGAGCCCATGCAATCTCCGGCGTCCGCCCTCCTGAAGGCGGTGCAGCAAGATGCCGAGCACCGCCCGACCCACCCGCGTATCGGAGAAGAGGCCGCTCTGCGTGTCGATCACCCGCTCGATGTGGCGCCGCACCGCGGCCTCGAGCTGCTCGGCGGGCACGTCGGGCGAGGCGAGACGCCGGCCCTCGCTCTGGTCGCACAGCTCGAAGAGCAGCACCTGGAACTCGGGCAGCAGCGGCGCGCTCGGCTGCGCCCGCCGAGCCTCGGCGAACAGGCGGACGAGCGCATCGATGTCCGGCTCTCGATACTGCCACCCGGCCGCAGCCAGCGGCTTCTCGATGGCCGCTCGGAAGGCTCTCTCGGGCTTTCGGGCGCCGAACGGGGGCAGCGGCAAAGGGTGGAAGGCATCGGCGGACAGCCGCGGGCCCTCAGCCGCCGACCCGGATGGGGCGGCGTCGCTGGCGAACCATTGGCGGACGGACCACTCGGCCTCGTGCCGGTACGACAGCACCCAGCGGATTCCCGAGTCGAGCTTGGTCGTCGCTTCGATCAGGCGCGCGATGCGCCTTCGGGCCTCGTCGGCGCGATCGGCGAAGACATCTTCGAACTGATCGAGGACGAACACTGGCGCCGTACCCCGAGCCAGACTCACCTCCTCGCTCAGGCGGGCGAACGCCTCCGGCGCGTCGTCGTCGATCTCGGGCGGCTCGCTGGCGCTCAGCTGCTTGAGCAGCCGTCGGGCCAGGCCGTCCGTCTCCGGCTGGCGGTCGAACGCGACCGGGCGGCGCGCCTGTCTGAGGCGGGGCATCAGCCCGGCGCTCAGCAGGCTGCTCTTGCCATGACCGGACGGCGCGTAGAGGCCGATGACGGGAGCGGAGCCGGCCAGCACCGTGAGCATGCGTTCGGTCTCCGTCTCACGGCCGGCGAAGAGCGCTTCATCCCGGTACGGCTCGAGGAGTGGAAACGGGTGCTTCTCGTCGATCTCGGGGCGGCGGCCTTGTCCGTCGGGCGCCAGGGGCGGGGACGGGACCCATTGCTGGACGTCAGGCGTGGGTACGTCCTCGGCGCCGTCTCGGATCGGCTTGATGTACTCTTCGAACTGCTCGGCTCGGGCATCCCGGGCGTCCTTCAGCATGCGCCGAGCCTGGCTGACCCAGACCGCGAGGGGCACATCCTTTGAGCCGTTGTAGGCCGGCCACTGCGCCAGTTGGAAGATATCGCTGCGCAGTTGATCGAGCGGGCTGCTCTGACGCTCCAGGCTCGTCGCGAGCTTGATTGGCAAAGCCTTGAGGAGCAGCTTCCGCCTCTCATCGTCCGCCAGCTGACACTTGACGGCGAGCTCTATGAGCTTCTCGAGTTCGCTGTTGTCGAGGACTCGTCTGGCGTCGCTCACCCCGTGAATATAGAGCGGCGCGCACCGCGTGAACAACGACAATTAGAACTGCCGGTCGACGGATCGGACAGATGGCATCCCAGAAATGCTGACCTGCTTCGCCCTCTGCCGATGCGCGCAGATCGTGCGTCGCGACTTTAATACTCGCTCTCCCCGTAACAACTCCCTTGGAGGTTGCTGGGCATTCACCACGAATACACCCCGCCCCGTTGCACCATCCGCTCGATGTCGAAGCCCACCCGGGATAGGTGACGACCACCTATGGGGGCGAGGTACGGCGCGAAGGCGCCGGGATAGGTGACGACCACCTATGGGGGCGAGGTACGGCGCGAAGGCGCTGGGGCGAGAACGGTGCCGAAAGAGGTCAACTGCATGCAGAACGTTCGCCTGATTGCGGTCACCGTCGGCCCCTCAACCGAGCCCCGCCGCTCGATCTGCCAACCCTATCGGTCCACCGACGCGCTCCTCATCCACCCGCACGCACACCTCACCCGCGCGCCACCCGACGCCGCCGACACCCGCATCTCGACCGAAACCTCGGCCCGACCCCTCGACTACCCGCCCGGCTCCTGCGCCATGCAGGTCGGCCGGCACCCCTCCGCCGGAAACCCGAACACTGCGATCCCGGCCCGCAACGCCGCCATCGCCCGCCGATACCCATCGGCGAACGCCCGATACGCCGCCCACCACGCATTGCGCAGCGCTCGACTGCTCGCATGCACCGCCGGCGCCGGGCTGCGCTTGCTCTGACCCGGCCGATCATGCGGATCGACCCGCAGCACCCCGGCCGCGCCCAACACCCGCGCCGGCGCCGGATCACGCGCCTCGGCCACCTCGACGACCGCCCGCCAGCGCACCCGCTGCTCCGCTTCGTCCAGCTCGGCCCACATCGGCGGCGGCGTCAGCTCGAGCGTGCGCACCTCGGCCACGTCGGCCAGGACCGGACGCCGACCTCGACGGGCCGGAGACCGGGCGCGCCACGCCTGCCGCAGCTGGTAGAGCCGCGTCCGGTCGTACCAGACACCCACCAGCGGCTGACCCTCGGTGACCGCCGCGATCCACGGCACGCCGGGCCAATCGATTGCTCTGCGCACCAGCCCGGCGCGCGTCGCCTGACCGGCGAGGTAGACCAGCCGCTCGTACAGCGCTTCGTCGTCGAGGATGGCAATGTCCGTCGACCGCCGCTCCCAATGGCTGCCGGGCCAGTCATAGAGATGGCCCAGCTCCTTCGAGATGTTGGTCCGCACATGGCATGTCCAGCGGGCCTTGATCCTGGCGCTGCGAAACGCCGCGATGATGTGGATGTGATTGCATGTGCCGCCCGCGAAGTAGAGGTGTACGTCGTCGGGCTCGAACAAACGCATCGCCTGGCCCATCACCCCGATGATCCGCCGGTTGGCCTCCTCGCCCGGCCGCATCAAGAAGCGCCCTTGCGCGCACCTCCACGTCAGCTCGAATGGCTGCATCTCATGTGTCACGAACCTCAGCCGCCGTGCCATCTACGATCCCTCCGATAGGTCACCGAAGGGTTCATCGATCAGCCAGCGCGCGTGTTGCGCACTTTCTGCGCATTCGGCACGGCTCGCGGTCGAGGCGGCTCAGCGCGGGCGGAAGCCGATGAAGCTGAACGCGGTGCTGCGCACCCGGCCGAAGTCGTTATAGGTGAAGTCGTCGAATTCGAACGGGCCGTCGACCAGCACCGAGTAGATGCTCATCTGCAGGATGTCGCCCTCCTGGGCCACCTCGATGTCGGCGAGCACCTCGTCGTCTTCGGGCGCGGGCAGCTCGGGGAAGCGGAAGCGGGTCACCGCGCCGGGCAGGATGTGGGTCCAGATGACCTGACCCTCTCGGGCCACCTGCACCAGGTGGAAGCTGGCCGGCTCGCTGGGCGCGTCGGGGCGGTCGTAGCCCGGGTGCACCACGAACTCGACCCAGCGGTCGCGGCCGAGCAGGCCGCCGTCGACGGGGGTGGTGAAGGCGGTCGTGCCGACCATCGGGCCGATGCTGACGCCGTTGCGCATGTCGCGCAGCTCGACCTCGGTCACCGCGAAGTTATAGGGCAGGGCGAGGTCGCTCTGGGTCGCCTCGGCCTCCCACAGCATCGTGACGTCGGCGTCGGGCCACGCGGTCAGGTCGGGCATCGCCCGGAAACGCATGCGCGGCGCGTCGCCGCTCTGGCCATAGCGGAAGTCGAACCAGCCCTCGGCGCCGAGCGAGAGGATGGGGTCGATGGAGAAGTAATCGGGGGCGCCGCGCACCGCGCCGGGCGGGTTGTCGATGACCGCGGGCACGGTCATGCGCAGCGGGCGATCGACGTGCACCTCGAGGTCGTCGATCTGGTCGCCGGGCGCGGCGCCGATGAAGCGGCGCAGGCCCATCGCGATCGGCTGCAGCGCGTCGCGCAGGGCCCAGAAGCCGGTCGCGCCCTGGTTGTAGGCGTCGAGGGCGGCCACCGGCACGTAGCCCGCGGTCGCGACGACGGCCAGCTCGCCGGGGCGCACGACGATTTCGAAGGGCCCGTCTTCGGTGAGGATGCCGGCGGGCGCCGGCGGCGGCGAGCCGAGGCGGTTGCCGGGCGCGCTGTGGCTGGTCTCGACGAAGACCACCAGGATCAAGCCCGGGTCGACCGGCTTCTCGAGTTCGTCGATGCCGAAGACATTGCCGCGCAGGGTCACCGGCTCGATGACCGGCGGCGGGTTGCCGGGGCCCGGCTCGGGCGGCACGAACGAGTCGAGCAGCAGGGTGACGTTCTCGGCGGTGACCCGCTCGTAGGTGGTGGTGCTGTAGTCGTGTGCCGCGGCGGTGACGCTCACCGGGCGCACCAGGTTCGGATCGGCGATGACCACCTGGCCGACGGCGTTGGTGGTGCCCTGCCAGCGCTCTTCGGGGGCCATGCCGCTGACGACGACCCGGGCGTCGGGCACCGGGGCGCCGGTGAAGCTGTCGAGCACGACGATGTTGACCGCGTTGCCGATGCTGTCGCCGCCGATGCCGCCGACGCCGATCGTCGGGTCGAAATACTCGAAGGCCTGCGGCAGCAGAGCCTCGTCGTCGTCGGTGATGGCCCGCAACGCGACCCGGCCGCGGCGGCCTTCGGGGGTGCGCACGAGCGCCGACTCGCCGTCCGCCGTAACCGAGACGACCTCGGCCCGGCGCTGGTCGAGCTCGATGGTCATGCGCGGGGTGAATCCGCGCCCGACGAGCTGAACCAGGGTGCCGCCGGCGACGCCGCCGCGGTCGGGGGTGAGGTCGAAGACATCAACCGCCTCTAAGAAGGTCAGCTCGTCTTCGAGGACCGCGCGCTCGGCCCCCTCGACCACCACGTCGACGACGCCGGGCGCCCTCGCCGGCGGGGTGCAGCGCAAGAGCTGCGGGCGCTCGACGGCGCAGGCGATCGGCTGCGCGTCGGCGCCGTCGGCGAGCAGAACCCGGGTCGCCTCGTCGAAGCCGTTGCCGGCGATGTAGACGTCGCGGCCGCCGGTGGCCGGCACCCGCTCCGGGGCGAGGCCGTCGACGGTGAAGGGGCCGTCGTCGGTGCGCACGTAGACGAACGCCCGCGCGCCCTGCCACTCGCCGTTGGTATTGCGCACCGAGACGTCGACGACGCCGGGCTGCTCGGCGGGCGGGTGCACGACGACGAGCCGCTGCCGGTCGAGCTCCGACGAGAGCACCTGCGCCTCGCCGTCGCCGAAGCGCACGCGGCTGTCGACCGCGAGGCCGATGCCCGCCAGCCGCACCTCGGCCCCGCCGTCGACGAGCCCCCACGGGGGGTCGATGTCGTCGACGAACAGCTCTTCGTACCAGGTGAAGCCGTCTTCCGCGGTGGCGGTGCCGTTGAGGTTGCGCACGGTCACGTCGACGACGCCCGGCTCGCCGGCGGGGGCGATGAGCTCGATGCGGTCGGGTCCCATGCCTTCGCGTGCGACGACCTCGGTGACGTCGGCCCGCACGCCGCCGATGCGCACTTCGGTGCCCTCGACGAAGCCGGTGCCGATGATGCTCACCGGGGCCCCGCCGAGGGCCGGGCCGGTCGGCGGCGAGATCTCGGCGATGGTCACCGGCTCGAACCAGGTGAAGCCCCGGGGCAGGGTATCGCGCCGCCCGTCGGGCCAGTCGACGCTCACGTCGAAGACGTCGGCCACCGCCGAGGGCGGTACGACGCAGGTCATGCGGTTCTCGTTCTCCACGGTGATGTCGTCGCAGTCGAGCTCGCCGATCGTCACCCGCATGCCCGCGACGAAGTCCCGGCCGACGAGCCGCACCGGCACCGCGCCGCCGATGGGCGCCCGGTTGGGGAAGATCGAGTTGAGCAGCGGGTTGGCCGCCTGCTCGGCGGCATCGGCATCACCCGGATCCGACGCGTCGCGGCCCAGCAGCCCGTCGCGCAAGCCGCCGTCTTCGAGAAGGGTCCCGGTCGAGTCGTTGCTCGGGCCGGGATCGCAGCCGGGCAGGGCGACTAGCAGGGCGCAGATCAGGGCGCACAGCCCGATGGGGCCCGAGGCGGAGCGGCGAGTCGCAGCGCGGTTCATGGTCGCACCCTCCCGAATCGGCCCGATCGACTGCGAACGGGCGCGTGGCGCCTGACTGTACCGTTTTGATCGGATCGCTTGGAGCGTGCCGCGCCCGGCCGCGCGCTACGGGCTGTTGCGCTCGTACAGCAGGCGCAGGCCGGTGAGTGTCAGCAGCTCGTCGACGTGCTCGATCGTACTCGTCTGCGAGCCGATCAGCGGCGCCAGGCCGCCGGTGGCCACGACGGTGCACTCGAAGCCCACCTCGCCGCGCATGCGCTCGACGAGGCCCTCGACCAGACCCACGTAGCCATAGACCAGCCCCGACTGGATGCTGGTGACCGTATTGCGCCCCACCACCGCCCGCGGGCGGACGAACTCGACCCGCGGCAGCCGGGCGGCGTGCAGGAAGAGCGCCTCGCTCGAGATGCCGATGCCGGGGCAGATGGCGCCGCCGAGGTATTCGCCCTTGGGCGTCACCACGTCGAAGGTCGTCGCCGTGCCGAAGTCGACGATGATCAGCCCGTTGGGCCAGCGGTGGTAGGCGGCCACTGAGTTGACGATGCGGTCGGCGCCCACCTCGCGCGGGTTCTCGTAGAGGATGGGCATGCCGGTCTTGAGCCCCGGCCCGACCACCAGGCAGCGCACGCCGAACGACTTGCGCACCATCTCGACGAGGGTCTGGGTCATCGGCGGCACCACCGAGCTGACGATCGCCGCGTCGATGGCATAGCCCGCCTCGGGGGCGTGGGCCGCGAAGAGGCTGGCGAGCAGCACCCCCAGCTCGTCGGCCGTGCGCTGCACCCGGCTGGCGATGCGCCAGTGGTCGATGAGGTGATCGCCGATGTACAGCCCGATCACGGTGTGGGTATTGCCGACGTCGATGGCGAGCAGCACGGACCTGACTCCTCACGGTTCCGGGGGCGTGACGGTGCCACGAAGCGTCGCCGGACGCCAGACCGCGCCGCCGGTGGCCGAGGCGCCTTCAACGCGCCCGCAGAGCGTATCGTGGGATCCGACCGACTGACGCTCAGCGACCGCGGCTCAGCGACCGCGGCTCAGCGACCGCCGCCACCTGCGGCGTCGACGAGATCGACCTCGCCGGCGTGGATGGTCGCCTGCCCGGTCGGCGTATCGAGCAGCAGCGCCCCGTCGGGCGCGAGGCCGGCGAAGGTGCCCTCGACGCCGCCCTGACGCATGCGGGTGCCGGCCGGCGGGGCGAAGCGGCGCCACGCGTCGAGCACCGGGCCGAAGCCGTCGATCTCGACGACTTCGAGCCAGCGGACGAGGCGGGTCAGCAGCGGGGCGGCCAGCGCCCGGGCCGGCGGACAGCGCGCGCGCCGCTCGTCGAGCGCGATACCGGGCACGTCTCTCGGCCAGCCCTGGACCGGACGGCGCACGTTCAGCCCGATGCCCACCACCGCGAGCCACGACGCTGGCGTACCCCGGGCCTCGCACAAGATGCCGGCCAGCTTGCGCCCGTCGAGCAGCAGATCGTTGGGCCACTTGAGCACCGGCGCGAGGCCGAGGTCGGCGACCAGCTCGGCGGCGGCGGCCGCGGCCAGCAGCGGCAGGGCCGCGCCGCGGGTCTGATCGAAGCGGGGGCGTACGATCCAGCTCAGATAGAGCCCGGCGCCGGGCGGGCTGTGCCAGCTGCGCCCGCGCCGCCCGCGGCCGGTCGTCTGATGGTCGGCCGCCACCGCCCGGATCGCCGCGTCGCCCGTGCGGGACCACGCCTCGTCGTTGGTGCTGCCGCAGCCGTCGAGCCAGAGCAACCCGGGCACCTCGCTCACGGCGCGTCCCACTGCTGCACCCGCACGTCGGCGATGTGCTCGGCGCCCGTCAGCCACATCACCAGCCGGTCGACGCCCAGGGCGATGCCCGCGGTGGGCGACATGCGCCGCAGGGCGGCGAGCAGCGGCTCGTCGATGGGGTAGACCGGCTTGCCCGCCGCCTTGCGCTCGGCCTGCTCGGCCTCGAAGCGCGCCCGCTGCTCGTCGGCGTCGGTCAGCTCGTCGAAGGCGTTGGCCAGCTCGAAGCCGCCGGCGTAGAGCTCGAAGCGCAGCGCGCGGGTGCCGCCGGCGTCGAGTCGGGCCAGGGCCGCCTGACTCGCGGGCCAACCCCAGAGAAACGTCGGTCGATCGACGCCGAGCCGGTGCTCGACCGCTTCGAGGTGGATCTGGAAGAAGACGTCGTCCCAGCTTCCGCCGTCGGCCACGTAGTGCCCCTGCGCTCGGGCCGCCGCGCGCAGGCCCTCGGCGGTGGGGTGGGCGAACGGATCGACGCCCGCGTAGCGCACGAAGGCGTCCTGCACCGTCAACCGCTCGAAGGGCCCGTCGACCCGGGTCACCCGCCCGCGATAGCCCACCGGACCGCGCCCGACGGCCGCTCTCGCCGCGCGGATCAGCGCCTCGGTCTGATCCATCAGCTGCGGCAGGTCCGATCCCACGGCGTACCACTCGAGCATCGTGAACTCGGGGCTGTGGGTCTTCGACGGCGGCTCGTCGCGAAAGCAGGGGCCCAGGCTGTAGATGCGTTCGAAGCCCGCGCCCAGCAGCCGCTTGAGCGCGTACTCCGGGCTGGTATGCAGGTAGCGGCGCGCGCCGCCGGTCTGCAGGCGGAAGGCGTCGAGGTGGGGCTCCATGCCCGGCGAGCGCACCGCGATCGGGGCCTCGATCTCGACGAAGTCGCGGTGGTCGAAGAACGCCCGCAGCGCACGCACGATACGCGCCCGACGGCGCAGAAGTCGCGGATTCATCGGTGCCGGTATCCGGTGGGAGAGCGGGGCCTCAGCGGCCCAGTTTGCGAGCCACCTTGGCGAAGTAGACGATCAGCGACTCGACCGGCGCCCGATCGTCCGGGTCGAGGTCGTCCCAGTAGTCGCGCAGCGTCGCGACCCAGGCGGCGCCCTCGGCCAGGTTGTGCTGCGCCTCTTCGACCATGTCTTCGAGGTAGACGTCTTCGACGACCGCCTCGTCGTCGGCCTCGATCAGCGGCAGGATCTCGGCGAAGCCCGGTCGCTCGGCGAGCCGCTCGGCCAGGTGGCGCACCGCGTTGGACGAGACCCCGTCGATCAGGGCGTTCTCGGCGACGTACAGCGCGGCGGCGGTGGCGTCGTCGAGGTCGACCACCCGGACGGCCACATGGGTCGCCGAGGCGGCCTCGAGCGCCGCCATGCGCCGATAGCCGGTCACCAGCGTCAGCCCCCTGGCCGTCGGCCGGACCACGACCGGGGTGAGCTGCCCGAAGCGCTTGATGTTGGCCGCGAGCCGGGCCACCCCGCGGATCGGGCGCGGCGCCGCATCACGATCCCAGACGACCTCGGCCAGCGGCACCCGACGCTCGACCGCCGCCTGCTCGGCGGCGCGCTTCGCCTTGGCCAGCAGCCGCTCGGCCTTCTTCTCGCGGGCGTTGAGTTCGGCGCGGGCCTCGTCGAGGCTGGCCCGGCCGCGATCGAGGTCGGCGCGCACCGCGTCGAGGGCCGCCTCGCGCAAGCGCAGGTCGTCCTTCTCCCGGCGGGCGGCGGCGAGCAGCGAGCGCGCGTGCTCCGCCCGCTCGTCGGGCCCCAGGGCGTCGCGCAGCGTGCGGCGGACGCCTTCGGGCAGATAGCCCAGCGCCGTCGACAGCCACTCGGGGGCCTCGCCGGGCGGCGTGAAGCCGCGGGTCGCAGTGCGGGCTCGAGCCCGGGCCTCGGCGGCGATGCGCCGGGAGCGCTCGGCCACCACATCTCTGAAATTCGCGCGTCGTGCCATGGAGCGAGGCTGTCACCCGACCGGGGGCCCTGTCAATGCGCCGGGCGCGGCGCGCGCCGTCCCGATCGCGTCGCTGTGCCACGGGAGCGCGGATCCGCCCGGCATGTGTTATTTTCCACCCGATTGTCTGCCCCGTTGGAGTACGCCATGCGCCGGTGGTCGCGGCTCGCCGCTCTCGCCTCACCCCTCGCCCTGTTGTTGCTCGCCGGCCCGGCCTCGGCGGCGCCGGCCCCGTACACCGACTGGGTCTTCGACGTGCGCCGGGCCAACGAGGCGGGCGACCGGGCGAAGCTCGCCGAGAAGGTCAAAGGCCAGCCCGACTTCGCCCGCATCTGGTTCTACGGGCAGATCTTCGACCTGGTGACCGTCGGCTTGTCCGACGAGGTCAAAGCCGAGCTGCGGCCTCATCTGCGGGTCGTCGCCGACACCCTCGCCGGCGTCGAGCCGCCCGACCCGCGTCCGCGGCTCTTCCTCGACTGGGCCGATACCGGCCGCCTCGCCGAGCTCGCCCCCCGCGCCCGCGAGCTGCAGGACCAGTGGATCAACGCCGTGCGCGGCGGGCAGCCGCTGCCGGCCCGCCTCGCCGCCGCCGAGCACCCCGAGGTGGCCCCGTCGGTCTTCCACATGCTGTTCTTCCGCGCCGAGCTCGCCAGCCGTCGGCTGGGCGGCGACCGCGAGAAGGCGCTGCTGCTCCAGGTGGCCCGGCGCATGGCCGAGGGCTTCGCGCTGGCCACCGGCGACGTCAGCCCCTGGCGCACGCTCTCGGGCTACCTCGGCCAGAAGGGCGGCGTGCCGCTGGCGGGGGAGGGGGTCGTCGAGTCCCAGGTGGGCGGCGGCCTCAACGCCTATCTCATCGGCGATCTGGCCTCGGCGCGCGCCGGCCTGCAGGCGGCGCTGTCCACCGCGCGCCAGGCCCGGGCGGGCAGCATCTTCGTGGCCCTGGTGATGAACGGCGCGGCCCACGCCGCCAACTGGCTCAACGACTACGCCAGCGAGCGGGCGCTGCGGGTGCGCGTGCTGCAGGCGGTGCGCCCGCTGCAGATCCCCAACCTCGTCGCGCTGGTGGCCGACCAGATGGTGCGGGCCCACCTCGCCGACGGCAGCATCGACGACATGGTCGCCTACACCCGCGAGATGCGCGAGATGGGCGAGGTGGTCATGCGCACCGGCCGGCACCTGCGCACCATGGAGCAGGCGGCCGAGGCCCTCATCGAGACCGCCGAGAAGCGCACCGACGAGGGCGAGCTCGACGAGGCGACCCGGGTGATCGACGAAGCGCGCCTGCTGCTCGCCGCGCTGGCCGAGGACGAGGCGGTGGCCATCACCACGCCCAGCGACAAGGCCCCCGAGGTCAAGCGCCAGCGCCAGATCGTGCGGGTCGAGCTGACCCGGCTCATGGGCCGCATCGCCGAGCGCCGCGGGCGGTTCGACGCCGCGCGGGCGGCCTACGATCAGGTGCGCACCGCCTACGAAGGCAGCCTCGCCGATCCGGCGCAGACCGCCGGCGCCGAGCTGGAGCTCTCGCGGGTCGTGCTGGCCGCCGGCGATACCGAGGCCGCGCTGCAGTTCGCGCTCGCGGCGCTGCCCGCCTCGGCCGACGCGCCGCAGAGGGCGCAGGCGCATCACGCGATCGGCCGGGCGCGGCTGGTCCGCGGCGAGCCGGCCAAGGTCTTCGCCCACGCCAACGCCGGCCTGCAGGCGCTGCGCGACGCCCAGGTGCATGAAGAGCAGCGCCCGCTGCGGGCCCGGCTGCACCTGCTGGCCGCCGCCGCGCTCGATCAGGCCGGTCACGAGGCCCACGTCGTCGAGCGGATGCGCTTCGCCGCCGAGCTGGCCCCCGCCGATCCGCACATCGCCCGGGTGATGGCCGTCGCGCTGAGCGAAGCGGGCGACGCCGAGGGCGCGCGAGCCGCGCTCGAGAAGGCCAAGGCCGCCATGGACGGGCGGGTGGCCCGCATCCTCCAGAACTGCGCGCTGGTGCGGGCCGACCGCTCGGCGGAGGCCATCCCCGCGCTCAAGCTGCTCGTGCCGCAGCTGACCCTGCCCCACCTGCGCCGGGCCCAGATCGTCGGCCGGACCTGCCTCGCCGCCGCCCAGCTGGCGCAGGGCGATACCCGAGGCGCCGCCGCTGCGCTGCGCCCGGCGCGCTCGCTGGTGCTCGAATACCCCGACCCGATGCTGGTGTGGCGGGTGCAGGCCCTCGACGGTCAGATCGCCGCCGCCGGTCGCGACTGGCTCGACGCCGCCGGCGCGTGGCGTCAGGCCGCCGATCGCTACGTCGACGCCGCCGGCGAGCAGCCCGCGCGCGGGGCGACCCTCGACGTGCGCACCCTGGCCATGCCCCGCGACCCCTCGGGCTTCGCCGACGCGCTGCCCGGGGCGCTCGCGGCCAGCGCCCGCAAAGACAAGGCCGACGCCGTGACCCACCACAAGGCGGCCCTCGCCGCCGCCCGCTGGGCCGACCTGTGGCGCCTGCGCCCGGCGCTCGACGGCGCCGAGGCCGTGCGGCGCCTGCCCGAGAGCGACCGCGCGACCCGCGCGGCCTACGCCCGCATCGGCGCGCTGCGCACCGTGCTCGCCGACGAGGCCGTCGTCACCGCCGAGCGGGTCGCCGCGACCCAGTCGCTGCGCGAGGCCGAAGGCGCGCTGCGCAAGGCGGTCGCCGCCACCGCCGAGGCCGATCCGCACTTCGTGGACTACTACGCCCCCGGCCCGGCGCTCGCCGCGGTGCCGGCGGGCGAGGCGCTCCTGCGCTATCGCATCGACGCCGACGCCGGGCACCTGTGGATCGTCCTGCCCGACGGCAAGATCCGCCACTACGACCTGCCCGCCGCCGCCGCGCTCGACAAGGCCCTGGCCCCGGCCCTGGCCGCCATCGCCGAGGCGCCGGCCGACTGGCAGCCGCAGAAGCGGCGCCCCAAGGATCCCAACGCCGCCGACTGGAAGGCGCTGGAGGCCGCCGCGCGCGTGGTCGTGCCCTTCGCCCGGGACAAGGCGCTGAGCGAGACGCTGTCGGCCCTGAAGCTGCGGGTCGTCGTCGACGGGCCGCTGGCCCGCTTCCCGCTCGACGCGCTGGTCATCGAGGCGCCTCCGCGCGTCGCCGATGGCAAGCCGCCGGTCTTCTTCGGCGCGCGCTTCACCGCGACCTACGCGCTGCCGGTGCAGACCGCCGGCGAGAAGAAGGAGACCGGCGTCGCCCTGGGCCTCTTCGGGCCGCTCGCGCCGGCCGAGACGGGCTGTCCCGCCGGGGCGAGCTGCGCCGAGCCGATCGCCATGGCGCCGACCTTCGCCGGGGCGCAGGGTTTCGCCGCCATCGAAGGGGTCTCGAGCACCTCCGCCGGCCTCGGCGCCGCGCTGCTGGGCACCGAGACGTTGCTGGTGGGCAGCCCGGTCGAGCTCGACGCGGGCGCGTTCGTCACCAGCCCCGAGCCCGGCGGCACGGCCTACGAGCGCCTGGGCGGCGCCGACCTCGCCGAGCTGCCCAGCGGGGCCGCGGCGGTCGTCGCGCTCGATCCGGTGGGCGCCGCCCGCGGTATTCGGGCGTTGGGCGCGGCGCTGCGGGCGGCGGGCACCACCACCCTCGTCCTGCCCGCGTTGCCCGCCCGCGAGGGCCCCGGCGAGCTCGCCCGCCGGCTGGCCATCGGCACGCCGCTGCGCTCGGCGATCTTTGGTGAACAGCAGGCGATGGCCGCGGTGATCGATCCGGCCGTCGGCGGCCCGGCGGCGCACCACCCGCATCATTGGGCCCGCTGGGTGGTCTACGGCCCGCCGCTCGATCGGGCCGCCCTCGAAGCCGGCGTGAAGCCGCTGCCCGCGCCGCTCGCCGCGCCGGCCGATCCGTTCGCGGGTGACGCTGCGCCCGCCGCGCCGGCCGATCCCTACGGCGACGTGCCCGCCGAGCCCGCCGAAGATGCGCCCGCCGAAGACGCACCCGCCGAGCCCGCGCCGCCGCCGGTCGACCCCTACGGCTGAGCGGCCCGGGCGGGCGCCGGTCGAGCGGCCCCGATCGACCGGCGCCATTCGATGAGCCCGGCCCGGTGTACGATCTGCTAGACTGCCGCCCTCTCATCCGGACTGCGGAGCTGCCGTGAGCGCCCCGATCGAACCGACCCCCATCCGCTCGTTCATCGAACCCGGCGCCCGCCTCGACCGCCGCCGACCCGTGCCGGTCCAGCCGACGCACGTGGCGCTCTCCGTCGAGCTCGATCCGGCGCAGAAGACCGTCTCGGGCCATGTGACCCACAGCGTGATCGTGCTCGCCGCCAACGTCGCCGCCGTGCCCTTCGACGCGGCCGACATGACCGTGACCCGAGCCACCGTCGACGGCGAAGAGCGCCCGGTCATCGCCCACGCCCACGGCGTCGACGTCTTGATCGATCCGCCGCTCGAGGCCGACGAGACCGCCGAGATCACCCTCTGGTTCGAAGCCCGGCCGACGCTGGGGCTGTACTTCGTCGACGGCGAGACCGCCCAGGCGTGGACCCAGGGCGCCATGGAGGACCACCACCACTGGTTCCCCTGCTTCGACGCGCCACAGCACATGGTGACCTCCGAGGTGAGCGCCACCGTGCCGCGCAGCCACATCGCCGTCTCCAACGGCGAGCCGCTCGCCTGGGCCGAGGGCGTCGACGACGCGCACCACCGCTTCCACTGGCGCCACGCGACCCCGCACGCGCTCTACCTGCTGACGCTGGTCGTCGACGACCTCGTCGAGCTGAAGCGCGAGGGCGGGCCGGTCACCCTGATCGACTACGTGCCCCGCGGCCGCGAAGACGACGCCCGCGCGCTCTTCGCCCGGGTGCCCGAGATGATCCACTGGATCGGCACCGCCACCGGCCGGCCCTATCCCTACCCCCGCTACGGCCACGTCTTCTTGCGCGACTTCATGTGGGGCGGCATGGAGAACACGACCCTCACCAGCCTGACCGACAACGCGCTGGTGCCGGCGAAGTACGTCGCCGAAGAAGAGCTCGAGCGGCTGGTGGCCCACGAGCTGGCCCACCAGTGGTTCGGCGACCTCATCGCGCCCCGCGGCTGGCCTCAGATCTGGCTCAACGAGTCGTTCGCCACCTACTTCGACATGCTGACCATGGGCGCGCTCGACGGTGAGGCGCGCTTCGTCGACATGCTCACCAGCTACCGCGGCAGCTACCTCGCCGACGCGGCGAAGCGCTACGTGCGCCCGGTCGTCACCCGGCGCTATGTGCACCCCTACGTGCTCTTCGATACCCACGCCTACGAGAAGGGCGCGCTGACCCTGCACACCCTGCGGGCCCAGCTCGGTGAGTACGGCTTCTGGCGCGGCCTGCGGCTGTACGTCAAGCGCTGCGCCGGCACCGCCGCCGAGACCGCCGACCTGCGGCGGGCCTTCGAAGACGCCACCGGCGCCGACCTCACCGACTTCTTCGAGCAGTTCATCTACCGCTCGGGGCACATCGAGCTGAAGGTCGAGTGGAGCTGGCGCCCGGCGGTGGGGCTCGAGCTGCAGCTCGCCCGCACCGACGACGGCCCCCAGGCGCTGGATGTCGTCCTGGCGATCGCGGTCGCCGGCGAGGTCCGCCGCCAGACGATCCACATCGCCCCGGGTCAGCGCACCCAGACCATCGCCTGCCCGCACCCGCCGGCCTGGGTCGCCCTCGATCCCGAGGCCCACTGCCTCGTCGAGATCGACGAGAGCGCCGAGTCCGATCGCGGGCTCGCCGCCCGCCTCGATCCGGACCGGGCGCCCATCGCGCTGCGGCTGCGCACCGCCCGGCTGCTCGGCGAGCGGGGCACGGCGGCCAATACCCGTGTCCTGGCCGAGTGCGCGAAGGCCGATCCGGCGTGGGTGGTGCGCATGGGCGCCGCCGAAGCGCTCGGGGCCCACCGCTCCGACGCCGCCCGCAAGGCGCTGCTCGACATCGCCCGCGACGACGCGCATGTGCGGGTGCGCTGCGCGGCGGGGGCCGGCCTCGGGCACGGCGCCGACGGCGGCTGGGTCAAGACCATCGAAGGGCTGCTGGTCGAAGAGCAGAGCCCGCGCGTCCGGGCCGCGCTGCTCGGCGGCATCGGCGCGATCCGCGACGCCGCCGCCGCGGCGGTCCTGCGGCGCTACCTCGACCACCGCTCGCCGCGGGAGCGCATCGCCGTGGCGGCCATCGGCGGCCTGGCGGCCCAGGACGACGTCGACGCGGTCGACGAGCTGGCGCTGCGCACCGAGAAGGGCCACGCCAAGGGCGTGCGGCGGGCGGCGCTGGCCGGGCTGGCCCGCCTGGGCAAGATCGAGGGCATCGACCGCAAGGTGAGCCGCCGCATCCGCGAGACCATCGAAGCCCGGCTGACCGACGCCGAGTTCCATGTGCGCATCTCGGCGGTGCACGCCGCGGCCGCCCTGGGGCAGAAATCGCTCGTAGAGCCCCTGCGCCGGGCCCACGGGTCGGAGCGCTTCGCGCTGGTGCAGCGGTACATCCGCGAGGCGATCGGGCGCCTGGAGGGCACCCAGGGCGCTGGAGAGAAGGCGGGCGCCGACGGGGCAGGGGAGGGCACGGGCGCCTGAGCGCCGCGGCTCACATCTCGACGGCCGCCATCGCCTCGACCGTCTCGAGCGCGTCGCACTCGAGCTCGTCCCGCGGCGGCGGGTTGTCGGTCAGGTCGAGGCACGCGTCGTCCATCAGCATGCCGCTCGGCGAGTCGGGGGTCGCCCGCAGCACCGTGCGGGTCAGGGTGACCCCGTCGGCGTTCTCTGCGAGCCGCCACTCGGTCTCCTGATAGCTGCAGCTCGCCCCGCCATAGCTCGCCGCGTAGGCGTTGCCGACCCAGGCGCCGCCCTCCTTGCGCTCGAGGATGGCCCCGCCCAGATCGACGGTGTCCGGATCGTCCTCGTCGTCGTCGCACGTCGTCGCGTTGTCGCAGTCGACGACGCTGAGGAAGCTCGACCCGAAGAAGGTCTGCCGCTTGACCTTGAAGAACGGCTTCTCGACCACGCACGCGAAGCAACTCGACGGGTCGACGAGCGGCATCGGCGCCTCGCAGCCATCCTCGCTGAGGGTCTGGCTCGTGATCTCGAAGATCCCCAGCAAGGGATCGGGCTCCCCGCCGTCGTCGCCGCCGCAGGCCGCGAGCCCCAAGGTCATCACCACCGCGCCCACGCGACGCGTCCAGCCCGAACCGATCATCTTCACTCCTCGTCGGCGGCCGAACCGCCGTGCTCGATACGGCATGGGTATCCCAGAAGCGGCCGGGTCGACGCAACGGCGGATGGGGCGGCGCCGCCAGAGCGCGGCGCGAGCGGGCAGGGGAGAGGGGCGGATGCACCGCCCCGGCTCGATCTCGGCTACTGGCAGCCGATGTTGAGGAAGGGCGTCTCTTCGTTCATGCAGACCGGGTCACCGTCGCCGAAGCGCGGGTTGCAGCAGACGTAGCCGCCGGGGCAGGCCAGCATGTCGTTGCAGTCGGCGAGGCAGGCGGTCTGCTGCTGGATGTCGGTGGGCAGGGGCCGGCAGCTCTCGTCTTCGGTGCACTCCGCGTCGTCCATGCAGAACGGCGGATCGTCGCCCGCCGGCCAGTCGCTGAACTCGCGGTCGGCGCCCGGCGGCGGCTCCTCGCAGACGCCCTCGATGCAGGCGAGCCCCTCGGCGCACTCGGCGTCCTCGACGCAGTCGACGCACTGGCCGTCGTCGGGCCGGCACTGCTGGCCGTCGGGGCACATCACGTCGGCGCACGGGTCGAAGTTCTGGCACTGATCGTTGTCGATGCACGCGGTCACCTGCTGACCGTCCCGCTGGATGTTCTGGCACCGCGACCCGTCGGGGCAGTCGCCATCCCCCTGGCAGCCGCCGAGGCCGCAGGCCGGCGCGTCACCGTTCTGGTAGCGCAGGCAGTAGAAGCCGTCGGGGCAGTCGTCCCGGTCCTGGCACGCCCGGCAGGTGCCGCCGAAGCGGTCGACGCACTCGCCGGTATCCGGGTCACAGACCGCTTCGCCGTCGCACTCGACACCCGCGCACGGATCGTCGCAGGCGCCGGTCTCGACGTCGCAGCGGAAGTCCGGGTCGCAGTTGCGCGGCGCGCAGATGCCCGCGTCGCAGTCGGCGCAGTCGCAGTTGGTGCCGTTCTGACCGCCGCACTGGTTGTCGCGCACCGCCTCGATCGCCTCGACGCTGCAGTCGGCCGGGTTGAAGCGGAAGACCTCCCACAGCGCGCGGTTCTGCAGGCTCTCGGTCTGCAGCAGCACCGGCCCGAAGACCACCGGCGCCTCGTCGCCGCAGTTGAAGGTGACCTGGGCCTGGGCCTGGGCGGTCGAGTAGAGGTCGACGCCGACGGTGTACCAGCCGGCGGCGGGCTCGCCCATGCGCACCTGCTCTTCGGGCGGCACGCCGCCCTGGCCCGGCGCGTCGCGCACATAGCCCGGGTCGCACCAGTCCGGGTTGCGGTTGCCGGCCCAGCAGTCGAGCGTGCGGCTGTAGTACTCGCCGCGCGGCTCGAGCACGTGCAGGTCGAAGTCGACCTCGGCGTCGCCCCACGACAGCGTCACCCACACCCGCGGGACCAGCTCGTCGCAGACATCGCCGGCGCCGTCCTGGTCGACGTCGGCCTGATCGAAGTTCGGCACGTCGGGGCAGTTGTCGCAGGCGTTGCCCCGGCCGTCGTCGTCGCCGTCGGCCTGATTCTCGTTGGGCACGTCGATGCAGTTGTCGGCCAGATCGGCCACGCCGTCCCCGTCGCGGTCACCCTCGGGGCACGCGTCGCCGATGCCGTCGCCGTCGGCGTCGGCCTGATCGTTGTTCGCGTCGTCGGGGCAGTTGTCGCAGACGTCGCCCACGCCGTCGTCGTCGCTGTCGCCCTGGTCGGGGTTGGCCGCCGCCGGGCAGTTGTCGGCGTCGTCGAGCACCCCGTCGAGGTCGGCGTCGTCGCCGGTCGGGTCGCAGACATCACCGATGTTATTGCCGTTCTCGTCGGCCTGATCGGCGTTGGCATCCTCGGGGCAGTTGTCGCAGACGTTGCCGACCCCGTCGTCGTCCTCGTCGGCCTGACCCGGGTTGGCGTCCTCGGGGCAGTTGTCGTCCGTATCGCGCACGCCGTCGTCGTCGCCGTCGGCGCAGACGTCGCCTTCACCGTCGCCGTCGGCGTCAGCCTGGTCGAAGTTCGCATCGTCGGGGCAGTTGTCGCAGGCGTTGCCGATGCCGTCGTCGTCGCTGTCGGCCTGGCCCTCGTTGGGCGTATCGGGGCAGTTGTCGTCGGTGTCGAGGATACCGTCCTCGTCGGCGTCGGCGCAGACGTCGCCCTGGCCGTTGCCGTCGGCGTCGGCCTGATCGGCGTTGGCCGTATCGGGGCAGTTGTCGCAGGCGTTGCCTACGCCGTCCTCGTCGTTGTCCCGCTGGCTGTTATTGGCGACGAAGCGGCAGTTGTCGTCGTCGTCGGCGATGCCGTCGTTGTCGAGATCACCCGGCGGGCCATCGCACAGGTTGCCGACGCCGTCCTCATCGTCGTCCGCCTGATCGGGGTTCGGCGTATCGGGGCAGTTGTCGGTCTCGTCGGGCACGCCGTCGAAGTCGCGGTCGGCGGGCTCGCCTTCGCCCTCGCCTTCCCCTTCGCCCTCGCCCTCGCCCTCGCCTTCGCCTTCGCCCTCACCTTCGCCCTCGCCCTCGCCCTCGCCTTCGCCTTCCCCTTCGCCCTCGCCCTCACCTTCGCCCTCGCCCTCGCCCTCGCCCTCGCCTTCGCCCTCGCCCTCACCTTCCCCTTCGCCCTCGCCGCCCTCGAACGCGTCGGTGCCGGCGTCGCCGGTGGCGCCGTCCGCGCCCAGCATGTCAGCGGGATCGCCGGCATTCGTATTGTCTTCGACACACCCACCGAGGCCGAGACCAAGCGCGAGGCACGCGCTCAACAGCCAAGAGGTCTTCCCGATCATTGTGTTCTCCGGAGCGACAATCTGTTCTGCGGCGCGCCGCGCGCCGTCAGGGGATGATGTAGTTGTGGCACGCACCGGATCCAGGGCAACTTTTTTCGCCGCGCGCTCACGGCGTCCGGCGGCCCCGCTCGGCGTTCAACCCGCGCCGCCGAGCGGCGTCCGACAGCAGGCGGCGCACCTCCCGGCTCTCCCGGGTCTCCCGTGTGACGAGTGTGAGGTAAATCCGATACGCCGACCGCGCCTGTCGGTCTTTGCCCTGGCGCGCGTAGGCGATGCCCATGCCCCGATAGGCCGGGGGATAGCCGTCGTCATTGGCCAGAGCCGCGGCGAAGCCGTCGAGCGCCTCGCCGAAGCGCCCCTGCTTGAGCGCGTCGTAGGCCCGGTCGGCGAGTTGACGGGCCATCGGTGTGCGCGGCGGCCGCAGACGACGCTCGGGCACATGGTAGCCCGCGTCGCGCAGGTAGCCCTTCAGGCGCCCCTGATCCACGTTGGGCGGCAGGATGTCGGCCTCGCGCATGACCCGCCACATGCGCAGGTGGGCGTAGCCGTTCTCCGGCGCCGCGCTCGCGACCTCGAAGTACGCCGCGAGCGCGAACTCGTAGCGCTCGGCGGCCAGGTGCACGTCACCCGCCACGAGCTGCAGCCGCAGGGGATGGGCCCCGCGCTCGGCCGCCGTCTTGATCCACTTCAGCGCGTCGTCGTAGCGCCGATGAGCCCCGAGGGTCTGGGCGAGGCGCAGGGCGGCTTCGGGGTCGTCGCTCCGAGACTCGGCGGCGGCTTCGAGGCCGGCGATATGCGCCGCCACGCCGCTCTCTCCGCCGAGCTGGTCGGGGTTGGTGGGCGCGAGGTTGATCGTCAGGCCCAAGAGCCAGGTGCAGAACACGTACATCGGCATGCCTCCGGGTCGGAATCTACCGCTCGGACGGGCCGGGGCCAAGGCCGTCGCCGGCGCTTGTAGCCGCTCGGGCGTCGTGCTACCCCGGCTCGATGCGATGTCGACTCCATCCGCCGGCCGCCCTGGTCCGGTCCTTCCTGGCGCTGATGCTCGCGGCGACCGGGTGCGGCTATCGATTGGTCGGCGCGCACGACAGGCCCACGGTTCGGCTGGGCGTCATCGACGACCTCACCGCAGAGGGCGACCTCGGCCTGTGGGCGCGCGAGCACTTGCGTCAGCGGGTGCTGGTCCGCGCTGACGCTCCGGTCGAGCTGCGCGGTCGGGTACGCCCCGGCGATGACCGGCCGAGCGTGCACGCCGTCGCCGGCGAGCGCCTGCGCGCGGTGGGGGTCATCGTCGAGCTCACCGCGGTCGATGCGCAGGGCAGCCCCCTGGCGGTGAGCGGCCCGATCGCCCGCAGCCGCCCGCTGGCCCCCTCGGCCGATCCGATCGGCGCCGAACATCGCCGCCAGACCCGGGCGGCGCTGGGCGATGCCCTCGACGACGCCCTCGACCGACTGCGTTCGGAGCTCTTGTGAGTCGACTGCCCAAAGCCCTCGCCGGCGGCGAGGCCCCGGTCTACCTGCTGCACGGTGAAGAGGCCTTCATCACCCGCCGCCTCATGAACGACCTGCGGGCGGCGGTGCTCGCCGGCGCGGTCGAGGACTTCAACCTCGACCGGTTCGACGCCCGGGAGAACGTCGACGCCGAGCGCATCGTGCAGGCGGCCCGCACGTTGCCGATGATGGCGCCCCGGCGGCTGGTCTGGGTGCGCAACGCCGAGGTGCTGTTCAAGCAGAGCGGCGGCCTCGACAAGCTCGTCGAGTATGTCTCCGATCCCGACCCCATGGCCTGTCTGGTCTTTCAGGCGATGGACCGGGTCAAGAAGTCGGGCAAGCTGTACAAGCGGGTCGCCAAGAGCGGGGTGGTGGTCGAGAGCAAGACCCCCCACGAGCGAGAGCTGGTCGGCTGGGTGAAGGGCGCGGTCGAGGCCCGCGGGCGGCGGATCGAGCCCGACGCGGCGGCCATGCTCGTCGAAGCGGTCGGCCGCGATCTGGCGACCCTCGATACGGCGGTCGAGCGGCTGGTGCTCTTCGTCGACGCGCCGGCTGCGATCGGGCTCGCGGCGGTCGAAGAGACGGTGCCGCATACCCGGGTCCGCACGGTCTGGGAGCTCATCGACGCCGTCGCCGAGCGCAACGTCGCCAAGACCCTCGAGCGGGGCCATCAGCTCATCGATCAGGGTGAAGAGCCGCTGCGGTTGCTGGCGTTGATCATCTACCAGTTCCGCCAGCTGTTGATCGGGCGCGCCGCCCGCGATCAGGGCGCTGCGCCTCAGGAGGCGGCGAAGCTGGCCGGTGTGCCGGGCTTCAAGACGCGGGCCTTCGTCCGCCAGATCGACAACTATCGACGGGCGGAGCTGCTCGCGGCGCTCGAGCGGCTCTCCGAGGCAGACCGCGCGCTCAAAGGCAGCAAGCTGCCGTCGGGTCTGATCTTCGAAGCGGTGCTGCTCGACCTCTGCGCACCGCGCAGCTGATCCGTCGGTCGGACTTCATCCGACGCGAGATCTGCGCGGTGTTCGCGAGACGGGCCGGTGGAGGCGGCCGGGCTGGTGGCGTCGGGCAGGGCGAACCGAGCGGCGCCCTCAGGACGCGGCGCTGGCCTTCTCGTCGCCGCCCATGCCGTTGACCGCTCGCACGAGTCGGCTGACCGTACGCTGAGCGGTATTGGCGTGAATCACGCCCTTGCTCGCCGCCCGCTGCACGAGCCGCACGGCGGCGGGCAGGTGCTGGTTCGCCGTCTGGGCGTCGCCCTCGGCGATGGCGGTGCGCAGCCGCTTGACGGCGGTGCGCATGCTCGACTTGACCTTGCGGTTGCGAATGCGACGCGTCTCGTTCTGGCGCGCGCGCTTCATCGCAGACTTGTGATTGGGCACAGCCAACCTCTCGATAGTACTGAAAACCGGATGCCTGGAACCCGGGCCCGGCGGGCCTCGCGGTCAGGGACGCGGGAAGCTATCAGCGGTTGCGGGTCGCGTCAAGTGTCGGTCGGGCAATTCCGACAAATCGCCGCTGCGTGGCCGGAGGGGCCGGCTCAGGGCGCGCGCTCGCCGGTGAAGGTGCCGCTGAGCGCGGCGCTCCACGACCCCTCTTCGATGCGGTCGGGGCGGCCGTCGGTATCGGTGTCGCGCATGCGCGCGGTGCCCGCCACCTCGAACGCCTCGACCTCGAGCCCCTGAACCAGCTGGCCGCCGATCCAGTCGCCGGCCGCGTCGAGACCCGCCTCGCAGGCTTCGCGCACGAAGGGCCCGATGGCCAGCCCGACGAACGGCACGTCGGCGAGATAGTCGGCCGCCAGATCGCCCAGCGCGTCGCACGGGATCACCTGCGCCAGCGCCCCGCCGAAGCCGTCGGCGCCCATGCGCGCGGGCAGCACGTACTCCTCGAGGAACCAGATCACCGCCACCGCGAGGTTCATGCGCATCGGGTGGGCATCGATCTCGATGGTCGCCGAAGGCCCGATGGTGCGCACGACCCGGCCTTCGAAGAGGCTCTCGCTCGCGGCGATGCCCAGCCGGTCGAGCGGCACCTCGTAGCGACCGCACATCGGGTCGCCGGCGGCGCAGCCGTTGCGCCAGGTGAAGACCAGCGTCTCCCAACGGTGCACCCCCTGGAAGCTGCAATCGGCGGGGTCCTGATCGCCGAGCCCCAGGCGGCCCCTGATCTCCAGCTGGGTGAGGATGGTCGTGACGTCTTCGGTCACCGCCAGCGCCCGCTGACCCCAATCGGGCAGGAAGTTACCGGTGACGTACTCGAAGAGGTAGTCGACCACCGGCACGATGGCGCCGCGGATCACCCCGCCCCAGATGCCGCCGATGCGATCCCGGATGAGGTCTGCGACCAACTCGCCCGGCTCGCTCAGGGCGCGGCGCACGATGTCGAGCGCCTCGGCGAAGCCGTCGCCGAGCAGCGCGGCGGGGGCGTAGTGGCTGGTGATCGTGTAGTTGCCCTTGGTGTCCATGCAGTTGAGCGGGCCGGGGCCCATCTCGCCCTCCGGCGGAATATCCGGCGCGTCGGGATCGGGCACGCCCTCTGGGCGCTGCACGATGTTGACGTCGTAGGTCAGCCCGGCCGTATCGGGGGCTGTCATCTTGAGTTGCACGAACGCCGGATTCGGCCCGCCCACCAGCGTCACGTCCGCCACGCCGAACTCGTTGCTCACCGCGTTGCGGCTGCTGAGCCGCGCGCCGGACGGCCGGTCGGGGGTCAGCTCGACGAGTTCGAACTCGATGCGGTGATCGGGGGCCGGTCGACCCGAAGCGGTGATCACCCGGATGCCGATGCGGCTCTGTTCGCCGACGTAGACCTCGAACTGCCCGCTGCCTTCCTGATTGAGGAAGTAGGCGTTCTGGGCGTCGATGGCCTCCTGGTCGATCGTCGGCGGCTCGTAGGGCGCCTCGGGCGTCTCGACGTCCTTCGCCGGCCCGAGCCCGGGGATGGCGCACTCGCCGTCGCCATCGACCTGATAGCCGTTGCAGGTGGGTGGCGGCTCGGGCGGTGGATCGGCGCACGCGGCCAGGGCGAACCCCAGGGCGGGCAACCAGAGGCCGAGGCGGCGATGTGCGTGCATGCGGACGACTCCGTGGGCTCTGTGGGGCGACGCGCCGGGTGCGCCATCGACCCGAAAGGAGAATGCCCGATGCGACCGGCCCGATCCACCGCGCGAAGGGGGTCGGCGTCGGCATGGCCGCTTCGTCGGAGGGCTCGGGGCGGTCAGCATCACCGCCGGCGACGGGCGGTCCCCGGCTACGGCGTTGAGCCCGCCGATGCCGCCGAGCGTGCCGGTTGTCAGCCTGCTGACCCCATGCTAGGGTCCGCCCACCTTCACCGGCGGTGCCGAGAGGCCTTTCGAACGCGATGAGCATCACCCTTCGAACGTACGTCTTCCTCGACAGCCTGCAACCCCAGCTGACCAGCTATATCGGCAAGACGTCGCGCGGGTTCCTGCCCTTGCCCGAGATGGCGTCGCTGTGGGTCGAGATCGCCCCCGGCATCGCGATCAACCGGGTCACCGACGTGGCGCTCAAGGCGACCACCGTCGCTCCGGCGGTGCAGGTCGTCGAGCGCGCCTACGGGCTGCTCGAAGTGCACGAGTTCGACAAGGGCGAGGTGCAGAGCGCCGGCGACGCCATCCTCGAGCAGCTCGGCTGCCGCGAGGAAGAGCGGATGAAGCCGCGGGTGGTCTCCAACCAGATCATCCGCGCCGTCGAGCCCTACCAGACGCAGATCATCAACCGGAACAGCCGGGGCAACATGATCCTGCCGGGGCAGTCGCTCTTCATCCTCGAGACCCAGCCCGCCGGCTACATCACCCTGGCCGCCAACGAAGCGGAGAAGGCTGCGGACGTCTTCCTGATCGACATCCGCCCCTTCGGGGCCTTCGGGCGGCTGTACCTCGCCGGCAGCGAGGCCGAGATCGACAGCGCGCGCGATGCGGCCATCGCCGCCATCGAAGGCGTCACCGGCGTGGTGCCGCCTTCGTTCAAGGACAAATGAACCCCCCGCGGCTTCGGCTGCGGGATTGAACCGAAGACAAACCGCCTCCCGATGGGGAGGCACCGGCGGCGGGCCTCGCGCCCGCCACGACGGAGGACCCGATGGCGGACGCACTGGGCATGATCGAGACCCGGGGCTTCGTGGCGATGGTCGAGGCGGCCGACGCCATGGTCAAGGCGGCCAAGGTCGAGCTCGTCGGCTACGAGAAGATCGGCGGCGGCTACACCACCGCGGTCGTGCGCGGCGATGTGGCGGCGGTGAAGGCCGCGACCGAGGCCGGCGCTCGCGCGGCCGAGCGCGTCGGCGAGCTCGTCAGCGTGCACGTGATCCCGCGGCCGCACGGCAACATCGACGCCGCGCTGCCTCTCGGCCGGACGCCTTCGGCCGAGAAGTAAGGGGCCGAGGTGATCATCGGCAAGGTCGTCGGCACCGTCGTCGCCAGTCGCAAAGAAGAAGAGCTGGTGGGGATGAAGTTCCTCGCCGTCGCTCCGCTCGATCTGGCCACCGGCGAGATCAAGAGCGGCGGGGTGATCGCCGTCGACGCGGTGGGCGCCGGCGTGGGTGAAGTCGTGCTCTACGCCAGCGGCTCTTCGGCGCGGCAGACGACCCTGACCAACAATCGCCCGGTCGACGCGACGATCATGGCCATCGTCGACACCTACGAGGTCGGCGGCGAGGTGCTGTACCAGAAGGAGTAACCGGTGGAGATCGACGAGCGTCGCATCGCCCGCATCGTCGAGCAGGTCGTCTCCCGCCTCTCGACCGATACTGCTGCCTCGCGCGCGCCGGCCGTGCTGCGTCATGGACGGGGGTCGGGCGGGGTGCACACCGACGGCCGGGGGGTGCACCGTACCGTCGACGACGCCGTCGCGGCTGCCGAGCGGTCGTTTCGTGCTCTGCAAGCCATCCCGCTCGATGACCGTCGGCGCTATATCGCCGCGCTGCGCAAGACGACCATCGATCTGCTCGACGACATCAGCCGCATGGCTGTCGACGAGACGGGGCTCGGGCGCTACACCGACAAGCTGGCCAAGAACCGACTCGTCGCCGACAAGACCCCCGGCGTCGAGATACTGCAGCCCACGGCCTGGACGGGCGACCACGGGCTCACCCTGACCGAGTGGGCGCCCTACGGCGTCATCGGCAGCATCACCCCGTGCACCAACCCCACCGAGACCATCCTCAACAACGGGATCGGCATGCTCGCGGCGGGCAACGCGGTGGTCTTCAATACCCACCCCAACGCCAAGAAGACGAGCGCCTTCTTCATCGACCGTCTCAACCGGGCCATCGAAGCCGAAGGCGGGCCCGGCGAGCTGTTCAACTGCGTCGCCGAGCCGACCATCGAGAGCGCCCAGACCCTGATGAAGCACCCGGGCATCCGATTGCTCGTGGTCACCGGCGGGGGCGGGGTGGTCAAGGCGGCCATGGCGTCGGGCAAGCGGGCCATCGCGGCGGGTCCGGGCAATCCGCCGGTCATCGTCGACGAGACCGCCGACATCGCCCGCGCCGCCCGCGACCTGGTCTTCGGCGCCAGCCTCGACAACAACATCATCTGCATCGTCGAGAAGGAGATCATCGCGGTCGCCGACATCGCCGACGCGCTCAAGCGCGAGATGCAGCGCAACGACGCGGTCGAGATCAAAGGCCGCGACCTGCGGCGGCTCGAGAAGCTGCTCATCACGCCCGACGATCACGTCAACCGCAGCTATATCGGCAAGGACGCCGCGGTGATCCTGGCCGACGCCGGCATCCGGGTGGCCGAGTCCACCCGGCTGGCCTACGCCGAGGTCGACGAGAAGCACCCGTTCGTTCAGCATGAGATGTTGCTGCCGGTGCTCGGCTTCGTGCGGGTGCCCGACGTCGACGCGGCCATCGACTGCGCGGTGCGGGTCGAGCACGGCTACGGCCACACCTCGGTGATGCACAGCCACAACATCGTGGCGTTGAGCAAGATGGCGCGGGCCTGCAACACCTCGATCTTCGTCAAGAACGCACCCAGCGCCGCCGGCGTGGGGCTCGACGGTGAAGGCTACACCTCGTGGACCATCGCCAGCCCCACCGGTGAGGGTATGACCTGCGCCCGTCACTTCGCCCGAGCCCGCCGCTGCGTGCTCAAGGACGCCTTCCGGATCGTCTGAGATGATCACCACCGCCCCCGACGGGCCCGCGCTCGGCCTCATCGAGCTGTGCTCCATCGCCCGGGGGTTGGTGGTCTGCGACGCGATGGTGAAGCGGGCGCCGGTTCGGCTGGCCCGCGCCGCGAGCACCCACCCCGGCAAGTACATCGTGCAGGTGCGCGGCGGCGTCGACGAGGTCGACGAAGCCATGAAGGCCGGGCTGCAGCTCGCGCGCGAGGCTCTGATCGACCGGGTCTTCTTGCCCTATCCCCACCAGCACCTCGAAGAGCTGCTCGCCGACGGGTCTCGCGAGGCGCCGCTGGAGTCGATCGGCGTGCTCGAAGCGTTCTCGATCGCGGCGACCATCCGCGCCGCCGACGCCGCGCTCAAAGCGGCCGAGGTCCATGGCCTGCGGCTGGTGCTCGCCGATCACGTCGGCGGCAAGGGGCACTTCGTCTTCAGCGGGCTGCTGCACGACGCGGAAGAGGCGCTCGCGGCGGGTCGGGCGGCCATCGGCGAGACACTGCTGGCGGGCTGTGAGCTGATCGCCAACCCCCACGCCGACGTCGGCCAGGCGTTCTGACCGTCGAGGGCGCGCACCCCGCTCACTGCCGCCGATAGTTCTCCGGCGCGCGATAGAAGACCAACTCGATGCGTCGATTGCGCCGCCGGCCGGCCTCGGTCATGTTCAGCGACCGCGGGCGCGATGCGCCGGCGGGCAGGGCCTCCAGCCGATGGGCCGGCAGACGATCCTCGGGGGCCTCGCTGGCCTCGACGCCCATGAAGTAGTTGATCACGGCCACCGAGCGCGCCGCCGAGAGGTGGTCGTTGGACGGATAGCGTGCCGAACGCATCGGGATGCCGTCGGTATGGGCTTCCACCTGAATCTGGGCCCGATTGGTCTTCGCCACCTGCAGCACGTCATCGAGAAAAGGCCAGATCGCTGGCCGCAGATCGGCGCGGCCCGCCTCGAACATGTGCTCCTCGCCGATCGAGATGACGATGCCCCGATAGTCTTCGTACACCTCGATGTTGACCCGACCCGACGGGGTCCGGGCCACCTGCTGCTCCTGAGCCTTCTTCATACCGTCGAGCACCACCCGTGGCTGGAAGTCCATGGAGAACTCCTTGGCGATCACCTTGTTGGCCTGCGGCCGGGTGAACGCCGGGGTGACCTCCTGAACACCGAAAGCGGTCATGATCGAGCCCGACAGAATCTTGTACTTGATGATCTCGAGGTTGGCGAACGACAGCAGCAGGATGAAGAAGGTCAGCAAGAGCGACATCATGTCGCCGAACGTGACGACCCACTCGGGGGCACCCTCCTCGCAGACGACCTCCTCTTCGGCGGGCTCGAATGGTGGTGGATCTTCCTGTTCGCCGTCTGCGCCTTCGGGCTGCTCGACCTCCTCCTCGGCCATCGATCAGTTCCTCGGCTTCAGCGGACGCGACAGGAAGACGAACTCCACCGTCGAACCGCTCGGCGGCGCCCCGACGGTGCCCGGCTTCGGAGTAGAAGGCGCCGGCCCTCGGCCGACGGCGACGACATCGCCATCGGGCAGGCCCTGAGTCCGAAGCGCGCGGGAGACCGCAACCGCCTGTGCCGCGGTGAGCGACCAGGTATCGGCGAACCGCGGCGCGCGCGGCGCACCCTCGGGACTGCGCACCTCCACCAGCAGTTCGAAGCGACTGTCCGGATTCTCCGGATCACCCTTCCTCTCGTTGATGTCGCGATACTGCTCGGCGACGATCGCCAGCAGCGGTCGCGCCTCGGGCTTGAGGCGATCGGTGCCCGGCACGAAGAACTCGTCTGCCGGGAAGAGCGCCACCACGCCGCGATAGCTCTGGAAGACCTCGATCGTCACCTGGGCGGTGCGCTTGGTGCGCGAATGCGGGTCGAGCTTGCGCTTGAGCTCCTCCATCACCTTCTTGGCGTTGAAGTCGATGCGGGTCTGGCGCCGCACCATATCCGCCGCCTTGGGCACCACGATCAGCTGCTCTTTGACCTTGAGCCCGAAGCCCTGCTTGATCGTGCCGGCGAGCTGCTTGAAGCGCATCACGTCCATCGTCGCGAACGACAACAGCAAGATGAAGAAGGTCAGCAGCAGCGACATCATGTCGCCGAAGGTCACGACCCACTCCGGCGCGCCCTCCTCGCAGATGGTCTCCTCTGGTAGACCTCCGCCGCCTTCCTCCTCCTCGGCTTCCTCCGCCATCGGCTCAGCTCAGGACGACGCGGACTTGAGCGCGGCGCGCTCGGTCGGCGCCAGGAAGGTATGCAGCGTCTCCTCGAGCATACGCGGGTTCTCGCCCCGCTTGAGCCCCAGAATGCCCTCGACCATGAGCAGCTTCATGTCGAGCTCCTTGCTGCTGTAGTAGGCGAGCTTGTCTCTCAGCGGGGTGGCGAACAAGTTCGAAATGACCGCGCCATAGAGCGTCGTCAAGATCGCCACCGCCATCGCCGGGCCGATGGACTTCGGGTCGTCCATGTTCGCCAGCATGTTCACCAGCCCGATCAGCGTACCGATCATGCCGAAGGCCGGCGCCGAGGTATTGATGGCGCCCAGCATGTCCTGACCCGCCGTATGCCGCGCCTTGAGGTACTCGACCTCCTTCATCAGGATCGACTCGATCTGATGGGTCTCGGCGCCGTCGACGCAGTAGTTGATGCCCTTGGCGAGGAACTCATCCTCGAACTGAACCCGTTCGAGGGCCAGCAGGCCCTCCTTGCGCGCGATCTGCGACAGCTGGATGAACTGCGTGATGACCTCGGACTGATCGGGCGGGGTATTGAAGAACGCGTTCTTGGCGACCGGGAACAACGTGAAGACGATCTTGAGCGGATAGCGGATGAACATCGTCGCCGTCGTGCCACCGAAGACGATCAACATCGAAGGCGGATCGAGGAACAGCCCCAACTCCCCGCCGAGCAGGATCGCGATCGCGATGAACGCCAGACCGGCGACCATCCCGATGACGGTCGAAATATCCATCCTCGAACGACCTCCGGGGCCAGACCCCGCTCGCTGCGCCGCTTCAATCTACCCGCCGGGCAAGCAAACGTCCACTTGAGCCTGGGGCGGCCAACTGTTCGCACTATAAGGGGAAAGTTTGACGGGGAGGTTGGCGCGTCATCACCTTGACGCACACGCGGGCCGAGCGAACGCCGGCCCGTCGATCAGCCGACCGGCCTCAGGGCGTGCCCTTGCCGTCGGCCGGCTTGGGGGCCGCCGGCTTGGGGGCCGCCGGCACGTTGGGCTTGATCGGCTGCGGCGCCTTGGTCGGATCGACCTTGGCCGGCGCGATCGCCGGCTTGCCCGGCGCACCGGGCTTCGCGGGCGCGGCAGCCGGCTTCTCCGGCTCGGGCAGGAACTTCTCGACCTTCGCCTCGGTGCGGATGCCCTTGAGCAGATCGGCCTTGGCCCGCCGGCTCTTCTTGTTCTTCAGGAGCTTCTCGATCGACTCCTGCACCTCGTCGAACGGACGCTGACGGCCTTCCTTCTTGTCGGTGACCTTGATGATGTGCCAGCCGAACTGGGTCTTGATGGGCGCCGAGACCTCGCCGACCTTCATACCGAAGGCCTTCTGCTCGAACTCGGGCACCATGCGGCCGCGGGTGAAGAAGCTGAGGTCGCCGCCCCGCGAGGCCGTCGGGCCCTGCGAGTGCTCCTTGGCGAGCGCGGCGAAGTCGGCGTCGGCCTTGGCGGCGAGCTTGTAGACCTCGTCGGCCTTCTTCTTGGCCTCGTTCGCGGCGGCCTCGCCGTCCTTCTTGCCGACCTTGAACAGGATGTGGCTGGCCCGCACCTGCTCCTTGACCTCGTAGCGCTTCTGATTCTCGTCGTAGTAGGCCTTGACCTCTTCGGGCGTCACCGCCAGATCACCGCGGGTCTCGAGCAGCTTCTGCACCGCGAGATTGTGGCGGATGTTGTCCCGGATCTGAGCCTCGGAGATGTCCGAGCTCTTCAGATAGCGCTCGAAGTTCTCGTCGGTCCGGAACATCTTCTTGTAGTCGGCGAACTCGGTCTCGAGCGTCTTCTCGTCGACCGTGATCGTCTCCGCCTTGATCTTCTGATCGAGCAGCTCCTTGTCGATGAGCTGCTTGAGGATCGACTCCCGGTAGCGCGCGGCGAGGCCCGGGGGGATCTCCTTGTTCCGCTTGGTGAACGCCCGGGTCATCTTGTCGTACTTCTTGTCGAACTCGTCGCGCGGGATATCGACCCCGTTGACCTTCGCGATCGGGCCACCGGCCGCCGCGGGCTTCGCGTCGCCGTCGGCCGTGGGCTCGGCGGCCTTCTCGGCCCCCTTCTCGGCGGTCGCCTTCTCGGCGGTCGCAGCCTTGGTGGCCTCGCCCTTGCCCGCGGTGTCCTTCTTCGCGCAGCCGCTGACCGCGACCATCGCAGCCAGGAACAGCCCGACCCGAATCGTGTTCCCCAACATCCGAAACTCCTTGCCGTGTGGCGTCGTCGACATCGCGTCGAAAGCGCATTCCGATAGCATTCAACCGGGGTCGGGTCAACTGTCGCGCGGTCAGCGACCATTCCCGCCGCGGGTGCTGTGCGTCGACTTCACCGGCCCGATCGAAAAACTCGGAAAAAAGATCTTGCGCCCCGAGAGGCAGGCCCGTATAAACCGCCTCCCGACGCGATGAAGCGCAACACGCCGCTCACCGCGTCCCCGGGCCAGCCCTTGAAGCACACGCCCCTTTGATTTTCAGAGGGCGCATGGTGCGCAAAGGGTGGCCGGTTCCTTGAAAAGCGGATTGAGCAGGCACCGCGAAAGCGGACGCCCTGAACGTCAATACAAGACCACGCGTGTGACCTTTCACGTGTGGCACCAAGATCAACTGGAGAGTTTGATCCTGGCT
>JAUHXC010000076.1 GCA_030427205.1 bacterium | reverse complement strand
CCCGCACCGGCGCGCCGGGCGCGACCCGCGCCGCCAGAGCCAGCGCGGCGCTCCAGTCGATCCGGCCCTCGACCGCCGGCCAGTCGCGGCCCGCCTCGACCGTCGGCGGGCGCCCGGCGCGGATCACGATCCCGTCGCCCGGCTCGACGATCGGGCTCGCCGCCAGCACGACCGCGTCGCCGACCGAGACCCGCGGCCCGGCCGCCGCCAGCGTCAGCATCACGAGCGCGAACGCCCGCGCCGCGAAGAGCGCCGGCGCCTTCAACCGCCCCCGATCGCCGCGATCGCCGGCGACGTCGATCAGCAGAAAGATCGCGCTGAACGGCCGCCCGCCGGCCCGCAGCGCCTGCCGATGCCAGCGATACAGCGGCCAGAGCCCGATCAGCGCCAGCAGCGCCCACGGGCGCACGAGGGTGAGGCCGAGGGGCAGCATCAGCGGGTGGCGGCGATGCGGCGGAAGACGTGGTCCAACGCCCCGACCAGCGGCGTCGCCGCGTCCAGGTCGACCAACAAGGCGCCGTGGCGGCGGGCGGCGTCGGCCAACGCGGCGCGGTGCCCGGCGATGGCCCCCTCGAGCGCCGCCCGCGCCGGTCCGGCCGGGGCCACCGCGCGCCCCGGGCCCTCGGGATCGAGCAGCGGCGTGCCCGGCGCCGGCAACTCGAACTCACCCGCCGCCGCGACGCGCAGCAGATCGGCCCGAAACCGCTGGCGGGACAGCACCGCCAGCCCGCGATCGGCCCCGCGCGGGTCGAGGAAGTCGCTGATCACCACCGCGTCGCCCCGCGCGCCACGCAGCGGCAGATCGCCCAGCGCCGCCGCCAGATCGGTCGCGCCCGCCGGCGCGAAGCGGCCAATGAAGCGCAGCGCATGCGGCGCGAAGTCGAGCCCGGCCGTCGGCGGCAGCCACAGCGCCCGCCCGGCGTGGTGCACGCCCAACAGCACCTGGTGCAGCTCGCGCAGCGCGGCGAAGACCACCGCCGCCGCCAGCCCGCGGGCCAGCTCGAACTTGGGCCCGGCCATCGAGCCCGACGCGTCGAGCAGCACCACCAGCAGCCCGGCGCCTTCGTCGGCGTACTCCCGCACGTAGAGCCGGCGGGTGCGGGCCCAGACCTGCCAGTCGACGTGGCGCGGGTCATGGCCCGGCGCGTACTCGGCGAAGCCCTCGAAGTCCTGCCCCGGCAGCGCCCGGCCGGGCAGCGGACGCCCCTGCACCGGCAGGCCGCCGCCCTGACGCAGCCCCAGCGAGAAGCGCTCGCAGAGCGCCAGCAGCGCCCGATCGGGGAACCGCGACACGGGGGATTACTTCACGACCGCGGCGATGATGCGATCGGCGTCGATGCCGTCGGCGCGGGCGGCGAAGTTGAGCAGCACCCGATGCCGCAGCACCGCCGGCGCCATGGCGGCCACGTCGTCGAGGCCCACGTGCAGCCGCCCGGCCATCGCCGCGCGGGCCCGCGCAGCGGCGAGCAGCCCCTGAGCCCCGCGGGGCGAGGCGCCGAGGCGTACGTAGTCCTTCAGCGCGGGCGGCAGGTGCTCGGGTCGGGTGCCCATGACCAGATCGACGATGCGTCCGCGCACGTCGGCGTCGGCCAGGATGCCTGCGGTGTGCCGCTGAAAACGCAGCAGGCGCGCGCGATCGAGGCAGGGCTCGATCCGCGCGAGGGCCGCGCGGGCGTCGACGTCGAGGATGTCGAGCAGCGCCGCCCGATCGGGCGCAGCCACCGGCAATCGCAGCAAGAAGCGGTCGGCCTGGGCCTCGGGCAGCGGATAGGTGCCCTCCATCTCGATCGGGTTCTGGGTGGCCATCACGAAGAATGGCGGCCCCAGCGGGCGGGTCTGGCCGCCCACCGTCACCTGGCGCTCGGCCATCGCCTCGAGCAGCGCCGCCTGGGTGCGCGGGTTGGCCCGGTTGATCTCGTCGGCGAGCAGCAGCTCGACGAAGATCGGCCCCGGCTCGAAGCGCACCTCCGGCCCGCGGGCGGTCTCGTGCAGCGTATGGGCGCCGAGGATGTCCGCCGGCATCAGATCGGGGGTGAACTGCACCCGTCCCACGTCGAGGGCCAACGCCCGGCCGAGGGTCTTGATCAGCAGCGTCTTGCCCAGCCCCGGCACCCCTTCGAGCAGGACGTGCCCGCCGGCGAGCAGCGCCACGAGCACGCCCTCGACGACCGGCTGCTGGCCGACGATCACCTGACCGAGCGTCGACCGCAGCGCCAGGAAGGCCTCGCGCAGCTCGGCGGCGGTCTGCTGAGGGTCGGGATCGGTCATGGGCGGCTCCGGTCGAACCAGGCGGCGATCGCCCGGCGGTAGCGGCTGGGATAAGGCCGAGCGGGATCGGCGATGGCGTCGGGCGGCGGCGGCGTGCGGCCGACGACCAGCCGCCCGGCCGGCCCGTCCCCCGGCGCCCGATCGCCCGTCGCGGCGGGCAGGATCAACGCGGGGCCGAGACCGGCGCGGGCTTCGACCGGGCGCGCGCCGGCCCGTCCGCCGCCGCTCTCGCCGACCGCGCGGCCGGCGACGCCCTCGGCGCGGACCGCGCCGCCCACGCCGCCATCCGCCGAGCCGCGACCGGCGTCCGGCGCTCGGGCGACGGCGCCGTCGGGCTCGTTCTGCGACTCGGGCTCATCGGCGGTGGCCCGCGGATCGCGTTCGGCCGGCGCTTCGGCGGGCGCGCTGGGGCTGACCGTGGGCCGCGGATCGGCCGCCGCGGGAGACTGCGCCGCGGTGGCCGACTGAGCACCCCCGGTGACAGCGGGCGTCGGCGCGACCGCCGCGGGGCCGAATATGAAGGGCAGAATGACCGCTGCTGCCCCCAGGAGCCACGCAGGGGCCGGCATGGGCGCCGCCTGTACATCAGGTGCCGGCTCGCCGCGCACGCCCCGGCGGGCCTCCAGGGCGGCCAGGGCCTGATTCTGCTGGGCCCGGCTCATCGGCCCGGCGTCGTCCTTGTGATCCCACGCGCAGCGCAGCGCGCCGTCGAGGCCCGCGGCCCGATCGAGCCGGGTCACCGCGTCCCGCGGATCGAGCGGCCACAGCAGGCCGACGAAGGCGCCGAGCCCGGCCAGGCCGAGCCACGGCAGCGCGCCGGTGGCGGTCGCCAGCGCAGCGCCGATAGCCGCGCCCGCCGACACCCCACGCAGCGCCCGCGCGCGGCGCATGCGCCCGATGACCGGCGCGACGGCCGCAGCCAGCGCGGGCTCGGATCGGGCGCTCACGCGAACGCCCCCCACACCGCCCACAAGACGCCGCCGCCCACCGCCGCGCCGATGCTCGCGCCGCCGGCCTCGCCGACCACCGGCCCCAGCAAGCCGGCGATCGGCCCGCCCACGAGCGGGACCAGCCCGGCCAGCAGCGCGCGGCCGAGCGCGCCTTCGCCGCCGAGGCGCATCAACCAGACCCACGCCGGCAGCGCCGCGAGCAGGCAGAGCCCCGCGGCGAACGCGCCCAGCGCGGCCCCGACGGCCATGCGCCGCCCGCGGCCCGGCTCACCCGGCGCGGCCCCCGCGGCCCAGCCGACCACCGCCAGCAGCAGGATCGCCGCCCAGACCCGCCCCGACCAGGGCAGGAGCAGCCCGCCGAAGAAGCCGCCGTCGGCGACCCCGACCCAATGGGCCCGATGCACCGAGGCGACCACCGCGAAGACGGGGATCGCCGCCGCCGCCAGCAGGCCCAGCAGGCCCAACCCGTCGGCCGATCGGCGCAAAGTCGGGATCACGCCGACCACCCCTGCGCGCTGGCGATGCGCTGCTCGAACTCGGCCTCGCCGCGTTTGGCCTCCATGACCACGGCCCCGGCTTCGAGGCAGACGACCCGATCACAGAGGCTCGCCGGCAGGTGGGGCGAGGCGTCGGCGATCACCACCGCCTTGCCGTCGGCCGCCACCGCCCGCACCGCGGCGGTGAGCATGCGCAGGCCCTGACCGTCGAGGGCGTCACCGGGCTGGTCGAGCAGATAGACCCGCGGCTGGCGGATCCACAGCCGGGCCAGCGTCAGCCGGCGGCGCATGCCGTGGGAGAGCTGGCCGACCTGGATGCGACTCGACGGCACCCCGAAGCGATCGCGGGCGGCGGCGATGCGCACCCCGCGCTCGGCAGCCGGCACCCCGTCGAGCGACGCCCACAGGTCGAGCCACTCGTCGAGGGTGAGGTCAAAAGGGCCGGGCATCGCGTGGGGCAGCAGGCCCACCGCCTCGCGCAGCTTCGAGCGGCTGCGGGTGACGTCGCGCCCGTCGAGCGTCAGCCGCCCACGGTCGGGCTTGAGCGCGCCGGCGGCCACCTGCAACGCGGTGGACTTGCCCGATCCGGTCCCGCCGACGAGGCCCACGATCTCGCCGGGGCGCACCGCGAACCCGCAGCGATCGAGCCTGCGCCCGCCGCCGATGCCGACCACCACTCCGACCATCTCGATCGCCACGCGTCGCGCTCCCGGGCAGTGCAGTTTGCGGGTGGAGATTGCCCCGCCGGGCGATCGGACGCAAGCGGCGCCCGGCGAGCGGGCCTCACGGCAGGCGGCGGGGTGCGGATCGCTGCACCCCCGGGCGGTGCGACCGGCGCCCCCTGCGGGCGGACCCACCGGCCGTGGTCCGCTGTTCGGGTCTGCTCGGAGGTGCCTCATGTGTCGTCCCGCTCGCCCCGCCGCCCGTCCGTCCCCCGTCCGCCGCCCGCGGCAGGTGCATCATCCGCCCGTTCGCCTGCCGCGGGCCATGCTCTTCGGCCTCGGCCTGCTCGTCTGCGGCTGCGCCTTCGCCCGGGCTCCGGCCATGACCGATCCCACGACGCCGGTGGGCCAGATCACGCTGCGCTCCGCCGATGGCCCGCTGCTCGGCCTGCGGATGGCCAACGGCGTCTCGGCCTTCCGCGGCGTGCCCTATCGCGCCCGCCCCGCGCGCTTCGAGCGGGCCGGCCCCCCTGAACCCTGGACCCATACCCGCGACGCCCGCGCGCCCGGTCCGGCCTGTCCGCAAGCGCCGCAGCCGCCGTTCACCGTGCAGAGCGAGGACTGCCTCAGCCTCGACGTCTGGACCCCCGACCCCGCCGGCCGCCGCCCGGTGATCGTCTTCCTGCACGCCGGCGGCTGGACCCACGGCGGCACCCGCGACCCGCGGCTGAACGGCGCCCGCCTCGCCCGGCAGGCCGACGCGGTGGTGATCACCCTCAACCATCGGCTCGGCGCGCTCGGCTGGTCGCGCATCGACCACCGCGGCGGCGCGGCGGACGCGGTGAACCTGGGCCTGCTCGACCTGACCGACGCCTTGTTCTGGGTGCGGCGCCACGTCGCCGCGTTCGGCGGCGATCCGGGCAACGTGACCATCGCCGGGGCGTCGTCGGGGGCCGAGGCGGTGATCGCGCTGATGACGTTCCCGCCGGCCCGCGGCGCCTTCCAGCAGGCGCTGGCCATGAGCGGCGCCGGCGCGCGGCTGCGCTTCCCCAACCACGCGGCGCGGGTCACCGACGCGCTGATGGCCGCCGCGGGCGTGGGCGATCTCGACGCGCTGCGGCGGCTGCCCGTCGAGCGGCTGATCGCGGCCCAGCAGACGCTGACCGAGGGCGCCTTGCTCGGGGATGGCCTCTTCGGGCCGGTGGTGATCGATCGGCTGAACCGCCTGCCCCACTCGGCGATGGCCGAGGGCCGGGGCAAGGCGGTGCCGCTGCTGCTGGGCACGACGCGCCACGAGGCCCGCGCGCTCTTGATCGAGGTGCCGCTGTCGTCGTGGCTGACGCCGAGCCGACTCTTCGAGGCGCTGCCCGGGCTGTTCTCGGCGCTGGGCCGCCCGACGGAGGCGATCGCCGAGGTCTACGATCGGGCCCTGCCCGACGCCAGCGCCAACGAGCAGGCGCTGGCGATGGTGACCGACGCGCTCTTCCGCATGCCGGCGATCCGGCTGGCCGAGACCCGGGCCGAGGCCGGCGGGCGGACCTTCGTCTACCGCTTCGACTGGCACCCGCGCAGCCAGGACGAGCCGGTGGGCGCGATGCACGGGGTGGACGTGGTGGCGTTGTTCGGCAGCCGCTGGCCGGGCATCGCCGACCGGGTGCCCGTCGGGGTCAGCGGCGCGCTGTGGCACGCGGTGGGCCGCTTCGTGCGCGGCGGCGCGCCGGGCGAGGGCTGGCCGGCCTATACCCGCGCGCGGCGGGCGGTGCGGCTGTTCGATCGGGCGCCGCGTACGGTGCTCGATCCGGAGAAGGCCCGCCGCCGCCTGTGGACCGCCCTGCCCTTCGACGGCACCGCGCCGGTGATGATCCCCGCCGCGCCGCGCAGCTGAGGCCCGGCGAGCGGGACCGTGCTGGGCGAAGCGCCGGAGTTTGTGGGAAAGCTCATAGCGCGGGCTGACGCCCGCAACCCGAGGTGGTCTTGGGCCTGATCGAGAGACCCAGCACCGCACTGGCTTGACGGCGGTTTGGGCAACGCTGAGGGCGGTTTGGGCAACGCTGAGGACGGGCAAGGCGATCCAGCTCTCGGTGGTTCGGCGCGCGTCAACAGCGTTGCGTTGCCGTGCTCGACTCCAACTATCCACCCGATCGCACGAAACCCCGCGGGTTCGTGGATTTGGCCACGGTGTCGGGTATTTGGGCATCGTCCTCTGCTACCGGCTGGTGCACTTGGTTGCTCCATTGTACCGGCTGATCGTGGAACGTCACCTGGAACGCCGGCCGGGTCTTCGGTACGGGAGGACTGCGTCAACAACCGACCCGATGGTAGAGGCTGTCGTCTGGACGGGCCTACCCCCGCGTGAGCGGGGCAGCCGAGGAGGACGACAGCGGCGCGCCGTACCTCGAGGATCTGATGCAGCCACACCGCGCGCCGTCCGCGGTGAGCGGGTAGCCCCGCCGAGATCCGCGTCACCCGGCCTGCACGGGTCCGACATCGCCGACCACGGACCCAGAACGACGCGACGTTGGGACAATTCGCAACGCCGGTCCCGAGGCCCACCATCTGGCGCCACGCCAGGCGCTGGCACACCCGATGCAGGCAGTCCCTGCGACCACGGGAGGCTGGCATGCGACATCCGACTCTTCGTCACCTGGGCGTAGCGCTCATCGGCCTGATGGCTCTCGGCTGCGGCGGTCCGAACGCCGCGCCGGACCCGGGCGGACCGACAGACGCCACGCCGAGCGACGCCGCGCCGAGCGACGCCCGGCCCGACGCGGCACCACCCGTCCCTGACCGTGGCGCGTCCGCCGATGACCGCGGGATGCGGCCCGATGGCGGCGTTGACGGCGTGCCGCCCGGCCCGCCGCTGCCTGTCCCGCCAGCGCCGGGCATGGCCGAGGGGCGGCGGGTGGCCAGCGCGACGGTCTGCGCCGAATGCCACAGCAACAGCGTCGACGCCGACGCGATGCGCGACGCGGCGGGCGCGCGCATCGCACCGTTCGACCTGTGGCAGGGCACGATGATGGCCAACGCCGCCCGCGACCCGCTCTGGCGGGCGATGGTCTCCGCCGAGGTTGCCGCCACGCCCGCCGCGGCCGAGGCCATCGAGGCCACCTGCATGCGCTGCCACGCGCCGATGGGCGTCATCGAGGCTGGCGACGGCGACGGGCGCCCGGCGATCGCGATGTTGAGCGCCGACTCGGCCGAGGGCGAGCTGGCCCGGGACGGGGTCTCGTGCACCGCGTGCCACGGCATCACGCCCGAGGGCCTGGGCAGCGCCGCGAGCTTCACCGGCGGCTACGTCATCGACGACGACCGCCGGCTGTACGGCCCGTACGCCGATCCGCACGGCATGCCCATGCAGCGCTTCGCCGGCTTCGAGCCGGTGCAGTCGGACCACGTCCGCGACGCGGAGCTCTGCGGCAGCTGCCATACGCTGATCACCGACAGCCTGACCCCCGCCGGGCAGCCGACCGGGCATCGGCTCGTCGAGCAGGCGACCTATCTCGAGTGGCGCAACTCGCGCTTCGCGCCCGACGGCGTCGAGTGCGCGGTGTGCCACATGCCGGGCACCGAGCCCGACGGGCGGCCGGTCAGCACCCAGATCGCGCGCAACCCGGGCGGCATGGACTTCCCCTTCGCCGAGCCGCGCAGCCCCTTCGGGCGGCACATCTTCGTCGGCGCCAACGTGCTCGTGCCGGCCATCCTGCGGGACAACGCAGACGCGCTGCGGCCGCTGGCGAGTCGCGATGCATTCGACGCGACCCTCGCCGCCACCCGCGCGCTGCTGGCCGAGGCGGCGCGGCTCGAGGTGACGGCGCAGCGCAACGGCGCGGCGCTGGCGATCCGGGTAGCGGTGGAGAACCGGGCCGGGCACAAGCTGCCCAGCGGCTTCCCCAGCCGGCGGGCGTGGCTCGCATTGACGGTGCGCGGCCCCGACGGCGTGATCTTCCGCAGCGGCGGCTTCGACGATCGCGGGCGGCTGGTCGACGGCCGGGGCGCGGTCCTGCCCGGCGAGCGGGCCGGCGCGCCGCTGACGCCGCACGGGCTGACCATCGACGACGAGGGCACCGTGGCGCTCTTCGAATCGGTGATGTGCGACCCCGACGGCCAGCCGACCTGGACCCTGCTGCGCGGGGCGCGCTTCTGCCGCGATACCCGCATCCTGCCGGCCGGCTGGCGGGCGGATCACGCCGACGCCGACGCGACCGCGCCGGTGGATGTCGCGCTCGGCGAGGCGTTCGGGCCGGGGCGGGCGGTGGTCGGCTATCGGGTGGCCGCGCCGGCCGCCGGCGGGCCGTATACGGTCGAGGCGACGCTGCAGCATCAGGTGCTCGGCGCCCGCTTCGCCGCCGAGCTGTTCACCGTCGACACCGCCGAAGTGCGCGCCTTTCGCGGCTATTACGAAGCCGCCGACGCCCGGCCGAGCACGCTGGCCGAGGCCCGGCTGGTGGTCGGCGAGTGAGCGGTCCGGCTCGATGAGAGACTTCTAATCCGCCGTCTCAAGCAATCGCCCGCGTCGGTGCGCAGAGTGCCTGCGGACCCGGAGGCCGGCGAGGCGCGTATGCGGCGATTCGAGACATGGTGGCTGATCGGGGCGCTGGCCCTCGTGGCGTCGGCGGGCAGCGCCCACGGCGCGCCGGACCCGAGCTGCCCCGTCGAGGGCCCGATCACGGCGGACGGCGTCACCGCGTTGGCGGAGGCGGTCTGGGCGACCCGTGACGGCGCCCGCCGACCGCTGCTGCGCGCCGGCTGGCAGGCCGCCCGCGACGCGCTGCCCGGCCGGGTGCAGGGCCTCACGCTCTCGGCGACCCCCGAGCTCGCCCTCGACGCCGGCTCGACCGCCGAATACGCCGGCGCGGCGACGCTCGCCATCGAGCTCGGCAGCCGGTCGGCGGCGCGTCGGGCCGCGCTCGACGCCGATTGGCGGGCCGACGCGGCCGGGCTCGACGCGCGGCGCTGGCGCTTCGTCGACGCGGTGCAGGCGGCCTATCTCGGCTGGCGGGTGCGCGCGCTCGAACGGGCGCACCTGGTGGACTACCTCGCCGAGGCCGACGCCGAGCTGGAGCCGATCCGCGCGGCCGGCGAGCGGCGGCTGATCTCCCGGCTCGACCTGGCCGACCTGGAGGCCGAGGTCGGGCGCATCGCCGCCGAGCTGGATACGGCCACCCGCGACGCGCGACGCGCGCGGGCCCGCTTCGACGCGGTGCTCGGCGCGCGCTGCGATCTCGCCGCCCCGCAGCCGCCGGCGAGCGGTGACGACAACCCCTGGCGGCCGCTGGTCGAGCGCGCCGCGCGTTTCCCCGAGATCGCGGTCCACGACGCCCGCCGCGCGGCGCTGCAAGCCCGGGCGCAGGCCCACGCGGCGGCCGATCCGTGGGTCGTCGATGTCGGCGTGGCCGCCCGCGCGGTCGGCAGCGCCGAGACCTTCGTCGGCCCGTCAATCGCCCTCAGCGTGCCGTTCACCGACAGCGAAGGCGCCGAGGCGGCGCACGCCCGGGCCGAGGCGCGCATCGAAGAATCCGCCGCGCTGGCCGCGTCCCTGCGGATCCGCGCCGAGCTGTCGGCCGAGGCCGCCGACTTCGAGGCCCTGGTGCAGAGCCGCGACGCCCTGATCCGCGACCGGATCGCCCCGCTCGAGGCCCGCCTGCGGCTGGTCGAAGCGGCCTTCGCCGCCGCCCAGGTCGAGATCGACCGCCTCATCCGCGCCCGCCGCGACCTGCACGAAGCGGAGCACGCCCTGATCCTGCTGCGCGCCGAGATCGACGCTCGCCGACTGGCGGCCGACACGGTGCGCGCGCTGCTCGACCCCGAGACCGAGGAGTCACCCCGATGAGAACCCCGACGATCGCCCTCTCGCTGGCCGCCCTCGCCACGCTCGCCGGCTGCCGGGGGCAGGCGGCGGCACCCAGCGAAGGCGAGCCGCCCGCCGGCATCGAGAGCCGGTTGAGCTTCACCGAGGCGCAGCCGGCCACCGAGCGCACGCTGACCCGGCTGCTGGGCCAGGTGGTCACCCCGCCGGAGGCCCGGTTGACGCTGAGCCCCACGGTCGAGGCGCGGGTCGTCGAGTGGGCGGTGCGGGTCGGCGATCGGGTCGCCGCGGGCGATGCGCTGGCCACGCTGAGCAGCCCGGCGCTGGTCGATCTGGCCGCGGCGGTGGACGAGAAGAAGGCCGTCGCCGCCGAGCGGGCGCGGGTGGTGCGTCGGCTGAAGACGTCGGTGGAGGCCGGCTTCCGCGCCTCGGAGGTGCTCTACGCCGCCGAGCTGGCCCGGGACGAGGCGCGCGCCGATCTGGAGCGCGCTCGCCGCCGCCTCGCGGCCCACGACGGTGAGCTGCAGGCCGAGGAACGCGGCCGGACGTGGACCGCGTCCGTCGGCGGCCTCGTGACCGCGATCGACTGCCCGGCGGGCGGCACCTATGGCCCGGCCGACCGCTGCGTGACCCTCGTCGCCGACGACGCGCTGCGGGTGCAGGTGGACGTGGCCGAGCACCTCGTCGCCCGGCTGGGTGATGCGACCCCGTCGGCCCGCTGGACCGCGACCGGCGGCGCGGGGCAGACGCTGACCTTCGAACGGCGCGCGGCGGACTTCGACGGGCGCAGCCGCACCCGCCGGTTCTACTTCACCGGGCCCGACCTCGTGCCCGGCGCGTCGGGCATCGTCGAGCTGGGCGTACCGCCGCCGCCCGCCGCGGTGCGCCTGCCGCGCATGGCGGTGGTCGACGTGCAGGGCGAAGCGACGGTCTTCGTCGGCGACGCGCAGCCGCCGCGACCGGTGGCGGTGACCCTCGTTGGCCGCCAGGGCCCCGACGCGCTGGTGCTCGGCATCCCCCCCGGACAGCGGGTGGTCGCCCGCGGGGCCTTCGCGCTGAAGAGCGCGCTGGCCTTCGAGTGAGGTGACCCATGTGGCTGCTGCATCGCATCATCGAGCTGTCCGTCCGCCACCGCGGCTTCGTGCTCGGCGGCGTGCTGGCGTTCATCGCCCTCGGCGCCTGGGGTCTCTCGCAGGCCCGCTTCGACGCCTTCCCCGACCTGACCAACGTGCAGGTGCAGGTGCTGACCGCGTCTGCGGGCATGGCCAGCGAAGAGGTCGAGCTGCTCGTCACCCTGCCCATCGAGCGTGAGCTGGGCGGCATCCCGGGGGTGATCGAGCTGCGCAGCCTCTCGCGCACCGGCATCTCGGCGGTGACGGTGGTCTTCGCCGACGGCACCGACATCTGGCATGCGCGCCAACTGGTCAAGGAGCGCCTCGACGCCGCCCGCGACGCCATCCCCGAGACCGCCGGCACCCCGGCCATCGGCCCGCCAGCGACCGGGCTGGGTGAGGTCTATCAGTTCACCGTCGCCTCGGACCGCCACAGCAAATACGCGCTGTATCGCATCTTCGAGCGCGACATCGCCCCGCGGCTGGTGGCGGTGGACGGGGTGGTCGAGGTCAACGCCTGGGGCGGCGGCACCCCGCAGCTCGACGTCTCGCTCGATCCGTACGCGCTCGCCGCCCGCGGGCTGTCGGCGGGGGACGTGGCCGATGCCATCACCGACGCGCTGGGCCTCGTCGCCGGTGGCGCGCTGGTCGACGGGCCGGAGCAGGTGCTGGTGCGCGCGATCTCCAACCCGACGACCGTCGAGGCCCTCGAAGACATCGTGCTGCGCATCGACGAGGGCGACCGCCCGGTCTATCTGCGCGACGTGGCGCGGGTCGAAGAGTCGGGCGCGCTGACGGTGGGCATGGGATCGGCCGACGGCCGCGGCGAGGTGCTCTTCGCGATGGCTCAACTGCTCGCCGGCGCCGATGCCTTGGGCGTCGTCGATGGCTTGCGGGCGCGCATGGAGACCATCCGCGCGGCGCTGCCCGAGGGCGTCGAGGTCGAAGTCATCTACGATCGCAAGAAGCTGGTCGGCAGCACCCTGAGCACGGTGGGCAAGTCATTGGCCGAGGGCGGCCTGCTGGTCATCCTGGTGCTCCTGCTGATGCTCGGCGACGTGCGCAGCGGGCTGCTGGTGGCATCGGTGATCCCATTGAGCATGATGGGTGCCTTCCTGGGGCTGAATGCCTTGGGTTACTCGGGCAACCTGATGTCACTCGGTGCCATCGACTTCGGTCTCATCGTCGATGGCACCATCGTGGTCGCCGAGAGCATCGTCGCGCTCGAGCTGGTGCGGCGGGAGGATCTGCGGGCGGCGGTGGTCGAGCGCACGCAGCACGTCGCCGCGCCGGTGCTCTTCGCGGTGGGCATCCTGATCCTGGTCTACATCCCGATCCTCACCATGACCGGCATCGAGGGGAAGCTCTTCCGGCCGATGGCATTGACCGTGCTGCTGGCGCTGGTCACCGCGCTGGCGCTGAGCTTCACCTACGTGCCCGCCGCCGCCTCGTTCGTCATCCGCCCCAAGGGCCACCAGCAGACCCGGCTGACCCGCGCGCTGGAGCGGCTGTACACCCCGACGCTCGGCATGGCTCTGCGCCGCCCGCTGGTGGCGGTGGCCGGCGCGGGCATGGTGCTGGCGCTGAGCGTCGCGGCGACCGTGGGCATGGGTATCGAGTTCGTGCCGCAACTGCAGGAGGGCGACATCGTGGTGCAGACCGCGCGGGTGCCCAGCATCTCGGCCGAGCAAGCGCTGGAGGAAGCCTCGCGCATCGAGCGCATCCTCGGCGAGTTCCCCGAGGTCGAGCGGGTGGCGAGCCGCAGCGGCGCGCCGGCGGTGGCGACCGATCCGATGGGGCTCGAAGAGTCGGACATCCTGGTCAAGCTGCACCCGATGGACACCTGGACCACCGGCCGGACCCAGCAGACGCTGGTCGATGCCATGTCCGCCCGCCTCGAAGCGGCCGATCTGGGCGCCGAGCTGACCTTCACCCAACCCATCGAGATGCGATTCAACGAGCTGCTCGAAGGCATCACCAGTGATGTGGGGGTCAAGGTCTTCGGGCCCGATCTGGCGGTCTTGATGGGTCTCTCGCAGCAGGTCGCCGCCGCGCTCGAAGGCATCGACGGCGCGGCGGATGTCATCGCGCCGACCATCGAGGGCGTGCCGGGCATCGAGGCCCGCCTGCGGCCGGAGCGCCTCTCGCTGCTCGACGTCTCGACCCGCGACGTGCTGACCCTGATCGCCGGGGTTCAGCGGGGCACCGAGATCGGCGCGGTGCAGCGGGGGCAGTTCCGTGACCCGATCGTGCTCAAGACCGCCTGGGATCGGGCGGTGCCGGTACACGACATGCCGCTGGCCGGCGGCCCCGATGGGGTGGCGGTGCTCGGCGCGGTGGCCGAGATCGCCGACGTGAACACCCCGGCCACCATCGAGCGCGAGGCGGGCAGCCGGCGCTTCGTGGTCGAGTCGAACGTTCGCGGGCGCGACCTGGGCGGCTTCGTGCGCGACGCCCAGCGGCGGGTGCAGGCCGACGTCGCGCTGCCCGACGGCTACTGGCTGGAGTGGTCGGGCAAGTACGAGCAGCTGCGCGCGGCGGCCAATCGCACCGCGGTGACGGTGCCGATCGTGCTCTTCGCCATCCTCGGCGTGCTCTACGTCGCCTTCCGCGACTGGCGCAGCGCGCTGTTGATCTTCCTCAACGTGCCGGTCGCCGCCTCGGGCGGGCTCATCGCCTTGTGGCTGCGCGGCCTGCCGCTGTCGATGAGCGCCATCGTCGGCCTGATCGCGCTCTTCGGCATCGCGGTGATGAACGGCATCGTGCTGCTCAGCCGCACCCGCGAGCTGCATCGCAGCCACGACGCCGAGGCCGCCGCGCGCACCAGCGCCGCCGAGCGCTTCCGGCCGGTGCTGATGACCGCCTTCGTCGCCGGCATCGGCTTCCTGCCGATGGCCTTGCAGACGGGCATCGGCGCCGAGGTGCAGCGGCCGCTGGCGACGGTGGTCATCGGCGGGCTGGTGACCAGCACACTGCTGACGTTGGTGGTGCTGCCCGCGCTCTACGCGCGACTCGGGCGGCGCCCGGCCACGGCGTGAGCGGGGTCTGGTATCGTGCCGACCCTCGACCGGCGTCCGCACGGAGGGCTCACGGATGGATCGCCCATGCTCGTCCTGATCGTCGAAGACGATGACCGCGTCGCGCAGTTCCTGCACCGCGGGCTGCACGAGGAAGGCCACACCGTCGACCGCTGCGCGACCGGCGCCGAGGCGCTGAGCCAGGGGCCGGGCCAACCCTACGACGTGGTGCTGCTCGACTGGGCCCTGCCCGACATGGACGGGGTCTCGGTCCTGCGCCGCTGGCGGGCGGCGGGCATGACCGCGCCGGTGATCATGCTGACGGCGCGCAGCGGGGTCGACGCCACGGTGCTCGCCCTCGACGCCGGCGCCGACGACTACATCCAGAAGCCGTTCAGCTTCGAGGAACTGCTGGCCCGCATGCGGGCCCACGCCCGCCGGGGCGAGATGAGCGGCGAGGCGACGTCGGTGATCATCGGGCCGTCGACGGTCGACCTGCGCCGGCGGGTGGTGAGCCGCGACGGCGTCGAGCGCGAGCTGACCGCCCGCGAGTTCGACCTGCTCGACCTCTTCCTCAAACACCGCGGCGAAGTGCTCGGCCGGAGCACGATCCTCGACCGCGTCTGGGGCATGTCCCACGACCCGTCGACCAACGTGGTCGACGTCTACGTACGCTACCTGCGCACCAAGCTCGACGGCGAGGGGCCCTCGGTCATCGAGACGGTGCGCGGGCGGGGCTATCGCCTGCGGCGGGCCGACGAGTCATGAGCGATCGGCCCACGCTGCGATCGCTGATCTTCCGTCGCGTCGGCGCGGTGTTCAGCATCTCGGTGCTGCTGTTCACCGTCGTCGTCGGCGTGGTGGTGCATCGGCAGGTGCACGCGCAGACCGACGCCATGCTGCTGCAGATGGCGCACACCGAGGCCGACGGCGTATTGAGCGAGCTCGACGAGGGGGTGCACGTGCACGACACCGCGCTGCGCCTGCCGTCGCTCAACTCGCCGGTGGTCGAGAAGTACGCGGTGGCCTACGGACCAGCGGGCCACGTGCTGGCCTCGACCTCGAACCTCGCGGTGCATCAACTCGACGGCCCGTGGGTCGACGGGCTGGTGCATTCGGGAGACACCCGGGTCTTCGACGATGATCACACCGGCCCCGAGCCGCTGCGGGTGGCCGCCTTCGCCGCCGCCGCGCCCGACGGTGACGTCCTGATCTTCGCGGTCGCCGCGCCGCACGCCCTGATCGATCGCGCGGTGCAGGGCACGGTGCTGCTCATCGCGCTGCTGGCGTTGGGGCTGTTGGGCGCGGTGCTGGTGGCGGCCAACCTCGTCGCCCGGCGCATCACCCGCGACCTGGACGCCCTGAGCGACTCGTGCACCGCCCTGCGCGACGCGCCGGAGCGCTTGCAGGTATGGCTCGACGGCTTCGACGCCTCGGCTCACGCCACCGCCGAGACCGCCGCGCTCGCCGGCACGGTGCACGCGCTGGTGCAGCGGCTGCAGCGGCTGGTCGACGTGCAGAGCCGCTTCGTCGCCGAGGCGGCCCACGAGCTGCGCACGCCGCTGACGGCGCTTCAGGGCGAGCTGGAGCTGGCCCTGCGCCGCGAGCGCGAGGCGGCGGATTACCGGGCCTTCATCGCCAACGCCCGCATCGACGCCGCCCGCCTCGCCGATCTGGCCGAGCACCTGCTGGAAGCGGCCCGGGCCCGGGTCGACGACCTGCAACCCGAGGCGCTGTGCCTGCGCGACGCCGCGCGGGAGGCGGTCGCCCGCCACGCCCGCGCGCTGGCCGAGGCGGGCATCGAGGTGCGGCTGGAGACCGACGAGACGGTGGTCTGCGCCGACGCGATCGCCACCGCCCGGGTCCTCGACAACCTGATCACCAACGCCATCCGCCACAGCGGCGCGGCGACGCTGAGCCTCGTCGGCGAGGGCCCGCGCCTGACCGTGGCCGACGACGGCCGCGGCATCGACGCCGACGCCCGCGCCGCGCTCTTCGTGCCCTTCGCCCAGCGGCGCGGCGAGGGCCACGGGCTGGGCCTCTTCATCGCCGCCCGGCTGATGCAACGTCAGGGCGGCCGGCTCGCGCTGGACGACGACGGCGGCGGCACCCGCTGGCGCTGCACGTTTCGCCCGCAGGCGACGGGCTGAGCCCGCCGCCCGTCGCCCGTCGCCTGCGGTAGACCCGGCACCACCATCAAACCGCTGGCATGCACGCCGCTCGACGCATCACGCCGACGCATCACCCACCGCTCCCTCACCGAGCGCAGCTATGGCATCGCGCAGGCGGCAGGTGTAGAAGCAGACATGCGTCGCGCGCGGCCGAGGAGGCCAGCGACATGTACGCTTCGAACCGAGCGGTTCACTCGCCGCGCGACGGCGGTCGGTGACGGCGGCGCGCCCGCGCGTCAATGGTGTCGGGTCGATATCGTATCGTGCCAGCCGGCAGTAGAACGTCGCCCGGCTGATGCCGAGCAGCTTGGCCGCGTCGGTGCGGCGGCGGCCGGTGGCTTCGAGTGCGGCCTTGATCTGGGACGGCTCGTCGCTGACCAGCGCCGATGAGGTGGGCTTCTCCGGCTGCTCGATGAACTCTGCGGGCAGATGCTCGGCCTCTGGCGGCGGTCGACACGCTGGACGGGCTGGGCATGGAGGACGGTGAGGGCGGGTCGGCGTGAAGAACTGAAACGCGTTTGGAGCGTGGGCCCGAGTGTAGGTGTGGGCTGGAACACGGGGTTTAGCGCAACGCGCTGACTTCATTACACAATCGGCCAGCGAATGAGCGACGAGGCACGCGGTTGGGAGAGTACCGCGCTCCAATCATCGGCGATGTGTCGTGCCGTTCTGCTGCCGGCGTGAGGTCGCCCGGCCCTCTCCGAACATTCACCGGCGGGTCTCTTGTCGCCGGGGCACCGTCGATCTACCGTCACCGAGCACTCGACGCCATGGAGGGGCAGTGGGCGATACGCTGTGGATGGTCCGGGCCGGGCCGAACGCCATCTGGACCGATGCCTTCATCGAGAAACGCATCGTCGCCGTCGGGCTCGTCGACCTCGGCCCGCCGGGGCTCGAACTCTCCGACGCCGAGATGAAGCGGCGCGTCGCCGACGACCACCCGACCTGGAAGAAGCGCAAGGTGCAGACGACCGTCGCCCAGATGCGGCGCTTCGTGCACACCATGGCCGACGGCGACCGCGTCGTGACCTATGACAACGACGCGCGGACCTACTACCTCGGCGTCGTCTCGGGCCCCGCGACCTACCGCCCGGATGCCATCGCCGAGCTGCCCTACGCCCGACCGGTCGACTGGCAGCATCGCGTGCATCGCGACGCGCTCTCGGTGGCCGCCAAGAATACGCTCGGTGCCATCCAGACCTTCTTCAAGCCCAAGGCGCCGGTGGCCAACGAGGTCGTCGAGAAGGCCGTCCCCCTCGACGCACCCGAGCCCGACGAGCCGCAGCCGATCGTCGAGACGGCCGAAGACGACGAGGCCCTCGACGAGCTGCGCGAGTTCACCGTCGACCAGGCCCACACGCTCATCGAAGACCGCATCGCCGCCCTCGACCCGGAGGATGTGCCCCGGCTGGTAGCGGGCATTCTGCGGGCGATGGGCTTCCGCACACGGGTGACGCCGGTCGGTCGTGACCGCGGGATCGACATCTTCGCGTCCCCCGACGGCCTGGGCCTGCGCGAGCCGCGGATCTTCGTCGAAGTGAAGCATCGCCGCCGCACCCGCATCGGCGCGCCCGACATCCGCAGCTTCCTCGGGGGTCGACGCCCCGGTGATCGGTGCCTCTACGTGAGCACCGGCGGCTTCACCCAGGAGGCCCGCTACGAAGCCGAGCGCGCGTCGATCCCGGTGACGCTGATCAACCTCGCCGAGCTGCGCGGGCTGCTCTTGGAGCACTACGACACGCTCGACCCGGCAGCCAAGGCGCTGGTGCCATTGCGGCGCCTGTACTGGCCGGCGGATTGACCACCGCCAGTGGAGAGGGTGACGCCCGATGAGTCTGACGACGATCCTGAAAGACAGAGCGACCCGCGCCGAGCTCGAGCCCTACATCCGCCCCCCGAAGATGCCCGACCGGCCGCCGCCCGAGGTGAAGTGGCGCTCGTTTCCTCCGCGCATGGGCACGGCGGTCGACTACGCCATCCGCTTCGGCCTGGAGGTGCGCGGGGGGTATCCGCCGCAGGAACACATCGTCGCGGACGACGCGGTGGCCCTGGTTCGCTCGGGCCGGACCCGGGCGAGGCTGCGCATGGCGGTCATCGATCGCTGGCTCGGCGCGCTGTACGACCTCGGCGACCTGCACGCGACCCCCGAACTGCCGCCGAGCGTTGCGTCTGCCTGCCTTCGGCTGGCGGGGCTGGATGTCATCTATCGGGCCCATCGCTTCGACGACCTGCTCTGGACGCCCGACGCGCTCGCGATCGGCGAGCTGAGCGACATCTACGCGTTGACGCCGTGGTCCTCCATGCGCCCGCAGTCATGGGGCGTGCTCAATCCGACATTCGGAGAGGGCTCGGGTTTGATGAACGGCGCCGACGCCGACATCACCTTCGATGGCTGCTTGGTCGAAATCAAGACTGTCAGCGAGACCCGGCCCGCCTTGGAGCACATCCGCCAGTTGGTGGCATACGCCCTGCTCGCCAATCGCTACGGCATCGACGGCGCGCCGGCTGAGGCCCGCATCGACAGCCTCGCTCTGCTCTTCACGCGAGCCGGCCACTTCTTCCGCTTCCCGCTCGATGCCTGCATCGACCCGGCGCACCACGACACCGTGCTCGATATCCTCGTCAGCGAGGGCGCGCGCCAACGTGGCGACATGCCAGCGTGATGCTCGGGGCCATCAGACGGCCTCGGGCCGCATGCCCTGCGCCTCGGGGCTGCCCCTTGTCGGTGCGACAGCGCCGATCTACCTTCGACCGTCTTTCGAACACGCCAGCCGTGGAGAGTCCGTGACCGCATCGACCGAGTCCGCCGCAGAGATCACCGGGCCGTGGATCAAGAGCCGACGCAAGGCGAAGGGGCTCAACCAGCGCCAGCTCGCCGAAGCGGTCGGCGTCACGCAGGGCACCGTCTCCAATTGGGAGACCGGCCGGGCCGCGCCTTCGCCCCAGCTTCACGATGCGCTGCGGTCGACGCTCGGCGACGGGCAGCTCACGTTGCCTGCGGTCAGCGCCTCGCCCCCGGCCGCGCCGGACCACGGACCGAAGAAGCGGGCCACGCGGCGTACCCGGAAGAAGGCCGCGGCGCGCGACGGCGAGCCGGCCCCGACCCGGCGCACGCGGCGGAGCAAGAAGGGCAAAGCAGCCAAGGCAGCCAAGGCCAACAACGGCTCGGCGGCCACCGGCAGCCTGGGCTTCGAAGACAAGCTGTGGGGCGCCGCCGACCTGCTGCGCAATAATATGGACCCCGCCGAGTACAAGCACGTCGTGCTGGGGCTCATCTTCCTCAAATACATCTCCGACGCTTTCGAGGAGCGGCGAGAGGCCATCGAGGAGAGCCTGAGCAACCCCGACAGCGATGACTACATCGACGATGAAGACGAGCGGGCCGAAGAGCTGGCCGAGATGCTCGAAGACCGCGACGAATACACCGCCGAGCATGTCTTCTGGGTCCCGCCCCCCGCTCGCTGGAGCCATCTGCAAGCCCACGCGACGCAGGCCGCGATCGGCACGCTGCTCGACGACGCGATGGAGGCCATCGAGGCCGACAACCCGCGGCTGAAGAACACCCTGCCCAAGATCTACGGCCTGCCCAACCTCGACAAGCACAAGCTGGGCGAGCTCATCAACCTCGTCTCGGGCATCGGCCTCGGCTCGAAGGAGCACCGCGACAAAGACACCTTGGGCCGGGTCTACGAGTACTTCCTGGCCAAGTTCGCCTCGGCCGAGGGGAAGGGCGGCGGCGAGTTCTACACCCCCGCCAGCGTGGTGCGCACCCTGGTCGAGATGCTCGAGCCCTTCCGCGGCCGGGTCTACGACCCGTGCTGCGGCTCGGGCGGCATGTTCGTGCAGTCGCTGAAGTTCATCGACGCTCACGGCGGCCGGCGCAACCAGGTGACCGTCTACGGCCAGGAGTCGAATCGCACCACGTGGCGCATGGCTCGGATGAACATGGCCATCCGCGGCATCGAGGCCAAGCTGGGCGAGCGCCACGCCGACAGCTTTCACAGTGATCTTCACCCCGACCTGCGCGCCGACTACGTGCTGGCCAACCCGCCGTTCAACATCTCGGCCTGGGGCGGCGATCGGCTGGCGGAGGATGTGCGCTGGAAGTACGGCACGCCGCCGACGGGCAACGCCAACTTCGCGTGGCTGCAACACATCGTGCATCACCTCGCGCCCAATGGCACCGCGGGGGTGGTGCTGGCCAACGGCTCGATGTCATCGATGACATCCGGCGAGGGGGACATCCGCCGGGCGCTCGTCGAGAACGATCTGGTGGATTGCATGGTCGCGATGCCGGGGCAGCTCTTCTACGCGACGGGCATCCCGGTGTGCCTGTGGTTCCTGGCGAAGAACAAGGCGGCGCGCGGGCATCGCGATCGGCAGAAGGAGATCCTGTTCATCGACGCCCGCAAGCTGGGGCGGATGGAGACCCGGGTGCACCGCGTATTCGATGACGCGGACGTGGCCCGAATCGCCGACACCTACCACGCGTGGCGGACAGTCGACGGCGGCTACGAGGACGTGGCCGGGTTCTGCAAGTCGGCGACGCTGGAGGAGGTGCAGGGGCATGACTGCGTGCTGACGCCGGGGCGCTACGTCGGGGCCGAAGAGGTGGACGACGACGGGGAGCCGTTCGAGGAGAAGATGGAGCGGCTGACGACGCAGTTGGCCGAACAGATGGCCGAGGGGCGGCGGCTGGATGGGGAGATTCGTAAGGCGCTGGATTCGCTGGGCTACGGATCATGAGCCGCCGACGTACCAAGACGGGTGGGCGTGCGGCGACCGAGGGCGTGATACCCGGCCGCTACGCGCTCTCCGTCGGCGATCCGGGGAGTCCGCTGCCGGATGGCTGGCATTGGACCCGCTTGCTCGATGTCGCCCGGCTGGAGACCGGCCACACCCCGAGTCGCCGCAAGCCGGAGTATTGGGGCGGGGACATCCCCTGGATCGGGATCAAGGACGCCCGCGTTCATCACGGACGGGATATCTACTCGACCAACGAGGCCACGAACCAGCTCGGGATCGACAACTCCGCGGCGCGGGTTCTGCCGGTAGACACCGTATGTCTCTCGCGCACGGCGTCCATCGGGTACATCACACGGACCAAGCGGCTGATGTGTACCAGCCAGGACTTCGTGAATTGGGTCTGCGACGAGTCCGGGCTGACCTCGCGCTACCTGATGTACGTGCTTCTGGCAGAGGTCGAGAGCCTGTTCCGGTTCGCGCATGGCACGAGTCACCAGACGATCTACTTCCCGGAGGTCAAGGCGTTTCATGCCGCGCTCCCACCCATCGATGAGCAGCGCCGGATCGCTGCCGTGCTCGGCGCGCTGGACGACAAGATCGAGGTGAACCGGCAGATGAGCCAGACGCTGGAGGAGATGGCGCAGGCCGTCTTCGAGTCGTGGTTCGTCGACTTCGACGGCCACGGCTCCTCCGAACTGGTCGACAGCGAACTCGGTGCCATCCCCCGCGGTTGGTCCGTGTGTGCATTGGGTGACCTGTTGCAATTGAAACGTGGCTACGATTTGCCCAAACGAGAGCGGATCGAGGGAGATGTGCCGATCGTTTCTTCCTCTGGGGTTTCGGGGGCACATAATGAGGCGAAGGTCGAAGCGCCCGGCGTCGTAGTCGGGCGATATGGGACCATCGGGCAGGTATTCTTCGTTGAGGATGACTTCTGGCCGTTGAACACCTCGCTCTATGTGCGTGACTTCAAGGGCAGTCCACAGCGCTTCATCTTTCACTTGCTCAGAGGCGTCAATTGGCATGCCTACACGGGCAAGTCTGCCGTTCCAGGCGTGAACCGCAATCACGTGCACCGAGAACGCATCGTCTGCCCGCCCGTCACTCGCAGGACGCAGTTCGATGCGGCGGTCGCGCCGCTCTGGCAGCGCCACTCGGCCAACGAGAGGGCATCGCAGACCCTCGCCGAACTCCGCGACACCCTCCTGCCCAAGCTCATCTCCGGCGAGATCCGCGTGCCCGAAGCCGAAGCCGCCGTGGAGGCCGCGCTATGAGCCTCGCCGAGAGCGACGTCGAGCTCGCGATGATCGAGTTCCTGCAAGAGCTCGGCTGGACCTACCTGCCGGGCCCGGTCCTCGACAGCGAGCGGGCCGGCCCCGCGTCGGTCATCCTCGGCGGCCGGCTCGCGACCGCGCTGGCCGACCTCAACCCCGACCTGTCGAGCGCCGCGCTCGAAGACGCCTACAAGCAGGTCCTGCGCCTCGACTCGCCGGTGGTCGGCGAGAACAACGCGGCGTTCCACAAACGGCTCACCGACGGCGTCGACGTCGAGGTCCGCGCCGACGGTGGCATGCGCGGGCAGAAGGCGTGGCTGGTCGACTTCTCCGATCCGAAGCGCAATGACTGGCTGGTGGTCAACCAGCTCACCGTCATCGAGCACGACCACCGCCGGCCCGACCTGGTGCTCTACCTCAACGGGCTGCCCGTCGCGGTCATCGAGCTGAAGAGCCCCAAGGACGAGTACGCCACCGTCGAGGGCGGCTGGAACCAACTCCAGAAGTATCAGGCCGACATCCCGACGCTGTTCCACACCAATGAGATCTGCGTGGTCTCCGATGGCAGCGTCACCCGGGTGGGCAGCATGACCGCCGGCTTCGATCGCTTCGGCCCGTGGCGCTCCATCGACGGCGCGGGCGAGGCGCCGGGGGGCATGCCGTCGCTGGAGGTGCTCTGCCGGGGGCTCTTCGACCGGCGGCGGCTGCTCGACTACCTCGAACACTTCGTCATCTGCGAGCCGGGCGAGCCCTACGTGAAGAAGATCGCCGGCTATCACCAGTTCTACGCGGTGAACAAGGCGGTGGCCGAGACGGTGCGGGCGACGGCCGAGGCGGGCGATCGGCGGGTGGGGGTGATGTATCACACCACCGGGTCGGGCAAGTCGGTGTCGATGAGCCTCTACGCGGGCAAGGTCATCAAGACCCCCGCGCTGCGCAACCCGACGCTGGTGGTCGTGACCGATCGCAACGACCTCGACGGGCAGCTCTTCGGCACGTTCTGCGCGGCCGAGCCGCTGCTGCGCACGGCGCCCAAGCAGGCCGGGTCGCGTGACGAGCTGCGGGCGCTCTTGTCGGTGGCCTCGGGCGGGGTGGTGTTCACGACCATCCAGAAGTTCGGCCTGAGCGACGAGGAGCGCGCGACCGGCAGCCGGTTCCCGACGCTGACCGATCGGCGCAATGTGGTGGTCATCGTCGACGAGGCCCACCGCACGCAGTACGGCTTCAGCGTGCGCATCGACGGCGAGACGGGCGAGGTGACCCAGGGGCTGGCGCAGAACATGCGCGACGCCTTGCCCAACGCGTCGTTCGTGGGCTTCACCGGCACGCCGATCGAGTTCGAAGACAAGTCGACCCCGGCGGTCTTCGGCGATTACATCGACACCTACACCATCCAGCAGGCGGTGCGGGACGGCTTCACCGTGCCGATTCGCTACGAGGCCCGGCTGGCCCGTATCCAACTGCCCGAGGACAAGCGGCCGCAACTCGACGACGAATTCGAAGAAGTCACCGAGGGGGCCGAGGACGCGGCGCGGGAGAAGCTCAAGACGACCTGGGCCCGCATCGAAGCGCTGGTGGGCACCGAGGAGCGGTTGGGGCTGGTGGCGGACGATCTGCTGGACCACTGGGCGCGGCGGCTCGAGATCCTCGACGGCAAGGCGATGATCGTCTGTATGTCGCGCCGTATTTGCGTCGACCTGTACCAGCAGATCGTCACGCGCAAGCCCGAGTGGCACGCGGAGGACGATGCCGAGGGCGCGATCAAGGTGGTGATGACCGGCGCGGCGAGCGATCCGCTGGACTTCCACCCGCACATCCGCGGCAAGGCGCGGCTCAAGGCGGTCGAGAAGCGGTTCAAGGACGCCGACGACAAGCTGAAGCTGGTGATCGTGCGCGATATGTGGCTGACCGGCTTCGACGTGCCCTCGGCCCACACGCTGTACGTCGACAAGCCGATGCGGGGGCACGGGCTCTTGCAGGCCATCGCCCGGGTCAACCGCAAGTTCAAGGACAAGCCGGCGGGGCTGGTGGTCGACTACATCGGGTTGGCCGATCAGCTCAAGAAGGCGGTCAAGCGCTACGGAGGGGGCGGCGGCGAGTCGCGGCCCGGGGTACCGGTCGAGCTGGCGCTGGAGGTGCTGCGAGAGAAGGTCGACGTCGTGCGGGCGATGCTGCACGGCTTCGACTACGCGGGCTATCTGTCGGCGAAGGCGTCCGAGCGGCTCGCGGCGCTGACCGGCGCGGTGGATCACATCTGCGGTCTGGAGCCGGGCGATCCCGAGGTCGGCAAGAAGCGCTTCCTCGACGCGGCGGGGGCGATGAACAAGGCGGCGGGCATCGCGCTGCATCTGGAGGGTGCGCGCGATCTGCGCGACGAGGTGGGCTTCTTCCAATCGGTGGCCCGCAACATCCAGAAGTACACGGTCAGCGGCCCGGCGAGCGACGCCGACATGAACGCCGCGATCCGCCAGATCGTGGCCGGCGCCATCGCCTCGCAGGGGGTCGTCGACGTGTTCGGCGAGGCCGGGCTGGATCGGCCGGACATCTCGATCCTGTCGGACGAGTTCCTGCAGTCGGTGGCCGACTCGGAGCAGAAGAACTTGCAGCTCGAGCTGCTCAAGAAGCTGCTCAACGACGAGATCCGGCGGCAGGGGCGGCGCAATGTGGTGCTGGCCCGCAAGTTCAGCGACATGCTGGCCGCGACGCTGCTGCGCTATCAGAACCGCACCATCGAGACGGCGCAGGTCATCGTCGAGCTGATCGAGATGGCAAAGAGCCTGCGCGACGCGCCCAAGCGGGGCGAGGCGCTGGGGCTGGGCGAAGACGAGATGTGCTTCTACGACGCGCTGGCCGATCACGGCGACGTGCGCGAGGTCATGGGCGACGCGACGCTGGCGGCCATCGCGCATGATCTGGTGGAGAGCATCCGCCGGTCGGTGACGATCGACTGGACGCAGAAGGAGACGGTGCGGGCCGACATCCGGCGCAAGGTCAAGCGGCTGCTGCGGCGGCATGGGTATCCGCCCGACAAGCGCAAGTCGGCCATCGCGCTGGTGCTGAAGCAGGCGGAGACGGTGGCGCGGGATTGGGCCGTGAGCCCGATCACGCTGCCGTATGCGGCTGCGCTCCAAGTCATCGAGGCAGATTGGGGAGCCGAGAGCCACGTGCGCGCCGTATTCGACGCTACGCTGGCGTGCCTCCGTGAACGCGGGACGGCGCAGGTGACGGTCAGCGCGCTCGCCGAGCGTATCCCCGGTTCGAGTCGGCGGTCGCTGCTCGACGCGCTCTTCTATCTGGCCAGCGAGCGCGCCGCCCTGATGCAGGTGTCGTTGCTGCTCGACGGCGAGCACCAGCCGCTCGCGGGGCTCCGGCCGCTGGTCGAGCAAGCGCCGGATGGACTGAGCCCGGAGCACGAGCGGCTGCTGACCGACGGCCTGGTGGCCTTCACCCCCGAACCCGCGATGCGTCGGGCGGCGATGCGGAGGATCCGATGAGCGTCGATATCCGCGAGCGGGTGAACGACTTCATCGAGGAGTACGGGCAGCACAAGGTGCGGGCGTTGCTCGACCGCTTGGCTCCGCAGACGCCGGATCAGTTCATCGAGCGCCTGTACACTGACCTCCACGATGCCATCGATGCGTTGGAGCGGATCGCACATCAGGTTCAGGGGGCATCGGAGAACAGCCTGCGGACGAGGCTGCTGATGAGCCTGCGGGCCAATGGTTACGATGCTCGTGCGGAGTCGGATGAGCGCGGGCATTGTGACCTGCTCGTGCAGTGCGGGCACCTCGGGCTCGTCTGGATCGCCGAGGCCAAGAAGCACAACGAGTACGACTGGTTGGCAAAGGGACTGGCCCAACTCCACACCCGCTATACCACCGGGCGTCATCGAGACATGGCGCTGCTCGTCTTCGCCTTCAACAAGGACGTCAAGAGCGTGATGGACGAGTGGAAGGAGCGCCTCATCGCCAATCGCTACTGCGGCCTCGAAGAAGGCTCGTGCGAGGACGGGGCGCCGGGCAAGCTGTGGTTCTCGTCGCGGCACGTGCACAGCGTCAGCGGGCTGACCGTGACCACCCGACATGTCTTCGCCGCGCTCAACTTCGCGCCGGCTGACAACGCCTGAGCAGTATGGGCGAGCGTGACCCTCTCCCGCTGTCCCCGAGCGGAGAGGCTCGTGAGCGGGCGTCGCCCCCGAGGTTGGCGATCCGTTGTGCCAGTTCGCCCCGCAAATCCGTTGAGGATCCCCTCGGAGCGGCTCTCTACCCACAGGGCCGGTCCGTCTGCTAACGCGGATAGGCAGATTCGGCGGGCTGGGTCGTGGGAACCACTACGACACCTGGAGACCCTTGGTACCCGTGAGCTGGGGCCTCATTGGATGCCTGGGGATGGGCCTCGACCTACCCGCCCCTGGGCCTCGTGGGGGGCCTTGACTTGCCCGCCCTCGGGCCTCGCGGGGGGCCTCGACCTGCCCGCCCTCGGGCCTCGTGGGGAGCTTTGACTTGCCCGCCCTCGGGCCTCGTGGGGGCCTCGATCCTCGACCTACCTGCACTCACGTCTGAGCTGTGCGCGGACCCGGCCACGGGTATGCTTCCGCTACCTGTTCGTGGCTCGGCGGTTGGGGTCGCGCTCGTGGATGGCGTCTCGTCGGGTGGGATTTCGGTGCGGTCCGCGAGCAACGGTCCGGCAGGTCTCCGTCGACGACGCGTGCGAACATGGCGGGGGTGACCAGCGCGGGCGCCTACGGGCGCTCCGTGGCTCGCAAGCGCAGTCCGCGCAGCGTGAACGCAGTGCCGCGGGGTAGCCAGAGCATGGATGGCTCGTCCTGGTCGGGCACCGTCGCGAAGAGGCTGCGCCCGTCGCGCAGCTCACCCGCCGCACCGGCCGGCGCGCAGACCCGCGCGGCCTCGCTGGAGCGCCAGCGCAGGAAAGGCGCCGAGTCGTCGCCACCCGGCGCGTGGGCGTGCGGCGTCGCCATCAACGAGTCGGCCAGCGCGGCCCGCGTCAGGGCGCGGCGCATCTCGCCGTAGGTGATCACCCCGTCCTGGTCGACATCGGCCGGGCCGATCGCGGCCGATCGCAAGGCGTGGCTGAAGCGGCCCCCGAAGCGCGGGCCCTCGTAGGTCACCGCCCGAGCCGCGAGCAGGGTCCCGACGTCGGGGAACGACTCGCGGAAAGGGGTGGCGTAGTCGGGCAGCACCGGCGTCGTGACAACCCTCTCGATCCGCGTCAT
>JAUHXC010000018.1 GCA_030427205.1 bacterium | reverse complement strand
CGGCCCGGGCCAACTACCTGCTGCCGCTGCGCTATTGGAATCACTTCGGCCGGGTGCGGCTGACCTCGGCCCGCTCCGGTTCGATCCTGCTCGAAGACTTCTCGCTCGATCGCAATAACAACTACCGATTGAACTTCCGGGCGACGGGCAACGGGCGCATGGACTATCACCGCGGGCGCAACCTGAGCACGATCGATCGGGACAACGACAGCTGGGGCGACCACTGCTCGGGCTACGCGCGCTCGTTCGGCTGGTATGGCTCGTGCTGCAACCTGTGCATGACCACCGGTCAGGGGGGCTGGCCCGGCGGCTCGAACCCGTACCATCCCACCGATTGGAACTACACCCAGACCGGCTCGATGGTCTGGTGGGCCCGCTGATGACTGTCCCATGCCTCGAATGACTCGCGCAGGGTCACGGGCGCCATGGCATGGCCGAAAGAACGACTCGGAGACGGCGAGGGACCGATGATCACATGGGGATACGTGCAGTTTCGGGCGGTGTGGCTGGCGCTGCTGGCGTCGATCGCGCTCGGCGGCTGCGACGACGGCGAGTCGCCGTCCGCCGACGTGACGCCGGATCTGGCGACGGTCGACGCCGAGGCGCCCGAGCCCGAGCCCGACATGGCGCTGGCGGTCGATATGGCCCCGCCGACGGGCGACATGGGCCCGGCCCCCGACATGGGCGATCCCTGCGGGTGCCCCGGGCGGCAGCTGTGTGTCGACGGCGACTGCGTCGAGCCCGAGATGTGCATGGGCCACGAAGACTGCATCGCGCCCCGCGCGTGCGTCGACGGGCGCTGTGAAGATCGCTGCCGCGAAGACACCGACTGCCCCGGCGCGCTGCGCTGCGATCTCGAGACCCAGGAGTGTGTCGAGGCCACGCCGTGCAACGCCGACAGCGGCTGCTTCGAAGGGCGGCGCTGCATCGATGGCATGTGTATCGACCCTTGCATGGCACCGGATGACTGCCCGGGCGAGCAGACCTGCGATATGGCATCCGGCCGCTGCGTCGCGCCCGATGTCTGCGGCGGCGACGACGACTGCCCCGGTGGAGGCGTCTGTGAGGCCGGCGCCTGCGTGCCGCCGTGCGTCGAGGCCGCCGATTGCCCCGGCGCGCAGCGATGCGTCGACGGGCGCTGCGGGGAGCCGGGCATGTGCACCGGCGCCGCCGACTGCCAGGGCGATCGCATCTGCGTCGAAGGGGCGTGCGCCGATCCCTGCGGCCGGGTCGGCTGCCCGGCGGGGCTCGAGTGCGATCTCGGCAGCGGGCGCTGCGCGGAGGCCGACCCGTGCTTCGGCGACGACGGCTGCCGCGCGGGGCGGCTGTGCATCGACGGGGCGTGCGCCGATGGCTGCGTCGAAGCCGCCGACTGCCCCGGCGCCCAGGGGTGCGTCGAGGGCCGCTGCACCGAGCCGGGCGAGTGCTTCGGCGACGCCGACTGCGCCGGGGATCGCATCTGCGACGCGGGGGCCTGCGCCGATCCGTGCGGGCGCGGCGGCTGCCCCGGCGCGCTGGCCTGCAACGACGCCACCGGCCGCTGCGAAGAGGTCGATCCCTGCCGGGAAGACGCGCAGTGCCGCGGCCCGCGGACCTGCGTCGACGGCGCCTGCACCGAGCCGTGCCGGGAGAACGCCGACTGCCCGGGCAATCTGGCTTGCGAAGCCGACGGGCGCTGCGGCGAGCCCGATCGCTGCCTGGCCGACGGCGACTGCTTCGAAGACCGGGTCTGCGTCGATCTGCGCTGCGTCGATCCGTGCGGTCCGGGGCAGCCGTGCCGCGGCACCCAGCAATGCGTCGCCGGGCGCTGCGCCGAGGGGCCCGACTGCGCCGACGAGCGCGACTGCGTCGGCGATCGGCGGTGCCACCCCGAGGGGCAGGTCTGCGTCGATCCGTGCCTCGACGACGCCGACTACTTCGGCGAGCGCCGCTGCCGGCTGGGGCAGTGCCGCACGGTGCGCTGCGAGGACTCGGGCGAGTGCCCCCAGGGCGAGATCTGCGTCGACTGGCAGTGCCGGGCCAACGCGCCGGGCACCTGCGAATGCGTCGACGGCTGGCGCTGCGCCGAGCGGGCCTGCGTCGCGCCCGGCCCGTGCGCGGGCGACGCCGACTGCCCCGGCGCCTGTCGCGCGGACGGCACCTGCGGCGAGTGCGCCGACTGCCCGGGGGCGGCGGGCTGCCGGGACAATACCTGCGTCGAGCCGGCCGTATGCCTCGGCCCCGGGGCGTGCCTGCCCGGGCGGATCTGCGGGGAAGGGGACCGCTGCGTGGGCGATCCGGCCTGCGCCGACGACGCGCTGGCGGGCAATGACATCCCCGACGCGGCGGCGGTGCTGCCGGCGATGGCGGTGACCGGGCTGGTGGCCTGTGACGGGGTCGACGACTGGTACCGCACCGCGACCGACGACACACTGCAGATCATCGCGCGCTTCGCCAGCGACGCGCCGCCGCTCGAGCTGGCGCTGTATCCCATCTTCGACGCCTTCACGCCGATCGACGTCGACGGCGGGGCGCCGGGCCAGAGCCGGGTCTCGGCCGGTGGACCGGGGGAGTATCTGCTGCGGGTGCGTCGGCCGCCGGGCGGCGCCGAGGTCTACGATCTCGAGGTGTCGGTGGGCGCGCTGTGCGTCGACGACGCCTTCGAGCGGCCGTGGCGCAACGACGGCGAGCCGGCGCCGATCTCGGGCCGCATCGAAGCCAGCATCTGCCCGGCGGACGACGTCGATCTGTATCGCTACGTGGGCCCCGCGCCGGCGGCGCTGTCGCTGGGTGGACCCGTCGCGGCCACCGTGGACGGCCAGCCGGTCGACATCGTGCAGCCGGGCGCGGTGGTGCGGGTGGCGGTCGAGGCCGGGCGGACGGGCACCTACACCCTCGATCTCACCCCCGTGCGTGATCCGGCGGGCCGCTGCGCGGCGGCCGAAGCGCTTCAGCCCGGCGTCGCCCGACGGGTCTTCGTGCAGCAGGACCCCGACGACTTCGCGCCCGGCTGCTTCCCCCAGGGCGCGCCGGAGGCGGTGTATCGGATCGATCTGGACGGGCCGGGCGCGCTGCAGGCGGCCTTCGACGGCTTCCCGCCGATGGCGCAGATGGCGCTGTACGACGACTGCGGGGCCGAGCCGCTGCAGTGCTCGGGCGGGGTCGGCGCGCTGGAGGTCGATGCCCTCGACGCGGGCACCTACTATCTCGTGCTCGACGGCCCGGCCGAGGGCGACCTGACCGTCGAGGCGGTGGGCGACTTCGCCTGCGCCGACGCGCCGATCATCGCCCCGGGCGCGCCCGAGATGGTGCAGCTCGCGCCGGTGGCCGGGCGCATCGCCGGCGGCTGCATCCCCGAGGGGCCGGTCGCGATCCGCCGCCTGAACCTGGCGGTGCCGTCGACGGTCAGCGTCAGCGCGGCGGGCGCGGCGCAGCTCGCGTTGACCGTGCGCGGCGACTGCGAGCAGGCGGCCACCGAGGTCGGCTGCGAGGGCGGGTTCGGACCCCAACTCGCGGCGGGCGTCCTGCCGGCGGGCGCGCACTATGTCATCGTCGGCGGTGATGGCCCGGTCGAGCTGGAGGTGACCGCCGAGCCCGCCGGGCAGGCGCCCACGCTGGCCGATGACTGCGCCGGGCCGGTCGCGCCGCTCGCCGCGCCGCAGATCTTCGAACTCGAGGGCACCACCGGCGGCCGCCCCGATACGGTCGACGCCGGGGTGTGCATGCAGCCGCCGGGCGCCGCCGACCAGGTCTTGTGCTTCAGCGTCGACGCGCCGTCGACCTTGCGCGCCGAGCTGATCACCGAGGGCCACGCCGGCTTCTTGATACTGCTCGATGGCCGATGCGGCGGTCAGCCGGTGTGTGGCACCGACCTCAACCCGAGCCTCGACGCCCGGATCGAGCCCGGCGAGTATGCGCTCGTCGTCGACGGGATCGGGGCCGGGCAGGCGGGCGACTACCGCGTGCGGTGGTGGTCGAGGCCCAGTAGCCGGCTGCGGCGTCGGCCGGCGCGGCGGGCATCTGCCGCGGTTGCGCCCGCGGCGCGGCGAACGCAATATGCGCCCATGGCTCGCCGAAACCGCACCCGATCCGACCGCGCGCGCCGCGCGCTGACCCCCTCCGCCGTGCAGGGCACGCTGCTCGACGGCATGTCGACCGAGGTGCTGCGCGCCCTCGGCCTGCTGACCGCCAAGGGCGGCGCCAGCCCCGACGCCCACCGCAAGATCAAGCAGATCACCCACTTCTTGCGGCTGGTCGAGCCGGCGCTGGACGACGTCTATGCCCGCCACGCCGAGCCGATCCTGCTCGAACTGGCGGCGGGCAAGTCATACCTCGGCCTCGCGCTGTACGAGCGCTTCGTCAAGCGCCACGGCCGGGGGCGTCTGATCGCGGTCGAGGCGCGGCCCGAGCTGGCGGAGAAGGTGTCCGGCATCGCCGCCGGGCTCGGCTTCGACCGCTTCGAGATGCGAGTGGGCACCATCATCGAGGCCCCGCTGCCCGAGCGGGCCCACTTCGCCCTGGCCTTGCACGCCTGCGACACCGCCACCGACGAGGCATTGGTGCGGGCGGTCGGCACCCGCTGCGATCACGTCGCGCTCGTGCCGTGCTGCCAGGCGGAGGTGGCCCGCCTGCTCAAGGCGGTCGGCGACGGTCCCAGCCAGCTCTGGCGCCACGCGTGGCATCGCCGGGAGTTCGGCGCCCACCTGACCAACGTGCTGCGGGCGCTGGCGCTGCAGGCGAGGGGTTATCAGGTGCGGGTCACCGAGCTGGCCGGGTGGGAGCACAGCCTCAAGAACGAGCTGATCCTGGGGCGGCGCGTCGGCCGCTACCACGCCGGCGCCCGCGACGAGCTGGCGGCGCTGCTCGAGACGGTGCCCGTCGAGCCGTGGCTCTTCGAGGGGCTGGCGGCGCTGGACGCCGAGCCGGCGCATGATGACTGATCGGCGAGCCATACGGCGCCGGCCGACGACCCTGCAGGAGCCCCGGCGATGATCGGCGCGCTGCTCGATACCCTGGGCCTGCGATCGCCGGCGCAGGTGCGCCACGCGGCCGATCTGCGGACGGGCCGTGCGGTGGTCTTCGGCACGGTGCGGGCCGCCGCGCCCATGCCATCGCCGGTGCACGGCAAGCCGTGCGTCGCGTTCTACTATCGCGCCTCGTTTCGCCGCGCGAGCCGCATCAAGGGCTTCGCCCAGGCGCTGCTGCGCGACGCCCTGGTCTACGCCGACGATCTGGTGCTCACCGTCGACGACGTCGAGATCGCGCTGACGCCGCGACAGAACGTGGCCTTCGGCCGGGATGACCACAAGGCGCTGCGGGCGCAGAAGATCGACGGCTTCAAAGCCAGCGAGAAGCGCGTGCCCCAAGGCGGGCAGGTGGCGGTGCATGGCACGCTGCGTCGTCGCGGCGATCGCTGGTCGATGGTCTTCGAGCAGCTCGATCACCAAGGCAGCGCGAAGGGCCGCCGGTGATATGCGCCGGGCTCAGCAGACCCGGCCGTCCTCGGTGAAGATCAACGCGCGGGCCCGGGCCAGCGCGCCGATCAGCACCCGGCCGGCCTCGTCGGGGTCGCGACCGAAGGCGATGACGCCGTCCTCGTGGCCGCCCATCGCCAGCAAGGGCCGATCGAGCAGCGGGGTCTGCCGGGCCAGCCGCTCGATCTCGCGGGCCATCGCCGGGGTGCCGTAGTCGATGCGCTCGGCGGTGGTCGGCAGCATCAGCGCCCGCCGCCGACGCCACAGCGCCGGGCAGTGCGCGTGCAAGACGCAGCGGACATGGCCGCCGAGATCGTAGATCGCGCCGTGGGTCATCGACTCGCTCGACGGGCGGATCGGGCCGCGGCTGACGACCCGGTTCTCGGCGATGACATAGCGTTCGACCAGAGCGAAGTCATCCAGCGCGACGCAGGGCCGGCCGCCGGTCTGGGTGCCGCTGACGAGAAACGGTCGCGCGCCGCGGCGACCGGGGAAGGGGCCCACGCGGATCGAGACGTTGCCATAGCCCGCGCCGTCGTAGCGCGCCGGATCCTGGCCGACGAGGCCCAGATCGGTCATCACCGAGCGCCAGCCGGCCAGGGCGGTGGCTGCCGCGCCGAAGCGCCGCGGGCAGAGCGGCTCGGCGGTGTGTCGGGCCTCGAAGCGGGTGACCCCCTCGCGCACGGCGTCAGGCATGGCAGATCATGCCACGGGTATGCCATCTGTATGTCATCGGCATGCCATGGGTGGTGCCGTATGTTATATGCCTTGTGTTATGCGTGATGGCGAGTGCCCTGCCATGCATGGCCTCAGTCCCCCTCGGGGTACGTCTCGCGCATGTGGGCCAGCGATTGCTCGATCAGCGCCTGCAGCACATCGGTGTCGAGGTCGGCGAGCCGCTTGACGTAGAGGCACGACTTGCCCGTCTTGTGCTTGCCCAGCCGCGCGAGCAGGTCGGCGAAGCTCTCGAAGCCGAGCATGATGTACAGCGTCAGGTCGCGCTTGCGCGGCGCGAAGCCGATGCGCATCCAGGTGCCGCTGCGCCCGCTGGCATAGCGATAGTCATAGTGTCCGAAGCCGACGATCGACTTGCCCCACATGCGCGGCGGCGCGCCGGCGGCCGCCTGCATCATCGCGCACACCGCCTTGCAGTCGGCCTGCCGCTGCGGGTCTTCGATCGCGTCGAGGAAGGCCGCGACGTCGGCGTCGTTCTCCCGGGTCTTGAGTTCGGCCACGCGTCCACCTCCGCTGCGCCGCGTATCTGTATCTCGCCGGAGATTATGCCGCCCGGCCGCGGACCGCAAACGGGCGCGGCCCACCGGGTCTCATTCGGACGGCCGCGCGAGCACGCCGCCCAGGTTGGCCGAGGCCAACACCGAGACGCCCTCGCGGGCGCCGAAGACATCGAGGACCGCATACGGCGAGGGCAGCTGATGGGTGGTCCAGCGTACGCCGTCGTAGTGATGCATGTTCTCCGGCGTGCCGCCGGTGATGCCGCCGACCCAGACATCGTCGGGGCCCGACGCCCAGATCGCGCCTGCCGCCGGCACGTCGATGGGGCTCACCGCGATCCACTCGCCGTCGTCGAGCCGGTAGAGCTCGCCGCGGGTCCCGCTGACATAGACCAGGCCGGGCGCGACCGCCCAGACGTATTGCAGTCTGAACTCCACCGGCGGCACCGTCGGGTAGGGGGCCCACTGCACGCCGTCGTAGTGCCAGACCGCGGCCTCGCCGAAGCCACCGACGGCCCACACGTCGGCCGGGCCGCTGCCGTGGATATCGTTCAGCCCCAGGCAGTCGGGCCCGTCGACGTCGAGCGACCAGCGCTCGCCGTCGAAGCCCGAGATGCCGCAGCCCACGGCCCAGGCGACGTCCCGGGCGCCGGCCCAGACCGCCCGCAGGTCGAGCCGGTGGCTCACCGGCTGCGGCGCGAGGGTCTCGCCGTTCCAGAACTCGGCCCGGCCGTCGTCGCCCACGAGCCAGACCGCGTCCGGCGCGACGCCGTAGACGTCGTTGATCCGGCGGCCGGCGAGCGGTTCGCGCTGCCAGCGTCCGTCGACGCGGCGGGCGACGCCGTCGAACGTCACCAGCCAGCCGTGTCCGCCGTCGGCGGTCCACAGGCGCTGCGGCCAGGCGATGCTGCCGCCGACGCCGAGCAGCGCGCGGGCCCCGTCGCGATCCGTCTCGCCGATGTAGCCCCGCGCGCCGGCGACCCAGACCCGATCGGGGTCCGGGGCGACGATCGCGTTCAGCAGCACTTCGGCGTCGAGGGTGTGGGGCACGCCGCCGGCGATCAGGTGCAGACCGCGGCTGCCGGCGAGCCAGATCCCGTCGTCGTTGGCCAGACCGGCTTCGACGCTGCCCGGCAGGTCGACGTTGCCCCACTCGGTGATCTGCAGCATCGATCGCGTGCAGGCGGCCGGTCAGGCTGCCGCGGCCGTTGCAGTTCTGGAAGCCCGGGCCTTCCACGCAGACCGCCCGCGCCCCGTGGAAGCCGACGCCGCCTCGGGGATCGGCCCAGAGCGCGCCGATGTCGACGCTCTCGTCGGGGTCGGCCGCGCTCGGGGTCAGGTCGAGCCAGCCTTCGCCGTCGAAGTGCATCAGGCGTCCGTCGAAGCGCGGGCGATGCAGCATCCACAGGCTGCCGTCGGTATCGATCGTCAGGCTGCGTCCGGGCTGGTCGCCCATCGGCGGCGGGACCAGCGCCCAGCTCTGGCCGTCGAGCGCGATGAGCCCGCGGGTGGTGCTCGCGAGCAGCCTGCCGTCCGCCGTCGCGGCGAAGGCCGTGACGGCCCGATCCTCTTCGAGCAGGTGATGCACCGCCCAGCGGGCGCCGTCGAAGTGAAGCAGCGCGTGGCGTCCGGGGTCGCTCGAGGCGGCGACCCAGACGTCGTCTGCGCCGCGGCCGCCGACCGCGGTGAAGCGCCAGCCCTCGACGTCGAGGGCGACGTGCCATGTGTCATCCCGCCACAGGAGGATACCCGCTTCGTGCGCGGCGGCCCAGACGGCCCCATCGTCGGCGACCCACAGGCCGCTCACGGTCTCGCCGGACCACCACGGCGCTTGCCAGCACCAGCCGTCGGCCGAGCAGTCGGGGCCCTCGATGGGCCGTGGGTCGTTGTCGAACGCTTCGATGCCGAGCCGGGTCGCCGGTTCGGCGGTCGGCCCCATGTCGGGATCGGTCTGGCTGTCGGGATGGGCGTCGGGGCGGGCATCGGGGCGGGCATCGGGCTCCAGATCGAGCGGTCGGTCGGGTCGGGCATCGCTGCGCGGGGCTCCGTCGGCCGGGGCGAGCGCGTCTCGCGCGGCGTCGTGCGCCGCGTCGGCGCTCGCATCGAGCGGGGTCGGGCCCATGTCCGGCGAGGGGTCGTCGCTGGCCGGCGGCTGCTCGCGGCAGCCGGCCGCCAGCAGGAGCAGAGAAAGCCAGGTGGCGGCGCGCAGAGGGCGGGGGAGGGGATGCGGCATGGCTCGTTCTCCGATGGCTGTCCCGGCCTGCCCGGATGGCCGCGGTGGGCGCGCCGATCCGGCGGCGGATGCCTTGCTCGATGCCAGGGTAGTCGATCGCGGGCGCGCGCCTCGACCGAATGCGGCACAGCACCGGCGAGCCACCGACGGGGCGTCCGCCGGCGATCAGTCGGTCACGACGATGCGTTCGCGGGCGGTCCGCTGAAGCCGGGCGAGGTGGTCCTGCAGGGTCGCGTAGCCGTCGAAGCCCGCGGCGTTGCGGGTCGCGCTGATCCGCAGCGTGAGGTGGGTCACGTCGGCGCCGCGGCCGACGATCATCGAGCGCACCCGATCGAACGCGCGGTCGATCTCGCAGCAGACGCTCTCGCAGTGCTCGGGCCCGACGAGGAAGACGAAGCCGTGGGCCGTGTGATGCCCCAGAAAGCCGCGGTCGTCGGCGTACTCTTGCAGCACCTGATGCACCAGCTCGGCGATCTGGGCCATGACCTGATGGCCCCACAGCAGCCCGAGGCGCTCCATGCCGGGATCGATGCCGTCGACGCCGATCACCCCGCAGGCGAAGCGCTGCTGATCGCGCAGCCGCGCCTGGATCTCGCGCTGGACCTCGCGGGCGCCGGGCAGCACCGAGAGGCTGTCGATGCCCGGCCGGCGGTCGGTGGAGAGGCGGGCGCGCACGGCGAACAGCGCGGTCTGGCGGTCGGCGTCCCGCGGCAGCAGGTCGGCGTCGGCGCGGCCGCTGCTGTCGGTCGGCAGGACGGCGATGGTCGGATCGCGGCGGGCGGCCAGCTCGGCTTCCAGCGCCGGCGCGCCCTCGATGGCGCGGTCGAGCACCACCAGATCGGGCAGCAGCCGCTCGACCCGGGCCCGCGCGGCGTCGACGTCCGGGGCGAGGTAGGTCAGGTAGTCGGCGGCGTCGAGGCGGCCGGCGAGCCGGGTGGCCCACTCCTGCCAGCCGTCGACGATCAAGACCCGCTGGCGCCGCTGCTCGCGGTGGCGGGCGACGATCACGTTGAGCGCGCTGCCCAAGAGCTCGGTGTCGTGGGGCACCTCGAGCAGCAGGTCGACGGCGGGCGGCGGCGGCGAGCCCATCGGCAGCATCGCGATCACCGTCAGCCCCTGGCGGGTGGCCAGCTCGGCGAGCACGGCGTGGCCCAGGGTGCCGTCGACGTCGACGCACAGCGCCGCGATGGGGTCGCAGCGTTCGAACGCCGCGCGCACCGCCTCGACCTCGTCGTCGACCACCCGCGAGCGGAACCCGACCCCCAGCAGGTGGGCCTTGACCGCGTAGCCCTCCATCGGGTCGCCGGTGATCACCAGGACCGGGCGCTCGTTGGGCGCGACGACCGGCCGCGCCTCGTCGGGCTTGCGCTCGCCCTCGGGGGTGACCGCCGGCAGGCTGAAGAGGAAGGTCGTGCCGCGCCCCTTGGCGCTCTCGACCCAGATCTCGCCGTGGTGGCTCTGGATGATCGTGCGGCAGATCGACAGCCCGAGGCCGGTGCCCAGCGGGCGCCCGCCGACGGTGGCGGTGCTCTGGCCCTGCTCGAAGGGCTTGAAGATCAGCTCGAGCGAGCCCTCGGGGATCTCCGCGCCCGAGTTGTGCACCGCGACGACGTAGAGATCGGGCACGGCGAAGGCCGCGAAGACCGAGACCCGGATGGCGCCGCCCTTGGGGGTGAACTTGAACGCGTTGGTGAGCAGGTTGGAGAGCACCTGCCCCAGCCGATCGCGGTCGGCCTGGCAATAGAGGCCGCCGAGCGGGCAGTCGAAGGTCAGCGTGATGTCTTTCTGGATGGCCAGCGGCCGGAAGGTCTCGACGGCGGCCTCGACGACCGGGTCGAGGTGCACCGGCTCCATCTTCATCGGCAGCTTGCCGACCTCCATCTTGGCCAGATCGAGCATGTCGTCGACCAGACCGTTGAGCTTGAGGCACGAGTCCTTCGCCATGGCCAGGTACTCGTTCTGGCGCGGCTGCAGCGGCCCGACGACCCCCTTGGCCAGCAGATCGACCACCCCGCCGATGCTGGTGAGCGGGCTGCGCAGCTCGTGGGTGATGATGCGCACGAAGTCTTCGCGGGCCCGCTCGGCCCGCTTGAGCAGCGTCACGTCGCGGATGACCGTCAGTACGCCGACCGAGCGCGCGCCGTGGTCGCGCACCTGGGCGAAGAGCACCGCCAGATCGCGGTCGCCCCGGCGGAACTCGCGCCACGTCGGCTCGGCGCTGCGGCCGATCTGGCGCAGCACGTCGAGGCTCTGCAGCCCCAGCGCGGCGACCACCGCCGAGAACTCCGGGTGCGCGCCCTCTTCGAGCCCCAGCAGCGAGCGGGCCACCGGGTTGACCAGCGTCACCACGCCGCTCTGGTCGGTGAGCACCACGCCCTCGGTCATCGCCTCGACCATCAGCTCGATGCGGCGCAGCTCGTCGAGCCGGCGGGTGTAGAGCCGGGTGAGCGTATCCTGCAGCTGGTCGCGCCAGACCTCGAAGAGCTCCTGCTCGTCGGCTTCGAGGGGCTGGCCGTCGGCGCGCACCAGCACCAGCAGGCCGCGCAGCTCGCGGTCGACGAAGACCGGCATCGTCGGCGCGTCGTCCCGCGGCGCGTGGGCCGTGCTGCCGTCGATGGTGTCGGGCTCGACGGTGAAGTCGAAGTCGTCGGGCAGCGGGCGGGCGGCGATGCGCTCGTAGGCCTCGTAGATCCAGTAGTTCCAGCCGGCCCACTCGGTGGTGGTCATCGGGCTGTCGGGGTCGAGCACGCCGTGGCCCAGCGCCCGGCCCTGCGGCCGCAGATCGAGCACCGCCAGCGCGGCCCGGCAGCGCAGGCGGCGGCGCAGGCTGTCGAGCACGAGGCGCAGCGCCTCGCCGGGGTCTTTGCAGTCGACCAGCGAGCGCAGCAGGCGGTACTGGCCGCTGACCGCGTCCACCTGCGCCTTGAGCCGGGCGGTGAGCCGGGCCCGATCGGCCTCGAGCCGGCTGGCCTGCACCGCGTTGCGCACCGCCAGGATCAGCTCGGTGCGGCCGTCCTCCGACAGCAGCGTCTTGTGCTTCTCGAAGTAGTGGAAGACCCGGCCGCCGGAGAGGATCTCGACGAGTTGCTCGTCGCTGGTGCGCCCCGAGAGCAGGATGCAGCGCAGCCCGGCGGTCTCGGGGTCGCTCTTGACCGCCGCGATGAGCGCGTCGCCCGACATGCGGGGCATTTTCTGGTCGGTGATCAGCGCGTCGAAGCGGCTGCGTTGCAGGCGGGCGAGGGCCTCGCTGCCGGTGAACGCCGCGGTGACCTCGAACTCCCGGCGCAGGACCCGCCGAAGCTGGAGCTGATCGTCTTCGCTGTCGTCGACGATCAGGACCCGTCCGCTGCGTTCACTCATGCTGTGGCCGTCCTCCCGAGACGATCTGGCACCATGGTCGACCGGCTGTCAATCGCGGGGCGCGCGACGGGATCAGCGGACCTCGAGCCCGACCCGCCCGGGGCGCAGGCCCTCGTCGTCGGACGAGACCCAGATATAGCGCGGCCGGCCCTGCACCGCCTGCAGCGGCACCCGCCCGAAGGCGCGGGCCGACAGCGCCTCGTCGCGGTTGTCGCCGAGCACGAAGATCTCGTCGGCGGCGAGGCTGGCCGGCGCCGGATCGGGGCCGGCGCGGCGGGCGACGCGATCGTAGGTGACCACGTAGGGCGGCGCCTCACCCCGCCGCTCGAGGAAGCCGCGCAGCGCGTCGAGCCGCCCCCGCAGGTCGGGGCCGAAGCGCGGCACCGCGAGCCGCTCGACGGGCTCGTGGGCCGGCTCGTCGCCGTCGATGACCGGCCGCGCGTCGCGCAGATGCACCGTCTCGCCGCCGGCCGCCACGACCCGGATCACCCGCGGGCGCTCGTCGGCGGCGACCACCACCAGCTCGCCCGGCTGCGGCGGGCGCTCGTCGAAGGCGTGGCGATCGAAGAGCACCCGGTCGCCGGGCAGCAGGTGGGGGAACATCGACCCGTCGGCGACGAGCACCGAGCTGACCATGAAGCGCTCGACGACGACCCCGAGCACGGTCAGCGGCAGGACCGCGAGCCCGAGGAAGACCGCCAGATACGAGAGCCCGTGGTTGACCGGTCGCAGGCGATAGTCGGCGCCGTGGCGCTCGACGAAGCCGGCCAGATCGGCCCAGAGCACCACCTGCAGCGCGAGCCAGGCCCCGCCGGCGACGATCAGCGGGCCGAGGGGCACGAAGAGCCAGCGGGTCCAGGCGAGCACGGCGGCCACCGTGACCACCAGCAACGCCAGCCAGATCAACAGCCCGCGGCGGACGCGGCCACAGTAGATGTGCCCCAGGCCGGGCATCAGCGCCGTCAGGAGCGCCGCCAGCCACAGGCGCCGGGGCCGGCGATCGATCGGCGAGAGGGGGGTCATTCGCGGTACCGTACCTGCCTTGACCACCGGGATGCAACGGTGTATCGTCGGGCGCCAACACGAACAAATGCCTTGGATTCAAGGCGTTTACGGCTCGATCCAACGACCTCCCACCGGAGCTGAGGAACACGCCCATGCAGCGCACGGCCCGCCGCACCCGTCCCGTCGCCCGCCTCACGGCACTGTCTGCGCTGCTGATCGCCGCGGTCGCTCTGCCCGCCTGCGAGCAGGCCGATCCGAACTCGGTCGAGTATCAGATCCAGCAGCTGCAGGAGAAGAAGACCAAGGCGTCGATCATGAAGCTGGGCGACATGAAGGCCAAGGAGGCCGTCGACCCGCTGATGGCCGCCTACGAAGACGGCCGGTTCCGCAGCGACATCATCTCGGCCCTGGCCCAGATCGGCGACAAGAAGGCCGCCCCGACCATGGTCGCCGCCATCGCTGACAAGGGCGAGAAGGAGGCCGCGCGGCTGGCGGGCACGACGCTGCTCGAGTGGGACGCCGGCGCGGGCAATACCGACGCGATGATCGCCGTGGTCGGCGACAAGGGCATGCCCAACGAGAACCGCTACTCGGCCCTGCAGGTGCTGGCGAAGTACCCCGACGCCAAGGCCACGCCGGTGCTGCTCAGCGTGCTCAAGGCCGACCCCGACGTGCAGCCCATCGCCATGGCCGGGCTGGCCGCCGAGGCCCTCGGCAAGCTCGGGGTCGACAAGGCCGTCGGCAACCTGGTGCGCTGCCTGTGGCTGGACGACGCCCTCGGCCGCAACGCGGTGGCCGAGTGCCGGCTGGCGCTCGCCCGCATCGGGCCCAAGGCGGTGCCGACGCTCATCAAGACCCTCGAACGCAAGAACCGCGTCGTCGAGAAGCGGGCCATCAAGTACAAGTTCGACAAGGGCGGCATCGTCGAGGCCAAGGCCGCCGAGATGCTCTTCGATCAGCCCACGCCCGACGCGGTCGACGCGCTCATCGCGGCGATGACCACCCTCGAGGAGATGCCGCCGTCGGTGGCCGCCAACCCGCAGAAGGCCCAGGCGTTCGTGATGGGCGGCGTGCAGCGGGTCATCTCGACCGCCAAGGCGCTGGCCGCCATCGGCGATGCGAAGGCGGTCAAGCCGATGCTCGAGATCGCCGAGTCGAAGGAGCGCCCGCTCGAGCACAAGCTCGCCGGCGTGCAGCAGATCGCCTTCCTCGGCAGCACCGAGGCGCTCGACGGGCTGCTCGACATCCTCGACAACGAGGTCAACCAGTACGATCCGGTCAGCCAGGGCTTCCGGGTGCAGGTGGCCCTCGCCGCCGCCAACCTGGTGCCCGCCAGCGACAGCAAGTCGATCAAGAAGCTCGAGAAGGCGCTGGCCGACATCGACAAGGAGACCAAGGCCTGGATCGAGGACAACCAGAAGAAGATCGAGGGCACCTTCAAGGACAAGCCCAAGGCCAAGGCGCAGCTCGAGGCCGACATCAAGGGCTGGAACGATCAGCTCAAGAGCTTCGGTGAGGTCTCGGCCAAGCTCGAGGTCATCAAGGCGTGCAACGACGACATCGCCTGCTACGCCGGCAAGGCGAGCGACGAGAAGGTCGCCGTGCAGCTGCTGGCCGCCTACCGGCTGTCGAACGCCAAGGGCGACGACGTGCCCGCCGCCCGCGACGCGCTGATCGCCGGGGTCGACGCGCTGCTCGCCAAGGAGAAGCTGACCCTCGACGATCCGGTCGTGCTCAACGTGATGCTCTTCGGTCTCGGCCGCCACGGCGACGCGGCGAAGGCGCCGAAGATCGCCGAGTTGCAGGCCAAGGCGAAGGCCCGCGGCGAGAAGGAGAAGAACAAGGTGTTCCAGGGCGCGCTGAAGGGCGCCGCCTACACCCTCGACCTCATCGCGGGGGCCTCGGCCCACCGCTGAGTCGCTCGCGTCCGGGCGGTCCGCCAGCATCCGGCTGTACTGCGCCCGCGCTGCGCCTATACTGCGCCCGCACTGCCGCACCGCCGCCCGCGCTCGCCGAGGAGCCATGTCTCACACCGACGCCCTGATTCTCGAGGTGCAGCGCGGCGCCCGCAGCGGCGAGCGCTTCGTCGTCGAGCCGCCGGCGACGGTCGGGCGCGCCGCCGACGCGACCCTGCACCTGCCCGACGCCCACCTCAGCTCGCAGCACGGCCGCCTGTACCGCGCCGACGACGGCGGCCTGCGCTTCGTCGATCGCGGGTCGAGCAACGGTTCGGTGCACCTGCGCGGCGAGACGGTCACCCCGCTGGTGGGCGACTGCGTCGAGTGCGAGCTGTGGCATGGCGATCTGCTGAAGCTGGGTGATCCCGACGATCCGGTGGTGCTGCGGGTGCACCTCGCCGAGCCCGCGGGCGCCACGGTCGTGGCGACCCGACCCATCGACGACGTCGAGCGCTACGCCGACAAGGTCACCCGCGAGCCGGGGCGTCTGGGTGTGCTCTATCGCCACGCCGCGGCGCTCGGCGAGAGCACCGACCTGGGCGCGGTGCTCGACGTGGCCGCGCAGCTGGCCTTCGAACTGCTGCCCGGCGCGACGCACTTCGCCGTCGCCCTGCGCGAGCGGGCCGGGCGGTTTCCGGTGGTCTGCGCCCGCCGCCGCGACGGCGGCGAGGTCGAGATCCCCATCAGCCGCACCCTGATGGGCCGGGTGCTCGAACAGCGGGCGGGCCTCTTCTTGTCCAACGCGGCCAGCGAGATGGCCGACGCCCGCTCGGTGGTCGCCGGCGGCATGGCCAGCACCCTGATGGTGCCGCTGTGGACCGGCGCCGACATCCGCGGCGTCTTGCAGGTCGACAACCGCGACAAGCCGGGCCTCTTCGCCGCCGACGACCTCGAGGTGCTGACGGTGGCCGCGGGGCACATCAGCTTCGCCGCCGAGAACGCGCGCCTCGTCGCGCGCCTCGAGCGGGCCGAGCAGCGGTTGTCGCGGGAGAACCGCTACCTCAAGGAGAAGCAGCAGGCCGACAGCTTCGCCGGCATCATCGGCGAGAGCGACGCCATGCAGGCGGTCATCGACCAGATCGGCAAGGTGCGCGATACCCGGGTGCCGGTGCTGATCACCGGCGAGACCGGCACCGGCAAAGAGCTGGTGGCGCGGGCGCTGCACTACACCAGCCAGCGCAAGCAGCACCTCTTCGTCGCCCAGAATTGCTCGGCGCTGCCCTCGACGCTGCTCGAGAGCGAGCTGTTCGGCCACGCCCGCGGCGCGTTCACCGGCGCCGACCGCGACAAGAAGGGGCTCTTCGAGCTGGCCGACGGCGGCACGATCTTCCTCGACGAGCTGGGCGAGATGCCGCTGACGCTGCAGGCCAAGCTGCTGCGGGTGCTGCAGGAGGGCGAGATCTGGCCGGTCGGCGCGGCGCGGCCCAAGCGCATCGACGTGCGGGTCGTCAGCGCGACCCACCGCAACCTCGAAGAGATGGTCCAGGCCGGCGACTTCCGCCAGGACCTCTACTATCGGCTGCACGTCTATCCCATCCAGCTGCCGCCGCTGCGCGTGCGCCGGGATGACATCCCGATGCTGGCCCATCACTTCATCGAGCGTTACGCCCGTGAGTTCGGGCGGCCGGTGACCGGCTTCACGCCGGAGGCCATCGCCCGCTTGAAGGCCTATAACTGGCCGGGCAACGTGCGCGAGCTGCAGAATGAGCTGCAGCGGGTGCTCATCGGTCGCACCGAGGGCGATCTGGTGCTCGCCGAAGACCTCTCGCAGCGCATTCTGGGGCAGACCGGCGTGATCGACGATACGCAGGTGCCCCGCGGCACGCTCAAGGAGATGGTCAACGCGGTCGAGCGGGTGCTGCTCGCCCGCGCGCTCGACGAGCACGACGGCAACAAGACCCAGACCGCAAAGACCCTGGGCATCACCCGGGAAGGCCTGCACAAGAAGCTCGTCCGCTTCGGCATGCAATGACCAAAAGGCCGTAGACGATGAGCCTCGACGCGCTGCTGCAGACGCTGGTCAACGGCGATACGAACGCCCGGATCGACGCCGCCGAGACCCTCGGTCACATGGGCGATCGCAAGGCCACCGGGCGCTTGACCCAGTGCCTGCGCGACGACGACCCCGAGCTGCGGGCGGTGGCCTGCGAGGCCCTGGGCCGCCTGGGCGACCCGCGGGCCGTGCCGCCGCTGGTCAGCATGCTGCGCGACCCGGAAGAAGACGTGCGCGGCGAAGCCTTCTCGGCGCTGTTCGCCATCGGCGAAGCCCGCTCGAAGAAGCTGCCCGCCGACGTGCAGGCCGACGACGACCCGGCCAACCCCAGCCTCGCGCTGACCCAGATCGTGTGGCCCGCCGACCTCGAGGCGGTGAAGATGCTGGTCGACGCGCTGGCCGACGAAGACGCAGAGGTGCGCATCGGCGCGGCGTATACCCTCGGTCGGCTGGGCATCATGGGCGTCTTCCCTCAGCTCTCGCGCATGCTCACCGCCGACCCCGACGGCGACGCCCGGGCGGCCGCTGCCTTCGCGCTGGGCGACCTGGGGCAGAGCGGCGACGTGCGCGCGGCGCCCGAGCTGGTCAAGGGCTGGTACACCGTCGGCGCCGACGACGAGCTGGCGGTGCTCGTCGTGCGGTCGCTGGCCGATCTCGGCGCGCACGAGGCGCTGCCCGTCTTCGAGGGCGCCGTCCGCCACCGCGACGAGCGGGTGCGCCAGCTGGCGGCCATCGGCCTCGGCCGCCTCGGCGGCGAAGCGCAGCTTCAGCCCCGCGCGGTCGCCGCGCTGACCCAGGCCCTGCGCGATCCATCTGTCGACGTGCGCCGCATCTCCGCGGGCGCCCTGGCCCGCACCGACAGCCCGCAGGCCGTCGTGCCGCTCATCCAGGCCGTGGTGGGCGAAGCGGCCGAGGTCCGGGCCGCGGTCGGCGAGGCGCTGGCCCGGCTCGATCCGGCCACGGTGCACCACGCGCTGGGCCACGCTCTGGCCAACCCCGACGCCGGGCTGCGCAAAGCCGCGGCCTACCTCATGGGCCGCATCGGCGACGCCGAGGGCCTCGGCCGCGCCCTCGGCGACCCCGACGCCCAGGTGCGCAAGGCCGCCGCGCTGGCCATGGGCAATATCGGCCGCCCCGACTTCCGGCCGCTGCTCGAGCGCAGCCTCGCCGACCCGGAGCACGTGGTGCGCGTCGCCTGCGCCGAGGGCCTGCGCCGCATGGGCGATCCGGCGGCCCTGCCCGCGCTGCAGCGGGCCGCGGGCGATCCGAACGCGGTGGTGCAGAGCGCGGTGGCCAACGCCATCCGCGGTCTGAGCCAGGGGGGAGCCCGATGAACCAGCGGCCGCTCTACGTCGCCGTCGAAGGGCCGATCGGGGTCGGCAAGAGCACGCTCGTCGCCAAGCTCGCCCAGCGGCTCAAGGCGCGGCTGGTGATGGAGGTCGTCGAGGAGAACCCCTTCCTGCCGCTCTTCTACGAGGACCCGCGGGCGTACGCCTTTCAGACGCAGATCTTCTTCCTGATGAGCCGCTTCAGCCAGCAGCAGGATCTGCTGCAGGAAGACCTGTTCACGCCGGGCATCCTGGCCGACTACCACCTGCTCAAAGACCGTATCTTCGCCCAGCTGACCCTTCAGGATCACGAGCTGGCGCTGTACGAGAAGGTCTATCAGGCGCTCGAGACGACGATCCTGCAGCCGGATGTCATCGTCTACCTCAACGCCCGGCTCGACGTGATCATGCAGCGCATCGCGCGCCGCGACCGCCCCTTCGAGCGGGACATGGACCCGGACTACATCTCCCGGCTGGGTCAGGCCTACAAGCACTACTTCGCCCACCACCGCGGGCCGTCGAAGGTGCTCGAGCTCGACACCACCGAGATCGACTACGTCACCAGCGACGAGCCCATCGAGTGGGTCTACAACCAGATCCTCGAGCTCTCCGAGCGCACCTGATGCCGGCGCCGATGCCCCGTCTGCCGCTCCGTCTGCTGCCGGCGGCCGCGCTCGCGCTCGCGCTCACCTCACCGCAACCCGCCGAGGCCTCCGACGCTGCCGCCGGCCTCGCGCCCGTCGGCGCGACGCTCGTGCTCTTCGGCCTGGGCGGCGGCACGATCACGTCGATCCTGCTCGGCCAATCCATCGCCGACGACCAGCCGGTGCACCCCGCCGTACGCAACATCGGCTTCGCCGCGGGCGGCGTGAACCTCGCGCTGGGCATCGCCGGCATCACCACCGCCGCGCTCATCGACGACAATGACTACGACGCGGTGATCTACAGCGTCGGTGGCATATTCGCGGCGTTGGGCCTGACCGGCCTGGGCCTCGCCTGGGCCGCCGACGAGTACACCCCGACCGGGCAGGGCATGCTCGTGCCCGCGGTCGGCCCCGACGACGTCGGGCTGGTCTGGATCGGGCGGTTCTGACCGCCACCCGGCCGCTGTCGCGCCGCGCGCGCCCTTGATGCCACATCGGCTCCCATGGGACGTTCGGGGTGATGTGTGACACCCCGCCGAAGAGCGCCGTGGCCGGCTGTCGGGTATTGTCCCGCGCCGCGCTCGCGTTGCTCGTCGCGTTCGCCGCGACCGCGTGTGACGACGAGCTGCCGGCGGCGATCTGGTCCGCTGATCTCGTGCCGTGCGACGCCCGCGAGGCGGCGTGCGTCGCGCGGCTGGCGCGGGGGCTGGCCCACATCCACGGCGCGCCGTGGCCCGCCGACATCGCGGTCGAGATCGAAGAGATCGGCCGCGGCAACCCCAGCCCGCCGTTCGACTGGTGGTGGACCACCGCCCCGCCGCCGACGTCGCCCTTCGACGTGCTCGACCGCGCGTGGCCGTCGGTCGCTTCGCCGGTGGGCAGCGTGCGCCTCTTCGGCGACCGCAAGCTCGTCTTTCGGATCAACCCCCGGGTCGAGAACGACGCGCCGCTGCGCCATCGGCTGGGGCTGATCCGCTCGCTGAGCGCGCACCTGCGCAACCGGGTCTCGCCGGGCCATCCCATCGACAACTACGGCGCGTTCCCCACGCGGACCAACCTGCGCTCGGGCGTACGCACCGCGATCGCGCTGATGGTCGAGCAGGCGATTCAGCGGGCGGCCGACGGCGAGCACCCCTGGCGCTTCGACGCCGAGCAGTACGCCAAGGTGCGCGATCTGCGGGCCCGGGAGGGCGGGCCCGAGCTGGTGGCGCTCGCCCGGCTGCACGCGTTGCACGATCCCGACGATCCATGGGCCGTGCTCATCGGTGTACCCGGTGCGGTCGGGCACGGGTGCCTGATCGGCTTCGACCTCGATGACATGTCGCGCTGCGTGCAGGTCGCGCCGGCGGTCGCCGCCGACGAGATCGAGGGCTTCGTCGCCCGCAGCGCCGACGCCGCCGATGGGATCCTGCTCGAAGAGGCTTTGCTGGCGGACGAGCACCCGGCGGCGGCGTTCGCGCTGGACCTGCGGGCCCACCTCGGCCGGCACTACACCCGCGACGACGGCGCCGGCGTGCGCCGCGATACCTTCGTCTTCGACGATACTGCCACCGCCGCTGGCTTCGCGCGCGCGCTGAAGCAGGCGCTGGATGACGACCCGCTGTGGGACGCCGACGGCGATCGCTGGGTCTTCGCGGGCGATGACGACCGGCCGGCCGACGGTGAGAGCCGGGTCATCGCGGACGGCTTCGAAGTCGTGGTCGTCGCCGGTACGCCGGGCGTGGATACGACGGGCTTCCTCGACAGCGCCGGCGTACGGGTGAGCCCGCTCGCCGATCCGCCGGCGCTGGAGGACGTGGCCTGCGCGCCCGACGCGCCGCTGCCCTGCGATGTGCGCCAGAGCTGCTGCCGCGACCGGCTCTTCGCCGAGACCGAGCGGCTCCTGGGCCCGCTGCCGCAGATCGACCTGCGCGCGGTTGATCCCGAGACCGCCGTGCAGATCTACGTGGGCCCGCAGTGGGCCGACGACCGGCTGAGCAGCCGGGTATCGGCCGAGGTGCGCTTCGCGAGCGGCATCGACCACCGCCTGCGCGGCACCAACGACGCCGCGGAGACCGAGCGCGCGAGCCGGGTGCTCGCCTGGTACTACAACACCCTGCGCTCGGTGGTCCTGGTGGTGCCGACCGCGCCGATCGAAGAGCGCAACCTGCTGCGGGAGAACTCGACGGTGGTGCACGAGCTGGTGCACGCCTGGCAGGACGCGCGCTATGGGCTCTCGGCCATCCGGCTGGCGGCGCGGCTGCAGCTGGGCGACGCCGAGGCGGCGCTCATCACGTACGTCGAGGGGCACGCCGAGCTGGTCGCCGAAGCCTTCGAGGCCGAGGTGCAGGGGCGCGCCGTGGACGACATCGACTGGGCGGCGTGGGCCGACGAGCTCGTCGATCTCATCGCGCCGGCCTTGGACGACGCCGAGGAGCCGGCACGCACCAACGACCCCTGGCTGCCGTATGTCGGCGGGTTGGCGGCGGCGTCCCGGGCCTTCGACGCGGGGGCCGATCTGGTGGCCGTCGGCGATCGCATCGAGGCCCCGCCGGTCTCGACCGGCGCGGTGCTCGGGGCGCTGTACGATGGCACGAGCGCGCCGGCGCTGGCGCTGCCCGTCGCGACGCCCGGCGAGTTCGAAGACGGGGATCTGCCCGCCGCGCTCGACGGCGCGGTGACGGCCCATCGGGGCGTGATCGGCCCCTGGCCGCTCGCGCTGCGCCTGGCCGCCGAGATCGGAGGCCAGGCGGCCATCGACGCGGTCCTGGGCGTCGCCGGCGCGCGGGAGGTCGTCGCGCTTCACCCGGAGGGGTCGCTGACCTGGATCGACGTGACCGCGGCGTTTGGGGACGACGCGCTCGCCGATGGCCTCGACGCGCTGGGGGCCGCGCTGTCCGAGCGCTCGGCCCGGACCTACCGCATCGAGCGGGACGCCGCGCGGATCACCCTGGTCGTCGCGCCGACGGCCGCGCTGGTCGACGCGATCTTCGCCGCGATCCGCTGACACGTCGGCCGCCTCGCCGGATCAGTCGATCACCACCGCTTCGAAGACCAGCCCGCCGGCGTAGGCCGGCGCCTCGCCGTCGAGGCTGCCGGCCTCCAGCGATACACCCACCCGCCAGCGACCGCCGAGCATGTCGCCGACGGCCAGCAGGCCCGACGCGCGGCCGACGAGTGAGAGCGACCAGCGGCTGTCGAGCCCTTCGCCGTCGCGCAGATCGAAGGCGCGACGCCAGACCGGTCCGACGCCGCCCTCCAGACGCCCGATCCAGCGCTGTCCCGCTTCGACGCCGAGCAGCATGCGGGCGCCCAGGCCCGACTCGATACACGCCTGGCCGATCGATGGGCGATCGTCGCCGGTCTGCGGCTCGCCGAAGTGGCACGACCCGCCGCTCTCTTCGCCTTCGAGCACGAAGGCGCCCTCGAGACCGAGCCGCAGCGGGCCGAGCGCCGCCGGCAGCCAGCCCTGAAGCCGCACGTCCAGCCGAGGGCCGTCCTGTTGATGGGCCTGACCGACGGCGACCGCGCCGCCGATGGTGGGGCCCGGCGGATCGGCCAGGGCGGGCAGGCTGCACGCCAGCAGACCGAAGCAGATGAGAGCGAGCGTTCGACGCGGCATCGGCACCTCCGGACGAGCAGAGCCCACTGTGGCGTCGGGTGTCACCCGCCGCAAGGCACCTGCCCGTCTCGGCGTCGATGCGGCACACTGGCTCGCAGCCCTGGCGCGAGGAGCCCCATGCCATCGACCGAGCACTTCGACCACGTCATCGTCGGCGCCGGCACCGCGGGCTGTGTGCTCGCCGCGCGGCTCAGCGCCGATCCCGGACGGCGGATCCTGCTTCTCGAAGCCGGCGGCCGCCCGTCGTGGCTGCTCGTCGCGCTGCCGGGCATGTCCCAATTTCTGCGCCACCGCCCCACCGACTGGCGGCTGCGCACGACCCCGCAGCCGGGCCTCGACGACCGCGCGCTGCACGTGCCGCGGGGGCGGATGATCGGCGGCAGCGGCGCGATGAATACGCTGATCCATCTGCATGGCCACGACGCTGACTTCGACGACTGGGCCGCCGCCGGCTGCGCGGGCTGGTCGGCCGCCGAGCTGCGGCCCTACGCCGAGCGGGCGCTGCGCGGGGCGGATGACATCGGCCTGGACGTGGCGCTGCCCGCCGAGACGTCGCAGGTCTGGCAGACCTGGATCGCCGCCGCCGAGGCGTGTGGGCTCGCGCGCAATGCGGCCTTCGGCGGGGCTGATCTGGACGGCGTGGGGCTGTATCCGGTCGCCGTCGCCCGCGGGCGACGGCATCACACCGCCGCGGGCTATCTGAACCCCGCCCGGGGTCGACCGGGCCTCGTCGTGCGCGCCGATACCGAGGTGACCACGCTGATACTCGACGGCGACCGGGTGACTGGGCTGACCTGCGTGCGCCGTGGCGTATCCCAGACGATCAGCGCCGACGAGGTCATCCTGGCCGCGGGCGCGATCGGCTCGCCGCACATCCTGCTGCGCTCGGGCATCGGCCCGCCCGCCGGGCTGAAGGCGGCCGGGGTGCCCGTGCGCCACGGCCTGCCGGGCGTCGGCGCCAACCTGCACGATCATGTGATGGTGCCGCTGGTCTGGCGCGCGCTGAAGCCGGTGACCATGACCCCGCGGGTGCGCAACGGCAAGGTGGCCTGGGACTTCCTGCGCGCGCTGATGGGGCGCGGCCCGCTGACCGTGCCCACCCCGGCGTGCGGCGGCTTCGCGCGGCTCGGAAGTGACGCCGATCGGCCCGACGTGCAATGGCATGTGGTCAACGGCTGGCTGCCCGACATCGACGAGGTGCCCGATCCGTCGAAGGTGCATGGCTTCACCGTGCTGCCGGGGCTGGTGCAGCCGCACAGTCGGGGGTCGGTGCGGCTCGATCCCCGGGATCCGTTCGCCGCGCCGCTGATCGACCCCGCGCTGCTGTCCGATCCGCGCGACGGGCAGATCCTGGCCGACGCCATCGAGCTGACCGGGCGCATCGTGAGCGCCGCGCCCTTCGAGGGCCTGCGCGGGCCGCTGATCCAGCCGGAGCAGTGGCCGACGGACGGGCCCGCGCGACTCGCCCACGCCCGGCGGCGCGCGACGACCATCTATCACCCGGTGGGCACGTGCCGGATGGGCATCGACGACGGCGCGGTGGTCGATCCGACGCTGAAGGTGAGGGGACTCACCGGCCTGCGGGTGATCGACGCCTCGATCATGCCGCGCATCACGACGGTCAATACCAACGGGCCGACCATCGCCATCGCCGAGAAGGGGGCCGATCTGATCCGCGGTGGCTCGAACGGCGGGTGAGCGGCTCAGCTCTCCAGCAGCGGCCGTGATCCGATCAGCAGCGCCAGCGCGACGCCGGGATAGACGATGCCGATGACCCAGATGCGGTATTGCTCGGGGTACGGAGCGACGCGGATCGCGTAGCCCAGGGCCATGAAGAAGACGATGAGCGCGATCGTGCCCAGGCTGAAGACGCTCCACGGCGGCGCGGTCGGACCGCGCCGGATGATGCGGCTGCGGGCCTTGCGGGCGGCGCTGCGCATCACTGTCGTGCCTTTGCCCCAGCCGACCACCACCGCCGCGCCCAGGGCGATGAGCGCCTCCTCCATCCACAGGCCCTCGGGGCCGAAGACCGGGCGGGCCCGAGCGGCGAGGATCAGCGCGGCGACCCACCAGAAGAGCCCGTAGAGCTTGCAGCGGCCGGCGATGCTCATGGGGCGATGCTCGCGGTGTCTGGCATGCCTTCGAACGTGACACGGCCCCGCTGCTCGGGCAACGGGGCCGTGCGCCGGCCGCGGCTACCAGGGCAGCTCTTCGCCCAGGTGGATGAACGCGCCGGTGGGGCCGTCGGCGTCGAGCAGCGCGAGGGCCACGCTGGTCTTGGCGCCGTCGACGATCTCCATCGGCGCCGCCTCGCTGCCCATGTCGGTCTTCACCCAGCCGGGGTGCGCCGAGTTCACCTTGATCTTCGTATGCCGCAGGGCGGCGGCGAGGTGCACGGTGAACATGTTCAGCGCGGCCTTCGAGGTGTCGTACGCGGTGGGCTTGAAGTCGGCGTAGGCCGCCATCTCCGGGTCGTCCCAGCCGCGGTTGACCGTCAGCGAGCCGAGGATGCTCGACAGGTTGACGATGCGCCCGGCGGGCGACTTCTCGATGAGCGGCAGCAGCGCCTGGGTCAGCGCGATGGGCGCGAAGAGGTTGACCTCGAAGGTCTCGCGCAGCGCCTCGGGGGCGATCGAGGTCGCGCTGTTCATGCCGAAGTGCTCGCCGGTGACGATGCCGGCGTTATTGACCAGGATGTCGAGCTTGCCGAAGTCGGCCTCGATCTTCTTCGCCGCCAACCGGTGGTGCTCGGGGTTCACCACGTCGAGCACGAGCGGCAGCACAGGCAGCCCTTCGCCGCGCAGGGTCTCGGCGGCGGCGTTGATGGCGTCCGCGGTGCGGCCGCCCATGATGACGGTCACGCCGGCCTGGGCGAGCTGGCGGCTGGTCTCCAGACCGATGCCGCGGTTGGCGCCGGTGACGAGGGCGACGCGGGTATCGTTGGCCATGATGTCTCTCCGTGTTCGAGCCCGGCTCGGCGGGCTGTGGGGTTTGTTGAGCGGCGTCTGCCGCCGCGACACGCATAGAGATACGCCCGGGTCGGTAAAAAGAGAACGTGATTGTATTGATGTACACATCAGCAACGCTGATGATGGCCCCATGTCGCGCCTCAGCCAGATGGACGCCAACCTGCTCGTGGCCCTCGACGTGCTGCTCGAAGAGCGCCACGTCACCCGGGCCGCCGGCCGCCTCGGCGTCACCCAGTCGGCGATGAGCCAGACCCTGCAGCGGCTGCGCGACGCGCTCGACGATCCGGTGCTCGTGCGCAGCGGCAGCCGCATGGTCGCCACGCCGCGCGCCGAGGCGATGGCCGGCCCGCTGCGCACCGCGCTGCGCGGGATCGAGAAGCTGCTCGCCGGCGAAGAGGTCTTCGAGCCGGCGCGGGCTGCGCGGACCTTCCAGCTCACGAGCCTCGACACCTACGCGATCAACGTCATCCCCCCGCTGGTTCGGCGGCTGGCCGAGGCGGGGACCGGGCTCGGCCTCGACGTCGCGCCGCTCGATCGCGATCGGCTCTGGGATCACCTGCGGTCGGGCGCGTGCGAGCTGGCGGTCATCGGGCCGTGGGATCGACCGGCCGACATGAACGCCGCCCCGCTGCTGCGCGAGCGCATGGTGGGCATGGTGCGCGCGGGTCACCCCATCCTCGACGGGCCGATCGATCCGGCGGCCTACGTGCGCTGGCCGCACGTGGTGACGCGCATCACCGGGCGGGGCGACTATCCGATCGATCGGCGGCTGGCCGAGATGGGCGTCGCGCGGCGGGTCGTCGGCTGCACGCCATACTTTCTGGCGGCGCCGGCGATCGTGTGCGGCGGCGACGCCCTCGTGACCCTGCCGCGCAGCGCGGCGCGCACCTTCGCCGCCCACTGGCCCGTCGAGCTGTTCGAGCCACCCTTGGGTAGCCCCATGACCTATACCGTCAGCATCGCCTGGCCCGAGTTCTTGGAGACCGACCCCGGTCACCGTTGGTTGCGGGCGACGCTGCTCGAGGTCGGGCAGACGATCGCCGCCGCCGTCGAGGAGGCACCATGAGCCGTCCCGGTCGCTGGGGGGGCGCCCCGCGCGCCGCGTTGGTCGTGGCCGGGCTGGCGCTGGCGGGCTGTGAGCCCGCGCCGCCGGTCGACCCGGTGGACGCCGCGTCGACCGACCTGGGCCCCATCCCGCCGGACGGGCGGGCGACCGACGTCGGGGCCGATGCCATGTCGGATGCCATGGTCGATGCCATCGTCGATGTCATGCCGGATGCCATGCTCGATGTCGGGCCCGATGCCATGCCGGATGCCATGCCGGATGCCACTTTGGATGTCATGCCGGACGCCACGCCCGATGCCATGGCCCGGGATGCCATGCCAGAGGTCGAGGTGGATGCTATGCCGGATGCGATCCCTGATGCCATGCGTGATGCCATGCCGGATGCCTCTCTCGATGCCATGCCCGATGGCCCGCCCGCCGCGGACGCGCAGCCGCCGCTCGACCAGTTCATCCCGATCTGGGACGCCGCGGTCGATCAGGCGGTCGACGCCGAGCCCGATCGAGCCGTCGACGCCGCCGTCGAGCCCGACATGGCGCCGTTCGACGGCCCCGCGCGCAGCGACGACTTCGAGGCGGGCCCGCTCGGCGCGCGCTGGCGGCTGTTCAACCCGCAGCTCTTCGAGCACGAGGTGCGCGACGGCGCGCTGTGGATGACCCCGCGGGGCTTCGGCCTCTGGTTCGATCGCAATACCGGGCCGATGATCTACCAGCCGGTCACCGGCGACTTCCGGGTCACCGCCCGGGTGCGGGCCCGACGCGCATCGGCGCCCGACGAGCCGCCGCCGCAGGTGGTTCACCTCGGCGGCCTGATCGCCCGCGACCCGCGCACGCCGCCCGAGAACTATGTCTTCATCGTCGTCGGGCGCGACATCGACGACCTCTCGGTCGAGACCAAGACCACCGAGGGCGGCCGCAGCGCCTTCGAGGGGCCGATGTGGCCCCACGGCAGCGACGCCGAGCTGCGCCTGTGCCGATTGGGGGCCGACTTCCATATGTACAAGCGCCCCGTCGACGGCGGTGAGTGGGCGCTGGCGGCGACCTTCGAACGCCCCGAGCTGCCGCCGACGCTGCAGGTGGGCGCGATCGCCTATACCAACAGCCGCGAGCCCGACCTGACCGTCGGCTTCGAAGAGATCGAGTTCGCCGACGTGTTCGAACTGGCCGACTGCCTCGACGATCCCATCGACTGACGCTGGCGCCGTCCTGCGCCGCGGAAGGGCGTGAAATCGTCGCGGAGGAGGCGCCGCGCGTCGGATCTGATAGGCTGCCCGGCGATGATGCGTGTCACGCCAGACGAGCAGGGTCGACGGGTACGCGCCTTCGAGCAACGCACCGTGCTCGAGATCCATCGCCTCGCGTGCGACGTGGGCCTCGCCGATCGGCGGGACGTGCTCATCGGCAGCCTGGGCCATCGGGTGCGGGCCAAGCTCTTCGATCCGCCGCGCCGCGCCGATCGCATGCTGGCCGATCTGCATGTGCTCAACGCGTGGATCGACGCCGACGGCGCGGCCCCGCTGATGGCCGAGTGGTTGGCGACCGCCGCCCGGATGGTCGTCGGACAGCCCGCCTCGCCGCGCTTCGAGCGCTGGGCGGCCCACGCCGCCCGGCCCCTGACCCCCAGGCAGCCGGCCGCGACCTTCGAGATGCACCCCGATCTGCGCGAGGCGCGGCGGCGGCTGAGCCAGCTCGAGGCGGCCCGCGGGGCGGCGGGTGCCATCCGCGCGGCCATGGAGGAGCTCAAGGCCATCAAGCGCCGCATCCGCAGCGGCGGCAGCGTCGAGCCGGGGGACGTGCTCGTCGAGCGCTTCGTGATCGGCGAGCGGCTCGGCGGCGGCGGCTTCGCGACGGTCTGGCGGGCCTATGACGAGCAGCGGGCGGCGGAGGTGGCCGTCAAGGTGCTGCACGGGCGCTGGAACCGCGACGCGAGCCGGATCGAGCGCTTCCGCCGCGGGGCGACCAAGCTGGGGCAGCTGCACGACGTGCCGGGGGTGGTCGAGCTGGTCTCGGTGCCGACCGCCGACGATCAGTGGCACTTCTTCGCGATGGAGTATCTCGACGGCGGTGACCTGCAAGGGGCCGTCCTGCGCGCCGAGCCGCTGCCGACGGCTGCGGGCATGGCCGCGGTGCTGGCCGCGGCCGACGCGCTGGGCGAGGCCCATCGGCGGGGCATGGTGCATCGCGACATCAAGCCGAGCAACATCCTGCTCGACGGCCGCGGGCGGGCCAAGGTGGGGGACTTCGACCTCGTGATGGCTGGCGATACGACCGGCGGCACCGGCACCGGCCCGCTGGGCACCGTGCTCTACGCGGCGCCCGAGCTGCTCGATCGACCCGGTGAGGCCGAGCCCACCGCCGACGTCTACGGCCTCGGCATGACGGCGATCTTCGTCCTGCACGGCGAGGAGCTGCCGCGCTCGATGATCCGGCGACCGGACATCGTGCTCGGGCGGCTGCCGGTGTCGGATCCGGTGCGCCGGCTGCTCGGCGAGGCCATCGACTGGCATCCGACCCGCCGCCCGGCTGATGCCGGCGCCTTCGCCGCGGCGTTGCGCGCCGCCCTCGACGACGCGCCGCTCGGGCTCGCGCCGGCCGAGGTCGTCGGCGCGCCGAGCTTCGTGATGTGCGGCCCGCCGGGATCCGATGGGCGGCAGCCGTCGCCGCCGGAGCGCCCGACCCCGCCGCCGCGGCCCGTCGCGGTCCCCGTCGCGACCCCGCGGCCCGTCGCGGTCCCCGTCGCGGCCCCGCGGCCGACGCCGGTGCACCCGACCCCCGTCGCCATCCCGCCGCGCACCGGCCACGACTTCACGCCGCCCCCGCCCGCGGCGCGTCCGCAGATGACCGATCCGGCCATCGCGCCGGTGAGCCTGGCCGGCGCCGAGCCGCAGCCGCGCCCGGCGACCGAGCTGCGCCCGGGGCTGGTGCATATTCCGCCGGGGCGCTTCGAGATGGGCAGCCCGCTGCTCGAATGGGGGCGCCGCGGGGACGAGGCCCGGCATGCGGTGCGGCTGACGGGCGGCGTCTGGATGGCCGTCTCGCCGATCAGCGGCGCGAGCTACCGACGGGTGGTCGGCGCGCGGCGCGGCGCGTGGGATCCGGGGTGCCCGGTGACCGCGGTGACCTGGCTGATGGCGGCGCGCTACTGCAACGCGCTCTCGCGCCGCGAGGGCCTGACCCCGGCCTATGCGATCGATGGCAAGCAGGCCGCCCGCCGGCCCGACGCCGATGGCTATCGCCTGCCGTCGGAGGCCGAGTGGGAGTACGCCTGCCGCGCGGGCACCGCGACCCGCCACTGGTGCGGCGACGACGAGGACCGGCTCGCGGAGGTGGCGGTCTTCATCGACAGCGGGCGGCGGCGGGTCGAGGCCTGCGGCGAGCGGCCGGCGAACCCGTGGGGCCTCTTCGACATGCACGGCAACGTCTGGGAGTGGTGCCACGACGTCATGGGGCTCTACGGCGGGGCGGCGGTGGATCCTTTTGGCCCCGCGCGCGGGGCGCGGCGGGTGGTGCGAGGCGGGGCCTACAACTGTCGGGCGACCGAGCTGCGCTCCGCGTGCCGCGCGGGCCGGCGGGCGTCCGAGGCGGCGGACGACATCGGCTTCCGGGTCGTCCGCCCCGCCTGACCCGGCGGCCGCCTCAGCGCACCGCGATGTCGACCCCCGCGCCGAGCACGAACCAGCCGTTGCGTACGCCGGGCGGGGCGGGGAAGGCGGGCACGACCTCGACCGCGCGCAGGGTCGGGGCCAGATCCTGGAAGTCTTCGAGGCCGATCTCGATCGGATCGATGGCCAGGTTCAGCCCCTCGCCGATGGCGTTGCGCACCTCGCCCCAGGCCAGCGGGCCGATCAGGCGCTCCAGACCCTCGGGCGGCAGCAGCGGAGCGCGCCCGCCGGCCTCGATCAGCTGGATGCGCAGGTCGGGCTCCTCGGCCACGTCGAAGCGGATGCCGCCTTCGCCCACCTGCAGGATCAGGCCCGCGCGCAGGCTCAGCGTGTAGTGATCGGGCTCGGGGTTGATGTTGCTCTCCAGGTAGAGATCGAGCTCGCCCACCTGCACCTCGAACGCGTAGGGGCCGCCGCGGGCGCCGGGCACCACCAGCGGCGGGATGCGGGCGTCGACCCGGCCGCCGCTGATCAGCGCCGAGACCTCCGGCGGCAGGAAGTTGGTCAGGTCGAGCTGCAGCGCGCCCTGGCGCCAGACGGCGTCGAGCAGCGCGTTGACGGTCAACAGCCGCACGGCGACGCCCAGCCCGGCGTCCACCGGCCAGATCGGATCGGCCCCGAGGCCCACCGCCGGGATGCCCGGGCTGGGGTGCGGCGGCTCGACGGGCATGCGCTGGCTGATGCGGCCGACGAGCTCGAGGGTCATCGCGTCGCGGGCCAGGTGCGGGTCGGCGAGCGTGAAGCTGAGGTCGAGGGCCACCGCCGGCTCTTCGATGTCGAGCGGAATGTTCGCCAGGGGCCCCAGCGCGTCGCCCAGGCCCAACTCGATGAACTCGGGCACCTGATCGGCCACCACGTCGGCGATCAGCTCGTCGGCGAAGCTGTTGATGACGGTGCGCACGAGGCTGCCGACGGTGTCGAGCAGCGCCTGGGCGGTGCTGTCGTTCATGACGCCGCCCAGGGCCTCGACCGCCACGCCGATGTCGCCGACCCGCAGGACGGGCTCGCCGTTGGGGCCCGGCTCGACGGTGATGCCGGCGAAGGCGGCGGCGGTGATGCGCACCTCGCCGCCGAGGTCGAAGTTCTCGCCTTCGAGGGCCACGAAGCCCGAGGTGACGATGGCGATGTCCTCCAGCCGCAGGAAGACCTCCATGCCGTCGGGGACCAGGGTGATGGCCACGTCGGGCGTGCCCGGCCGGATGGCTTCGATGACCAGCCGCAGGTCGTCGCTGTCGCTGATGACCGGGTCGTCGACGAGCCCGATCAGCTCCAGCCGCGAGAGGAACAGCTCGACGACGCTGGCCATGTCCTGAACCGTCACCGCGCCCATCTCGTCGGGCTCGGGCGGCGCCTCGCGGTTGTCGAGCAGCGTCTGATCGAGGCGCAGCACCACCGCCTGTTCGACGGTGACCCCGTCGGCGTCGGGCACCAGCACCTCGGGGGCCCAGACCACCTCGCGCACGATGCGGGTCGGCGGGCGGCGTACGCCGTCGTCGGCGATGACGTCGATCCGGTTGAGGCCCAGCTCGGCCCGCAGCTCGGTGACGAATGTGCCGTCGTCGGCCACCTCGACCTCGAGGTCGTTGACGAAGACCCGCGGCACGTTCGGCGCCGGATCGGTGCGCCCGGTGACGCCGATGACCGGCTCGCCGCTGACCACGTCGCCCCGGGCGGGGGTGATCAGCTCGAGCACCGGCGGCGCGTCGTCGACGAAGAAGCTCACCCGGCCGCAGAGGTCGCTGGTGACGCAGCCGCGCACCGCGCCCTGGCCTTCGAGCAGGAAGTTCAGCGTCAGGTCGTCGTTGATCTCGGCCTGCCCCGGCGGCTGCACGTCGAAGTAGAGCAGCCCCTCGGCGTCGATCTCGCGGCCGATGCGGTCGTAGACCGTCACCGTCACCTGGGGGGTCTCCTCGCGGGTGTAGAGCCCGCGGCGCGGGTCGAGGCCCAGCTCGATGAACGCCGGCTCCGGCGCGGGCGGCGGCGCCGCGTCGGCCTCCGGCTCGGGCTCGGGCATGGGCGCCATGTCGGGCTGAGGCTCGGGCTCGGGGGCCACGTCGGCGACGATCATGTCGCCGCCGCCGGCGCTCGAGACGCTGTCGTCGCAGCCGAGGGCCAGCACGGCGCCGAGGCCGGCGAGCAGCAGGGCCACGGATCGGATCGAAGGGTCGCGGGTCTGCATCGGATGCCTCATTCGCCGAAGTTGCCGTCGAAGAGCCACGCCGCCTCGGTGCCGCTCAGCCGCGGCATGCGCAGGCCGAGGCCGACGCCCGGGGGCAGGTCGAAGCGGGCCAGATCGTCGGGGATGACGAACTCGGGCAGCGGCAGCACCGGCAGCCCGTCGTTCAGCGAGCGGTCGACGACCCCCTGCACCACCCGGCGCAGGGTGTCTTCGAGGACCTCCCGGGCCCGCGGCGGCATCTCGGCCCCGCCGAGCGCCAGGTAGAAGCGGTCGATGTCGACCCCCTCGAAGGACAGCTCGCGCTCGCCGATGACGTTGACCGTGGCGCTGATCTCGGCGGCGATGCGCACCTGGATCGGCTCGACGAAGAAGCCGGGATAGACGACGCCCGCCGACAGCGGCCCGAGCATCACCCGCACCGTCGACTCGCCGTCGACGCCGGCGACCCACGGCGGGCGGGGGAAGCGCAGGAAGACCTCGACCCCTTCGGGCAGATCGCCGGCGACCCCGGCCACCAGCCCGCCGGCCTCGGCCTCGAAGTACCCCGCGCGCCACAGCGCGTGCATGATCTGGTTGAGCAGGCCCAACTGCACCGCCGCGCCCACCGTGCGGTCGGCGGGCAACACCACGGCGTCGTGCCCCGGCAGCAGCGGCACGCCCGGTCCACGATCGGGCACCCGCACCGGCGCCTCGACCCGGGTCTGCACCCCGACGAGCAGCTGGCCGATGAGGAAGTCGAGCCGGTTGAGCCCGACGGTCACCGTCATCGGCACCGGGTTGCCGCCGGTCAGGCTGGGCACGTCGATGCCCTCCGACAGCTCGCCGATGTCGACGTTGCCCAGCAGGTCGGTGAGCACGTCGTCGACGTTCTCCACGAGGAAGTCGCGGATGGCGTCGACGATGGTATCGCGCACCAGCCCCTCGAAGAGTTCGAAGACCAGCTCGAAGATGAACCCGAGCAGGCCCGAGAAGTCGGCGTCGAGGTCGCCGATGCTGACCTCGTTGACGCCGCGCAGGCTCAGGTCGGGCTGGCCGTCGAAGCGCAGGCCGGCGTTGAAGGTCAGGTCGATGGTGATGAACTCGGCCCGCAGCCCGGCCCGGTTGCCCAGGGTGCCGTTCATCTGGGCCCGCACTGTCAGCTCGCGGATCGTCGCCCGCACCCGCAGGCCGCCGTCGACCAGGGTGAGCTGCACGTCGTTGGGGCCGCGGATCTCGATGCCGGTGTAGTCGACGCCCAGCCGGAAGATACACGCGCCGAGCACCCGCACGTGGCACTCGCTGGGCACGATCGGGTTCTGCGAGCGCGCCGCCTGATCGACCTCGTCGACCAGCCCCTGGCTGTTGACCACCCGTCGGATGACGTCGCCCAGGCTGCTCAGCGGCTGGTCGGGGCGGCCGTCGTCGAGCGCGCCCTGGCCCAGCCGCAAGAGCAGGGCGTCCTGCAGCGGGGCGGCGTCGGCGCTGAAGGCGTCGGCGGCGTAGTAGGCGCAGAAGGTGCCGGTCTCGTCGTCGCCGTCGCTGGCGACGATGTCGTGCACGTTGAGCCCCCAGTCGACGTCTACGTCCGAGCGCCAGCGGCCCTCTTCGCTCAGGTCGGCGGGCACGCCGTCGACGATGACCGACTCGACGCCCTGGATGTCGGCGACGGTGCCGCCGATGTCCATCGCCCCGCCCTCGGGGCGGCGGATGACCTCGCCGTCTTCGGGGTCTTCGCAGGCGATGCCCGGCCCGCCGAAGTCGACCAGGATGCGCCGGGTGGCCACCAGCTCGCGGTCTTCGAAGGTCTCGCCGACGACGGTGACCCCGACGTCGTAGAGCCCTTCGGCGACGAGGCGGAAGCGGCCGTCGCCGAAGGCCGGCAACGCGGGATCGCTGATGAACTGCACCGGCGCGCCGACCACCGGGTTGCCGTACTCGTCGGTGACTTGCGCGACGACCTCGACCACCGAGCCGACCCGATAGCTGGGCCGATCGGGGAAGAGCGCCATCGACAGCTCGGCGGGTGAGCCGGCGCGCACCTCGAGGGGCACCGGCGGGGCTTCTTCGACGCCGGGCAGGGTGCAGTTGACCTCGAACGCGCCCGCCGAGTCGAAGGTCAGGGTCATGCCCTCCTGCAAGACCTGCGGCGGCGGCGGCTCGATGCGCATGCCGAAGGCGTCGGCGCCGACGTCGTTGCCGAAGCCGTCGAAGGCCTGGCAGTCGACGTTCACGCTGCCGCCGGCGTCGATGTCTTCTTCGTCGAGCCGGGTCACGATGCGCGCGGCGTCGTCGGGGGTCACCGTCCACACCGCGGGCGTCGGGTCGCGCAGGCCGATGCGCGGCGCGGCGCAGATGATCTCGTAGTCCCGGGCGATCCGGCCGATGAGCCCGGTCTCGGTGCGCTCGAAGCCGGTGTCGGGGTGCACCTCGGCGGTGGCCTCGGCGTCGACGATGGGCGCGCCGGTCTGGTCGAGCACCTGGCAGGTGACCCGCACCTCGAGGCCGGCGGGCGTGCGCCGCTCGCCGACCCGGGTCTCGACCGCGTAGGGGATGACGTCGAACGGCGCCGCGTCCACCTCGGCGTCGGGCTCGAGCGGCGCGGCGTCGGGATCCTGCTCGGCCGCGTCGACCGTCATGTCGTCGGTCGGGTCGTCGCCGCCGCGGTCGTAGCGTACGCCGGCGTCGCTGACCCGCACGCCGCCGCCGGGATCGCCCGGCGGCGGGGTCCGGCTCTCCTGGCAGGCGGCGAGCGCGGCGCAGAGCGCGGCGAGGGCGACGGGATGCAGTGGGTTGGGGCGCATCGGGGACTCCGGGGCATTGCCGCCGGGGCGGCGGCGGGTGGAGTCTACCCGATGTGCGGGTGGCGGATCAGCGGGCGCGCGCACCCGTGGTCCGCCGGGTGAGGCGTCACAGCGGCGAGATGACGCCGTCGAGGCGGTAGGTCTGCGTCGCCGCGTCGTCGGCGTCCTCGATGAAGACCTCGACGACCACCGGGCGGTCCTGGGCGAAGACGTACTCGATGTACGGATCCTGGCCGCGCGCCGCCTCGCTCTCCGAGTTGAAGAGGTCGTAGTCGGCGTCGAGCAGGGTGCCGTCGGCGTCGCGCAGGCGCAGGGCGACGTCGGCGTTCTGGGTCACCCCGGCGAGGCGATCGGCGAAGACGGTCAGCCGCAGGTGATCGCCGGCGCGGGCGTCGAGGGTGTAGGTGTCGCTGGTATCGGCCTCGGCGGTCAGCTCGCCGGTGAACGAGAAGACCGGGTCGCCGCCGATCGCCTGACCGCCCTCGACCTCGGCGACGGCGTCGACCGCGGTGACGAAGGTCACCCGGTCGGCCGCCCAGGCGACCTCGCCCGCCGCGCCGCCGATACCGGCGCCCATGTGCACGGTGTAGAACCCGCCCGCCGCCAGCGGCTGGGCCGGGGTGAAGGTGGCGCGGTTGCGGTCGATGGCCCAGGCGCCGGCCACCGGCGCGCCGCCGCCGTCGACCACGCTCAGCGCGTCGGCCGCGTCGTCCGCCAGATCGGTCGAGAAGACCACCGTCGGCGTCGAGTCGACCGCCGCCAGCGGCCGACCCGTCGTCAGCTGGCCCATCGGGCGCACGCCGAGCAGCGCCACCGGCATCGGCTGGTTCTCACCCTGCCAGCCGATCCAGCCGGCCCACGGCCCGCCGAAAGCGCCCAGGTCGTTGCGGGTGCCGTCGGCGTCGTTCCACGCCTCGCCGGGGTGCCCCGCGTCGAAGGTCGGGCTGCGCCGGTCGAAGGTGTAGCACTCGAGATCCTGGATGTCGTCGCAGAAGTTGAAGAGCGGGTCGGCGACGACCACCCCGGGGCCCGGCACGAAGGGGTAGGGGTTCTGGCCGATGAGGCTGTAGGGCACCTGGTAGTACTCGTCGTCGTCCAGGTCGCGCCACGCGTTGTGGGCGATGACGTTGCTGTGCCACAGGCTCTGGTCGAAGCAGCCGGCTTCGTCGCAGTCGCCGTTGGTATTGCTGTCGATGCCCGCGTAGCTCGTATTGTCCCGGTTGTTATAGGCGATGGTGTTGTTGGTGTAGGTGCCGCCGCAGCGCTCCGACGAGATGCCCGCGCCGGCGCCGTAGGCCAGCACGTTATTGCGCCCGCGCACGAAAGGCCGGCGGATGCCGTTGCAGCTCATCTGCCACGCGTCGTCGCTGTCCACGTCGTTGTAGCCGATGTGATTGCGCTCGACGAGCACCAGGCTGTCGCCGATCACCCGGCTCTCGAGGCCCTCCGACTCGGTGCTGCCGTAGAGGCTGTTGCCGGCGATGTAGACGTTCATCGCGCCGTAGGTCTCGTCCGATACGCGGTTGGTATCGTAGAAGCTCGACAGCCGCATGTTCTCGTCGTCCGAGCGCCGCCCGTCGTTGTGGAAGACGAACACGTCGGTCGTGATGGGCTGGCCGGCCTGGAAAGCCACGTCGAACTCGATCGCCTTGTCGTCGTACGACTCGAAGACGTTGTTGGCGATCACCGCCCGGGTGAAGTCGAAGATCGTGGCGTCGACGCCGTAGTCGTCCGTCGACAGCCCGCGGTTGCCCTCGATGTAGACCTCGCCGACCGGCTTGTAGCTGCGCAGGGTCAGCTCGAACATGTCTTCGTCGGCCACGATGTAGTTGTCCCGCAGGATCAGCGCGAAGCTGCCCGACGTCACCGGCCAGGCGACCGTCTGGGCGCCCTCGTCACCGGTGTAGTCGGCGTCCTCCATATCGAAGTCGACGCCCTGGCGGCTCGAGTAGACCTCGTTGCGCTCGACGGCGACCGACGTATCACCGGCCACCGGGCGGACGTCCATGTCCACGAGCTGGTCTTCGCCGTTGTAGAAGCTGTCTTCGACGACCATCGAGCGGTCGGTGGTCGCGTCCGCCGGCACCTGGGCGTACTGCGCGCTCTGGTAGCCGTTCCAGGTGATGCGGTGGCCGTAGTCGTGGTCGTTGACCAGCCGGTTGCGGCGGAACTGGAAGTCGTAGGACCCGCCCACCAGCGGATCGAGGGACGCCTCGAAGGTGCCGTCGACCCCTTCGCTTTCATTGTCCTCGCCGATGAAGACGATCGACCCGCCGACCAGCGGATCGGAGCGGTCGCCCACGTTGGTGCGGATTTCGAAGCCCTCGCTCTCCATGTGGGCGCGGGTCGTCTCGCCCTGCTCGCCGATCAGCGCGTCGGCGCTGCCGCCGGCGACGTCGGCGACGCTCTGCGAGAAGAAGACGGCGTAGGCCTCGGCGTTGGCCGCGGCCGTCCAGCTCAGCTCGACCCCGTCGCCGTCGATCGTCGCGCCGTTGGCCGGCGCCTCGTTCTGCAGCGGACCGGGTACATCGGCCGGCACCGTCTCGAAGCCCCACACCTGCCCGGTGGTCGCCCCGGCGACGTTGAAGGCCTCGACCCGCCAGAAGTAGCTGCCGCCGGTCGCCAGCGGCTCGGGCAGCGCGATCGAGGTCTCGGCGGTCTCGCCGATCAGGTTCTCGGGGCGCACCACGTCGGCGATGTCGTCGCCGAAGTACACCCGGTAGCCGTCGGCCCGCGCGCTCGGCGCCCAGCGGAGATCCGTATCGACCGCGACCCCGGTGGCGCCCGACTCGGGCACCGGATCGACCGGCGCATCGGGCGCCTCGGGGCCGGGCGGCAGGCCGGCGGTGGTGAAGCGCCACAACGCGCTCGACGTGGCGCCGTCGTCGTTGTGGGCCACGACGCGCCAGTAGTAGCTGGTCTGCTCGGCCAGCGCGTCGGCGAGGGCGACGGCGGTGTCGGCGCCGTCGGCGATCTGCGCGCCGGCGTCGCCGGCGGCCACCGGCGTCGGATCGGCGCCGAAGTAGACCGTGTAGCGCTCGGCGCGGGCCGCGGCGTCCCAGCTCAGGCCGGTGTCGGTGGCGACGTCCGCGGCGCCGTTGGCCGGCATCGGGTTGAGCGGGGTCGTCGGGCCCTCACCCACCGCGGTCGTGAAGCTGTAGACCGGGCTCTCGAAGACTCGCCTTCGAGGGTGGCTTCGACCCGCCAGAAGTAGAGCGCGCCCTTCTCGAGCGTGCCGGTCTCGATCTCGCCCTCGGCCTCACCGAGCGCGACGCCATCGGCGCGGCCCTGCACGGCGGGGTAGTCGGTGCCGAGAAAGACCCGATAGCTGTCGGCGGTCGGCGCGCTGCCGAACTCGAGGGTGATCCCGCCCGGATCGACGTCGGCGGCGCCCTGCGCGGGTGAAGGGCTGCCGAAGCTCAGCTCGATCGGCGCCGGGCCGGCGTCTGCGGTCGGCTCGACCTCGTCGTCCGCCGGGCAGCCGGTGAGCGCGAGCGCGGCGAGCAGCACGCCGTGAAGGGCGCGAAGCGGCGCAGGCCGCGGGCGATATGGAGCGTTCGGGTCATGGTCGTCCCCAGGGCGAGTCGGATGTCTCCTCGAGTCCTCAGCCAGCACGCACCGTCCCCGCGGCGCCAGCCGGCCTTCGAAAGATACGCGCGCTGCCGTCTGGATTCCCGCGACCCGTCGTGTCACATGGAAACCCGGCTGTCCGACCGAGGCCTCAGAGGAGCAGAGCGCATGCCCCATTCGTCCGAATCGGTCGAGCTGCCCGGGCTCGCCGACATCCAGGCCGCCGCCGCGCGCGTCGCGCCCTATGTGCACCGCACGCCGATCATGACCAGCCGCGCGCTCGATCGCATCGCGGGCTGCCGGGCGGTGTTCAAGTGCGAGCACCTGCAGAAGACCGGCGCCTTCAAGGCCCGCGGGGCGAGCAACGCCGTGGCCCTGCTCGACGACGCCGCCGCCGCGCGCGGTGTCGGCACCCACTCGTCGGGCAACCACGGCGCGGCGGTGGCCATGGCGGCGGCTCGGCGCGGGGTGCCGGCGTGGGTGGTCATGCCCTCGACGGCGCCGGCGGTGAAGAAGGCGGCGGTGGCCGGCTACGGCGCCACGATCATCGAGTGCGCGCCGACGCTGAAGGCCCGCGTGGCGACGCTCGACGCGCTGGTCGCCAAGGAGGGCATCGCGACCATCCACCCCAGCGACGACTTCGCGGTGATCGCCGGGCAGGGCACGCTGGGCCTCGAGATCGTCGAGCAGGTGCCCGACGCCGACGTCGTGCTGGTGCCCGTGGGCGGCGGCGGGCTGATGAGCGGCGTCGCCGCGGCGGTGAAGGGGCTGCGGCCCCAGGTCGAGGTCATCGCCGTCGAGCCGGCGGGCGCCGACGACGCGTATCGCTCGTTTCGGGCGAAGCGGCGCATCCCGGCGGAGAACCCGCGCTCGGTGGCCGACGGGCTGCTGACGACGCTCGGCGCGCGCACCTTCCCGATGATGCTGCGCCATGTCGACGACGTGATCACCGTCGACGACGGCGCGATTGTCCAGGCGATGCGCCTGCAGTGGACCCGGCTCAAGCAGGTGATCGAGCCCTCGGGATCGGTGGCGTTCGCCGGGCTGCTCAGCGATCGGCAGCGCTTCGCCGGGCGCACCGCGGCGGTCGTGATCTGCGGGGGCAACGTCGACCTCGATCGGCTGCCGTGGGTGCCCTGACGCGGTGGTGCGATGGCATCTGATGCCATCGGGTGCCATGCTTCATGCCATTCGATGGCATCTCCGGCTCACATCCGATCGGCGACGCGGCGGATGTAGCGCGCCACCTCGCGCATGCCGTCGATGCCCACCGCAGCGCCCACCTTGCTGTTGTAGTTGGTGGTGCCGTTGATGTCGTAGGTGTAGCGCCGGCCGTCGGTGTCTTCGACGAACTCGATGCCGGCGACCTCGATGCCCTCCTTGGCGCACAGCGCGCGGTACTTCTCGACGAGCGGATCGTCGCCGGTGAGCGCCGCCGGGCTGAACTTGGCGCTGCCGTCCACCGGGCACGCCTCGCCGATGGGCGCCTTGGGCACCTGGCACGCGTCGGAGGGGCACAGCTCGAAGCCCTCGTCGGTGGCGCTGTTCATCGCGTACAGGAAGCGCCCGCCCACCAGCTCGACGCGGGTGATGTGGCCCGCCGCCGGGCGGATGTACTGCTGCAGGACGACCACCCCGTCGGGGCCCTGATCGAAGGCCGGCGACTCGAGGTGGGCCGCGAAGGCGCGCACGTCGTCGAACAGCTCGATGCCCAGGCCCTTGCCCCCCTGGTTGTGCTTGGTGATGAACGGCCCGTCGAAGGTCTCGGCCAGCGCGACGAGCGCCTCGCGACCGACGCCGGCCACCGTGCGCGGGGTGCGGATGCCGTGCCGCCGCAGCGCGAGATCCTGCTGCACCTTGCTGATCTCGAGGCGGAAGGCCGCGCTGCCGTTGATCACCCGCCGGTCGTAGCTCTCGAGCCAGTGCAGCGTCTCGCGCATCAGCGCGACGCTCTCGGCATGGCCGCGGGTATGCGACGACGGGCTCATGCGGTTGAGCCAGATGCCCGGCTCGGGCGCGCGGTCGAGGCGCAGGCCGCCGCGCCAGACCTCCACCAGCCGGTGGGGCAGGCCCTCGGCGTCGAGCCCGGCGAGCAGCGGCGGCAGCCAGTCGGGGTTCTCGTAGAGGATGTGTACGGTGCGCGGGTCGGTCATGATCGATCCTTGGAAGTCGGCCTGCAATCGGTCGACGGCTCAGATGCCGCGCCGTCGGGCTCGGTCGCGCCCGCGTTGAAGCGACGGCGTCGATCGGGCTACATCCGGTCCGTGTCCCGATGACATCGCGAAGGGGGAGCAGATGCCCGGCACCGGGTTCGATCGGCCACTGCGCGGCCTGACTGCGCCGCTTCTTCTCGGCGCGCTGCTCCTTCTCGGTGCGCTGGCCTGCGATGGGCGCGAGGCCCCCGCGGTCGACGATCGGCTGCCCGATACGCAGAGCGTCGACGGTGGGCCGGCGTCCGACGCGGCGCGGGATGCCGCGGGCGACGCGGGCCTGCCCGACGCGGTGCCCGATGCTATACCCGACGCGGCGCCCGACACGCTGCCCGATGCGCTGGCGATCGAGCCCGGCGATCGGGACGAAGACGGCCTCGACAACCGGGACGAAGCGGCCCTCGGCACCGACCCCGACCGGCCCGACAGCGACGGCGACGGGGTGGGGGACGGCGCCGAGGTCGAGGCGGGCACCGACCCGCTCGACCCGTCGTCGGCGCTGGCCTGGCAGCCGGACCGCGATGCCCGCCCGCGGCTCTATCTGGGGCCCGGCGACCTCGACCCGCTGCGCGCCGCCGTGGCGGTCGAAGGCAGCGCCCACGCCATCCTCTATGGCCGCCTGCGCGATCGCGCCGGTCAGAACCCGCCCGATCACCCCGTCGACGGCTTCGACACCGCGCTGACCCAGTCCCACGGGCGGGTCGCCGAGGCGGCGGCGCTGGTGGGCCTGCTCGAAGACCGGCCCGCGCTGCTCGAGAAGGCCGCCGATCTGCTCGCCCGGCCCTTCCCCGATCCGGCGCCCATCGGCGTCGACACCACCTACGATATCCGCGAGGCGCAGGCGCTCGCCGGCTTCTGCAGCGCGTTCGACCTGCTCGACGCCGCGCCGGGGCTCGCCGAGGCCAAGGCCCGCGCCCGGGCCGGCCTCGTCCGGCGCATCGACACCTATCGCGACCTGGTGACCGGCCCGGCGTGGGCCACCTTCCTGGGGCTGTACCGCAACAACCACACCGGCAAGGTGCTCGCGGCGCTCGGCCTCTGCGCGCTGGCCGTCAGCGACCGCCCCGCGGCGGCCTGGGAGATCTCGGCGGCGCTGACCGGGTTCCTGGACGTGATGCTCGACGGCCAGGGGCCGCCGGGGGCCTACGCCGAGGGCTGGACCTACCTGAGCTATGGCTCCAACAGCTATCTGCCCTTCATGACCGCGTGGCATCGTTTCGCGCAGGGGCGGGCGGTGCCGGCGAAGGTGATCGCCGCCTTCGCGCCGCTCGATCCGCGGAGCGGCGACGTCGTCGAGGCGCCCGATCCCCTGGTGAGCCCGGCGGCGTCGGTCTACGACGCCGCCCTGGCGGTCGCCATGCCCGACGGCCGCACCCCGGCCACCGACGACGGCGACGCGTGGCCGCAGCATTGGGGCCTGCTCGCCGGCCTCTTCGACGACGGGCGCTACCTCTGGTGGTGGCCCGACGTCGGGCATCACGCCGACTACACCGAGCTGGCGACGCTGGCCGCGCTCGACCCGGCGCTGCAGCCCGTGCCGCCCGGCGACGACCGCGGCGTCTGCGCCCCGGCGGGCGGCTACGGCGTCCTGCGCACCGGCCGCGGGCCGACCGACCACTGGCTGCTGGCGGTCGCCGAGCACGGGCAGGTCCGGCGCAACGGCTGGGGCCACGAGCACCCCGACGCCACCTCGCTCGTCCTGTGGGCCCACGGCGAGCCGCTGCTCATCGACTCGGGCTACAGCCGCTGGGACGACCGCCTCCTCTTCAACCGGGCCGCCGACCACAACCTGGTGCTCGTCGACGGCGAGGGGCCGCCGCAAGACGACTTCGGCCAGCGGGTCGACAGCGACGCGTGGTTGGTGAGCTGCGCGCCCGACGACCCGTTCGCCCACCTGCAGATCCGCTCGGGCTGGGCCGGGGTCGAGCTGCAGCGCTGGGCGGTGCGCGTCGGCGGCGACACCGTCGTGCTCGACCTGTTCGATGCCGAAGGGCCGCACGTCTACGCCGGGCAGTGGCATGGCCACGGCGGCGAAGAGACGCCCGACAGCGCCTTCGAAGGCCGCGCCGACGGCGGCGTCTGGTCCCGCCCCGGGGCCCGGCTGACGCTGGCCGCCGGCAGCACCGGCGGGCCGGTCGCGGTGGTGCCGCGGGCCGAGGAGCACGCCACCGGCTACGCCCGCTGGACCACCCACACCGCGCTGTCGATCGAGGCCGAGCTGGCGCCCGCGCCGGACGTCGTGTCGGCGATGCTGACGCTCCTGGTGCCCGATCCGAGCGGCGCGCCGCCGGCCGAGGTCGAGATGCGGCACCCCGCGCCGGGTATCGTGGTGGGCTGCGTCCGGCGGGCCGCGTCGTCGAGCGCGGCGGTCTTCAACGGCACCGCCGCGCCGGTCGCCGCCGAGGCCGCCGACTGCGGGATCGACGAGCCGGTCGAGCCCGGCTTGACCGTCTTCGCGATCGACGCCGACGGGGCCCGCACGCGGCGGCACATCGGCGACGCCCCGCCCCGCTGAGCGCGGTCAGCGCCGTACGAGGGTCGCCCGGGCGTGCTGCACGGCGCCGTCGCCGTCGGTGGCGCGCAGGGTGATCTCCACCGGCGCGTCCACCGCCAGACCCAGATCGTCCAGCTCTGTGGCGCTCACCTCCGGCGCGGGGCCGTCGGCGTCACCGAACGCCCCGTCGCCGTCGAGATCCCAGCTCACCCGCAGCGCCTGCCCGCAGGCCTCGTCGGGATCGCGGGCGACACCCGCGAGCCGCAGCGGTTGACCACGCGGCACCTCGTAGGGCCCGCCGGCGTCGACCACCGGCGGGCGGTTGGCCGGCGGCAGGACGGTGATCGGCACCGAGGTCGTGCCCGTCGCCCCGAAGTCTTCGACCACCCGCAAGGTCACCGTGTAGGTGCCGGGTGCGGTGAACGCGAGGCGTGGGTTGCCCTGGAGATCGTTGTCGACCGCGTCGGCGTCGGCGCCGGTCTCCCACCACAGCCCGTCTGCGGCGTCGCCGTCGAGCTGGAAGCCCACCAGCCGGCTGTCGTCCCAGTTGAAGCTCGCGCTCCAGGTGAAGCCGACCTCCACCGAGGGCTCGGCGGGGCACGCGGGCAGGTGCACGACGGTCCGCTCGGGCCGCAGGCGCGCGATCGGCTCGAGGGTCAGCAGGGTGAAGTTCGTCGTCAGCGCCGCCATCGCGGTCGACAGCGGCCCGTTGGTCCACGCGCAGGTGGGATCGCCGTCGGCGCACTCGGCCGTGATCTGCCCGAACGCCGCGTAGTCCGCCGGGTCGCGATCCTGGGCACGGACCAGATAGGTCGAGAACTCGCGCACCCAGTCGTGGGGCCGCTGGATGACCGGCTCTTCGACGATCGCCAGCTCGGGCACGCCGATGCGGAAGGCCACCGAATAGTCGAACAGGTTGAGCGTGGAGCCGCAGCGCGGCGCGTCGAAGATGCCCTCGCGATCGCCGCAGAGTCGATCGCCGCCCGCCCACAGGCGGTCCAGGCTGCCGTCGGGCTGCAGCGCGGCGTCGTCGGACCACCGCCCGCCGACGAAGGCCAGGGCGTCGTCGTACATCCCGCGCAGCGTGCCCTCGGTGAGCGCCGTATCGGGCGCGTAGACCGGCGTCACGCCGTCGGCGTCCAGCACATGGGCCGCGACGCCGCGCAGGTAGGTCAGCAGGGCCGCCGTCGTGCGGAAGTCCGCCTCGCCGTCGGCGCCGAGCACCGCGCCGTCGGGGCGCCGCCAGGCATGCCACAGGTCGGCCATCGGGAAGCGCACGGCGTTGGGCACGACCACGCCATGGACCGCGCCCACCACGACCACCACCGCCAGCGCCTGGATCACCGCCCGATTCGACCGGTGATCCAACGCCGGGCACTCGGCGGGTCCGCCCTGCCAGCCCTGGGCCGTCCAGCCGCCGGCGGCGCACCCGTCGATCGACTGCTGCACCGCCAGCGCGTCGACCATCTGCTGCACGGTCCAGGCCCAGGTCTGCCCATGGGCCAGGCCGTCGGGCTGGTGCACCGGCAGGTGACCCACGCTGACCGTGCCGATGGCCATGCCGAGCAGGGCCGTGGCCGGGGCGGCGACCGACCACGCCGGCAGCGGGACCCGCATCCAGAGGCCCGTGCCGTCGCCCGTGCCGGCGACGCGGTTGCAGCGCCGAGGCTGCCCCGGGGCGGTGAAGCCGCAGGTATCGAGCTCGACGCCCCGGGTACCGGGCACGGTCATGTCGAGCCGGGCGGCGAGGCCCTCCAGCAGCCGCAGCCCGGTCTCGGCGTAGGGGGAGGCGTCCCAGCTCTGCTGCTCCTCTGCGCGCGCGCCCGCCGGCAGCGGATCGGCGCCCGGCCCGCGCCACGGCCCGTAGGCGGGCGGCGTGCTGACGGCCGTCAGCGCCCACAACGCGACGCCGTCGGCCATCATCGAGAACGGCTCACCGGCGACGTGGGCCATCGTGCCCAGCCGGCCGCCGTCCGCCGGGTCGCTGCGCTCGAGCTGCCGATGCAGCCACCACAGCGCCTCCTGCCCGGCCATGATGTTCATCACGTCGATGTCGGCCGGCGTCCAGCGCCAGGGCTCGTCCGGCGGGCCTTGGGGCAGCACGTAGATGTCGGCCACGCCGTAGTCGGCCTGACCGACGCACAGATCGGTGACCTGCACCCCGACCGGCAGCCGTGACGGCTCGCGCACCGCGGGCACGATCCACGTCCGGCCGATGTCGTAGAGCGTATCGCCCTCGGCCCGGTGCACCGCGGGCGCCTCTTCGTCGAAGCGCCCGTCGACGTCGGTGTCCCAGCGCACCTGCCACTCGGCGCAGCGGTTGACGTCGCGCACGATGGCTTTGAGGGTCACCGGCGCGCCGCCGTAGGCGAGGTGCGGCTGGCCGGGATCGGAGGCCGCGAACGGGACGACGACGACCCGCGCGTCGCCCGGTGGCGGGCGATCTTCGGCGGGCGGGCACGGGCCGTCGTGGGCCAGGCACAGCGCGGTGCCGATGGGCAGGCAGTCGCCGCTGTCGAGCCGCTGCCCCTCGTCGACGACGCCGTCGCAGTCATTGTCCCGGTGGTCGCAGATCTCGTCCGCCGCCGCCGGCGTGACGCAGGCCATGCGCCCGGCGGCGCACGCCAGCTCGCCCCAGGCGCAGTCGCCCGCTTCGGCGCTGCGGCACGGCTCACCGACGGTCGCCACCGCTTCGTCGATCCGGCCGTCGCAGTCGTCGTCGGCGCCGTTGCAGATCTCGGCGCCGGCCGGCCGTGCTCGGGCGTCGCAGACCACCGCGCCATCGTCGCCGCAGACCCGCCGTCCGCCCGCCTCGCAGCGCCCGATGCCCGCCGCGCAGCGCTCGCCGAGGCCGAGCCCTTCGTCGATCAGCCCGTCACAGTCGTCGTCGAGGCCGTCGCAGCGCTCGTCCATCGGGGCGCAGGGCACAGCGTCGGGCCGCATGTCGGGCCCAGCGTCGGGCGGCACGTCGGGCCCAGCGTCGGGCAGCATGTCGGGCCCAGCGTCGGGCGGCATATCGGGCACAGCATCGGGCGCGAACCCGTCCACCGGCCCGTCGACGCGCGCGTCCGGCGGGGCCACGTCGCCTTCGCCGGGTCGGGCGTCGGCTGCCCGGTTCGCGTCGGCTGCCCGGTTCGCGTCGCCGGGCGCCGCGTCGGCCACCGGCTCGGGGCGCGCATCGGGCGGCGCCCCGTCGTCTGCGCCCCGGTCCACGTCGGCGTCGCGCGTCACCGGCAGCGGGAACTCCGCGAAGCATCCAGCGAGCAGCAGCGCCGCGGCGGCAACCCCGACGGCTCGATCATGCATGAGGCCCTCCGTCTCCGACCGCCAGCCTACTCGATCAGTGCGCGTCGGGCCCAACGCCGGCCCGGCTCGATTTGATCGAGAGCCGCACACCCCGGAAGATGACCGGCCGATGCGCGGGGGGAGCATGCGATCGAGTCCGGCAGCGGTGTTCATGGGCGCGCTCTGCGCGCTCGTCGCGGGGTGCGACGACAGCGGCGGGGTCGCCATCGACGTCGGCCTGCCGCCGCCGCCCGACGCCTCGCCCAAGGATCGCGGGCTGCGCTGCGTGGCCACCGCCGAGGTGTGCAACGCCGAAGACGACGACTGCGACGGGCTGATCGACGAGGCCGAGGGGGTGCGGGCGCAGGTCTTCGAAGACGTCGAACACTGCGGCGCGTGCTTTCAGCCGTGCGACGGCCCCGACGCGCAGTACGTCTGTCGGGTCGGGCAGTGCGTGATCGTCGCCTGCACGCCCGGCTTCGGCGACTACAACGGCGACCCGCGGGACGGCTGCGAGACCGACTGCGTCATCACCGCCGGCGGCCGCGAGATCTGCGACGGGCTCGACAACGACTGCGACGGGGCGCTCGACGAGGGCTTCGACCTGCAGCGCGACGTCGACCACTGCGGTGCGTGTGGCCGGGCCTGTCCGCCGCCGCCCGGCGGGCAGGCGGCCTGCGTGGACGGGCAATGCGCCGTCGACGGCTGCGACCCGGGCTTCGTCGACCTGGACGGCGTGGCGGCCAACGGCTGCGAATATCGCTGCGCGCCCCGCGGCACCGCCGGCGCCCGCGAAGCCTGCAACGGCGTCGACGACGACTGCGACGGCCGGGTGGACGAGGCGCGCGATCGGGTGCCGCCGCCCGATACCTGCGGCGCGTCCGGGGTCTGCGCGCCGGTCTGCGCCGGCGCCGGCGACTGCCCCGCCGACGACGACTGCCTGGACGGCATCTGCGTGCCCCGCCAGCCGCCCGAGGCCGACTGCGACGGCGACGCCGCCTGCCAGGCCCTGCACCCCGGCCTGGCCTGCCTCAGCGAGATCCGCCTCGTGGACGGCGAGCCGATCACCCGCCGACGCTGCGCGCCTCGGGGCCACGGGCCGGTCTGCGACGGCGCGGCGGGCTATCGCTGCGTGCGCCCGCTCGCCTTCCAACTCGGCGACGAGTTCGGGCTGTGCGATACGCTCGACAACGACTGCGACGGCCGGGTCGACGAAGACTACGCCGGCACGCTGCTGCTCGACGACCGCCAGACCCCGCGCCCGTGCTCGGCGGGGGAGGGGGCCTGCCTGCGCGAGGGCCGGGTGATCTGCGCCGACAGCGGGCGGGGCACGACCTGCTCGGCCATGGCCGGCGCGCCGCTGCGGGTGCTCGACGACGACTGCGACGGGATCGACGCCGACTGCGACGGCCTCATCGACGAAGACCACCCCGACGACTGGCGCCCGCTGCCCGGCGGCGGCGAGATCTTCGCCTACGAGGCCAGTCGGCCCGGGGCCACCGCCGCGCGGGCCGGGCTGCCGCTGGACGCCGACGCGCCCGACGGCCCGGTGGTCGAAGCCCGCGCGTGCAGCCGGCCCGGCGTCTTGCCCTGGGCCGACGTGACCTGGGACGAGGCCGAGGCCGCCTGCGCCGCGCTCGGCGCCCGGCTGTGCACCGGCGCGGAGTGGGGCGCCGCGTGCGCCGGCGATGTGGGCGAGGGCTGGCCCTATGGCGACGCCTTCGACGATCAGGCGTGCAACGGCGGCGGGTTCGACGCCGATCCGGCGGCGCCCGGCGATCAGGACCGCGCCGTGCCCGCCGGCGAGCGGATTCGGTGCCAGCGGGCGGGGGTCTACGACCAATCCGGTAACGTCAAGGAGTGGACCGCCGACCGCCGCGACGACCTGCGGGTGGTGCGCGGCGGCGGCTTCGAGAGCAACCTCGCCGGCGGCTTGCGCTGCGATCAGGCCGACGACCTCAAGGATCCCGCGCTGCGCCACCCGGCCATCGGCTTCCGCTGCTGCCGTTGAGCGACCGCCGCGATCGGTCTTGTCCCGCGCCCCACGCCTCTCGCCCGCCTCGCTGCGAAGCGTTGTCGCACGAGCGCGAAGAGCGATTCGCATGCCATGCCGTTCAAGCGCCGACCGTCACTCGGATGGCATCTGGAAGACACATACGCTGACCGCGTCGTCCGACCGATGCCATGGGGAGTATCTCTGCCCACGGTGGCCACTTTCCGCGGAGCAGCGCTCGTCCACCCTGACGTCCGTGTCACGGGACGATGGCGGCGCACGCGGTTGGCAGGCTTATCGCATTGCAGGTTCGCCGGATTCTCGGAGGAGGGTGAGCCCATGCGCATCTGGTCGTCGATCGTGGTCGGGTTGGGGCTGCTCGCCCCGTCGCCCCGGCCCCCTGCCGCCGCGGAGGCCCGCCCGTCGGCGCCCGTCGAGGGGGTGGTCGTCAAGGTGGCCGAGGGCGAGGTCGTCATCGACCTCGGCCGGGCCAACGGCGTGCCGCCCGAGGGCCGCATCGAGCTGTATCGACGCATGGTCGTCGAGCACCCCATCACCAAGGAGACCATCGAAGACCGCTTCCCCATCGGCGCGGTCGTGCCGGCGCAGGTGGGCAGCCTGTTGAGCATCATCCGCGAGGTCGACGGCCTGCAGCGCCCGCCGGTGCCCGGTGACTTCGCGGTCTATCGCCCGCCGGCCACCGTCGCGCCGCCGCCCGCGCCGAAGCCATCGGCCGCCCCGAGCGAGCGGGCCAGAACGCCCAGCCTGCCCCCCGATCGGGTCGCGCTGTCGGCCACCTTCGACGAGAGCCTGGGCCGGGCGCTGCCCGAGCGCATCGCGCTCTATGAGGCGTGGCTCGCCGCTTTCCCCGAGAGCGCGCTGCGCGACCGCGTCGGCGTCGAAGTGGCCACCCTGCGCCGGCTGGTCGAGCAGGCCCGCGACGCGGCGCCGCAGACCGCGACGACGGCCCCCGACCCCGACGCCCTCACGGTGCGTCACCAGCCCATCCAGGCGGTCTACGTCGGCGAGTCGGTCGAGATCGCCATCGCGCTCATCGAGACCGACGCGGTCGAGCAGGTGCGGCTGCTGAGCGCTCGCGACCCCGAGGAGACCTGGACCGTGCAGCCGATGGCCCGCGACGGGGACTATTACTTCCGCGCCCGGGTGCCCGCCGCGCAGCTCGCCGAGCCGGGTGAGCTGCGCTACGTGGTCGAGGTCGTCCGCCCCGACGGGCGCCTCGCCGCGGTGGTCGGCCGCAGCCGCAGCCCCGAGACCGTCGAGGTGCTGCCGCTGCCGCCCGGCGCAGATCCGCCCGGGGCCAGCCACCTCGAGATCACCGCGCGCATGGTCGACTTCAACACCGTCGGCGACGCGGTCGACCGCTACTTCCACTTCGAGTCGACCTTCAGCTACGCCCTGGGCTGGCAGGCCCTGCGCGCGGTGCGGGTCGGCGTCGGCCTCATCGACGGCGAAGGCGGCCCGACCGAGTCCATCGACACCGGCGGCGAGACCCGCACCGTGCTGCTCAACTACGCGTTCGCCGAGGTCGAGGTCGAGGCCGGCGAGTGGGTCGGCTTCGCCGCGCGCCTCGCCGGCGGCAACCAGCAGGCCGGGCCCGACGACCCGCGGGCGGCGATGGTGGGCACCGAGGCCCGCCTGCGGCTGGGGCGCTTCGACGAGACCCGGTTCGTGGCCGGCGTCTCGGTGCTCGACGTGCTCGGGGTGCAGGGCTTCCTCGACGCGCACGTCGAGGTCTTCGAGCGGCTGCCCATGCGCCTGGGCGTGGTCGTGACCAACCTGCCCGTCGACGCCGATCTGGGCGTGCAGATCGAGTACCGCCTCGGCTGGCGGGTGCTCGACTGGTTGACCCTGGCCGCCGAGGTCGGCTGGAACGCCCGCACCATCAATCACTATGGCTTCACCGGTGGCGGTGGTCTGGCCCTGGACTGGTGAGGCATCCCATGAATCACATCGATCCCATCGTGAAGCGGGCGCTGCTGTCGACGTTGGCCGGCGCCGTCATCGGTCTCGGCGGTGTCTCTGGTCCAGGCGCGGCGCGCGCGGCGCCGCCCGAGGCATCGCAGACCCCGGCGGAGTCATCCGGGGTGCCATCGGAGCCATCCGAGATGCCATCGGAGCCATCCGGGGTGCCATCGGAGTCATCCGAGATGCCATCGGAGATGCCATCGGCCGACCCCACCGTCGTGCCCACCGTGCTGCACACGCCGATCTCGTCGGCGCCGGCCGGTCGACCGCTGACGCTGAAGGCGCGCGTCGTCGGCGACTGGCAGCTCGCGAAGCTGACGGTGCACTACCGCGCCGAGCGCGAGACGCCGGCCGCCGACGAATGGCGCGCGGCGGCCATCGAACGCAGCCGCGACGGGGACTGGCAGGGCCGCATCCCGGCGGACGCCGTCGACGCCGTCGGGCTGGCCTACTACATCGAGTCCGAGGCGGTCGACGGCACCGTGCGGCGTCACTTCGCCGGCCCCGAGGCGCCGCATCCGGTGCGCGTGCGCGGCCGCTCGCCGGCCGACGTGCAGCGGGATCAGCTCGCCCGCTACGCCGGCGCCCGCTCGCGGGTGCGGATCGACGGCTGGCTGGTGGCCTACGGCGCGCAGCCCGCGGGCGAGGGGCGCACCGATCGCTTCAGCGACCGCTTGTGGCAGGCGGAGGCCGAATACACCTTCCGCCCGCTGACCTGGCTGCACGACATGCGCTTCGGCTTCGGCCTGATGCGCGGCGAGTGGCCCGCCATGGACGACGCGGCGGTGCGCGACGACGACACCCCCGGGCTCAACTACGGCTACGGCGAGGTCAACATCGAGCTGCACCGCTGGTTCTCGGTGGGCGGCCGCTTGATCCTGGGCGCCTCGGGGCTCGGCTTCACCGCGGGTATCGGCGGCGTGGCGCGCATCGGCGACATCAGCGGCACCCACTTCGAGGCGCGGCTGTCGACCATCGGCGACATCGGCTCGTCCACCGAGCTGCGCTTCCGCTGGGACACCGTGCCGCGGCTCCCGATGGCCCTGGGCATCGAGTTCACCGACTGGCCCGCCGGCGACGCCGACGCGGCGAACCTGGTCTACGACGTCGGCTTCGAGGTCGTCGAGGGCTGGACGGTCAACGCCCGGGTGGGATCGACGGGGCGCTCGAACAGCCTCGACGGCGGCTTTCAGGCGGGCCTGGGGCTCATGGCCGACTTCTGATGGGTCGGCCCGAGCAGGCTCGTCGGCGAGCCCTCCGCGGGCAGGTGTGCGCCCGAGCAGCTCGCCAGCGAGCCTGACTCGGGCAGGGGTGCCGCGAACAGGCTGGTCAACGAGGGGCCCGATGAGGAGATCTCCTCATGTGAGGCCTCGGCATCGAGCAGTTCTCGGGCAGGGGTGCCGCGAACGGGCGGGTCAACGAGGGGCCCGATGAGGAGATCTCCTCATGTGAGGCCTCGGCATCGAGGGGTTCTCGGGCAGGTGTGCCGGGGATCGGCTGGGGGCCGAGGTTGGCCAGGGCAGGGTCGCCGCGAACGGCTGGATGGCAGGGCTGCTCGATGTGTCGGTGGCGCTGCCCCGCCAGCGCCCGCGCTCGCCGCAGCGCCGGTCACCGGCTACGCCTTGCAGTCCGCCGGCTGCGTCAGCTCGTGCCAGCCGCACCACGCCACCGGCACCACGAAGAGCGTCAGCAGTTCGAATGCCATGCCACCCACCGAGGGCAAGGCCATCGGGATCATGACATCCGCGCCGCGCCCGTCGCTGGTGATCACCGGCAGCAATGCCAACAGCGTCGTCGCCGTCGTCATCAGGCACGGCCGGACGCGGCGCAGCGCGGCGCTCACGGTGGCTTCGCGGATGGCATCGACGTCCCCGGGCCGCTCGCGGGTGAACTGCTCGTCGAGCCAGCTGGCCATCACGACGCCGTCGTCCGTCGCGATGCCGAACAGCGCGATGAAGCCGACCCAGACCGCGACGCTCAAGGCATAGGGCTCGACGTTGAACAGCGCCCGCAGGTCGACCCCGAAGAGCGTCACGTCGAGGAACCACGGCTGCTGATACAGCCACAGCAGCGTGAAGCCGCCGGCCCAGGCCACCGCGACGCCGCTGAAGACCATCAGCGCGGTGCTGATGCGGCGGAACTGCACGTAGAGCACCAGCAGGATCAGCGCGAGGCTGATGGGCAGCACCAGCGCCAGGGTCTTCTCGGCGCGCACCTGATTCTGATAGCTGCCGGCGAAGGTATATGACGCCCCCGGCGGCAGGGACAGCTCACCGCGCTCGACCGCGTCGTCGAGGGCCGCGCGGGCCCGCTCCACCAGATCGACCTCGGCGATGTCGAGCGCGCGGTCGCCGTCGAAGAGCACGTAGCCCACCAGGAAGGTGTCTTCGCTCTTGATGACCATCGGTCCGCGGGTGAAGCGCAGCTCGGCGAGCTGGCCCAAGGGCACCGGCGGGCCGTCGGGGGTCGGCACGCGGATCTCGCGCAGCGCGGCGGGGCGGTCGCGCAGCTCCCGCGGATAGCGCACCCGCACCGCGTAGCGCTCGCGGCCCTCGACGGTGGTGGTGATGGCCTTGCCGCCCACGGCGACCTCGATGATGCGCTGCACGGCGGCGACGCTCAGGCCGTAGCGGGCGATGGCCCGGCGGTCGACGTGGATCTCCAGGTAGGGCTTGCCCACGACGCGGTCGGCGAAGACGGTGGCCGGCGCGATGCCCTCGACGCCTTTGAGCGCCGCCTCGATGGCCCCGCCGAGGCGGTCGATGTCTTCGAGGCTCTGGGCCTGCACCTTGACCCCCATCGGCGCGCGCATGCCGCTCTGCAGCATCACGATGCGCGCCGCGATGGGCTGCAGCTCGGGCGCCGAGGTGGTGCCGGGCACCTCGGCGGCGGCGACGATCTCGCGCCAGATGTCATCCGGGCTGTGGATGTGATCGCGCCACAGCCGCGGGCGCTCGCCGGTCTCGGGGTCGGGCGGGCCGTACTCGGGGTGGTAGTGCACGACGGTCTCGATCATCGAGACGGGCGCGGGGTCGAGCGCGCTGTCGACGCGGCCGATCTTGCCGACGACCGACGCCACCTCGGGGATCTGCGCGATGGCGCGGTCTTGGATCTGCAGCGTCTCGAGCGCCTCGCCGATGCTGGCGTGGGGCATGGTCGTCGGCATGTAGAGGAAGCTGCCCTCGTCGAAGGGCGGCATGAACGCTTCGCCCAGGCCGGGGAAGGCGTCGACCGCGGCCGTCGCGAGTCGCGAGCGCTGGGCCCGCTCGGGCAAGCGCTCGACCACGTCGCCGGCGCCGAGCCAAGCCAGCGCGCCGAAGGTCAGCAGGCCCAGCGGCAGCAGCGCGAAGACCAGCTTGTGGGCCAGGAACCAGCGCAGCAGCGGCTCGAAAGCTCGGGTGAACAAGGCGAACAGCGCCAGCACGCCGCCGACGCAGAGCACGACGAAGAGCAGGTTGCCGGCGAGGCCCGGCCCGAGCGGCGCCCAGTGGTGGGCCAGGAGCACGAGCGCCGTCAGCAGCACCACCACATTGAGGGCGGCCTGGATGCGCTCGACGGTCGGCCGGGTCAGGTGCGGGCGCGCGGTGCGCCACGCGGCGAGGGCCCACAAGGCGCCGGCGGCGAGCCAGCCGATCCAGAGCGCGGCGGCGAGGCCGACGAGCACCAGCAGCCCGTTGGTCACGCCGCGCATGCGGGTCAGCGACGGGCGGCGCCAGAGCACGGCGGCGAAGGCGGGCAGGATGACCAGCGCGACGATGATGGCGGCGAGCAGGGCGAAGGTCTTGGTGTAGGCCAGCGGCCCGAAGAGGCGCGCCTCGGCGCCGCTCATGGTGAAGACGGGCAGGAAGCTGAGCACGGTGGTCGTCACCGCGGTGAGCACGGCGCGGGCGACCTCGCTCGACGCGTCGGCCACGATCGCGCGCACGGTGGGTCTGTCGTCGCCCTCCGGGGCTTCGCCCAGCCGGCGCACGATGTTCTCGGTGAGGATGATGCCCAGGTCGACCATCGTACCGATGGCGATGGCGATGCCGGCGAGGCTCATGACGTTGGCGTCGACCCCGCTGAGGCGCATGCCGACGAAGCTGAGCAGCACCGCGAGGGGCAGCAGGCCGGCGATGAGCAGCGAGGCCCGCAGCTCCCAGACCATCACGACGACGACGACCAGCGTCACCAGGATCTGGTCGGTCAGCGCCGTGCGCAGGGTATCGACCGTCTGGTCGATGAGGCCGGTGCGGTCGTAGAAGGGCACGACCTTCACCTGCGAGCGGCGCCCGTCGGCCAGCGTGCGCGCCGGCAGGCCGGGCTCGATCTCGGCGATGCGCGCCTTCACCCGATCGATGACTTTACGGGGGTTGGCGCCGTAGCGCACCACCACGACCCCGCCGACCGCTTCGGCCCCCGCTTTGTCGAGGGCGCCGCGGCGCTCGGCGGGTCCGCGGCTGATATGGGCCACCTGATCGAGGGTGATCGGCACGTGATCCCGCTCGGCGACGACCACCGCGCGCAGGTCGTCGAGGCCGCGCACGAAGCCGACGCCGCGCAGCACGTACTCGACCCGGTTGATCTCGATGGTGCGCGCCCCGACCTCGGCGTTGGCGTCGTGCACCGCCCGGTAGACCGCGTCGAGGCCGATGCCATAGGACCACAGCGCGTCGGGGTCGACGTCGATCTGGTACTCCTGCACGTACCCGCCGACGGACGCGACCTCGGCGACGCCCTCGACCCCCTGCAGGGCGTAGCGCACCTGGAAGTCTTGTATCGACCGCAGCTCGTGCAGGTCGAAGCCCTCGGCCTCGAGCGTGTACCAGAAGACCTGGCCCAGCGCGGTGGCGTCGGGGCCCAGCTCGGGGCGCGCGTCGGCGGGCAGGGTGCCGGGGGGCAGCGAGGCGAGCTTCTCGAGCACCCGCGCCCGCGACCAGTAGAACTCGATGTCGTCTTCGAAGACGACGTAGATCGAGGCGTAGCCGAAGTAGCTGTACGAGCGGATGGTGCGCACGCCGGGCAGCCCGAGCAGGGCCACGGTGAGCGGGTAGGTGATCTGGTCTTCGACGTCTTGCGGCGAGCGGCCGGGCCAGCGGGTGAAGACGATCTGCTGGTTCTCGCCGATGTCGGGGATGGCATCCACCGGCACCGGATCGCGGGGCAGGTCGAGGTCGAGGTCGAACGGCGCGACGTAGAGCCCGGCGGCCAGCATCAGCGCGGCGAGCAGCGCGGCGACGACCGGCGTCTCGACCAGGTAGCGGACGAGGCCGTCCAGGCGGCTTGTCATCGGCCGCCCGCGGGCTGGGCCGGCTGGGACGTGGGCTGTGATGTGGGCGGAGAGGCCGGCTGGCTCGTGGGCTGGCTCGTGGGTTGGCTGGTGGGCTGGGAGGCCGGCTGGCCCGTTCCTGGGCTCATCATCGAGGGCATCGCCCGGATCTGCAGCGACGCGTCGAGCTTGAAGTTGCCGTCGATCACGACCCGCTCGCCGGCCTGCAGCCCGCCCTCCACGACGACCCGATCGCCCGCTTCGGGGCCCAGCACGATGTCGCGGCCGACGTAGGTCGGCGGCTCGCCCGGCCCGTGCGCCTCGACGTAGACGACGGCGCGTTGGCCGGTCCACAGCGGCGCGCTGCGCGGGATGACCAGCGGCAGCGGCGCGTCGGGATCGGGCACGGCGTAGCCCAGCTCTTCGGCCTCGACCAGCCGCATGCCGCACACCGGGCAGCGGCCGCCGGCGTCCTCCATCACATGGGGGTGCATCGGGCAGACCCAGCGCCCCGCCAGCTCGGGGGCCATCAGCCGGCCGCCGCCGGCCAGCGCGCTCGAGACCTCCACCCGGGCGAACATGCCCGGCTTGAGCCGGCCGTCGGCGTTGGGCACCGAGATGCGGACCCGCGCCGCGCGCGTCGTCTCGTCGAGGTAGGGGTCGACATAGGCCACCCGCCCCTCGAAGGTCTGGCCCGGCGCGGCCGGCACGCTGAACTGCACCGTCTGGCCGAAGCGCACCCAGGGCAGGTGCTGCTCGTAGGCCCAGGCCTCGACCCAGACCCAGTCGAGGTCGGCGATGCGGTACAGCCGAGTGCCGGTCTCGACGTAGCTGCCCTCCAGCCGGGCCTGCTCGACGACGACGCCGTCGGTCGGCGCGTAGAGCGTGATGCGATCGGGCGCCTTCTTCTGCTCTTCGAGGCGCTTGATCTGGCTGCGCGAGAGCCCCCACCGGCGCAGGCGGTCGCGCACCGCGTCGAGGGTGCGCTCGGCCGAGGCGCGCACCGTCGGCGAGGCCCCGTCGCCCAGGCGGCGCAGCGCGCGGCGGGCCGAGGCCAGCTCTTCGTGGGCGGTGACGATGTCGGGGCTGTAGATCTGGTAGAGGTGGTCGCCGCGGCGCACCCGCATGCCGGGGTAGTCGACGAAGACCCGCTCGATGCGGCCGGCGAAGTGCGCGGTGATGTCTTCGAGGCGGGTCGGGTCGTAGGCCACCTTGCCCGCCAGATCGAGCGTGTGATGCACCCGGCGATGCTCGGCCGGCGCGGTGCGGATGCCGGCGAGCCGGCGCGCCTCGGGCGAGAGCGTGATGCTGCGCGCGGCGTCATCGCCCGCGCCGCCGCCCTCGCGGGCGATGAGATCCATGCCGCAGATGGGGCAGTCACCGGCCTCGGGCAGCTCGACCTGGGGGTGCATCGAGCAGGTGTAGGCGGGCGCGGCGGCGGGCGGCGTCGCCGGGCTCTCGAGCGGGATGAGATCCATGCCGCAGATGGGGCAGTCGCCGGCCTCGGGCAGCTTGATCTGCGGGTGCATCGAGCAGGTCCACTGCTGCTCGGCGGTGGAGGTGGCGCTGACCGGGGCCGCGGGCGGATCGGCCGGCGTACCGAGCCAGAAGCCGACGAGGAGGGCGAGCGCGATGGCGCCGCCGGTCGCGACGCGGGCCGCGGGGCCGAGGGCGCTGCTCACGGGGCCTCCTGGGGGCCGGCGTCGTCCGCGGCGGTCAGCGGGCGCCCGACGGCGTGGGCCAGCGCGGCGCGGGCGATGGCGAACGCCTCCGCGGCGCGGATCGCGGCGGTGGCGTAGCGCTCTTTCTGCTTCTCGGCGTCGAGCACCCGCTCGAAGGGCACCTCGCCGGATGCATAGGCCGCCGTCAGCACCGCCAGCCGCTCGTCGGCGAGGGGCAGGGCGGTGTCGCGATAGAGCCGCAGCCGACGCAGGGCGGTCTCCGCGGCCACGGTCTGCTCGACGATACGCCACGCGATGACATCCGCCGCCGCGTCCCGCGCGCTCTCTTCGAGTCGGATCGCCGCCTCGGCCGCCGCTTCGGCGCCGGTGTAGGCCTCGCCGCCCCACAGCGGCAGCGTCACGCCCATCTGCACCGACAGCGCGTCGCGGCCGGCCGCGGGGGCCATGGCGCCCTCGGGGGTGCCGATCAGGGTGTAGCCCAGGCCGACGCTGAGCTGCGGGCGTCCGGCGGTCGCCGCCGCGCGCAGCCGGGCCCGCGCCGCCTCGATGCGCGCGGCGTTGGCCGCCAGGGTCGGGTGGTCCGCGGCGGATTCGAGCAGCCGGTCGAGGCTGGCCGCTCCGCTGTCGGTCGGGGCGAGCGGGCCGACGGGCGCGCGGGTCGAGCGGCCGATGGCGGCGTTGAGCTCGGCCTGGCGGGTCAGGCCCTGCTGGGCGACGTCCAGGGCCACGGTCTCCAGCCGGGCCAGCTCGATGCGGGCGGCGATGACGTCGGCGTGGCGGGCGCGGGCGACCCCCAGCTTGTCTTCGGCGCTGCGCAGGAGCATGCGGTTGAGCTCGATCAGCTCGGCGACGACCGCCTGCTCGTCGCGGCTGGCGCGCAGGCGGGCCAGCGCGCGCGCGGTCTCGAAGCGCACGTCGAGCGCGATCACCGCGGTCTGCTCGGCGGCCGCGCGGGTGGCGGCGTCGGCGGCGTCGCGGCGGGCGGCGAGCGTATCGGTCCAGGGCAGGGGCTGGGTCAGGCTCGCCCGGCCCCAGGCGGGGCCGTTGCGGGTCTCGATGGGCAGCGGATCGACGCCGATCATCAGCCGTGGCTCGGGCCAGACGTCCGCCCCGCGGGCCGTCTGGCGCGCCAGCTCGACCCGCGCGGCGGCGGCCCGCTGACGGGGCGCGTGCTCGGCGGCGTAGGCCAGGAGGGCGTCGAGGGTCACCGGCGCCGGCCCGCTCAGGGCGTCGGGGGCCGGGGTCGCGAGCACGGCCGCGAGCAGGGCTGCGAGAGCGGCGATCATGGGGCGCCTCGCGGCGGGCCCTCGGGCACGCCGACCTCGAGCACGGTCATCATGCCCTCCTCGGCGTGCGGCAGGATGTGACAGTGAGTCATCCACGCGCCCGGGTTGTCGGCGAAGAGGCGCACCCGCAGGCGGCCGTGCACCGGGATGTCGACGGTGTCTTCGTAGCGCGCGTACGGCGGCCGCTGGCCGTCGAGGGACAGCACCTCGAAGTGATTGCCATGGATGTGAAACGGGTGGTGGGTCGGCGAGTGATTGCGGATCTCGATGATCGGGCGGCTGCCTTGGGGCACCGCCTCGACAGTGACGGCGGGGAACTGCTCGCCGTTGATGAACCACTCGCCGGTGCGATCGCTGCCGGCGAAGACATAGACGATGTCGCTGTAGGGCGGGTCGTCGCTCGGCGCGGCGCCGCTGAACGGCCAGGGCAGACCGTCGGGCGCCGGCGCCGGCTCGGTGACCGCGACCCGCAGCAGCTCGGACGGCGCCTGCCAGGTCTCGCCGCCGTTGAGACTGAACGGCTGGTTCTCGACCGAGAAGCCCTCTTCGCCGATCAGCCACTCGACCTCGGCCCGGTCGCCGGGGCCGAGCAGGATGCGATCGGGGGTCTGCAGCGCGGGCAGGAAGCCTTGATCGCTGGCGATGTGGCGGATGCCGGGCCAGCGCAGGTCGAGGTAGCCGACGCTGCTGACGTTGATCAGGCGCACCCGCACCGCCGCGCCGCCGCGGGCGGTGAACGCCAGCGGCGCGTGGGCCCCGTTGATGCGCCAACCGCCCATCAGCGCGCCGTGACCCGCCTCGCCGCGTGGGCTCTCGTGGCTCTCCATCGCCCGGTCGAAGATGAGCACCAGCTCGTCGTCGGCGGCGGGGGCGGCGGGGTCGTCGACGAGCAGCGCGCCGAAGAGGCCGCCGTCCACCTGCCGCGCGGTGTCGAAGTGCGGGTGGTACCAGAAGGTGCCCGCCTGCTCGACGGGGAAGGCATAGCGGAATCGCTCGCCGGGCATCACCGGATCGAAGCGCCACAGGGTGCCGTCCATCGCCTCGGGCACCGCGACGCCGTGCCAGTGGATGGTCGTCGGATCGGACAGCGCGTTGTCCAGATCGACGGCGAGGCTCGCGCCGAGCGGCACCCGGATGATGGGGCCGATGCCGCCGTCGGCGTAGCTATAGGGGAACACCGGGTCGCCGGTCTCGGCGGCGGTCAAGGCGACCTGGACCAGCGCCGGATCGGGGTCGAGGTCGGCGGCTTCGGCGAGCCGGGGCACCGGCGGCAGCTCCTGGGCCAGCGCGGGCGATGCGATGGCATATGCCATGGTCAATGCTATGGCATATGCCATCGCGGATGCCATCGCGGATGCCATGTTGTATGCCATCCGCGATGCATTGTGTGATGTGAGCGGAGGCATCAAGGCACCTCCCGGGCGACCCGCGCCATCTCGATGACGCGCGGCGTCCAGCCCCGCTGCTGGCCGAGATCCCAGGGCCACGCCCGGTACTCGAGCCGGGCGACGACGGTCGGCGCGGCGCAGCCGGCGGCGTCGAAGGCGTGGGTCGAGGTCCAGCGGCCGTTGGGCAGCAGCCGGTTGTCGCTGCGTACGTCGCGGGCCAGGAAGTGCGGCACGATCCGACCGGCGCCGTCGACCATGATCCGGGCGAAGCCAAAGCCCGGCGCGCCGGCTCGGGCGCCGCCGCGGGTGAGATAGGCCCGATCGCCCTCGGGCAGCGCCGGCTCGGTGAGGACCGCGCCGTCCTCCACGGCGATCACCGCGGCGGCGCCGACGAAACGCTCGACGGGCATGCCTTTCTCGGCTGGCGAGAAGGTGCCATCGCCGAAGGGTCCGAAGCCGGGGTAGTCATGCCAGCCTTCGCTGATCTGCACCACGCGGATGACATCGCCGACCTGCGCGGCGGGCCAGCGGCGCCAGTCATCGCCGGCGATCTGCGTCGCCACCGCGCCGCCCCATGCGGGCACCACGTCGCCGTCGACGGCGGGAAGCGGCCGCCCGTCGCAGGTGGCGTCGACGGTGAGCAGCACCTGACGCATCGGCTCGCCGGTGGGCAGGGCGTGGCCGGCGCCGACGTTGCGCACCTCGACGGCGGCCACGATACGATCGCCCTCGCGGCGGGGCCGCACGAAGAGCGCCGCCGCCCGCTGCACCATGCCATCGGGCGCGTCGACCTCGACCCGGGGGCCGGACCAGATGTGCCGCCGGACGGCGCCCGGCGGGCGGTACCAGCCGGCCTGGATGCCCACCAGCGCGGCGGGGAAGGCCTGCAGGTCGGCGGCGTTCGCGGCCCCGGGCTCGGGCGGCATGTGACAGCTCTGGCAGGGGGCGTCGGCCAGGGGACCGTCGCGCCACTCGCTCCACGTGCTCTGCACCGGCAGGCGCCCGTCGGGCCAGCGGCCGCGGTCGATCGCCGGCGCGTCGAGCTCGTGGCAGCCCGAGCAGATGCGGGCGTCGCGATAGTGATCCCGCTGCACCGATCCCATGCGCGGGTTGGGCGAGTCATGGCTCGGCCCGAAGGTCAGCGGCAGCCGCCCGCCGGCGCCGAGGGTGATCGGGCCGGCGTCGCTCGGGCGGTGCAGCCGCAGGCGGCCGGCGATGCCCGGCGGCCCGTCGTCGAGCACCGCCTCGACCCGATGGCAGACATCACACGAGATGCCATAGTCATGGGCGATGCCCCGGGCCTCGAGCAGATCGCGCCCGCCCAGCGCGCCGTCGATCGCCGGGGCGTGGCAGTCGGCGCAGCCGCCGGTCTCCTGCGGATCGGGGCACGGGCCGTCGCCGCATTCGGGGTTGAGCGCCGGCAGCAGGCCGTCGCCCAGGTAGCAGCGCCCGCCCGGCTCGTCCCGCCCCGGCAGGCGCCCGATGCGCCAGGCGCCGCCGTTGGCCGCGCAGGTCTCGGCGTCGGCGAAGGCCGCGGTGCCGGCGTAGATGTCGTGCACGATCGGGTTCTGCGCCGCCCGCTGATGGGCCGAGCCGAACCACGCGTCGTTGATGGTCAGGTGGCAGTGCCCGCACTGCGCGGTGGTATTGCGCCGGCGGGGCTCGCCGGGATCCTGGAAGCGATAGGTGGGGTCGTCGGGCCCGAAGCGGCGCAGAGCCAGCAGCACCGGCTCTTCGAAGTCGTCGTAGAGCCATTCGCCGCGCTGACGGGCTTCGGGGTGACTGGCGATGACCATCAGATCGCCGACGACGCCCTCGTCGAGCGGGATCCGGGCCAGCCCGGCGGCGTCGGTGAAGGCGGTCGTCGACGTGCCGCCCTGCATGACCCGCGCGCCCTCGACGGGCGCGCCGTCGAGGGTCACCCGCACGAGCGCGGTGCCGGGCACCGGCGCGAAGCCATCGGGGCTGCCGTCGGTGCTGGCATCCGGGCGGGCGCCGCCGTCGTCCGCCCCGCGGTCGATCGGATCGGCGGCGTCGAGGGCGACATCCCGCGGACCGTCGGGGGCCATATCACCCACGGGCGTCGGGCCATCGAGGCGGTCGTCGCCGACGTCGTCGCAGGCGGCGGCCGCGGCGACGAGCAGCGCGAGCGCGAGTGGGAGCGGGAGGCGGTGGGGGCGCGCGGGCATCCGGCGGGCCTACTTCTTCGCCCCCGGTCCGTTCACGACCTGGCCGCAGGCCAGCATCTCCGAGCCGTGGTACGGGTTGCGGATGGGGCCGGTCTTCTGCAGCCAGCCGCCCCGGGTCATCGAGCAGTAGACCACGTCGATTCCGGCGGGCCCGGCGAGCGTGGCCCACAGCCCCATGGGCTTCGACAGGCTCTTGAACGCGGCGCGGGCGCCGGCGAGATCGTTGGCGGTGCGCACCGCGTCGGCGCCGGCGGCGAGCTTGGCCGGCAGGTCGGCGAGCTTCTCCGCGTGGGCCGGCGCGGCGGTCTTCGGGTCGAGTTTGCCCGCAGCCGTCGCGAGGGCGGCGGCGGCCTCGGCGACGCCGTCGGTCGTATCGCGGGCCATGGCATCATGCATCGCCAGATACGGCGTGAGCACGGCCTGCATGTCGCGGTCGAAGGTCTTCTGGGCGGCGGTGGCGGGCGCGGGCTCGGGCTCGGCCGCCGAGGCCACGCCGCAGGTGAGGGCGAGCAGCAGCGGGATCGCGAAGAGGCGGTTCATCGGGGCTCCTGACGGCGGCGGGCCGGTCGTTGCGCGGCGCGATGACTGCGCGGGCCGGGGCGACTGCAAGCCTCGGGCCGGCTCGCGCGTCCCGCCGCGTCGCGCCACCGGGCCAGGGGGTGTGACCCGCTGAGTCACGGCCGTACCCGCGCGGGTCACGGCTCATTGGCTGGCGAGCCACAGCAGGCCCGGCAGATCGAGCAGCGAGACGGTGATCAGCACCGGCACGTCGGCCTCGTTGGCGGGCACCTCGCCGCCGAACCGCGCCAGACCGACCTCGACGTCGATGCGCAGGCGGTCGGCGATGAGATCCAGCGCGACCACGCCGCCCAGACCCCACGCCTCGTCGCTGCTCCACGGGCGGTGCAGCCGCGCGCCGAGGCCGAGCGCGCCCCAGGCGACCGACGACCACGGGCGCAGGGCGAGCAGCGGCGAGAACTGGGCAGCCATGCCGTGCTCCCGGCCCTCCCAGGCGAGCGGCTCGATGCCCAGGCGCAGGTGCAGCGCCCGGGCGCCGATGTGCGGCTCCCAGCCGACGGTGACCCCGCCGTGCATCAGGCCGAAGCCGACCCGATAGGGCAGCAGCCGGGTGATGTGGAAGCCGGCGTCATCGGGGATGGTCGACGGGTCGGGATCGAAGCCGGGGGCGTCGGGATAGGCCGCGCGCAGCACGCTGCCGCCGGCGAGGAAGCCGACCCGGTTGCCGCGGGCGTTGGCCTCGGCTTCGCGGTGCACGTCGGCGCGGGCCACATCGCTCGACGCTCGGGCGCCGGCGCGGTCGGCCTCGGACTCTTCGATGGCGGCGAGGCGGGCCAGCAGCCGCTCGGCCATGGCCGTCCACCAGCGGGGGTCTTCGAGCAGGCGGGTCATATAGGTCGACTCGGGCCGGTAGCCTTCGGCGCGCAGCGCGGCGACGAAGTCGTCCATATCGGGCTGGCCCAGGCAGACCTCGCCGCCCGACAGCCGCACCCGCACCCGGCCGTCGCCCGGCGCGCAGCGGATGAGCGCGCGCTGCACCGCGCAGGGGCCGTCGTCATCATCCGGGCAGCGGGCCCAGGGGTCGGCGGCGGGCATCGGATCGCCGAGTTCGAGGGCCATCGCCGCCCGCTCGAGCGCGCTCAGCCCGTCGGCGATGGCGGCGAGCGCCGGCACCTCGTCGACGCCGATCGCCGCCCGCACGCCGGCGGTGCCCGCTTCGACGCAGGCCCAGAAGCTGCGCAGGTCGTGGCGCTTGCCCTCGATGGCCGCCCGGGTATTGCAGTGCCAGCCGGCGATGCCGCGCACGGCGTCGTAGAGGCCCACGGCGTAGTCGTGCCGCCGCAGGGGCCCGTCGAAGAAGGCGCCGAAGTTGCGCACCTGGCCCGCCGCCAGCTCGGCGAAGCGCCGCGGCAGGGACAGCGTGCGGGCCGGCGCGACCGAGCGGCGCATCTGGGTGGTCGTCTCTCGCGCTTCGGCCAGATCGCGCACGAGGCGGGCGTGCAGCATCGAGGTGACCCCGGCCCGCTCGCGGCACAGCACCAGCCCGCCGAACCAGCGGTTGACGTGGTGCTGGATGCCCGGCAGATCGCGCATGAAGCTCGGCGCGTGGGCCTCGCCGCGGGCGTTGCAGTCGAGGCGGCGGCCGAGGCGGCGCAGCCCGGTGATGAGCGTCGCCGACGCCCGGGGCAGGCAGGCGGCGGCGTCGCCGGTCGGCGGCTGCGGCGTCGGCTCGGTCGCGGCGAGCGCCATGCACGCCGGCGGCAGCGGCAGGCAGGTCTCGCCGTCGGCGGCGAGGGCGTCGAGGCACGCGGCGAGCGGGGCGCCGAGTTGGCTGCGTGCGTCGCCGGTCGGCTCGCGGCCGGCTTCGACGGTCACCTCGACGCTGCGCTCGAGCAGATCGCCGAAGCGGCGGCTGTACCAGCCGAGCGCGCGGTTGAAGCGGGCGAAGCGCAGCACGGTCGAGAGCTCGTACGAGCGGGCGGTGGTGGCCACGTCGCCCAGGATCGAGCCGATGCGCGCGAAGCCGCGGTCGCCGAGGTCGTCGAACTGGTCGCTGGCTTCGCTCAGCCGGCGCACGTCGGGGTCGAAGTAGAGGTAGTCCACCGGGCGCCGCTGGGGCAGGTCGGGGGTCTGCAGCTCGGCCTGGGCCATGGCGACGCCGAGCGGCACGTTGTCGAAGAAGCCGCCGTCGACGAAGCGCGAGGTGCACGGGGCCTGCGGCTGGCCCGGATCGGAGAGGCCGTCGCAGGTGAGCGCCGAGAAGTCGTCGCAGCTCTCGCGCTCGCCGCAGCCGAGCCAGCCGAAGCCGCTGCTCGGGGCCGGCGGGTGCTCGTCGGGGCAGCGATCGACGGGCAGGCAGGTGACGAGCGGCACCGGTGAGAAGGCGAGGGGGAACGCGCTCGACGCCAGCATGGCCTGGATGACCATGTCGGCGGGCACGACCCGATCGGGCGGCGTACCGCCGGTGCGGCCGCGGGCCGTGCGCTCCTCGGCGCCGGTGCGCTCGGCGAGGAAGAGGTACTGCCCGAGCATCGCCTCGTTGCGCAGCACCTCGACGTGGTTGCGGAACCACGCCCGGCCCTCGGCGTCGATCACCAGCTCGAGCGGCACCGCGAAGCGCTGGTTGGCCACGACGAGGCCGGCGAGCTTCAGCTCCCAGGGCACGCCGCGGGTGACGGTGAACGCGATCGGCACCCGGCAGTGGGGCCGGAAGTCGGTCCGATCGATGGCCGCTTGCAGCTCTTGCATGCCCGGGACGAAGGCGGCGCGGGTCATCGCGCCGTCCAGCGGCAGGAAGCCTTCGCCGTCGGGCGGCAGCAAGCCGTCGAAGCCGACGCCGAGCCACAGATCGCGCAGCAGGTTGCCGCCGGGGCGGCCGAGGCCTTGGGGCTTGCTGCACCACGACAGGGCGGTGACGAGGGTGTTGATCGCGCCGGCCGAGGCCCCGGTGATGCCCACCAGCGAGACCGGGCCGTCGCCGGGATCGGGGCGCATCGAGCGGTCGTCGCCCCAGGCGCGCAGGTAGCGCACCGCGCCCCAGGTGACGCCGGCCTCGTAGGCGCCCAGCGAGACCCCGCCGCTGATCGACAGCGAGACGGGCATCGGCGGGCCTTCGGGGCCGACCATGACCGGCGGCGCGGGCGGGGCCTCTGTGGCCGGTATCGCCGGGGTCTCGGCGGAGGGGCCCGGATCGGCGGCAGCGGGCCATGCCATCAGTGATGCCAGCAGGCACAGCGACAGCCCGGCCGTGGCGAGCGTGATGGTCGGTCGAGCACGATTCATGGGGACCCCCTGCAGGGCGATTCTGGACCATGCACTGCAACGGGACAACTTGCGCCCCTGCGGCGGCCTGCGGCGGCGAGGGACCGGGTCTACGCGTCGTCGGGCCAGACCGCGCCCTGCTCGATCCAGCGGCCGAGCACGTCGATCTCGGGCTGGGGGATGGGATCGCCCTTGGCCGGCATGTAGTCCTCGTGATCGATGGGCAGGTTGACCATCTGGAAGAGCTTGCTGGCCATGGGCTTGCCGGCGACGACCGCCGGGCCGCCGTCGCCGCCTTCGAGGAAGTACTTCTTCTTGTCCAGCCGCAGGCCGCCCTTGCGTTTGCGGCCGTCGTGGCAGCGATAGCAGCGGGTATCGAGGATGGGCTGCACGTCGCGCATGAAGTCGATGCGCTGGCCGGGGGCGACGGTCACGACCGGGGCCACCTCGGCGGGCTGCCCGTCGCCGCCGGCCACGGGCGCGGTGTCGCGCGGGCCGACGGTGTAGTGATCGGGCCCGTAGACGCTGACCCCGCCCAGGTGCCCGGCGTAGCCCGTGACCCCGGCGGCGACCAGGGCCAGCGCGGTCGCCGCCGGCGCGGGGCCCAGCTTCAGCCGATCGACGAGCACCGCCAGCAGGCCGGCGCCGGTCGCGATCAGCGCCGCGTTGCGGTGGCGCAGGACGGCGGCGAGGGCTTCGCCGCGGAACTGGCCGTCGTCGGCGTAGGCGAACCCGGCGACGCAGGCCACCACCGCCCCGGCGAGGCCGAGCAGCATCAGCGTCGAGCCGGCGGCCCGATGGCGCTCGGCGGCGTCGCCCGGTCGGACGGTGGCCCAGGCCCGCAGGCCGGCGCCGACGGTGAGCAGCGCGATGGGGAAGTGCACCAGCACCGGGTGGAACCGGCCGATGAGGATCCAGAGCGTGTCCATCAGCGCCTCAGCCGATCAGGTCGACGATGGGGTCGACGTCGAGGTGGGCCCGCGGGTCCAGGCCGGCGACGGCGAGCACGGTGGCGAGGGCGTGCGGCACCAGCAGCTCGTCGGCGCCGCGGCCCTCACGGCGCCCGGTGGCCGGATCGATCGGCTGGGGGAACTGCCGGTCGTCGCACTCGCCGAAGACCCGCGGCCCTGCGTTGCGGTGGTTGACCCCGTTGCCGATCAGCAGCAGCGAGTTGGCCGGCCAGTGGTGCTTGCCGCCCAGCTCGTTGATCCACGGCTCGCGGCTGAACTCGCTGGTGACGACCACCGTGGTGTGGTCGAGCAGGTTGCCCCCGCCGGGCGCCGGACTGTCGGCGAGCCCCTCGCAGATGGCGGCCACGGTCTCCATCGCCCGCACGACGGCGCCCTTGTGGCCGCGGTACATATTGCGGTTGTGCACGTCGAACTCGCCCGAGCCGACGGTGATCACCGGGGCCAGATCGCGCCGCACCACCTCGACGGCCAGGTGCGCCATCTGCCCGAAGCGGTTGCCATGCCTCACCCGCGGGGTCTCGTCGAACCGCGGCGCGCGCTCCTCGGCCATGCGCTGGGCGAAGTCGCTGCGCGAGATGGCCCGGGCCAGATCGGCGTACTGCCGAAACTCGCGGGCGAGCGGTGCGCCGTGGGTCCGGGCGAACTCGGCGTCCCGCTCGGCGATGGTCTGCATCACCCGGTCGGCATACGCCGCCGGCTTGCCCTTCACCGAGGTCAGCGCCTGCAGCTGCTCGACCGAGGCGATGCGCAGCGGATCGTAATGGTGCTCGAGATCGCCGAGGAAGACCGCCGGCCGCATGAGGCTCGTCGACAGGTTGGGCAGGGGATAGCCCGCGCCGTAGGCCTTGGCGATGTGGCTCTGTACGCTCGTCGAGACCGGCGCGAAGGGCTTGCGAAAGTGCCCCGAGACCATCTGAAACCGGGCCTGGGGGTGGTTGAGGGCCTCGCACTTGATGCCGCGGACGATGGCCATGCGGTCCATATACGGCCGCAGCGGCGCCATGGCCGGGCCGAAGCGGTGGCCGCCCTGCTCGAAGATCTCGTCGGGCGTGTACTGCACGTGCGCGTTGGGGCCGGCGACCGTGGGCTCGGTGAGCAGGGTCAGATCCCAGCCGCCCATGAGGTAGTAGAAGACGAACCAGCGGCTGCTGCGCGGGCGGGCGACCTCGGGGGTCTCGGGTACGCAGGCCAGCCCGGGCAGGATCAGCGCGCTGCCGCCCAGGGCGAGGCGGGTGAGCGCCTCGCGGCGGTCGATTCGGCTCATCGTCGACCTCCCGGTTCGGCGTGGCGCGCGGCGGAGACGAACGTCGGCATCACCACTCTCATCAATACACGGCGAAGTCGGCCGAGCCGAAGATGGCGGCGCACACCGCGGTGTAGCCCTCGCCGGCCCCGTGGGCCTCGGCGACGTCGTGAAACAGGCTGCGGAAGCGCGCGCGGTCGGGCTCGGTCAGCGACGCCACCGGGCGCACCAGGATCCGGCGATACCAGGCCTCGATGACCCGATCGAGCGTGCGCGTATCGGGCAGCGCCTCGACGTCTTCGACCATCTGCAGGAAGCTGCGCTCTCTCGGCGGGCGGGTGCGGGCGCGGTCGATGGCCTCGGCGCAGCTCTCGATCGCGCCCTTGAACTGCACCAGCGAGTGCCCGCGGCCGGGGCTGCGGTCGCGCTCCTCGATGCGGCGGTAGTCCATGCCGCCGACCAGCTCGTAGAAGACGTCGAAGCCCGATTTGTCGTCGTCGCCGACCTGCCACTTGACCCCGGTCACCCGGCCCAGCGAGCGGCGATACTGCTCGCGCTGCATGAGCTTGACCGACGCCTGCGCCCGGTAGGCGTCGCTGGTCACGATCGCCCGGATCATCGCCTTGAAGTCCTGCCCCGACGCGTCGAACAGGCGCACCAACCGCTTGCGCTCGCCCAGCTCGGCCGGGGTGAAGCGCCGCCCGAGGAAGTGGGTCCACAGCTGGTTGGCGACGCAGTCGGCGAAGACCTCGGAGCCGGCGAGCGCCTCGCCGAAGCCGCGGACGCCGTCGACCTGCCGCCCCATGAAGCGCACGGTCTGCGGTACGGCCCGCCCCTCGACGCCGGGGTAGTACTGGCCGAAGTTGTCCCAGCGATCCTTCACCCGGCTGAGGCCATCGAGCTGCACATGGCACGCCGCGCAGGCGCGCCCGGCGTTGACGTTGACGTCGGCGTCGGCCTCCGGGTGGCGGCGGTAGGAGACCAGCGAGGTCTCGGCATGGTCGTCGAGCAGGTCGTAATCGGGCGTGGTCAGGTGGCACATGAACGACTCGAACGTGCGCTGCGCCCACCGCCGGCCGTTGTAGAAGTGATTGAGATACATGTGGGTCGTCAGCACGCCGGCGTGGTCCGGGCCGCGCTCGACGGGGCGCCACGGGCGATAGACGTCGGCGTCGGTGAGCTGGCCCAGCGTGCCGTCGAGGCGCGCGTAGTAGTGCTCGACCCGGCCGTTGTGCATCGTCCAGTCGGCGGTCAGGATCTCGCCGTACGGCCGACCTTCGTGCACCACCCGCATCGCGATCCGGGCGCCTTCTTCGACCATCGAGCGCTTGACCCGCCCGTAGTCACCGTCCCGCCAGCAGAAGACCAGATGCGGGCCACAGCCACAGCGGCCGGTGGCCTGCCCTTCTTCGGTATCGCAGCGGATCCCGTCCACCTCGACGCGCGCGTCGGCGGTGCGGCGACAGACCGGCACCGTCTCGCTGCGCTTCCAATAGGGGCTCACCTCGACGACGTTCTCCGGCGCGCAGTCGCCGACGGCGACCTCGCCGCGCAGCGCGCTCGATCGCCACGGCGCCGCCTCGCCCTTTCTCGCCCGCAGCAGCTTCGTCAGCCCCGGCGTCTTGTTGAAGATGCCGCTGCGCGGTCGCACGAGGTCGCGGTGGTAGAGCCGGAAGGTGTAGTCGAAGTCCTGGCTGGCCAGGTAGCGCTCGATCACCGCCTCAAGATCACCGCCCGCTTCGACCTCGCGGATGTCGCGCAGGCTGGGCAACGACGTGCGCAGGTCGAGGGCGAGGCGCCGCAGCACGGTGAGATCGTCGGCCGCGGTATACGCGGGCGGCGGGGCCTCGGGCTGCTCGGCGAGCGGGGTGTAGCGCCAGATGACGTCGGGCACCGCCCGGGCGACCTCTTCGAGGTAGCGATCGACCGCCGTCTGCAGCGCGTCGGGACCGAGCCCCTCGGGGGGCAGCTCGCGGTTGGCCTGATAGTAGAGCCCGACCAGGTTGCGCGGCCCGCCGCCTTGGGGGTTGCGATGGCAGTGCCCGCACTCCTGCCCCGTGCGTCGCGCATAGCGCTTCTTGGCCTCGGCGATACTGACGAAGACCAGCAGCAGCCCGAGCGCGGCGATCAGAGTGCGGGGGGTCGGCAGGCGCATAGCGGCACAACAAACCAGAAGGTCGGTGGCCGCTGCAAGTGCCGCGGTTCGGGGCGGGTGAGCGTCGCGCGGGCGCTGCGGTGGGCTCTGTCGCGGGCCCCGTCTGCGGGCCCGCCGGGCGTCACATGTCGAACATGTACTTCACGCCGAGCCGCAGCACCTGACCGCCCGGGATGGCGGGGTAGGCCAGCTTCGACGCGCCGAAGAGGCGGCCGGAGTCCTCGTCGCTGAACGCCACGGCTTCGCTCATCTTGGCGACGTACTGGGTCTCGGCTTCGACGAACATGTGCAGGCTGTCGGCGATGGCGCCGTCGACGCCGATGAGGTAGCCCAGACCGATGGCGCTGCCCTCGATGGAGGCCTGCTCGTCGATCGCGCCGAGCGGCGTCGCGTCGAGCTGGTTGTTCTCGTTGGGCGAGAAGCCGAGCGGGTCATTGACCGCCGCATAGTAGAAGCCCTCGGGGGCCACGATGTGCAGGTTGAAGCCGCCGCTGGCCCAGGCCACGCCCACGCCGGCATACACGTTGTACTTGCCCTCGGCGATGGGCACGTTGACCCCGATGTGCAGCGGGATGCCGATCGCCGAGTAGTCCCACTCCTGCAAGTGGTCGCCGTACTCGCTCGTCCAACTCGTCCGGCCGCCGATGCCCTTGAAGTTGTAGTTGAAGCCGAGCCGGGCGAAGAGCACGTCGAGGAAGTCGTACCGCACGTGGATGTGCAGGTCGAAGGCGACCATGGCGCCGCCGGTCTCGAGGTTGGAGATCTGCTCGAGGTCTTCGAGCACGACCAGGGAGTTCTCGGCGATGATGGCCGACTGATCGAGCAGCGCGAACTCGGGCGCCGGGTCGGTCGTGCCCGGCGAGAATGTATCGTCGAAGCCGGGCAGCGCCAGCGGCCGGGGCGCGGCCGCGTCGAGGCCATCGGTCGAGATGGTCTGGCCGAGCTGGTTGGCGTCGATCTTGTAGCCGAAGCCGAAGCCCACCGAGAGGCCGTCCTTGGCGTCGGCCGGGCTGGCGATCGCGCACAGGCCGGCGGTGACCAGGGCGGCGGTGCCGATACGAAGAACCGGGTGCATGTCTCTCCCCCTCACCGGAGTTGCCGCCCACCCACGGGGCGTCGCAGCAATCTACCCGCCTCGCATGTCGCTTGCCAGGGGTGATGTCGCTGCACTGCCGGTGTGCACTGTCGGTGCGCGCGGTCGGTGGGCCCGTCGAGCGGGGCGCGCTATTCGGGCAGGCGGTGCAGCGTGCGCTTCTTGCGCATGCGCATGTTGAGCATCTCGACGACGAGCGAGAAGCCCATGGCCGAATAGATATAGCCCTTCGAGACATGCAGGCCGGTGCCTTCCATCAGCAGCATCGCGCCGATGAGCACCAGGAACGACAGCGCCAGGACCCGGATCGTCGCGTTCTGCTGCACGAAGTCGCCGATGGGGCCGGCGAAGGCGATCATGACCCCGACGGCGATCAGCACCGCCGCCACCATCACCGGGATGTGCTCGGCCATGCCGACCGCCGTGATGACCGAGTCGAGGGAGAACACCACGTCGAGCACCATGATCTGAGCGATGATCATGCCATAGGACGCCGTGCCCATCTTGGCCTGCTCACCTTGCTCGGGGTTGGCGTGTTTATCGGGGTGGTTGACGTTCTCGTGTATCTCGACGGTGGCTTTGTAGAGCAGGAAGAGCCCACCGCCGAAGAGGATGAGATCCTTGCCGCTCCACGGCCGGAACAGCTCGAACAGCGGGTCGGTCAGCTTCATCACCCACGTGATCGACAGCAGCAGCAGGACGCGGGTGACCAGGGCGACGAGCAGGCCCAGCCGCCGGGCGCTGGTCTGCTTCTCCGGCGGCAGCCGGCCGCAGAGGATCGTGATGAACACGATGTTGTCGATGCCGAGGATGATCTCCATCGTGGCGAGCACGAGGAGCGAGACCCAGGCTTGCGGGTCGGACAGCAGCTCGATCATGGGGACTCCGTGCGAGAGGCAGCGCGTCCCGGATATCAGAAATCGGAGCCGGTTGCGCCCCCCTGATCGACGATCGCCGGCCGGCCCGCCCCGCCGTCGACCGGATCGGCCCCCGCGTCGACGATGAAGAGGCCGCCGTCGCTGCCGCTCACCCGCTCGGCGGCCCGCTCGAGCAAGCTGCCGGCCGGCCGCACCTGCCGGGCGCAGATGATGACGCCGTCGACGTCGAAGATGTTGGGCAGCGCCTCGGGGCAGGCCTCGGGTATGTCGGGCGGGCGATAGACGCACAGGGCGCTGCTGTCGATGATCACCAGGGCCCCCGCGCCGCAGTCGATGGCGGCCGTCTCGAGCGGGCCGGTGCGCATGCAGCCGAACGGGCCGGCGCCGAGCAGGCCCACGCCGAGCAGGCCCACGCCGAGCAAGAGCGCCGCGAACCGGCGCGCGGTCGACGGGCGGGGGTCGGGCGCCGGTCGCGCCGGAGAGAGGGGGCAGGGGAGCGGTCGCACGGCGCGGGCCTCCACGTCGGGACGGCCTGTTGCCCCGAACGGACCCCGATGATGCCCGCGCGGCGCGCCCGTCGCCAGGGCTGCCGATCCGTCGCTGACACGCAGATCCACCCACATCGGCACCATAAGTGCCCGCGCCGGCCCGGAGTCGGTTGACACGATCGGGCCGCCGGTCGAGAATCAGGGGCCTCGATCCGTTGAACGGCCAGGGTTTGCAGCCCCGGAGGGACCGTGCCCATGCCCCGCCTCGCCATCGCCCTCGCCGCCGCGCTGTGCGGCCCGGCCCTCGGCTGCGGGGGGGCGAAGCAGGTCGAGGTCGATCAGAGCCTCACCAACATCGAGCGCGAGCTGCGCGGCCTGCGCGACGCCTACGAGGCGCAGTCCCGCCGGCTGGAGGTCGTGCAGGACCGGCTGGCCCTCGTCGAAGACCAGCTCGAAGCGCGGGCCCTGCACGGCGCGCCCGTGCCCCAGCGGCTGCCCGTCGTGCGGTTGACGCCCGAGCCCCGCGCCGCGGCGCCGGTCGCGCCGATGCCCGCCGAGCGGCGTGCGGCCCCGCCGATGCCCGCCGCCCCCCGCGAGGTGGCCGCGGGCACCATCACCCAGGCCGACATCGAAGCCCTCGACGGCCCCGCGCCCCGTACGCGATCCCGCCGGCGCAAGCCGGTGCCGCCGCCGGCCAACGCGGCCAACGCCGGCAATATCGGCGTCGCCCGGCTGCAGCCCCAGCCCGACTTCGAGGCGCCACGCCGGGCCCCGTCGCCCGCGCCCGCCGCGGCCGTTGCGCCGGTCGCCGACGAGCCCATCGCCGCGTTCAAAGCCGCCGAGCGGCTGTATCGGGCGGGCGATCTGGTCACCGCCATCGGCGCCTTCGAGGCGTTCGTGCAGCGCTGGCCCAAGCACGGCTACGCCGACAACGCGCTCTACCTCAGCGGCCGCTGTCGCTACGCCCGCGCCGAGTACAGCGCCGCGCTCGGCATCTTCCGCCGGGTCCTGGCGAGCTATCCCGCCGGCAATCAGGTGCCCGACGCGCTGCTGATGATCGGCCTGACCCAGAGCCGCCTCGGCCGCGCCGCCGAGGGCCGCGAGACCCTGACCCGGCTGCAGGCGATGTATCCCGATACCGCCGCCGCCCGTCAGGCGGCCGCTGAGTTGGACCGCTCGGCTGGACGGATGTAGTCTCGCTGTTGTCCCGTATACGAACTGGAGAACGCCCCATGAGCGACCTCCCCCTGCGCGCGGCCCTGCGCGCCGTCTCGGCCCTGACCCTCGGCGCCGGCCTGCTGTGCAGCGCACAGGCCGCGGCGCAGTCGATCACCATCTCCGGCGATCGCAAGGTGCAGGTGCCCGAGGAGTACCTCGTCGAAGAGGGCGATACCCTCTGGGACATCTGCGAGTACTACTTCGATCAGCCGTGGGCCTGGCCGACGGTGTGGGCGCTCAACCCGCACATCACCAACCCCCACTGGATCTATCCCGGTGACATCCTGCGGCTGCGGCGGGGCAGCGATCCCAGCGCGCCCGACGGGGTCGTGGTCAACCCGTTCGAGTACACCATCGGCGCCGAGAACGCCCGCCAGGTGACCATCAACGAGGGCTTCATCGCCGAGGAGTCGCTCAAGCCGCCGGGTCATCTGGCGTTCTCGCCGCTGCCCCAGCGCTACCTCTCGCTCGACGAGCTGGTCTACCTCGAGATGAAAGAGGACGAGCTCGAGAAGGTGCGCGTCGGCGATCGCTACAGCGTCTACAAGGTCATGCACGACGTCGTGCACCCCGCCGATGGCAGCTACCTCGGCCAGAAGGTGCGCATCATGGGCGTCGTCGAGGTGGCCACCGTCGAGAAGAACGTCGCCCGGGCCAAGATCGTCGCCGCGTTCAGCGAGATGCAGCGCGGCATGCCGATCACCAAGGAGCTCAATCACTACGCGGTGGTCGCCCCCCGGCAGAACCTCATCGACCTCAAGGGCACCGTCGTCGACGCGCTGCCGCCGCAGAACGAGCTGGCGCAGTTCGACACCGTCTTCATCGACAAGGGCGCCAAGGACGGCGTGCAGATCGGCAATCGGGTCTTCGTGATGCGTCGCGGCGACGGCCGGCTCGATCTCGACGAGGCCACCGAGCAGCGCCTGCCGTGGGAGCAGATCGGCGAGGCGCTCGTCGTCGCCACCAAGGACCGCACGGCCACCGCCATCCTCACCCGCACCGCCCTCGAGGTGCGCCGCGGCGACCGCATCGTGATGCAGCGCCACTACTGATCGGCGCCCGCGCGGCGCCGCTGCGCCTCACCCTCCCAGCCTCAGCTCTTCAGTCCCAGCGGCCGTCGGCCTCAGGGCATCCGCTTGCGCGCAGCGTCGATCTGCTCGGCGAGCCAGCGGGTATAGGTCGGCGCGGCCTCGGGGATGACATGGTCGACGCAGACCTCGAGCTGCTTCGCGTCGAAGACCGACTGCCCGTGCAGGGCGACGAAGCGCGGGAAGGGCGCCAGGATGCGATCGAGCCCCCGCCGACGGTTCTGGGCGTAGGTCTGCCACAGCTCGCTGTCGACCGTCGCCCCGTGGCCGGGTCCGTTGACCAGATAGACCGGGAAGCCATGCTCTTTCGAGAGGCGGCCGATGACCTCGAGCCCCTCGCGGTTGAGGCGCGAGATGTCGAAGCCGCGCTGGTTCTTGCGGAGGAAGCGCCGGGTGCGCCGCAGATCCTTGGCGAAGCTGCGCGGTCGGTGGGGCCGGGCCGGGATCCAGCCGTCGTCGTGCATCTCGAAGAAGGCGAGCTCGTCGGTCGGCCCGCCGTTCTCGAGGTGCGCCTTGAGGGTGGCGCTCTCGGCGTAGACCGGCAGATAGCGGCTCGCGAAGACCTTCCACTCCTGCTCGGGGGTCAGGTCGATCGTCGGCTCGCGCTCGGCCCAGAAGCCCCATGGCTGTGGGATCTGGCCGATGAGCGTGCTGCGATAGCCGCGGGGCCAGATGTCGAAGGCGTGCACCAGGATCACGTTCTTCGGCGGGCCGTGGCGCTCGATGTAGCGCTGCAGCATCCAGGCGTCTTCGGCCACGAGCAGGTTGGCCAGGGTGGCCAGGTTCACCGCGCGCCCGCCGAGCGCCTCGCCGAGCTGATCGCCGATGACCCCATGACAGCCCGCCGAGTCGCCGAGCACGAGCCAGTCGACCGGCTCGTCGAGCGCTTCGAGCAGCCCCCACTTGGCGTGCACGATGCGATAGCCCAGGTTGGTGCCGTAGTGGGCCAGGTACGACCGCACGCCCATGTTGAGCGCCACGAAGCACAGCACGATGCCCACCACGAAGAGCGCGGCGCGGCGCGGCGTCGACGTGCGCGGCTCTTCGGGCGTGATCTGGCTCGACCGGTCCATCGGCGCGACGTAACGCACCTGATGGCCCCGGCGCAAGGCCGGCGAGCCGGCGCTCTCCTCAGTCCAGCGCCTCGATCCGCTGCACGGCGATGACCGGGCCGACCATCGCGAAGCCGAACTGCGCCTCGGCCTCGGCGCCGCGGACCCGAACCCGGCGGCCGATGAGCGACGGCGGCACATCGCCCTCGAGCTGCCACGTCTGCCCACCGGCCGTGCGCAGCATCAGCACCGGGCCGCCGAAGTCGTCCCGGGCGACGGTGCCTTCGAGGTCGAGCGCGCTCACGCCGAGTAGTCCATGCGCAGGGCGCCGGCGACGGCGACGGCGCCCAGCACGCAGACCGCGCTGTGGGCGAAGAGCCATACGCTCGATCCGCCGAGCGGGGCCAGCGTGCCGTCGAGGCCGCCGGAGAGCAGGCTCACCCCGCAGCCGAGCGCGAAGCCGGAGACCCACGGAGCCAGCCGCTTGTTGAGCCCGAAGACGAAGGCGACACCCGCCGGGATCCACGCTGCGGCGAAGACGGCGCTGTGGGTCCAGCCGGGGCCGAAGAGGCCGCCGGCGAGGCGCAGCGGGTCGAGGGTGAGCCACGCCAGCCCGCCGCCGGGGGAGATCGGCAGCCAGCCGAGGAAGAACAGCCCGCCGGCGGCCCAGCCGCCCATCAGGGCCATCACGAGCCAGCGGCCGGGCGCGAAGCCCAGGCCGAGGCCGAGCGCCGCGGCGAGCAGCAGGCCGGCGACGAAGCGCGGCAGCCGGTCGTGCCAGACGACCCGATCGACGGCGGCGCCGAGGTCGATGCGCCCGTGGCCGTAGACCTCGTCGAAGCCGTCGTCGCCGACGTCGATGGCGCTGCGGAAGAGCACGTCGACGGCGGCGCCGGGCGCGATGCCCATACCCAGGAGCACCGCCAGCGCGCCGCTGACGTGCGGCGCGGCCATGGATGTGCCCTGGAACGCCTTGTAGGCGTGGCCGCCGTCGGCGGGGTTGATGGTGTCCTGCAGGATGCCGCCGCCTTCTTTGCGGGTATCGCCGCCGGGCGCGGCGATCTCGACGCCGGTGCCGAAGGTGGAGTAGGGGGCCTTGGTGCCGTCGGGGCCGGTCGCGCCGACCGCGATGACCAGGTGGCCGTCCGCCGGCGAGCCCAGCCCGCGGCCGCCCGAGTTGCCCGCCGCCGCGACGACCAGTACGCCCGCCTCGGCGGCGGCGTCGGCGGCCTTGGTCAGCACCGCGGACGGCGGCCCGCCCAGGCTCAGGTTGATGATGTCGACCCCCGCGTCGACCGCGTGGTCGATGGCGGCGGCGATGCGGTCGGAGCTGCCGCCGCCGCGCGCCGCGAGCACCTTGTACGGCACCACCCGCACCCGCGGCGCGACGCCGGCCACGCCTTTGCCGTTGTGCGTCGCCTGGGCGATGGTGCCGGCGACGTGGGTCCCGTGCCCGTGGTCGTCGAGCGCCGAGTCGACGCCCGGCACGAAGGCGTGGCCCTCGGTGAGGTCGATGCCGGCGAGGTCTTCCACCGGCGAGACGCCCGTATCGAGCACGGCCACCGTCACCCCGCGCCCGGCGCCCGCCCGCCAGCCCCGCTCGGCGCCGATCTGGGTCAGGTTCCACTGCTTCTCGAACAGCGGATCGTCGGGGTAGCCCAGCGCCTGCATGCGCACCACCGGCTCGACGAGCTCGACGGCGGGATCGTCGCGGGTGGCGGCGATGACCGCGGCCCGGTCGCTCACATCGGCCCGGAACAGCGCCTCGTCGCGGGAGCTGGGGTCGGAGAGGCCGAGCGTCAGCCCGTGGCGCGCGGCGAAGGCGGCGAGCGCGTCGTCGTCGATGTCGTCCTTCAGGTCGAAGACGAGCACGCCGCTGCCCGAGGCCTGCGCCGCCTCTCCGGCGCCTTGGCCGACCTGGATCGGCGTGCCGACGCGGGTCGACCACAACGTAGCCAGCGCGCCGGCGGCGAGCAGAGCAGCGATGGACTTGTGTGTCATGTCAGCCTCCGGCCCGATGATGTGCCACGGTAGGGCGCCATCCTGCCCCGGTCAAGCGTCGCGGTGTCGGTGCAATACCGGTGCAAGACCGCCGGAGCGGCTGCCCGCCGACGTTCGCCGTCCGACGCGGGACTTCGCTCTTCATACCGCGCTTTACCCCGTCGCGGCGGCGTGCGACGGTGCCCGCCTTCGACCGGCCGGAGGTGGCTCGATGGGTCGTCCGAATCGTACCTGCGCCCTGCTCGCGCTCGCATGGGTCTCGCTGGCGGCCTGCGACGAGGGCTCGACGGGCGCCGAACCCGGCGGGCGGTCGGACGGCGCTGTGGCGGATGCCATGCCCGGCCCCGCAGATGCCATGCCCGGGATGGCAGGGGATGCCATCGTGGCCCCCGTTGATGCCATGCGTGCCATGCCGGATGCCATGTCTGATGCCATGGTGGGTGTCGTGCCAGATGCCATGTATGCCATGGCCGATGCCCGCCCCGACGCGGCTCCGCAGCCGGTCGAGCCGCCGACGCGCATCCTGTTCATCGGCAACAGCTTCACCTTCGGCGGCCCGGTGCCGGCGATCGTCGACGCCCTGGCCAACGACGCCGGCTGGCCCGATCCCGAGGTGGTCTACTCGGCGTTCGGCGGCGAGTCGCTGCAGGGCCACCGCAACAACCGCCCGCAGACGCTCCAGCGGGTCGACGAGGGCGATTGGGACGTCGTGGTCTTGCAGGAGCTCTCGACCCGACCGACCGACAACGCCGGCGACCCCGAGCGGTTCAAGGCCGACGCCACCTGGTTTCACGATCGCATCAAGGCGTCGAGCCCCGACGCCCGGGTGCTGCTCTACGAGACGTGGGCCCGGCACCCCGACCACGGCATCTACCCCAACCGCTTCGCCAACCCCACCGAGATGCAGGCCCAGCTGCGGTTTCACTATAACGACGCCGCGGAGCGATACATCCCGGCCAACGCGGCGGCGGCGGTCGAGCCGCCGGTCGGCGTGGCGCCGGCCGGCGACGCCTGGGAGGCGCACCTCGCCGAGCCCGACGCCCGGCGCCTGCACGGCGACGACGACTACCACGCCGGCGTGAACGGGCAGTACCTCAACGGGCTGGTGATCTACTCGACGATCTACGATCGGGCGGTGGTCGGTTCGACCCCGTGGCGCGCCGATGCCGGCGACGCGGCCCGCCTGCAGGCGACCGTCGACGGGCTGACCGGGCGCCGGATCGTCGGCGGCCCCGACGGCGTGCAGCCGACCCGCGGGCTGCGGCCGGGGCAGATCGTGCGGGTGGACGTGGGCGACGACGACGTGGGCGCCGACTGGCCGACGACGTGGAACGGCTTCGACGGCCCGGTCGACGGCAGCCGGGCGGCGCTGCGCGACGAAGGCGGCGAGCCGACCTCGGTGGCCCTGCGCGTCAGCCGGGCCTTCGGCGGGATCAACCGCCAGGGCATCGCCGACAACGGCCTGGAGCTGCCCGGCGGCGCGGCGCACGACACCTTCTTCTGCGGCTCGTTCGACGACCACGCCGATGGCCTCACCCGGCCGGGGCGGCTGCGATTCGACGGGCTCGACCCGGCCGGGCGCTATCGGCTGACGCTCTTCGCGTCGCGCACCGGCAGCGACGGCGCGCTGGGGCGGCTGACCCGCTTCAGCGTCGGCGAGGCCTGGGCCGATCTGGACGTCGCCGACAACCGCGACCGCACAGCCGAGCTCGAGTGGACGCCCGACGCGCTCGGTGGCGCCGAGCTGCAGGTCGCCGTCAGCCCGGACGGCACCGGCCGCTTCTGCTACGTCGGCGCGCTGGTGCTCGAGCGCCTCGACTGAAGGTCTCGGCGTAGACGGCCTCCGGTCGCCCGGTGAGCGCGCTTGATCCACACGTGCCGCTCCATCACCATGACCCGGGGGACGAGGAGGAAGCTGCGATGGTTGCGCTGCTCGCCGTGGTGGCGTTGTTCCAGATCGACCTGCCGGGCACTCAGCCGGGCGAGCTGCGCAATCGCATCGGCGACCCGTCGTCATGCAACCGCTGCCACCGCGGTTTTGACGGGTCGGCCGGCGACACCTGGGCCGGCTCGATGATGGCCAACGCCGCCCGTGATCCCATCTTTCGCGCGGCGCTGGCGATCGCCAATCAAGACGTGCCCGGATCGGGCGACCTCTGCCTGCGCTGCCATACCCCGCGGGGCTGGCTCGAAGGGCGGGCCGATCCGCCCGATGGCAGCCGGCTCAACGCCACCGACTGGAGCTCGGGCGTCGACTGCGACTTCTGCCATCGGCTGGTGCGCGGCGACGGACACATCGGCAACAGTCAGTTCACCCTGACCGATGAGCCGATCAGCTTCGGGCGCTACGCCGACTCCCGGGCACAGCACGGCACGGCGGCCAGCGACTTCGTCACCTCCAGCGAGCTGTGCGGCCTGTGCCACGACGTGACCAACCCGCTGACCGACTTCCCCATCGAGCGCACCTACACCGAGTGGCGCAACAGCGCCTTCTGGGCCGAAGGCGAGGGCTGCATCGACTGTCATATGCCCGGGGTGCCGGGCACCATCGCGGTCGGCGACGGGCTGCCCCAGCGCACGCTGCATGCCCACGACCTCGCCGGTGGCAACGCCTGGATGCCCACCGTGCTCGCGTCGCTGTACCCCGAAGAGGCCGACGCGCTGCTCTACGCCGCCGAGAAGGCCCGCGAGATGCTGCAATCAGCCGCGACGGTGACGATCCAGACCGAGAACTCGACCCCCTGGGGCGGCGTCTTCGAGTTCAGCGTTCGGGTCGAGAATGAGAGCGGCCACAAGCTGCCGACGGGTTATCCCGAGGGCCGCCGCTGCTGGCTCGAGGTGCAGGTGCTCGACGCCGACGGCCAGCCGCTGCTGCACAGCGGGGTCTGGGACGAGGCCGAGGCCGACCGGCTCGACGACCCGCAGCTGCGCACCTACGAGGCCCGGCTCAATCAGGGCGGCAACCAGGAGAGCTTCCACTTCATGCTCTCCGACAAGCGGCTGCTCGACGATCGCATCCCGCCCCGGGGCTTCCGGCCGGTGCCGGGCACCGAGCCGGTGGGTCGCGAGTATCCCACGCTGCCCGATGGCACCCTGGCCCACTGGGACGAGGCGCCGTATGCGGTGATGGTGCCCGAGGGGACCCAGGGGCCGCTCATCGTGCGGGCGGTGCTGCGCTACCAGACGACCTCGAAGACCTACGTCGAGTTCCTGCGCGACGAGAACCGCACCGACGATACCGGTCAGGTGCTCTACGACCTGTGGCTCGAGCACGGGCAGTCGGCCCCCGAGACGATCGCCGAGTCGATGACGCTGGTGCAGCTGCGGGCGCCCCTGCCGCCCGACGCGGGGCCGCCGCCGCCGATCGATGGCGGTCCGCCGGCCGATATGGGCGTGCCGGCGACGCCGGGCGCGGCCGTGCCTCAGCCCGCCGAGGGCTGCCGCGCGGCGCCGGGTCAGGGGTCGCGTGCGCCGGGTTCGGGCGGGTGGCTGCTGGCCGGCCTCATCGGCCTCGCGGTCGGCGCCCGTCGGCGACGCACAGCGGGCGGACATTGAAACTGACCAGGGATCGCGCAGACCGATTCGTCGAGTGCAAGGCGCGAGACGCAGACGCTGCTGGGGGCAACGGCAAGTCGAGCAACGCAGCAATCGGCGAATCGGGCCAGCGAGCACGGTCAGTTTCAGTGTTCGCCTGCTGTAAGGCCGGCTGACGGATGACGCTGCCTCGGTTTCCGGCCACCGCGGCGACCGCAGACGACGCCCGGCGCTACTACCGCAATCGGGCCGCGCAAGCGCTGTGGCTCGGCTGGTCGTGGTCCGGGCGCTTCGTCGAGCACGGGTGGGGCGTCGAGACCCGCTTCACCGATCCGGCCGGCGTGGCCCATCGCACCGTCTTCGTGCTCGACGGGCACACCGGCCGCGGCCATCTGAGCCGCTGGTTGGCGGCCGAGCTGGCGGTGCCTTTCGTGACCTCCACCGCCTGCCCGCGCATGAAGGCCTGGCTCGACGCCCGCGGCGTGGCCCATCGAACCATCGCGCCGCCGCCGTGGCCGGCCTACGCCGCCAGCGAGCGGCACTATGGCGACCGCCGGGCCCGGCGCAGCGGGCGCTATCTGATGGCCCACATCGACGAGGGGCTCTTCCTGCTCGGTCAGCTCGACGCGGCGCAGGTCGAGCGCGACGCGTGGTGCCTGCATCCGCTGGTGCAGGGCGACGACGACCTGCGCGCGACGTGGTCGCTCGGCGACGCGCCATGGCGCGGCATCGATCCCCGCGCGGCGCTGCTGACGATGGCCTATCGCGCGACCGCCAACGCCTACCTGGCCCATCACCCGCCCGCGGCGCCGCCGGCCTGCCCGCTGCCCGAGGTGGCCCGGCTGCTGGTGGCCGACAAGGTGCAGAATCGCCTCGACTTCGAGCGTCATCTGCGCGGTGAGATCGCCAACAGCGACCGGCTGGACGCGTACTTCGCCGAGTGGTTGGCGGCCCTCGGCATCGACGACGCGCGCTATGTCGAGCTGGCGCGCGCGCTGCTCGAACGCTCGGGTCGAGATCCGCGCCTGACACCCGACGGATGGCACTTCGCCCGGGTGCCTCTCGACGCCGACGAGCTTTCAAAGCCGATGAAATCGTCGTTCGCCCCGTAAGAACCACGGCGCGTAGCGGTAGTAGGTGATGTAGCCCGTCAAGGAGGTATACATCATGGCCACCGAACGACTCGCCCGCTTCTTCGGTCTGACCCTCCTCAGCCGCTTTGATGTCCGTGGCGAGACGCGGCGTCCGGACGGCGCGCAGCCTGTCGCTGAACCCGCCGCGCCGCGCCCGCGGCGGATCTGCGGGTCGACGCCCGCCCCGCCGGTCGAGCCCGAGCTGCCCTCCCTCGAAGCCGAGCTCGCCCGGCTCGATGGTCGACCAGCGCTTTGACGGCAGCAGCCCGACCGGGGCGTCCCGATCCGGTCGAGGCCGTCATTCTGGCGCGGCGCCCGCCCGAGATGCGCCGCGCCGCGCCACCACCCGCCGCTCTGCGGCATCCCACCGACCACGACGCAGCGCGTCGAAACGGTTGCCAGAGACCCGCCGGTGTCTGCATGCTGACCACAGCGTCGGATTGTCGCCGACCCGAACCAAGGAGCCCTGGTGCGCGACACCCAGCTCGAGAGACTTCAAGCCGCGACGTACGACGTCCTGATCGTCGGCGGGGGCATCAACGGCGCGGTCTCGGCCGCGGCGCTGGCCGGCCGCGGCATTCGGGTGGCCCTCGTCGACCGCGGCGACTTCGCCGGGCAGACGAGCCAGGCGTCGTCCAACCTCGCCTGGGGCGGCTTCAAGTATCTCGAGTCGGGTGAGATCGGGCTGGTGCGTGATCTGTGTCGCTCGCGCAATCGCCTGATGGCGGCCTATCCGTCGAGCGTGCGCGAGATCCGCCACCTGACGCTCATCGAGCGCAAGTTCCGCTGGCATCCGTTTCTGCTGTATCTCGGCGCGTTGATCTACTGGGTCATCGGCAGCGGCTATACCCGGCGACCCGCCTATCACACCATCAAGCGCCTGCGGGAAGAAGAGCCGGTGGTCGATACGACCCACGGCTGGGGCGGCATGGAGCACTCCGAGTCGCAGATCGTCGACAACGACGCCCGCTTCGTCTTCCGCTTCGTGCGCTCGGCCCTCGACGACGGCGCGGCCTGCGCCAACTACGTCGAGGCGGTCGGCGCGACCCGTGACGCCGACGGCTGGGCGGTCGAGCTGCGCGACGTGCGCAGCGGCCGCACCTGGACGACGCGGGCGCGGGTCCTGATCAACGCCTGCGGGCCGTTCGCCGATCGCTTCAACGCCGCCATCGGCCACGAGACCGACTACCGCCACGCGCTCTCGAAGGGCACCCACATCATCGTCGAGCGGTTGACCCCCAATCGGCGCGTGCTCTCGTTCTTCACCGACGACGGCCGGCCCTTCTTCGCGACGCCGATGGGCCATCGCACGGTCATCGGCACGACCGACACCGAGATCGACGGGCCCATCGGCACGGTGAATGACGACGATCGACGCTATCTGCTCGACAACGTCAACAAGCGGCTGAAGCTCGACGCGCCGTTGACCGAAGAAGACATCCTCTCCGAGCGGGTGGGGGTCCGGCCGCTGGCGGTGGAGAAGGGCGTGCAGCTCGAGACCGTCGACTGGCTCAAGCTGTCGCGCAAGCACGTCATCGAGACCCACGTCGATCAAGGCATCGTGACCATCTTCGGCGGCAAGCTGACCGATTGCCTCAACGTGGGCGACGAGGTCGTCGACGCCGTCGCCGAGATCGGGGTGAGCGCCCCGCCGGCGGAGTGCGCGTGGTACGGCGAGCCGGGGCCCGCCGAGCGGCGCTCGTTCTTCCGTCAGGCGCGGGCGCTGGGACTCGATCGGGACGACGACGGCGCCGGGGCCTCGACGGCGGCCCGCATCTGGCGGCGTCACGGGCGCCACGCCTTCGTGATCCTCGACCGCATCCGGCGGGACGCCAGCAAGGGCGAGCGGCTGATGCGCGAGCCGCCGTACACCATCGCCGAGCTGGAGCAGATGGCTCAGGGCGACATGATCGTGACGCTCGAAGACTTCCTGCGCCGGCGCACCGAGCTGGCGATGATGCACGATCACGGCACGCTCGCCGCCGATCGCGGGCTGTGGCGGGCCTGCTGCATCCTCTTCGGCGACTCGGCCGAAGAGCGCTGGCGGGCGTATTTCGACCAGCCGCCGCCCGGCCAGCTCGCCGCCAGCGTGGCCTGAGCGGTCACGTCGATCACGCCAGGCGCTGCACGACCATCCAGGCCGTCACGTAGGCGCAGAACACCATCAAAGCGACCGGCAGGTAGAAGCCGAGGCGGCTGCGATCGCGGCGCCGGCTGTGGGCGATCGTCAGGCCCAGCGCCGCGACCGCGCTGGCGCCCGCCATGCACGGCCCCCAGGGCTCGACGCTGCCGTGGCCGGCGTAGCTCACCGCGAGCGGGGTGACGAGCACCACGAGCGCGGCGATCGAGAGGGTCGCGATGAGGGTGAGTCGGGTCGACACGGGGCTCCGGCGCGGGGGGCGAGCCTGCCTCACCGTCGCCGGACGAGGGCGGGTATCACAAGAGGAAAGGCAGCTCGATGCTCATCGCCTCACCGCCGAAGCGCGGGAAGTTCATCTGGCGCACGTTCTGCTTCACGCACGCCGCCACGGCCGGATCGGCGCCGCGCACCGCCGCGCTGTCGACCCGGCCGGCGGGGCTGATGCGCAGCTCGGCGTCGTAGCGCCCCTCGCCGCCGCAATCCTTCATCCGCGGGCTGACCCGGCGGACCGCGCGCAGGATCTGCCGCCGGGTCAGGCGCTCGGGCAGCGTGACGGTCTCGTGGCGCAGCGTCGGCGCCTGCGGTTCGGCCCCGCCGGGCCGATCGAGCCCGTCGAGCAGCCGCTGCACTTCGTCGTCGGCGGGATCGGCCTTCCGTGGCGCTGGCGTATGGGTCGCGACGGTCGGTGCCGCCGGCTCGGGTCGGTCTTCCACCGTCGGTCGCGGCGGCGCGGGTCGCGGCTGGCGTGGCCGGGGCGCGGGGCGGGTCCGCCGAGCGGGGCGCTCCGGCCGGCTGGGCTCGACGACCGGCGCCGTGGCGACCTTGGGCTCCGGGACATCGGCCGGCCCGTCGTCAGGCGGCGGCGGCGCCTCGACGGGTGGTGTTTCGAGTTCGATCGGCGCGACCGGTGGAGTCGGGGCAGCCGGCGTCGGATCGCCCACCGCGATTCGGGTCAGCTGCGCGTTGATCGGGCTGCTCGCGACCGCGCCCGGCCCGCCGCTGAGGCTGTATGCGATGCCCCCCGCCGTCGCCGCGAGCGCGAGCCCGCCGGCCAGGGCGAGCGCGACGGTGGTCAGCACGCTGACGATCTGCGGACGCCGCGGCGGGGCGGCGATGGGAATCAGCGGGGTCATGGACGGCGCCCGGGCGGGCGGGGCGTCGAAGGGCAGGGGGGTCGGCGGGGTCTCGCTCGCCATCAGGGCGTCGAGATCGATGAGCTGCGAGCGGTCGCCGGGGTCGTTGCGGTGCATGGCCAGTCTCCTTGGAAGGGGTCTGGTTGGCATACGCTGGCGTGTGGCAGACCTGTCCGTGCGGTCTCGCCATCGGCCGGATGGGTCGCGTCGTCGGCGAAGCCGGGGCATCGCGCCACACCCGGCGCCGGCGCTGCCGCTCGCTGCCTCAGCGCCCGGCCAGCGGCGCCGACTCGTCGAGGGCCGTAGACCACGCCGCGGCGGCGCCCCGGCGGGCGGTGGCGCGCGCCATGCCGGCGGTGGCCCCCGACAGCGCGGCCCAGAGCAGCGCGTGGGGCCAGGTCGTATCGTCCGCAGCGGGGTTCTGCGGGGGCTCTTCGTCGGCGAGGCGGGTATAGGCCGTCGTCAACAGCTTGCGGGTCAGCGCGGCGGCGCCGATGGCGGCCGTGGACGCCAGCGCGGCGTAGGCCAGTTCGCGCAGGTCGGGCAGGTCGGGCATGGAAGCCTCCGTGGTCAGCGTGTACCGCGGAGCGCTGCAGGATGTATTCCGAGGCCGACGAAGCCGGCCCGCGTCAGACCTCGATCAGCGTCGCGACGCCCTGGCCCACGCCGACGCACAGCGCCGCGAGGCCGCGACCGCCGCCGCGGGCGCGCAGGGCGTGGATCAACGTGGTGAGGATGCGCGCGCCGCTGCAGCCGAGCGGGTGACCCAGCGCGATGGCGCCGCCGCGCACGTTGACCTTCGCGCCGTCCATGCCCGCCTCGCGGATGACCGCCAGCGACTGCGCGGCGAAGGCCTCGTTGAGCTCGATCAAATCGACGCTGTCGAGCCCGACCCCGGCCCGCTTCAGGCACTTCGCCGTCGCCGGCACCGGGCCGATGCCCATCACCGTCGGATCGACGCCCGCCGCCGCCGAGGCGCGGTAGGTGGCCAGCACCTCGCGGCCCTCGGCCAGCGCGCGATCCTTACGCATCAGCACCAGCGCGCAGGCGCCGTCGTTGAGGGTGCTGCTGTTGCCGGCGGTGACCGAGCCCCCCGACTTGAAGACCGCGCGCAGCCGGGCCAGGGCCTCGATGCTGCTGCCGCGGCGGGGGCCCTCGTCGGTGTCGACGAGCAGCGGGTCCTTCTTGCGGCGGGGCACGGAGACGCCGACGATCTCGTCGCGGAAGAGGCCGCCGTCGATGGCGGCGAGGGCCTTCTCGTGGCTGGCGAGCGCGAAGGCGTCCTGGTCTTCCCGCGAGATGGCGTAGCGGTCGACCAGGTTCTCGGCGGTCTGGCCCATCGCCTCGAGGGGGAAGAGCGCCTCCATCTTGGGGTTGGGGAAGCGCCAGCCGAGCGTGCTGTCGTAGACGGTGACGTTGCCCACCGGGAAGGCGCGGGCCGCCTTGGGCATGACCCACGGGGCCCGGCTCATCGACTCGACCCCGCCGGCGACCATCACCTCGGCGTCGCCGACGAGGATGGTGCGCGCGGCGGCGTTGACCGCGCTGAGCCCCGAGGCGCACAGCCGGTTGACGGTGATGCCGGGCACCGACTGCGGCAGGCCGGCGAGCAGGAGGCCCATGCGGGCGACGTTGCGGTTGTCTTCGCCGGCCTGGTTGGCGCAGCCGAAGACGACCTCGTCCACGGCGTCGGCCTCGACGCCGGCCCGCTTCACCGCCTCGGCGATGACGAGCCCGGCCATGTCGTCGGGGCGGATGGTCGACAACCCGCCGGCGAGCTTTCCGATGGGCGTGCGCACCGCCGCGACGATCGCGATCTGATTGCTCTGGCTCATCTCAGCGGCCCTCTTCGAAGTCGTCGTCGTCGAATTGAGCCAGCGCGGCGCGGAAGGTCTCCTCCAGGTCGGCCAGCTCGTCGTCGGTCAGCGGGCGGGAGCGGCCGGCGTCGAGGCGGGCGGGCACCAGCTCGGGCACGACGGGGGTCGCCACCAGGAAGGTCTCGTCGCCGGTCTCGAGCTGCACCAGCACCGCAAACTCCTCGGCGCCCTCTTCGGTCTCGGCCTCGATGCCCTCGCAGTCTTCGAAGAAGTCGTCGGGCGGGTCGCCCACCAGCCACAGGTCGCCGTCGCGCAGCTCGGCCTTGATGCCCCAATCTTTCAGCGCGTCGCCGATGTGCTTGCGCAGCTGGGTCAGCGCCTTGCCCTCGACCAGTTCGAATCCGCCGTCGGCGTCGGCCTGACGGTAGACGAAGGCCGGCAGGTCCATGGGGACCAGCAAGGCGTAGAGCAGCCCGTCGACCTCCATCTCGAGGTAGACCTCCATCTCCATGGAGGCGCCGCTGATGGGGTCGTCGAGCCAGATGACCCGGCGGGGTTCGATGTCGTCGTTCATGTCGCTCATGCTGTCCTCGGATGCGCCCGGCGGGCGGAGGGTGCGGCGGGTCGGCCGTGGCCGGCGTAATATCGCCGATCGGGGGCCGGGGACAAGGCCGCCATCGCGGGCGAGCGGCATCTTCTGCGGTGGTCGGACGCTCCGCGCGCGATCCGTCTGCCCGGTCTGTGCACGGCATGTGCATCGGGTCCGGCGGGGCGGACCGTCGATCCCGTGCTGGGACGGCGGCTCCGCGCCCACCCGAACGGCGCCGCCTTGGTATGGATCGCCGCGGTTCGGCTATGCTCACCCATCGGAACGGAGGACACCGCCGTGCGCATCTCCAACGCCTGCCGCGCCCTCGGGGTGCTCGCCGCTCTCGCCCTCGTGGCCTGCGACGACGAGCCGTCGACCACCGGCCCCGATCCCGTCGACGAGACCGACGGCTCACCGCCCCCGGTCATGAGCGATACCAGCGTGCCCGACGCGGCGCCCGATCCCGACGCGGCGCCCGAGCCCGACGCGGCGCCCGAGCCCGACGCGGAGTTCGATCCGCCGGTGGTGGTGGTCGCCGTCGAGACCAGCCTGGGGGCCTCGATCACCTCGGCCGGGGTCCAGAATCGGGTCACCTGCACCGCGCTCGGGCCCGACGACGGCTCGGTGCCCGACATCGCGACCCGCATCGAGATCCGGCCCGAGGAGGGCTGGGTCAAGGTCGAGGACGAGACCGCGGTCTTCATCGGCGAGGCCGCCGGGGCCTACGAGGTCACCTGCACCGCGCCCGATCTGGGCCTGCGGGACGCCTCCCCCAGCCGGTGGGAGGTCCAGCCGGGCGCGCCGACCCGCATCCAGGCGGTGGTCGAGCCGGCCCGCATCGACGCCGGCGGCGCGGCGGAGGTGAGCTGCGAGGCGGTCGATGCGTGGGGAAATCCCCTCGATGCCAGTGGGGCCGTGGTCACGGTCAGCCCGGAGAATCCGGGGATCGCGGTGTTCGATCGCACCATCGAAGCGACCGGGGCCGGGCGCTATCAGGTCTCGTGCGCGCTCGACGGCGCGTCGTCGGAGGGCGACGGCCAGCTGGTGGTGCTGCCCGGTCTGCCGGCGGCGCTCGTGGCCCAGGTCGTGCCCGAAGAGCCGGTCTACGGCATCGGCGCGGTGGTGGGCTACCCGGCGACGATCACCGACATCTTCGGCAACGTGCTCGACGGGGCCTCGGTGGTCTGGACCGCCGAGCCCGAGCTGCCCGCCTTCGGCGCGGGGCGCTTCCTGGCGGTGGCCGAAGGGCGCTACACGCTCGGCGTGCGGGTCGACGGGCCGACCCATATGGACGTCGAGCTCGCCGACGCCACCGAGATCCTCGTCGACGCCGGCGGGCCGGCCATCTCGTGCGAGGGGGTGTCGGGTCAGATGGTGGGCCGGGACGGGCCGGTGACGGTCGAAGGCCAGGTGGCCGACATCGCCGGCCTCGCCGCGTTCGAGGTGGACGGCCAGCCGGTCGAGCTCGACGCCGCCGGCCGCTTCTCGCTGGACGTCGACCCCGAGTGGGGCCTCAACGTGCACACGGTGGTCGCCCGGGACGCCTTCGGCAACGAGAACAGTTCGTTCTGCGTCTTCTTCGCCGCCGATGACTACCTCGCCGAAGACGCGTCGCTCTTCGACGCGATCGCGCTGCATCTCAGCCAGGAGGCGGTCGACGACGGCGCGCCCAACGATCCGATCACCAGTCTGTCCGACCTGCTGCGGCGGGTCATCGACTCGCCCGAGCTGGTACAGACGGTCGACGCCGCGCTGCGGGCGCAGAACCCGATCGTGCCCAACGACTGCCGGCTGCGCCTCCCGATCATCGGCTGCACGGTGCGCTTCGGCGCCGAGTACCGCGGGCTGGCGTTGGGCGGCCCCCACGCGCTGTCGACGACGCTGGTGGCCGGCGGCATCCGCTTCCGGGCCACGCTGCGCAACGCCCGGGTCAGCCTGCGCACCACCGGCACCGTCTCGGTGGGCGGCAGCGTGAGCGTCAGCGAGATCACCGTCGACCTCACCTTCAACGTCGACCTCAACAACGGCCGCCCGCGGGTGCGCCTGCGCGGGGTCAACGAGGTGCGGGTCGGCAATATCGACTTGGACATCGACGGCATCGGCGGCCTGTTCGATGGGGCGGTCGACCTGCTCTTCAGCGCGTTCGAGGGGCTGGTGCGCGACGAGCTGGTCGGCGCGGTGCGCGGCTTCCTCGAGAGCGAGCTCGACGCCCTGTTGTCGGGCGTGCTCGACGGCATCGATCTGGCCTCGCTGAGCCAGGCGTTCGAGGTGCCGACCCTCGACGGCTCGCCGCCGGTCAACCTGGCCCTCGCCGTCGCGCTCGATCAGGTCAACGTCAACGGCGACCGCCTGCGCATCGGCATCGCGACCCGGGTCGACGGCGATACCCGTCAGGCGACCCCCTCGGCCGGCGTGCCCATGGTCGGCCGGCCGGGTCGGGTGACCATCGTGCCGCAGGGCAGCGTCGGCGCGGCCCTCTCGCTGGGCGTGGTCAATCAGGTGCTGCACCGCCTCTGGCGGGCGTCGTTCTTCAGCTTCGCCGACGCCGGCGCCCTGCTCGGCGGGCTGCCCGAGGGCACGCAGATCGGCCTCGACGTGCGGCTGCCGCCCGCCGCCGAAGGCATCGGCGACAACCGGGTGCGGCTGCACCTCGGGCCCGCCGTCGCCTCGGTGGTGTATCCCGGCCTCTTCGACGAGCCGCTGCGCATCCGGCTGGCCGCGACGGTCACCGCGGGGGTCGAGCTCGTCGACGATCAGCTCATCTTCGGCGGCGACGAGGGCGTGCAGATCGAGAACCTCGATCTGGTCATCGACCAACTCGCCCTGGCCGCCGGCGCGCGGGAGAGCATCGAGCGCGACCTGACCCGCATCGTGCAGGCGGTCGCCGACCAGGCGCTCAACGACCTGCTGCCGGCGGTGCCGATCCCCGACTTCGCCCTGCCCGACAGCCTCAGCGAGTACGGCGTGCCCCGCGGCACCCGGCTCGGCCTGCGGGGCGCGTCGCTGGTCGGCCAACGGACTCACTTCTTCCTCCACGGAAACTTCGGCCAATGAATCCCCACCGCTTCCCGAGCTGGCTGCTCGCGTCTATCGCCGCCCTGGCGCTCGGCGCCTGCACCGACGCGACAAACGTCTCTCCCGAGGGCGACGCGGGCCCCGACCAGGGTCCGATCGAAGATCCCGACTCCGGTCTGGCGCCCGACGCCGCCGTCGTGCCCGACATGGCCCCGCCCGACATGGCCCCGCCGCAGCCGGCGTGGGTCGAGGTGGAGCTCGCGCCGCGGCGCCCGATCTACGCGCTCGACGCGACGGTCACGGTGACCGCGGTGGCCTTCGATCGCTTCGGTGAGCCGCTGCCCGACGAGGCGGTGCGCTTCGACGTGGCGCCGGCGGCGATCGGCCAGATCGACGAGGCGGGCGTGCTGACGTTCGCCAGCGAGGGCCCGGCGACGGTCCTGGCCTGCGCGGGCATGGTCTGCGGACGGGCGGCGGTCTTCGTCGACGACGGCCCGCCGACCCTGGTCGTCGAGAGCCCCGAGCGCGGCGAGATCCTCGACGGCGAGGGCGGCGATACGCTCACGGTGGCCGGCTCGGCGGTGGACTCCGCGGGACCGGTCACCGTGCGGGTCAACGGGGTGCAGGCGCAGACCGACGACGAGGGCCGCTTCTCGGTGGCCATCCCGGCCACCTTCGGCGTCAACCGCGTCGAGGTCACCGCGGACGATGGCGTGCAGCCCGATCCGGCCTACGACGTGCGCGACGTGCTGTGGGCCGCCGATTACGAAGCGGTCGAAGGCGACGGGGTGACCCTGACCGGCGCGGTCTCGCTGCGCATCGATCAGGCGCTGCTCGACACCGACAACCCCGTCGAGGTGCCCGACGACGGCGGCGTGCTGCGCGCGGGCGACGTGGCCCAGGTGCTCGACATGCTCGTGCAGCTCGTCGAGCTCGACAGCCTGCTCGGCGACCCGCAGATCGCCGAGGGTGAACCGCTCGACCTGCGCATCGAATCGGTCGACCTCGGCCGCCCCGACGTCGAGATGATCTTCACCGCCGAGGGCCTCGAGCTGTTCCTCGTGCTGCCGGCGGTCGAGGTGCAGACCAGCGGGCGACTGGTCATCGAAGACGAGCAGATCGACCTCACCGGCTCCATCGACGCCGAGGTGGCCGCCTTCGCGACGCTGCAGCTCACCCTCGAAGACGCGCTGGCGGTGACCGTGGGCGAGGTGCAGGTCAACCTCGAGTCGATCCGCGGCAACTACGCGTCGGATACGGCGAACGCGCTGATCGACAGCCTGGGTACGCTGCTCGGCAACCTCGTGCGCGATCTCGCGCAGGATCTCATCTCGGGTCTCATCGCCGACCAGCTGCCGGCGCTCGTCGACTCGGCCCTCGATACGGTGCTCGGCACCATCGGCGACATCCCGCTGCAGTTCGAAACCGGCATCGACGGGGTGCCGCCGCTCGACCTCGCGCTGCAGATCACCCCCGCGGGCCTGCACATCGAGCGGGCGACGCTGCTGCAGCTGATGCTCGACGCCCGGGTTCAGCACCCCGGGCCGGTCGAAGCGCCGCACCCCGATCCGGGGGTGCCGGTCTTGTCGAGCCCCGAATGGGTCGAGGTGCAGGGCGAAGGCATCGGCGCCTCGATGCGCCTCGCGCTGCTCAACGGCTTGCTGCACGAGGTCTGGCGGACGCGGCTGCTCAACATCCAGCCGCCGCTGCCCGATGAGCTGGCTGGCTTGCTCGGCGACGTGGTGCTCGACGCGCGTATGCCGCCGGTGGTCGTGCCCGCCCGGCTGGGCAGTGAGTTCCCGCTCACCGTGCAGATCGGCGACCTGCGCATGAGCACCCAGGCGGCCAACGCCGACGCGGCGGATGTCTACGCCATCAGCCTCGCCGTCGGCGCCGGCATCCATGTGGACGGCGCGCAGATCGAGCTGCGGCTGGCCGACGAGCCCGATGTCGACGTGGTGCGTATCGAGCAGGGCCAGGAGTTCCCCCTGCTCAGCGCCGACGCGCTCGGCGGCCTGCTGTTGCGCGTGGTCTGGCCCATGGTCCAGGATGCGCTCGGCGAAGGCCTGGCGTTCGGGGTCGACCCCATCGCGGTCGATCCGGCGGCGTTGGCCGAGTATGCGCCGCGGCTGGTCGGCCTGACCCTGGCGCCGAGCTTCCGCGGCGCGCCCCGCGTAGATGGCGGGCGCATCGGCCTCGAAGGCCGGCTGGATGTGAACGTGACGATGGCACCGATCGGCGGTGTCGAGATGCCCCCGCCCGAGGACATGCCTTGAGGCGCCCGGTCGGCTGCGCCGACCACTGCACCGACAATGGAGGAGGAGTCGATGCGCTGGCCCATGATGTGGTTGTGCCATGTATTTCTGGCGTTGTTCGCCCTGGGCTGCGTGCCCGGCGGCGGCGGCGGCGGCGGCGGTGATTGCGACGAAGGCGATCTGCGCGCCTGTGCCTGCCCCGATGGCATGACCGGCAGCCGGATCTGCGACGCCGAGGGCGACTACGGCGAGTGTATGTGTGCCGGGGGCGAGGGCGAAGGGGAAGGGGAGGGCGAAGGCGAAGGGGAAGGTGAGGGCGAAGGGGAAGGTGAGGGCGAGGGCGAAGGAGAGGGCGAGGGAGAAGGAGAGGGCGAGGGCGAAGGTGAGGGCGAGGGCGAAGGGGAAGGAGAAGGTGAGGGCGAGGGCGAGGGCGAGGGCGAAGGTGAGGGCGAAGGTGAAGGAGAGGGCGAAGGTGAAGGAGAGGGCGAAGGTGAAGGAGAGGGCGAAGGTGAAGGTGAGGGCGAGGGCGAGGGCGAAGGTGAAGGGGAAGGTGAGGGCGAAGGGGAAGGTGAGGGGGAAGGTGAGGGGGAAGGTGAGGGGGAAGGTGAGGGGGAAGGTGAGGGCGAAGGCGAAGGTGAGGGCGAAGGCGAAGGTGAGGGCGAAGGGGAAGGAGAGGGCCCCGGCTGCCGAGGAGATGGCCAAGACTGCGACCGCGTCTGCGATTTTCTGCTGCGTTGCTACGAAGAGGAGTGCGGCGCGGCCGGCGAGCAGGGTGACGAGTTCGAGATGCAGTGCAGGGCCTCTTGCCCCATCGTCGAGCAGATCGGGTGCGGCTTCCAGAATTGTGAGGAGGCCCTACAGGTCATGGCGCCGCTCGTCGGCGCCGATCCGAACAACATCTGCGGGGACGATCCGGATCCGCCGCAAGACCAGTGCGACCCGGCGGTCATCCCCGAGATCTTCCCCGACGGCATGTTCGAGGTGAGCAACGAGGGCATCATGAACGCCGAAGAGGCCTCCTGCGTGAATGGGGCAGCCAACGCGGTGGTGGCCTATCTGCCGATCTTCGAGCCGAGCCAGCTGGTGATCAACACCACGGCCAATACGTTCGACACGGTGCTGAGCATCCGGTCCGTCTGCGCCGAGTTGGCCTCGGAGCTCGCCTGCAACGACGACGGCGGTCCCAACGGTGAAGCGCCGGCCTACGGGTCGGAGATCGCCGCGTTCTTCGAGCCGGGCGACTACTTCCTGTGGATTCACGGGCTCGGCGGCGCTCAGGGCACGGCGACGCTCAGCATCGAGACCGTGCAGCCCTGAACGCTCGCCGACGCCCGCTCGCCTCAGGGCGCGGCGTCTCCCCCGACCCGCAGCAGCAGCACCCGATCGGCGGGCAGCGTGCCCAGATCCGGGTTGAGGTCGCTGTTGTACAGCGATACGTGGGAGCCCGAGACGCTCTCGTAGATGTCGCGATACACCGACAGCATGTCGCCCAGCGCCACCTGCTCGACCCGGTCGCTGAAGGCCACCGAGAACTCGTCGCCGACCCACGCCTGCAGCTCGCGGTCGTAGCCGGTGGCCAGCGAGTTCTCCAGGCTGTTGGCCGCCGTGAGCAGCAGCACGTTCTCCAGGCGGGTCTCGCCGTCGGCGCAGCCGGACTCGATGCCGAAGAAGTCGGCGTCGCCGAATACGCCCGCGTGGCACGACTCGATGACGATCGTCGCCTGGGGCATGCGGCCCGCCGCGCGCAGCGCGCACAGGGTCTCGGTGAAGTCCTGCGGCTGCAGCACGGTGCTCGCATCGCTGGCGAAGAGGCCGTCCTCGGTCGAGTTGGCGTCGATGGCGAGCCCGACGATGCCGCCGTGGCCCGCGAAGTAGACGAACAGGGCGGCGTCGGCGGCCTGAGGCAGCACGATCGGCGTCTCGGCGCTCTCCTCGCCGCGCAGGACCGCGTCGATCTGGCGCGGGCTCAGCGTCTCGTAGTCATAGACCACGTCCGCCCGCAGGTCCGGGCCGCCCGGCACGTTGCGCACCACCCCCGGCAAGGCGTTGTCCGGGTGATCGGCCAGATCGTCGGCCCCCACCATCACGATGTCGTCGTCGGAGACCCCCAGCCCGCGCAGGCGCTGGTACTGGCGCAGCGCGTCGGCCTGATGGCGATAGTTGTCCCAGCTCGACGAGGCGGCGAGGATCAGCGCGACGATCCGCGTCGGCCGGCTCGCCGGCGGCGGGATGTCGCCCGCGGTCGGTGCGGTGAACATCGGCCGCGCGCGGCGCAGCTGCAGCCCGCCCTGTTCGGCGAGATCGATACGCTCGTCGATGACGAAGCGGATGGCCGGGCCCCGATCCGAGACCGACCAGTGGCCGATGGTCGGCGCTTCCAGGTCGACCCCGTCGACCGGGTCGAAGGCCAGGGTGCCGGTGGTGCCCTGGATGTCGGGTCGCTCGCCCCGGCGCAAAGCTTCGAGGGTCTGTGCGATGCCCTCGTCGGTCGGCGGGAAGACCTCGCCGTCGCCGGCGACCACCGCGGCGATCGCGTTCGCCAGCGCCTCGCCGGTGGCGCCGGCCGAGGCCTCGAGCGCGTAGGCCAGCAGCAATACGGCGTCGTGCCCGCTCGCAGCGTCGCTGGGCATGCCGACGCCGGCCGCCGCGAAGACGTCGGGCAAGGCTGACGCCTCGGTCGAGGTCGTCACCCAGCCCTCGAAGCCGACCATGTCCGGCTGGCCGGCGACGGTGGTGGGCAGATCGAGCCCGGTATCGGCCAGCACCACCCGAAACGGCAGTCGCCCGTCCGCGTCGCGCGCGGCGGCGAGCCCTTCGGCCAGGATCTCGGCGTCCATGGGCCGCTCGGGCGCGATCACGAGCATGTCGAGATCGGCGTCGAGCATGTCGGGCAGCAGCGACTCGGGCCGCACGTCCTCGGTGTAGGCGGCGAGATACACGTCGTCGGCGTCGAAGCCGAGGTTGGTCGCGTAGAAGCCGAACCAGTTGAAGAACGACTGCCCGGAGGCGCCGAGGCCGGTCAGCAGCCCGATGCGCTCGACCCCCTGATTGCTGGCCCGGCGCAGGATGAACTCCATCTGCCCGATGTCGCTGGTCTTGGTGCGCCAGACGAAAGGCGAGCCCGAGAACGCGCGCTGCAGCTCGCCGCTGGTCGCCGAGCCGGTCAAGAAGGGCTTGCCGCCGTCGACCACCGCCGTCGCCACGTCGAGCACCGCGTCCGGGCGGCCCGGACCGATGATCGCGACCACTTCGGGATCGTCGACGAGGGTCCGGGCGACGTCGACGGCCGAGCCGTCCAGACCGTCGATCGCGATCCGGCGGAGGGCGAGCGGCGCCTGACCGCCGATGCCGCCGGCGGCGTTGATGCGGTCGACCGCCACGTCGAGCTCGGGCAGCTTGCCCGGCATGCCGCCCGCCGGCTCGATGACCCCGATGACGAAGCGCTCGGGCAGCGTCACGCCGGCGTCGGGGCTCGACAGCGCCTCATCGTCGCAGCCGGCGAGGCTGGCCGATACGAGCAGCGCCACGATGAACAGCGCCGAGCGGAGAGGGCGGCGCCGGGGATGTGGGCCGACGAGGTCTGGGGTCGATGGCATGATCGGTCCTGGGCTCGGGCGTCGAAGACGGCACTCGATCACCAGAGCGCAATCGGCCTCGCGAAGCCGTAGTCTGCCGTCGGATGACGGTCGGACGCGACGCGATGCGCTGCTATGGTGTCGTAGAGGCTCACCGGCCCGCGCGCGGGCCCATCTTCAGCAGCGGAGGACCATCGGTGATCGAGCGACGGGTGTGGCGAGTATTGATACTGGCGGGCGCGCTGGTGGGCTGTTCTGGCGAGAAGGCCCCGCCGGTCGAGAAGTCGGCCGGGACGAAAGCCGCCCCGGCGGCCGCCGACGGCAAGGCCGACAAGGCGGCCGACGAGACGGCGAAGGCCGGCGAGAGTGGCGAGATGATGTCCAAGGAGGAGGTCGTCTTCGATCCGCGCAATCCGCCGCCCGGCTTCACCGTATGCCACCGCAACCACTGCCATCGGGCGGGCGGCGGCGTCGCCTCGTACGCCCAGGTCATGGAAGAGATCGGCGCGACGAAGATCATCGGCGTGCCCAAGCAGGCGCCGATGCCCAAGGCGCCGGCCGATGTGGCCGCGCCGCCGGCCGACGCCGAGAAGACCGCCAGCGGGCTCGCCACCAAGGTGCTCGAGCCGGGCGACGGCAAGCAGAAGCCGACCGCCGACAGCGTCGTCGTGGCCCACTACACCGGCTGGACGACCGACGGCAAAGCCTTCGACAGCAGCATCTCGCGGGGCAAGCCGGCGACCTTCCCGCTCAACCGGGTCATCCCCGGCTGGACGGAGGGGCTGCAGCTGATGTCCGTCGGCGAGACGCGGCGGCTGTGGATCCCCGAAGAGCTGGCCTATCGCGGCCGCCCCGGCCGCCCGGCCGGCATGCTCGTCTTCGACGTCGAGCTGCTCGAGATCAAGTGAGCCGGTAGGGCCGCCCGCCGTCAGGCGCCGAGTCGACCGACGCGGCGCAGACCCGGCAGGGCGATGAGCACCAGGATACCGGCCGCGCCGAGCAGGCCGGCGATGCCGATGCCGACCCGCGCCACCCGACTGCCTTCGGGCTCTTCGACGAAGACGAAGCGCGGCAGCGCGTCGAGATCGGCCGTCGTGAGCCGGTCGCCCTGCTCGATCTTCCCCGCGAAGTAGGCCCGCCAGTCGGCGTGAAATGCGTCGACCTGATCCTCGAAGCGTCGATGGCGCGTCGCGCCGGCCCCGGCGATGTCTTCGAGCGCCATCTGCACGACGATCGCCGGCGAGACGAAGCGCAGGTTCTCGACCAGCGCCTGCCGGGCCCGCACCCGCTGGCGCATCTCGGCCAGCACCGGCTCGGTGCGCGCGGCCAGCGCGCTCTGCACCTCGACCACCCGCTTGGTGTAGTCCGCCGCCCGCGTATCCCGATCGTGGCGCCCTTCGAGGCCGGCGAGCTCTTTCTCGACGTCCCGGGCCGCCTCGCGGGCCTCGTGCACCAGCGCCATGCGGTCGGGCGGCGGGTGCAGGGTATCGACCGCTGCGCCGAGCAACCCCGGCACGATGACCACCAGCACCAGCCAGGCGCCGACGAGCACCAGCGCGTTGCGGGCCGAGCTGCCGCCCCGCGAATCGACGGCGATCGCCGCGGCGAACCAGAAGAGCGCCCAGGCGACCAGTACGCCGCCGTAGAGCGCCGCCGGCACTGCGCCGGCCGCCACGTCGGCGCCCGACGCCCACAACCCGACGAGGGCCGCGGCGACGGTGATCGCCGAGAGGCCGATGGCCCGCGCGGCGGCTTTGCCCAGCACCAGCCCGCGCTGACCGATGGGCTGGGAGAGCAGCATCGCCAGGGTGCCGCGCTCGCGCTCGCCGCTCAGCAGGTCGTAGGACAGCGCGATGACCACCAGCGGGAACAGCACCACGAAGAGGAACGCCGGATCGAAGCTGCCCGCGGCGAGCTGCCCCGGGCCGGCCATGGCGGTCTCGGTCTGGCGCTCCTCGGTGAGCTGCACCTCGGTCGTGATGCGCACCGCCTGCGGGTGCACGTCGCGCTGGCCGACCGTGATGCTGGCCAGCGGCGCGGGCGGCAGGACGGCGACGTGCGCGGCGCCCTCGGTGCCCATGAAGACCGGATCCCGCGGGTCGCGGGCGCTGGCCGGGGCGTCGCCCCGCTCGACGAGGGCCGCGCGGTGATCGGCCAGCCGCGCCTGCTCGGCGTCGACCGACGCCTCGACGCCCGCGCGGTGGCGGTCGGCGTGGCGGCCGCCGGCGAACGCCGAGACGACCAGGAAGCCGGCGAAGAGGCCCAATACGACCAGCGCCGCGCGATCGCGCCGCAGGATGCGCCACTCCAGCCGGGTGACGGTGCGCCAGGTGCTCATGCCGTCACCCGAATCCGCCGGGCGGAGGCCCGGGCCAGGGCCAGCGCCGCCAACAGCCATCCGCCGAGGGCCAGCAGGCTGACGCGGTGCGCGCCGAGCGCGAAGCCGGCGCCGGGCGCGGCGTACGCGAACGGCGGCGCCTCGTCCCACAGCTCGGGGCCGGCCTTGTAGGCCCAGCCCTGGGCGCCCGCGCGCTCGGCGAAGGCGTTGTTGAGCTGCTCGACCAGCGCCTTGCGCCAGGTCTCGGCGTACTCGGTGAAGTGGCGGTGGTGGGCCACATCGGTGCCGCAGAGCCCGGCTGACAGGTTGCGCATCGCCACATAGGGCGAGGCGAGCCCGACCCACGCGATCCAGCGCTGCTGGGCTGCGATGCGGTCGTCGAGGCGCCGGACGTGATGATCGAAGATCATGTCCTCCCAGCGGGCCTCGGCCCGCAGCTCGTAGCCCACCGAGAACATCTCGTCGGCCATCAGCATGCCGGCGTCGGCGATGCCCGCCTCGGCCATCAGCTCCTGGGTGATGCGCTCGACCTCGGCCTCACGCTCCTGCTCGCCGTCGAGGCCGCGCTCGAGGCTCTCGGCGACGTCCCGGGCCAGCTCGGCGCGCGAGGGCAGGGGGCTCATCCAGCCCGCCAGCTCGCCGGCGGCGCGGGGCAGCACCAGGGTGAAGAGGCCCCACACGCCGACCAGCGTCACCAGGGCCGCCCGGGACGAGCGCGCGGTCGCCGACGCGTAGAGCGTCAGCCCGCCGAAGATCGCGAAGTAGACACCGTAGCCCGCCAGCAGCAGCCCGACCCGCACCAATGTGCCGCCGTCGCCCCCGCCCAGGGCCCAGAGCACCCCGACGATGAGCAGCGCCGCCGGCGCGAGCAGGCCGGCGATCGCCGTCGCCAGGGCCAGGGCCTTGCCCCGCCCGAGGGCCCGCTGCTCGACGCCCGTACTCAGGGCCTGCGCCAGCGTGCGCCGCTCCCGCTCGCGGCTCCACAGGCCGTAGCCCAAGGCGATGATCAGCAGCGGGACCAGCTGCAGGAAGACCGCCGCCACCGAGAGCTGGCCCATGCGCTGCACGCTCGAGCCGTCCGCCGCGGCGGTATGCCCGGCCAGGTTGCGTTGATGGGCTTCGATGCGCAGCGAGCGCCCCAGGTGGGCCGAGACACCCGGGTCGATGGCCGTCGCCGCCGACGTCGGCGCGAAGACGTGTGTGCCATAGTGTGCCGCGACGTGCGGGTTCTTCTCCCCTTGGTCGCGCCACTGTGTGTCGGCTTGCTCGGCGGCGTGCGCGCGGGCGTGGTGTGCCCGCTCGGTCTGCACCGCGCCGAAGGCCAGCGCGGCGAGGGTCAGCACCACGACCAGCGCGCCCAGCACCCGCAGCCGGCCGTCCCGCATCAGCTCGCGCAGCTCCTTGCGGGCCACGGTCAGCACGATCGACGTCCGCTCAGTCATGCATGTGCTCGAGGTAGATGCGCTCGAGGTCGGTGTGCGAGACCGTCGACGCGTCGAGCCGGGCCACGAGCTCGCCCCGCTTCATGATGCCGATGTGGGTGCCGACCTCCCGCGAGCGGAAGAGGTCGTGGGTCGCCATCAGCACCGCCACGCCCTCTTCGCGCAGGCTGGAGACCAGCTGCGAGAACTCGTTGGACGCCTTGGGATCGAGCCCGGAGGTCGGCTCGTCGAGCAAGAGCAGCTCGGCGCGCCGGGCGATGGCCATCGCGATGCCCACCTTCTGGCGCATGCCTTTGGAGTACGTGCCCACTGGACGCTCGACGGCGTCTGCGGGCAGACCCGCCCGATCGAGGATGCCCCGCAGCCGCTCGGCCGAGGTGTCGTCCACGCCGGCCAGGGTGGTGAAGTATTCCAGGTTCTCCAGCCCCGACAGGGTCGGGTAGAGCATCACGTTCTCGGGGATGTAGGCCAGATGGCGCCGCGCCGAGATGGGGTCGGCGCGCACCTCGGATCCCTTGATCATCGCGCTGCCCGCGGTGGGCTGGATGAAGCCGAGAAACAGCTGGATCGTGGTGGTCTTGCCCGCGCCATTCGCGCCGAGCAGGCAGAAGACCTCGCCCGCGTCGACCGCCAGATCGAGCCCCCGCAGAGCCACGTGGGACCCGTAGTGTTTCACCAAGCCCCGCGCCTCGAGCACCATGTCGCACGCTCCGTCGATCGCCGTCGTTGCTACCCGAGATGCATCACGGGGCCGATTGGCCGCAATTTTGCCCACGATGGACCCCATGCGGCCCGCTTCCGTATCATCGCGGTCCTGGCAATCGGGAGCGTGATGCCCGTGACGTATACCGCCGCCCGCCGGCTCGTGCTGGCGGGGTTGTTTCTGGTCGCCTGCGACGATGGCACAGCATCGACGCCGGTCGAGTCGGCCCCCGATGTCGAGCCCGTGCTCGACGGCGCGGCGCCCGATGCCCCGGCGCCCCGCGTCGATATGGCGCCCGTCGAGCCGGCGCCCGACGCCGGCCTGCTCGATCCCGCGGCGCCGGCCCGCATCGCCGGCTGGCCCGTGCGCCTCGTCGAGGGCCGCCCGAGCACCTTCGAGGTGGTCTTGTCGGCCCAGGCCGAGGGGGTCGTGCGGGTCTCGGCGGAGGGCGCCGCCATGCGCCCGGAGGCGATCGAGTTGAGCGCCGATCAGCCGCGGGCGACCTTCGAGTTGACCGCGGCGATCGACGCCGACGAGGACGGCGGCCAGGCGACGGTCTGGCTCGACGCCGACGGGCGCTGGCCCATCGAGATCCCCATCGTGGACGTGCACCAGACGTTCGAACTGGTGATGACCCCCGAGCAGGTCGACGCCGTGCGCCGCGAGCGCACCCGGGAGGCGCGCTACATCGTCGGCACCCGGATCGGCGGCGTGCCCGGGCCATCTGCCGAGATCAACCTGCGGGGCAAGGGCACGTTCTTCTGCGCGCGGCGGTCGTTCACCGTGCGCTTCGACGAGCCGGCGCGTATCGGCGACAGCCCGCCGCTCGAGCACCTGACGCTGCTGTCGATGTGCGAGGACACCCCGTATCTGCGCATGCACAGCGCGTCGGCGATCATGCGGGCGATCGGGCTCTTCCCGGCGTGGTTCGGCTTCGCCGAGCTGCGCTACGGCGAGGGCACCCGCGGGGTCTATCTGATGGTCGAGCGGCCGCGCAAAGCGGCCGATCGGGTCTCGGGCGGCACCGATCTGGTGATCCGGCGGCTCAACGACGCCGAGGAGGAGATCAAGGTGCCCGATGAGGATGACATCGGCGACCGCGAGGCGGTCCTGGGGCCGTATCGTGCCTTGTATACGCTCGCCGACGGCCTGAGCGGTGAGGCGCTGCTCGACCAGCTCGGCCGGCGCATGGACTACACCGCCTATCTCGACTGGCTGGCCCTCAACAGCGTGCTCGAGAACGGCGACTACCGCGACGAGGTGTACTTCTACGCCCGGCCGGGGCCCGTCGGCGCGGCGGATCCGTGGTTCGCCATCATGCCTTGGGACTACGACGGAGTGCAGACGCGCTGCCACGTGGGCAACCCGATCCCCGAGCCGCTGATGTACTGCGCCGAGTCGGGGCTCGATCGCCCGGTGATGAGCGACCCGGTGGTGCAGGCGCGCTACGTCGAGCGGCTGCAGCGGTTGATCGACGGGCCGCTGTCACCCGCGGCCTACGCCGAGGCGGTGCGGCGCTCGGCGGCCGAGCTGGCGGTGTATCTCGCGCGGCCCGGGGTGCTCGAGATCATGACCCGCGACGGCGTCTCCCCCGCGCCCGACGTCGACGCCCCGGCGATGGCAGACCGTCAGGCCGAGCGGGTCGAGACCCTGCGGGCGCTGTTGCCATGAGGCGTGGGCGCCCGTTGACGGTCTTTGCGGCGGTGGCGCTCGGCTTCGGCTGTGACGCGCCGCCGCTGGCGCCGACGGGCGACGCCGAGCCGGGGGACGTCGCGGCGGCGCTGCCCGACGCCGAGCCCGACGCGGCGGCCGATCTCGGGCCGGACGCGGCCGACGCCGCGCTGCCGGCGGACGGCGGCCAGGATCCGGGCACGGTGGCGGCCCAGGCCCGGCTCTTCGGCGCGCAGGTGGTCGTCCGGGTCGATATCGAGCTCGACGACGTGGCGTTCGGGCTGCTGCGGGCGGCGCCGCGGACCTATGTCGCCGGCAACGTCGTCATCGACGGCGTGCGGCGCGACGGGGTCGGCGTCCGGCTCAAGGGGTCGGCGAGCTTCAAGCCGATCACCAGCAAGGCGGCGTTCAAGATCGACGTCGCCCGCTACGCGCCCGGCGCCCGGCTGCACGGGCTGCGGCAGTTCACCTTCAACAACATGGTGCAGGACCACAGCAAGGTGCGCGAGCGGCTGGCGGCGACCGGGTTCGCCCGGATGGGCGTGCCCGCGCCGCGGGTGGGCTACGCCGAGCTCTTCGTCAACGGGCAGCCGTATGGGCTCTACACCGCCATCGAGCCGGTGGACGAGGTCTTCCTCGAGCGGATCGCGCCCGGGCAGGGGCCGGCGGTGCTCTACGAGGGCGAGTTCGATCGGGACCTGTGGCTGGCCGACATCGACACCTTCGACCGCGACGCCGGGCAGGACGGCGACCGCGCGACGCTGCGGCGGCTGATCGCCGGCCTCGATCGGGCGCTGCCGCTGACCTTCGACCTCGACGTGGGCGCGGTGGTCGATCTGCCGGCCGCCCGGCGCTTCTTCGCCGCCGAGATGGTGCTCGGTCATTGGGATGGCTACGCGGCCCAGCGCAACAACTACTTCGTCTGGTTCCGCCCGTCGGACGGCCGGGCGCTGTTCGTGCCCTGGGGCACCGATCAGATCTACGCCCGCGTGCGCGACCCCTTCGTCGGCCGCGGGCGGTTGTTCCGCATGTGCGCCGACTGGCTGCCCTGTCGGTTGCCGTACGCCGAGCAGGTGCGGGCCTTCGCCGAGCTGCAGGCGGCCCACGATACCGCCGCCGAGGTCGAGCAGATCCGCGCGCTGATCGATCCGGTGCTCGAGGCCGATCCCAAGAACCCCACGTCGCCCGAGCGGCGGGCCGATGCCCTCGCCGAGCTGTTGGCGTATGCCGGCGAGCATCCGGCGCGCATGCTCGCCGGGCTGCGCTGCCTCGACCCGGCCGACGATCTCGACGGCGACCTGACCCTGGCCTGCGCCGGGGACTGCGACGAGGACGATCCGGGCCGGCATCCGGGGGCGGCCGAGGTTTGCGGGGACGAGATCGATCAGAGCTGCTCGGGGGTCACCGACGACGGCCAGGATTGCCCGCCTTGTCGCATCGTCGACGGGCCGGATGGGGCGCGCTTCCTGCTCTGCCACGGAGAGGCCACCTACGCCCAGCCCGAGGAGATCTGCGCGCGCTACGGGCTGCGTCTGGCGAGCGTGCGCAGCGCCGAGGAGCAGGCCGCGCTGACCGCCCTGGCCATGCAGCGGGTGCGCAGCGATTGGTGGTTGGGCATGCGGTTCGTCGACGACGCGCCGGTCTGGCTCGATGGCAGCCCGGTCGACTACACCGCCTGGGCGCCCGACGAGCCCCACGGCGGCGGGTGCGTGGTGCTCGGCCGGGACTCGGGGCTGTGGCGGGCGGTGCATTGTGGATTGCGGTATCCGGTGATCTGCCGGTTGGTGGGGCCATGAGGCGACGTCTCGACTGGATGCTGGCCGGTGCGACGCTGCTCGGCGCGCTGCTGTCATGCGGCTGCGATGGGGATACGGCGGCGGTCGATACGGGCCCGTTGGTGGACGCTGCCGACCCGACGGACGTCGAACCCGAGGCCGACGCGGGATCGGGTGGCGCGCCCGACGCGGGCCCGCCCGACGGCTTTCCTGCGATCGACGGCGCGCCGCCCGATCCCGACGCCGGCTGGCCCGAGGCGCTCGACCTGCGGGCGCTCTTCGACGCCTACGAGGCCGGTGAGCTGTCGGTCGGCGCTGTGCGATCTGCGCTGCGCTCGGCGCCCGCTGCGGTGCGGATCGAGCAGTTGGGCGCCGTGGTCGAAGACGCGGTCGTGGTGCCGGCCGGGGTCATCCTCGCGGTGCCCGGCGGGCTCACGATCGCGGCGGGCGGTTTGTTGGCGCTGGCGCCCGGCGCCGGTCTGGAGCTGGGGCCCGGGGCCGCGATCGAGGTCGAGGGCCGGCTCTATGCCATCGGAGACGCCGACGCGCCGGTCTGGCTCGGGCGGACGGGCGTCGCGGGCGCCGCGCTCGAGGAGGAAGCCTTCGATACCATCGCGCTGCGCGGGGGCCCCAACGCCCTGCACCACGTGCGCATCGGCGGCGGCGATCGGCTGCTGACGGTCGCGCACGCCGCCGATGGCGCCCGCACCCGCATCGTCGGCGCCGAGCTGGATCATTGGGTCGACGTGGCGCTGGACATGCCGCGGGCGCAGCGGGTCGAGCTGCGCGACAGCCGGGTCGGCATGGCGAGCGCGCCGGATGAAGGCGGCGAGATGGTGCGCACCCGCGGCGGCGGGGCGATCCGCATCGAAGGCAATGTCTTCGGCCCGCGACGCGGCTATCGGGACGCGATCGATCTGCAGGACTGTGTGGGTGAGTGGCCGGTGCTGGTGGGCAACGCCTTCGCCGAAGGGGAGGACGACGCCATCGATCTCGACCGCTGCTCGGCCTTCGTGATCGGCAATCACATCCGCGACTACCGCCCGCTCGACCTCGGGGCGCGCCGAGCGGGCATCAACGGCGGCGGCATCACCGGCGACGGCGACATCGACATCATCATCGTGGGCAACGTCATCGAGCGCTGCTACCACGGCATCGGCTTCAAGAACGGGGCCCGGCCGGTGATGCTCAACAATACGATCGTCGACGGCAACATCGGGGTCAGCCTGTATCAGAGCGCGGCCGGGCAGCCGCGGCCCCATGGGGTGATGATCAACAACGTGCTCGCCGGCAATCGCGACTGGTCGACCGACGCCCCGCGCGACATCGTGCTCGATGGCCGCTGGTGGCCCAGCTACAACCAGGAGGACGCGGTCCAGGCGACGCTCGAAGGCGACCACAATACGCTCGCCAGCGGTGGTCCGTTGCCGCCGGGCATGGGCAACGACGGCGCCGATCCGCGTATCGAGCGGCCCGACGGCTGGCCGGTGCCCGCGGCCGACTCGCCGGCCGTCGACAGCGCGCGCGGACAGGATCTGCCGCCGTCCGCCGTCGAGTGGTTGCGCGTCGATCTGCGCGGGACCGAGCGGGCGTGGGATGGCGCGCGCTTCATCGACCTCGATCGCGGCGCGCTCGAGCGGCGCTGAGCGGCGCTGATCGGTGACCGGCTCAGCCCGTCGGATCTGCGACAAGGCCGGCGCGGCGGGCCAGGCGCGCGAAGCCGCGGGCGAGGGCCACGTCGCCGTCGATCTGCACCGCCGTCACCGCGATCCGCCTCAGCGCCTCGGCGTAGCGCGCCATGGGTTCGAGGCCGCCCACGAGCACCACGGCGCTCGCGTCGCGCCAGCGGGCCCGCATCCCGCGGCACTCGTGGCCGATGAGCATGCCGCGGGTCCACGGGTGCACGTCCTCGGGCCGCAGCCGCCCGGTGCGGGCCAGCGCGCGCGCTTGGAAGAGGTGGTCCAACGGTCCGCCGGGTTTGCCCGAGGCGTCGACGCCCGCGGTGAAGGCGGTGGGGTCGTGGCCCTCGCCGGTCATCGAGCGCCCCGGCGTGCCGTGGCGCCGGGCCAGCTGCATCACTTCGCCGGTCGTATGGGTCACGAAAGCCCGAACGCGCCCGTCGCCGAGCCGGACCCACGTCGTGTGATGACCGGGCAGGCAGACGACGCCGTCGCGCATGCCGTCGCGGGCCCCGGGCACGCTCTCGAGCAGGCCGGCCAGTCGGGTCTCCGGCCCGCGCATCAGGTCGCAGCCGCGCACGGTGTCCAGGCGGATGCCGGGCACGATGAGGGCCTCGGGTACGGCGGGCGCCGGCACCAACCCGGCGGTCAGCTCACCGGGCCCCGCCGGGCAATCGACGTAGCCGGCGTCGATCCATCCGCGCCGGCCGCCGACCGCGCCCGCCAGCAGCGCGGGCAAACCATCGGGCACGCCGAGCGCGTGGCGCAGGCTGTCGTAGACGGCGGCGTGCCCGTCGGCGGCGACCCGTGCCCGCCAGTCGGTCTCCTCGGCGGTCGCGAGGATCCGGCCGTCCGCCGTGAGCCGCAGAGCACGCACCGCCTGCGGATGCCACGTCAGGCCGACCAGCGCGGTCTTCGGTCCGGGCTCGCCCGGCGGATCGGGGTTGTGGGTCATCGCAGGCCTCCCGGCGCCGGCATGCGGGAGACGGTATCGCGGGCGGGGGCTCGAATCGAAGGGGTGCGCGAGCGGGTATCAGGCGTAGGTGTCGATGCGGGTGCCGATCCCGGTCACCTGCGCCAGCTGGCTCACCTGCGCCACCGACTCGAGCAGGACCAGGGCGGCTTGTCCCTGGGCGTCGATGGCGTCGAGCGCCTTGGCGGCGACCATGACGTCGGCCGCATGTGCGGTCGCGGCGGGCGCGAGCGCGGGCGGCGCCTGGGCAGCGTATTGCAGTGCGTAGCTGGTCGAGACGTTCATCGGCGCGCCTTGCAGGGATCGAGGACGGGGCCACCATCGTCATCGGCGCCTTCGCCGTCGACTTGAGCACTTTTTTCGAGAATGGCCACCCCGCTGCCGGATCGCGCGTCGGCGGCAGAGCGCCGCTGCCCCGGCCGGCGCAGTTGCGGTAGACTGCGCGCGAACATCACCGAGGTCCCATCATGCGAATCATCATGGCGTGCGCCGCCGCGCTCGCGCTGTTTCTGGGTCTGACGACGCCCGTCGACGCCACGACCATCCGCCGGCTCGATCTCGATACCCTGGTCGCCAGCGCCGACGTGATCGTGCTCGGCGTGGCCGGCAAGGGCGAGACGGTCACCCGGGGCAAGCGCTTCGTCACCCGCACGCCGCTGACGCCCGAGCGCATCGTCAAAGGCGCCCTCGACGGGCCGCTCGTCGTCGAGACCGCCGGCGGCCGCAGCGGCGTGATCGGGCAGCGGGTCGCCGGTGTGGCCCGGTTCGCCGAGGGCGAGCAGGCGGTGGTCTTCCTCACCCGGCTGCCGTCGGGCGCGTATCGGGTGCGCGGCATGGCCCAGGGCAAGCTGACGGTCGTGCCGGGGGTGAGCGGCGGGCGCGCGGTGCGTGACCTGAGCGGGTTGCGCCTGATCGGCCCCGACGGCGCCCCGGTGGGCGACGCGGCGCAGACGATGCCGCTCGACGACTTCCTGCGCGACCTCGCCGTGCGCCTCGCCCGCGACCGGGTCGAGCCCGGGGTGAAGCCCGGTGATGCCGTACCCGCCGCGCCGGCCGACGGGGAGGTGGCCCGATGATGCGCGGACTGGCCATCGCCGGCGTCCTGCTCGGCGCCGCCGACGCGGCGGCCTATGTGCGCTCGATCACGCCCGACGCCGGCGCGCCGATGGAGTGGAATACCCGGGAGATCCACTACTGCATCAACGAGAACGGCAGCGATGACATGGACTTCGAGACCCTCGAAGAGCAGGTCGCGCTCTCGTTCGCCCCGTGGGAAGGCCGCGATTGTGCGCCCCTCGAGTTCGTCTACGACGGCCCCACGGCGATCGGCGACGATCCGGTGGAAGACATCGGCTACGACGGCAAGAACATCATCGTCTTCCGCGAGACGCAGAACGTCTGGAGCTTCGACAGCGACGTGATCGCGGTCACGACCGTCTCGTTCTGCGAAGGCGTCGGTGGCGAGTGTGATCTGGCCGGTGAGATCCTCGACGGCGACATCGAGGTCAACGGCTTCAACTTCCGCTTCTCGACGACCGATGTCGCGCCGCGCACCCGCTTCGACCTGCGCAATACGCTGACCCACGAGGTCGGCCACCTGCTCGGCTTCGACCATACATCGGTGGCCGACGCGACCATGTTCGCCTCGGCGCCGCCCGGCGAGACCAGCAAGCGCGATCTGCACCCCGACGACCTCGACGCGCTGTGCGACGTCTACGCCTCGATCTACGACGAGCGGAGCCCCGACGACCCGACGGGCTGCACCGCGGCCCCCGGGCGTCCGGCGAACGGATCGGGCTGGCTGCCTCTCGGCCTGGGTCTGCTGGCGCTCGGCGTGGTGCTGCCGGGGCTGCGCCGCCGGCGCTGACGCACCGCTACTGGCGGCAGATGGAGACCTCCAGCCCGTTGAGCCGTGAGGGCCGACACTGCCAGCCGTCGGGGCAGTCGTCCTCGGTGACGCAGCCCTGGGTGCAATAGAAGTCGGCGTTGTTCGGCTGCCAGCACAGGCCGTGGGCGCAGTCACCGCCGCCCTCGCAGGGTCCGCCCACCGCCTCGCCATCGCTGTTGGGCCAGTCGCAGATGCCCACGTTGGCGCTGCGGTCGGCGTCGGGTCGGTAGCGGCAGATCTCCTGCGGGTCGTCGGGACCCAGGCCCGGGTAGGGCGGGCAGTCGTCGTCGCCGGTGCAGGCGTTGACGCAGATCGGCTGCTTGGCCCCCGGCACCTCCGCGCAGACCGTGCCCCCATCGCAGATCGACGCGCCGCCGCACTCGGCGCTCGGCGCGCACAGCCGCACGCAGCGGCCGGTGCGGGCGAGGCAGGTGCCCGTCGCGCAGTTCTCGTCAGCGGCCGTGCACGGCGCGCCGACCGGGTCGCCATCGCGCCGCTCGGGGCGGCAGCCGTAGACGACGTCGGGGTGGTTCACCGCGGGCATGCACGACCGCTCGGCGGGGCACTCGCAGTCGTTGTTGCAGCGCTGCCAATCGGGGATGCAGACCGCGCGGCCGTCGACCTCGACGCAGCGGTTGCCCGCCCCACAGGGGTCCGCCTCGGCCGGATCACACGGCCGGCTGCAGTAGAAGCTGCCGTCGTCGTCCAGGCAGAGGCCGGTGCTGCACTCGGCGTCGCCGTCGCAGGGCGAGCCGAGGCCGTTGCAGCCGGCGAGCTGCTCGTCGATGACGCCGTCGCAGTCGTCGTCGCTGCCGTTGCACTCTTCGCCGTTGGGGCCAACGCCGCCGATGCAGCCGCCCCATTCGCCGTTGCGGCAGGTCTCGACGCCGGCTTCGCAGGCGCCGGTCTCGTCGCCGCAGGGGCGGGTGAGGTCCTCGTCGACCGCGCCGTCGCAGTCGTCATTGAGCCCGTTGCACACCTCGGGCACGCCCATCGAGCAGCGCAGCGTGCCGGCGTCGCAGATATACGTTCCGGCGCAGGCCTCGCAGGCCTCGCCCAGGCGCGGGTCGTCCTCGTCGATGTTGCCGTCGCAGTCGTCGTCGGCGCCGTTGCAGACCTCGTCGCCGATGGCGCCGACCCCGGCGCAGATCAACTCGCCGCTCACGCACGTCCACCGGCCGGGGCCGCCGCATTCCTCGCTGCCGCAGGCATCGCCCGCGCCCGGCACGTCTTCGTCGGTGATGCCGTCGCCGTCGTCGTCGAGGCCATTGCACGCCTCGCAGTCATCGCCGTCGCACGCCATCGCGCCGCCGCCGACTCCGCCCGCCCCGCCGTCGCCACCGTCGCCACCGTCGCCGCCCGTACCGGCAGTCCCTCCCATGCCGCCCACGCCGACGTCGTCCTTGGGCGGTACCTCTTTCGGATCACACCCGCACAGCGCCAGCGCGAGGGTCAGCGGAATCCAGCGACCGATCATCGGCTCATCTCCGTCGCGGTGCCCGTGCCGCGGCCGTGGTTCACTCGGGCGGGTTGCACGTGTCGAAGAAGCAGACCTGCTCTCCCGGACACGAAACGACCGGGAACCCGAAGAGGCCACAGCCGACGCAGCGTGTGCCGACGAATGGGATCTGCTCGCAGCGGTGAATCGTCCGACAGTCCCGGTCGCTGCGACATGTGCCGTCGAGATAGTAGCACTGCTGGAAGACCGCGTCGCAGGCCCGCCCCGGTCCGCAGTCGGCGTCGTCGTCGCAGATGGCGGCGGGGGCCACGCAGCGCCCGGCGAGCTCGTTGCAGACGTTGCCGCCGTTGCACATCCCGTCGTTGCGGCACTCGACGCAGATGCCGAGGCCCGGATTGCAGACCGGCGTGGCGCCGCCACAGTCCTGGTCGTTCTGGCACGCCCCGCACGTGCGATCGTCGCGGCAGACTTGGCCATTGGCGCAGTCGCGGGCGTCGACGCAGCCGACGCACTGCCCGCTCGCCACGTCGCACAGCGGGCGGTCGTCATCGCCGCAGTCGGCGTCGACCGAGCACTCGAGGCAGCGGTCGGCGGCCAGATCACAGAGCTGGTTGGGCCCGCAGTCGAAGTCGCCGCGGCAGACACGGCACTCGAAGCGGTTGAGATCGCAGACCTCGGCGCCCGGGCAGTCGCCGTCCTGCAGGCAGCCGACGCAGCGGTCGTTGGCCCGATCGCAGACCTGACCCGCCGGGCAGTCGGCGGCGTCGAGGCAGGTCGAGCAGGTATTGTCGTTGCCGCACGCGCCGCCGGGGCAGTCGGCGTCGCGCACGCACTCGACGCAGCGCTGCTGGTCGACGAGGCACGCCCGGCCCGGACAATCCGCGTCGGCGAGGCACTCGACGCAGCGACCGCCGTCGCAGCGACCGGGGCAGTCGCCGTCGTCGATGCAGCCGACGCAGCGTCCGCGGGCGGCGTCACACACCCCGGCCGGGCAGTCGACATCCTGGGCGCAGGCGACGCAGCCGCCGAGCGCGGGCACGCAGCGGGGGCGCTCGCCGGCGCAGTCACCGTCGTCGCGGCAGGGCACGCAGGCCTCGTCGAGGCAGAACTGCTGGCCGCAGTCGGCGTCCCCCGCGCAGCCCACGCAGCGCTGCTCGCGGCACACCGCGTTGCCCGGGCAGTCGCCGTCGATGCGGCAGGGCACGCACGCTTGCGCTTCGCATACGCCGTCGGGGCAGTCGGCGTCGGCGAGGCACTGCACGCAGGTCCGGCTCGCCGGATCACACCGCTCGGCGCCGCAGTCACCGTCGACGAGGCAGCTGACGCAGCGCGCGCCGCCGTCGGCCCCCGCCTCGCACCGCTGCCCGTCGGGGCAGTCGCCGTCGGCCGCGCAGGCCTCGCAGCGGTTGTCCACACACGCCCCGCCGCCGCAGTCGGCCGCGTCGCGGCACTCGACGCACAGGCCGGCCTGGCACACCGCGCCGCCGGGGCAGTCGCCGTCGCCGACGCAGCCGACGCACTGCCGGGTATCGGGCTGGCAGACACCGCCGTCGGGGCAGTCGTCATTCGAGATGCACTGCACGCAGGCGTTGGCGTCGACGTCGCACACCCCGGCGGGGCACTGGCCGTCGGCGACACACTCGACGCAGCGCCCGCCGCCCACATCGCAGACGCCCACGGCGCAGTCGGCGTCGCCGGTGCATTCGCGGCAGCGACCGCGGGCGTCGCAGCGGCCCACGTCGCAGTCGTCGTCGGTCGCGCATTGGATGCAGCGGTTGCGGGTCGGCTCGCAGCGGAAGCCCTCGTCGCATTGGGCGTCGGCGATGCACTCGCGGCACAGGCCGTCGGGCTGGCAGATCGTCGGGGCCGGGCAGGGGGCCGCGCCGTCCGCGTCACAGGCGCCGACGCAGGCGCCCGCCGCCGGATCGCACACCTCGCCCTCGGCGCAGTCGAGCCCGACGCACGGGCCACAGCCGGCGACCGGGATGCACTGGCCGTTGATGCACGTCAGCCCCGCCGAACACGATCCGCCGGCCCCGCAGGCGACCGCGCAGACGCGGCCTTCGGCGACCTCGATGCAGCGATCGTTCGCGCTGCCGCAGTCGACGTCGGTGGCGCAGGTCGCGCACAGGCCGGCACCCACGGTCACGCAGGCGCCTTCTTCCCCGCAATACTGGCCGTCGGGGCAGTCGCCCGGACTGCAGCCCGAAGGCAGCACGCACATGCCGACGGCGGTATCGCAGATCTGACCGGCGGCGCAGTCGGCGTCGACGCTGCAGCCGGGGGGCTGGCACTCGCCGGTGAGATCATTGCAGCGGTTCGAAGCGCACTGCTCGGGCACGCAGCCGAGCGCCGCGTCGCGCCCGCTGCCCGCGTCGGGCAGCAGCGGCGAGACGTCGGCGCAGCCCGCCACGAGGACCACGGCCCACAGCAGCGGCAGAATTCCAGAGCGATGCACGCCCACCTCCTCCATGCGCGGCGCAAAGCCACGACGCCCCACATCCTCGGGGCGGCGGGGAGATCAGGTCAACTCCCGGATGAGGGAGTCGGCGGTGGGCCCGGCAGGGGGCGGTCGGCGCGGCGCGCCGGTCAGCCGGCGTCGCTGATGCCGGCGGCCGACGACACTCGATGTAGCGCGATGCTGCGATTCATCGCGTGAAGCCGGCGGGCATGGCCTCGGCGCGGGCCAACGGGGGCCATGCCGTCGCGGCACGGAGATTGAAAGCGCACCGCCGGTCTGTGGAATGATGTGACCAGCCCAGGACGGCCCGATGACCCGCACCCGCACCCGCCTCGTCGACCTCGATCGCACCCAGCAGCGCGTGCGCCGGCTCAAAGTGGCCGCGCACAGCCTGCGCCGGCTCGCCCGCTGGGCCATCGAGCCCGACTTCGCGCCGACGCCTCACGCCGCTGCGCTCGACTTCCCGGTGCTGCTCGGGCGGCAGACCGCCGCCCTCGAACGGGCCGACCGCGACGCCGACCCGCGCCTCGAAGCGGGCAAGCGGCACAACCTGCACCTGGCCGCGCCGTGGTTCGACGGCCGCTGCGTCGCGCCCGATCGCCCGCTGTCGTTCTGGCGCACGCTGGGTCGGATCGCCGCCGAGCGCGGCTTCGTCTACGGCCTCGAGCTGCGCGGCGGCTGCCTCGTGCCCGCGCTCGGCGGCGGCATCTGCTTGCTGTCGAATACGCTGTTCGCGCTCGCCGCCCGCCTCGGCTGGCGCATTCACGAGCGCCATGGGCACACGCTGGAGGCGGTTCCGCCCGCGCCCGGCACGCTGTGGGGCCTCGACGCCACTGTCTTCTGGCCCTATGTCGATCTGCGGATCGCGCCGGTGGACGGGCCGGTGCGGTTGGCGGTCTCCGTAAACGATACGCGGCTCGAGGTCGCGGCCTATGGCACCCGGCCGGCGCGCCGCCACTACCGGCTGCAGCTGCGTGGCGATCGAATCGAGGGGTGCGATCCGACCCGTCAGCGGGTGGGCGAGCTCTGGCGCCGGGCCCACGACCCCGAGACCGGCGCGCCGTGCGGCCCGGCCGAATGCATCGCCCGCAGCCGGCGCACGCTGCTGCACAGCGCCGAGCGGCGGCGGAGCTGCCTCAGCTGCGGCGAGGTGGCGTGCACCGCCCGGCCCGACATCGTGCCGCTGCGGTTGCTCGAACCGGGCGAGCGAGGTCTGCCCGCAGAGGCACATCTGTGAGCCTCTGGCCGCATCTGCCCCCGCTGCCCGCCGGCGAGGTCGTGGTTCTGGCGCCGGAGCCCGTCCCCTGGCTGAGTCCGCTGCTCGACGCGCTCGGCGAGCGGGCGACGGTGCTCGCGCCCTGGGCGCGGCCGGCTGCGCCACGCTCCGCGCGCCCCGCCGCGATCGCCGCGCCGCTCGCCCGGCGGGTCCTGCCCGGCGTGCGTGGCGTGCCCGGCGGCGACCTGCTCGACGCGGGGCTGGCTCGGCTCGGCGCCGATCGACCGTCGTTGCAATATCCCGTGGCCCATCATCGGCGCATCGTCTTCGGCCGTATCGCAGCGCGCTGGCTGCGCCGACGGCGGCCCGCGGCGGTGATCGCCCCGAGCTTCGCGGCGACGGCGCTCTTCGCGGCCGCCCGGGACAGCGGGGCGCAGACGGTCCTGATTCACGATTGGCCCGATCTCCTCGCGCTGCACACCGATCTCGACGCCGCCGTCAGACACCACCCCGACGACCCCTGGCTGCGCCGCTTTCGCCCGCCCGCGCGCTGGATCGCCGAGCAGCGCAGCGAGCGGCACCTGGCCGACCGGATCCTCGTGCGTGGGGCCTTCGTCGCCCGTCGGATCGCGGCCGACGGCATCGCGGCCCACCGCGTCGTGTGTCCTGCGCCGCCGACGCCTGCCGCGCGGCTGCCGGCGCGGCGCACCCATGTGCTCCTGGCCGGTCGCGGCGCGGCGCGGGGCGGGGCGTACGCCGCGCTGGCGCTGCTCGAACGCATGCCCGAGCTGCGCCTCGTGGGCGAAGCGGGCAGCGCCGCGCTGCCGGCGTTGCTGGCCCATCCACGCTTCGAGTCGGTGCCCGCGGACGGCGTCCCGTGGCCGAACATCGCGGCGGTGCTCGCGCCGGCCTGGGCCGAGGCCTACCCGTCCGCGGTCATCGCGGGCGCGGCCCGCGCGGTGCCGGTGATCGCGACCACACGCGCGGCCGGCCCGCTCGATATCTGCAGTCCGGTCGAGCCGGGGGATATCACGGCGATGGTCGACGCGCTGCGGGCGGTCGGCGGGCGCGCGGCGCAGGCCCGCTGAACCGGCGTCAGGCCGGCGGGGCGTCGGCCTCGATGGCCCGCACGATCTGCTCGGGCAGCGCCGCGCGCAGGTGGCGATCGGCCGCCAACCGCGCCCGCGCCCCGCGTGTGGCGCGCCTGTCGTCCGCCGTGCGCCGACCCTTGCCTGGTCTCGCGCCGCCGTCCAGCGCCTGGGCGTGCACCGCCCGCAGGAGAATCAGCGTCGCGTCGAAGACGCCGTCGTCCCTCGGCCAGGCGCCGTGCGCCGCAGGTCGTTCATCGAGCCCGAGCAGGCGCCCGACCAGCGCCGCGTCGACCGCCATATCGTCGTCGCCATGGGTGTACAGCACGACGCTGGGCAGCGTCTCGGGATCGGCCTGCTCGTGCACCATCGCGCGCCACAGTTCGTCCAGGCTGCGCAGGCCCGCCAGCAGCCGGTCCGGGCGCAGGTCGACGAGGATCAGCACCCCCGAGGCGCCGCGCAGCAAGAGGTCGTCGTCCCGCCGGAACCGCCGTGGCCCATCGAGGCCATGCATATGGAAGCGCATCGGCGCGGTGCCGTCGGGCCGCACTGTCTGGCTCATGGCGAAGTCGACCCACTGCCAGCCCGCCGCGCCCGAGCTGTCGTCCTCGGAATCCAGCCCCGCACGGCGCAGCGGGCTGCGATTCTCCGGGCGGCAGCGGCCGTGCACCGCCTGCATCACGGTCGAGCGCCCCGCGCGCCGGGCGCCCCAGACGACGAGCTTGAAGTGCGTCGTCTGGGTCTCGCGCTGCACCACGCCGCCCGGTCCGTAGGGCCAGATGTCATAGGCGTCGCGCACCTCGACGCGATCGAGGCCTCGGCGGTCATCGGGTGTCAGCGCCCGTTTCACCGACGGATCGGCGAGCGCCTCGGCCGCGTGGCGGGCGGCGCGGACCGGCCGCAGGAGGTGCCGCCGCCGGGGGGACTCATCGGCGAGCCAGGCGTCGATCACCGCGTCGGCGCAGGTGCGCAGCGTGCGCATGGCGTCCCGTTCGCGCTGGGCGACAGCCGGTATGTGCGGTCGGCCCCAACGGTCGAACAGTCGGGCGAGCAGCGTCGGTTCGAGGGCGTTGTCCAGGTCCTGCTTATTGAACTGGAAGACGAGCGGGATGTGATCGATGTCGCTGCCGGCCGACTGCAGCGCGTGCTCGAGCTGATCGAGCGATTCGACGTTGCTCGACAGCCGCTCGCGCATGCTGTCGACCACGAAGACGACCCCGTCGGCGCCTCGCGGCAGCAGGTCGAAGGTCTCGTAGTAGAGGGTGCAGCCCGGCGCGCAGTAGAGGTGCAGCCGACACCCGCGCCCGTCGGGCAGCCGGCGATCGTGCTCGAAGTCGAAGAAGAGCGTGCGCTCGATCTCGGTCTCGAGCGAGATCATCTTGCTGCGCCGCTCGGCCGGGATCTGCACGTAGATCGACTGCAGATTGCTGGTCTTGCCGGCGAGGCCCGGGCCCCAGTAGACGATCTTGAAGTTCACCTCATGGCGCTCGGGGTCGACGAAGGACATCGCTCAGGCTCCTCGGGTCGGCGGCCGCCCGCGCAGCCCCACAGTCTCGGTTGACGTCCCAGTCTGCATCAAATCGGCCCACAGCTGCTGCTCCGGCGGCGTGCGCCGGCCCGGACGGCGGATGGCGTACCAGGTCTGCCGGGGCAGCTCGGGCAGCGGCGCCACGGTCGCGCCGGGCGGAGGCGGGCAGCAGTCGTTGACCACCGCCCGACCCAGGCCCAGCTCGACCGCCCGCAGCATCAGCGGCCAGCCCGAGACCTCGACCGCGACGGTCCACGGCACGGCCGCGGCGTCGAGCGCGGCGGCCAGGCGCTGTCGATGCGGGCGCCCCGGCGGCGGCACGATCAGGGCGCTGTGGGCGAGCTCATCCAGGGTCAGGCTCGGGCGGCCGGCCAGCGGGTCGCCGGCGGGCAGGACGACGTGCTGCCCGACGGTGGTCAGCGGCTCGACCTCGAGCCCGGGCGGCGGCTCGCTGAGCGGCGCGACGCCGATATGGGCCCGGTGCGTCGTCACCGCGTCGACGGTGGCCCGGGCGTCGCCCACATCGAGCCGCAGCCGAGCGCCTGGGCGGCCGACGAAGCGGCGGATCGGCGGCCCGAGCAGATACAGCAGCGAGCCTTCGCCTGCGGCGAGCACGACCGGTCCGTGGGCCAGCCCGCGCAGGCCGTCGACGAAGCGCGCGCTGCGCCCGAGCATTTCGCCGGCGAAGGCCCGGGTGGACTCGCCCTCGGCGGTCAGCTCCAGCCGACGCCCGATCTTGCGGTAGAGCGTGACGCCCAGCTGCTCGGAGAGCTTGCGCACCTGCCCGTGCACCGCCGGCTGCGACAGATGCAGGGCCTCCGCTGCGCGGGTGAAGTTGAGGTGCTCGGCGAAGACCGCGAACGTGCGCAGCCACTCCAGATCGGGGGTCGCGTGCATCGCCGCCAAGCTATCACGAATCGTGAGTCATCATCGCGAAACATCACTTCCGGTGGCGGCCGGCGATCGGCACCATGGCCCCACGTCGAATCCATCGAGACCAGGAGAGACCGATGAACCCCAAGACCATCACCCGCAAGAGCAAGAAGTTGTCCTGGCTGCTGCGCCACGGCGCCGGCAGCGAGGGCCTGTCGATGGACGCCGCCGGCTACGTGCCGGTGTCGGAGGTGCTCGAGCGCCTGCGCATGACCCGGGCCGAGCTCGAGCTGATCGTGGCCCGCAATAACAAACGGCGATTGCAGCTCGACGGCGGCCGCATCCGCTGCTGTCAGGGGCACTCGACCGAGAGCATGCCGGTGACCCGCGAGGCGTTGGAGGCGTCGTGGGTCCGCTGGGGCGGCGGCGTCGTCTGGCACGGCACGTCGGTCGGCGCGGTGGCCTCTATCGCCGCCGAAGGCATCGTGGCGCAGCGGCGGACGCACGTGCACCTCGCGCCGGCCCTGCAGAGCGTGGTCGGCAAGCGGGCGGCGGTGCACGTGATGCTGGCGGTTGATCCCGAGCGCATGGCGGCGGCGGGTCTCGGGCTGTGGGCCGCGCCCAATGGGGTGGTGCTCGCCCGCCGGGTGCCGCCGTCGTGCATCACCGAGCTGCGGCCGATGACCCACCGGGCCCGCGAGCAGGAGGCGGCGCTGCGCGCTTTCTTCGACTCCGCCGCCTGAATCGCGCCGAGTGCCCCGCCGGGCTCAGCCGCCGGCCAGCGAGCGGGCGTGAGCCGCGATCTCCGTCTGTCCGGCCGCGTCCGCCTGCTCGGCCACGAAGCGGGCCCAGCGGCGGGCGTCTTCGATGGCCAGCCCCGCGCCCGCCTGTGCCTCCACCGCCGCGGTGATCTGATCGGCGCAGGCCTGCCAGCGGCCCCGCCCCGCATCACAGGCCGCTTGGAAGACCGGCAGCACCAGCCGGGCCCGCACCCGATCCTGCCCCTCGGTCAACGCGGCGCAGGCGCCGATGCTGGCCTCGGCCCGGTCGTACAGCCCGCGCTCGAGCTCGATGAGCGCGAGGTTGAGCTGGGGATAGAGCGCCTGCGACCGGCTCGACAGCTCGAAGAGGCGCGCCGCCGATCGGTAGAAGCGCTCGGCGACCACCAGATCGCCCGCCTTGCGCGCCTGCTCGCCGCGCAGGTTGTGGCAGTGGGCCAGCCCGGCCCGATGGCCGGCGGCGGCGAACACCGCCTCGGCGCGGGTCAGCCGGGTGCCGGCCTCGGCGTCGTCGGGCGCCGCGAGCGCCTGGGTCAGCCGGGCCATCGCCGCCAGATCGTCGCGGCCGATGGCTTCGGCGTGGCGCTCGGCGTCCACCGCCAGCGGCATCGCGTCGCCGCGCAGGGACAGGCGCTGATAGGCCAGCATCACCCGCACCCGGCAGCGCGCCGCCGCCGAGAGGCCCGGCGGGTCGTCGGCGATGATGGCCTCGAGCATCTGCACCGCCGCCGCTGGATCCCGCACCAGCACGCCCGAGGCGATCTCCTCGTCGGCCAGGGCCGACAGCGCCCGATCGCGAAGGAAATCGGCCACCTTGCGCACCGCGCGCGCCTCGGACTCGGCGCGTGAGAGATCCCCTTGATGGCGGGCGAGGCGGGCCTGTTGCAGCCGCAGCCGCAGCCGCCGCGGGTCGTCGTCGGCCACCCGGGCGGCGTCGAGGGCGTCGGCCAGATCGGCGATGAGGCGGCGGGCGAGCAGCACGTCGGCCCGATCGAGCGCCCGGTCGCACGCCCGCTCGAACAGCGCGACCGCGGCCACCGGATCGCCGGCGCCGACCAGATGCCGGGCGACCCGCCACTCGGTGCGGGGGTCGGTGCCCAGCACCAGCGCGCAGTGGCGGTGATGGCGCGCGAGCCGGCCGGCGGCCTCGGCGTCGGCCAGGATCAACTCGCGCACCGCGCCGTGGCCGAAGTGCCAGTCGGTCGCTTGACTGCCGCGATAGGCGAGCCGGGCGTCGAACAGACGCTCGAACATGCCGGACGCGGGGTCGACCCCCGCACGATGGCACACCGCGGCCAGCTCGACGTCGTCGACCACCGCGCCGAGCGTCGCCGCCAGCTCCAGCGCGACCCGGCTCTCGGCGGGCTGCCCGGCGAGCACCCGCTCGAGCCGCTGGCGCCACAGGGCGTCGATGTCCGCCGGGCGATCCGGGCGGGCGTCGCGCCTCAGGCAGACCCCGTGCGGCGTCTCTTCGAGCAGGCCGCCGTCGGCCCAGTCACGCACCAGCTGCACCGCGAACAGCGGGTTGCCCGCGGTGCGCTCGGCCACCGCGTCGGCCAGCCGATCGTCGAGCATCACCAGGCTCTTGACCAACTCCACGTGAACCTCGGGCGGCAGCGGATCGACGTCGACCGACGCCCGCAGGCGGGTGAGCGTATCGACGTGGCGGGCGATATCGGGCCGCTCGGCGACGGCCGCGTCGTCCACCGTGCACGCGATGAGCACCGGGAGCTGGGCCTCGGTGAGCAGCCGCTCGACGAGCTCGAGCGTGGGCCCGGCCTGGTGGGCGTCATCGATCCACATGATCACCGGCCGATCGCCGGCCAGCGCCCGCAGCAGCCAGGTCGCGGTGACCGCGCGGTCGGCGGGGCGCATCTCGACCCCGTCGAGCAGGGCGGTCCAGGCCTGCCACTCCACGTCGTGGGCCGCGGCCTTCTCGCCGAGCCGGGCCTTGAGGTGGTTCTCCAGCGCCCGCCCGCGCAGGCCATCGGCGCGCAGCACCCGGGCGAAGCCCGCCGCCAGCGGGTCGCGCGCGCCGGGGCTGCCCGACGGCCGCACCCGGATCGTCGTCACCCCGGCCACCGTATGCGCCGTCTCGCTGAGCCACTCGGCCAGCCGGCTCTTGCCGACCCCGGCCGGCCCGCGGATCACCACCGCCTGCGGGCGGCCCTCGGCGGCGCACGCCCGCAGCATCGACCACAGCGCGGCCCGGGCGCGGCGTCGCCCGCGCAACGGCGGGGTGCGCATGCCGAAGAGGCCCAGGCCCGGCGGCGGACGATCGACCTCGTCGAAGGGCGGGCGATCGGGCAAGGGAGGGGCCGGGCCGGCGCTGTCGGCCGCTTCGAGCCACGAGGGGATGGTCGGCACCAGCAGCGTCTGCTCTTCGGAGGGCCCCAGCGCGTCGAGCGAGCCCGTCGGCGCGCGGCCGAGGCTGGCGTCGACGACTGTCGCGTCGGGCGTGGTCTCGGGCGGAGGGGCTTCGTCGGCGGGTCCGGTGCTGGCCCGCGGGCTCCACTGCGGATCGGTATCGGCCCGAACGTCGACGCTCTCGCTGCCGTCGGCCACCGCGCCGGCCACCGGTGGGATGCCCGCCGGCGCGCCCGAGCGCGAGCCGGAGCGGCTATCGAGCGCGTCGAAGGCCTCGGCCTGCATCATCGTGGGCGGATCGGACGTCAGCGTCAGATCGGCGCGCACATCGTCGAGGGTGGCTTGCGCGTCGAAGGGCCGGACCTCGAGCGTCGGCGGTGGATCGAGGCGCAGCAGCGCGCTGGCGGCGTCGGCGGCGGCGGAGAACCGGGCCCGCGGCGCCTTGGACAACAACCGGCCGATCCAGGCTTCGAGGCCGTCGGGCACCGGGCAGCGGGCTTTCAGCGGCGGCGTCGGCGCCGAGACCTGGGCCTCGCACATGGCGAACGCGCTGCGCCGGCGGAACGGCGAATCGCCGCAGACGAGCGCGTAGGCCAGGCAGCCGAGCGCGTAGAGATCGGTCCACGGGCCCAGCAGGCGGGCGCGGCACTCGACCTGCTCGGGGGCCATGAAGGCCGGGGTGCCTTCGAAGCGGCCGGTATCCCGGGCGACGGCGTCGCGCAGCCGCGCAAGGCCGAAGTCGGTGAGGTGGGTCGCGCCCCGATCGAGCTCGACGATCACGTTGGCCGGCTTGAGATCGAGGTGCAGCACGCCGCGCGCGTGGGCGTGGGCCAGCGCGTCGAGCAGCGCGACGAGCACGCCGCGGGCCATGCTCCAGTCCAGCTCGCCGCACAGCCGGTCGAGCGGGATGCCCGGGGCATACTCCATGACCAGATACGGCGCCCGATCGGTGATCGCGCCGCCGCTGGCGGCGTTGGCGCCCACCGGCACGAAGCCGGTGTCGTACACGTAGACGATCGCCGGGTGATCGAGCCGGGCGAGCGCGCGGGCCTCGGCGCGGAACATGCGGCGCGACGTCGGGCCCGCCGCGCCGCTGCGCTTGAGGATCTTGACCGCCACCGGCTGGGCCAGCCGCTCGTGGGTGCCGCGCCAGACGACGCCCATGCCGCCGCGACCGATGCGGCTCTCGAGGCGAACGGGACCGATGGGGATGGGCGGCTGCCGATTCGGCGGCATTGGATCTCCTCGGGCGGCGGCCCGCAGGGCCCAAGATATCGGGGCCGACCGCCGACGCACAACGGGTCAGGCGCCCGGCGCCCGGGTCCGGCCGTCGCCCGCCGCAGCGGGGGGATGCGACGAACACCGCGCTCGGGTACGATGACCGCGCTCTGCGGCGGGCTGCACCGGGCGCGCCGCGCTGATCCCGAGGACACCCCGACAACCCACGAGGACGCCCATGCAGGCGCAGCCATGAAGTCGCCGCGCAGCCGACGGCGAGCCCGGCCCGTCGATCGACCGACGGCCGACGGCTCGATCCCCGATCCCTCGGCCCGCGGGCCGGCCCACGGGCGGCTCGATCCCTTGGTCGGGCTGTGGGACACCTCGACCCGGGTATTCGGCGATCTGGGCACCCGGCCGGTCGAGGTCGACGGATCGGTCGAGAAGCACTGGGTGCTCGGCGGCCGCTTCATCCGCGAAGACCTCGCCGGCATCTCCAACCGCGATCGACCGTACATGGGCCTCGGCTTCCTGGGCTACGACGCCGGCCGCCGCCTCTATCAGAGCGTCTGGATGAGCACCGGCAGCACCGGCGTGGTCACCGCCACCGGCACCGCCCGCGAGCACGACGGCGAGGTGCGGTTGACGCTCGTGGGTGACGAGGTCGATCCGGCCAGCGGCCGACTGCGGCGCTTCCGGGCGATCCTGCGGATCGAGTCGCCCGACCGTCACGTATTGACCCAGACCTATGTCGGCCCCGACGGCGCCTTCGGCCCCGGGTTCGAGATCATCTACACCCGCTGCGCCACCGATCCCGACCGCTGAGCATCGCCTCCCGCAGCGGCGCCCCGCACGGCAGCGTCCGGGCGCCTCGCTCAGCGCGCCGGTATCTTTCGGAAGTGCCGCCGAGCATGTCGTCGATCGGTTACACTCGCCCACCCCGTCATCCCGTGAGCACGCCCGATGAGTGAGACGCCCGCCGAGGTCGAGTCCCAGAAGACGCCCATCGTGGCGCTCGGCGCGTCAGCGGGCGGCTTGCGGCCGCTCGAGCTGTTCTTCGGCGGCATGCCCGAAGACACCGGCGCCGCGTTCGTGGTCATCCAGCACCTCTCGCCCGACTTCGAGAGCATGATGGACCACCTGCTGAGCCGGCGCACGACGATGACCGTGGTTCAGGCGACCGAGGGCATGAAGGTCGAGCCGAATCACGTCTACCTCATCCCGCGGCGGGCGGATATACGGCTGGCGGACGGCGTATTGCGCGTCACCCAGCGCACCGGCGAGGCCGAGCTCAACCTGCCGATCGACATCTTCTTCCGCTCGATGGCCGACGCGCAGGGCTCGCGCTGCATCGCGGTGCTGCTGTCGGGGGCGGGCAGCGACGGCTCGGTGGGCATCCGCGCCGTGCGCGCGGCCGGCGGCATGGTCGCGGTGCAGGCCCCCGAGTCGGCGCAGTTCGACCTCATGCCCAAGTCGGCCATCGCCACCGGCGAGGTGGACGAGGTGCTCGATCCCGAGCAGCTGCCCGATTGGGTCCGCGAGCAGATCGCGCTCATCGGCGAGCGGGTCATGCTCGAAGTGGGCGAAGATCTCTTCGACCCCGAGGCCCTCAACCGCATCGCCCGCCTGCTGCGTCAGCGGCACCGCATCGACTTCACCGCCTACAAGCGGCTGACGCTCGTCCGGCGGATTCAACGGCGCATGGGCGAGACCGGCTGCCGCACGGTCGAAGAGTACGGCGCCCGCTTGAGCCTGGACGAGCACGAGCTCGATCGCCTCTTCCGCGATCTGTTGATCGGCGTCTCGGCGTTCTTCCGCGACGAAGAGGCCTTCGCGGTGCTGTGGGAGAAGACGATCCCCCAGCTCTTCGACGGGCGCGAGAGCGACTCCCCGGTGCGCTGCTGGGTCGCGGGGTGCTCGACCGGCGAAGAGGCCTACTCCATCGGCATGTATCTGCACGAAGCGGCGCACGCGCGCGGTTTCCCGGTGGACAACGTCAAGGTGTTCGCCACCGACGTGCACCCCGACTACCTGGCCCGGGCGAGCCGCGGCGCCTACAGCCGCCAGGACGCCGCCGCGATCCCCGACAAGCTGCGCGAGCGCTACTTCGCGCCCAACGAGAACGGCGACGGCTACGTGGTCCGCACCTCGCTGCGATCGAGCATCGTCTTCGCCCGCCACGACCTGCTGCACGATCCCCCGTTCACCCGCATCGACCTGGTGACCTGCCGCAACGTGCTCATCTACCTGCGCGCCCGGGCGCAGCAGCGGGTGCTCGACCGGCTGATGTCGTCGCTGGTGCCCGGCGGATGGCTCTTTCTGGGGCCCAGCGAGACCGTCGGGCCGCTCGAGCGCCTGCTCGACGTCATCAACCGGCGGGAGCGGATCTTCCGCGCGCGGGGTGGGGTGCTGCGGCCGTTCACGCCCGACCCGGCGGACGATCCGGTGGGCATCTTCGCCGCGCGCAAGGCGCCGTGGACCAGCCCGATGGATGGGACCCAGCGCCTTCAATTCGTCTATCAGCAGGTGCTCGATCGCTTCGTGCCCGCGTGCGTGCTGCTCGACGCCACGATGCGGGTGGTGCACGTCTTCGGCGACGCGGCCCGCTTCCTCGAGCTCGGGCCGGGGCGCGCCGGGCTCGACGTGATGCGGATCATCCGCACGCCGCTGCGCGGGGCCCTCGCCGCGGCGCTGCACCGCTGCCGCGAGCTCGGCGAGCCGGTGCTGCACCGGGCGGTGCCCACCGGCGACGACGAGAAGCCCTTCATCGACCTGCGGGTCGAGCAGCTCTCCGCGCCGGAGGGGCAGAGCCGGCGCTACACCGTCGCCGGCTTCATCGAGGCCATCCGGCCGGCGACCGAGGTCGAGACGCCGGTCACCGGCGACCTGATCGAGTCGCAGTTGCTCGTCGACCTGCGCTCGGAGCTCGACTTCACCCGCGAGCACCTCAGCGCGACGACCGAGGAGCTCACCGCCAGCAACGAAGAGCTGCAGGCGACCAACGAAGAGCTCGTGGCGGCCAACGAGGAGCTCCAGAGCACCAACGAGGAGCTGCAAAGCACCAACGAAGAGCTGTACACCGTCAACTCGGAGTTCCGCCGCAAGAACACCGAGTTGAGCCAGCTCAACATCGACGTCGACAACCTGCTGCGCAGCAGCGACCTGGGGGCGATCTTCGTCGACGCCGACCTGCGGGTGCGCAAGTTCACCCCCGCCGCCGGCCGCCTGCTGCACCTGATGCCACAGGACATCGGACGCCCGCTGGCCCACCTGGCGTCGGCCTTCCGGGACACCGACCTCGTCGAGCGCATCAAGGATGTCCTGAGCACGGGCGAGGAGTGGTCCGAGGAGTGGGCCCTCGACGATGGGCGCCTGATGCTCTTGCGCTGCATGCCCAATCGGGACGAGGGTGACAGCTTCGACGGCGTCGTGACCACCTTCGTCGACGCGACGTCGGTCGCCGAGGCCCGCACGGCGCAGGCCGAGTCCGAGCGGCGGCTGCGGATCTTCGCCGATCACATGCCGTTCGTCCTGTGGCTGGCCGACGCCGAGCGCGGTCGCTATCGCTTCGTCAGCCGCGCCTTCGAGAAGATCTGGGGGCGACCGGCCGGTGACCTCGATACGCTGGCCGAGCGGACGACCCGCTGGGTGCATCCCGATGACAGGCCGCTCTTCGCCGATCACCTCGAGCGCATGGCGGTGGGCCAGATCGCCGCGATCGAGTATCGGGTGGTCCGGCCCGACGGGCGGCAGGTATGGCTGCGCAGCCGCAGCTTCCCCATCACCAACGAAGGCGACGCGTGGACGCTCGGCGGCTTGACCGAAGACATCACCGAGGCCCGCGAGCACGCCGACGTCGTGCACAACCTGCAGATCGAGAAAGACCGCCTCGCCTCGCTGCGCGACGCGGTGCTCGAATCGACCGATGACGGCATCGCGATGTTCGACCGGTCGGGGCTGCTCGTCTTCGCCAACCGGGCCTTCGCCGAGCTCGTCGGCATCGCGGTCGAGGCGTCGCCGCACTATGAGAGCGTGCTGCCCGAAGCCGGCGGGTTGCGCCGCGCCGTCACCGACGCCATGAGCCAGAACCACCCCCAGCGGGGTCAGAGTCGAGCCCGCTTCGACGGGGGCACGGGCACCTACGCCTATACGGTCAAGCCGGTGCGCGACGCCCGCTGGCGGGCGAGCCACGTGGTCTTGATCCTGCGCGATACGGGCGAGGGGCATCTGCTGGCGCCGCCGGCGCGCTATACCCGGCTGCGGCTCGCGGCCGAAGAGGTGCACCGCACCGCCGAGCAGGCGGGTCAGCGGGCGCCTGCCGAGCTGCGGGATGCGCTCGAGCGGCTGCGCCACACCTTGGACCACACCGGCGAGCTGGGCGATGGGCCGGTGGATCTCACCGCGTTGAGCTGGGCGGTCGAGTCGGCGGTGGAGCGCGGTCTGCCGGCGACGGCGCGCTTCATCTCGCTCGTCACGCGGCCGGAGGTCATCGCGGATCTGCCCGGTGAAGACGCCCGGCAGCTCGTCACGTCGCTCGTCGAGCACACGCTGGCCGACCAGCGGGCGCATCGCCTCTCCCGACTGCGGTTGGCGGTCGGCGTCGCCGTGCCGCCCGCGGATATCGAGCGCATGAGCCGCCCGGCGTTTGCAGGCGACGGTGGTCCGATGGCCTACATCGAGATCGCCGACGACGGCGCCGGGCACGATCGGGGCTTCATCAAGGGGTTGCTGAGGGGCGAAGGCGGCCGCGGCGACGCCCGCTTCGACGAGGCGGTCGCGCTCGTCGAGCCCCACGGCGGCGCCGTGGAGCTGCGATCGCTGCTCGGTTCGGGCACCACCCGCCGGGTCTGGTTGGCCCTGCGCGCCGACGCCGCGGTCGACCTCGACGCCGGGCCGGCGCCGTCGCTGGTGCTCGTCGCCGACGACGCCCCCGAGATCCGCGCGGCCATCGTCGGCGAGGTCGGCGACCGCTTCTCGGTCGACGAGGCGGGCGACGGCCTCGCCACGCTGCGCCGCTTTCGCACGGCGGCTTCGGCGGTCGCTGCGGTGGTGCTCGACATCGAGATGCCCGGGCCCTCGGCGCGGGCCGTCTTCCGCGAGCTGCGCGCCCTCGATCCGCGGGTGCCGATCGTGCTGCTCAGCGCCTACCCCGACGATGTCGAAGACGCCGGCATCACGCTCGACGACCGGTGTACGACGCTCATGAAGCCGTGGACCGCCGGGGCCCTTCGCGCCGCGATCGACGGCCTCGCCGGGCGCCGTGAGCCCGAGCCCCCGCAACCCGAGGAGACCCTTTGAAGCAGCCAACCGCGCCATCCGGCCCGCAATCCCACGAGGTCGAGGTCGCCCGCTGGAGCGATCTGAAAGACCGCGAGCCGGCCTACGCGCTCGTCAGCAACGTCGACCTGGTGATCGTGCGCTACGACGATCAGGTCTCGGTGCTCTACGGGCGGTGTCTGCATCGCGGCGCCCTCATGGCCGACGGCCACATCCGCGGCGACGACATCATCTGCGGGGTGCACGGCTGGGACTATCGCTTCGATACGGGCGTCAGCGCCTACAACCCCGACGAGGTGCTGCACAAGTTCCCCGCGCGCATCGACCTCGACGCCGACGCGGTCTACGTCGATCGGCGGGCGGTGCGCGCCTTCGAAGCGGAGCAGCCGCAGGCCTACGATCGCGACGCGTACCTCGGGCTCTACGACGACGTGCACGGCGCGCCCGAGGAGCCGTACAACAACTACATCCGCCAGCTGGCCCGGGACGGCCTGTCGAAGACCGGGCACCACGGGCCGGTCTCGGCGATGGGCGTGCCGCTCACCGAGCTGCCCCGCTGGGAGAGCATCCAGCTCGTCACCGCGCAGCTTCACCGCATGCCGCTGCTCGACGACGAGCCGGTGGCCACCGAGGTGGTGATCGGTCCGGCGGCGCGCAAGCCGCTGCAGCTCGACATCCCGCTGTTCGTCAGCGACATGAGCTTCGGCGCGCTCAGCGCGGAGGCCAAGATCGCGCTGGCCCGCGGGGCGCAGAAGGCGGGCACCGGCATCTGCTCCGGCGAGGGCGGCATGCTGCCCGACGAGCAGGCGGCCAACGGGCGCTACCTGTACGAGCTGGCGTCGGCCCGCTTCGGCTGGAGCCTGGACAAGGTCGCGCAGTGCCAGGCGTTTCACTTCAAGGCGGGGCAGGGGGCCAAGACGGGCACCGGCGGGCACCTGCCCGGGGAGAAGGTGCAGGGCCAGATCGCCGAGGTGCGTGGGCTCGAGCCGGGCACGCCGGCGATCAGCCCGGCGCGGTTCCCCGACCTGACCAGCGTCGCCGACTACCGCAATGTGGCCGCCGAGGTGCGCGACGTCACCGGCGGGGTGCCGGTGGGCTTCAAGCTCAGCGCCCAGCACATCGAGCGCGACATCGACTTCGCCCTGGCCGTGGGCGTCGACTACATCATCCTCGACGGGCGCGGCGGCGGCACGGGCGCGGCGCCGAAGCTCTTCAAGGACAACATCTCGGTGCCGACGATCCCCGCGTTGGCGCGGGCGCGGCGTCACCTCGATCGGCGCAAGGCGGGCGACGTCTCGCTGGTGATCACCGGCGGGCTGCGCATCGAGGCCCACTTCATCAAGGCGCTGGCGCTGGGGGCCGACGCGGTGGCCGTCAGCAACTCGGCGCTGCAGGCCATCGGCTGCCTGGGCATGCGCGCGTGCCACACCAACAACTGCCCGGTGGGCATCGCGACGCAGAAGCCCGGCTTGCGTCGGCGCCTGGAGATCGAGAAGAGCGCCGACATGCTCGCCCGCTGGTTCGAGGCGACGACCGAGTTGATGCAGGTGATGGCGCGGGCCTGCGGCCACGATCGGCTGAGCGGCTTCTGCCTCGACGATCTCACCACCTACGATCGCGATCTGGCGCTGCTCGCCGGCGTGCCCTACGGCGGGGTGGGCCGGCCGTGATCGAGAGCACCGTGCGCGGCGCCTGCCTCTGCGGCGCCGTGCGATTCTCGGTGACGGGCCGCTTCGTGCACTTCGTGCTGTGTCATTGCTCGCGCTGCCGAAAGGGCAGCGGCAGCGCGCACGCCGCCAACCTCTTCGCGCCCGGCGCGCGGATCGAGTGGCTGGCGGGTGAAGCGCACGTGCGCCGATTCGAACTGCCGGATACCCGCCACCTGCGCCAGTTCTGCGACCGCTGCGGCGCGCCGATGCCCGCGCATCACCCGGCCGCCGGGGCGGTGGTCGTGCCCGCCGGGTGCCTGGACGATCCGTTGCCCATGGGCCCGGATCTGAAGATCTTCTGCGCCGACCGCGCCGGCTGGGTGGATGCCATGGCCGCCGCCGCCCGCTTCGATGGCTTGCCCGAGCCCTGAGACGCGCGCGGGTGTCACTGAACGGTAGCGTTGTCGGGCTTCGCCTGCGCTGCGATGCCTTGATGTCACCGCGCGGTATCATCTGGCGCCTCGAACGCGGGATCAGGCGTCCGCGATCCACCACAATGGCAGGAAGCGCGGCTCGAGATCGGCGTGGTCGACGCCGGCCATCGCGTCGCGCACCGCATCCAGCAAGACATCGAGGGCCTTGGGCGTCGCGCCGCCGATACGCGACCACCAGTGCTCCGCCGCGCCGCGGGCGTCGGCCCGCAGGCCGCCGTCGGCGAAGAGCGCGCGGTGGGCGTGCGCCAGGCGCTCGGTGGGCAGCGGGCCGGGGCCTTCCAGGCCGATGAGATCGCGCGCCATCCAGGTGGCGAGCCAGCGGCCGATGCCGATGTTGCGCGGGCGATCGGCGCCTGCCACCCGCCCCAGCTCGGCGATGATCTCGGCGTAGCGGCCCATGCGGGTGAGCTCGGCGCCGCGGCTGGCGGGGCCCTGCGGCGTCTGCGGGTGGCGCGCGCCCAGCGCGTCGGCCCACGGGCGCAAGCCCTCCAGGTCGATGCCGTCGAGCCGCCCTTCGGGGCCCGAGAGCAGGCCGTCGCGGGCGGCCCGGCGCAGCGGTCGGGCGGCGTCGAGGGTGCGCGCGTAGCCGGTGCGGAAGATCAGCGCGAGCGCGGTCTTGCCGAGCACCGCGGCGTCCCGCTCCGGGTCGGCGTCGGGCCCGGAGAGCGCGTCGAGGCCCAGCACGAGCCCCGCCCGCAAGCGGGCCAGCGTCTCTTCGGCGCCGGCGTCGTCCCAGGCGTCGATGCGGTCGGCGCTCAGCGCCATGTTGGCCACGAAGCCCAGCGCGCCCTGCACCACGTCGAGGTCGGTGGGGTCGAGCGCGGTGAAGGCCGCCGCGAGGCGCGCCGCCGGGGCCAGCACCGGCACCAGCCAGCGCTCCACCGCCGGGACCTCCTGCGGCAGCGCCTCGCGGGCGTCGTGCACCTGATCGGCCCGGGGCGGGGTGTAGATGACCAGCGCCTCGTAGTAGTCCACATAGCCCCGGTCGGCCATGCGCCCGGTGCGCCAGCGGTAGGCGTCCTCTTCGAGGTTGCTGTCGAGCGCGGCCTGGGTATGCACCAGCAGGTTGATGCACAGCGCGGCGTCGTCGCGCATCAGCCGATCGAGGAAGATCTTCACCGGCAGATCGCGGGTCTCGCTCTCGGGGAACATGATGACCAGCCGCCGATCGGGGGTGACGACGTGCTCGACGTCGGGCGGGTCGAAGCTCTCGGGGTCGTCGATGACGTCGACCTTCACCGAGCGGCGCACGACCCAGTTGAGCAGGCTGTCGTCGAGGTCGAGCATGCGCTTGACCAGGACGTCGGCGCCGGCCCGCATGAGACCGCTCAGCCAGGGGTCGAGGCGTTCGAGCGAGACCCGGTCGCGATTCCAGACGTCGGTGTCGATGAGCGCCCGGACCTGCTCGCCGGTGGCCAGGGCCAGCACGCCGTCGGCGTCGGCGAGGCCGATGCGGTGGATGTAGGCGTGCAGATCGTCCACCGGCAGCCGCGGCACGAGGGTGGCGGCGTCGTGCGGCTCGATGAGCGCGTCGAGCAGCCGCTGGCCGCCGCGGGCCCGGGCCAGTGTCGCCCGCCAGCCATTGAACTCGGTCGGCGGCTGCACGACGGCCGGCGGCGGACCCGGCTCGGAGAGGATGCCGGCGCGGCGGGTGGCCTCTTCGAGGGAGGGCGCCGAGCTGAGGACGTCGTCGCGGCGGTTGTCGGAGGGGTCGTCGTCGTTCACTGCACGCTCCACGGGCTCTCGGCCCGACGGGGTGGTGGTCGGCAGGCGCGCGGCCGGCCCCCGGTGGAAGGCGGCACGGCGCGTCTGTCCGGGCAGCCGACCGGTGCGGTCACTCTGCGCGGGTCGGCTTGCCGCGTCGGCCTCTGATGCCGATCAGGCGGCGGGGGTCGCCGCGCGGGCCCGGCGGGCGACCCGGGCCGCCTCGCGCCGCAGCCAGAGGATGCGCCCGTCGCTGTCGTCGGACTCGAAGCCGTCTTCGGCTATCCACCCCTCGAGATCGGCGATCGCCTTCTTGCGGCCGCGGAAGTAGACCTTCTCCCAGCCGCCGAGCAGCATCGGCTTCTTGTCGTAGAGCACGACCCGGCCGAGCACGACCTCCATCGGCTCGAGCACCTCGGCCAGCGCCGGATCACCGACCCAGCGGCTGCGACCGGTGAGCCGATCGACGAGGCGCAGGCCCTTGCCCAGCTTGCACTCGGTCACCTCGTGCACCGACAGCCAGCTGCGGGCGAGGGCCTCGACGAGCTTCTCGATCAGCGCCGGCTCGGTGCCGGTGCTGTCGATCTCGGCGGTGGCCACCAGGGTCTGCCCTTCGGCGATGGCCATGTCGAACAGGGCGTGCTGCCGGAAGACCGCGTCGGCCAGCGGGTCGTCGGGCGCCTCGCCTTCGAACCAACTGCGCGCCGCCGCCTGCACCGCCTCTTCGGCGCGGGCGCGCTCGAGCGTGGCCGACTCCAGCGCGCCGCCGTAGTGCTCGATCCACTCGGCGAGGGTATTGAGCGACTTGACCTCGCGGGCGCGTTGCTCGTCCTCGCGCTGATGGCACTTCTTGTACTTCTTGCCGCTGCCGCAGTGGCAGGGGTCGTTGCGTCCGAGCTTCACCGGCGCTTCTCCTCGTTCGCGGGAAGTGAGTTGGGCCAAACCCCGTATCAGAAGTCGAGGGCGACCATGCCGCCGAGCCGCCAGACGCCGTCGCGCCAGCGGGTCTCGAAGGCGAACGCCAGATCCTCGACGATGTCGACCCCCGCGGTCAGCCCGCCGACGAAGCCGAAGGTGGTGTCGTCGGCCGGGCCGTCGAAGTCGACGAAGGTCAACGCCGCCCCGGCGCCGACGCCGACGAACAGCTCGCGGTCGCCGGGCAGGGCGAAGTGGCGTGAGGCGTAGGCCATGGGATCGATGCCGCCGAGGAAGACATCGGCGGTCTTGCTGAACGCCACCTGGGCCCCGACGGCCACGTCGACCACGGCGGCCTCGGCGGGCAGCAGCCTGAACTTGCCGCCGATGTCGACCTCGAAGCCGACGTCCTCGTCGAGCAGGATCAGCCCGGCGGCGAGGCGGCCCTCGAGCTCGGGCAGCAACCCGATGCGCCCCTGGGCGAAGAGACCGTAGGCCCCGTCGAGCGCGACGACGCCGGCGCCGGCCTCGATGTGCTGCGGCGCGGTGGGCCGGGCGGTGTCGAAGCCGAGCAGCGTATTCGCGCCCGCGGGGGCGGCGAGGCCGACGAGGGCCGCGAAGGCGGCGATGGGCAGCGTGCGCATGGGGTTCAAGATGCCTCCCGACGGGGCGGGGTCTCCGCGCCGGATGCACCGGGCTCGGCGGAGTGTTCGCAGCCTGTTAGCAGATGCGGGGCGGGTGGGACAAGGGGCCGGCGGGGCTCACTTGTTGAGGTGGTTGACCTCGTAGCGGCCGACGGTGTCGATGCGCACCGTCTCGGCGCCGACGCGGACCTCGAGCAGCACGTCGACGTCGTAGTCGTAGCTGACCGGCTCGCTGTACTGGCTGGCGACGGCGCGCACCGCCGCGTTCATCTTCTTGAGCGGCTCGCGCCGCTTGCGCAGCTTCTTCTTGGTGACCTTGCCCCGGACCATGCGGCTGGCGTCGGAGGCGTCCTTGCCGACGAGGGTGAAGGCCTCGGGCACCTTGTACTTGTTGTCGTGCTTGCTGTCGGTCATGACCTCGGTCGGGTCGAGCCGGTGGTCGAAGGACTCGAAGAGCACCTCCTTGCCCCGGGTGACGAGCAGGTAGGCGATGCGCTTCTTGCCGAAGTCGGCGGTGGCGCCCAGCTCGCGCAGGTAGACGGTCTTGTCGCCGTCGATGACCCGCAGCTCCATGGCCCAGCGCAAGACGTCGTAGGCCGCGACGCTGCTCCAGCTGCGCGTCCCGTAGCCGGTGCCGCTCAGCGGCGTCCACTCGCCGCCGTCCTTCTTGTAGCGCCCGGTGACCCGCATCAGCGGGAAGACGGTGTAGTCCGAGACGCCCTCGCCGCCCCAGCGGACCCGGCCGTCCCGCGGGCGCCAGGGGTTGGCGATGGCGTCGAAGGTCAGCTCGACCTCGGCGCCTTTGGCCCTGGCGCTCATCACCAGCTTCTTGGGCTCGCCCGACATGCGGGCCGGGCCGGCCTCGATGGAGAACGACTTCTTGTCGTAGCTCCACTCGTCGTCGTCGAGGTTCTTCTTCCAGCGGAAGGTCTCGCCGCCGACGGTGAGGCGGCCCTTGGCCTCCATCTTGCCGTCGCCGAAGCCGAGATTGCTGATGGTCAGCGAGTAGTAGAAGCTGCCGCCGCCGTCGAAGTCGGCGTTGAAGGTGTACTTGTCGCCATAGCCTTCGCCGCCCTTCATGGCCGGCTGAAGGTGCTTGATGCCGACGGCCTGCCGGCTGCCCTGCCAGGCCCTGGCGGTCTCGGCGCTGGCGGTGGCGGGCAGCAGCAGGCCGGCCGCGGCGAGCAGCAGCGCGGCGGGCCCGAGATGGGTGATGCGGGTGTGATCCACGACTCTTCTCCCCGATGCGAATGCCGGCCGCCGACGGGCCCGGTCGGTCCGCATTCAACCCCCGGCCGCACCCGCGCGTCAATCGGCGCAGCGCATCTCGCTGATCGGGGGCCCGCCGACCGACCCGATTGACAGCGCCCGGCGGCTCCCTGACGATGCGGTCAGCGGCGACCCCGAGTGGCCCGCCGACCCCCTGCGTCCGACGCCCCCTGGAGGTGCTCGATGTCACGCCCGCTGCCGCACCCGGCCGCCGTGCTCTTCGTCTGTCTCGTGGCCGCTGCCGGCTGCAGCGACCCCGACGACCCGCGACCCGTCGATCCCGTCGGCGAGACGCCCGTCGACGCGCCGCCGCCGCCGCCCGCGCTGGTGCCCGACGACGCGCCGAAGCCCGGCAGCGGATCGCCGCCGCCCGCCGCGCCGTCGGTGGCGGTCGCCGTCGAGGGGCAGATGGCGGTCGCCGCGGCGGTGCCGCAGGGTGAGGTCAACGGTCTGGTGCGGCCGACGATCACCTTCGATCGGCCGGTGCGGGCGCTCGGCGCGACCGGCGGCGAGGCCCCGGCGAGCATCGAGCCGGCCATCCCCGGCGAGTGGCGCTGGCTGGGCAGCTCGACGGTCGAGTTCGTGCCCGAGAAGCCCGCGCCGCTGGCGACGGTCTTCACCGTGCGCGTGCCCGGCGGGCTGACCGCGCTCGACGGGACGCGGCTGGCCGACGAGTATCGCTACACCTTCGAGACCGCGCGCCCGCGCCCGATCTCCGGCTCGCCGGTCAACGCGTGGAACGACTTCGCGCTCGTCCGCGCCGATCAGCCCTTCGCGGTGATCTTCGACCAGCCGCTGGTCGAGGAGACGCTGAGCGCGGGCATCGTGATCCGCGGGCCGAAGGCCGATACGCCGGTGAAGATCGTCGCCGTCGAGCGCCTCGCCGACGAGGCCGGGGGCGCCGGCAACAGCATCTCCGCCGACCGCCGGGTGCGGGTGCGCTTCGAGCCGGTGACCCCGCTCGCGCTCGATGCGGCCCACGAGCTGGTCTTCACCCCCGCCTTGAAGAGCGCTCAGGGTCCGCTGACGGCCGAGGGCGAGGTCGCCTGGAAGTTCCGCACCTATCCGCCGCTGACGGTGAGCTTCATCGGCTGCAAGTCGTGGTCGGGCCGCTGCCCCGACGGCCCGCTGTCGATCTGGACGAGCACGCCGGTGACCGCCGGCGCGCTGAAGAAGGCGTTGACGATCGATCCGGCGGTGAAGATCGCGTGGCCCGACGACGAGAAGCTCGAGCGCAGTCGGTGGGTCCTGTCGGGCGACTTCGGGCCGGAGCGCAGCTACGCGGTGGTCATCAGCGGGCTGGTCGATACGTTCGGCCAGACCGTCGAACGGCACCCGGGCACCTTCCGCACCGGCAGCTATGAGCCCTCGCTCGGCGCGCCCGACGACGCCGCGCTCATCGAGAAGGGGCTGCGGGCGGCGCTGCCGGTGACCCACGTGAACCTGGACGGGGTGCAGCTCGGCTTCGCCCGGCTCGATCCGGTTGAGGCGCTGCCCTGGCTGGAGCAGCCGTGGCGCAAGGAGACGCCCGACAACCTGCGCTGGAGCGACAAGGCCCTGGGCGGCGCGCGCAACGTACGCCTGCGCTCGCCGATCGACCTCGATCCGCTGTTCGACGCCGAGCCGGGGGAGAAGGCCGGGCGCCTGGCTTTGGTGCGGCTGAAGTGGAAGGAGGGCAAGTACGATCGCTCGTCGAGCACGCTGGTCCAGATCTCGGATCTCGGGGCCCACCTGAAGGTCTCGCCGCGGGACTCGGCGGTCTGGGCGTGGCACCTCACCGATGGCCGCCCGGCCGAAGGGGCGGTGGTCACGGTCTTCGACGCGGCGGGCAAGGAACTCGCCCGAGGCACCGCCGGGGCTGACGGCGTGGCGCGCCTGCCGGGCATCGACGGCATGGATCTGCCCAAGAAGAACAAGTGGGGCGGCAACCTCTACGGCCCGCCCTTCGTCGCCGCCCGCGTCGCCCTGGGCGACGATGTGGCCGTGCTCACGACCCGCGATACGTGGGCGTTCTCCGCCTATCGCTTCGGGCTGGACAGCGCCTGGGAGAACTCGCCGCCGCGCGCCGAGGGCCTCGTCTTCACCGACCGCGGCATCTACCGGCCCGGCGAGAAGGTGTACGTCAAGGGCATCCTGCGCACCCGCAGCCTGGGTGAGCTGCAGACGCCGGCGGGCCGCGCGGTCGAGCTGAAGCTGCTCGATCCGGAGGGGCAGACCGTCGCCGAGCGCAAAGGCACGCTCTCCCGCTTCGGCGGGGTGCAGGCCGACTTCGACCTGCCGGCGGACGGGCGCCTGGGTTCGTGGAGCGTCTCGGTTCGGGATCCGGCCGACGATCTGAGCTGGTATGCGTCGTTCCGCATGGCCGAGTATCGCGCGCCGGCCTTTCTGGTGGAGGTCACGCCGGCCGCCGAGGCGCGCTACGCCGGCGAGCCGGTCGAAGCCAACATCGAGGGGCGCTATCTCTTCGGCGCGGCCATGAGCGGGGCCGAGGCGAGCTGGTCGATGTCGGCGGCGCCGGGTCGATTCGAGCCGAAGGACGCCGACGGCTTCGTCTTCGGCAAGCGCTTCTCGTGGTGGGACGACGACGATACGAGCGAGAAGGTGGTCGCCGGCGGGGTCATGGGCCTCGACGATGCCGGCCGACTCACGGTGGAGGCGGGGCCCGCCGAGACGCCGCAGAATCGCCCGCAGATGTACACGGTCGAGGCCCGGGTGACCGACGTCGATCGGCAGGAGATCGCCGGGCGGACGACCTTCCCGGTGCACCCCGCCAGCCACTACGTCGGGCTGAAGGGCCCGGCGGGCTTCGCGGTGGCGAAGACGCCGTTCGAGGTGCAAATCGTCGCCCGCGATGCCGTGGGCGAGCAGCGGGTGGCGGTGCCCGAGGTGAGCGTCAAGCTGATGCGCCACCAGTGGAATACCGTCAAGAAGAAGAACGCCTGGGGCGCCTTCGAGACGGTCAGCGAGAAAGAAGAGATCGAGGTCACCGCGTGCACCGTCGGGGTGAGCGCCGACAGCGCCGCCACCTGCACCATCGCCGCGCCGGAGAGCGGCTATCACGAGCTGGTCGCGACGTCGAAGGACGCCGCCGGGCGCACCACCACCACCACCGACGGATTGTGGGTGAGCGGGCCCGGCTACGCGGCCTGGCTGCGCGACGACGACAACAAGGTCGAGGTGGTCGCCGATCGGGCGACGTACGACGTGGGCGATACCGCGCGGCTGCTGGTGCAGAGCCCGTATCCCGAGGCCGAGGCGTGGGTCACCGTCGAGCGGGCGGGCATCCTGTCGCAGCAGCGGGTGCGGCTGCGGGGCACCGCCACGCCGATCGAGATCCCGATCACCGAAGACATGATCCCCAACGCCTTCGTGGGCGTGGTGCTGACGCGCGGGCGGGTGGACCGGCCGGGCAAGCCGGGGGATCCGGGTCGGCCCAGCTTCCGGGTGGGCTATCGTGAACTGCGGGTGATGAAGGCCCAGAAGCGGCTGTCGGTGAAGCTGACCCCCGACGCCGCCGAGAAGCGGCCGGGAGATGCGCTGTCGATCGACGTCGCCGTGACCGATCGGGCGGGGCAGGGGGTCGAGTCGGAGGTCACCGTCTGGGCGGTCGACAAGGGCGTGCTGGCGCTGACCGGCTACCGCACGCCCGATCCCATCGAGGCTTTGTACCGGCCGCGCGGGCTCTCGGTGCGCCAGGTCAACAATCTCACGACGCTGATCGCGCAGCTCGACTACGGCGAGAAGGGCCGCGACGCGGGCGGCGGCGGCGGCGGGGCCGACGCGATGGAGCTGCGCAAGAACTTCGTCACGACGCCGATCTTCGTCGGCGACGCGGTCACCGACGCCCGGGGCAAGGCCACGGTCGAGGGCACGCTGCCCGACAACCTGACGACCTTCACCCTGATGGCGGTGGCGGTGACCGCGGCCGATCGGGCCGGCAGCGGCGAGAGCGAGGTGGTGGTCACCAAGCCGCTGCTCGCGCGGCCGGCGCTGCCCCGAGCGGCCCGCACCGGCGATGTGTTCGCCGCGGGCGCCGTGATCCACCGGCGGGGCGACAGCCCGGCCCGCATCACCGTCACCGCGGCCGCCGAGGGGCCGATCAAGGCCGTCGGCGCCCTCGAGCGCACGCTGACCATCCCGCCGAACAAGGGAGTCGAGGTCCGCTTCGGCTTCGAGGCCTCGGCGCCGGGCGACGCGAAGCTGCGCTTCACGGTGTCCGACGGCACCCACCAGGACGGGGTCGAGATGACCGTGCCCGTGCGCTCGCCCGTCCGCATGGAGACCGTCGCGGTCTACGGAGAGACCGAGGCCGAGCGGACCGAGGCGCTGAGTGTGCCGCCGGCCCGGGCCGGGCAGGGCGGGCTCGAGCTGACCCTGGCGTCCACGGCGCTCGGCGGCATGACCGACGCCGCCGAGATGCTCGTCGATTATCCCTACGGCTGCCTCGAGCAGCGGGCGAGCCGGCTGGTGCCCTTCGTGGCGCTGAAGTCCGTGCTCGACCAGTACGCGCAGCCGTGGCTCGGCGAGCGTCAGCCCGCCGAGGTCGTCGCCGAGAACGTCAAGGCCATCGCGCAGCTGCAGCGGCCCGACGGAGGCTTCGGCTACTGGCCCGGCGCGTGGCGCAGCAACTACTGGGCGACGGCGTACGCCACGCTGGCATTGGGCGAGGCCGAGGCGGCCGGCTATGCCATCACCGGCATCGATCTCGCCGCCGCGCGGCGCTTCCTGCGCACGCACTTCACGCAGCCCCAGCCGGGCTTCCGCAGCTCGCCGTCCCGCGAGGCGCGGGCGTTCGCGCTGTATGTGCTCGCCCGGCATGACGCCGCGGAGCGCGGTCTCGAGAATCAGCTGTACGGCGAGCGCGAAGGCATGGCGCTGTTCGGCCGGGCGCTGCTCGCCACCGCGATGGCCAGCGGGCCGGGCGCCGACAAGGCGCGCACGCTGCTGGCGGGCATCATGAATCAGGCCCGGGTCGACGCCGACGCGGTGCACTTCGCCGAGGACGACCCCGAGACCTACGCGCCGCTGTTCCACAGCGATACCCGCACGACGGCGATCGTCCTGCAGACCTTCCTGGCGCTCGACCCGACGCATGTCTTCGTGCCGAAGATCGCCCGCTATCTGCAGTCGGTGCGCACCGGCGGGGGCTACCGCACCACCCAGGAGGCCGGCTTCAGCCTGCTGGCGATGGCCGACTACGCCCGCGTGCGCGAAGCGCAGACCCCCGACTTCGTCGCCCGGGTCAAGCTGGGGTCGAAGGCGATCGCCGAGAAGCCGTTCAAGGGCCGCAGCCTCGCCAGCGAGACGGTCGCCGTGCCGATGGCCGAGTTGGGGACCGACGCTGGGCAGCGGCCGATGGTCTTCAGCGCCGAAGGCACCGGCCGCCTGTACTACGGGGCGCGCCTGCAGTACGCGCCGCAGGACATGCCGACCGACGCCCGCGACGCCGGGCTCATCGTGCAGCGGTGGTATACGCTCGACGGGCGCGGCGCCGACGCGGTCGAGGCGGTGACCGAGGGCACCCTGGTGCGGGTGCATCTGCGCGTCGCCTCCCACCAGGAGCGGCACTACGTGGCCATCGAAGATCCCTTGCCCGCCGGCCTCGAGCCGGTCGATACCAGCCTCGAGACCACCGGTCGCATGGCGGCTGTCGACGGGGCAGACCCCGATCCGGAGGACGGCTCGGAGACGCTGGATGGACGGATGATGGGCTGGTACTCGCCCTTCGATCACGTCGAGACGCGGGACGACCGGGTGCTGCTCTTCGCCGATCGGTTGGCGCCCGGGGTGCACAGCTATTCGTACGTGGCGCGGGCGACCACCGCCGGGACCTTCCAGCGCCCGCCGGCCCGCGCCGAAGAGATGTACACCCCCGAGGTCTCGGGGCGCAGCACCGGCGGCCGCTTCTGGGTGCATCCGCGCGCCGAGTTGAGCGCCCGCTGACCGCGCGACCCGGTCTCGCGAGGCGCGTGTGCGCGTTGCTCGCCGCACGCAGTTCATTTCCGAGTCCGAGAGCGGTACTATCGCCCGAGTTCCGGCCCGCCGCCGACGACACCAGAGGAGGGGACCACCGGATGAGCGCCGACAAGCTCGTCTACTGCCGCGTCTGTGGGCAGGCCTGGCAGGGCGCGAAGACGGCCGACAAGTGCCCGGCCAACGACGGCGGGCTGCTCATCGACCTCGAAGCCCACCAGCGCTACCCGCACGATCCGCTGCTCGGACGCATGGTCAAAGACCGCTTCGTCATCGTCGGCGTGCTCGGCGAGGGCGGCATGGGCGCGGTGTACAAGGCGATCCAGCAGCCCGTCGGTCGCCCGGTCGCGCTCAAGGTCATCAACTCCGATCTCGACGACCCCAACATCTCCGCCCGCTTCTTTCAGGAGGCCCGGGTCGTCTCGCGGCTGTCCGACCCGTCCATCGTCACCCTCTACGACTACGGCGAGGCCGAAGACGGCTCGCTGTACATGGTCTTCGAGTTCATCCAAGGCAAGCTGCTCTTCGACATGATCCGCCAGGAGGGCCCCTTCGCGCCCAAGCGGGCGGTCGGGCTGGCGCTGCAGATCCTCGGCGGCCTCGTCGAGGCCCACGCGATGGGCCTGGTGCACCGTGATCTCAAGCCCGAGAACATCATGGTGGCCACCAACAACCTCGGCGACGAGAAGGCCCGGGTGCTCGACTTCGGCATCGCCAAGATGGTCGGCGGCGCCGAGGACAGCGGCGTGCGGACCCGCGAGGGCATCGTGCTCGGCACCCCGCGCTACATGTCGCCGGAGCAGGCGCAGGATCTGCCCCTCGACGGGCGCAGCGACCTCTACTCGCTCGGGGTGATCCTGTACGAGCTGCTGACGGGGCGCGCGCCGTTCGTCGACGGCGCGGCCATCGAGATCCTGATGGCCCACATCAACCGCCCGGTGCCGCCGATCGACCCGGCGCTCGGTGTGCCGCCCGCGTTGGCCCGGGCGGTGCTGCGGGCGTTGTCCAAGCAGCCCGGCGAGCGCTTCGCCGACGCCAGCTCGATGGCCCAGGCGCTGCGCGCGGCGTGCGAAGGGGCGCCGGCGAAGCCCGATCTCGAAGCCACGCTGCAAGAAGACGATCTCGGCGCGACCCTGATGCTGGACGACGATACCCAGCAGCGTCTGGCCAACCTGCCCAAGCCGCGTCGGCTGCCGCGCAACCCGCCCCCGCCGGATTCGATGAGCACCGCCGCGGTGCCCACGGTGCGGCGCAGCGGCCCGCCGCGGTGGCTGGTGCCGGTCATCGTCCTCGCGGTGCTCGCCATCGTCGGCGCGATCCTGGCCATCGTATTGAGCGGCGACCCGCCCGACGAGGTCGAGGAAGAGCCCGTCAAGATCAAGATCGGCGGCGGGACGCCCGCAGAGGGCGGCGCCGGCGGGCAGTGACGGGCAGGCGTTTCGCCGGGTCGACGCGACCGAACGGTCGCCCGCGCGGGGGCTCCACGGTGGGCTCCTGACAATTTCATGTCAGTAATTGTTGCGTCGCGCACCGGTTTGGGGTTTCCTGCCACCAGAGGACAGACCCCGCGGGCCGACGCGCATCCACCCAATCGGAGATGCATCGGGCGCTGTCGGAGTCGACGAACGCCGTTGGATCAGGACCTGCCGATGTCAGTGGAGCACCCCGCGAGCGTCACCGCGCCGTGTGACATCCAGCGGTGCGTCCGGACGGTCGCGACCGACGACAGGGATTTTCCAGTGGACCCGCGGCGTCATCCACGGTCTGTTCCCCCCGGCCTCGCCGCCGCCCGAAGCGCTCCGGCGCGAATCGTGGCGCACGAGCCCATTGAACTGCGAGGTCGATCCACGGTCTGTTCCCGGGGGTTGGTCTCTGGCGGCGGGTTTGGCAGCAGCCATCGCCGCAGGCCGCGCCCGGGCGCCCCACGGCGCCGGGTCGGCCATCGCTCATCGACGGGTCGCGCTCGCTGCGGCTGTGCGCACCCTCCTGACGCTACGGTGTCAGCCCGGTGTGCGAGAATGGGGACATCATCGAAGGGAGGGCGCCATGCGTCGCGCTGACCGCTTGTTCCGCATCGTGCAGATTCTGCGCAATCGCCGCTTCGTGACCGCCGAGCAGCTCGCCGAGAAGCTCGAGGTCTCGCAGCGCACCATCTATCGCGACATCAGCGACATCGCCAAGTCCGGGGTGCCGGTGCGCGGCGAGGCCGGGGTGGGCTACTGCCTCGAGCGCGGCGCGGTGCTGCCGCCGCTGACGTTCAACAGCGAAGAGATCGAAGCGCTCGTGCTCGGGGCCCGCATGGCGGTGGCCTGGGCCGATCCGGCGCTGGCGGTGGCCGCCCGCAGCGTGCTCGACAAGGTCGAGACCATGCTGCCCGAGCCGCTGCGCGAGGTCTTGCTGCGCACGGCGCTCTTCGCGCCGGGTGGTGAGTGGTCGCGCCAGGCCTCGCACGGGCTCGAGATGCTGCGCACCGCCATCGGCGAGCGGCGCAAGGTCTCGTTCAAATACACCCGCGACGACGGCGACGAGACGACCCGCATCGTCCGGCCCCTGGGGTTGTACTTCTGGGGCTCGAAGTGGACGCTCGGCGGCTGGTGCGAGCTGCGGCGGGGTTATCGCACGTTCCGCCCCGACCGCATGGGCGATATCCGCATCCTCGAAGAGGCCTTCGACGAGACCGACGGCATCACCCTCGAAGCGTTCCTCGATGAGACGCGGGGCAACCAGGAGGCTCAAGGCATCGACGCCCGCAACATGGCCGGCTGATTCGAGGGCGCCCCGAGCGTAGCCGGGCTCGCGCGCCCTCGGAGACGACTCAGGGGAACGGCGCAGGAAACGACGAGCAGAAACGACGAAGGCGACCCCACGGGGTCGCCTTTTGCCTTTGGGCTGGTTGGCTCGTCGGCTCGTCCCGGGGGAGCGGTGGTTGATGAAGGAAGTGGCGGGCCCCGGAGAGGGGGGAGTTGGGGGGAGGGAGTGCCTCCGAGGCCCGCCGTGGGGGATCGTATGCGCGGGCGGTCAGCCGCTCACCAGTCGACGAGGACGCGGGTCTCGCGCACCTGCTTGGCGATGATGCCGCCGCCGGCGAAGTGGCGGTCGAGGCGGCCCTGGCGAACCCGCTCGGCGGTCACCGTCAGCTCGCAGACGTCGCCGTCCCAGCCGCTGTGCGGGATGAGGTCGCCCGGCCGCAGCACGAGCACGCCGTTGTCGCGCCCCGGGCGCAGCGTGCGCTCGTACTCGACGATGCACGGGCCGTCGATCTCGAGGCGCATCTCGTCGTCGGTGATGATGTCCCACTCGATGGGCAGCGCGTCCCAGGTCAGCGAGTAGACGCCCGGCGTACGGTAGAACTCGAAGCCCGGTGGCAGCTCGACCCACGAGTCGGGCGCGTGGGTGCCGAAGATGCGCTCGAGACGCACCTGGAACTCGACGCCGCCGCGGTCGACGGGCAGCTCGGTGTGGTAGTCGAACCAGCGATTCTCCAGGGCGCGGTCCATGCCGTAGGCGTTGACCCGCAGCGACTCGCCGGCGACGAGCTCGACGAAGCCGAAGCTGTCGCCGAGCGGCTTGAGCTCGGCGGTCACGTCGGCCTCACCCCGGCCGTCGCTCGAGACGATCAGGTGGGCTTCGATGTCTTCGGTGTCGACCTCGTGGGAGTCGATGCTGTGGCAGCCGGTGGTGAAGGCGAGGGCGGCGAGGGCGGCGATGGTGAGCGCGCGCATGGTGATGCTCCAGGGCAAGGGGTTGATTCGCCCAGGAAGCACTGCATAGCCCGTGCCAGCCCTGCGGTGACCGGTTGACGGGGCCTGCGTGCATGCGCTTGTCGGCGATCGTGGCGATCGCACGACACCCGGTGTGCTCTCACGGCACGGCGGGGCCGACAGCGGTCACAGGTCGAGGCGGGGCCACATCGCGTCGGGGAAGGCGCCGCCGGCCAGATCGTCGCAGGCGCCCCGAGCGAAGAGGCTCAGATCGGTGGGCTCGACCCGCAGCGCGTAGTCGACCCGGCGATCGCCGCCCGGCTCGATGTCGTCGGCGTTGATCTGCAAGAGCACCGTACGCTCGGCGTCGGTGCCCCGCACGTTGATGCACTGCACGTCGGTGCCGCGCTCGACGCTCTCGACGATGCGCTCCGGCTCGCGCAGCGGGTCGATCGCGGTCAGCAGCAGCGAGCCCTCGCTGGAGTCGAACTCGACGAAGACGGTGCGATCGCTGCCCGCCGGCACCCGGATCGTGAACCAGTCGCCCGCTGCGCGCTCCTCGTCGCAGATCCAGGTGTCGCACAGCCCCTCGCGCCCGCTTCCGAGCGCAGTCGCCGACGCGCGGTTGTCGTTGGCGCCGAGCCGCTCGTGCCAGTCCGGCGCGCAGCGATCGGGATCCGCCGGGGCCCGGGTGATCGTCAGGTCGTAGGTGGCCGGCCCGTCGTCGACACCCGGGCGATCTTCGGGATCGCGCAGCACGCGCACGAGCAGGTCGTCGTCGACGTCCATCAGGGTCTTGTCCACGTCGATGAACTCGTCGTCGGTGCGGCTCGCGCCTTCTGCGATGGCGGCGCGGCAGAAGCCCGCCGCGCAGCCGAAGCCCGATTCGCAGTCGGCCGAGACCTCGCAGCACTCGCCCGCTGCGTCGACGCCGCAGCGCCCCGTCGGCGCGCGGAAGACCTGTACGGTCATATCGGCCACCGCGTGTCGGAAGGCGGCGCCGATGCACACCCGCGTGCGCGGCCGATCGATGGGCACCCGGTACCAGTCTTCGTCGGCGGCGTCGGGGTGGCACAACGCGGCCCCTTCGATCACCACGCGCCCCGGCTCGGTATCGGCCGGTGACTGGGCGTCGGCGCCGGTATCGTCGCGGAGGTCGACGTTCTCCCAGCCGTCCTCCGGGCAGCTGCCGTCGCCCGGGGTGCGCACGATGACCAGCCGATACGCCACCGCGGCCTCGCTGCCGCCCCCGACCGCCACGTACATGCCGCCATCGCGCGCAGCGGACACCCGCGCCGCCCGAGGGGCCTCACCCGGGGCCGAGGCGCCGCCGCGCGTGCCCCGCGGGCGACCGTCGGCGTCTTGGAAGTCCACCGTGAGAGCGTCGGCGCCCGGGCCGTCGGCGATGAGCCAGGCGACGATGCCATCGCCGGCGTCCGCCTCGAAGCTGAACCGGTCGGTATCGCCGATGCAGGCGCGCGCGCCGGCGTCCAACGTCTGCTCCACGCCATAGGGCAGGCGGCCGGCGGCGTCGGCCAGGGGCCCGCCGCCGTCCAGCCGAAGCGCGTCTTCGAGCCGATCGTCGGGCTCGAGCGGATCGCTGCAGATCTCGCCGCGGCGCTCGAAGGCGAGCGCCAGGGCATACGCTTCGCAGTTGGCGTCGCCCGGGTTGCGCACCGCGAGGCACCAGTCACCGTCGGTGAAAGCGCCCCGTCCGGGATCGGCCACGAAGCGCAGCCGCTGGTCGTCGGCGGCGAGCACGTGCACCGGCGCGTCATCGGTACGATCGGCGCGGTAGATGGCACCGCTCAGGCCTTCGCAGCCGGCGACGGTGGCTTCGAGCCCGTCGGCGGCCGCCATCGAGAAGCAGGCCCAGTCGGTATCTCCCGGGCAGGCGGCGCCCTCGACGATGTCGACGAAGCTGGCCTGCGGCCGCTGACCGAGGCGCTGCGCCCCGGCGACGCGGTCGTCGGCCGGATCGCGGGTATCGGGGAAGCAGGTGCCGGCGTCGGCCCGGCGCAGCTCGAGTCGGTAGGGGACGCGCCCGCGCAGGTCGACCCCGATGACCTCGACGAACGCCCGCGGCGCGTCGATCCGCAGGCGCTTGGGCGATCCGCCGACGCTGTCTTCGGCCAGAATCGCGCCGTCTGCGTCGAGGATGCGCAGGGCGAGCACGCCGTCGACCTCGTCGTAGAGCAATGTCGCCTCGATCCGCGGCCCGTCCACGGCGAGCACGTCGGCGTCGGCGGGGCAGGCGAAGCGGTTGCCGTAGCGCGCCGACTGCACGGCGCCGCCGGACCACTCGACCGCCGGCGCGGAGGCCCGATCGTCGTCGCCGTCGATCTCGGCCGGGTCATCGGCGCAGCCCGGCACGCAGCGGCCCGCCTCGCACCGCTCGAAGGCGACGCAGCCGGTGTGGGTCGCTTCGAGGCAGCGGTTGCGGCAGACGTTCTGCCCCGCGTCGCAGTACTGGCCCTCGTCGCAGCTCTCGTCGTCGAGGCAGGCGGTGCCGCAGGTGCGATCCGGCCCGCAGCGGGCGTCGCCGTCGCAGTTGTCCGGGCTCTGGCGGCAGCCCGTCTCGCACAGACCGGCCTCACTGCAGTACATCCAGTCGGGGCATTGCGCGTTGCGGTTGCACGCGCCCCGTACGCACTGAAGGCTGTCGGGGTCGCAGACCGTATCGCCAGGGCAATCGCCCTGCACGTCGCGGCAGCCATCGACGCAGCGGCCGTCGGCCGAGCAGCGCGTGCCATCGACGCAGTCGTCGTCGCTCTCGCACGCGGGCCCGCACGGGTCGGGCCGGCAGCTGGCGCTCGCGGCGAGCACTGCGCCCGCGCAGGCGCTGTCGAGTGTCATCGAGCATGCGTCGCCTGCGCCACAGCAGACGCTCAGCGGCCGACACGTCCGATCGTCGGGATCGCAGGCATGCGGCCGCCCGTCGACGGCGACGCAGTCGTCCGGTTCGAGCCGGCACCCGTCGCTGCACGCGCCGCCGTCGCAGAACTGCCCCGGTCGACACTCGCCATCGTCGGCGCACGGGGCGGCGACGCAGTCCCGCGACTCGGGATCACACACGGTGAACCGATCGGCAGCCCCACACGAGTCGGGCGCGGTGCGGCACCCCGGCTCACAGACCCCGTCGCCGGTCGAGTCGGGACAGAAGCTGCCTTGCGGGCATTGATCGTCGCGGACACAGCGTCGCGGGCCGGCTGCATCGGGCGCCCGCCCGTCCACCGGACCCGCGTCGGCCGCGGGCATCGCGGTGTCGGGCGGCGGCGGCGTCGAGTCGCCGTCGCCATCGCACCCCAGACAGTACAGACCGATCCACACGGCATACGCCGTGAACCTGCGACACATGTGATACCCCCGGCTGAAGACCGGCGGAGTTTACCGCTGACGGGTATGGAGGCGCCAGCGTCGGGCGCGTCCGCAGGGGATCCGGCGCGGGTCAGGCGGAGAGAACGTCCAGCCCGCCTTCGGCTTCGATGGGGAAGAGGCGATCCATCTCTGCGGGCAGACCGGCGAGCTGGCGCAGCGCCCGGTGGACGTGCCCCGGCTGAATGCGGATCCCGCCGTCCCCGGCGGGGCGACCGGAGGACGGATCGAGCTTGATCGGCACGTGCCGGTCGTCGGTCTCGCCGATCACCCGGTTGCCGGGCACGCCGCGCCCCATGAGCATCACGCTGGTGATGGCCCAGTGATCCTTGCCGTTGCCGCTGTTATAGCCCGGCGTGCGCCCGAAGTCCGAGCCGACCATCACGATCAGATCGTCGGCGATGCCCTGACGCTCCGCCTCGTCCCACAAGAAGTCGACGCCTTCGAGCAGGGCCGCCAACCGCGGGATGTGGCTGTCGTCGTGGTTGCCGTGGGTATCGAAGCCGCCGATGGTCATGTTGCACGCCCGCGAGATGCCGGCGGCGAACGCGGCGCACGCCACCTGAGCCTGCCGCATCAGCTGCGGCTGACGGAACTCGGTGGGCAGCACCTCGGTGAGCCGGCGCAGCGTATTCTGCCCCGAGCGGGCGGTGTACAGCTGGCTGATGCCATGCCGATGTCGGGGCAGGTCCGACTGGGCCTCGACGACGCCGCGGCGCCGGTCCATGGCCTTGCGGATGCGGTCGAGCGTCGGCTCGCGGTGGAACTTCGGCCCGTCGAACTGCCCGTTGATGCTGTTGGGCCAGGCGATGCGGCTCACCGCGCCGATGTTGCCCACCCGGGTGGGCGCGACCAGCCCGCCGGTGACGTCGTAGCCCCCGTTGCTGATGAAGGCCATCGGCTGGTCGCGGGACTCACCGGCGATGAGCGCGCCGAGGGCCGGATGCCCGGCGGCGAGCTTGCCGCTGAAGGTATGCCGCACCCCCGCATCGTGGTTGTTGGTCTGGGTATCGACCCCGTTGATCACCAGCGTGCGCCGATGATGCTTGTCGAAGAACTGCTGGTTGAAGCCCACCGGCGCGTAGCGGATGTTGCCCGCCGTGCCGATGTCGTCGATGAAGTAGCGGTTGAGCGGGTCGACCGCCTCTTCGTTGGCCCGCCCCTTGGGGTCGCACAGCAAGGTCGGATCCCAGCCGCCGCCGGCGTGTACGAAGACCCAGAAGGGGCCGCTCGTCTGCGACTGCGCCAACGCCCGCCCGGACAACCCGGGGGCCGCGGTGACCGCGAGGCCGGCGGCGCCGGCCAGCTTCAGGAAATCCCGTCGATCGAGTGCCATCGGTATGCTCCTGCCTCAGCGGTGGTAGAGGAAGCGCCAGTCGGCGAGCAGATAGGTGACCACCGCGCTCCACGCCCGGATCACGTAGTTGCGGTCGCTGTTGAGGTGCTGCTCACGGGGCAGCCCCTCGCCGGTCTCGAAGACGAAGTTGGGTCGGCAGTGCCCCTCGAGGTCACCCGACGCTTCGCCGTTCTTCACCGCCACCGCGCCCTCACGCCAGACGTCGTAGAAGAGCTGCCACGTGGCCTCCTCCTCGGCGCTGCCGGGAGCGAGGGCCTCGCCGAGCAGCCGTCGGTGCAGATAGCGGATGTTGCGCCGGATCTCTTCCTCGACGCGGGGGATGGGGAAGCCGTTGTCGTCTTCGGGCGCGTACGACGGCTCGACGTAGGGGAAGAGCAGCCGCTCACCCGCCGGCCGATGGAAGTCGCGCGGCGTGATCAGGCAGCCCATCTCCGAGGCCATGCGCAGCGCCACGTTGGCGATGACCCCGTTGGGCTCGGTGATGCGCCGGGTGACGTCGTTGCTGTCGATGCCGCCGTAGAAGTAGAGGTACTCGTTGCCGCTCAACAGCAGGTTGGCGTCGGGGCCGCGGCGCTTCCACGGCTGCCCGAGCACCGCCTTGAGCTTGGCGTCGAGCTCTTCGGGGGTCAGCAGCCGGGCGGTGCCCAGATACTCGAGGGTGATCGCCTCGTCCTCATCGAGCCCGACCGACGAGACCGCGCGGTAGAAGGGGCTCTGCACGATCTCGGGCACGATGGCCTTGAGCCCGTAGCCGTTCTCGACGAAGACATCGGTCGCCCGGCGCAGGAAGGCCTGCTCGAGGTTGTAGAACGCCAGCCGATTCTCGAAGCGCGGGTCGCTGCGGTCGGTGGGGTTGGCCAGCGGCGGGCGCCCGACCATGCCGGTGTAGACCGCGTAGACCGCCGAGAGGGCGAAGCGCTCGTCGGCGACCACCTGCTCGGCGAGCCAGGCGAGCGACGACGACCAGCGGTCGGGATCGATGGCGGCCTCGCCGAAGCCGGGCGGCAGCATGTCGTCGTGCCAGCCCTCCTGCGGGTCGCGGCGCTCGCCCATCGTGCGGTAGCGGCCGAGGGCGTCGAAGTTCTGGAAGGCCCCGGCGATGGGGTCGATGGCCGCGTGGCAGACGGTGCACTGGTTGTTGTGCATCGTCGGGTTGTGATCGCGGATCTGGGTCGGGTCCACCGGCCGCTCGGCCTTGGCGAGGATGTCGGTCGCCAGGAAGAGCGAGAAGACGGTGCGCGCCCGGTGCCGATTGCGGTTCGTGGCGGTCGTCGGATAGCGGTTGAGGAACATCGGCGACGTCAGGATGCCCGCGTGGGGGTAGTCCATCAGCCGCGCCTCGCGCCACTCCAGCGGATCGAGCGGATCGTCGAAGTCGGGCGTGACGCCGAAGATCCGGGCGCTGAACGGGTTCACCAGGATGTAGTCCGCCGTCAGGATCTCGGTGAACGGGCGATCGTTGCGCACCACGTGGGCGATGAGTTCGAGCGGCTCGCGGGCGACGCTGTTATTGGCGTAGCGCCGGGCGAGCTGGCCCTCTTCGTCGTCGGGCAGATCGTTGTAGTAGTAGCGCCCGGGGAAGCGCTCGCTGTCGAGCAGGTCGGTGGCCCGGTTGCCGCCACGGTACTTGTCGGTCAGCAGGAGGTCGTTATACCAGCGCTTGAGCGTGCCGAAGAACGCCTCGCGGGTCATGTACTCTTCGAGCAGCGGGGCGAGGGCGGCCTCGCCGTCGGTCTCGACGAGCGCGATCTCTTCGGGTGTCGGCAGCTCACCGACCAACTGCAGCTTGGCCTTGCGCAGCGTCTCGACCGGCGTCAGCACCCGCACCTTGTCGAGCACGTCGCCGGTGGTGTCCTCGCCGTCGCACGCGGTGGGCGTCTCGAAGCGGTTGATGAGCTGCTCGAGGTCGCGATAATGGGCCGAGCCCGCCGGCGTGCGCACGCCGCCCTCGTGGCCCAGCTCGCCGGCCGGCTTGAGCAGCAGGATGCTCGTGCCGTCCCGCTCGAGGGCGGCGAGGTCCTTCATCATCGCGAAGTTGCGCTGAAGGGCGTTGGTCTCACCCGGAGCGGCCAGCACGAAGTCGGTGTCGCGGGCGGCGCCTTGCGGGTTGTGGCAGTTGCTGCAGTCGGGTTCGAGCAGCGAGAGCGACAGGGCCTGGAAGAAGGCCTCGTCGGAGACGCACCCCTCGGCTGGGGTCTCGCCGGGCTCGTCGTCGCACCCGACGAGGGCCGCGGCGCCCAGACCCAGCGCGATCAAGGGGAGAGAGAGACGACTCACGGTATGACCTCCGCGCCCGATGGACTGTAGCCGAGTGTAGCTAAGTGAGGTTTAGAAGCAAGAGAGAAAATCAGCCCCGTTGGCGCTGCACGATACGCGAAGCAGGGGGTCGGGTGCACCGCCGTTGACGCCCGGCGAGCCCGAATGTCACAATGCGCGCACATCGGCTGCCGAGAGATGGAGAGCGCAATGCCCTGGTTGCCCAAGAAATGCGTGCTGGTGCCTGTCGACTTCTCCGAGGCCTGCCTCGAAGCGGTGCGGGTCGGGCGGCAGATGGTCGCTGACGCGGGCGACCTGCACGTGGTGCATGTCCTGCCGGCGCTGCACGCAGGGGATCCCGGGGTCATCTGGGACAAGATCGACGATGGCAAGCGCGCGGCCAACGTGCGCGACGCCGTCGACGAGCAGATGGGCGAGATGGTGGATGGCGCGCAGGTGCATGTGCGCTTCGGGCGGCCGGGTCTGGCGACGGTCAAGCTCGCCGACGAAATCGGCGCCGAGCTGATCGTGATCCCGTCCCACGGACGCACCGGGCTCGCCCGCATCGCCCTGGGCTCGGTGGCCGAGAAGGTCCTGCGTCTGGCCCACTGCCCGGTGCTCGTCCTGCGGCGCTGACCGCATCCGATCGCCCCGAGCGATCGCCCCGATCCGTCCGATTCGGCATGTCCGGAGGATGGCGACAACCCGCCTGATCAGCCCGCGTTCGCGGGCCAATCTCAGTATGCTTGAAAAGATCTGACGCGGCCCCCTTGCCCCGGTCCACCGATCTGGGCCACTCTTTCGGCGCACCTTTTTCGGTCATCGCGCGGAGTGGACGCCGCGCACGGCTGTCTTGCGGCCAGGGGGGTCAGACCTATGCAGGGTGGAGCCGACGGCGCTGATCAGGAAGTTCAGGAGAGCATCCCCGCACAGCTCGGCCGCAGGGCCCGGCAGAGCGTGGACAGCGCCCGAGCACAGGCAGAGCAGACGCTCGCCGAACTTCAGGGCAAGACCAACGGCATCATCGACAAGGCCCAAGGGGCCCTCGATGGATTCGTCGATCAGGTCTACACCACGAAGCAGAAGGTCATCACCGGCATCGACACCGCCATCGGCGCGATCGAGACCCCCCTGCTCGGGCTCGCACCGCTCCTGCGGGAGACGGCGAATGTCGGCATGCAGACCGTCTTCAGCGTCGCCGAGGGCATCCCGGGCCAGGTCCAGGAGCAGATCCACGCGCTGAAGGACCCGCTCATCGAGCAGGTCCAGGAGCAGGTCGACGCCATCGCCGAGGCCGCCGTCGACCAGATCTCGTCGGTCGAAGGTCAGATCGGCGAGGTGAAGGATCGCATCCTCGCCCAGGCCGACGCGCAGCTCAGCGGGTTGACCGACAAGGTCCGCGTCATCGGCGACCAGGTGCCCGAGAAGCTCGACATCGTCATCGAGCAGGTCAAGGCGAAGTTCGCCGAGGCCTACGAAGGCCAGCCGCTCTATGACGAGATCCTCGCCGAGCTCGACAAGGCGCTGACCGAGCTCAAGGACAGCGCCGCCCGGATGCTCGATACGGTGCTCGACGGCGCCATCGCGCGGGTCGAGCAAGTCAAGGCCGACGCCATCAAGGCGGTCAACGACACCTTCGACGAGCTGTTCAACGCGCTCAAGGCGCTGCCCCAGCAGGTGAAGGACACCGTCAACGGCATCGTCACGAAGGTCAATACCGCCGTCGACGAGACGCTCGCCGCCGCCAAGAAGCTGGCCGACGACCTGCTCGCCGACCTCAAGCAGCGGCTGACCGACGCCACCAACCTCATCAGCGACACCGTCAAGCGCATCGTCGAGGGCGGCTTCGCCCTCATCCGCGAGGCGCGCGACCGGCTGGTGGGCTCGATCAACAACATGATCGACCTGGTACGCGACTTCTGCCAGGGCACCCTCGACAAGGTGCAGCGGGCCGCCGACAACATCTTCGTCTCGAGCAAGGAGTCGCTCGACATCGGCTTCCAGGAGGTCAACAAGGGCATCGACATCGCCGTCGAGGACCTGGGGACCGACCTGCAGCAGCAGATCGACGCCACCAAGGACCGCCTCAAGCGCGAAGCCGAGAAGCAGGCCCGTGATCTCAAGGCGTTGGGCGACGAAGCGGCGGCCGAGGCCGAGCAGAAGTTCGTCGACAACGACTACGAGGAAGACACCTCGGTCATCGCCGACATCCAGGAGAAGGGTGAAGAGGCGATCGCCAGCATCGAACAGAAGATGCAGGAGTCGGCCGAGAAGCTGAAGACCGACTTCCAGGGCATCGTCGACAAGTACGTGCCCAAGTTCGAGGCCCAGGGCAAGGTGCTCGTCGGGGTGGCCAAGGCGACCATCGTCAAGGTCATCGCCACCGCCGTCAGCCTCGGGGTGTCGATCGCCGCCGATATCGTCGCGAAGACTCAGGCCTTCGTGGGCGAATTCGAAGAGATCGGCAAGTTGATCGACGACATGATCAACGGCAAGGGCAAGGCGTACATCGAGGACTGCAAGAGCAGCGTCGAGAACGTCATCGAAGAGCTCAAGACCTCGGGCGAAGACTTCGTCGACAACGCCAAGACCTCGGTCGAGGGCCTCATCGAAGGCACCAAGACCCGCTTCGAGAACGTCGCCAAGGAGATCGAGGGCGACGTGCGCAACATGGTCGACGGGGTCGTGACCCTGGCCACCGAGACCGCGCACAACACCGAAGATCGCTTCGTCACGCTCTTCAACGACACCAAGACCGCCGTCGAGCTGACGATCCAGGAGACCCAGGACGCCATCGAGCTCTTCGCCGAAGAGGCCGAGGAGACGCTGCGCGAGGCCCTCGAAGCGGCCAAGGACATCGGTCGCAAGCTGCTCGCCGAGCTGCTGCAGCGGGTCATCGACGAGATCAGCCGGCGGCTGGAGCGGTTCCTCAACCAGATCAAGCAGCGCTACCTGTCGCGGGTCACCGCGGCGCTCGAGAAGCTCAAGGAGAAGCTCGGCCGGGTGGTCGAGCTCGACGTCGAAGTCACCAAGATCGACATCGAGATCCAGAGCCAGATCGACCAGCTGATGATCACGATCTCCGAGAAGGAGACCCAGCTCGAGGTCTTCCTCGCGCAGCTCGAGGCGGCCGAAGAAGGCACGCTGCACGTCGTCGAGAAGGACGCGTCGCTGTGGGAGATCACGCCGCTCTACTACAACCTGACCGCCGAGCCCGGCGACTACATGCGGGTGTGGAACGACGCGCGCAACGTCGCCTTCCCCGACATCGACAGCGAGCGCAACACCAAGATCCCCGATGACTTCGCGCTCAAGCGGGCCAAGCCGGCGTTCATGTTCGCCGACCGCAGCGAGCTCGTCGACCTGTCGACCGAGCTCCCCAACGTCTACTTCGACTTCGACAAGTCGAACATCCGCGGCGACATGTCGGCGGTGATCGAGCAGATCGCCGACGAGATCGCCCGCAACCCGGCGATCGTCAAGCTCACCATCAAGGGCTTCGCCGACCAGCGCGGTGACGAAGAGTACAACCTCAAGCTCGGCGAGCGCCGGGCGAAGGCGGTGCGCACCGCCCTGATGCAGCGCGGCGTGACCGCCAAGAAGCTCGAGCTCATCGACGTCGAGCTCGTCAGCGTCGGTGAGGGCGAGGCCACCGGCCAGCACGCCGAGGACCGCAAGGTCGAGGTCAAGCCGGAGTTCGACGAGGCGTTCCAGGAGTGGACGGCTGATGAGATCTGGATCGCCGACTTCAACACCATCGATCGACTCAAGCCGCTGATCGCGACGCTGCGGCTCGAGATCCGGCGGATGTCGACCCAGATCAGCAAGCTGCAGGAGAAGGCGCTGACCGCGCTCGAAGTGGTGATCGGCAAGCACCAGTTCGAGATCAACGATACGACCGGCTGCCTGATGCAGCTGTACGAAGAGATCGTCACCACCGGCAAGGCCAAGGTCGAAGAGCTGGCCACCAAGGTGGTCGACGAGGCCCGGGCCATCGCCGAGGAGAACGATCTCACGCCCGAGGAGGCGGCCCGCCGCTACGAGGCCCTGCGCCGCGAGCTGAGCGAAGAGCTGCGCCAGCACGGCGAGAGCATGCGCACCGAGCTGCTCGAAGACCACCGGATCCAGCTCGAGGACGCCACGCTCGCGTTCGAAGAGATCAAGGCCACCATCGAGGACCACGTCGAGTCGCTCGGCGACATGCTGGCGACGCTGCCCGAGCCCAAGGAGGTCTTCAACCGGCTCAAGGACCGCGTCCTGCCGGAGATCGAGGAGTACTGCAAGGAGCTGCTCGTCGGCCTGCTCGAGTGCTATAGCGACCGGCTCGAGGGCCAGGCGCCCATCCTGTCGGACGCGCTCGACGCGGTGGTCGAGGTCATCGAGGGCAAGAAGCCGTTGGCCCAGGCGGCGCTCGACTTCCTCAAGCAGGATCTCCTGCCGCGCCTCGAAGAGAAGGCCAAGGAGATGATCGCCCCGATCGAGGACCGCATCAACGAGAAGGTCGCCGATGTGGTGGTCGTCGTCGAGGAGTCCAAGGAGAAGGCGGTCCAGGTCGGCGGCGAGCTGCTCGATTCGGCCGCGGCCAAGATGAAGGACATGGGCCTCAACGTCGACAAGAACGTGGGGCAGCTCAAGGAGAAGGCGACCGCGGCGCTCGACCAGGGCGTGGCCAAGCTCAAGGAGACCGCGTCCAACCAGATGAACGCCAGCGGCAAGCTGCAGGCGGTGGTGTCCGAGGCGAGTTCGAAGCTCGCCAAGGAGATGGACGAGGCGGCCTCGGCCGGCACCAAGTTCAACGACGCGGCGGGCAACGCGTCGGCCAGCCTCAACGAGACGGCGGGCTCGGCGGCGGACGCGGTCGAGGAGGCCAAGAAGCAGGTCGGCAACGCGCCGGGCGAGATCGCCGACGCCGGCAACATGGGCGGCATGATGGCCGAGGCCAGCAAGGACCTGGAGGAAGCCCAGGGCAACGCGGTCAAGGCGGTCGAAGAAGCCGGCGAAGAAGCCAAGAAGGGCATGCAGGAGGCCAAGGCCGCTGCGGGTACCGGCGCGGCTGACGAGGCCGGTGAAGACGCGGCGGCTGACGAGGCCGGTGAAGACGCGGCGGCCGCCGAGGGCGCCGAGGATGCCGCTGGCGAAGAGGGTGCCGAGGACGCCGCTGCGGATGACGCGGCTGCCGAGGGCGCCGAGGACCCCGCTGCGGATGACGCGGCTGCCGAGGGCGCCGAGGAGGCCGCTGCGGATGACGCGGCTGCCGAGGGCGCCGAGGACGCCGCTGCGGGTGACGCGGCTGCCGAGGGCGCCGAGGACGCCGCTGCGGATGACGCGGCTGCCGAGGGCGCCGAGGACGCCGCTGCGGATGACGCGGCTGCCGGTGGTGCCGAGGACGCCGCTGCGGATGACGCGGCTGCCGAGGGCGCCGAAGACGCGGCTGCCGACGACGCTGCTGCCGAGGGCGCCGAAGACGCGGCTGCCGGGGACGCGGCTGCGGACGACGCGGCTGCCGAGGGCGCCGAGGACGCGGCTGCCGAGGACGCGGCTGCCGATGGTGCGGAGGACGCCGCTGCGGACGACGCGGCCGCCGACGGTGCCGAGGACGCCGCTGCGGACGACGCGGCCGCCGAAGGTGCGGCGGGCGACGAGGCCGGTGAAGGCGGCGCCGCTGCCGCGGCCGCCGGTGGTGAGGAAGACGACGCAGCCGCTGCCGAAGAGGACGGCGAGCAGCCCGATCGCTGGGATCCGAGCTCGGTCGTCCAGATCGGCGCCGGGGGCAAGACGCCGGATGGCGTGTGGGTCGACCTCACCCAGCCGCCTGCGGCGCGTGGTGTGCTGACCGACGAGTACAACTGGCTCTATCGGAACGCCGACAAGCGCTACAAGGACAAGGAGCCGGCCTACACCGCCGATGACATCCCGGCGGACGTGACCGAGAGCGCCGTGGCCCAGGCCCGCGACTTCCGCGAGAAGAACGGCCTCGATCCGGATACCGGCGAGCCCATCGAGAAGACGCGCGACGACGCTGCCGATGATTCGGCCGGCGGTGGTGCTGGCGGTGCGGGTGGTGCCGGCGGCGGAGCGGGTGGTGCCGGCGGCGGAGCCGCGGATGGCGGCGCTGGCGGGGCCGGCGGTGGTGCCGGCAGTGGTGCCGAAGGCGGCGGAGCCGCGGATGGCGGCGCTGGCGGGGCCGGCGGTGGTGCCGGCAGTGGTGCCGAAGGCGGTGATGCCGAGGGCGGCGACGCTGACGGTGGTGATGCCGAGGGCGGCGACGTTGACGGTGGGGACGCCGAGGGCGGTGACGCCGACGGTGGCGATGCCGAGGGCGGTGACGCTGACGGTGGCGATGCCGACGGTGGTGATGCCGACGGTGGCGACGCTGGCGGCGGCGATGCTGACGGTGGTGCCGAAGATAGTGACGCCGACGGTGGCGACGCCGAGGGCGGTGACGCTGACGGTGGTGCCGAAGGCAGTGACGCCGAGAGCGGTGACGCCGAGAGCGGTGACGCTGACGGTGGCGATGCTGACGGCGGCGATGCTGACGGCGGCGACGCTGACGGCGGCGATGCTGACGGCGGCGATGCTGACGGCGGCGATGCTGACGGCGGCGATGCTGACGGCGGCGATGCTGACGGCGGCGACGCTGACGGCGGCGATGCTGACGGCGGCGATGCTGACGGCGGCGATGCTGACGGTGGTGATGCCGAGGGCGGCGACGCTGACGGTGGCGATGCCGACGGTAGTGATGCCGAGGGCGGTGACGCTGACGGTAGTGATGCCGAGGGCGGTGACGCTGACGGTGGTGATGCCGAGGGCGGTGACGCTGATGGCGGCGATGCTGCCGGTGGCGATGCTGACGGCGGCGACGCTGATGGCGGCGATGCTGCCGGTGGCGATGCTGACGGCGGCGATGCTGACGGCGGCGACGCTGATGGCGGCGATGCTGCCGGTGGCGATGCTGACGGCGGCGATGCTGACGGTGGCGACGCTGATGGCGGTGCCGAAGGTGGTGGCGGCGAGGGCGGTGACGCCGACGGTGGCGACGCCGAGGGCGGTGACGCTGATGGCGGCGATGCCGACGGTGGTGATGCCGAGGGCGGTGACGCTGACGGTGGCGATGCCGACGGTGGCGACGCTGACGGTGGCGACGCTGACGGTGGCGACGCTGACGGTGGCGACGCTGACGGTGGCGACGCCGACGGTGACGCCGATGGTGGCGACGCCGAGAGCGGTGACGCTGACGGTGGCGATGCCGACGGTGGCGACGCTGACGGTGGCGGCGCTGACGGTGGCGGCGCTGACGGTGGCGGCGCTGACGGTGGCGATACCGACGGCGGTGATGCTGGCGGCGGCGCTGACGGTGGCGACGCTGACGGTGGCGATGCCGACGGCGGTGATGCTGACGGTGGCGATGCCGATAGCGGTGCGGCTGACGGTGACGGCGGCGACGGGGACGATGATGGCCCCGACGGCGGTGGCGGCGGTGGCGCGGGTGCAGGCGCTGCGGCTGGCGGTGCCGGTGCGGCGGCGGGCGGCGCTGGAGCGGCTGGCGGTGACGCGGCTGGCGGTGGCGACGTGGCCGGCGCAGCTGACGCGGCCGGCGCGGCTGGCGCGGCCGGCGGTGGCGACGCGGCTGGCGGCGGCGACGCGGCCGGCGCGGCTGGCGCGGCCGGCGGTGGCGACGCGGCTGGCGGCGGCGACGCGGCCGGCGGCGACGCGGCCGGTGGCGACGCGGCCGGCGCAGCTGGCGCGGCCGGCGCAGCTGGCGCAGCTGGCGCGGCCGGCGCGGCTGGGGGCGCCGACAACGCGGACAACGCCGCCGGAGCGGCCGGCGGTGCGCGCAGCGGCGTAGGCCTCAAGACCGGCGAAGACGGCGGCCCTGGTGGCGACAGCAACAGCCTGCTCGACGACGCCCAGCAGGCGGGCGACGACGCGCAGGACGACAGCCCTGAAGTGGGTCAGCCCGGCGAGCCGGCAGCGGCCGAAGAGGACAAGACCCCCGAGCAGGATCCGCTCGATCTGCCGCCGACGCAGCGTCCGCTGCTGCCCGAGGAGCAGGCCTGGCTGACGGATACCAACCGTGTCCGCCGTGCCCGCAAGCTGCCGCTGCTCGACGCGAGCAAGATCCCGGCGCCGATCACCAATCGGGCCGTGGCGCGGGCCAAGGCCCGTCGTTGAGCCGGAGGCCGGGCGCCGCACTCGCCGGGTGGCGTCTGCTTTCGAGGCCATGATGGGTCGACCGGCGCGTGTGATTCGCATGTCGCGCGACGCGCGGCGGGGGAGCTGACCGATGCAAGGTGGAGCGTCCGGCGACGACGGGGCCATCCCGGAGAGCATCCCGGCACAGCTCGCGGGCAAGGCGCGTCAGGCCACGGGCAGCGCCCAGGCCCAGGCCGAGCAGACGCTCGCCGATCTCAAGAAGAACACCAACGGCATCATCGACAAGGCCCAGGAAGCCCTCGACGGCTTCGTGACGGGGGTCTACGACACCAAGCGCACGGTCGTCACCGGCATCGACACCGCGATCGGCGCCATCGAGACCCCGCTGCTCGCCCTCGCGCCCATTCTGCGGGAGATCGCCAATACCGGCCTCGACGCGGTGTTCAGCGTCGCCGAGACCATCCCCCAGACCGTTCACGACCAGATCCGCGAGCTCAAGGACCCGCTCGTCGAGCAGGTGGAGACCCAGGTCGCCGCCATCGCCGACGCGGCGGTCGGCGCCATCGAGGGCGGCGAAGAGCAGCTGCGCACGGTCAAGGACCAGATCCTGACCACCGCCGACGAGCAGCTCGACGGCCTCGCCGAGCAGCTCGAGACGGTCGCCGCGACGATCCCCGAGCAGCTCGACGGCGTGATCGAGTCGGTGAAGGCCAAGTTCGCCGAGGCCTATGAAGGCCAGCCGCTCTACGACGAGATCGACGCCGAGCTCGACAAGGCGCTGACCGAGCTCAAAGACAGCGCCGCCCGGCTGCTCGACACGGTGATCAACGGCGCCACCGAGCGGCTCGACGCGGTCAAGGCCGAAGCCATCGCCGCCGTCGATGAGACCTTCGACGAGATCTTCACCGCGCTCAAGGGCCTGCCGCGCCAGGTCGAGGACTGCGTGCGCGGGGTCACCGGCAAGATCAACGCCGCCATCGACGAGACGCTCGCCAAGGCCAAGCAGCTCGCCGAAGACCTCATCGAAGACCTGCGCAGCCGGCTCGACGCCGCCGTCGACCTCGTCAGCGAGACGGTGCGCAACATCATCGAGAAGGGCTTCGCGCTGCTGCGCGAGGCGCGCGATACCATCGTCAACTCGATCAACAAGATGCTCGAGACGGTGTTCACCTTCTGTCAGGAGACGCTCGACAAGGTCAGCACCGAGGTCAACAAGATCTTCGACGAGAGCGAGTCGGCGATCTCCGAGGGCTTCGAGAAGGTGCACGGCGAGATCACCACCGCCGTCGAAGACCTGGGCACCGATCTCAACAAGGAGCTCGACAAGACCAAGGACAAGATCAAGAACGAGGCCGAGAAGGCCGGTCGAGAGCTCATCGAGGAGGGTGACAAGGCCTACAACGAGGCCGAGCAGAAGTTCATCGACAACAACTACGAGGAAGACACCTCGGTCATCCCCGAGATCCGGCAGAAGGGTGAAGACGCCATCGCCGAGATCAAGGGCAACATGGAGTCGGCGGTCGAGCAGACCAAGACCGAGTTCCAGATGATCGCCGACGTGCACGGGCCCAAGTTCGAGGCGCAGGGGCTCGCGCTCGTCGCCGAGGCCAAGGGCACGATCCTCAAGATCGTGATGCTCGCGCTCAAGCTCGGGCCGTCGATCGTCAAAGACGTCGTCTCGAAGACCAAGGAGTTCGTCACCGAGTTCCAGGCGCTCGGCAAGGCGATCGACGATCTGGTCAACGTGGCCGGTCTGGCATACATCACCGATGCCAAGGATGCCATCACCGGCGCCGTCGATGCCATCAAGACATCGGCCGAAGAGTTCGTCGACGGCGCGAAGAGCGGCGTCGAGGAGCTGCTCGGCAGCACCCGGGCGCTCTTCGAAGAGGTCGTCACCGAGATCGAGACGAAGGTCAAGCAGACCGTCGACGGGGTCGTCGAGACGGCCACGAGCACCGCGAGCAGCGTGGAACAGCGCTTCACCACGCTCTTCGAGAATACGAAGACGGCGGTCGAAGACACCATCTCGGACACCGAGAATGCCATCGCCACCTTCGCCGAAGAGGCCGAGCAGACGGTCAAGGATGCCATCGAGGCGGCCAAGGAGATCGCGCGCAAGCTGCTCGCCGCGCTCATCCAGAAGGCGCTCGATGAGATCACCCGGCGGCTCGAACGCTTCCTGCGGCAGCTCGAACAGCGCTACCTGACGCGCATTCAGGCGGCCCATGCCAAGCTCGGCGAGAAGCTGCAGCGGCTCGAAGCCATCGATGCCAGCGTCATGGGCAGCGATACCGGTCTGCAGGCTCAGATCGACGACATCATGGGCAAGATCGCCCAGAAGACGGCTCAGCTCGAAGGCTTCCGCGAAGAGCTCGCCGTCGCGATGGAAGGCACGCTGCACACCGTCGAGAAGGACGCGCCCCTGTGGGAGATCGCCGGTGCCTATGGCATCCCCGAAGAGCCGGTGCAATACATGCGTGTCTGGCAGGATGCCCGCAACGCGGACTTCCCCGACATGCAGAGCGCGCGCAATCAGCGCATCCCCGAGGCGTACGCTCACAAGCGCGCCCGGCCGGCGTATCTCTTCGCCGATCGCAGCTCGCAGTTCGACGGCGCCATCGACTTCGATGTCATCTACTTCGACTTCGACAAGAGCCTGATTCGCGATGACATGCAGCCGCGCATCGATCACATGGTCGATGTCATCGCGGCGCGGGAATACATCACCAAGGTCACCATCAAGGGCTACGCCGACGCCCGCGGCGACGAGGCCTACAACAAGAAGCTCGGCGAGCGTCGGGCCCGCGCGGTGCGGACCGCGCTGATGTCGGGTGGCATCACGCCGCGGCGCATCGAGATGCTCGACGTCGAGCTGGTCAGCGTCGGCGAGGAGCAGGCCACCGGCGATCACGCCGAAGACCGCAAGGTCGAAGTCATCCCCGAGTTCGATGGGTCCTACGTCGACTGGGTGGCCGATGAGATCTGGGTCAGTGATTGGGCGACCGTCGATCGCCTCGCGCCGGTCATCGCCGAGCTCGAGGTCGACATCCGCCGGCTGAGCGCCGCGCTGGTCAAGCTGCAGCAGAAGGCCCTGACCACCATCGAGGTGGTCATCGGGCGGCATCGCTTCGAGATCAAGGACACCACCGGCTGCCTGGTGCAGCTGTATCAGGAGATCCTCGAGACCGGCGCGGAGAAGGTCGAAGAGGTCGCCGGCAAGCTCACTTCGGAGCTGGAAGCCATCGCCGCCGAGGCCGATCTGACGCCCGAGGCGCTCGCGGAGCGCTACGCGGCGCTGCGGGAAGAGGTCTCCGGCGAGCTGCTGACCCATGGTGAGCAGTTCCGCAAAGACATCGTCGAGGACCATCGCATCCAGATCGAGAAGGCGGTGGAAGCCTTTGAAGAGGTCAAGGCGACCTTGACCGATCACATCTCGTCGGTGGGTGACGCGCTGGCGTCGCTGCCCGAGCCGAAGGATGTCTTCGAGCGGCTCAAGGACGAGGTTCTGCCCGAGATCGAGCAGTATTGCGCCGATCTGCTGACCAACCTGTTGGCGTGCTACAGCGAGCGGGTGGCCGATCAGGCGCCGCTGTTGAGCGATGCGCTCGATCTGGTCATCGATGTCATCGAGGGGCGCAAGCCGCTGGCCGAGGCGGCGATGGAGTTCCTCAAGCAGGATCTGCTGCCGAAGCTCAAGGAGAAGGCCGAAGAGCTGCTGACGCCCATCGAGGAGAAGGTCGAGCAGAACATCGATCAGCTCAAGAAGACCGCCGAGCAGGCCAAGGACACTGCGCTGGATACGGGCAAGCAGCTGCTCGACGCCGCGGACGCCCGGGTGCGCGAGATGGGCGCGGCGGTGGACGGCGGCGTGGCCCAGGTCAGCCAGAAGGCCGAGGCTCAGCTCGCAGGCACCAAGGAACAGCTGCGGATGGCCGCGGAGAGCAAGCTGGCCGCGCAGGGTCCGCTGTCGGAGGCCGCCGGCGCCGTCACCTCGAAGTTCACCGAGGAGATGGGCGAGGTCGCGGCGGCGGGCGAGAAGTTCGAGGAGGCCGCGGCGGCCGCCAAGGACAAGATGGGCGATACCGTCGGTCTCGCGGCGGCTGCGGCCCAGGAGACCAAGGAGCAGATGGCCGACGCGGCCAACAACCTGGCCGGCTCGGCGGACATGACCGCCGTCATGGGCGAGGCCACCGGCGACATCGAGGCGGCGCAGGAGGCGCCGGTCGACGCGGTCAAGGCCGCCGGCGAGACGGCGATGGCCGGCATGGAGAACGCCAAGGAGGCCGCCGACGGCGGTGGCGGCGGCGAAGAGCCCGGCGGGGGCGGCGACGAGGCCGGTGAAGGCGGCGGCGACGAGGCGGGTGGCGACGAGGCCGGTGAGGGCGGCGGCGACGAGGCCGGCGGCGGCGACGAGGCCGGCGGCGATGACGAAGCCGGCGGCGACGAGGCGGGCGAAGACGCCGCTGATGGCGGCGACGAGGCGGGCGAAGACGGCGCGGAAGACGGGCTCGACGTGCCCGACGCCGAGGATGGCGGCCTGGAGATCCCCGAGGGCGGGGAGGACGGCGGCCTGGAGATCCCCGAGGGCGGGGAGGACGGCGGCCTGGAGATCCCCGAGGGCGGGGAGGACGGCCTGGAGATCCCCGAAGGTGGGGAAGACGGCGGCCTGGAGATCCCCGAGGGCGGGGAGGACGACGGCCTGGAGATCCCCGAGGGCGGGGAGGACGACGGCGGCCTGGAGATCCCCGAAGGCGGGGAGGACGATGGCGGCCTGGAGATCCCCGAGGGCGGGGAGGACGATGGCGGCCTGGAGATCCCCGAGGGCGGGGAGAGCGACGGCGGCCTGGAGATCCCCGAGGGTGGGGGAGAAGGCGGTTCCGAGGGTCCGGAGGCTGCTGGAAGCGGCTCTGCGGGGCTCAGCGCGGCCGGACTCGGTCTCTCGGGCAGCGGTGACGACGACGAAGACGCGGGCGAAGACGCCGCGCCGGATGGCGAGGGCGGCGGGGCCTCGCTCGGTGGGGCGCTCGGCCAGCCCGGTGGTGGAGCTGCGGCTCGGAGCCAGGCGGGTGAAGACGCCGCTGGAGCCGGTGCGGACGCGGCCGGCGGTGAGGCTGATCGAGCCGCTGAGGACGGAGAAGGTGCGCAGGGCGGTGCGGGTGCCTCGGGCTCTGGCGAAGAGCACGCCGCTGAAGATGCGGCTGACGCTGGTGAAGCTGGGGCTGCGGGCAGCGCCGGGGCGGACGGCTCCGCCGATGCGGCGGGTGGTTCGAGTGCGGCTGGCGGCGGCGCGGCTGGCGGTGCCGGTGGTGGCGCCGGCGCGGCTGGTGGTGCCGGTGGTGGCGCCGGCGCGGCTGGTGGTGCCGGTGGTGGCGCGGGCGCGGCTGGCGGTACCGGCGGTGGCGCGGCGGGCGGCGGCGAGGCTGGCGGCGGCGCGGCGGAAGGCGGGGCCGGTGGTGGCGCGGCTGGCGGCGCAGGCGCATCCGGCGGGGCTGGCGGCGGCGACAGCGCGGCCGGCGGTGCCGATGAGACCGGCGGAGCCGACGCAGCCGACGACGGCGGTGCTGCCGAGAGCGGCGCTGCCGAGACTGGCGCTGCTGCTGGCGGCGGCGCGGCGGCAGGCGGGGCAGCGGCCGGGGCGGCGGCCGGCGGGGCGGCCGCGGATGAAGAAGACGACGACGAGCGGCCCGAGATGTGGCAGCCGAGCACGGTGGAGAACATCGGCTATGGCGGCCAGAACAAGGCCGGCGTCTGGGTCGACCTGAAGGCGCCGCCGTCGGAGCGCGGCGTGTTGTCGGACGAGTACGACTGGCTGATGCGCACGAACCGCAAGCGGTACGACAACCGGGAGGAGGCGCTTGGCGCTGACGACATCCCGGCGGACGTGACGAAGGCGGCGATCGTCGAGGCGCGCAAGAACCGCATCTACAACAAGATCGACCCCGACACCGGCGAGCCGATGGAGCAGGCCCGCCGGGGCGGCGGTTCGGACGGCAGCGCGGCGGCCAAGGGCGCGGGCGCCGACAGGTCTTCGCAGAGTGCGGGCGGCGCGGGCGGTGCCGCCGCGCCGTCGGCACCGGGTGCTGCGGGCGCTGGTGCAGCGGCGGGGGCGGCCGGCGCCGGAGAGGCCGCTGGCGGGGCCGCGGCCGCGGCTGAAGGTGCCGGGGCCGAGGCCGCGGCGGCATCTGATGCGGCTGACGGAGTCGAAGGCGCCGCGGGTGCGGCCCAAGAGGCAGCTGGCGGTGCGGACGCTGCGGCGGGTACGGCCGCAGAGGCCGCTCGCGGGGCCGAAGAGGCCGCTGACGGGGCCGAAGAGGCCGCTGACGGGGTCGAAGAGGCCGCTGACGGGGTCGAAGAGGCCGCTGACGGGGCCGAAGAGGCCGCTGACGGGGCCGAAGAGGCCGCTGACGGGGTCGAAGAGGCCGCTGACGGTGCCGAAGAGGCCGCTGATGGCGCTGAACAAGCGCCGGAGCAGCCCGATCCGCTCGACCTGCCGCCCACCGAGCGACCGCTGCTGCCCGAAGAGCAAGCCTGGCTCGACAATACGAACCGCGTGCGTCGGGCGCGGCAGCTGCCGCTGGTGACCCCCGACAAGATCCCGGGCCCCATCACCCGGCAGGCGGTCACGCGGGCGAAGAGCCGCCGCTGACATCGGCCGGACACCCGGCAGCGTCATGTCCGGGTTGCGTATACGCCCACCGCCCCGCACCCTGCACCGATGTCCGGATGTGCAGGAGCCCCCATGGAATCGCTGCGTGTGTCGTCCCGTCTGTTGCTGGCGGTCTCGACGGCCGTCGTCCTGTATGGCCCGCTGGCGTGTATCCCGGCGGGTAGCGGCGCGGGTGACGACGGGTCGTCCGAAGATGCGGCCCTGCCGCGCGATCGAGGGGCGCTGCTGCTCGACGCGCAGGGCCTGACCGACGGCGCGGTCGACGCGGTGATCGACGCCGCCGTCGACGGCGCGCCGCCGGATCTGAGCACCGCCGACGCGGCCCCGCCGGCGGCGGCCTGCGCCGATGGGCTGGACAATGACCGCGACGGGCGGGTGGACTTCCCCGACGATCCCGGCTGCGACGGGCCCGAAGACGACGACGAAGACGATCCGCCGCCGGCGCCGGGCTGTGACGACGGGATCGACAACGACGGCGATGGCATGGTCGACGCGGCCGATCCGGACTGCACCGGGCCGCTGGACCCGACCGAAGCGGGCGGCAACCAGCCGACCGCGTGCAGCGACGGGGCCGACAACGACGAAGACGGCGCCATCGACTTCCCCGATGATCCGGGGTGTGTCGCGGCAGGCCACAATACCGAGGCCGATCCGCTGCCGCTGCCGGCGTGCGCCAACGGGGTCGACGACGACGGCGATGGCATCGTGGATTATCCCGACGAGCCGGGGTGCGCCGGGCGCGGTGACGAGGACGAGGCCGATCCGGTGCCGGCGCCGATGTGCGCCAACGGGATCGACGACGACGGCAACGGGACGACCGACTACCCCGACGACTCCGGTTGCCGGGCGGCCGGTGACCGGCTCGAGCAGAGCCCCTGCGGCGCCGAGCTGCCGCTGATCGATCTCAACGCGCATCTGGCCGAGCAGCCCGACTATCGCGGTGATCTGGCCGGCTCGTCTTCGCGGCTGGTGGGCAGCTGCGGCGGCGCGGCGGGCGGGGAGCTGGCTTTTGCCTACACCGTCGACGGCCCGCTCGATGCGCTGACCTTCGATACCCGCCACCCCGAGACCGAAGCGCCGGTCGTGATGTACCTGCGCGACGCGTGCCGCGGGGACGACCGTCAATGTGATCGGGGAGCGCTCGAGTCGCCGGGCACGGCGCTCAGCCTCGTGCGGCCGCCGCCGGGTCGCTATGTCGTGGTCGTCGATACGGGCAGCCGGGACGTGCAGGGCCGCTTCCGGCTGACGGTCGAGGCGGTCGAGCCGCCGGCCTGCCGCAACGGGCGCGACGACGACGGCGACGGGCTGGTCGACCTGGCCGATCCGGGCTGCGCAGAGACCGAAGATGCCGACGAGGTCGATCCGCCCGCGCCGCCGGCGTGTGCCAATGGCCTCGACGACGATGGCGACGGCGCGATCGACTACCCCGACGATGTGGATTGCCCGGCGGCGGGCGGTGTGCGCGAGGCGCCGCCCTGCGCGCTCGCCGCGCCCTATGTCGTTCTCGGTCAGACGGGCGGCGAGATCGAGCTGCCGGTCTCACAGGGGGCGGGCGTGGCGGCTTCACAGTGTGATCCGGCGGTCGGCGCGGAGGTGATCATCGTGCTGAGCCTCAGCGAGCCGAGCGCGATCGAGGCGCAGGTGCTGACGGCCCAGGGCGCCCAGGCCGGCGCGCTGTTCGCGCGCACGATCTGCGAGGACGCCGAGAGCGAGTTCGCCTGTCGCCCCGGCGCGCGGCAGGAGGCGCTGGTCGCGCAGTATCTCGAGCGCGGCACATACTTCCTCTTCGCCGAGCAGGGCTTCGCCGCGCCGGCCCAGCCCAACGTGGCGCGGGTGGTGGTGACCAGCCTGCTCGGCGCGTGCAACGACGGCGTCGACAACGACGCCGACGGGCGGATCGACCTGGATGATCCCGGCTGCCCCGACGGGCTCGGCGAGAGCGAGATCGACCCGGCCGTCGCGCCCCAGTGCAGTGATGGCATCGACAATGACATGAACGGCCTCATCGATTATCCCGCCGACGAAGGCTGCGAGGCGGCGGGTGATCCCGAAGAGGACCCGGACTGCGTCGGCGAGTTCTTCGGCGATGTCTGCCTCGTCGCCGTGAGCGAGGCCTGCCAGAACGGCTCGGCCCGCGCGTGGTGTGCACAGAATGGCGGGCGGGTGATCACCTTCGCCGAGTTCCAGGCGGTGGTGGCCGCGGGCTGGAGCCGGCCGAGCGCGAACTATCACACCGTCACGGTCGACGCCTATGCCCAGTGCGACGGCGATATCGGCAACTGCGGCATCCCCGGCTGGGGAGACTTCAACCACTGGAACTGCGGCGACGATCAGGACTACTGCAATCGGGCCATCATGTGCGTGCAGTGAGCCGAGCGCCGATGTCGATGACCGCCGCCCAGAGGCTTGATAGGCTGCGGGCACCCGAGACCTGGAGGACGAGATGAAGGTCGACAAGTTGTTCGCGGTGCTGGTCGTCGGCGGTGGGATGATGGTCGGTTGCGGCGCGACGCCCAAGCCGGCGCCGGAGCCCCTGGAGGCCCCCGCGGCCGACGAGGCGCCGTCCAGCGCCCCGGCCGCCGACACCCCCGCCGAGGGGACCGACGGGGCCGACGGCGAATCGGGCAAGTGCGCGTGGTTCTGACCGCGGATGCGGACGCACTGCCGCCGCTCGTCCTCGAGGCGCCGCTGCCCGACGAGGGGCGGCGGGCCATCGCCGGTGAGTGGTGGTATCGGGCCTGGGCCGAGCGCGACAGCGCCGCCCGCTATGCCCGTCTGCACGCCGCGATGCAGGCCCTCGACGCGCCGCAGAATCTGATCGACGGCTGCCGGCGGGCGGGGTTCGACGAGGTGCGCCACGCCGACATCTGCGCGGCGAACGCGCGGCGGTTCGAGGTGCCCGATCCGTTCGCCGATCGGCCGACGCCGGCGGCGCCGCTCGGTCGGGGCGATCTGTCGGCCCGTGAACGGCTGCTCTACGAGTTCACCGCCTTCGGCTGCGTGACCGAATCACTCAACGCGTCGTTGCTGCTCGAGACCCACGACCGCGCCACCGAGCCGGGCATCCGCGGGGCGGTGCACGGGCTCCTGGCCGACGAGGTGCAGCACGCGCGGCTCGGCTGGGCCTGGTTGGCGTGGAGCGGGCAGCAGGGGGACGTGGGCTGGCTGGCGCAGCACACGCCGGCGATGCTCCAAGCGGCGGCGTCGCGCAACCTCAGCGATTCCGAGGCGCTGTGCGCGCGCTGGGCGCTGCCCGCCTTGGGCTACCTGCCCCAGGCCGATCGCGTGGCCATCTTCGTGCGCTGCGTCGTGGAGGTCATCGCGCCCGGCCTCGCCCGGTTCGACGTCAATCCCGAGCCGATGCTCGACTGGCTCGAAGCGCAGGCTTGGGTCTGACCGCTACTCCAGCGCGGCGGCGATCAGGCGGGTCATCAGCCGGTCGAGGGGCTCGACGGCGTACTCGCCGATGGTGGGCTCGAGGTGCCCGTCGCCGATGCCGCTGTCGTCGGTCAGGAAGACATACGTGCCGCCGGTGACGACGGCGAACGCCCGCAGCATGAACTCGGTGGCTTCGTCGACGCCGCTGCTGGCGATCGGCACGATGCGCACGCCGGTGGCGGCGGCGTCCGCGATGGCCCCGTAGAGCTGTTCGACGGTCTGCTGGTCGTCATGGGCCGGCGCGTCGAGCACCAGGAACATCATCCGCGCCCGCGCGTCGAGCCGCCAGCCGTCGCCGCGCTCTTCCTGGTCGAAGGTCGCCTCGGGATCGAGCGCTTCGGCGAGCGCCGGCCCCACCGCCTCGGGGTAGTCACCGCCGCCGCCGCACGCCTGCGCGTTCAGGTCGGCCAGCGCCATGCCGATATCGCGGGTGAACGGGAAGCGGCGGACGACGTAGTCATCGCCGGCGTCGCGGAAGACCTGGATCGACAGCCGCAGGTCGAGATCGTCACCGTACTGCTGGCGCACCGCGGAGACCACGCCCGACAGCTCCGCCTGCAGATAGCTCAGCTCGTCGCACATCGAGCCGGTCGTATCGATGACCAGCGCCAGATCGAGGCCTTGCGGATCGACCGGCGCGGAAATGTCCAGCGCGGCGAGGTCGATCTCGATCGGCGTCCCGTCGGCGGGTGGATCCTCGGCGATGATGGCCTCGCCGATGCGCACGACGGCGCCGGCGGACGGCGCGTCGCGCAGCGCGGGCCAGAGCTCGGCTCGGCCGCGGTTGTCGGTCCGCGCGGTCCATACGCTGCCCCGCTCGTCTTCGAGCACGACCTCGACGTCGATCGCCGGCTGGCCGTCGTACGTGATCACCGTCGCGATGCGCTCGAGCGGGCGCATCCCCCAGCGTTCGAGGTGTCGCCGACGGACGCTGTTGGCCGGGTCCTGGTCGTCGAAGAGCGCGAGCCACGCGTCCCAGGCGTCCAGGTCGCGCCATTCTCCGGCGGTGAGCAGGCCGGCGGCCGGCTCTTGGGGCGACTCCTCGGGCGAGCGGTCGGCGGGCGCATCGGCGGGGGCGCCCGCTTCACCTTCGCCCTCGCCTTCGCCTTCGCCCTCACCGCCCCACGAGCCGGGGTCGTCGCCGGCGCCCCACGAGCCGGGATCGGCGCCCGCCGAGTCGCTCGCGTCGTTGCAGCCGGAGGCGGCCAGGGCGAGGGCGGTGAGTACGAGCAGGGCAGTCTTCATGGGTCTCTCCGTCGGTCGCGCGGTGGCGCCCCGAGGCGAACGCCGTGGGGGCACTTCAATGGCACTTCGGCAGTGTTTTCAAGAGCCATGCCATCCTGGCATCCAGTGAGTCCATGACTGCTTTCGGTTGTCTCTGTCCGGGGCTTGACCTCGCCCGGCGGCCGGTCCACGGTCGCTGCGCGCGACGCGGCGAGTCGCTGGAGGAGCAGCAATGGCCAGCCAATGGCAGGTGACGGTCGACAGCCCGCTGGGCCCGTTCTCGGTCTTCGGTGACGACACCGGCTTGAGGTCTTCGGGCTTCGTGACCGCCGCCGCCGAGCCGGGTCCGATCGTGAACGCCGATCCACACGGGGCTGGACCGGCGTTCACGGCCTACTTCGCCGGCGACCTGTCGGCGTTGCACGGCCTGCCGCTCGCGCCGCGCGGCACCGACTTCCAGCAGCGGGTCTGGGCCGAGCTCCAGCGCATTCCGCCGGGCAGCGCGATCACCTACGCCGAGCTGGCGGCGCGCATCGGCCGTCCGAAGGCCACGCGGGCGGTGGGCACGGCCAACGGTCGCAACCCATTGGGGGTCGTCATCCCGTGTCATCGGGTCGTCGCCCGCGACGGGCGCCTGGGCGGCTATACCGGCGGCCTCGACCGCAAGCGCTGGCTGCTGGCTCACGAGAAGGCGCCGGGCTATCTGGTGCCGTGATGGCCGGCGCTATTCGGCGCGGCCCTCGAAGAAGACGCGGGCGCGGTCGATGGCCAGCCGCCCTACGCGGTCGCCGGCGATGCGGCCGTCGCGGTCGTCGTGCACCACGTGGATGCCGCCCCACAGCCGCGACTGCCCCGCTTGATCGGAGGCGTCGTAGTAGGTCGCCCACTGCAGCTGAACCGGCGCCGAGGGGCCCGCTTCGAAGAAGAGGTAGCCCGGCTCGAGGGTGTACGTGCCCAGCCCGTCGGGGAAGTACGGGCTACCGCTGATGGTGGCGAGCACCTCGGCCGCCGAGCGGCTGAAGGTGCTGTGCCCCGAGACGTAGCCGGGGAAGGCCGGGGTGACGAAGTTGCGCCGCTGATAGGGGATCCAGTCGACGGCGCGGATCCAGCCGTGGCCGCCGATCTCAGCGTCGCGATCGCCCGGCTCGCCGCGCCATGACCAGACGGTGATCTCGCCGACGTAGCGGGCGAGGTGGGCGTGCCGTTCACCGGGCGCTGCACTCTCGGCGGTGACGACCTCGATCAGACCCGGCACGAGCGGCAGCCCGTCGGCGGCGTAGCTCGGACCGTCGGGGTCGCTGCGCTGGCCCCGCCCGCCCATGTAGCGGATGAGCGTGATCGGCCGCGCGGTGGTGTAGTAGCGCTTGAGCTCCCAGGCGACGATGGCCGCGTCGTGCACCGCGCCGTTGAGCGCGAGGTAGGCGTGCACATCCCACGCGAGCGGGTCGAGCGGCCCGCCTTCGCCGAACAGCCGCCGCTCGAAGCCTTCGCTGTAGGCCAGGTTATTCGCCAGGGTGTTCCAGTGGCCCGGCGGGGTCTCCGAGGTGGGCCCATCGGCCCAGAACTCGGCCAGGATGCGGGTGAAGTCGCCGCGCAGCACCATCTGCGGGGCGTAGGGCTGGCCGGTGATCGGGTTGAGCTCGTGCCCCGTGCCGTCGTTGGTGCCCAGCGGGTTGTTGCCATAGGACCCCGGCGAGATGTCCATCATCACGCCGTCGGTGATGTCCAGCTCGGCGGTCTTCTCGAGGACTTCGACCGTCGCGTCGACCAGCTCGGCGTCGAGGGCGAGCGGCGGCTGGCCCATGTCGATATAGGGCTCGCCTTCGGCCGCGCGCTCGAGGGCGAAGGGGGTGACGGCGCCCCAGTGAGGCCCGACGTAGTTCCGCACGCCGCTGCCCTCGGGGATGCCATTCTGGCTGACCGCCTCGGCGATGACCAGCTGCTGCCACTCGGTCGGGTCGTCGGTCAGCGTGCCGGGCAGGTCGACGACCATCGGCGGCACGGGCGGGCGATAGCCCTCGGGGTCGGCATAACCACCCGCCTCGTTGGCCCCGTCGTCGGCGAACGCGTCGATGACGGCCTGCCCGATGCGGTTGCCGAGCGCGCGCGGGCCGTCGCCTGCGGTCGATTCATCGGCCGGGTCCAAGCCCAACTCGCCCATGAAGTCGTCGAAGCACGCTTGGGAGATCTCTCCGCCGATCGCCGGGCCGTAGCGGTGGCTCAGGACCCGGTAGGCGGCGTACGAGATGGCTTCGCGGCGCGCTGCGTCGACGTCGTCGGCGGTCAGCTGCTCGCGCACGAGGTAGCCGTCGACGGCCTCGTTGTAGGCGGCCCAGGCGTCCCACATCGCCACCGACGTATGGAAGAGATTTCGCGCGTGCACGGTGGGCCGGGGCAGGTCGCGGCGCACCGCATTGAGCAGGACGTCGTTCCAGCGGCGGGCGATCGAGTGACCCTCGGCCATCGCCCGGGCGTCCCCCTCGGCGTCGGGCGGGCAGCCCATGGGCGGGATGTCCTGACGTTCGACGGCGATGGACGGCAGCGCTCGGGTATGGATCGCCAGGCCGCCGTCGAGCGGGCCCGACAGCACGTTGCCGCCGACCGCCCAGACGCCGCCATCCGGGTCGACCCACACGGCGTGCAGCGATTGAATCGGCAACGCCAGCCCCGTATCGACGCGGTCGAACGCCGCCCCGTCCTCCGAGCGGAAGACCGCGCCCCGCGCGCCCACGGCCCACGTGAAGCCATGGTCGCCGACGCAGACCCCTTGCAGCAGCGGCGCGCCGCCGGGGGTCGCGTCGACCAGCCCGTCGCCTTCGGCCTCGAAGACGACGCCGGCCGCGCCGCCGCCGACGATCACCGTGCGCTCGCCGATCCCGTGCACGGTGAACAGCAGCGCGTCCGATCCGGACGGGATCAGCCGGAAGCCGTCGCGGGCGTTGCCCCGCATCACGACCCCGTCGTCGCCGACGACCCAGACGTCGTCGGACGACGTGCCCCACACCTTGAACATCGAGGGGATGTCGCGGGCCGCGTTCTGCGGCAGATCCGCCGGCAGCGGCAGCGCGCGCCAGCCGGTGCCGTCGTCATGCCAGACGAAGCCGTTGCGCCCGGCGACCGCGCCCACCGCGTAGACGTCGTCCGGGCCGGCGGCCCACAGCCCGAAGACCGTGTGCTTGCCCAGGCCGGGGGTCGGCATACGCTCGAAGCGGCCGTCGACGAAGCGGGCGATGTGCGCGTCTGATCCGGCCACGTAGACCGGCCCGTCGGGCACCGCATGGACCCACCACAGGTCGCCGATCAGGCCGGTGTCGTGGCGGGTCCACTCGGCGCCGTTCCAGTGCAGCGCGACGGGGCCATCGCCGTTGTCGGCGCCGACCAGCCAGACGTCGTCGGCGGCGGTGCCGTGCACCGCGAGCAAGGCTGCCGCCTCGCTCTCGGCCACCAGCGACCAGCTCGTGGGCTCCGGCTCGGGCGGTTGCGGGGTGGGTTCGTCATCGCACGCGGCGAAGACCAGGGGCAGGGCGAGCGCGAGCAGCAGTCGCCGACCGGTCACAGGGGGGTGCATGAGCGCCTCTTCGATATCGTTTTGTGGCCATTGTCTCGTGGCCCGCTGTCGAGCGGCCGAGCGGGCCATCAGACGAGATCCTGGATCGATTGGCCCGGTCGCCGCAACTCGGAAGGCCGTCGTGGTTCAGCCCAGGTGATCGACGAAGCACTCGGCGCAGGGCACCAGCTCGAGGGTCGGATCGTCGGCGGCGAGAGCGACCGCGCGCGGGTGGCTGTCGGTGCTGACGATGCGCTCGAACAGGCGGCTGTCTCGCAGCCGGGCGAGGGCGCCGCCGGGGAAGACCCCGTGGGTGGTCACCGCGACGCAGCGGCGCGCGCCGGCGTCGAGGTAGGCCTTCGCCGCGCCGATCAGCGAGCCGCCGGTGCGGATCATGTCGTCGTAGATGACCACCGTTCGCCCCTCGACGGCGGCGCTGACCGCGGTGACCCGGGTCTCGCTGCCGCTGGTGCGCCGCTTGAGGATCACCGCCGCGTCGACGCCGAGGTCGTTGGCCAGGCTCTCGACCCACTTGGCCCGGCCGCTGTCGGTGCTGCCGAGCACGAAGTCGTCGCCGCCCACCGCGCGGATGACCGGGGTCAGCACCGGCTTGGAGTAGACGTGGAAGGCGGGCAGGCCCTCGAAGTAGTGGGGGATGCCCTCGCTGTGCAGGTCGAGCAGCAGCACCCGGTTGCCGGCGCTGGCGTGGGGGATGGTCGAGAGCAGTCGGGCGCGGTTCTTGGCGACGACGACCTCGCCCGGCTTCACCGCCCGCTCCATGGTCGAGTAGCCGAAGTAGGGTACGACCAGGCTCAGGCGGCGGGCGCCATAGGTGACCGCGGCGCTCGCCAGATCGTACAGGGCCAGGGTGGCCGCGTCGTCGACGGTGCCGCCGACGATGATCACCGACCGCTCTTCGACGTCGGAGTCGATGCGCTGATAGCGCTCGCCGTCGGGAAAATGCGAGCGCTCGACCGCGCCCGAATCTCCGCCGATGCGCGCGGTCAGGGTCTCGGCGAGGGCCTGATAGCCCGGCTGGGCGAAGACGAGGGGGCGGGCCATGGGGCCTCCGGTGCGCGGAGAAGAGAGCCACGAGTCTGCGCTTCCCGTGCGGCGGGGGCAACCGATGCGGTGACCGGTCGGCGCACCCGATGCCAACCGGTTCATGATCCGGGCCTGCCTTTGCGCTAGAGTCCGCCCATGGGAATGAGCCAGTCTTCAGTGAGTCCCGCCATGCGAAGCCCGCGAATCGTCGAAACCGCTCTGGCCCTGGCGTTGGCGCTCGGCGCGCTGCTCGCCCTCGGCTGCGCCGAAGGGGGCGTGCCGCTCGTCGACGCCGGCGTGGCCGCGGAGTGCGAGCCGGGTCAGCGCCGCTGCGTGGAGAACCAGGCCCAGGTCTGCACGGGCGGCGGTTTCTGGTCGTTGCCGCAGAGCTGCAACGGCGCCCAGTGCGTCGAAGGCAACTGTCAGGTGACCTGCGAGGGCACCTGTATGCCGGGCACCGCCCGCTGCGCGCCCGAGGGCTTGCAGCGGTGTGACGCGGGGGCCGACGGCTGCGGGGTCTGGAGCGCGCCGGCGCCGTGCCCCGACGGCGAGCGCTGCGTCGAGGGTCAGTGCGCGATGGAAGGCTGCGAGGCCGACTGCACCCCCGGATCGCGGCGCTGCGTCGGCCCGTCGGCCTATACCGAGTGCCGCGGTGAGGATTGCCCGCGCTGGTCGCCGGCCGTCGACTGCGACGACGGCGCGGCCTGTCAGGCCGGTCGATGCGGCGACGGCGGCGGCGAAGAGTGCACCGACCAATGTCGGCCCGGCGAGCTGGTCTGCCTCGGCAGCGACCAGTTCCAGCGGTGCCAGATGCAGGAGAGCGGCTGCCTCGACTACAGCCCCGCCGAGAACTGCCCGCCCGGCCGGGTCTGCGCGCCCGAGGAGGGCTGCGTGCTGGCCTGCGACGAGCCGGAGTGCGAAGAGGGCGCGGTGCGCTGCTTCCAGGGCGGCCAGCAGAGCTGCGTGCGCACGCCGGACGGCTGCGTCGTCTGGGGCGCGGTCATCGCCTGCGACGACGGCGCGCAGTGCCGCGGCGGCGCGTGCGAGGCGGTGTGCATCCCCGAATGCGTCGCCGGCGAGCGACGCTGCGTCGAGGTCGGGGTCCAGACCTGCGAGCGCATCGACAACTGCGAGCAGTGGGGGGCGGCCGAGCCGTGCCCCGGGGGCACCCAGTGTCAGGGCGCCGGCCAGTGCGGGGTGTGCATGGACGGCCAGGAAGAAGAGCGCGCCTGCGGTCGCTGTGGCACGCAGGGCCGCCGCTGCAGCAACGGCTCGTGGGGCAACTGGGGGCTGTGCGGCGACGAGGGCGTCTGCGACGCGGGCAGCCAGCGGGCGTGCGGCAACTGCGGCACCGAGACCTGCAACAACCAATGCCAGTGGGGCGGCTGCCAGGGGGAAGGGGTCTGCGCCCCGGGCGAACAGACCGAGGCGGGCACGTGCGGCGAGTGCGGCTGGCGCACCTGCAACGCCCAGTGCCAGTGGAACGCCGACTGCGCCCGCGACGGCGGCATGTGGCGCGCCTGCAATGATTGCGGCTGGCAGTTCTGCTGCCCGGGCGCCGACTGGTGCCCCTGCGCGGGCAACTTCCCCGATCAGTGCGGGGGCGGCGTCTGCGGAGACACCGGCTTCTGCCAGTAGGCCCGCTGCCCGGCGGCGGCTCGAGCCGTCATCCGACGATCCCGCCTTCGAAAAGGGACCGGCCGGCACCCCTGAGGAGTGCCGGCCGGATGACTCTGCATCGGTGACCGCCTGATGAGGTCGGGAGGGAGGAGGGGGATCGACTCCAGCCGACGGTCACTTCCGCGAGAGCGGTGGAGCGTTCGCGCTCGCTCCGACTGTTGGAAGCCTCGCGGGCACTTGGGGTTACGCAGCGCAGCGACTTTTTCGAACTTTCGACAAACTTTGTCAGCGAGCCCTGCTTCAACCGCCCGCGGCACGCGACCCGACCCCCGCTCGCGGTATCGGCAACTGCGGAGCACGGGCATATCGCCCGGGCGAGCCCTCGGCCCATTCGACCGAGCGAGGGGGGCCTATGTCGAGCACCGCGGCGACCGCTACCCGGCCCGGCATTCCCGTCGGCATCTCGGCCTGTCTGCTCGGTCGAGCGGTGCGCCACGACGGCAGCCATCGGCGTAATCCATTCCTCATCGACGTGCTCGGCGAGCACTTCGACTACGTGCCGGTCTGCCCCGAGGTGGAGGTGGGCATGGGCACCCCGCGCCCGTCGCTGCGGCTGGTGCAGATCGACGGCGCCCCCGCGCCCCGGCTGGTGGCCAGCCGCTCGGGGCAGGACTGGTCGGACGCCATGCGTACGTGGGCCGCGGCCCGCGTCGAGCGCCTCGCCGAGCGCGGGCTGCGGGGCTTCGTGCTCAAGAGCCGCTCGCCCTCCTGCGGCATGGCGCGGGTCAAGATCTACAGCCCCGCGGGGCAGCCGGTCGATCACGGCAGCGGGCTCTTCGCCGCGGCCCTCGCCGCCCGCCTGCCGCACCTGCCCATCGAAGAGGATGGCCGGCTCAACGACGCGCGCCTGCGCGAGAACTTCGTGCTGCGCGTCTTCATCTACGACGAGTGGCTGCGGCTGCGGGCGGCGGCCGATCCCGCGGCGCTGGTGCGCTTCCATACGCGGCACAAGGTGCTGCTCATGGCCCAGGATCCCGCGCGGACCCGGGCCTTGGGGCGGCTCGTCGCCGGCGCCGGCGCCGCGGCGGATCTAGACGCGCTGCTCGATGAGTACGTGAGCAGCATGATGGCCGCGCTCGGTCGTCCGGCGAGCCCGCGGCGCCACGTCAACGCCATGCAGCACCTCAGCGGCGTGGTCAAGGGGCGGCTCGACCCCGCCGAGAAGCAGGAGCTCGCGGCCCTCATCGCCGAATACCGCCAGGGCCGGGTGCCCGTAGAAGTCCCGCTGACGCTGTTGCGGCACCACCTGCGCCGCAGCGGCCACGCCTGGGCGCTCGACCAGAGCTACCTCGACCCGTATCCCCGTAACCTCGGATTGCGCAGCCGGGTCTGACGAAGCGCGCCGACGTGAAGCCACCGCGAGCAAGCCATGAGCCGCATATTCGAACGCCGGGTCACGACCCGGGTCAGCCCCGCCGAACTCTTCGCCTGGCACGAGCGATCCGGCGCGTTCCAGCGCCTCACGCCGCCCTGGGCGCCGGTCGAGGTCATCGAGCACCCCGTAAATCTGAGAGACGGCGCCATCGCCCGGCTGAAGGTGTCGGCGGCGGGCATCCCGCTGCGTTGGACGCTCGAACACCGGGACTACATCCCGCACACGCGCTTTCGCGACGTGCAGCTCTCGGGCCCGTTCGCGGCATACGCCCATACCCACCGGGTCGAGCCCGATCCCGCGGGCAGTGCGCTGGTGGATCATATCGAGTACAGATTGCCTTTCGGCCCGCTCGGCGCGATCGCCGCGCCCTTCGTCGCCGCGCAATTCGACCAGCTCTTCACCTATCGGCACCGCATCATGACCGACGATCTGAAGGCCCACGCCGGCACCGCACCGCTCACCGTCGCCATCTCGGGGGCCTCGGGCCTCGTCGGGCAGGCGCTCTCGGCGTTTCTGACCACCGGCGGGCATACCGTGCGCCCGCTCGTGCGGCGCGCGCCCGAGGACGGCGAGATCCGCTGGGATCCCGGCGGCGGCGAGATCGACCGGGCGGCATTGGAAGGCGTCGACGCGGTGGTGCACCTCGCCGGCGAGCCCATCGTCGGCCGCTGGACCGACGCCAAGAAGTCCCGCATCTACGACAGCCGGGTCGACGGCACCCGCCTGCTGGCCTCGGCGCTCGCCGAGCTCGACGAGAAGCCGCGGGTGCTCGTCTGCGCCTCGGCGGTGGGCTTCTACGGCGACCGCGGCGACGCCGTGCTGACCGAGGCGAGCAGCTCGGGCGATGGCTTCCTGGCCGAGGTCTGCCGCGACTGGGAGGCGGCCTGCGCGCCGGCGAGCGCGGCGGGCATCCGGGTCGTCAACGCGCGGCTGGGCATCGTCCTCTCGGCGGCGGGCGGAGCGCTGGGCCAGATGCTGACCCCGTTCAAGCTCGGACTCGGCGGGCCGGTGGGCAGCGGCGACCAGTATTGGAGCTGGATCGCCATCGACGACGTGGTCGGCGGGCTGCATCACGCGCTGGTCACCGACGAGGTCTCGGGCCCGCTCAACCTGACCGCGCCCGAGCCGGTCACGAGCCGCGCGTTCGCCAAGACTCTGGGCCGGGTGCTCGGTCGACCGGCCTTCTTGCCCGCGCCGGCGTTCGCGCTGCGGCTCGCGCTGGGTGAGGCCGCCGACGAGATGCTGCTCGCCGGTCAGCGGGTCCTGCCCGAAGCGCTGCGGGCGAGCGGCTACGGCTTCCGTCACGCCGAGCTGGAAGAGGCCCTGCGCATGCAACTCGGCAAGATGCAGCCGCGCAAGACGTAGCGGTTGCTGCGCGGCGGGCGACGCGGTAGACCGGCGAGGCACTCACGGAGGCCGCCATGTCCCGCCCGTCGCATCCCTTCGCCGGTCATGTCTTCTGCAACTGGTGCGGCCGCCCGACGCCGATGGACTACGCTCACGGCCACGCGCAGTGTCTGCATTGCAAGACCAACATCGCCCCCTGCTGCGACGGCGAGACGGCGTGCGCCGTCGAGCGCGCCGACCGCGCGTCGACGATCGGACGCCCGGCCAGGCCCCGTTGATCGCCGGCTGGCGCTGCGAGTGGCCACGGCTGTCACGCTCCTGATACCTTTCCGTTTCCGGATATCCATCGGGGGACGGGATGCGCCTCTTTCGACTGTCTTTGATCGGCCTCCTCAGCGCCGGCCTCGCGGCGTGCGACCCGGCTGAGCCGGGCACGGCGCCCACACTCGATCTCGCCGTCGTACCCGATGCGGCGCGGACGGTCGACGCGGCCGACGGGCCCGATGCCGGCGAGGCGTTCGACGCGGCGCCGGATCAGGCGGCGGTCGACGCCGAGGTCGGGCTCGACGGGGCCGCCGAGCCCGATATGGCGTCACCCGACATGGCCGCGCCCGCGCCGGACGCCGCGGTCGATCCGGACGCGGCGCATGCGCCCGACGCGCTGCCCGACGCCGAGCCTCCGCAGAGCGCCGGGCTGATCCTCAATGAAGTCGGGTGTCGCGACCTCGAGTTCGTCGAGATCGCCGTCGTCTCCGCCGGCCGCACCGCCGGCTGGCAGATCACCGACGATCCCGTGGATCCGCTGCGCGGCGCGCCGCTGCCCGACGCCGACGTCGAGGCCAATACGCTGATGCTGATGCTCGACCTGCCGTTCGGCATCGGCTGCGGCGATACGCTCTACCTCATGGCCCCCGATCGGACCATCGGCGCGCTGGTGCGCCTCGAAGAGCCGGTGCAGGGGGCGAGCTGGGGCCGACTGCCCGACGTCGAGGGCGCGTGGGGTCCGACCCGGCCGACGCCCGGCTCGCCCAACGAGGCGCTGCCGCCGCCCGATATCCGCCTCAACGAGGTCGACTGCCACGGCCGCGAGTTCATCGAGCTGGCCAATGTGGGCCCGTTGCCGGTCGACTTGAGCGGATGGCGGGTGACCGACGACGCCGAGGACCCCGAGCGCGGACATCGCCTCGACGGCATCGTCATCGAGCGCGGCGCCCTCGCCGACGTGCGGCGGCAGACCGAGGACGCGGCCGGCTTCACCTTCGGCATCGCCTGCGGGGCCGATGGGGTCACGCTGCTCGATCCGACGGGCCGCGCGGTCGACCGGGTCGAGATGCCGCGGCTGCCCGCCGCCTACACCTGGGGCCGCCTGCCCGACGGCGAGGGGCCCTGGGGCCGGACGGCGCCGACCCGCGGCGAGCCCAACCGGGCGCTCGTCGAGCCATCGGGCGAGCTCTTCGACCCGATGAACGTCATCCGCCTCGACTTCGAGGTGAGCCCCGAGAATCTCGAGCGGCTCGGCGACGCCCCGCGGGAGTACGTCTCGGCGACGATGCGCTACGAAGAGGGCGAGCCGATGCCGGTGGGTTTCCGGCTGAAGGGGCGCGCCGGCTCGTTCCGCACGCTCGACCGCAAGTCGGCCTTCAAGGTGCAGATCGACTGGGAGAGCGACGACGCTCAGCTGCTGGGCCAGCGCCGGCTGACGCTGAACAACATGGTGCAGGACCGCTCGATGATCCACGAGTGGACCGCCTACACCATCTTCCGGGCGATGGGCGTCGTCGCGCCCCGGGTGGGCTACGCCTGGGTGACCGTCAACGGCGAAGCCTACGGGCTCTACTCGAACATCGAGGCCCTCGAAGACGAGCTGCTCGACCGCCATTTCAGCGGCACGGAGAACCTCTACGAGGGGGCCTATGGCGCCGACCTCTTCCCCGATCACGTCGGGCGCTTCGACCGCGACGAGGGCGACGCCGATACGGCCGAGCTCGAGGCGATCATCGCGCTGATGCACGCCGTCGAGCCCCCCGAGTTCCATGCCGCCAGCCAGGAGCTCATCGACTGGCCGAACGCCCTGGCGATGATGGTCACCGAGATCTACATCGGCCACTGGGACGGCTACGCCCCGACCCGCAATAACTACTACCTGCACTTCGACGACCAGAACGTGATGCGCCTCATCCCGTGGGGCACCGATCAGACGTTCGCCCGTCACCTGGCCATCCGCGACGGCCGCGGGCTGCTGCTCGAGCGCTGCCGGGCCTCGGTCGAGTGCCTCGAAGCGTTCGACGCGACGCTGCTGCAGCTCGTCGACACCCTCGACGGCCTCGCGCTCGTGCCGCAGATCGAGGCCGTCGCGCTCAGCCACCGCGAAGAGGCCGACGCCGACCCGCGCAAGGCCTACGACCTCGCCGGCATCGATCGGGCTGTCGAGGACACCATCGCGTTCCTGATCCGCCGTCGGGAAGACGTCGGCGGGTTGGTCGACTGCCTCACCGCCGAGAACCCCGACCCCGACGGCGACGGGTTCATCTGCGATCGCGACTGCAACCCGGACGATCCGCTGACGTACCCCGGCGCGCCCGAGATCTGCGGCGACTTCATCGACCAGGACTGCAACGGCTACGCCGATGACTCGCCCGAGTGCCCCGACTGCGAAGAGTTCTTGCACGACGGGCGGCGCTATCTGGTCTGTACCACGCCGCGGCCGTACGTCGACGCCGTCGAGCGCTGCCGGGAGCACGGCGCCGAGGGGTGGATCCCCGACGGGCCGCGCGAGGCGCAGATCATCACCCAGCGGGCGCTGCAGATCCGCAACCAGGACTACTGGATCGGCCTCGACGACCTGGAAGAGGAGGGGACCTTCGCCTGGCCCGATGGCGTCGAGCGCCCGTGGTCCAACTGGAACGACGGCGAGCCGAACAACGCCGGCAACGAGGACTGCGCCCACATCTGGGCCCGCAACGGGCGCTGGAACGACCTGCCCTGCGACCGGCGCCAGGGCATCATCTGCGAAGAGCTGTGCGATCCGGCCACCGACGGCGACGGCGACGGCAGCACCGCTTGCGGGCAGGACTGCGACGACGGCGACCCGAGCCGGGCCCCCGGGTTCTTCGACGTGTGCAACGACGGCGTCGACCAGGACTGCAACGGCGAGGTCGACGACGGCGAGGGCTGCATCCGCTGCGATCCGATCGACTTCGGCGCCCACCGCTACCTGGCCTGTCGCAGCCAGCTGCCCTACGCCGACGCGCGGCAGGCGTGCGTCGACATGGGGCTCGATCTCGCGGTGCTCGCCGACGGCGGCGAAGCCCGGACGGTCGCCGATCGGGCCCGGGCGCTCAACCGCATCGAGTATTGGATCGGCCTCGACGACATCGCCGCCGAGGGCACCTTCCGCTGGGTCGATGGCCGCGAGGTGAGCCCCGACGCCCCGTGGGCGCCCAGCGAGCCCAACGACTACAACAACAACGAAGACTGCGCCCACATCCGGGCCGCCGATCCCATCTGGAACGACTTGCCCTGCACGGTCGCCCGCGGCTTCATCTGCGAGGCGCCGTGCGCGCCCGACGCGGACACCGACGGCGACGGCGTCGGGCGGTGCGACGGCGACTGCGACGATGACGATCCGGCCGTCGGGCGCTGTGTGCCCGCGCCCTGAGCCGGTTCACTCGAGGAAGCAGGGCCCCCGATCGTCGATGCAGACGCCGTCGACGCAGCCGCCGCTGACGCACTCGGCGCCGGCCGCGCAGACCGTGCCGGCGACCTTGGGCGCCGCGCACGTCTCGCCGTCGCACCAGCCCGTCGCGCAGGGCTGCTGCGCCCCGCACGGCGCCCCGAGCAGCGCGCCCTCGACGCACACCCCGCCGATGCAGTCGCTCTTGTAGCGGCAGCGGGCCGCTTGTCCGCACGCCTCGCCCGGCCCGGCCCACGGCCGGATGGCGCAGACGCCCTCGCGGCACGTCGTGCCCGTCGCGCAGCGCGGACCCGCCTCGGGGCACGCCTCGCCGGCGGTGGGCCGCGCCACGCAGACGCCGTCGCGGCACTCGGCGCTCGAGTGGCAGCGCACGTCGTCGCCGCAGGCTTGCCCGGCCGCTGCCGCCGGATCGCAGGTGCCGCAGAAGGTCTCGACGCTCAACCGACAGTCGGTGCCCGCGCCGCAGACGAAGCTGCCGATGCCCGGTCCACAGGTGCCGCCGGCGGCGACCTGGCCGGGCCAGATGGCGCCGCACGGGCCGTCGAGGTCGAAGTTGTGCGCGCCGCAGTCGACCTGGGCCAGATGCGCCGCGCAGGCGTCGAGGCCGGCCCGTGACAAGACGAGTTCGCCGGCGCGGGCGTGCGCCGCATAGGTCGGCTCGTACTTGGCGTTGCAGCTCTCGACGAACACCGCGCGGCACGTCGCCTCGTCGGGCACCGCCATGCGCCCGCAGCGCACGTAGTAGGGGCAGAAGACGTCGACGGCCCGTTCGCAGTAGTCGGTCGCGGGCAGCTCGTCGGCGAGCGCTGCGTCCGCGGGCGCCGCGTCGGCCGGCGCTGCGTCGGCGGATGCTGCATCATCGGCCGAGGCTGCGTCGGCCGCGGCTGCGTCGGCCGCGGCGTCGGACGGTGTGATGTCGCTCATCGCGTCGGCCGCGGCGGCGTCGGGCGCCCGATCGTCATCGTCGCATGCCGCCGTGAGCACGCAGGTGACGAGCAGGGCGAGGGCGCGGAGGCTGAGGTCGGTGTATCGCATGTCCTCCGTCTGCCCGATCCGGCCAGAGGTGTCCAGCGTCGGACGCGGATCTCGATCGCGCTGCGCGGTGGCGGTCCGCCTCCCACGTCCTGCGGGCCGGCGTCGTACGGCCGCTCTGGCCGCTCCGGCGCGTTGCACGGTTGTCACCGCTTCCCGAGGCCGCTGGCACGCTTTTGTCCGACATATTTGTCGGAAATAGACGCTTTTGTCGGCTTATTCATGAAAATACAACGGCTGCGTGCGATTTTGACGCGCTGCGTCGGGGTGGCACGGTCGTTGCTCACGGGTTGCGCCGTCCGCAGCCGACTGTCAGGAGTGACCCCGCAGTGAACGACGCCACCGCGACCGCGCTCACCGCGTCGCGCATGGCCGTCCACGGGATCCGGCGGCCCGGCGCCGCCGAGGCGCTGAGCGGGCAGACGATTCATGCGATCGGGGCCGGACCTCACCGTGCGCAACCCCGGCTCCGATCGCCCTTTTCGGCGGGTCTACCCGCCCCGTGAACGCGTGGCCGGGACCGCATCGGCGGTCCACCGGGGGACCGACGGTGCAACTCACCGTGCGCAAGGTCCCGGCCACGCTCATTTCATGGCGGCTCTGCCGCCGCTCGATCGCGCGACCGGGACCGCATCGGCGGTCCACCGGGGGACCGACGGTGCAACTCACCGTGCGCAAGGTCCCGGTCGCGCTCTCTACATGGCGGCTCCGGCCGCCGCTCGATCGCGTGACCGGGGCTGCATCGGCGGCCCACCGGGGGGCCGACGGTGCACTCACCGTGCGCAAGGCTCCGGTCACGCATCCTCTCGGGCCCCGAGGTCTTGGCGTTCGCCGTCGGGCCCATCCGGGGGTGCTCGACGGCGACCTCACCGTGCGCAAGCGCCGAGGTCTCGGGGCCCGACTCTCTCTTCTTGTCTGGCGCGGCGCCCGGCCGTGCGCCGGACGACTCCCGCCAAACCCCTCGATTGAGATATGGTCTCGGTGCATCTTTCCGCTTCTGGTGCATGATTTCGGAGAGACCATGTTCCGCATGACCCTGCCGCTGCCCCTCGCGCTTTACGGCGTCGCGCTCTGCGCCCTCGTCGTATCGGCCTGTGCGCCGGCGGAGGCGCCGACGCCCACCCGCGGCGCGCCGGCGCCCATCACCTGGGGTGAGGACGATCGGCCCGAGATCCTGCTCGACGACCAGATGGAGACCCGCTTCGCCATGCTGCCGCTCGAGGGCGAGGCGACGCGGATCCCGTGGGCCGGCAGCTATTGGCCGACCTACAAAGACAGCGTCAACGACCGCTGGGCCGGCCCGATGTCGATGTCGCCGTCGGAGAAGTACGCCGCCGCGTTCGGCCTGGAGGGGCTGCCCGATCAGGTCTCGGCGGTCTACGGCGTCGACAGCCTGCCCGACGCGACCCCCTGCACGACCGACAGCGAGTGCAACGCGACCAAGGGCGAGAAGTGCTCGAAGCGGCGCGGGCAGTCGGCCGGGCGCTGCATCGAGACCTGGTTCGGCATCTGCCACGCCTGGGGTCCGGCGGCGGTGGTCGAAGACGAGCCGCGCCAGCCGGTGACCCGCAACGGCGTCGAGTTCCGCATCAACGACATCAAGGCGCTCGTGACGCTGTCGTACGACGAGGGCCTGCCGCAGAAGGTCATGGCCCTGCGCTGCGACAAGACCGCGACGGGGGAGGGCGGGGTCACCTACGACGAATTCGGCCGCCCGGTCGAGGCCGACAAGGCCTGCGCCGATACGAACGCCGGCAGCTTCCACATCGTCATCACCAACATGCTCGGGCTGCGCCGCGAGGCCATCGTCGAAGACCGGACCTACGACTACGAGGTGTGGAATCAGCCCATTCGCGGCTATCGCATCACCCGCAGCGAAGAGGTGGACGCCGCGACGGCCAACGGCCTCGTCGGCGCGCCGGCGATGGCCCCCTACCGCTTCAACGACGCGGCGGTGAGCTTCCACCACGTCGAGATGGAGATGGGCTACATCTTCGAGTCGCACCAGGAGCAGGACGCCCACCTCGCCGACGAGATCGACGACTACACCGGCACCGATCGCTATAGCTACGTGCTCGAGCTCGACGGCGAAGGGCGCATCATCGGCGGGGAGTGGGTCGGCGACAGCAAGCGCAACCACCCCGACTTCTTGTGGCGGCCGCTGATGAAGCAGGACACCGAGGTGGCCCGCCGACGGGACGTGCTGGCGACGGTGAACGGCGCGGTCGCCGCCAACGCGTGGTCCAACGTGGGCCGCTGGGACGTCGTGGCCGGCGAGCGGGTGCACGTGAAGATGAAGGGCGACGGCGACGCCGATCTCTACGTGCGCTTCGGCAGTCGGCCGTGGCTGTCGCGCCACGACTGCCGCCCGGTGCTGACCGGCACGGAGGAGACTTGCACGTTGGTGGTGCCCGAGGGTCAGACCCGGGTCTACGCCTATACCCGCGGCTTCGCGCCGACGTCGAACTACACGGTGCAGGTGGACGTCGAGCGCGCGGGCACCGGCATCCGCTGGAGCGTCGTCGAGTCCCTGCTCGAAGAGTCGCTGACGGTGCCCGCCGAGCCGCCGCCGCCCGAGCCGATGAGCGCCACCGAGATGGGGCAGGTCGGCACCCGCGAGTGGCGCCACTTCGGGCCGTTCGTCGTCGGATCGGGGCCGCTCGAAGCCACCCTGCAGACCCTCGACGCCGACGGCGACGCCGACCTCTACGTGCGCGCCGGGGCCCAGCCCACCGCCGAGCAGTTCGATTGCCGCCCCTGGGCCGGCGGCCAGACCGCCGAGATCTGCGCGGTCAGCGGCGCCGAGGTCTACGTGTCGGTCTACGGCTATCAGGCCACCGCCTTCCAGCTGTCGCTGCGCTGGACGCCGCCGCCCGCCGAGGCGCCGCCGCCGGCCGAGCCCCAGCCGGCCCCGCAGATGATCGCGCTCGACGGCGCCGTCGAGAAGCAACAGTGGCAGCAGTATGGCCCGTACACGGTCACCGAAGGCGCGCTCACCGCGGGCATCTCGGGGCTGAGCGCCGACGTCGACCTCTACGTGCGCCGCGGCGAGCCGCCGACGGCCGAGCAGTTCGACTGCCGACCGTGGCTCGAAGGCGCGGTGAACGAGAGCTGCACGGTGTCGGGGCAGGGACAGTTCTATATCGGTGTCTTCGGCTACGCGGCGGGGCGCTACCGCCTCGAGGCGAGCTTCACCGGCCTGCCCTGAGGGTCGGTTGCTGTCCAAGTCGCTGTTGGGAAAAGTTTATCCCTGTCGACTGCTCGCCGTTCGCGAACGAACGGAACGGTTCTTGCTGACGGGCGGCGATACTCGATCCATGGAGTGCCGATGCGAACGTCGACCCTGACGCCGCTGTGCCTCGCCGCCCTGCTCGCGGCGTGCGCCGATCCCAGTCCCGATGCCGATGGCCCCGATCCCGACGGTGGGATCCTGATGATCGACCCCGGCGCCGGCGGCGCGGGCGGTACGCCGGAGCCGGAGCCGCAGCCCGAGCCGCAACCGGAGCCCGAGCCGCAGCCCGAGCCGGAGCCGCAGCCTGAGCCGGAGCCCCAGCCCGAACCTGAGCCGGAGCCCGAACCGGAGCCCGAGCCGAGCGGCGACGCCGGACCGGGCGAGCCGTGCCGCGCGGACGGGGATTGCGCCGAGGGCGTCTGCCTGCCCGATCCGGACTTCCCCGGGGGCTACTGCGCCGAGATCGGCTGCACCGTGGGCGCCTCGTGCGGGCTCGAGACGACCTGTGTCGACGCGGGCGAGCCGATCTGCGCCGTCAACTGCGACGCCGCGCCGTGCCGCGAGGGCTACACCTGCGCCGACTTCGGCCCCCGCGGCGTCTGCCTGCCGGGTGAAGACGGCGAGCGCCTCGACGGCATGGCCTGCGAGCGCGACGAGCAATGCGCGGGCGGCGGCTGCATCGTCGACTGGCCCGGCGGCTACTGCACCACCGTCGGCTGCGCGGACCGCACCGACTGCGCCCGCGGCCCGGACGACGGCACCGACAACCGCTGCTTCGTGGCCAACGACCCCACCTTCTGCGTGCGGATGTGCCAGGCCCCGGGTGATTGCGGGTCGGGCTATCTCTGCCAGCCCGTCGGCCAGGGGCTCGGGGTGTGCTTCCCCGATCCCAACGAGCCGGTGGCGCCGCCGGAGGGCCTCGAAGACTCGCCGCTCGGCATCCTCTGCGAGGATCCGGTGCAGAACGGCGTCTTCGCCATCGAGTACGAGGTGCAGCCCGATACCGGGGCCTACATGATCGTGCCCTTCGCCATCGACGGCCAGCGCATCGATCCGGCGCGGATCGAGCGGCCGAGCGGGCAGCGCATCGACTTCCGCGGTCAGAACAGCTTCCAGACCGCCGGCGCGCAGCTCTTCGGCAGCATCAACCCGACGGTCGTGCCGGCGACGTCGCGCTTCCAGGGCCAGCTCGAGGCCGGCCTGCACCAGTACCTCATCGCCAGCAACGCGCAGCAGATGTGCTGGTATCAGATCGAAGAGGCCGCGCCTGGCAACCAGATCGACCTCAACATCTACCTCGTCGACATCGGCATCTCGGCGGCGCAGGCCCCGGGCAACGGCAACATGCGCGCGCTGCTCGACGCGTTCGAGGGCATCTATGCGCCGGTGGGCGTCGAGATCGGCGAGGTGCGCTTCTTCGACATCGTCGGTCAGGACGCCAATCAGTTCGGCGTGATCCGCAGCCAGGAGGACGTCGGCCGGGTGCTGACCCTCACCGAGGCGCCGGGGGACACCCTCGACGACCACCTCAGCCTCAACATCGTCTTCATCCAGACGTTCGCCCTGCCCGGCGCCGGCGGCGTGCTCGGCATCTCCCAGGGCTTGCCCGGTCCGGCGGGCCTGCACGGCACGCAGGCGAGCGGCGTGGTGTTCACCTCGGAGTTCCTCGGCGGACGCTTCCAGGACGGCGGCGGCCAGGTCATCGACGGCAACAGCTACACCGGCGTGGTCATGGCCCACGAGGTGGGGCACTACCTCGGGCTGTACCACACCACCGAGCAGAACCAGCGCACCACCGACCCCATCGCCGATACCCCCGATTGCACCAATACCCGCAACTTCCCGACCGGGTGCCCCGACTGGACGAACCTGATGTTCCCGCTCGCCGGACCGGACCACGACGTCGTCAGCGCCGAGCAGGCGTCGGTCATCCTGGCCAACCCGCTGACGAAGGAGTGAGTCGATGCGCCATCCGACCCTGTTGACCCTGTTGCTGACGCTGGCCGCCGCGCCGGCGTGCGCCGGGCCGAGCAACCCGCAGACCGATACCCGGACCGCCGCCCAGACGGCGGACGCCGAGCGGGCGCAGATCGAGGCGCTGCTGCGCGGCTATCACGGCTTGCCGGAGAAGGCGCGATTCGAGGCGGCGGCGACCGATCCGGCCAAGATCCTGCGGGTCATCGCGGCCGATGCCCAGGCCGGCCCCATGCGGACGGCGGCGCTCGAAGCGCTGAAATGGTGGCCCGACGCGCGGACGTTCGCCGTGTACGAGAGCGCGCTGGGCGCCGAGAACCCGGCCGGTGTGCGCCACAAGGTGCTGCGCTACGTGGTGGTCCATGGCGACCGGGCGGTGCCGCTGCTCGCCGCGGCGCTCAACGAACCGTCGGTCCAGATTCGGCGCACGGCGGCGATCGCGCTGTTCGAGGTGCCCGGGCCCAAGGCGACCAAGGCCTTGAGCGAGGCGGCCGACAAGGAGGCCGATCCGACCCTGGCCGCCGAGCTGCGGGCTCAGGTGGCCCGCCGCAACAGCGTGCGCTGACGCTCGAGCCGGCGGCCCGCTCTCAGCGGCGCCGTCGGCCGAGGCCGAGCAGCACCAGCCCCGCCACGAGCAGGCCGCCCGGCGAGCCCCCGCCCGCGTCGCAGGCGCAGCCGCTGTCCTGCAGCTCGTCATCGCCGGCCAGGCCGCCGTCGAGACCCGGCGCGCCGCCGGCTCCGCCACTGCCGCCCGCCCCGCCATTGCCGCCTGCGCCGTTGCCACCCGCTCCACCATTGCCGCCGTTGCCACCCGCGCCGCCGACGCCGCCGTCGGATCCGTCCTCCACGAACTGCGCGGACAGCGCGTCCCGGTTGTCGGCGATCGGCTCGAACTGGCCCGCCGCGAACGGGCGCTCGATCACCGCGGCGCCGACCTCGTCCGCGCCGCGCACCGTCTCGCCCCGCTGCCGCTGCACCGCGTGCGGGTTGCGCCCGTCGACGAGGCGATACTGCAGGCCCGACGGGGTGGTGATCAGCGCGCTGTCCCAATCGGGCCAGTCGTCGTCGCCGCATTCGATGAAGCGCACGCCCTGGCGCACGGCCGGCACCTCGGGCAGATCGGGGTTGAGATCGAAGATGGGGTCGACCTCCATCTCGGCCGGGCTCAGCGTGGTGAAGAGACGGGTGATGCGGTCGTGGGCGTCGAAGAGCACGTCCAGCTCGCGCCAGACGGGCAGGATGCTCTCCTCGATGGTCGCGGCCATCCACGCGCCATCGCAGGGGATGGTCGTCCAGTCGTAGTTCCAGGGCTGGCCCAGCACCTCGTCGGGCGTGACGCCCTCGGGCGGTGTGATCGCGTCGCGCACGAGCGGGCGCAGGTCGGAGGCCTGCAGGACGTCGCGGAAGGGCCGCAGGTCTTCGAGCACCCGCACCGCGGCGAGCCGCTCGAGATCGATGTCGAGTTCGAACTGCCCGAGCTGATCGAGGCCGCCGGCGTAGTCGGTGACGAACGCGCGCCCGTCGGCGGCCTCGTCGACGGCGTGGGAGACCGCGTCGCGATAGTTCGCCCCGCCGCGCTCCCAGGCGATGGTGGCCTCGTTGACCTGCACGTGCAGGTAGTTGCGCGGCACCGCCCGGCCGTCGCCGAGCATGTAGACCACCACCCCCATGTCGGGGGTCGCCGCGACCGCCGTCGGCCGGATCGGGATGGCCGGCGCGGGGGCCGTGAACCGCAGCCGCAGCGGCCGGATGTCGTCGGAGTCGGCGCCGGGCAGCAGCTTGAGCGCCACGAAGACCGAGCTGTCGACGTAGTCGGCCAGCCGCTCATCGCCGCCGAGCGGCACCTGGTAGCCGTTCTCGGCGAGCCAGTCGAGCAGGGGCCCGACGGCGTCGGCTTGCAGGATGACCCGGTCGTAGGGGCCGACCGCCTCGCGGCTGAGCACGTTGACCCCATCGGGGCCGGGCGCGGCCATGTCCGGCGCGAACATGCCGGCGTCGGCGAGGAATTCTTCGGGCTCGGGCGGCGGCGGCTCGCAGCCGTCGGCGTACTCGGTGCGCAGGCGGAAGCGGGGGGTGTAGCGCTGGTCGAGCCGGGTGAACAGCTGATCGGTCGAGACCGCGGTCTCGACGTCGGCCGGCACGGGCAGCAGCCAGCCGAAGCCCACCGGCGGGCCGGCGTAGCGGATCTGTACGTGCATCTCGACCTGGTCGCCTTCGCGGGCGAAGAGGATGGTCTCGTCGGCCTGATTGACCGGCTCGTTGCTGTTGCAGAAGAAGCCGCCGCAGGCCGACGCGACGGCGGGCGCGGAGCAGGCGAGGGCGGCGAGCAGGGCGGGGCGCAGCAGCGCCCGGCGGGACGGTTGATGGAAGACGAGCGACATGGCGAACTCCCGATGGTGGGTCTGGCGCACCCGACCCGGTGTGACGCCGATCTTACAGTGGCCGACGGCGCCGGGCCTGCCCGCTCCTCGCGGCCGATCCGCCGACGGGCAGAGGACCGGGCAGGCCCGCGCAGCGGTTTTCGGCGCCGCGAGCTTGACCCGAGGCCGCCGGCAGCACCTAATGACGCGTCCCGCTTTCGAGGGCTGTGTGAAGCACGACGAGATCAAAGACGCGGTCAAGTTCATCCTGCTGGTCGCGTTCATCTTCACGGTCGCCGGCATTCTCGTGGAGCTGTTCGTCGTGCGTTGAGGATGATCCGCGCGCCCGCCGAAATCCCTCGACTGTCAGCATTGATCCATACGGCGACGACCCGTAGGCTGACCCTGGTCTTCGAGCAGCAGGGAGGAGCCCCGTGCGCAAGAGTCTCGCCTTGGCTTGGGTGCTCGGTCTGGCGCTGGCGGGGTGTGATGACACCGCGCCCGGCGATCCACCGGCACCCACGCCGAATGTAGATGGGGGCATCGACGCGCAGACGCCGGACGGCGATGCCCCCGATATGCCCATGGCACAAGTCGATCCGCCGAATACGCCGTGCGATGGCCCCGATGACTGCCTCAGCGGTCTGTGCCTTCCGACCGCCGACGGCGGTCGCTGCACCCGGCCATGCGATTCGCAGGCGGGCGCCGACGCCTGTGACGCCGGTCAGTTCTGCGCCAACAACGTCTCGCTCGGCGGCGAAGTCTGCCAGCCGACCCTTGGTCTGTGCGCGCCCTGCAGCGATGACTTCCAATGCGGGGGCGAGGCCGACAAGTGTGTCTTGCTCGGCGACGACGGCGGGCCGTATCACTGCGGGCAGGATTGCGAGGAGACGCCGTGCCCCGACGGCTACGAGTGTCGCTCGGTCGGGCTCGGTCGCCAGTGCAAGCCCGTCGATGATGTCTGCCCCGAGGTGCTGCCGGTCGAGGTCGACCCCGATCGGGACGGCGTGGCCGACGACGAAGACAACTGCCCCGGCCTGGCCAATCCGGCCCAGGCCGACAGCGACGCAGACGGCGTGGGCGATGCCTGCGATCCCTGCCCGGGCGAGGCCGATCCCAACGGCTGCCCGCCCGGCGAAGGCATCCAGTTCGTCGGCGGGCAGTTCATCTCCGCCGGCGGCGAGATGAGCGTCGGTCCCTATCGCCTGCGCATGACGCTGGGCACCCGTGAACCCATCCACCGCATGCGCACGCCGAGTCTGCGCCTCCGTCCCATCAGCCTGGGGAGGACCCCGTGAACCGCGATCCGAAGCACACCGCCCTCCGGGCTCTCGTCGCCGCCGCGCTCTTTGCCCTGCTGGCCGCGCCCGCCGCGGCTCAGGTGCCCGACGTGCTGCCCTATCAAGGCTATCTGACCAACGACGCCGGCATGCCCCAGGACCAGGAAGTCTCGCTGACGTTTCGCCTGTATGCCGACGGGGACTCGCCGAGCGCTCTGTGGACCGAAACGTGGGACGTGATCCCCGAGGGGGGCGTCTTCTATGTCTACCTGGGCATGATCGAGTCCTTGGCGGGTGTCATGGGCAGCGGCGAGGTGCGCTACCTGGGCGTCAGCGTCGGCGACGAGGGCGAGGCGACGCCGCGTCAGCGGGTGGGCAGCGTGCCCTACGCGATGATGGCGAACTCAGCGATCTCCATCGGTGGCTTGACCGTCGACGACTTCGCGACGCAGGCCGATCTCGCCGGCTACGCCCGCTGGGACGTGCTCGGCGAGCGGGGCTACGTGACGGTGGCCAACCTCGACGAGCGGGGCTATGCCACCGAGCAGTGGGTGCGGGATCAGGCCTATCTGACCGAGGACGACATCGCCGACATCGACGTCGACCTGACCGGCTATGCCACCGAGCAGTGGGTGCGCGACCAGGGCTACACCGACGAAGAGTGGGTGCGGGGCTACGTGGGCGAGCAGGGCTATCTCGGCGCCGCGGCGCTCGACGGCTACGCGACCGAGCAGTGGGTGCGCGACCAGGGCTATACCGACCAGGACTGGGTGCGGGGCTATGTGGGCGAGCAGGGCTATCTCGGCGCCGCGGCGCTCGACGGCTACGCGACCGAGCAGTGGGTGCGCGACCAGGGCTACACCGACCAGGACTGGGTGCGGGGCTACGTGGGCGAGCAGCTCGGCGGCCTCGAATACCCCAGCGAGGACTGGGTGCGGACCTACGTCGGCGAGCAGGGCTATGTGCGGGCCGACGCGCTCGAGGCCTATGCCACCGAAGAGTGGGTGATGGGCTATGTGGGTGAGCAGGGCTACCTGCGGGCCGACGCGCTCAACGGCTACGCGACCGAGCAGTGGGTACGCGACCAGGGTTATCTGACCGGCGCGGCGCTCAACGGCTACGCGACCGAGCAGTGGGTGCGCGACCAGGGCTACGTCACCGACGCGGCGCTCGACGCCCGGGGCTATGCCACCGTGGCCTATGTCGACACGCTGCGGGCCGACGTCAGCCGGACCTACGTGACCAACGCCGCGCTCGACGCCCGCGGCTTCATCACCGCGGCGGCGCTCGCCGACTACGCGACGACCGCGGGCGTCGAGGCGGCCGACGCGGCGCTCGACGCCCGAATCACGGCGATCGAAGAGGCGCTGGGGCGACTGGGCGGCGCGTTCCTGCTCGGCCGCAGCAACCAGACTTCGAACGGCCGCTTCTCGTTCAACGGCCAGACGGGCATGCGGGCGGCCAATGAGATGTGCCGCTCGACCTACCCCAACGAGCCCACCGCGCACTTCTGCAGCCCCGACGAGGTCTTCCGGGCGGTCTCGACCGGCGCGATGACCGCCAACGCCCGGGTCGCGGCCGACAGCCTCTGGACCTGGACGGTGTCCCACGAGTCGGACACCAACAACCGCAACAACAACTCGCTGCACGGCAACTGCCAGAACCTGATGTACAACAGCGGCGACGCCTCTGACGGCACCCGCATCATGATCGACTTCGACTACCGCAGCGCGGGCAACGGGGGTGGGATCACCGGCGACGTGGTCCGGCTCGGCCGCAACGTCGGCTGCGGCACGACCTCCCCGGTGCTCTGCTGCCGCTGATCGCGCCGCGAGCGCTGCATCGGCCCCGCGGGATCGGTATGCTGCCGCCATGCAGACGTCCGATCCCACCCTCAAAATCCGCCCGCCCGTTCGCGTCGTCGGCGACCCGCTGAAAGCCAGCGGGCCGTTCGTCCTGACCTGCGAGCACGCCTCCAACCGCCTCGTCGGCGTCGTCGCCAACGCCGCCGACCGCGCGCTGCTCGACGATCACTGGGGCTTCGACCGCGGCATCGCGCCGGTCACCGAAGCCATGGCCCGCGCGCTCGACTGCGTCGCGGTGCTCAGCGACTTCAGCCGGTTGCTCGTCGACCCCAACCGCCCCATCGACAGCCCGACGCTGGTCGTCGAGCGCTGTGGCGAGGTGCCGGTGAGCTTCAACCAGGGGCTCGCGCCGGCCGATGTCCGTCACCGCATCGAGACGCTCTACGCCCCGTATCACGGCACCGTCGATCGCGTCTGTCGCGCGCGGCTCGCCCGCGGGCCGGCGCATCTGGTGTCGATGCACAGCTACACCCCCGACTTCCTCGGCCAGCGTCGGTCGATGGAGATCGGTGTGCTCTTCGACGACTACGAGGCCGAGGCCGAGGCGCTGGGCGGCGCGCTCGAGAAACAGGGCTTCGCCGTGGCGCTCAATGAACCGTACTCGGGCAAGGCCGGCGCCTTCACCTACTCGATCATGAAGCACGGTCAGGCCCACGGCGTACCGTTCATCGAGCTCGAGGTGCGCAACGACCTGATCGAGACGGTCGATCAGCAGGCCGACGTGGCGGCTCGAATCGGCGAGGCGTTGAGGGTCTTCGCGCCGGCTTGAGCGCTCAGAAAAGCCACTGCCCCTGCAGGACCGCGATGTGGTCGGTCTGCTCGCCGCGCACCGCGTTGCTGTAGAGCAGCGTGATGCGCTCGCGGGCGAAGGGGCCGCCGTCCATGGCGCTCGGGCTGAACATCACGCCGGTCGACAGGTAGCGGGTCAGGTCGTTGCCATCGTCTTCGTCGAAGACCTCGAATCGCGCGAAGACCTCGCCGTGGGGGATGATGCCGATCGCGGCCGTCCCGGCGGCGCCGAAGTGGCTGAGGTCGACTTGCGGGGGCGGTCCGCCGGCCGCCGGCGGGTCGTCGCCCTCGATCATGATGCCCAGCGCTTCGGCCTTGAGCCGCAGGAACTGACTGCCCGGATCGGGGCCCCAGTAGACATGGGCGCTCCACGACGTGACGGTGCGGTCGATGCCCGGCGTGAGCTCCGCCCGCGCGCCGCCGGCCGCGTTGTAGCCGACGTACCCGCCCAGCTCGAGCCCGTCCTGCGGGGTGAAGCCCAACGACCCGCTGATGGCCAGCGCCATGTTGTCGACCCCGCGGGTCGCGTTGTGCGACGAGGGGGACTCGCGATAGTTGGCGCCGGACCGATTCAGGCTGCCGAGGCCGCTGTGCAGCCATACGCTGGCGTAGGCGTAGTCGTTGCTCCACTTCAGATCGACGCCCAGGTCACGCCCCGAGCTGCCGATGGTGAGCCGCGACCAGCGCTCGGCGATGGCCGCGCGCTCGACGCCGTCGATCTTCGTCATCGAGGTGGGGATGTAGGCCTGCGGCTGAGCGCCGGGGAAGTAGCCGGCCCGCATCCGCCAGTTGTCGGAGAGCTTCAGCGTCGCGTAGAGCTGCACCGCGCTCATGGTCGCGAAGTCGAGGTCGGCCTCGACCCGGGTCATGCCCCAGGTGCCCGAGATGCGCGTCCGCGCCCGGCGCAGGCCGAAGCCGACCCGGTCGGTCACCATGACCTGATCGCTGTGGCCGTAGCTGATGCGCGGCTGCACCGCCCCGCCGACGGTGACCTCGAGATCGTCTGCGCCGCTCACGAAGGGCCGCGCCTCGGTCGGCTGGATGAGCGCGATGCTGCACAGGACGATCGCCACCGGCGCGAGTCGATGCTTCCACTCGATCATGATCTGCTCCGTTTTGCTTCAGCAGAGCAGATGGCCGACTCGGCCTCTGGTTTCGCCGGGTCCGAATGGTGCGCGTGGCGATCACTCCACCCGGCAGACCACCTGGAAGACCACCGAGACGTTGCACAGCCCGTCGAACTCGGTGTCCAGCTCTTCGCCCAGGCCGCGGAAGAGGTCGCAGTTGCCGCTCGGCAGCGCGATGCACGACGTGACCCGGTAGCTGTGCGCCGGCCCGTGGCCGTACCAGCCGCAGGCCAGATCCGCGCAGGTCTCGGCGTCGCCGCACTCGTTCCACCCGTCGCACGGGCCGTGGTGGCCATAGCCGATCGTCGGGTCGAGGGCGACGGTGGTCGTCGCGTCGCCGCAGCCCGCGCCCAGATCGGGGAAGTCGGCGTAGGGCGGGCGGCCTTCGTAGGGCCCGATGTCACCGTCCAGGCAGCGCCCGGCGTAGCGGTCGACCTCGACCCGGCCGCCCTGGCCGCCCGCGCCGGCGCCGCCGAGCAGATACAGCTCGCCGCGATGGGCGACGAGGGCGCGGCCGTCGGCGGGCGCGAGCAGGCGCGTCTCGGGGGTCAGCATGAAGTGCCGGTCGAAGTCCCGGGCGAGGTCGACTATCCGGCGGCCGGCGATCGGCTGCCCGTCTTCGTCGCGGCCGCCGACGATGATCAGGCGCCCGTTGAGCATCGCCGCGGTGGCGCCGAGCCCGCCGAACCCCTCGTCGAAGACCGTGCGCCAGCGATCGCCGTCGAGCTCGATGAGGTCGTCGAGCGGGCCCGCCTCGTCCTGCCCGCCGGCGACATAGATGCGGCCCTGCCAGGTGCCGCCCACCGCGCCGGATCGCGGCCGCTCGAGGATCGGGCCGGGGCGCCAGCGATCGGCGCGCGGGTCGTAGAACTCCACCGATTGCACCGGACCGCCGTTCTCGCCGCCGATGACCGCGAGCTCTTCGCCGACCACCAGGGCGACGGCGTCGCGGCGCGCGTTGAGCATGGGCTGGTGCTCGGTCCAGCTGTCGCTGCCCGGGTCGTAGCTGCGCAGGGTCGGCAGGACGACGCCGAAGCGGTTCTCGCCGCCGACCACCCACAGCCGACCGGCGAGGCCCACCGCGGCGCCGCCGACCTGCAATCCGGGCAGCGAGGCGACCGCCCGGCTGTCGCCGGTCTCCGGATCGTAGGCCAGCACCGATGTGCTCGGCGCGTCGACGCCGCCGCCGACCACGAATATCTTGTCGTCGACCGACGCCGCCGCGGCCCCGCGACGGGCCACCGGCAGATCCGGTCGACGCTGAAGGTGGTCCTGATCCCGGGTGTAGAACCGGGTATTGGGCGAGAGCAGGGGACCGCCCCGCGAGATCACCTCGCCGCCGATGACCCACGCCTGCATGGCCTGATCGTCGGCGGCGCCGGCCGCCGCGGGCCCGACGATGCTCGCGCCGGCGCTGTCGGTCCGGGGCGCGGTGAGCGGGCGTCGGACGCGCCAGCGGGCGTCGTCGATCACGTACTCTTCGACCGTCGCGCTGGGCGCGCCATCGGCGGTCCGTCCGCCCGAGACCAGCACGCCGACCGACCCGCCGCGCACCCGCCCGTCGTTGGCGACCCGCCCCACCGCGACCTCGCTGCGCGGCGTGGGCAGGGGGTCGATCTGGCTCCACGCGTCGGCCTGGGGGTCATAGACGTCGACCTCGCCGAGCGGCCGCCCGTCGAGGCCGCGGCCGCCCACGAGATAGATCCGGCCGTCGTCGGCGCGCAGGGCGCCGAACGCTGTTCGGGCCCGCGGCATCGGCGCGGCCGCGCTGCTCCAGGTGTCGGCGACGGTGTCGTAGATCTCGTGCACCGCCAGGACGGCGCCGCCGTTGCTCTCGCCGCCGAAGACGTGGATCCGATCGCCGATGGCCACCGCTTGCGACCCGAAGCGGGTGGAGGGCATGTTGCGCCGGTTGCTCCAGTTGCGGCCGCTGTCGGGCTGCAGGCGGTCGACCCGGCTGAGCGCGATGCCCTCACGGCGGCCGCCGAAGGCGTACAGCGAGCCGTCGACCCAGGCGGCGGCGGCGTCGGTCCGGGCCGCGGCCAGCGGGTTGAGGGCGCTCCACTCGCCATCGGCATACATCGCCACGCCGCTCTGCTCGACGGCGCCGTCCCAGCCCCCCAGGACGAAGATGCGCCGGCCGTCGCTCGCCGCGGCGAGCCCCTGCCGACCGGCGACGAGCGGCTCGCCGCCGTGCCACGTGCCCACGCCCGAGATCTCGAAGTGCTCGATGCGGGCCTGCGGCTGCCAGTTGCCGGCGCGATCCCGAGCGCGCACGGCGATGGTCGTATCTTCGAAGACCCGGACGGTGTGCACCGACTCGAAGTGCGGTGACCAGGGCCCCGGCTGGCTGCCGTCGGTCGTGTAGTAGACGGTGGCGGGCTCGTTGGCGGCGAGCGTCACGGTGACCCCGTCGCGGAAGACACCGCCGCCCGGCGTCATGCGGGTCGCCGGCGGGTCGGGGTCGTAGATCACGCGCACCGTGCGCTCCTCGGTGGGGATCCGCTGGGGATCCCGCCCGACGACGCGGAAGCTGTTGGCGCCCGGCGCCAGCCCGAGCTCGACCGACCAGCGCACCGCCGGGCTCTCGGGCACCGCCAGGCCGTCATCGACGAGCACCGCCCAGCCGGCGGGCTTGTCGCCGGCGAGCGTCACCCGCCGTTGATTGGTCGGGCTGACGAGCGGGTCCACCGCCGGCGGCGCGGCGCATCCGGCCCGCAGGTCGGAGACGCAGATCCCCTCGATACAGCGGTCGTCGGTGCACGGATCACCGTCGGTGCAGGCGGTGTCCTGGGGCAGATATCGGCAGGCGTCCCGCGCCGGATCGTAGACGTCGGCGGTGCACGGGTTGCCGTCGTCGCACAGGGCCGCGGCGTCGAACGCGCGGCAGCCGCCGCCGATGCACAGCGCGCCCACCGGGCAGGTCCCCGCCGGTTGCTGCAGCGAGCAGCCGGTGCCGACGTCGGTGCAGACGCCCACCACGCAGGCCTCGCCGTTGGGGCAGAAGCCGTCGGGCGCGTCGGCGCTGCACAGCCGGGACGGTCGACGGCAGACCCCGGCCACGCAGGTCTCGTCGGCCGGGCAGTCGCAGCCCAGCGCGCCGCCGACGCAACGCCCACCGACGGTACACGCCTGGTCGTCCGCGCAGCCCGGCGCGCAGGTGCCGCCGCAGCCGTCGGGGCCGCAGGTCCGGCCCTCGCATTGCGGCATGCAGGGCTCGAGACAGCCACCATCGCGGCACTCTTCGTCCGGCGAGCACTCACCGCAGACGCCGCCGCAGCCGTCGGGACCACAGACGGCGTCGCCGCAATCGGGCAGGCACAGCTCTTCGCAGCGACCGCGGTCGGGGTCGCACAGCTCGCCGTCGTCGCAGAGGCCGCAGAGGCCATCGCAGCCGTCCGTCCCGCAGACCCGGGCGAAGCAATCGGGCACGCAGCCCCGCTCGACGCAGGCCCGTCGCTCCGGGTCACAATCGCTGCCGTCGTCGCAGGCGCAGTCGGCGGGGCAGGTGGCGCAGTTCTCGCCGCCGGCCGCGGTGCACGCGCCGTCTCCACAGCATTGGCCGCAGTCGGCGGGGCAGGTGGCGCAGTCCTCGTCGACGGCGCAGCGCCCGTCGCCGCACGCCTGCGGGGGCTCGACGCAGGCGCCGTCGCCGTCGCAGAGCCGGCCGCCGGCGCAGACGCCGCAGACACCGCCGCAGCCGTCGGGGCCACAGGTCCGGCCGGCGCAGGCCGGCTGGCAGACCGGCGCACACGCGCGCAGCTCGTCGTCGCAGAGCCCGTCGGGGCCGCAGGCGCAGTCGGCGGGGCAGGTGGCGCAGTCTTCGCCGTGCGGCGCGGTGCACGCCCCGTCACCGCAGCAGGCCCCGCAATCGGCGGGGCAGGTGGCGCAGCCTTCGTCGGGATCACACGTGCCGTCGCCGCACCATGGCCCGCACTCGCCGTCGTCGCACACCGATCCCGCCGGGCACGTCCCGCAGTCGCCGCCGCAGCCGTCGGATCCACACGCGCGCTCGGCGCAGTCGACCGGCACGCAGGCCGGCACGCACATCCGCGCCTCGGCGTCACAGCGCTCGCCGTCCCCGCAGGCGCAATCGGCGAGGCACGTCGCGCAGTCTTCGTCTTCGGCGCAGACCCCGTCCCCGCAGCAGCGCCCGCAGTCGGCGGGGCACGTCGCGCAGCTTTCGCCGTCGCTGCAGACGCCGTCGCCGCATGGATTGACGCCCACCGAGACGCAGCGGCCCGCCTGACAGACGCCGTCCGGCGGGCAAATACCGCACGAGCCGCCGCAGCCGTCGTCGCCGCACGCCAGCCCCTGGCAATCGGGCTCGCAGGGCCGCTCGATGCAGGCGCCGTCGCTGCACATGCGGTCGCCGACGCACAGGCCGACGGGGGTCCAGTCCCCGTCGTCGCACACCTCGACGAGGTCGGCGTCACAGCGTCGATCGCCGTCGGTGCACACCGCGCTCGCGGCGTCGGGGACGAGCGGGTCGTCGCCCTCGCCGCCGGTGCAGGCCACCAGCAGCAGATACACCCCGGCGATGACTGTCGAACGAAGCCCTGATGACCGCATGCAGACTCCCGATGGAGATGTGTCTCGAATGATACGGATCGAGCCGTGTCGACGCGAGCGCTCGTCTGCAGGACGGTCGCGGGCAGGCGGGGAGGGGGCTCACGGGGCGCCGGCCGGCGCCCCGTGGCGGGGCCGTGGGGCCCGCGGACGCTCAGGGCGCGGGGGGCTCTTCGGGGGCGGGCGGCTCGGGCTCCATGCCGCCGATCATCGACGCCTGCAGGGTGTAGGCCGCCGCGCTGTCGCCACCGAAGCTGTCGACGAACACGAAGATCTGGGCGTCGGCCTCGAGGTCGAGGGTGATGGCGCTGCGCAGCTCGTCGTCGTCGTCGTTACAGGCCAGCTCGCTGTCGGGCAGCGTGCACAGGCTGCGGGCGTAGATCAGCGAGTCGTTGCCGTGCTCGGTGACGCGGAACTCGTAGGTGCCCGCCTCGGCGGCCACGAACGCGAGCACGTCCACCGGACCGCCGCCGCCGCAGCTGCCGCCGCCGACGTTGATCGGCGAATCGGTGTTGTCACCGCTGTGGGTCCAAAGCCCGGTCTCCGCGTCGAACGCCGCCGTCAGGTCGACGACATCCCAGCCCTCGGGGCATTCGGCGACCGCGACGCCGCAGCGCGCGAGCGCCTCGGGGCCATCGCCGGGGATGCAAGCGAGGTTGGCCGCGTCGTCGCAGGTGCCCAGCGCCGTGCCGAGGCAGACGTCGCCGTCGCCCAGCGGGCCCTCCGGCGGGCCGAACTGCAAGTCGATGGGCTCGCTGGTCGAGCCGGTCGCGTCGATGGCGCGCACCCGCACGCCGGTGACCTCGGCGAGCCGCTCGTCGATGGCGGGGAAGGCCTCGACGCAGGAGGCGCCCCAGTCGGTGAAGATGCAGCCGAAGTCGCCGCCGGTGATCTCGAGGCAGAAGTCGAGGGCCGCGTCGAAATAGGCCTCGCAGCCGCCCAGGCTGCCGACGCCGAGGGACAGCACGCCCTCGAAGGCGCCCTCGTCACCGCGCTCGACCGCCGCGAAGCGCAGCGCCTGCGGCACCGGCTCGTCACCCAGCACCGGGACGATGTCGCCCAGCTCGGGGTCGAAGGTGGGCTCGACGTAGATATTGAGCGGCGCGCCGTCGGCGTCGAGCGGCACCAGATCGAGACCGACGGTGTTCGCCTCGGGGTCGCTGCCGACCGCCCGCAGACCCAGCAGCTCGAAGGCCGCCTCGCCTTCGCCCTGCACGGTCACGTAGGCGAAGGCCTCGTCGAGCACCGGCGGGCCTGCGGTGGTGCAGGTCGAGTCCTCGCCGTCGGGGCCCGGCACGCAGACGGTGCCCTCGGCGCAGACGTTGAAGGCCAGCGAGAGGTCGCAGCCTTCGCCCTGCTCGGCGACACCGGGCATCTGGGCCTCGACCTCGACCACGTCGCTCGACAGCCCGGTCTCGTCGACCACGGCGATCTGCGCCCGGGCGGGCACGCCCACGTCGAGGCCGATGAAGCCGGTCAGCTCGCCGATGAACTCGCCCTCGTCCTGCTCGAGATCGGTGAACGCCACCTGGATCGGCGCGTTGGGATCCTCGGCGTTGAGCGGCAGCGGGTTGCCCTCGGCGTCGAGCAGCAGCAGGTCGAAGCCCGCCACGTCCTCGTTGACGTCGGCGCCGAAGACGATGATGCCGATCGACGCGTCCGGCTCGTCCGCGGTGCCGGCCATCGGGTTGTAGAAGAACTCCGCCTCGAGGATCTCGGGCGCGTTGATGCCGCTGCACGTCGGCTCGCCGTCGCCGTCACGGTCGAGGCAGCGGTTGCCCTCGGCGCAGACGTTGAAGGCGCCGGCGCTGTCGCAGGGCGCGTCCAGCTCGAGCTCGACCGGCGCCTGGGCGTCGGCCTCGAACGGCTCGCTGCGCAGGCCGGTGGCGTCGATGGCCCACATGCGGGCGCTCGCCGCGGCCGGCAGGTCGGGGGGCAGGGTGCCGCTCCACGCGCCGTCGAAGTTGCCCTCACCCTGCTCGAGGTCGGTGAAGTCGAGGTAGATCGGCGTATCGGGCGCTTCGGGATCGATGACGATGTCGTTGCCCTCGGCGTCGACGAGCACGATCTCGAGGCCGGTGACGTTGTTGTCCTGATCCATGCCGCTCAGGGTGAAGCCCACCGACTCGATCGGATCGTCGGGCGTGCCCGCCATGCCGTTGTAGAAGAAGGTGCCGGCCATCACCGACGGGGCGAAGACCGCCTCGCAGGTGAAGCTGCCCGGCTCGGCGCGATCGAGGCACTGGTGGGTCTCGTCGGGGCAGTAGTCATAGGCCCCGAAGCGATCGCAGGGATCGCCCTCGCCGAGCATCGCCGCCTCGGCGATGTCCACCGTGATCGGGTTGCCGCGCAGGCCCTGCGCGTCGTAGGGCACCGCCCGCAGCTGAGCGGCGTCGGCCAGCGGACCGAGGGGCAGCGCGCCCTCACCGGCGAACGCGCCGGTATCCGGGTCGACCACGAGGCCCGGCGCGAAGTCGCCGAACGGGGCGATGCCCACCGTACCGCCGCCCTCGAACAGCTCCACGGGCATGCCGGCGCTGTCGAGGACCTCGACCCGCAGACCGACCACGTCGCCGTCGGGATCACTGCCGGTGATGCGGAAGCCGAGGTCGACGGCGTCGGCGCGGTAGGCCACGTCGAGCGTATCGACGCTCGGCGGCGCCTGGTCGCTCTCCGACGCGTTGAGCACGAACGGCGCGTCGCCGGGGGCGTCGTAGGCGTCGACAAAGATGAAGACGGTCTGATCCGCCGCGAGGCGAGCGAGCGCGATGCTCTGCGACTCGCCGGCCTGGAAGTCGCCGTAGTCGTCGTTGCAGCTCAGCTCGCTGGCGATGTCGTCGCAGGTCTCGCGCACGTAGACGACGGTGTCGAGCGCCATGGCGTCGGTGCCGAGGGTATCGAACTGATAGACGCCATCGGCCGGGGCGGTGAAGGCCACGACCGTGTCGGCGCCGGGGCTGATGCCCATGTCGTCGACGGCGGAGCAGGTGCCGAACCAGTCAGCGCCGCTGACGGTGCCCATCAAGGGCGTGCCGAGCTCGAGCTGCGGCGGGTTGGCGCACTCGCCTTCACCCTCGCCCTCGCCTTCACCCTCGCCCTCGCCTTCACCCTCGCCCTCGCCCTCGCCTTCACCCTCGCCTTCGCCCTCACCCTCGCCTTCACCCTCGCCCTCACCCTCACCCTCACCTTCGCCTTCACCCTCGCCTTCGCCCTCGCCCTCGCCTTCGCCCCCGTCGGTCTCCATCGACATGTCGGGGTCGTCGTCACCGCCACCGCCACCGCCGTCGTCACATCCGGCGAAAGCGGCGGCGCACAGCGCCAAGAGCATCAGGGCGCGCCTGCTCCAACTATCGGTCATCTGGGTCTTCCTCCTGGCAGGGGGACACCGCACCCCCCCGCAATGCGTCCCGGACCGTACCGGGGCGTTCGAGGCCGGTGCAAGCCGCATCGAGCGGCCAAAAAACGCGAGTCAGAGCGCCCTCGTCGGCACGGCGACAGGAGCGGGGCAGGGGGTCAGTGTATGACCAACCTACGCGATGCCGGGGCGGACACCGGAGCCGATTCGGACCCTAGTCCGAATGGAACGGCCCGCGCCGCGGGTCGACTGAATGGACCGGGAGTCCGCGCTGAGCTCATGAAGGAACCCCGCGAGGGTTGCCTCGACTCGACTACTGGAACCCCGGCTCGTTCGGAC
>JAUHXC010000017.1 GCA_030427205.1 bacterium | reverse complement strand
GCCGCCAGCGCCTTCACCCGCCGCCGTCCGCCGCAAGTCGACCCCCGACCCCGCCATGCCGCCGCTCGCCGACCAGAAATCACCCCGCCGCCAGCGCCTTCACCCGCCGCCGTCCGCCCGAAGTCGACCCCCGACCCCGCCATCCCACCGCTCGCCGACTAAAATCTGCGCCGCCGCCAGCGCCTTCACCCGCCGCCGTCCGCCCGAAGTCGACCCCCGACCCCGCCATGCCGCCGCTCGCCGACTAAAAATCACGCCGCCGCCAGCGCCTTCACCCGCCGCCGTCCGCCCGAAGTCGACCCCCGACCCCGAATCGCGCCGGTCCGGCTTCGAAATCTGCGCGCCCGTCCGCGTCGGCGCCGGTCGCCAAGCGCCCGAAGTCGACCCCGACCCCGCCCTCGAAACGTGCTCGGCTGTTCAGCGGCGCAACCGGCTGCCACGCGCATGGAAGCGACCTCGGATTCTGCGCGCTCAGGTGGCGGCCGGGACCCATTTGACCGGGACCTGCTGCGGCTTCCACTTCAACGGGACAAGCCACTTGATCCTGGCTGCCGGCAGGACGGCCCAGAACACCTCCGGAGCAGATATCGGCTCGGCGTAGCTGCCTGGCATATAGTCGAAGTTCACCCTCAGACCCAGCTTCCCACTCAGCCGCCAGCCGCCGTGCTCGAGTGAGACGGGGATGTTGGACCACGTCGCGACCATTCGGGAAACGGGCTCGAACGAGATGGAGGCCTCGCCGAGCTCGCTGGCGAAGGAGGCGGCCAGTTTGAGCCGCTCCTCGCCAATGCTGAGGGTGAACGCGTTGGTCAGCGCCCCATCGGCGATCGCCGAGTAGTCGATCGCGGCCTGCCCCACGTTGGCGACCATCGCGCACGTCTGCCCGACCGGCTGGACGGCCAGGCTGGCATTCGCATCGGCGGTGACGGTCACCATCCCGTTCCCGACCATATAGGTGCCCACGTAGACCGACTGCGAGACCGCGCTGACCTTCGAACCGAGTGGACCACACGGGTCGTCGAGCGCCTCCATGTTCAACGACGAGCCGTCGGCCTTTTCGGACTCGCTCATCGGGATCACCAACTCCTGCCCGGGGTAGAGCAGTTCTCCATCGCCGAGTTCGGGGTTGGCGTCTCGCAGTTCGATCCACGCGGCACCGTCGCCGTACAGCTTTTCGGCGATCTTCCACAGGCTGTCGCCCGCGTCGACCGTGTAGCGCGCCGCCTCCCCGCTCGTGCCGCGCACCCCCTGAGCCAGGCCTTTGCGCAGCGCGTCGAGGTGTGTCTCCGCCTGGCCTTCGGCGTCGGCCGTACCGCCCTCGACCGAGCCATCGAAGCGCACGTCGTCGAGGTCCATGAGTGTTATCGGCTCTGGCTCGGGCGGCGCCTCGCACACCAAGGGGTCGGCCTTGCCCAGCCCGCCGGCGAGCAGCGCCTTCGCCTCGGCATACGACAGCTGCTGGTTCATCTCGGCCGACTGCGCGCCCGCCGCGTCGGTGGGCGCCGACGGCTGCTGCCCGTTGAGCTCGGCGCTCTGCCCCCTCGACGCCGCGCCGGCCGCGTGCCGGGTCGCAGCCGCGGCCGACCGGCGCGCCGCGTCCTCTTCGCGCGCCTTCTCTTCGCGCGCCTTCGCCTCGGCGGCGAGCATCACGGTCATCCGGGTCGTATGCAGCAGGTGGGCGGCGGTTTGCTTCTCGACTGACATGATGACCCTCCAAAGGTGGCTGAGCCTTGCAGTCAATCACAAGATCAGCGGCGGCCGAGCACCGAGAAAGGTCAACGCCCGCAGGGCGGACCGTCCGCGGCCCAGGACCGCTTGCCGTAACCGCCATGCAAGACAGTCGGCGCAGCCAGCCGTGCTAGCGTATGTTTCAGGTCGCCATCGGGTCGCCATGGCATACGCATGAGACGAAAGGCAAGGCATGACGAGCCACGGAGAGCGCGCCTCGACGTTCGCAGGGGCGCATCGGTCGGATGAGGGCGTCGGGCTGCGCGAGGCCCAGGGCCACGACGATGTCATCCAGCGGCGCGCGCTGTCTGCGCTCGCTCGTCGGGCACAGGCCGACGATGTGCGCGCCGAGGTGCAGCGTCGCACGCGCGGTGAGCGTCCGGCCGGGTCGAGCGGAGATCCGCAGGCGATCGCAGCCGGGGGGCTGGCCGGCAGCCCCGGGCGCCTGCCCCACGCCGAGGCGATCCAGGCGTCGTTCGGCAAGCACGATGTCTCGGGGGTCGAGTCCCACGTCGGCGGCCCGGCGGCGTCGGCGAGCGGCGCGTTGGGCGCGCGGGCCTACGCGACAGGCAACAGCGTCGCCTTCGCCGAGTCGCCCGATCTGCATACGGCGGCCCACGAGGCGGCCCACGTGGTGCAGCAGCGGTCGGGGGTCTCGCTGGCCGGTGGCATGGGCCGCGCGGGCGACCCCTACGAGCAGCACGCGGACGCGGTGGCCGACGCGGTGGTCGCGGGGCGGTCGGCCGAGGCGCTGCTGGATTCGACGCCGGGCGGCGGCGGGTCGGGCGGGGTTCAGGCGCGGGGGGAGGACGACGGAGCGACCGGAGGAGGGTCGGGCGGCGGCGGCGGCGGCGGCGGCGGCGGCGCTGGTGTCAGCGAGGAGGAGCAGCGGCTCGAGGAGGTGCTGGAGACGGTCGACACGCTGATCAGTTGGGGGGCCGCGGGCGGCAAACCGCTCGCCGCCGAGAACCTCCGCCACTGGCGGGACGGCTCCGGCTCGACGCTGACGATGGCCGCCTCGGCCTTCCAGAACGAGCAGTTCATCAAGGACCACCTCGCCGGCAAGGCGTTGCAGAAGTTCGAGCAGGGGGCTCAGCGGCGGGTGACCGACGGCACGCTCTCGGCGGGCTCGACCACCGCTTCGATGGAGTGGACCGACTCGGTCTACGCCCCTTTCTGGTCGGATCTCTACTTCGCTCTGGGCGGCTTCACCATTCGATCGGACGTCGAGGTCGTCTACGATCCCAAGGCTGGCACGGTGGCCATCACCGGGTGGACATGTCGAGCGAGCGACGACTACAACTGGGACGACGGTAAGTTCACGATGATCCCATTCATCGGACGCATCGACGACGCCGACCTGAAAGTCCTGGAGGAGAACGGTCATGGGGCGGCATACAAGGTCGAGTCGGAGTCGTGGCCGGTCACCGATGCGGCGCTGCTGGCCACGTTCGAGGTCCAGGCGCCGGGCGGCGGCGGCGGCGGCGGCGGCGATGGCGATGGCGATGGCGATGGCGATGGCGATGGCGGTTTCTGGAGCCGGCTGTCGTGGGACTGAGACGGCAGACCCTCGGGAGGGCAGGCACATGACAGAACAAGACCCGGCGCCGTCGACGGGGCGCCCACACGACCCCGCGTTCCCACCGGCTGGCGCACCGGTCGGCGATCTGTTGACCCACGTGCGCGACATCTGTGGACCCGACCATTGCGAGCGCATGCTCGCGCTCGCCCGCGATGTACGCTTCGCGCCGCAGGCAGCGGGCTCGCGCTACACGATCGCGGGTTTCTCGACCGATGGTCCCTGGCATGGCACCGGGGTCGCGGTCGGTGACATCATCGAGCGGGTCGACGGTCGCCCGGTCGAGGACGCCGCCTATCTCGCGCTGTGGCTGCGATCCCTCATGACCGCAGAGCGCACCATCACGGTCTCGCGGGGCGGGCGCTCGGTCGTGGTGCGCGAGTCTCGGATCCCCTGAACCGCCCGGCGCGGGCGGCGCCCGGCCGCCCCCCAGCCTTGTCAACCCCGCCGCCGACGCCCTATCCTCACCGCCCCGGGCGACCACCCCCCGGGTCACGACGAGGAGCCCATGTACCTCACCCGGCTCGAGATCAAGCACCTCAAGCTCATCCGCGAGCTGGAGCTGGACTTCACCCGCGACGGCAAGTGGCGCCAGTGGACCGTGCTCGTGGGTCGAAACGGGCGGGGTAAGACCACGCTGTTGCAGGCGATCGCGCTGGCGGCGGTGGGCAGCCGGCGGGTCAATCAGCTCGCGGGCGCCTTCGTCGACTCGATGTCCGACCACCGGACTGCTCGTGGCCGGCGGTCGCTCTCGTTCGAGGCTGACTTCGATCTGCCGCCCATCCCCCACCGCGCCCTGCGCCGGGTCTTGCCGGGTCTGCCCGACGATACGCGGTCCGCCGCGCTGCGGGTCGGCTTGAAGGCGCAGGACGGCGACCTGGTCGGCACGTCTCGCTACCTCGAACCGTCATCGGTACGCGGAATGGTCGAGAGCGATCCGCTCGCGTCGGCTCGGGGTAGAGAGCTGCCCTTCTGGTTCGTGGCCGCCTATGGCGTCTCGCGGCACATCCACGTCCAGCCCACGGTGTCACAACCGGATCGCGCCAATGTCGAGCGCCTCAAGTCGATCTTCGCGCCCGAGCCGCTCATCGGCCTGGGCTTCGCCTCGCTCTTCAAGGGCGAGAAGAGGAGCAAGTTCAACTCGTGGCTGAGTGGCGTGGTGCGCGGCCAGGAGGGCATCACACCCGATATCGAGCAGATCGTGGTGCACGGCAGGACCGGCATCCGCACCCAGAAGGAGCTCTTGGAGAAGGAGCGGGTGCATTATCGCGTCGGCGCACGCAAGATGAAGATCCCCGCCGCGTGGCTCTCCCATGGCTACCAGTCGACGCTGGCATGGTTGGGTGATCTCATCGGGCAGTACCTGCTCGAGGTCCATCTCAAGAGCCTGCGGGCGGATCAGATGATGGGCCTCGTCCTCATCGACGAGATCGATCTCTATCTGCACCCCACCTGGCAGCGCGGCTTCATCGAGGCCCTGAGCGCGACGTTCCCAAATCTGCAATTCGTCGTCACGACGCACTCGCCGGCGCTGCTGACGGCCTTCAGGCCCGACGAGATCGTCCTGCTCGATCAAGACCCCGAGAGCGGAGACATCGTCCGCCGCCCCTATGTGGACGACCCGCGGTTGATGACCGGCAGCGAGATCTACGAGGAGTTCTTCGATCTGGCGTCGCTGCGCCGGCGTGACCTCGTCGAGGGGCTCCGGCGGCATCGCTTCCTGGCCAACGATCCCTACCGCACCGACGAGGAAGACACCGAGTTGGCGGCGCTGGCGACGGCGCTGCGGGTCGAGTACCCCGATATCACGCTGTCCGAAGCGGTCGCCCGCGAGCCCCTGCCGCCTTTGGGTGGCCCGGCGTGATTCGAGTCGACCGGGGCGCCGAGCCGTCGAGCTTGCGCGCGTCGCGGGCGTGGCGGCTCGCGCGGGCTGTGCTCGCCCGGGGGGCAGGCGACGATGTCGTCTTCTCGGGCTATGACACCGACGATACCCGGCGGCTGCTGTACGCGCGGCAGCACGAGAAGTGCGCGTACTGCGAGATGCAGGCCCAAATGGCCGGGCAGCCGATCGAGCACTTCCGCCCCAAGGCTCACGCGGTGAGAGCCGTGACCGGGCAGGGGCCCAAGGACGATGACCGCTACTGGTGGCTGGCGTGGACGTGGGACAACCTCTTCTTCGCCTGCGTGAGCTGCAACTCACCGAGCCGTAAAGGCAACCGGTTCCCGCTGGCGCCCGGGGCGGAGCCATGCGCCGAAGGCCCGGCGTCGGCCCGGCTCGCGCCATCGGTCCCCCGGGACGAGCGGGCGCAGTTCGTCGACCCGGGCTTCGATGATCCGCTGGATCACATCGAGTTCGTGCGTGAGGCGGATGGCTGGGTGCCGACCGGTCGGGACGGCGACGAGCGTGGTCGGGACACCGTCGCTGGCTTCCACCTGGACGATCGCGACGGGCTGCTGGGCAAGTACACCGATCACGTCGCCCTGATCGTCGAGCCCAAGCTGACGCCCGTCCGCGACGCCATCGAGGTGGGTGATCGCGCCGCCCTCGATACGGCATGGCGTCGGGCGATGGCCTCTCTGCTCATGAACCCGCGGGCGGGTTTCCGGGCCTTGAGCTTCGACGTGATCGCGGCTGAGTTTCCCGCCGATGTGCGCGCTGCGCACGGGCTGACGCTGTCTCGCCCAGGTGCGCCAGCCCCGCCCGAGCGCGCGCCAGTGGACGATGCGCCGGTCGAGCTGCAGGGTCTGCCCGATGACGTGATCTGGGCCGTACGGGCCATCGGCCCCTCGAACAGCGCGGGCTATGGAGATCGCCGAGACTCGGCGGTCGAAGCGCTATGCGCCCACGCGCCCAAGACCGAGGATGAGCTCGTAGCGCTCACCGGCAAGTCGGTGGGCGTCATCCGCACAGCGCTGGACCGGCTCGTGCCTGGCGAGCGACTCGAGCGTCGGGACGGACGGTATCGTCTGCCGCGCACGCGGGGGGGCAGCCGATGATGGGCGATGTTCCAGGAGCAACGGACGGGCACATGACCGATACACCGACCGATCCCACCGCCATCCGCGCGGCGCTGATCGATGCCTTGCGGGCCGATCTGATCGGTCCCTATGACTTCGACGCGCCCGAGACGGCGACCGAGGTGCTCGAGCTGGGGCCGTCGCGCTGGTACCTGACGGGCTTCCTGGCGTGTGAGGGTGATCGGCTCAACGACGACCCCGACGCCGATGACGACGGCGGCGCGGGCGACGACACCGACGAGGGCGGCGCGGCGGCGCCCGAGGCGGCCGAGCAGACCCATCAGAAGCGGTTCTATCCGGCGAGCGTGGGGCTGTCGGTGCTGCTGCCGCCGGGCCCGGCCGATGGGTCGGGCGACGCGCTGACGGTGGACGTGCGGTTCGCGGAGTACGCCCGGATCGACGGCACCGATCAGGCGCTCGACCTGGGATCGACCGACGAGGGCAAGCCGAAGCGGGGTCAGCAGTGGAAGCGGAAGCCCTACGCCGAGACGCTCTCGGTGCCGCTCGACGCGGCGGCGCTGGCGCGCGGGGTGCGGGTGCCGAGGGGCGGCGGCCTGGAGGTGCAGGGGCGGCTGGAGGTGTGGCAGGGGCGGCCGGGGCTGCCCGATGGGGTGCGTTCGCTGTCTCTGTTTCTGGTCAACAAGCGCCGCGTCATCGAAGACAAGGGGCGGCGGGACGAGGGCTGGGTCTTCCAGGTGCGCATGGCGCTGCGTCCGCCGGCGGGTATGGCGTTCGTCTCGCGGCCCGATCTGCGGGCGGCGGCGTCGGTTGATCGGGACGATCGCATCGCCGAGGTGCAGTTCCGCGCGGTGAAGCGCTTCGCGGTGGGTCATGGCATCGGGGTCGAGCAGGCCGCCGACGGGCGCTGGGTGGCGACGCGCTGGCTGCCGGAGGGCGTCGTCGAGCCGGTGCGCACCCGGGCGGTGGGCGCGGTATCGACGGGTATGGAGGCCCTGGCGGGGCTGAGCGACGGCGCGGCGCTGAAGGCGGCGCTGATGCCGGTGGTGGCGCATTATCGCGCCTGGATCGCGGCTCAGCGCAGCGTGCCGCTCGGCGCCGATCACGGCGGCCGGCGCGCGGCCACCCGGGATGACCTGCTCTTCGACGCCGAGGTCGCCGCCCGCCGCATCGAGAGCGGTATCGAGCGGCTGGTCGCCGACGAGACCGCCCGTCAGGCGTTCTGCTGGATGAACGCGGCGATGGCGGCCGCGGCCCGCCAGCGCAGCCCCGAGCGCTACGCCGACGGCGGGGTGCCGGCGTGGCGGCTGTTCCAGCTGGCGTTCGTCCTGCTCAATGTGGATGGCATCGCCGGTGAGGGTCACGAGGATCGCGAGATCGTCGAGCTGATCTTCTTCCCGACGGGCGGCGGCAAGACCGAGGCGTACCTGGGGGTCATCGGCTTCACGTTGCTGTTGCGGCGCATGCACGGGCAGAGCCGGGACGACGGCGGCCTGGGGGTCGCGGTGGTGCTGCGCTACACCCTGCGGCTGCTGACGCTCGATCAGCTGGGGCGCGCGGCGACGCTCATCTGCGCGCTGGAGCGCGTGCGGCGCAAGCGGCCGAAGCGGCTGGGTGATGCGCGCTTCGCCATCGGGCTGTGGGTCGGGCGCTCGGCGACGGCGAATACGATGGGGCAGGTCAAGAAGGCCATCACCGAGTACAGCTCGGGGCGCGGGCAGCTGCCGCTTCCGCTGCCGACGTGCCCCTGGTGCAAGGCGGCGTTCAAGAAGACGAGCCTGCAGCTCGAGCCGCGCGGGGCGAGGTCGCCGACCCGGGTGGGCGTCTATTGCCCGGGCACCCGCTGCGACTTCAACGGGCGCAACGGCGGGGTGCCGGTGCTCTTCGTCGACGAGCAGATCTATCGCGAGCTGCCGTGCTTCGTGCTCGCGACGGTCGACAAGTTCGCGATGCTGCCGTGGCGCGGTGAGACGGCGGCCTTGTTCGGTCGGGTGCACAGCCGGGGCGATGATGGCTTCTACGGCCCGATGGATTCGGTGGCGCCGCGCGGCAAGCACACGCCGCTGCCCGAGGGGTTGGCCCCGCCGGAGCTGATCGTGCAGGACGAGGTGCACCTCATCTCGGGGCCCCTGGGCACGATGACCGGGCTGTACGAGACGGCGATCGATCGGCTGTCGCAGTGGCATACGGTGGGCGGCGACGGGCGGCGGCCGAAGATCGTGGCGTCGACGGCGACGGCGCGCCGGGCGCAGGCGCAGATGCAGGCGCTGTTCGGGCGGGGCGAGACCCGGGTCTTTCCGCCGCCGGGGGTCGACGACGGCGAGAGCTTCTTCGCCGAGCGTGATCCCGATACGCCCGATCGGCGCTATCTGGGCGTGGCGGCGGCGGGGCGGGCGTTCAAGGCGGTTCAGCTGCGGGTGTACGTCTCGCTGTTGACGGCGGCGCAGAAGCTGGCGGCCGAGTGCGCGGCGCGCGGTGAGCCGGGGGCGGCGGACGCCTACATGACGGTGCTGGGCTACTTCAACAGCCTGCGCGAGCTGGGCGGCATGCGCCGGCTGGCGGAGGACGAGGTGCGCTCGCGCTCGCGCACGGCCGGCGAGCGGCGGCCGCTCGACAAGCGCGACGGGCCGCATCGCTGGCTGGCGAAGCGCGACATCCGGACCGATCCGGTCGAGCTGACGAGCCGCGAGAAGACGGGGCAGATCGCCAAGACGAAGGATCGCCTGGGGGTGGCCCACGGGGACAAGGGCGCGGTGGATGTGGCCCTGGCGACGAACATGATCTCGGTGGGCCTCGACATCGATCGCCTGGGCTTGATGGTGGTGTCGGGGCAGCCGAAGACGACGGCGGAGTACATCCAGGCGTCGAGCCGCGTGGGGCGGCAGGCGCGGCGGCGGCCGGGGCTGGTGGTGACGTGCCTCAACCTGCATCGACCGCGCGATCGCAGCCACTACGAGGACTTCCCGGCGTATCACGCCGCCTTCTACCGCCGGGTCGAGGCCAACAGCCTGACGCCGTTCAGCAAGCCGGCGCTCGACCGCGGGCTGGCGGGGCTGCTCGTCGCGCTGGTGCGCCTGGTCGATCCGGCGCTGACGCCGCCGGCCGGCGCCGAGGCGCTGGCGCACGACCGGGCGACGGCCGAGGCGATGGTCGAGGCGATCGTCGAGCGGGCGAAGCGGGCGACGGCGTCGGTCGATCCCGACGCGGAGCAGGCGATGGTCGACGACCTGCGTCAGCGGCTGACCCGGCTGGTGGACGACTGGGCGACGTTGATGGTCGAGGCGAAGACCGAGGAGGCCGGCACCCGCTGCTATTCGAAGCTCGACCGCGGGCGCAACGGCAAGCCGCTGCTGCTGCCCAAGCTCGACGCGGCGTCGAAGGCGCTGCTCAAGCCGGCCGAGCAGCGCTTCACCGCGCCGATGTCGATGCGGGACGTCGAGCCGTCGGTTCACATCTGGGTCAACAAGCGCCGTGACGCGGAGACGCAGCGCAAGTCGGCGGCCCGGTCGCGGCCCGAGCCCGAGGGGCGCATCCGGCGCAGCCAGATGCTGACGACCTATGGGCCGGGCGCGCTGGTCGATCTGCTGGACTACGCGGTGATCATCACCGGGCTGCGCGGCTGGGAGTTCAGCCGCAAGATCGAGGTCACCCACGAGCCGCGCCTGCGGGACAAGCTCGCCCGGCGCCTGCAGGATTCGGGGCAGGCGCTGTCGGTCGAGGACGCCTTCCGGCTGCCGCCGGCGGGGGACGACGACGATCCACACCCGCTGCGCGGGGTGCGGGCGCGGATCTTCCCGACGTGGTTCGTCTGTCAACGCTGCCGGGCACTGACCCGGGCGGGCAGCCTGCAGGAGAAGGGCGGGCGCTTCATTCACGAGTGCACCGCGCGCGGCGGAGAGTGTGTGCCGGTGCGCTTCGTCCAGGCGTGTGAGTCGGGGCACATCGACGACGTGAACTGGATCGGGGTGGCTCACCGCGGCAAGCCGTGCGAGTCGCCGACCCTGGCCCTCGACGAGGGGGTCTCGGGCGACTTCTCCGAGGTGCGGGTGATCTGCCGCACGTGCAACGCGTCGCGCTCGCTCACCGATCTCAAGCTGCCCGACATGAAGCCCGCCTGCCGCGGGGCGCGGCCGTGGATGGGTCGGGACGCCGCCGAGGACTGCCCGCGCAAGGCGACCCTGATCGTGCGCACGGCGAGCAGCGCGTACTTCAGCCAGACCGACAGCGCGCTGGCGATCCCCGACGCCGACAACGCGGTCGACGACGCGGTCGCGGACGTATGGGACGCCCTGGCGGTCGCCAACGCGTCGCTGCTGCCGGCGTTTCGCCAGATCCCGAAGGTGCAGGCGGCCGTGGGCGACTTCAGCGACGCCGAGGTGCTGGCGGCGGTCGAGCGCCTGCGCGCCGGCAAGAAGCCCGAGCGGGTGCCGATCAGGCTGGCTGAGTTCCGCACGTTCATGGCGGCCCCGGACGAGACGCCGGGCGAGATCGCGCCGGAGAGCGCGCAGTTCTTCGCCCGGCGGGCGCGGGTGGGGCCGATCGAGGGCGTCGAGCGGGTGGTGCTGGCCCACGCCCTGCGCGAGGTGCGCTGTCAGGTGGGCTTCACCCGCTTGGGTTTCCCGGGGCCGAGCCTGGCGGGTGATCCGGGCCCGGCGGTCAACAGCGCGCCGCTGGGGCGCGAGACCGATTGGCTTCCGGCGGTCGAGGTGCGCGGCGAAGGCGTCTTCATCGCCCTCGATCCCGCGCGGCTGGCGGCGTGGGAGGCGCGTCCGAAGGTCATCGAGCGCGCGGAAGAACTCCAGCGGGCGTTCGAGGCGCAGTTCGCCGACCGCGACGAGCCGCCGCCGTTCTTCGGGGCGCGGGCGTACCTGCTGCACAGCCTCTCGCACCTGCTGATCACCGCGGTCTCGCTGGAGTGCGGCTATTCGGCGAGCGCGATCCGCGAGCGGATCTACTGCTCGCCGCCCGGGGCCGAGGCGCCCGTCGCCGCGATCCTGCTGGCGACGGCGACGCCGGGCACCGAGGGCACCCTCGGCGGCCTGGTGGCGCAGGGGCGCCGGCTGGGCGAGCACCTGGAGGCCGCCCGGCGGCAGGGCACCTTGTGCAGCAACGATCCGGTCTGCGCGAGCCACGACCCCAACGGCCCCGACGAGCGGCGGCTGGAGGGCGCGGCGTGCCACGGGTGCCTGTTCATCGCCGAGTCGTCGTGCGAGTGGTTCAATCACTACCTCGATCGGGCGCTGGTCGTGCCGGTCCTGGGTAAGGATCCGTCGCTGGCCTTCTTCGGCTGAGGGGCGCGAGGGCACGGTGGATCTGAGCGCATACAGCGAAGGGGCGCTGCGCGGCGTGGCCGATCGGCTGCGCTCGCGATACGCCCGCGATCCGGTCGCAGCGCACGTCGCCCGCCCGGTGGACGTGCTCGCGGGTACGCCGCTGGCCGTCGCCCGCGCGGTCGTCGAGACCGCGCTGGCGGAGCGCGCCCGGCGCTGCCCGTCGCCAGAGCTGGTCTGGACCGGCCCGGCGCCGGTCGAGCGCGCCCGGCATCGCGACACCGCGCTGGTGCTGCGCGGCCTGTTCGCGTCGGCGCGGTCGCGGGTGGTGCTCGCGGGGTATCGCTTCGACCACGGGCGCCGGCTGCTCGAGCCGCTGCACGCGGCGATGCGCGACCGCGGGGTGACGGTGCGCATGTTCGTGCACGTGCCGGTCGAGCAGGATGTCATGCGCGCGCCGCCGGCGCAGCAGGTCGCTCACTGTCACGGCGAGGTCGCGAAGCTGCTCGCCGCCAACTGGCCGTTCGGCGCGCCTTACCCCGAGGTGTTCTACGAGACGCGCCCGATGGACACCGGGCGCTTTTCGAGCATGCACGCCAAGTGCGTCGTCGTCGACGCGCGGGTCGCGCTGGTCACGTCGGCCAACTTCACGCGCCGCGCGCAGCAGGACAACGTGGAGGTCGGCGCCCTGATCCACGATCCGGGTTTCGTCGCGGCGCTGGCGGCGCAATGGGCCAACGCGGTGAGCCACGGGCTCTTCGTACCGTATCAGCCGACCACGAGCGCGAAGGGGGCGTGAGCGAGGCGGCGCTGCGGCGCGGTGAGAGCGGGCGCGGCGGGGGATGGCGCCGGCGGTCCGGCGGGCGCCTCAGCGCACGTCGAGGCGCAGGGTGAGCGGTCCGCCGGGCGAGGCTTCGACGATCGCGAACCATGCGCCGGCCGCCAGCTCGGCGCCGAGCAGGTCGACCCGCGGCTCGATGTCCATCGGGTCGCCGCCGGCGCAGACGCTCTCCGAGCCGACGTCGGCGCAGTCCCGGCGCACAGCCAACGAGCCGCCGAACTGCGGCCCTTCGAGCCGCAGATCGACCGTGCTCTGCGCGTCGAGCTCGAAGCGCACGATCCAGGTCTGGCCGAAGCCGGCCCCGCAGCTGTTGGGCAGGCGCACGATGCCCGGGCCCACCGGCAGCTCGATCGGCGCGCCCGGCTCGATGGACAGCGGCGCGGCGCAGGCCAGCTGGCCGACGTCGTCGGCGAGGCCTACGTCGAAGCGCGTCTGCGCGCCCAAGCCGCCGGGGGTCGGCGCGAGCGAAGCCAGCCGGACCCCGTAGCGCCCGTCGCGCACCGCGTCGGCCGCCGCGGCGAGGTCGCCGTTCTCGCCCAGCGCGCCGGCGGCGATCTCGGCGCCGTCGGGCGCGTGCAGGCTCAGGCCGAGGGCATCCACCGGCCCCTGCGGCGAGGTGGAGACCGAGAGCCGCAGCCCCGCGGCGAGGTCGACGGCGAACCAGTCGACGTCGCCGTCACACAGGCGGTGGCTGGCCTCCACCGGCGCGAGGCTCGCGGCGGGCTGCACGTCGTCCCCGGCGAGGCCTTCGAACCGATCCCGGGCGCAGACATCGGCGTCCAGCGGCGTCAGATCGAGGCTGTAGGGCACCGAGAGGCCCTCCCGGTTGGACACCTCGACCAGCAGCGCCCGCTCGGCGGCCACCGACGGCAGCTCGACGACCTCGCGACCGAACGCGGTGCCCTGACCGTTGCCGATGACGTCGAAGCCCTGCTCGTCGCGCACGGTCAGCGACAGGTCGCCGGTGGCGTGGCGTACGTCGATGCGCAGGCCGCGCGCCGCCGGCTGCGCCACCCGGTGCTGGTCGGTCTGGCCGTCGCAGACCACCAGATCGTCGTAGGTGCGCAGCTCGAGCAGCACCCCGCCGCCGACCGCGTCGAAGCGATCGCCCTCACAGGGCGCGGCCACGCACTGCTCGTCGGCGCAGGTGCGGGTGCCGGGGCACGCCGCGTCGCCGTCGCAGATGTCCACGAGGGTGCAGTCGCCGATCCCACAGGCCTCGGCGGGCGCGCAGTCGGCGTCGCCGCGGCACTGATCGCAGCGACCCGCCGCACACAGCGGGCGCGCGCCGGGGCAGTCGACGTCGCCGGCGCAGGGCCCGGCGAGCGCGCAGACGCCCTCGGCGCAGCGCTGCGCACCGGGGCAATCGCCGTCGCCGCCACAGGCCGGGGGCAGCCCGTCGACGCAGCGCCGACCGACGCAGCGATCGGGGCAGTCGGCGTGGGTCGCGCACTCGGCTTCGATGCAGGCCGACGACTCGCAGACGAGCCCCGGCGGGCATTGCTCGTCGGTCACGCAGTTCGCCGGCGGCCCGCAACGGCCGCTGGCCACGTCGCACGCGCCGCCGGGGCAGTCGGCGTCCTCGACGCAGCGATCGCCGCAGGCCCCCGCCTGGCAGATGCGGTCGTCCAGGCAGTCGAGGTCGTCGACGCAGACCATCGGCTCGGCGCACAGCCCGCCGGCGCACACCTGGTTGCCCGGGCAGTCGCCGTCGGCCTGGCAGCCGGCGGCGCAGCTGAAGTCGCGGCAGACCCGGCCCGGATCACAGTCGTCATTCGAGAAGCACAGCGCCGGCTCGGGGCAGCGCCCGTCGACGCAGCTGCGCGCGCCGGGGCAGTCGGCGTCCTCGACGCAGCGGTCGGTGCAGGCCCCCTGCACGCAGACCCGCGCGCCGACGCAGTCGACGTCGTCCCGACAGCCGGCCCCTTCGCCGCACAGGCCCGTCGCCTCGTCGCAGATCTGGGCGCCGGGGCACGGCCGCCCGGGGCAGGCCTCGACGCAGTCGCCGTCGATGCACGTCCGCCCGGGATCACAATCCTCGGGCGCGAAGCACACCTCGGGCTCGACGCAGGTGCCCTCGACGCAGCGCCGCGCGCCGCCGCAGTCCTGATCGCGGACGCACAGGGGCTGGTCGGTGCACCGGCCCACCGCGGCGTCGCAGCGGGTCTCGCCGGGGCAGTCCAGGTCGCTGTCGCAGGCGGGCAGCGGCAGGCAGCGCCCGCTGCCGCCGTCGCAGAACTCACCGCCGGGGCACGGGTTGGCCCCGTCGCAGCGCGGCACGCAGATGCCCACGTCGCCGTCGCAGATCGCGCCGCCGGGGCAGCCCTGCACCTCGTCGCAGCCGTCGATGCAGATGCCGTCGACGCACAGCCGGCCGCTGTCGCAGTCCTCCGCCGCGAAGCACGGATCGGCCTCGTCGCAGCGCCCGCTGACCGGATCGCAGGCGCGGGTGCCCGGGCAGTCGGCGTCCTCGCCGCAGCGGTCGGCGCACGCAGCGGCGACGCAGATGCGATCGCCCAGGCAGTCGTCTTCGGCCGCGCAGGTCTCGCCCTCGGCGCACAGCCCGCTCTCGCCGTCGCAGACCTGGCTGCCGGGGCACCCGTCGGGGGTACAGGCCGGCGCGCAGGCCCCGTCGAGGCAGACCCGGCCCGCATCACAGTCGGCGCGCACGAAGCACATGTCGGGCTCGCCGCAGCGGCCGCTCTCGACGTCGCAGACCCGCGCGCCGGGGCAGTCGGCGTCCTGCCGGCAGCGCTCGGCGCAGGCCCCGTCGAGGCAGATGCGGTCGTCGAGGCAGTCGGCGTCCTCGCCGCAGCCCTCGGCCTCGGCGCAGACGCCCGCGTCGCACAGCTGCGCGCCGGGGCAGTCGTCGTCGACGCGGCACTCGACCGCCGCGTCGGGCGCGGCGTCGGGCGGCGCCAGATCGGGCAGCGGCGTGGCGTCGATCACCCCCGTATCGGGGACCTGCACATCGGGCAGCGCCGTATCGGGCGTCTCCACCGCGCCGTCGGTCATGCCCTCGTCGGGGATGGGCGCCGGCGTCTCGCCGCCGCCGTCGTCACAGCCCCAGGCCCACAGGCAGGCCCCCAGAAGAAGAGCCAGCCGCCCATTTCGCCCCGTCATCGCACCCGCCCTGCGTAGCTGTTGTAGAGCTGCTGCACCTCGTTGGCCGACAGCGCCCGGTCGTAGATCTGGATGTCGTCGATCCAGCCGTTGAAGTTGCCGTGATCGCAGCACTCGCGGTGGCCGATGTCGATCGGCCCGCCGTCCGCCGTCATCTGGCGGTTGCCCGGCTGGGTGCTGTCGCGGCGCACGCCGTCGACGTAGAGGTACTTGTGTCCGCCGTTGTTGCGGTCGAAGGTGCCCACGAAGTGATGCCACTCCTGGGGGTTGGGCACCGCGAAGCAGCTGCCGTAGTTCCAGCCGTTGTTGGCGTGGATGATGAAGCACATGTTGTTGCAGTCCCAGCAGCCGGTGCCGAGGATCCATGTGCTGTAGTGGCTCACCATCTGCCACACGCCGTTGTAGCGGTTGTTGTGCGCCGAGCGGATCCAGGCCGAGACCGTCACCGCGTCGCGCGGGTTGAGGTTGGGGAAGGCCCCGTAGCTCCGGGTCGCGTTCTGGCCGCCGGCCCCGTTGAAGTAGGCCGACTGGCTCAGCCCGGTCGGCTCGAAGCGCACCGCCCCACCGCCGCCGCCGTGGCGGTTGTTGCCCGAGCTGTCGCGCCAGTTGCCGTCGAGCTCCCAGTGGGCCAGCAGGCCGTCGAAGCGCAGGGTCTCGGCGTCGTTGTCCAGGCGCACCCAGCGGGTGCCGTTGCAGCCCTCGAAGCGCAGGCCGCTCCAGCGGATCGCGCCGGCGGCGTTGGCGTTGCACGTCGCCTGGCTGCCCACCCGCAGCGCGCCGGCGACGTCGAGCCGGGCCTGAGGGTTGGTGGTGCCGATGCCGATGTTGCCCGACGAGAGGATGCGCATGTACTCCTCGCCGTTGGCCGCGCCGCCGCTGCGGGCGAAGATGAACCGCAGATCGTCGCCGACGTCGTCGCCCCAGGCCACCACCGTATCGCCGTTGTTGCCGCCCTCGTCCTTCATGCCGAAGTAGGCCCCGTCGCTGCCCGAGGCGCCGACCCGCAGCCCGTGGTTCATCCAGTCGCGGCGGGTGCCGCCCATCGCACCCTCGTTGACGTGCAGCCGCGACGCGGTCAAGACGCCGACGGTGCCCGTATCGCGATCGGCCCGCATGAAGACCGAACTGTCGAGCCCATCGAAGCGGTCGGCGTCGAGCCCGCTGCCCGCCCCGTCCGCCTGGCGCACCGCCGCGACGACGTCGGCCGGGTTGCTCAAGAAGGGCTGCCAGGCGCCGCCGTTGCACACCTCGACCCGCCCGTTCTGATAGCGCAGCGTGCCCGAGAGGGTGTTGTCACACGCCGCGAAGGCGCCGATGCGCAGGCCCCCGGCGACCTCGAGGTTGGCCCGCGGGTTCGTGGTGCCGATGCCCACCTGCCCGCTCGACAGGATGCGCATGCGCTCGCGGCCGTTGGCCGGGCCGCCGCTGTCGGCGTAGATGAACCGCAGGTCGTCTCCCGCGTCGTCGCCCCAGGCCACCACGGTGTCGGCGTTGTTGTCCCCTTCGAACTTCATGCCGAAGTAGGCCCCGTCGCTGCCCCCCGCCCCGACCCGCAGGCCGTCGGTCATCCACGGCCGGTTGGCGCCGCCCATCGCGCCCACCCGCAGGTCGAAGCCGTTGGCGCCGATGCGACCCGAGGTGCCCGTATCACGGTCGGTGCGCATGAACTGCGCCGAGTCGAGCCCATCGAGCCGGTCGGCGTCGAGGCCGCTGCCCGCGCCGTCGCCGTCGCGCACGATGTCGAGCACGTCGCCCACGCCGGTCACCAGCCCCTGCCAGTTCGCGCCGTCGCACAGCTCGAGCGCCCGGCCGTTCCAGCGCAGGCTGCCGCCGCGGTTGCCGTCGCAGGCGTTCTCCATGCCCACCCGGATAGCGCCCGCCACGTCGAGCCGGGTCCGCGGCGACGCCGTGCCGATGCCCACCGCGCCGGCCGAGGTCACCCGCATGCGCTCCTCGCCGTTGGCCGGGCCGCCGGAGCCGGTGTAGATGACCCGCAGATTCTCCTGGGCGTCGTCGCCGAACGCGATGACCGTATCGGCCCGGTTGTCGCCCTCGACCTTGAGGCCGAAGTAGCCCCCGTCGTTGCCCGCGCCGCCGACGCGCATGCCGTGGGTCATCCAGCCGCGGGCGCCGCCCTGCTCGCCGATGTTGATGTGGAACTGCGCCGCCGCCAGGGTGCCCGTGGTGCCGGTGTTGCGGTCGACGCGCATGAAGCGATCGGCCTGCAAGCCATCGAGCGCGTCGGCGTCGATGCCCGAGCCGGCCCCGTCCACCTGCACAAGCTTGGCCCGCACCTGCTGCGGCGTATCCGGCGAGCCGTTGCCGCCCGCCGGCCCCCGCGGACCCTCCGGCCCCTCGGGACCGACCGGCCCCTGCGGACCCTGCGGGCCCTGGATACCGCCGGGATCACCCACCCAGCGCCCCTCGCCGTCGATGACCAACCGCCCGCCGACCCGCACCGTCTGCGGGGTGATGTTGCCCACCGCGTTGTCGGCGACGTCGGCGGTGAAGGCCGCCGGCACCTTGGCGATCGGCGTGCGCGGCCGCAGCTCGTCGCCGCCGTCGATCGTCATGCCGAGCCAGACCCCGGCCCGGCGGAAGACATCCACCCGCAGCGGCTCCTCGCCGCCCACCTGCACCGCGTAGTAGCCCTCGAAGAAGGGCACGTTCTGGTGGATCTCGTCGAAGAGCACCTGCCCGCCGGCGGCGGCGTCGTACAGCCGGATCCGCAGGGTGTGCTCCCCTTCGATCGGCCGGCCCTCGCCATCGAGCACCAGCCCCTCCTGCACGAAGTTGTCGGGCAGCGCCAGGGCCGGTGAAGCCATCAAGAGCCCGATACAGGCCCATCCGAACCATCGAAGACATCGCATCGGTCACCCCCTCGCCTGGGAACGATTCAAAGTATGTGTACATTTTTAATCACACGGGATTCAAGCCAACACCTGTACGGGATCGACCCCAGCCGCGGCGGCGGTGGCCCGCCCAGAGCAGCGTCGACAGCCCGCGCAGCCCATGTCACCGTGCGCGCTCAGCACCGAGGAGGCCGCATGCCCGCGCTCGAAATGGTCGTCATCTCCATGCGCTACTCGTCGTGGTCGATGCGCCCCTGGCTGGCGCTGACCCACGCCGGCGTGCCCTTCACCACCCGCACCGTGCAGCCGACCCTCGGGCATCAGTCCCCGGTCGACGGCACCACCACCGGCGGCCCCGACGCGCTGAGCGACCTGGGCCGACGGCGCACCATGGGCAGCGTCACCGGCCTCTTCCCGGTGCTCTGGGTCGGCGACGTGCCGATCCACGAGTCGCTGGCCATCTGTGAGTGGGCCCACGAAGAGCGCCCGCAGGCGCGGCTGTGGCCCGCAGACCGGCTCGAGCGCGCCCGGGCCCGCGCGCTGGCCTGCGAGATGGCGTCGGGCTTCACCCAGCTGCGCACCCACCTGTCATGCCATCCGTTCGCCCGGGTGAAGGGCTTCGCGCCCGACACCGCGACCCGCGCCGAGGTCGACCGGGTGCACGAGCTGTGGAGCGAGGCCCTCGAACGCTCCGGCGGGCCGTTTCTCTTCGGGCACCCGACCATCGCCGACTTCATGTACTTCCCGGTGGTGACCCGCTTCGACACCTACGGTATCCCCTGGCCCCGTCACCTGCGGGCCTACGCCGACGCCATGTGGGCCCTGCCCGCGGTGCAGGCGTGGCGCACGCTGGCGGTCGAAGGGCCGCGGATCCCGATCTACGACGCCTACATCGAAGGCCTCGGCGGCGACCCCAACGGCGCGCTGCGCGGCTGAGCCGGCCTGCTGTAGCCCCCCACTACGCTGCCCCCTGCGCTCCCCCCTGCACTGGATCTGCACGATCCGGCCACCACATCGCCCGCGCCCCTCAGCCCCGACGCCCGATGCCCCGTCCACCATCGCAGGACGGAGGCCCCATGATCCTGCTCGCCCGCCATACGCGTCACCGCGTCCTGACCCTGCTCGTCGCCGGCCTGGCCACCGCCGCCGTCGCCGCCGTACCCGCCGACAACCGGCCCGGCGCCCATGACGGCCCCACCGCCGCGCCGCGCCCGCCGGTGTCCGCGCCGGGCGTGCAGGTCGGGCAGCTGCGGCACCGCGACGTGCTCTTCCACACCGTGACCATCGACCTGCGCCGCGCCCGCCTCGACCTCGTCGGCCAGGCCCCCGGCCCGTCCGCCGTGCGCAGCTTCGCCGCCCTCGACGGCTGGCTCGCCGCCACCGACCGCCGGCTGGTCATGGCCACCAACGCCGGCTTGTTCCACGTCGACCACCGCCCCGTGGGGCTGCACATCGAGGGCGGCCTCACCTACGCCCCGATCGAGCGTGCTACGGCGGGCCGAGGCAACTTCTGGCTCGAGCCCAACGGCGTATTCGCCCTCGACGGCGGACGCGCCCGCATCGACGACACAGTCGACTGGCCGCCACCGCCGTTCGCCGAGCGTTCACCGCGCCTCGCGGTGCAGTCCGGGCCGCTGCTCGTGCACCGGGGCCGGATCCACCCGGCCTTCGCCCCCGACTCCGAGCACCGCCGCGTGCGCAGCGCCGTGGCCGTGCGCGACCCGCATACGGTGGTCATCGCGCTGTCCGCCGGGCCGACGCGCTTCCACGATCTGGCGACGGCGCTGCGCGATGGCCTCGGCTGCAATGACGCGCTGTATCTCGACGGCGGCATCTCGGGCCTGCTCGCGCCGAGCGTAGCGCTCTCCGAGACCGCCGCCAGCCAGTCGTTCGCCGGGTTCTTCGTGGTCAGCCGGCCAACGCCGCCGAGACGACCGGCCGGCGCTGGCGGGTCGAGCGCGATCCCCGCGCCGGGTGATCACTCCGCGGGCATCAGCGGCCCGTAGAGACCCGCGGTCTCGTCGTTGAGGGTGTGGCAGCTGTTGCACGACGCGATGCGCCCCACCTCGAGGCTGTCGGCGTCGCCCGGGCGCGAGGCGAACCACAGGTCGCCGACGTCGGGGTTGTAGCCCGCCTGGGCCCGGCAGGTCGCCGTCACGCCGGTGCGGTTGCCCTCGGCGTCGAAGATCTCGCGCACGACCGAGGCCCCGCGGGGGAAGTCGGCCGACGCGGCGGGCACCTCGGCGTCGACCGCCAGCGCCCGGTAGGTCTCGAGGGCGTCGGCCGAGACCCACAGCCGGATGGTGAAGCCGGGCTTGGCCACCGAGGGGCGCGGCGCCGGATCGAGCGGCTCGAGCCCGGCCCGCCAGTCGTCGCCGTGCGCCAACGCGTCGGCGAGGGCCACGCAGCCCGGTTCGCTCAGCGGCTGCGGGCCTTCATCGACGGTCGGCGCCTCGCCACAGGCGGCGGTGAAGAGGGCGCAGGCGGCGACGAGAAGAGCGGTGCGGGTGAGCGGGGTCATCGAATCCTCCGAAGTCTTGCGGGTCATCCGCAGTGTCGTCGGGGGTATCCGAGCGCCGGCAGCGTCCTTTTTTCGGGGCGCAGTTTGTTTCGGGGGCAGCTTCTTTCGCGTGCGCCGCCGCTCAGGCCTTCAGCAGATCCAGCAGCGCCAGCGCCGTCTGCCCGGTCGCGCCCGCGTTGAGCCGCTCGCCGCGGGGGCTGCCGCCGATGGTCTCCCGACCGCCCCAGCCCTTGCCCAGAGACGGCCAGACGTTGGCCAGGCCGCCGGGGCCGAAGAGGCGCTCGGCGGTGTCGCGATCGGGGCAACCGACCGTGACCTTCGCCATGCGCGACGCGTAGCTGACCACCACCGGCGCCAGCCGGTACCAGACGTCGAAGCCCCACACGGCGCAGTGCACCACCGCGATCCGCGGGCGGCTGCCGACGGCCAGATCCCCGCGCAGGACGGGGCGCGCCATGGCGTCGGCGGGCACGTCGAGCTCGATCGACCGCCCGTCGTAGATCGCCGTGACGCCCTCGGCGGCTTTGTTGCGCCGGGCCAGATCGGCGCGGTGCACCTTGTCGATCTTCGCCTGACTGACCCGCCCGTTCAGCAGATCTTCCATGTGCCCGATGGCCTGCCGGAACCCCGCCTCGTTCTGGTAGAGCCCCGGCCGCTGGTTGAACCAGGCCAGCCGCAACCCCTGGGGCGTGGCCAGCAGGTCCTTGCCGATGGGATCGGTATCGTGCGCGTCGACCAGCTCGTAGAAGTCGGGCGGGATGCGGCTCTGGTCGACGCGCGCAGACAGCGCGACGATGGCCAGCACCGCGTCGGCGTCGGGGGTGCCGGTGACCACGAAGCGCGGCGCGTCGGCCAGGGCGCCGAAGTGGTCGCGGCACGCGCGCAGGGCGACGCCCTCGCGGTGGGATTCGGTGCCGTGGTGGTCGAGGGCGAAACGTCCGAGCACCGAGCCGTGCTGGCCGAAGGCGCACTCGACGGGCTCGTAGCCCTCGTCGCGCCAGCGGCAGGCAGTGTCGTAATCGTTGGTGTAGCGGATGTCGAGGTCGGTCATGGGCGCCATTCGAGCGGGCGGCGGGCCGATTTTCAAGGCGCGTGATCGCCGATGCCCGTCAGCGGACATGGAAAACTGAGGCCCGTGTCGGTGGGGCGTCATGGATCTGCGGCGACCGCGCGGCGCGGCCGGCGGCGATCGCGCGGTGGCTCACGATCGACCGAGACCGTGCGCGCTGGCCCGACGCTTGCTAGGCTGGTCGCCCGTAATGCGTCTGCTCACCCCATTGCTGCTTGCGCTGGCCCTGCTGACGGCCGGCGCCGCTGTCGCCGCCCCGGCGATCGAGACCGCGCGCACCGCCCACACCAGGGCCACGCAGAGCCTCGAGCGCATCGAGAGCGAGCGGGTCGCGCTCGACCGGGCCCACGAGGCGCTCGCCGCCGAGATCGAAGGGCTCAAGGCCGCCGCCGATACCCCGCTGCTGCCCGGCGTGCGCGATCCGCGGCTCGATGATCGGCTCAAGAAGGCGCGCAGCCTCGCCGAGTCCCTGGCGGCGCTCGACCGTCGGGCGGGCGACGCGCGGGACGCCGTCGAGACCAGCCGCCGGGCGCTGCTCGCTGCGCTCGACGCCGAGCTGATCGCCCGTCGGGCCGCGCTGGCCGACGCGCCGGCGCTCGAGCGGCGCGCCCGCTTCGAAAATCTGCGGGGGCTCATCGCGGAGCGCCAGGCATTGGCCCGCCCCGCCCCGCGCACGCCCGATCCGGCGCTGCCCGAAACCCCCGACGACCCGATGGCCAGCCCCGACGAGCTGCGCGAGCTGGCCGACGAGAGCCGCGATCACGCCGAACAGGTCCAGGATCGCCTGGGCATGCTCGAGACCCAGCTGGCCCGACTGCGGGAGCGGCAGCGGCTGGTACGGGCGGCGACGGCCTTCAGCCGCGACGACGCGCTCTTCGCCCAGGACGAGCGCAATCGGCAGCTGGTCCGCCGCGAAGACGGCCTGCCGACGGTCACCGCAGAGGCCGGGGATCGGCCGAACCGGACGCCGAGCGAGCAGACCGATGGCGATCGGCTGGGCAACGTGGACAACGCGGCCGGCGACGCCGCCGACCCCGAGGCGACCCCCGAGGCGGACGATGCCGCCGACGCCCCGCCCGCGGCCGGCGATGGGGACGAGGGCGGCTTCGAGGCCGATGGGGACAACGACGGCTTCCAGGGCGAGCCCGGGCGGGAAGAGCTGCCGCCGGACGAGATGGTCGACGGCCCGGCGCTGGCCGACGACATCGCGCCCGAAGGCGTGCCGGTCGGCGTCGACGGCGACGGCATCGGCGAGGCGGGCAGCGTCGTTCTGCAGGACGCCTTCGACCCGACGCTGCTCGAAGACCTCGACGACCTCTCGCCCGACGCCCTCGCCCGGCGCATCGCCGCCATGGAGGCCCGACGCAAGGCGCTGGAGAAGACCCGGGCCGAGCTGAAATCACGCGGCGAGGCGCTCGAGCGGCGAGCGGACGCGCTGGAGAACGAGTGATCGGCCGTCGGGCGCCGGGGGTGATTCTCCTGGGCTTGATGCTGGCGGCCACGGCCCGCGCCGGCCCCGATGTGCGGGTCGAGGCGGTGGCCGGCTACGATACCAATACCACCCGCTCGGAAGGCGAGGGCGGCGGCGGAGCGCTGACCCGGCTGGTGCTCGATCTCGCCGACGGCGTACGCCCGGCGCGGGGCTGGTGGCTGTCGGGTCGCTACCACGGCGGCGTGCGCAGCTTCGTCGGCCAGGGCGCCATCCCCTGCGGTGAAGGCACGGCCGATTCGGCGGGGGAAGATGCGCTCTTTCAGCGCTTCGACGGCGCGCTCGCCGGCCGACCGCTGAAGTGGCTCTCGCTTGGGCTGCGGCTCGACGCGCGCGATCGGCTCACCCGCGCCCCGTGCCATCCGCGGGACTTCAGCCACCTGCGGGCGACGATCCCGCTGGGCCTCTCGGCCGACGACCTCTCGCTGCAGCTCGCGGCGGTGGGCGAGCGCTTCCACTACAAGCCCGACGCCCGCTTCGACGCCACCAGCGGCGGGGCCCGCCTCTCGGCCGGCTGGTCACCCGGACGCTGGGCCCTCAGCGCCTTCGGGGAATGGCTCGATCGCCGCTATCGCGGCGCGCAGAGCGAGACGCCCAACGACCGCATCCTGCGCTTGGGCGGCGGCCTGCGCTGGTCGGGGCCGGCGCTGCTCGCCGCGCAATACGCCTACAGCGTCAACGACTCGACCCGCGAGGGCGGCGGCTACGCGCGCCACGCCCTGACGCTGACCGGCACCGCGCCGCTGCCCGGGGCCCTGCTCGTGTCGGGGCGGATCAGCCTCGTGCGCATCCGGCACGACGAGCAGCTCTTCCTGCCCGACGAGCAGACGTTGCAGGACGAGGGGCGCTCGGCGGTCGCGCTGCGGCTCGAGCGGCCGCTGTTCGGGCGCTGGTCGGCGGTCATGCACGGCGGCTGGTGGGGCTCGCCTTTCGGCACCGGCCCGGACTACGAGCGCTGGTTGGCGCTGGGCGGGATCAGCTACGGCGGCGCCGAGTAGGGCCTCAGCGCTTCTTGTCGCCCGGCGCGCGCGGCTTGGTGCCCTTGGGCGTCGGCTGGCGATGGGCCGGCCGCGGCGGGCGCTTGTAGGTCTTGGGCGGCTTCTTGCTCCACCGATCGCGCAGCACCCGCAGGTTGCTGGCGTGGCGCACCACGATCAGCGCGAACAGCGCGAGCGTGAACAGGTGCACCGCGAAGGGGTGGCTCTCGACGTAGGCCAGCACCACGAAGAGCGCCGCGGCGACGACGCTGCCGATGGTCGGAATACGGGTGAAGAAGACCAGCATGGCCCAGACCAGCGCGGCGACGAGGCCAACCACCGGCATGACCCCGGCGACCGCGCCGAAGCTGGTCGCCACGCCCTTGCCGCCGCGGAACTTCAGCCACACCGGGAAGCAATGGCCGACCACCGCCGCGAAGCCGGTGACCAGCGCGCCCTCGAGGGCCACCTCGGCGGGCAGCAGCTTTGCCGCGGCCATGGTCGGCAGCAGACCCTTGAGCACGTCGACCACCAGGGTGACCGCGCCCAGCTTCTTGCCCAGGGTGCGAGTGACGTTCGACGCGCCGATGTTGCCGCTGCCCTCGGAGCGCGGGTCCTTGCCGGCGACGCGCCCGAGCAGGACGCCGGTGGGGATCGAGCCGGCCAGGTAGCCGCCGAGCGCACACAGCGCGAGGTGCAGCGGATCCATGGCTAGGAGGCCGTCGTGCGTAGACGACCGAGCACAGTGCGGGGCCGTCTGCCGAGTTCAAGGAGGAAGGTCGCAGGAATACCTGGGGTATTTCGAGCACCTGACGACGCCGAAATCGGCAGACGGGGCCGTGCTGGGCGACGTGTCGATCTATGCACGACGGACTCCTACTTTCGCTCGACCTTCGCCGTCTTCTTGGCCGCCTCGAGCGCCTTGTTGGCCAGCGCGGCGTCCTCCGACCAGACCGCCGTCACCTCGGTGCCCTGATGGTGGATGACCAGCGCCGGCAGCGGCGGCTGTCGCTTCTCGTGCACCCGGCGCAAGGCGCTCACCCAGCCCATCGCCTCCTCGGCGGAGTCCCACGTCGACAGCATCACCGCGTAGGCCTCTTCGCCCTTGACCTCGAGCACGGTCATGTCGCCGTCCCAGCCGGCGGCGCCTTCGATCGCGTCGGGGGTCGACAGCTTCGTCAGCAGAATCTGCCGGTGATGGAACTCCCCCGCCGCGCCGTCCCAGGTGCGCTCGAAGCCGGGCACCAGCGGCCCCGGCAGGGTCACCGTCGACGGATGATCGCGCTCGATGTAGCGCTCGGGGTGCAGGATCTGCTCGGTCGAGGCCGGCGGATCGTCGTAGACCTTGCGCACATCGGCCCAGCTCATGCCGCTCTGGCGCAGGGCGCCGACGAACAACAGCCCCTGCTGATAGGGGAAGATGAGCGACTGCTTGAGGTAGTCCGGCGCGACCGACATCACCGGGAACTGCGGGCTCGCCATCTGCATCGGCAGGCTCGCGGCGATGCCGTAGATCGCCGCCTTGCTCGTCGCCACGTCGCTGGGCACACCGGCCGCGGCCTGCTGCCAGTCGAACATCACGATGGTCGCATCCCCCTCGAGCAGCGCCGCGTGGGCCAGCACCGCGTCGGGGCTGTAGGTCTTCGAGTCGATGAGCTTGCCGCCGCCCCACTCCTGATCCTGGATGGCGTGGAAGATCTCGTGGGCCATCACCGACGGCTGCATCATCGCCGGCAGCCACGACGCGATGTGCAGCTCCTGCCGGGTATGGTCGTAGAAGCCGGCCACCTGCTCGGTCATCAGGCTGACGATGAACTTGCCGTAGTCCATCGGCTGCGGCAGCAGGCCCATCAGCTTGAGCATGCGCCCCTCGGCGGCGACCTTCGCCGGGCCATACTCGTCGCGCAGCCGCTCGTTGATGAAGGCGGTGACCTCGGCCTTGTCCTTGACCCCCATCTCGAGGGGCTTGGACAGCTTCTGATCGCGCATCTCTTCGAGCTGGGCGAGGATATCGACCGCCATCTTCTCGAGCGCCGCCGGATCGGCCTTCGGCGCGTCGGCGGACGGGGCGAGCTGGGCCAGGGCGATGGCGATCGCGACGACCGGAATCATGGCGAGGACCTCCGAGAGCAGGGGCCGAGGGTGCGGCACGTTAGCGTGGGCTCGACAGCGGTGCAACAGACGACGGACGGCGCGCCTTCCCCATCGACGCGGCCCGCGCGCGCATCGATTGCTCCCCTGCCCCGACCGTGCTACCCCCGGGCCATGAAGCGTGCCACGCCCGAGTTCGTGCCCACCCCGCATCTCGACGCCCTGCTCGACCTGGCCCTGGCCGAAGACCTCGGCTGCGGCGACGTCACCGCCGCGGCCCTCGTGCCGGCCGAGGCCATGGCGGTGATGCGCATCGAGGCCCGCCAACGGCTGGTCCTCTGCGGCTCGCCCGTGGTCGACCGCCTGCTGTGGCGCTTCGGCCCCGGCGCGCCGAGCATCAGTTGGACGGCCGCCGAGGGCGATCTCGTCGACGCCGGCACCCCGCTGGCCCGGATGACCGGGCGCCTGCGCACATTGCTGGCCATCGAACGCACCGCGCTGAACCTGCTGCAGCGCACCAGCGGCGTCGCGACGCTCACCCGCTCGTTCGTCGACGCCGTCGACGGCACCGCCGCCCGCATCGTCGATACCCGCAAGACGCTGCCCGGCTGGCGCATGATCGACAAGTACGCCACCCGCGTGGGCGGCGCGGCCAACCACCGCATGGCGCTCGACGGCGGCATCTTGATCAAGGACAACCACCTCGAGGCCGCTGGCGGGGTCGCCGCCGCGGTCAAGGCGGCGCGGGCGAACGCCCCACATTCGCTGCGCATCGAGGTCGAGGTCGAAGACGTCGCCGGCCTCGACGCCGCGCTCGACGCCGGCGCCGATGTGGTGCTGCTCGACAACTTCACCCCGGCCCAGGTGAAGCAGGCCGTCGAGCGGGCCGCCGGGCGGGCGATCATCGAAGCCAGCGGCGGCATCACGCTCGATACGGTGCGCGCGTTCGCCGAAGCCGGCGTCGATCTCATCGCCGTCGGGGCCCTGACCCACTCGGCGCCCGCCGCCGACATCGCCGCCGAGATCCAGGGGTGAGACACCGACCCGCCCTCGCGCTGGCATGTATCGCATCGCTCATGGCATTGCTGTTTGCCACGGCGACCCATGCCAGCGTATGGGATGCCTATGGCTTCGGCGCGCGGGCCACCGCCATGGGCAACGCGCACGTCGCGGCGGGCGAAGACTTCACCGCGGTCTATTACAACCCCGCCGCGCTCGCCGGCGCGCCGCACCCCGAAGTGGGCGTCGGCCTGGGGCTGGTCTATCCCAGCCTCACCATCGAGCGCGACCGCCCCGCCGAGCCCGGCGGGCCCACCGACGAGCTGCCCGCCCCCAACCTGGGCGCGCACGTCGGGTTGGTGATCCCGCTCGGCGGACGCATCGACGACCGCGTCGCCCTCGGCGCGGGTCTGTACCTGCCGACCATCGAAGTCACCCGGCTCGACGGCGTCGACCCGCAGCGGCCGCACTTCTATCGCTACGAATCACTCACCGACAAGCTCATCCTGGCGTTCGGCGTCGCCGTCGAGGTGCACGAGCGGGTATCGCTCGGCGCGGGCGTGCAGTTCCTCGGCGCGTTGGACGGCAACGCCACCGTCGAGCTCGATCTGCTGTCGCAGCGCTTCGTGCGCAAGGGGCTGACCGTGGCCGTGCGCCCCACCGGCGCGGTCACCACCGGCGTCCTGGTCACCCCGACCGACGACGTGAAGCTGGGCTTCTCTTTTCGCGACGCGCTCGACCTGCGCTATGACATCACCATCGAAGCCATCGTACAGAGCGTCGGCGCGCTGGCGGTCGACATCTCGGGCACGTCGCTCTACACCCCGCAGCAGTTCACCTGGGGCGCCGCGTGGGATCCCATGCCATCGCTCACCCTCACCGCCGATCTGGTCTGGGCCCGCTGGAGCGCTGCCCCCGATCCCTCGTCGCGGCTGGTGGTCTCCCTGAACGCGGCGCCGGTGGGCTTCGAAGAGCTGGTGGTGCAGACCGATGTGGTCGACCTGGGCGCCGTCGATACGCTCAGCCCGCGGCTCGGCGTCGAGTGGCGCCCGGAAGGCGCCTGGATGCTGCGCGGCGGCTATGGCTTCCGCCCGACGCCGCTGCCGGCGCAGACGGGGCCCTACAATCACATCGACAGCGACGCGCACCAGCTCTCGGTGGGTGTGGCATGGCGCGTGCGCAACCCGCTCGCCAAGGAGCGCGCGCCGCTGCAACTGGAGTGGTCGGGCCAGCTGAACCTGATCGAAGGCCGCGAGATGACCAAGGTCGATGAGAGCGACCCGGTGGGTGACTACCGCGCCGGCGGCGTGCTGTGGCACAGCGCGCTGACGCTGCGGCATAACTTCTACTGACCGAAGGCGGGCGCCATGTGAACCCATGGCCCCCGGCCTGCGGTCAGGCGTCGGGGCCGAGCCGCTCGAGCAGCGCGGCGATGCCCCGGATGAACGGCATCTTGAGGCCCGATACGCTGGTCAGGCCATGGCGCTTCATCAGCCCGGGGATGCGCTCGACGTGGATCTTCATCTCGTACTCGGTCGCCGCGTCGCGGGCGACCTTGATCTTGTTGAGCTGGTCGGTGGTCTTCTGGAAGGCCTCGAAGTTGGCGCCGGTGGAGAGCTCGATGTAGCGCACGGGCGTATCGCCGGCGTTCCAGAAGCAGTGCTCCACGCCCTTGGGCTTGATCACATAGCAGTCGGGATCGGCCGTGAACCGCAGGCCGCCCTCGCCGCCCACCTCGAACTCGAGGGAGCCCCCTTCGATGACATAGACCGCCTGGGTCTCGCGGCGATGCGTATGCGGCGCGAGCAGCTGCTTCGGCTCGAGGCAGCCCTCCATCATGCCGAAGAAGCCATCCATGTCCTTGGCGTTGATCTTGAGGGTCATCCCGCTGTCGACCTTGCGACCCTCTCCGGGGCGAACGATGCAGTCTTCGGCGGTATACGTCGTGGTGGTTTCGAGGCGGGCGGTCATGGCATATCCTCCGTGCCGGGTGTGCGGTCAGTATGAGAGCCGCGGACGGGCCCGAATACGACCGGCCGTGGTGCATGGTGTCCACATTCGGACACCCACCCGAGCGCGCGGCTACTGCGGCATGTCATCGCGGAAGAGGCTCAGCGCCAGATCGATGAACGTGCGCGGCGCGCCCCCCGTGATGGCGCGCATGGGCATGAAGATACGAAAGACGACCTCGCCCCCGATCTGATCTTCGAGGACGGGCACGACGGCCTCGACCTCCGCCGCGAGGCCGGCCCCGCTGCGCGGCATGTATGCGATCCCGAGCCCGGCGCCGGCCATGCAGCCGAGCACGTAGAAGTCGTCGACCACGTGGTCGGGCTGGATGTGCACGGCGCCGCCGTCGAGCAGCGGCCAGGCGGGGGGCTCGTCGGCGAGCCCGATGAGCGTATGCCGCGACAGCGCCTCGACGGTGAGCGGCGCCCCGTGGCGCTCGAGATAGGCGGTCGAGGCCATCAGCCGCCGCGGGTGCCGCATCGCGACGCGCGAATAGCCGTCCCGCGGCGGCGGTGGATCGCCCATGTGCACGACGACGTCGAAGTCTTCGTCGAGGCGATCGAGGGGCCGCGCGGCGTGGCTCAGGTCGAAGCGCAGGTCGGGGGCCAGCGCCGACAGGCGGGCGGCGACCCGGGCGACGAACATCGGCGGCAGCCCCGTGGTGAGCAGGACGCGGAGCTGATTGGCGCTGTGGTGGCCGAGGCGCTGAGCCCGGGTCAAGAGCGACGCGCGCCGCTTGATCATGCTCGGCGCCTGCGCGACCAGAAATCGACCCGCCTGCGTCAGCGTCACGCCGCTCGGCCCGGTGGTCGCGACCGGCGCACCGACGGACGCCTCGAGGCGGTCGAGTCGGCGGCGCAGGGTCGTCCGCGGCACGCCACTCGCCTTCGCGGCCGCCTGAATCGAGCCGCCGCGGGCGAGCGCGAGCAGCGCTTCGAGATCCTGTAGCGTCATGGATCGCTCCTCACCGCCCGCAGCCCCTGTCGAGAGCAGCCGTCGCAGGGATCGCGTTCGACGCGAGGGCCATCCTCGAAGCCTGCCCCCTCAATCCGAGCGCTCGGCGGAGAGCAGGCCGCCCACCGCCACCAGAACCGTGATCAGCGGATAGGAGGCGACCACGCCGCCGAGCATGCAGGCCACCAGCGGCCAGCCGAGCAGGGAGCGCGCGGCGAACGCGACGGAGATGGCCAGGGCGACCTGGACGGCGGTGGTGAGCGGGCTCGAGGCGTTCATGTCGACAGCATACGCCGGCTGAGGCCTCGCGGGTGACTTCGGCTCGTTCGGCGGCCCTGATACCGTCCGGGCATCGGCTTCGAGGAGCGCCCATGTCGCTGCACCGCCAGACCTCTGCGACCCGAGACGGCATCGTCGCCGCCGCCACCGGGGTCGGCCTCGCCACCGCGTTCGGCGTCGGGCTGCTGCTGCAGGCCGTCGTGCGCTGGAGCGTGCGTCAATGGGGCGAGCGGGACGCGATCGTCTTCTTGATGGCGGCGGGCATCGCGCTGCTGGCGGCGGTGGTGGTCTATGTGAGCCGGACGCACCTCGCGCGGCGGCTGCGGCAGACGCTCTCGCCGCGCTGGATGAAGCCCGACCTGCTGCGCATCCACGGCGAGCCGGCGGCGCCGGCGCAGATCGTGGTGGTGGGCATCAGCCCCGGTCCGGGGGTCGAGTCGGCCTTCATCGCGCTGCGCCACCACCGGGCCGTCGTGCGCAAGGTCTACGCGCTGCATACCCCTGGCGAGCCGCTGCTCGAGTCGCTCGGGCGACTGCGGGAGGAGGCCCGCGCCCTCGAGCTGCCGGCGGGGTTGATCGAGGCGGTCGAGCTGCCGCCGTCGGCGTTCCACGACCCGAGCGCGATCTACGCCGCCTTGCACGCCATCATCGACGCGGCGGGGCCCGACGCCGATCTGGTGCTCGACTACACCGGCGGCACCAAGGCCTTCACCGCGGCGATGGCCCTGGCCGCCTCGACCGGCGGGCGGCGCCTGGAGTACGTCATCCCCGCGGAGCGCGACGCGCGCGGTCGCGCGGTGCCGGGCACCGACGGCGAGGTCGTCGAGGTCGAGCTGCAGTTCGATCCGCGGGCGCTGGGCGCCAACCGGGCTTGACGATCGGGCCGTCACTGTCGGGCGGACGCGACATCCGGACCGGTCCGAGCGGTCCGCACGGGCCGCTGCGCGCAACCAATCGGTCAGAACGCGGGCCGACGGCGCGAATCCCGAGCTGGCACGGCCCCTGAAATGGGATCGTGGGGAGCGCGCGCCCGCGGCGCCGGTCGGATGAGCCGGCGGCCGTCGCGGGCGTCTGTCGGGGCATGCCCCCGGAGGGAGGAGCCATGCGAGAGATCTGCCATCCACGACGAGCGGGGTCGCCGCTGCTCGCCGGTCTGGCGCTGTGGGCGTTGGGCTGCGAGCCGACGACGCCCGATCCGAACCCGCCCGATCCGGACTGCGTCGCCGAGGTCTTCGCGGCCCAGGGCTGCACCGACTGCCACCTGGAGGTCAGCCCGGCCGCGGGGCTCGATCTGGCCTCGCCCGAGCTGGGCGCGCGCATGATCGGGGCGCCGGCGCATACCGCGAGCTGCCAGGATCGCCTGCTCATCGATCCCAGTCGGCCCGAGCGCAGCCTGCTCTTGCAGGCGGTGGGCGCGACGAACCCGCCGGGCGGCGTCGAAGATGCCTGCCAGCTGGTGATGCCGCCGGGCCGTGACGGACAGGCCGATCTCGAGCTGCGGGCCTGCCTGACCGACTGGGTCTACGGCGTCGCCGCGGCCCAGCCGCCGCCGGCGCCGTTCGAGCCGACGCCGGTCGAGGCGGCGGTGGGCAAGGTCAAGGCGCTGCTCGACGGCTCGGCGCCGACCGCGCAGGAGATCGCCCAGGTGGCCGCCGATCCGGGCGCGATGCGGGCGCTGGTCGAGCGCTGGACGTCACCGGAGAACCCGCGCTTCCGCGACAAGCTGGCCGGCTTCCTGGCCATCGCGCTTCAGCAGAAGGTGCCGGTGCTCGCCGATGATCAATTCGATCGCATCCAGTTCGACCGCAGCTACTCGCCGCGCATCCGGCGGGTCATCGAGGAGTCCTTCGTGCGCACCGCGCTGGACATCGTCGAGCGCGGCGCGCCGTTCACCGAGATATTGACGACCCGCCGCTGGATGATGACCACCGCCAACCTGGTCTACCTGCGCTATGCCGACCAGGGCGCGGCGGAGCGGCGGCAACAGCATATGCTGGCCACCGCGATCGAGGGGCAGGACCCGCCGCTCGAGCAGCAGGTGGCCGAGCGCACCTGGGCCGTGCCGGGCTACGATCCCGAGGTGAGCCGCTGCGCGCGGGGCATCCCGGCCGCCGATCTGCTCGACCTGTTCCACGGCTTCTTGAGCCAGCGCTGCAACGGCGGCCGCCAGCTGCGCTTCGCTGATGCGCCGCTGAGCGAGGCCGACTTCGAAGACTGGCGCATGGTCGAGCTGGTGACCGCGGGCGGGCCCGACGCCATCCCGTTCTACGACATCCCGGCGCTGCGCGCGGTGCAGGGCCGCATGACGGTCGTGCTGCCGCGCTCGGGCTTCTTCACCACCCAGGCCTTCTTCGCCAACTGGGCGACCAACGTCGACAACCAGTTCCGGGTGACGACCAACCAGACCGTGCTCACCGCGCTGCACGCCGGCTTCTCGCAGACCGAGCCGACGCCGCGGGCAACGCCCGACGACGCGGCGATCCCCATCGACCACGTTCAGAACGTCGAGACCGCCTGCTACGGCTGCCACAAGAACATGGACCCGATGCGGGTGTACTTCGCCGGCACGTACAACGTGCGCTACCAGCGGCAGATAGGCCTCGCGGGCACCGATCTGGGGGCGATCTACGACCCGATGCCGCAGGCCGGCTTCGCGCTGCTGGGCCACAGCGCCCTGGGCGCCGACGTGACCGACCTGGGCCGCACGCTGGCCGAGCACCCGCGCTTCGCCATCGCCTGGACCCAGAAGGTCTGCCTCTTCGCCAACTCGGCGCGCTGCGACGAGACCGACCCGCTCTTCGTGGCCATCGCCGACCGCTTCCGCGACGACCCCGACTTCCATCGGCTGCTGATCGACGTGCTCTCGTCGCCGCTGGTGACCGGCCTCGAAGAGACCGCCACCTGGGGCGCGGAGGGGCCGCTGGTGAGCATCACCCGCCGGCAGCACCTGTGCGCGATGCTCGACGCCCGCGTCGGCGTCGACGGGCTGTGCGCGCTGCCGCGGGTCGCGCCGCTGATCGGGCTGGTGCCCGACGACGCCTTCGCCCGCGGGGTGGCCGATCCGGTGCAGCCGACGCTGCCGAGCGCCTTCCACTACGCCGCCGCGCGCACCGCCTGCGAGGCCATCGCGCCGGTCGCGGTGCGGGTCGACAGCCCGCTGTTCGTGCCGGGCAATGTCGACGCGTCGCTGACGTTGATCGTCGAGCGGCTGATGGGGCTGACCGCGGGCCATCCGCGCCATGACACCGCGCTCGCCGAGCTGCGCGCGCACTTCGACGAGGCCGTCGCCGACGGGCTCAACCAGCGAGACGGGGCCCGCGCGGCGTTCGTGATGGCCTGCCTCTCGCCCGACGTGATGGGGGTGGGGCTGTGAAGCTGCGCCAGAATACGAAGCGGCGCGAACAGACGCGCCATCGCGGCATCGGCCGGCGGGCGTTCCTCGTCGGCGGCCTCGCCAGCTCGGGCCTGCTGCTGCGCAGCCTGGCCACCGGCCTGCCCCCCGAGTTCCTGATCAACCCCGCCCGGGCCCAGGTGCCCGACGGGCTGCCCCAGACGCTGGTGCTCGCGACCTCGTCGGCGGGTGATCCGGTCAACGCCAACTGCCCGGGCAGCTACGTGGCCAACGCGCAGCACCCCGACGCCTTCGCGATGCCGACGCCGATGACCCTCGGCGGCCGGCCCACCGAGGCGGCGGCGCCCTGGGCCGCGCTGCCGCTCGCGCTGCGCGATCGCATGGCGTTCGTGCACCACGCGACGCGCAGCCCGGCGCACACCGACTACCGCAGCACGATGGGGCTGCACGGGTCGGTGCGCTCGACGAGCACCAACGCGGGCGACATGTTCGCGTCGATGATCGCCGGGCTGACGACGGCGGTGGTGGCCGGCACGCCGAATACGACGCTGCAGGTCGAGCCGCTGCCGCTGACCGGCGAGGACCTGACCTACGGCGGTCGGCCGCTGCAGACGGTGGCGCCGTCGCAGCTCGCCGCGCTCTTCGCCCCGCCCGACGGCGAGGTGGCGCCGCTGTTGAACCTGCGCCCGCTGCGCGATCAGGCCATCGAGCGGGTGTATCGCATCCTGCGCGAAGACGGCACCGCGGCGCAGCGGTCGTTCGTCGATCGCTATATCCGCAGCGGCGAGCAGGCCCGGCAGCTCGGCGAAGGGCTCGGCGCGCAGCTCGCGGCGCTCGAGTTCGGGGAAGACGTCGTCGACGGCGCCGAGCACCAGCTGGCGACCGCGGCGATCCTGGCGGCGGCGCGGGTGGCGCCGGTGATGACGGTGCGCATCCCGTTCGGCGGCGACAACCACCAGGACAGCGAGCTGACCGACGAGACCGCACAGACGACCGCCGGCGTGGCGGCCATCGGCGACTTCTGGAACGGGCTGGTGGCCGCGGGCATCGAGGACGACGTGACCTTCGGGTTGCTCAACGTCTTCGGGCGGCGGCTGATGCGCAATACGGCCGGCGGGCGCGACCACAACCGCAACCACGGGGTGATGATCGCGTTCGGCCCGCGGGTGCGCGGCGGGGTCTACGGCAGCGTCGAGGTCATCGCCGGCGCGGCCCAGAGCCAGCCCATCCCGGCGGCCGACGGCGGCGAGATCGCGCCGGAGAACAGCCTCGAAGCGGTGGGCACGTCGCTGGGTATCGCGCTGGGCCACGATCCCGAGGCCATCGGCCAGCAGATCACCGGCGGGCAGCTGATCGACGGCTTCATCGCCTGAGCCGCGCCCGCGGCGCTCCCCTGCCCTCAGCCGGGCTTGAGCCTGCGGGCCAGCTCGGCCAGCCAGCGCCCTTCGGGGCTGTCGTCGACCGCCGGCGGATCGGCCAGCAGTCGCCGGCTCTCGGCGGTGATCGCCTCTCGCTCACTCAAGATCGCGCCCAGCGTCCCGTGGGGGTGGTCGGCCCCGTAGCGCTTCTGCCAGTCGGCCACCGCCGCCGCCAGCGTCGGATCGCCGGCGATGGGCGCCTCGTCGGCGTTGCACGGGCCGAGGCGGTTGATCCCGTCGATGACCCGCTGCTTGCGCTCGCCGTAATGCAGCGGCGCCAGCTCTTCGGGCAGCAGCGGGCGGCCGAACCAGATGTCCTGCCGCCCGGTCTCGGCCCCGTCGCCGATGGGGAACTCGACCCGCGCGTCCAGCGGCGCGGCGGGCAGGCCACCGACGAAGCGCACCGGCACGATGGGCGCGCCCACCGCCAGCGCCATGTCGATGAAGGCCCCCGACATCTTCTGCACCGGGGTGCGGCAGCTCAACGAGCGGGTGCCCTCGACGTGCACCATCACCGAGCGCTTGCCGGCGGCCATCTCGGCGCCCAGCTCGCCGATGATGCCGGTCAGCGACGCCTTGTCGGCGCGATCGAAGAAGGTCATCACCCGCGGGTCGGTCACGCCGGGGTAGGCGAAGCAGTGACGGATGAGCCGGCCGAGCCAGGTCTCGCGGTGCTCGATCTTGGCCAGGGTCACCGTGGGCACCCGGGTCAGCCCGGCGGTCACGATGGAGAAGAGCAGCGACTCGACGGCGGTCTGGTGGTTGGCCAGATACAGCGCGCTGCGGTCGCCGATGGCCGCGAAGCCGTCGGGATCGTCGAGCACGACCCGGCCGAGGAAGCGCTCGATGAGGCCGTAGTACAGGTCTTCGACGGGCCACGGGCCGCGGTCGAACCAGGCGCTCCAGAACCGGCGCACGGCGGAGATGTCGAGCGCGCCCCGGCCGTCGCCGCTGACCCGGATCGCGTCGCCGACGGCGGTCTCGAGGTCGAAGCGGGTCACCGGCAGCCGCTCGAAGATCCGGTGCGGGTGCAGGCCGTGGGCTCGGGCCGCGTGCTCCTGGCGGGCGATGTCTGCCGGGTCGACGGTGCCGTAGACCGCCTCGACGGTGCCCGGCAGCCAATCCGACGCCCGGACGACCGCCGGATCGAGCAGCGTCCCGTCGCCATCGGCCACCGAGAGGCTCGGCCCCGGCTGGCGATCGCGCAGGAAGCCCCGCCGCAGCAGCGGCTCGGCGCGGCCGATGGGGCCCTTGGGCAGGCAGACCTCGATCAGCCGCATCGCGGCCCAGACGCGGCCGTCGGCGATGAGCTGGATGGCGAAGGTGGGCATCTCGCCCAGCAGGCCGTCGAAGCGCACCTCGCAGCGCACATGGCCCGCTGTCGGCGGCGGCCCGAAGACGTCGAGCGCGGTGATCGTCGCCGGATACGCCACCCGATCGGGGTCGAGATCGGGCTGCCAGCGGTGCAGCGCGTCGTGCGGGATGCCGTGGGTCGCGCCGTCGAGCAGCGCCGGATGCAGCCGCCCGACCGGCACCGCCGCGGTGGCCCGCAGGCGGCTCGACGCGGCGCCGGGCCGGGTCACCAGCGACTCGAGCACCTGGAAGGCCGGGCCGTGGAAGAGCGCGCCGCTGGCGTACGGATCGGGCGCGGGCTCGCCCTCGATGGCCGGCAGCGGCGCCGGCGGCTCGGCGTAGCGGCCGGTGATGACCCGGGCCGAGGCCAGCTGCTGGTCGCCGTCGAAGAGGCGTACGACGTCGCCCTCACGCACGCGGGTCAGCGTACGCGGGGCGTCGACCACCAACCACGCGCGCAGCCGCACGTCGCGCAGGCCGATCACCGTCTCGCCGGGCGCGACGCCGTCGGCGAGCAGGTCGGCGACGCTCATCATCGGCAGCGCCGGCACGGTGAACGTGGGCCGATGGTCGCCGATCCAGGTATCGCGCGCGGGGTCGAGCGTCACGCTGTCCGGGCCCGCGCCCGGCGCGTCGGCGAGCGGCCCCGAGACGATACGCATCGCCAGCCCGTCGGCCTCGTAGATGCGCTTGCCGTCGACCCACAGCGACCCGCGGGCGGTGGCTACGACCCCGTCGGCCTCGCGCTCGACTGCGGTCACTTCGAGGGTGCTGGTGATGCGCCGGTTGTGGGTCAGCACCTGCCCGCGGTACTTCCAGCCCATCTCCGGGCCGGTGGCGATGGCCTGGAAGCGCGGGCGCGCGATGCCCGCGTCGAGCCCCGCCTCGAGCATCGCGCACTGCAAGAGCTGCAGCAGCGCTTCGAGGCCCAGCGAGCCCGGCTGCACCGGATCCTGGAAGAAGTGGGCCCGGAAGAACCACTCGCCGGGCGAGACGTCCTTCTCGCCGCGGATCAGACCCAGGCCCGCCGCGCCGTCGTCGGGCCAGTAGCCGGAGATCCGGTCGAGCATCAAGAGCTGCCCGTGGGCCAGCGGCGCCCGATCGGGGCCATAGCCGGCGCTCAGCTCTCGCGCGCGGCTCACCGGCCGGTCGAAGAAGGCCCGCGCTTCGGCGCTCACCGCGAGCCCGGCCTGATTGGCCAGCGCGGCGGGCGGGAAGAAGCCGAAGACGGTCTCGAGCGTATAGACCGGCGCGCCGTCGAGCGTGCAGTCGACGGTGAACGACTCGATGATCATGCCGCCGGTCGCCGAGACGCTCTCCAGCTTTACCCGGGTCACCAGCGTGCCCGCGCCGGGCCCGATCTCGCGGTGCACGACGCCCTTGCCGTCGAGGTTGCGGAAGCCCAGCTCGCCGTCGACGGTGAGCGCCGAGCCCACGTACGAGGCCAGCCAGCCGCACGGCTGCAGCACCGCTTCGAGCAGCACCGCGTAGGGCATCACCCCGCCGCTGTTCTCGAAGTACCAGGCCGACTCGGGCACGTCGTAGTGCACCTCGACCTCGGCGCCGGCCTGCATCACGCCGATCTCGCCCTTCACCCGGGCCACCCGGCTGAGGAAGTGATACGGCGGGCCGGGCAGGCGGGCGACCCGCTGCGGGCCGTCGAAGCGGGCGTACATCGGCCCGAAGGCGTCGCTCGGGCGGCCCCAGGCGCAGGCCAGCAGCGAGGCGTAGTCGAAGCGGAAGCCGTCGACCTCGGCGATGGGCCCCGGATGCTCGGGGATCTCCAGCAGCTCGGGGCGCGCGTCGAGCGGCCAGGCGGGCACCAGCTCGATGGCCACGCGGCGCGCGTGGAAGGCCTTGAGCCCGTCGACGGTGCACAGCAGGTCGGCGTAGAGCGTCGGGTGCGGGCCGTCGACCACCTCTTCGACGAAGACCTCGGTCACCAGCAGCCGGCTCTCGGGGGTGACCTGCCCGCGGCACTGCAGCGCGTAGTCCAGCTCGGGCACCGGGCGGAAGCGCCAGCCGTCGCGGTCGAGGGTGTAGCCCAGCGCGGCGATGTAGAAGGCCATCGCCTGGGTGCAGCCCTCGAACATCAGGGTGCCGGGCATGCAGGGGTCGTTATGGAAGTGGCCGTCGAAAAACCAGCGGTCGGGGGTGACCGTCATCTCGGCCCGCAGATAGCCCCGGCCCCACGGGCCGCCCTCGATCGCGAGGTCGGTGACCCGGTCGAAGAGCTGCATGCGGCCGCCCTGGATGCGCGGGCTGCGCACATGGGACCGGGCCTTCTCGAAGCCCGGGCCGAAGCAGGCGTGGGTCTCGCCCGCGGCGAAGGCGGCCACCTGCTCGGCGTCGAAAGCCGTGCGGGTGCAGCGCACCGTCGGCCGGTCGAGCCGCGGCTTCGCGACGATCTCCTGCTCGGCGGGCGTCCACAGGCAGCCGGCCGACTCGGCGAGCTCGGCGTCGGTGAAGAAGCCCGCCTGCCCGTCGCGCACCGAGAGCTGCGGGCGGTCGCCGTTCTGGCAGTCGTAGTGGAAGAAGAAGAGCCGCACGTCACCGTGGGCCGCGTGGCCGTCGATGTGGATGTCGAAGCGCAGCGTCTCGTCGAAGCGCGGCAGGTCGCCGTGGTAGCGCAGCGTGCAGCCCAGCAGCCGATAGACCCGGTCGGCGGGCACGTTCAGGTCGACGCCGAGGTACGAGATGAGCATCAGGTCGGCCTGACCCGACTCGATGAGCACGCCCGGCGGCATGTGCCCCTGGTGCAGATACCACGCGTCGCGGGTGACGTCGGTCTCGGTCCAGATGGTGCCGGTGCCCATGGAGGCCGGCTCGGCGTCGATGCCGACGACCCGATCGGCGAGCAGCAGCGGCGGCAGCGGCATGCGCACTTGGCGCGCGCGGGCATCCTGGGCGGCGAACGCGGGGCCGAAGAGGCGGCTGATGCGCCCGCCGGCGTGCACGATCAGGGCGTCGCGGTCGAACGTCGGGCCCACCGGCGCGCGGGTCTCGACGGCCGGCGCGGGCGCCTTGGGTGGCGCGGGCGTGCGCGGGGGCGCGGCGGGCCGCTCGGGGCTGGCCGGCGCCGCGACGGGAGCGAGTGTAGAAGGCGTCGGGGCGGGCGCCACGGCAGGCGGCGGCGTCGGGACGACCGCCGGCGCGGCCGAAGCAGGCGCGTATTCGGCCACGTCGCCGGTGAGCCCGGCGTCGGACACCGCCGACAGCAAAACCCGCGTGGCGTCGGCCCGCTGGGCCAGGAAGCGCCCGTGCACGTCCTGCTGCCGGGCGAGGAAGGCCTCGTGGGCGTGCGCCAGCTGCTCGATCTGCCGGCGCCAGGCGGCGACGACGGGGTTGGCCTCGGCCGCCGGCGCAGTGGGCTCGGCCGCCGGCGCAGCGGGCTCGGGCGGCGCGGCGCTGGGGCTCGACGGCGCGGTCGGACTCGGGCTCGGCGGCGCAGCCAACGCCGCCGACGCCATCAGACTGGGCGGCAGCGAGGGGGCCGGGGCCATCACTTCGACGGTCATCGTACTCTCCGGCGCAGGGGCGGCCTGCGCGGGTCGGGAGGCGGCGGGCAGAGGCGGCTCGCTCGTCGGCGGCGCGACGGCGGGCCAATGGCCGGGCAGCGTCATCGACCGCGTGGGCGGCGCCTCGGGCGCGCGGCCCAGCGCCGCGTCGAGCCGCTGGAGATCGACGTCGACGCCCGCGCTCCACAGCGCGGCGACGGCGTCCAAAGTGGCCTCGACGCCTCGACCGCGCTGGTCGTAGGCCACCGCCAGGCCGTCGCGCTCGCCGATGATCCGGCGGATCCAGCGGGTGCAGTGCGACTGCGGGCCGTGCTCGACGAAGATACGCACCCCGTCGGCCCAGGCGGCCTCGATGGTCGGCGGCAGCACCAGCGGGCGGTCGGCCTGCTCGAGGATCGCCCGCGCGCAGGCCTCGCTGCCGGGGGTGTAGGCCCCGTGGTGCGCGTTGCCGTAGATCCGCACCGGCGTGGGGTGGGTCGGCCGGCGGTGCAGATCGAGCCAGCGATCGCGCACCGCCGCCAGCTCGGGCACGTGCACCGCGACGGTGTAGTCGAGCTGCCGACAGCGGTTGGGGCCCAGGCGCTCGACAACCGCGGCGCAGGCCTCGGGCCGGCCGGCGATCACCCCGTCGTCCGGCCCGTGCTCGATGGCCAGATGCACGCTCGAATGCCCGGCGAGCGCGTCGCGCACGACCTCCAGCGGCGCGCGCACCGCCCAGCAGGCCCAGGCGCCGCCGACCGCCTCGAAGCGACCCGACAGATCACGCTCGAAGAGCCCGCACGCCTCGCTGTCGGCGACCAGCCCGTCGATGTCGCGCCAGACGCCCGTCGCCAGCAGCGCGTTGGTCTCGCCCGACGAATAGCCCAGCGCCGCGTCGGGGCGCAGGCCGAGCACGTCGCGGCTCAGCGCGGCGTGCAGCTGGCACAGCGCCGAGCTGCCCCAGAGCTGCTCGAGCGTCGTGCCGGGGCCCTCGCCCGCGCCCCAGAACCGGCCCAGACCGGGCAGCAGCCGCGCGCTCGACTGCCGCACCACGGCTCCCAGACCGGGCAAGGCGGCCAGCACGTCGCGGCCCATGCCGCGGTATGCGGCCCCGGCCCCGGCGAACACCCAGGCCACCTGGCCGGCCACAGGGGCCATTCTGACGTGCACTCCAGGGCCGGCGGGGCCGCCGTCGCGCAAGTGGGCGATGGCCCGCGCCGTCCGGTCGGCGAATTGCGCGTCGTCGGCGACGATGGCCAGCCGCGCGGGGCCCTGACCGCCGGGTTCTCCAGCGCGCACGGCGGCGAGCAGCGCCGCGCGATCGGCGGCGGCCCAGGTGTGGATGCGCGGGGGACGCCGGTGCCGCGGCGCCCGCCCCTCGACGGCGGCGAAGGTCATGGGCGGGGCGCCGGTGATCTGCACGCCGATCGTGGGCGTCGGCTCGATCAGCGGATCGCCGCCCGGCGCGACCCGATGGGCCAGCCCGACCAGCCCGGCGGCGGCGTGCACCAGCCCGGCGGCGGCGGTCGCGTGGCCCAGGCGCGCATCCAGCGCGCGGCCGGCGTCCGACTCGCCCAGCATCTGCCCGTCCGGGCCGTCGACCAGCGCGCCGTAGATCCCATCACCGTCGCGCTCGGCGTCGGCCCGGCGCTTGAGCACCAGCACCACCGCCGCGTCGCCCGTCGGCTCGGGCGCGCCGACCGCGGCGCAGGCCGCGCGGTGCACCGTCTCGCAGCCGAAGTCGACCGCGCCGACCAGCGCCGCGTCCAGCTCACCGGCGCGCAGGGCGCGGGCGGCGATGTCGAGGGCCACCAGCCCCGAGCCGGCGCCCGACGAGACGGTGAAGGCCGGCCCGTGCAGGTCGAGCTGACTGCTCAGGCGGTTGGCGGGCATGTTGGGCATCGTGCCCACCACCCCCGGCGCGCGCAGCGCCGGGATCAGCCGGTCGCGATCGTCGTCGGCGGCGCGCCAGCGGGCGCCGTAGCGGGTGACCTCGGCGTCGGGCTCCATGCCGACGAAGACGCCGGTGCGCGCCGCGGGCGTCGCGGTCGCCCCCATGGCCTCGCGGGCGGCGGCGAGCACCGCCACCTGCTGCGGCAGCGCCTGCTTCAGATCGGCCGGCGGGAAGCGCAGCCCGACCAGGTCGACGTCGACCCCGTCGATCCGCGGCTCGATCGCCCGCTCGCCCAGCGCTGCCTCGGTGAACGCCGCCCGCTCGCGCGCCGCGCCGACCCGCGCGCCCAGCGCGACGACGACCACCGACCCGTCGGCCGGCGCGGGCGCGGTCTCGGCGATGCCCGGGTCGTCCTGCGAGACGATGAGGTGGGCGTTATTGCCGCCGAATCCGAACGCCGAGACCGCGGCGACGCGCAAGTCGTCAGCGGGCCATGGCTCGGCGGCGGTCAGCAGCCGGAACGGGGTCTCGCCCAGCGCCGGGTTGGGCCGGTCGACGTGCAGCGTCGGCGGGCGGACGCCGGCCTCGAAGGCGCCGAGCACCTTGAGCACGCCCGCCGCGCCGGCCGCGGTGATCAGGTGGCCCAGGTTCGACTTGAGCGAGCCGATGGGCAGGCCCGCGTGTCCGGCGAAGACCCGGGCGCTGCTCTGCAGCTCGGCGGCGTCGCCGACCGAGGTGCCGGTGGCGTGGCACTCGAGCAGCCCGCAGCGCCGCGGGTCGAGGCCGCTCTGGCGCCAGGCCGCCGCGATGGCCCGCGCCTGACCGTCGGGGCTGGGCGCGAGCAGGCCCTTGCCGCGGCCGTCGTTGCTCAGGCCCACCCCGCGGATGACCCCCAACACGCGGTCGCCGTCGCGGCGGGCGTCGGCCAGCCGCTTGAGCGCGAGGCACGCCGCGCCTTCGGCCGGGACGAGGCCGTCGGCGTCGGCGTGAAACGGTCGGCTGCGGCCGCTGGGGCTCAGCGCTTCGAGCGCGGTGAAGCCCACGTGCAGGAAGAGGTCGTCGGCGGCCTGCACCGCGCCGGCGACCACGAGATCGGCGCGGCCGTCGTGCAGCCGGTCGCAGCCCAGCTTGATGGCGTAGAGCGCGCTGGCGCAGGCGGCGTCGACGCAGAAGGCCGCGCCGATGTCGAGCGCGGTCTCGAGCAGGCGCGCCGGCCCGCTGCCGTGGAAGCGGTTGCGCGGGTCGCCGGCCGGGCCGCCCAGCCAGTGGGACTCGGCGAGCGCGGCGAAGCCGGCGCTGGGGAAGCCCAGGTTGCCGAAGACCGCCGCCACCCGCGGCCCGCCGACGGCGCCCGCTTCGGCCAGCGCCTGGCGGGCGGCGTGCAAGGTCCACAGATAGACCGGGTCGAGGCCGGCGAGCCCCGCGGCGGGCACCGCGAAGCCCTCGGGGTCGAAGGCGAAGTCGCGGACATAGCCCCCGCGATCGTGCCACGCCCGGTCGCGGCGATCGCCGTCGGCGCCGACGAGGGCCCGCGCCGGGTCGAGCCGCCAGCGTCCGGCCGGCGCGCGGTCGATGAGGTCGCGGCCGGCGGCCACCGCGCGCCACAAGGCGGCCGGGTCGGGCGCGTCGGGCACGATGCAGCCGCGCCCGACGATGGCGATGGGCGCGAAGCTCATCGGGGGCGGGCGACGGTGGTGATGCCCGAGAGCGCCATGACCGGGCGGCCCTCCCGATCGCCGATGACCGCCCGGCTGGTGGCCTGGGCCGCGCTGCGCGCCCCGCAGAGCAGCACGCAGCTCAGCGGCCCGCTGGTTGGCGGGTGGCCGCTGAGGCGCACCGTCTCGACCCGGGTCGGCAGGCTGGCCACGTCGGCCTCGGCCTCGGTCAGCAGCAGCGCCGCCTGCAAGGCGCCGTCGAGCGCGGCCACGTCGACGGTCCACTCGCCGGGCCAGCTGGGGCAGACCCCGTTGAGCGTCGCCGCCAGCGCGCCGGCGGCGACGCCGTCGACCCGCTCGACGACCTGGAACCGCCCCTCGTGGAAGAGCGCGCCGCCATAGATCGGGCGGTCCCAGGGCCCGTCGGGGGCGGCGGCCGGCTCGACGTCGATCACGCCGGGCAGCCCCATCTCGGCCTCGGCCCGGTAGCGCGGCACACCGGCGGCGTCGTGCAGCATCAACTGCACCCGCTCGCCGGCGCTGGCCGAGACCACCAGCCGCTCGACCGCCGCGTCGCCGTCGAGGCGGATGCCCTTGAGCACCTGCAAGCCGTGCAGCGCGCGCACCACGAAGCCCGGCCGCACCGCCCGGGCGAGCCGGGCGAACCACTCGGCCACCAGGGCCATCGGCACCACCGGCGCGCCGGCCACCGCGTGCCCCGCCAGCAGCGCGCGCAGGTCGTCGTCGACGTGGATCTCGCGGGTCACCCGCGCCCCGTCGCTGCCGTCCATACGCAGCGCCTCGGCCTGCGGCTCACCGCCCAGCACCAGCTCGACCGCGTCGGGCCGCGCGCCGGACAGCTCGTCGACCATCATGCGCGCGCCGACGTCCAGCGGGATGAGCGGCACGCCGAGCGACGCGAAGTGCTTCGCCAGCGCGGGCGTCACCATGCCGCCGGCCCACGGGCCCCAGCCGAGCGACTTGACCCGCAGGCCCGGCCGGCGCCGCCGCTGATCGAGGCAGACCTTGGCCAGGATCTCGTTGGACAGCGCGTAGACCGACTGCCCGGTATTGCCGCAGCGGCCCGAGACCGACGAGAAGACGCACAGCAGCGCGAGGTCGTCGGCGGCGGTGGCGTCGAGCAGCGCGCGCAGGCCGTCGATCTTGGTGCCAAAGACCCGCTCGAACTGGGCGTCGGTCTTCTCGGCGATGCGCTTGTCGGCCAGCACGCCCGCCCCGTGCACCACGCCGGTGATCGGGCCCCACTCGGCGCGCACGCCGTCGAGGGCGGCGGCGACGGCCGGGCCATCGGTGACGTCCACCGCCACGTAGCGCGCCTGCCCGCCGGCGGCCTCGATCGCCGCCAGCGTCGCGCGGATCTCGCGGCCGGAGAGGATACGGCGCACGGTCGATCCCAGCGCGGCGGGGGTCGGCATCTCACCCCGCGCGCGGGCGTCGCTCAGCAGCGCGCGCTTGAGGCCGGCGTCGTCGGCGATACCCGCGACGCAGGCCGGCTCGGCGGACAGCGGCGTGCGACCCAGCAGCGCGAAGCGGGCGGCGGTGGCCTCGGCCCAGGCGACGACGCAGCGGGCGGTGACCCCGCGCGCGCCGCCGGAGACGACGAAGACGCTCTCGGCGCCGAAGCCATCGTCGGCCCGCTCGACCGGCACGGCGACGCTGCGCAGCGTGATGCGCCGCCCGTCGGCCCGCAGGCCCACCTCGGCCTCGCCGCCGCCGCGCAGCAGCTCGTGGGCCAGGGCGTCGGCGATCTGCTCGGCGCCGCGGTCGGCGCGCTCGATGTCGACGGCCAGCGTCGTGGCGTCGGGCCACTCGAGATCGGCGGTCTTGGTCATGGCCGGCAGCCCGCCGAGCCACGCGCGGTGCTCGGGCATCGGCGCGAAGCCGAAGGCGCCGCCGGTATCCTGCACGCTCACCCACAGCGCCGGCGCGCCCTGCGCCACGGTGCGCGCGGCGGCGAAGGCCTCACGATCGACCGCCAGGGCGTCGTCGATGCTCGCGACCGGGCGCAGGCCGCCGAGGAAGATCACCCGCTCGGCGCCGACCGGCAGGCTATCGACCGCGCGGGCGCACACGCCGGCCGCCGTCAGCGCGCTGACCAGCGCCTCGGCGACGCCGCCGCCGTCGGGCGTGATCAGGACGTCGCCGTCGAACAGACCGGGCAGCGCGAAGCCGGCGGCCGGCGCGTCGACCGGGTGCAACTCGAAGCGGCCCAGGCCCGGCGGCGTCGGCTCGCTCGCAGCGGCCCCGCGGGGAGCGGTCGCGCCCGGATCGGTTGCGCTGGTCGGCGCGGGCGGCGCGGCCCCGGCGGCGCGGAAGCGCTCGACGATGGCGCCCAGAGTCTGCAGCGCGCCCAGCTCGGCGGGCTCGATCTCGGGCAGCTCGGGCGCCGCCGCCTGGACCGCCGCCAGGATCTCCACCCGCTTGATCGAGTCGATCCCCAGATCCCCTTCCAGGTCCATCTCGAGGTCGAGCATATCGGCCGGATAGCCCGTCTTCTCGGCCACGACGTCGAGCATGACCCGCTGCAGATCGAGGCCCATGGCCGGCGCGCTCGCCACCGGCGCGGCGCCCGCCCGCAAGTGCGCCACGATCTCGCCCAGCGTCGCCAGCGTGCCCAAGACGCCCGGATCCAGCTCGGGCAGCCCCGGCGCCGCCTCGCGCACCGCCGCCAGGATCTCCACCCGCTTGATCGAGTCGATCCCCAGGTCGCCCTCGAGGTCCATCTCCAGCCGCAGCATGTCGGCCGGGTAGCCCGTCTTCTCGGCCACCACCGCCAGCATCGTCGCCTGCAGATCCGCCGTGGATGGCGCGGGCGCCGCGGGCGCGGCAGACCCGGCCGGCGCCGACGGCAGGACCGCGTCCATGTGGGCCACGATCTCGCCCAGCGTCGCCAGCGTGCCCAGCGCGCCCGGATCCAGCTCGGGCAGCCCCGGCGCCGCCTCGCGCACCGCCGCCAGGATCTCCACCCGCTTGATCGAGTCGATCCCCAGGTCGCCTTCCAGGTCCATCTCCAGCGTCAGCATGTCGGCCGGGTAGCCCGTCTTCTCGGCCACCACCGACAGCATCGTCGCCTTCAGATCCACCGCCGGCCGGGCCGGCTCGGGCACGGCCGGCGCTGACGGCAGGACCGCGTCCATGTGCGCCACGATCTCGCCCAGCGTCGCCAGCGTGCCCAGCGCGCCCGGATCCAGCTCGGGCAGACCCGGCGCCGCCTCGCGCACCGCCGCCAGGATCTCGACCCGCTTGATCGAGTCGATCCCCAGGTCGCCTTCCAGGTCCATCTCCAGCGTCAGCATGTCGGCCGGATAGCCCGTCTTCTCGGCCACCACCGCCAGCATCGTCGCTTTCAGATCCACCGCCGGCCGGGCCGGCGCGGCGGGCGCGGCGGGTGCGGCGGGCGCTGACGGCAGGACCGCGTCCATGTGCGCCACGATCTCGCCCAGCGTCGCCAGCGTGCCCAGCACGCCCGGATCCAGCTCGGGCAGCCCCGGCGCCGCCTCGCGCACCGCCGCCAGGATCTCCACCCGCTTGATCGAGTCGATCCCCAGGTCGCCTTCCAGGTCCATCTCCAGCGTCAGCATGTCGGCCGGGTAGCCCGTCTTCTCGGCCACCACCGCCAGCATCGTCGCCTTCAGGTCCACCGCGGGGCGGGCCGGCGCGGCGGGCGCTGCCGGTGCGGGCCGGGGCGCGACGGGGCGGGGCGCGGGAGCCGTCGCCACGACCGGGGCGGGCGCGATCGGGGCGGGCGCGATCGGGGCGGGCGCGATCGGGGCCTGCGCGATCGGGGCCTGCGCGACGGGGCTCGGCGCGACCGGGTGCCGCGCAACCGGCGCCTGCGCGACCGGCGCGCCGCCGCCGAGCATCGTCGCCAGGCCGCTCAGGCCCGACTGCATCGTCTCGAGGAAGGCCTCGTGGGATCGAGCCATCGCCTCCTGGTAGCTGGCGTGGGCCCGCGCGGTCTGGCGCTGGGTCTCTTCGAACGCCTGCAGCCAGTCGGGCGACGGGCCCTGCGGGCTCGCGGCGAGCCGGCGCACCGCGACCGCCGGAGCCGCCGATGCCGCCTGGGGCCGCCGGGCGGGCACGGGGGTCGCGATCGGCCGCGCCGGGGCAGGTGTAGCGGGTCTGGGGTCGACGGCCGCAGCGGGGCGCGCAGGGGCCCTGGGCGGCGTCGGCGCGGTCTCGACCGGCGTCGGCGCGGGCGCCGCGGGCTTCGCCACGGCCCGCGGCGGATTGGGCGGCGGCAGGTCGGCGGCGCCGCCCGGCGGCGGATAGGGCTTGCCGGGGTTGCTGCCGCAGATGGGCACCGCCAGCCGGGCCTTCTTCACCGTCGCCGGATCGATCGGCGCCCGATAGCGGCTCCACAGCGCCTCGACGTCGAGCGCCAGCCCGGCGGCCGACAGCTCGCCCACCGCCCGCAGGAACGACTCGACGCCGCCGCGCCCCTTGCGCTCGAGCGACACCACCCGGTGCGGGCGCTCGCCCAGGATGCGCCCGATCAAGCCGGTGAGCACCGCCCCCGGCCCGACCTCGACGAAGGTGCGCACGCCGTCGGCGTACATCGCCTCGATCATCTCGACGAAGCGCACCGGGCTGACGAGCTGCTCGGCGAGCCGCGCCTCGACCCCGTCGGCAGCGTGCGGCGCGGCGGTGACGTTGGCGTAGACCGGGCGGGCCGGCGCGGCGAAGTCGACGCCCGCCAGGAACTCGGCGAACGGCGCCCGCGCGTCGGCCACCAGCGGCGAGTGGAAGGCCGTCGAGACGGGCAGCCGCCGACCGCGCAGGCCGGCGTCGGCGAGGCTCTTCTGCACCGCGTCGATGGCGTCGACCGGCCCCGACAGCACCACCTGCCGCGGGCCGTTGTGGTTGGCGACCACCACCGCCGGGTGGGCCTCGGCGACCGCGCGCACCGCGTCGATGTCCGCGCGCACCGCCAGCATCGCGCCGGGCACGCTGGACGCCGCGGCCATCAGCTCGCCGCGGCGCCGGGCGATGCGCAGCATGTCGTCGGCCCCGATCACCCCCGCCGCATACAGCGCGGTGACCTCGCCGAAGCTGTGCCCGGCGACCCGCGCCGGCTCGAGGCCCATGGCGTCGAGCAGCGCCAGCATCGACAGCGAGGTGCAGCCGATGGCCGGCTGGGCGTTCTCGGTCGCCGTCAGCCGCGCGGCGTCGCGGGCCGCCTGATCGTCGGCGAAGCCGGTGCGCGGGAAGCTCACCCCATGCAGGTCGATGCCCAGCGTGGCGGCGCGATCCCACGGCGCGCGGGCGGCGTCGAAGGCCATGGCCAGCTCGGCGCCCATGTCGACCGCCTGGCTGCCCTGCCCCGGGAAGACGAAGGCCACCTCGCCGGCGTGCGGGCCGGTGGCGTAGACGCTGCCGTCGGGCAGGCGCAGGGCTTCGGCGGGGCTCTTCTCGATGCGCCCGGCCAGCGCCATAAGCCGCTCGCGCGCGGCCTCGGCGCCGTCGACGACCACCGCCGCGCGGGCGGCGGCGTGGGCGTCGAAGGCCCGCTGGCTCTGCCGCGCGAGCCACCGCAGGTCGGCGTCGGTGCGGCAGCGCTCGGCCAGCGCGCGGGCCTCGGCGGCGACCCGCGGGCCGTCGGCGGCCGAGATCAAGACCAGCCGCTGTTCGATCGGATCGAGGCGCTCGGCGGGCGTCGCGCCGGTGTACTCCTCGAGGGTCACGTGGAAGTTCGAGCCGCCGAAGCCGAACGAGCTGACCGAGGCCCGCCGCGGGTGATCGGCGCCGCGGATCCACGGCCGGGCGCGGGTATTGAGCGCGAACGGGCTCTCTTCGAGGCGCAGCTTGGGGTTGGGCTGCTCGATCTTGATGGTCGGCGGCAGCACCTTGTGGTGCAGGGCCATGATCGCCTTGAACAGCCCGGCGGCGCCGGCGGCGGCCTTGGTGTGGCCGATCTGCGACTTGACGCTGCCCAGGGCGCACCACTGGCGATCGCTGCGCTCGGCGGCGTCGAAGACCATGCGCAGGCCTTCGAACTCGGCGGCGTCGCCGGCGATGGTGCCGGTGCCGTGGGCCTCGACGAGCTCGACGGTCTCGGGGCCGTAGCCCGCGCGGTCGTAGGCCCGGCGCAGCGCGTTGGCCTGACCCGCCGAGACCGGCGCGTAGACGCTCTTCGAGCGCCCGTCCGACGACGTGCCGACCCCGCGGATGACCGCGTAGATCCGGTCGCCGTCCCGCTCGGCGTCGGCCAGCCGCTTGAGCGCGACCATGCCCAGCCCCTCACCGAGCATCGTGCCGTCGGCCTTGTCGGAGAACGGCCGGCAGTCGCCGCTGGCGCTCAGCGCGGGGGTCTTGGAGAAGCACATGAACATGAAGATGTCGTTGAGCGTGTCGACCCCGCCGCTGATCACCATGTCGCTGGTGCCCAGCTGCAGCTCGGAGATGCCCATGGCCAGCGCCGAGAACGTCGACGCGCAGGCGGCGTCGGTCACGCAGTTGGTGCCGCCGGTGTTCAGCCGGTTGGCGATGCGCCCGGCGACCACGTTGCCCAGCAGCCCGGGGAAGCTGCTCTCCTGCCACGGGGTGTAGTGGGCCGCGATGCGGTCGCAGGCGGCCTGCACCTCGTCTTCGGGCAGGCCCGACTCGCGCAGCGCCTTGACCCAGACCGGCCGCTGCAGGCGGCTGACCATCGACGCCAGCAGCTCCTGGGCCGAGGTCACCCCCAGGATGACCGAGATGCGCGAGCGGTCCATCGACTCGAACTGACCGCCCGCGGCGTCTTCGAGCACCCGACGCGCCAGGATCAACGCCAGCAGCTGCGAGGTGTCGGTGGCCGGGATGATGTTCGGCGGCACGCCCCAGCCGAGCGCGTCGAAGTCGACGTGCTTCAAGAAGCCGCCGCGGCGGGCGTAGGTCTTGTCCGGCGCGCTGGGGTCGGGGTCGTAATAGTCTTCGACGAGCCAGTGGCTGGGCGGCACGTCGTCGATGAGGTCGCGCCCGGCGAGGATGTCGCGCCAGAACCCGGTGGCGTCGAGCGAGCCGGGGAAGAAGGCGCTGACCCCCACGACGGCGATGGGCTGGCTGGCCGGTGACGGCGGCGTCTGGGACATGTCGATGACCTCGGCTCAGGCGAGCGGACGGGGGCGGAAGGCAAAAGCGGCGGCGGGCATGGGCACGCCGAAGGTGCGCAGCTGGTGGGCGCGGGTGATCAGCGCGGCCCCTTCGAGCAGGTTGAGGGCCACCTGGGCCACCTGCCGGCTCTCGGCGGGCTCGAGGAACGAGCCGCGCACCCAGGCGTTGAAGGCGCCCATGGCCGGGCCGCACCAGATCTGATAGTCGGCGGCGCGATCGGCCCGCCCGGCGATGGCCCACTTGCTGGCCTGGCCGAGATAGGCCCGGAAGACCAGCGCCATGCGGTGCTTGGGGTCGCGCTCGGCGCGCTCGATCTCGCGCGGGTCGCGGCGCTGCCAGAAGTCGCGGGTCGCGGCCCAGGCCTCGGCGAAGTCGGCGCGCAGGATCTGCTTCTCGACCCGGGCCCGCTGGTCGGCGGGGATGGCCTCGAGCGACGGATACGCGCGGTACAGCTCGAAGAGCTTGCGCCCGCGCATCGCGAAGAAGGTGCCGCGCTTGAGCACCTGCACCTCGACGCCCATCTCGAACATGTCGGCGGCGGGGGCCATGACCACGTCGCCGATGTCGGCCTTGGCCAGCATCGCCCGCCCGTCGGGCGCCAGCCCCGACTCGACGCAGGCTTGATTGACGCTGCCGGTGAGCACATAGGCCGCGCCCAGCCCGAAGGCGGCGGCGATCGCCGACGGCGTGCCCAGGCCGCCCGCGGCGCCGACGCGGATGGGCCGCGGATAGCCCCGCTCGCGGGTGATGGCGTCGCGCAGCGCGGCGACCGCCGGCAAGAGCGCCGTCAGCGGGCGGTTGTCGGTGTGCCCGCCGGAGTCGGCCTCGCAGGTGATGTCTTCGGCCACCGGGATCTGCCGCGCCAGCCGGGCCTCGTCGGCGCTGAGCAGGCCGCGGGCGACGAGCCCGTCGAGCATGGCCGCCGGCGCCGGCTGCATGAAGTGCCGGGCCACGTCGGGGTGCGAGATCTTGGCGAAGACGTGATGCCGCCGCTCGATGCCCGCCGGCCCCACGCGCAGGCCGCTGGCGGCGTAGCGCACCAGGGCCGGGGTCAGCGCCATGTAGGCCGCCGCCGAGACCCGGCGCACGCCGCGGCGGATGTAGAGGTCGGCGACCGCCGCCTCCTGATCGGGCTCGTGCGGGTTGTGGATGAGGTTGCTGCCCCAGGGCAGCCCGGCGGGATCGAGCGCGGCTTCGAGCCGGTCGATGGCCTGCTCGATGCGCGCGGGGTCGAGGCCCGCCGCGCCGAAGAAGCCCAGGCAGCCGGCGCGGGCGGCGGCGCAGACCAGCTCGACGGTGGCGATGCCGTTGGCCATCGCGCCGGTCACGTAGGGGAAGCGGCAGCCGTGCACCTCGCCGAAGCCGCGGTCGCCGAGCCACTCGGGATACATCGGCGGCAGGTGCGCGGTGGCGTCGACGCCGGCGGGCAGCGGCCCCGGCGCGGCGACTCCGGGCCGGCCGGCGGCGTCGCGCACCACGAGCAGCGCGGCGCGGGGCACGAGGGCTCGCAGCAGCGCGTCGGCGGTGAAGGCGGGGGCCGCGGAGCCCGCGGTGGGCGTCGGCTGAGTCTGGGAGGAGGTCATCGCACCCCGAAGTGCCACCGAGTGACATTTTTTGTTCGAGGCCCGACGGTATACTCTGTCGGGCGAGTGCAATGCCACGATTGAGTGAACACAATTTGATCGAGCGGCCCGACGAGCACGGCCGGCCCCTCGGGCGCCGGGAGGCCCGCAAACGGGCGACGCGCACGGCGTTGGTGAACGTCGCCCAGCGGCGCTTTCACGACGACGGCTTCGAAGAGACGACCCTCGACGACATCTGCGACGAGGTGGGCGTCTCGCGGCGCACGTTCTTCCGCTACTTCAAGTCGAAGGAAGACCTCGTCTTCCCCAACCGGGCCGAGCGCCTCGAGCGCTTCGTCAAGGTGCTCACCGACGCCCCGGACGCGGAGAACCCCTTCGAGACCCTGCGCCGGGCGACGCGGCTCTTCGGGCCGGAGTACATGGTTCATCGCGAGCAGCTCGTCGCCCAGCAGGCGCTCATCGCCCGCACGCCGAGCCTGCGGGCCCGCGAGGCGGAGATCGATCGCGACTGGGAGGCGGTCATGGCCCGCACGATCATGGGCCGCACCGGCGACGACCGGGCGTCGGCGGTGCGGGCCAGGGTCATCGCGGGGGCGTGTATCGGCGTCATTCGGGCCACCATGCGGCACTGGTTCGAGACCGGCGGCGTCGAGGACCTCACCCAGCTCGGCGAGGACGCCCTCGATTGCCTCGAGCGCGGGTTCGCGCTGCGCTGAGCGATCTGCGCTGAGCGGTCTGCGTCGGGCGCTCTCTCTCGATCGCGTCCAGCCCGGGCGCAGACCGCAAACGCCCAAAAAGTGGAGTCGAGGCCGCCCGGCGCGCAGGATGGCGGCCGAACCTCAGCCGGGAGTCGCCCCATGGCCGCCGATCGGGCCCACACCGCCACCCTGCGCGTACACTGCGCCGACCGCCCGGGGCTCGTCGCCGCCCTGGCCCAGCTGCTCTACGGCCACGGGGCGAACATCCTCGACGCCGACCAGCACGCCGATGCCCGGGCGGGCAAGTTCTTCCAGCGCATCCGCTTCGATACCCGGGCGCTGCATACCGACCGGGTGAGCCTCGAGCGGGGCATCGGCGAGGTGGCCGAGCGCTTCGGCATGCGCTGGCACCTGCGCTACGCCGGCGAGACGCCGCGCATGGCGATCTTCGTCTCGAAGTACCGCCACTGCATCTACGACCTGCTGCAGCGCCACGAGGCGGGCGAGCTGCGCTGCGAGATCCCGTTCGTGGCGGGCAACCACCCCGACTGCGCGCCCATCGCCGAGCACTTCGGCGTGCCCTATCACCACATCCCGGTGCCCCGTGGCGGCAAGGCCGCCGCCGAGGCGCGCCAGCTCGAGCTGCTCGCCGAGCACCGCGTCGACCTCGTCGTGCTCGCCCGCTACATGCAGATCCTCACCGCCGACTTTCTCGAAGGGTTCTCGGGGGATGTCATCAACATCCACCACTCGTTCCTGCCGTCGTTCATCGGCAGCAAGCCCTACCACCGGGCCCACGCCCGCGGGGTGAAGCTCATCGGCGCGACGGCCCACTACGTGACCGCCGAGCTGGACGAGGGGCCGATCATCGAGCAGGACGTCGTGCGGGTGGGTCATCGCGACGCGGTGCGCGATCTGGTGCGCAAGGGGCGGGACGTCGAGCGGCAGGTGCTCGCCCGGGCGGTGGGCTGGCACCTGGACGACCGGGTGATCCGCTACGCCAACAAGACGGTGGTCTTCGCCTGACGTCGGGGCGGCGCCTGCGGGCCGCTGGGGTCGGGCGACCCCGGACGACAGACCTCGGCTGACCGCGGGGCGCGGGCTGGACGCCGGAACGCCGGTTGCATCAGCCCGGACCATGACCATCAACCCCGCCCGAAGCCCCGTCCTCATGCGCCGCGCCGCGCTGCTCGCCGGTTGCGCCCTGATCGTCGGCTGCGCCGGCGGCGAGCCGGTCGACGACCCGACTGATCCCCAGACGGCGTCCGGCGCCATCGACGGCGGCGTCGACGCGGCGCCGACCCCCGATCCGCCGGGGCCGGTCAACCCGCCGCAGGGCGCCGAGGATCCGCCCGACGACCCCCAGGAGCCGCCGCCGCAGGACCCGCCGCCGCAGGACCCGCCGCCCCAGGACCCGCCGGATGAGCCCTGCGAGCCCTTCACCCGCCTCGGCGTCTGCTCGATCTGCGGCCCCGACGGCGCGCCGCAAGCCCCGGAGACCGACGCCCAGTGCCCGCCGGTCGAGTGCGGCGAAGAGCTGGCCTACGCGCAGGTCTCGGAGGACGGCGACATCGTCTGCTACGAGACCCGCCGCGACCCGGGCGATGCCGGCGGCTGCCTCGACGTGGGCGTCTGCGCCACCGCCGACGACCTCTGCGGCGAGACGGTGCGCGTCGAGGTGGCCCGTATCACCGACGGCCCGTGCGCCGAGATGGTCGGCTGCGCCGGCCTCGCCCCGCCCGAGGTCATCGAGCGGATCGGCCAGCCGTGCCATACCCACGGCGTATGCAACATCGACGGCGTCTGCTCGGCGCCGCCGGAGTGCGAGGACTTCGATCCTCAGGTGGCCCGGCGCTATTGCAGCGGCGGCTACGAGGGCGCGGCGCCGTGGTGCGAGTTCTTCGTCGACCCGCCGGGCGACGCGTCGTGCACCGCCGTCTGCGCCGCCCAGGGCATGATCTGCGCCGCCGCGTGGGACGAGAACGACAACTCGTGCCAGCGCAACGACGCCCGCGGCTGCGACGCGGCGGCCAATGACTTCGTCTGCCGCTGCCGCGCGCCCTGACGCCGCCCCCTCAGCGGCCCACCAGCGTCGGCCGCAGCGCGTCGGCGACCTCGGCGGGGCGCTCCTCGTGCACGAAGAGCTTCGCGTCGTCGACCACGTGCAGCGCGGCGTCGGCGAAGCTGTCGACCATCTCCCGGGCCCACTTCAGCGGGAAGAACGGGTCGTCGGCGCCCCAGACGAGCTGCACCGGCACGTCGATCTGGCGGTGCATCTCGTCGAGGCGGTGCACGTAGGCGGTGTCCCAGCTGCGCAGCAGCTCGCCGCAAGCCCAGCGGCGGTCGGGGTCCTCGCGCAGCGGGCGCAGGAAGAACTCGTCGAAGGGGCCGTCGAGCAGCGACTTGTCGGTGAAGGCGTCGCCCAGCAGCCATTTGCTGCGCTTGAGCCAGCCCTTGCCGCTCGCGCCGGCCAGGATGTGCTCGAAGCCGGGGATGTGTCGCGCCCAGAGGAAGGTCTGGAAGCGCAGGGTCAGCCGCCCCGGCTGCTCGGTATCGACCAATCCCATGGCGCGCAGGCGCGGGTCGCCGGCGACGGCGTGGCGGGCGAGCATGCCGCCGCTGTCGTGGCCGACGACGGCGTAGTCGTCGAGCCCGAGCGCGTCGATGGCGGCCTTGATGGCGGCGACGTGGCCGGTCAGCGAGATGTCGGTCTCGCGGTCGAAGCGGGAGTCGCCGGCGCCGACGAGGTCGATCAGGTGGCAGGTGACGTGCGGCGCGAGGTGCGGCAACAGCGGCGCCCAGGTGGCCGAGGTGACCGGCCAGCCGTGCACGAAGAGCACGTCGGGTCGACGACCTCGGCGCGCTGGCCGCCGACGGCCTCAACCTGGCGCGGCTCACGTTCGACCCGCGCGGCCGCCCGCAAGGCCCTCGCCAACTTCGCCGAGGTGGCTTCGGCGATGCTGTGGCGCCTGCAGCGGGAGGTGCTCGAAGACCCCGACGACGGCCCGCTCGCGGCGCTGCTCGAAGAGCTGCTCGCCAGCGACGCGGTCGATCCGGCCTGGCGCGCGGTCGACCTGACGGCGCCCTCGCTGCCGACGCTGGTGGTGCATCTGCGCCGGGGCGACCTCGACCTGCGCTTCTTGACGACGGTCACCGTCTTTCAGGCGCCGCAGAACGTGCAGGTGGCCGAGTTGAGGATGGAGGCGTGGTATCCGCAGGACGCGGCGACGGCCGAGGCGTGTCGTCGGCTGGCGGGCGGCGGGTGATCGGCCTCCGGCCGCGTCAGGTGGGCTGCACCAGCCGGTGGATCTTGCCGTAGGGGATGTAATACGAGCCGTCGGACGAGGGCTTGACGTCCTCGACGACGAACAGCAGCCCCTCCTGCCGGATCGAGCGCGGGAAGCGCATGTTCTTGTTCGGATCGTAGTTGTCCGAGACCACCCGCGCCCGCAGCTTGCTCTTGGCCTTCACGATCTGGATCAGCACGCCGTCGCCCACGTCGTCGATGGTCGGCACGTCGGCGAGCGACATGGCCTTGGTCTTCTTGAGCGGCCCCCGCCGCCGCGAGGACCCGCCGCCCGCCATCGGCCGGCTCTCGCCGGGGCGCAGCAGCAGCTTGATGTCGCCCGCGGCGCGGTAGAACGTGCCGTTGCTCGACGGCTCGACCCGCTCGACGAGGTAGCGCGCGCCCTCCTGGCGCAGCGAGCGGGGGAACTGCACGTTGAAGCCCGCGTCGAAGCCGTCGGAGACGACCTTGACCCGCAGCTTGCCGCCCTCCTTGACGCAGCGCACGATCACGCCCGCCGGCTCTTCGCCCTCGGCGTGGGTCACCGCGTCGAGGCCGCTGGTATTGCCCGAGGTCGCCCCGCGCAGCTTGAGGTCGCCGCGGCCGCGCTTGCGGGCCTGATACGACTGGTCGACGATCTCCTTGCGGTAGGCGTTGCCGTACTGCCCCTTGTCGAAGAGCCCGGCGTAGTGCTCGAGCTGGTCGATCTCCTCGGCGAATTCGAAGTGCTCGTCGAGGGCGCGGGTCTTGATGTCGCCGGCCATCGTCCGCAGCTTCTCGGACGCCTTCGAGAGCTGCCCCTTGTCCGCCAGATCGATCGCCTCCTGCTTGGCCCGGCCGATCCGCAGCTTGCTGCACACCTTGACGACGTCGGGGTCATCCCCCGCCGCGGCGGCGTCATCGGCGGAGAGCACCGCGGCGGTGATGTCCATGGTCGCGCTGCGCTCGACGACGGCCTCGCCCTCGGCGCTGCGCCACGCCAGCTCGACCGTCGCCAGGGTCGCATCGCCCGTTTCGAAGGCGGGCAGCGTGAGGCTGAGCGCCAGCACCCGCGGCTCGATGGCGTAGACCTCGCCCACGTCGATGTCGTGCACGCCGCCCTTGACCCCGTAGGTGGCGCTGCTGAGCACGTCGGCCACCTTCACCCCCTCGGCCGGGCGCACGGTGGCGACCAGCTCGCGGGCGATGACCGACGACAGGCCCTCGACCTCGATGCGGAAGACCTCTTCGGCGTCTTCGGGCGACTGGATGAAGTAGAAGTTGCCGCCCGCCGCGTCGGCCATGCCGATGAGCAGGTCTTCGTTGAAGCCGTTGCCGAAGCCGAGGGTGGTGGTGACCACGCCCTTCTCGGCCTGCTCGCGGGCGATCTTCACCAGCTCGGGGTGGCTGGTGACGCCCATGTTGGCCTGGCCGTCGGTGAGCATCATCACCCGGTCGACGCTGATCTTGTCCTTGCCCCGGCGCACGTGCTCGCAGCCTTCGAGCCAGCCGCCCGAGAGGTTGGTGATGCCGCCGGCGCGCACTTTGCCGAGGATGTCCTTGATCGCCTTCTTGTCGCCGACCTTCGTCGGCTTTTGCACCGTGCGCACGGTGTCGTCGTAGGTGACCACCGAGAGGGTGTCGCGGTCGGTGAGGCGGTCGACGAGCAGCTTCGAAGCGCGGATGGCCTGAGCCAGCTTGCGGCCGCCCATCGAGCCGGAGCGGTCGAGCACCAGGCTGAGGTTGAGCGGCCGGCGCGCCTCGGGGGCGTCGTCCTCGGCGCCGAAGCGGATGAGCAGATCGACGGTGCTCGTCGAGCCGGCGGCCGGCGGGCGGCCGAGCGCGAAGGTGGTCTTCATCGGGGTGTCTCCGGGTAGAAGGGCTGGGGTCGAGCCGGCGTCCTCCCACCGGCGCGTCTATCTGCCGTAGCCCAGGCGCGGCGGGCGGTCAAGCGGTCGCGATCGCCCGCGAGGGTCACCCGTCGACGCGGTGAACGGCTCATTTTGACCGTCGGGGTCGCCCGGCGCGGCGGTCGACGGCTCATTTCGACCGCCGGGGTCGTGCCTTTTGCCACCAAACGGCACCCCCTCGACCGGCAGACCCCGCCGATTTTGCTGCAAACGGCCGCGCGGCGACCGGCGGAGGGCGCCGGATTTCGAAGTTTCGAATTCGAGCGGGTCTCGAACCCCCCCGAAATTCGAAGTTTCGAACTGATCTGTGATGAAGAAGCCTGGACGAGTTCGAAGTTTCGAACCCGCGGGCGGTGTCCGAGGCGCGCTTTTTCTGGTCGCGCGCCCGCCGCGCGCCGGGCAGACCCCGCCCGATCGCCACGGGGTGTCCGCCGACCCGGTCGCCGAGGCCGCCGATCTCGCACGGAGCGGGCGGCGGGCGCCCCGCGGAGGCGGCCTTTTTCTATACGGGCGCGCGGCCGACGACCCGTCGAGGCCGCCGATTTTCGAAGAGTGCCCGCGAGGCCGCGGTCGAGGGTCCGCCGCGAAGTCGTGGCGACTCGGCGGATGACGTCGATGGTCGATCGGCGAGTCGCGGCGGCGCGGCGGGTGCGGTCGAGGGGCGGTCGGCGGTCGAACCGTGGATGGACAGATGGCCCGACAGGCCCCCTCACCCGCCTATTGATTGCAGCTCTGGGGCAGGCCGGGCACGACGCAGCGCAGGTTGTACTCGCGGGCGCGGTCCTTGCCGAACTCGCGCTTCAGCCGGTCGACGTCGGCTTTGGTCGCGGCGTCGTCGCACGGGCAGCGGGCGAGCGCGCGGGTGATCCGGGCGTCGATCGCCTTGCCGCACTTGCCGAGGCCGGCGCTGGCCGTGGCGCAGTGGTCGCGGTGCAGCTGCGCGCGGTCGACGCCGTAGGCCGCCAGCCGGCTGACGGTCGACCGCAGGCCGCCGCAGTCGCAGGCGTTCGCCTGACGGGTGGCCTTCGACAACAGCGTGTTGCGGGTCCGGCGCAGGCGCTCGGCGCGCAGCTCCGCCGGTGAGGGCCCGGACGGGGCGGCGCGCGTCTGCGTATCGGGCGCGGGCGCGGCGTCGGGTTCGGCCGGCGCGGCGTCGGGTTCGGCCGGCGCGGCGTCGGGTTCGGTCGGCTGCGCGTCGGCGGGGGTGTCGTCGTCGCCGTCGGCCGATGCGTCGCGGCGCGCGTCGCCCCCCGCGGCGGCGTCGGGCGCGGGGCCCGGCGCCGCGTCGGGTACGACGGGATCGGGCTCACAGCCTTCGAACTTCGGGCTCAGCACAAGCGCGACGATCACGAGCAGCGCCAGCGCCAGGGCCACCCGCGCCGCGGGGCGTCGGTGCCAGGGCGGCTCGGGCGGCGGGGCCGGCGGGGGCGTCGGGGTCAACGCCGGGCCGAAGTCGCGCGGCGTCCGCGTGCCCGGCGGCTCGATCTTTGGGCGGGGCTGGTCGATCTTGCCGCTCGTGGGCGGCGGCGGCGCGGCGGGCTTCAGCGGCACCAGCCGCCAGTCCTGCGGGGGCTTGGGGCGGACGCTCGTCGTGGGCAGCGCCAGGATCCACGGCCACTCGGTGGGCGCGATCCCCCCCGGGCGCAGCATGCGATGGGGCGCCGTATCGGCTGCGTCCGCTGCGTCGTCGACAGGCGGATCGGCCGGCGGCGGGCCGTCGTCGAAGAACAGCGGCCTCTCCGCCCGCGCGACGTCCGCGGGGCGGCCCGTATGGGTCTTGACCTCGTCCTCGGCGGCGCCGAACGCGTCGCCGATGCATTGCCCGCGGGCGAAGCTGAAGTAGAACCGGCTGGCGAACTTCGCGGCGACGTCGTCGCGGATGGCGTGCTCGGTGGCGATGACCGGCACGGGCACCCGGCGGTGCAGGGCGTCGACGTGCACCGCCGTGCCGCACCCGTTGAGGAAGACCCAGCGCAGCGTATCGAGCCGGGCGAGCCGCTCGGCGATGCCCTGCATGCGCGCCGCCACCGAATCGCCGTAGTGGTCTTCGAACTGCAGCCCGCTGGGGTCGGCGTGGCCGGCGAAGTGCACGCCGACCACGCGCGCGCCGTAGGTGTCGAGCAGGTCGTAGAACCGCTTGTGGGTCAGGCTGTGCTCGATGACGACCTGGCAGTGGCGCGCGGTCACCGCCGGTTCGAGGGCCGCGACGATCGCCCGCTTCTCCGCCATCAGATTGCGCAGGTACGACGACGTATCGCCGGCGCGGTCGTTGGCGAACACCAACAAGATGACGGGGGTCTTCGAGTAGCCGGGCAATACAGCGCCTTCCGCGAACGCTGGATGATACCCCATGGGTCGTGAGTCTCAAGCTCATGGGGCCCGCGTTGACCGCCGCCGGCCCATGGCCGATGATCCGGGGCCGAACCGAACGCTCGCACTGGAGCCCGATGCTGTCCACCGCTTCCCTCGTCGGCCGTACGCTCGGCGGCCAGTACCGGGTCGACCGGCTGCTGGGTCAGGGGGGCTTCGGCGCGGTGTTCGCCGCCTGGGACATCGCGCTCGACCGGCCGGTCGCGGTGAAGGTCATCGCCGGCGTGGCCGCCGAGCGGCTGGCCGATCGCTTTCGCCGCGAGGCGCAGGTGCAGGCCCGGTTGCGCCACCCGACGACGGTGCGGCTGCTGAGCTTCGGCGAGGACGACGGGCTGCACTTCATGGTGCAGGAGCTCGTCGAGGGCCAGACCCTGCGGGCGGTGATCGACGGGTCGGGTCCGCTGGCGCCGGCCCGCGCCCGGCGCATCTTCGGGCAGCTGCTCGACGCGCTCGACGAGGCCCACGGCATCGGGGTGGTGCACCGCGACCTCAAGCCGGAGAACATCATGCTCGTCGAGGGCCGCCGCGGCGAGGAGGCCCGGCTGCTCGACTTCGGCATCGCCAAGATCGTCGACGACGAGGGCGAGGCGCTCACCGCGTCGGGCATGCTGGTGGGCACCGCCGCGTGGCTGAGCCCGGAGCAGGCGGAGGCCCGGCCGGTGACCCCGCGCAGCGATCTCTACGCCCTGGGCTGCGTCTTGTACTTCGCGCTGACCGGCCGCCGCCCGTTCACCGGCACCGCGCTGCAGCTGGTGCTGGCCCACTCCCGCCAAGACCCGCCGCCGCTGCCGGAGACCGTGCCCCGCGCGCTGGCGGCGGTCGTCTGCCGGGCGATGCAGAAGGCCCCCGACGCGCGCTTCGCCGACGCGGCGGCGATGGCCGCGGCGCTGCGCGAGCAGGCGGCCGGCGAGACGGGGATCGAGACGGGGGCCCACCTGCCCGCGACGTTGATGCTGGGCGGCGCCGAGCGGGTCGGGGGCGCCGAGCGCCTGCCGCCGCCGTTGGATCCGTCGAGCGCCGGGCCCGGGCCGGCCGACGGGCTGTCGCGCGCAGACAGCGCGCGCCCGGTCTCGGCCGAGACACCGCGGCCGGCGCCGCCGCGGGGGCGCCGGCGACCGGGCCCGCTGTCGGCGCTGGTCATCCTGTTGGCGGTGGGCGGGCTGGCGACGATGGCGTTCGCGCCCCTCTTCGATCGAAGCGGGCCGCCGCCCGAGCCGGTGATGGCGGCCGCCGAGTCGTCGGCGCTGCACGACCCCGAGCCGACGGGCCCGGCAGCGGATCACGCGGCCGCCGACGCAGCTGACCCCGATTCGGCGGCCGATGCCGGGCGACCGCCCGACGCCGCGCGCCCCCGCCCCGCGCGGGCAGAGCTGCGGCGGCCGCCCCAGGTCGGCGAGGCGCCCGCTCGCCCGTCGCCCGGACAGGCGCGCTTCGAATCGGAGCTGCGCCGCTGCGCCTGCGACCGCGCCGAGCGGCGGCTGGCCGCTCTGGGCCGCGACGCGCGGGATCGCTGGCGCGAGGCGTGCGCGCCGGCGTCCGGTGGCCGACCGGCGGGGCGCTGCGGCCGCGATCTGCTGGCCCGATTGGACGCGGCGATGACCCGCTGCCCATGCCATGGGCCGGAGAACAAAGCGCTCGTCGAGCGGCTGCGCACACGATTCGGCATCGATCGCGAGCGCGCGTGGTCACACCGGTGTACCATCCCCGGGCTGCCGGGGAGCTGCTTGACCCCGTGACGAGACTGTCGCCGTGAGGAGGGAGGGATGAGACATCGGCTGACCGTGCGCGGTCTGGCTGTGCTGTGCGCCGCGTTGCTGGCGACCGCGCCGGCATACGCCGAGGACTGCCTCGCCTCGACGTCCATCGGGCAGAAGCGCTGGGCCGAGGCGGAGCGGGTCTTGCGCGAGAACCTGACCCGCAGCGCCTGCATCGGCGATCCGACCGTGCGCTATACGCTGGCCTATGCGGTGCATCAGCAATCGCACAGCCAGCCGACCCGGGCCTGCGAGGCCAGGGCGCTCTACCGCGACGCCCTGAAGCTGCTGCCGGCGAGCCAGGCGGCGATCCGCGAGGTGGCCGAGCGTTATCAGACCGACGCCGCGCGGGTCTGCGACTGCCAGCCGCCCGACGCCGTGCTGGCCGAGGGCCGCTGGTTGAGCGCGATGGAGCTCATCGACGCCCGCTTGCAGTCGCCCGAGTGCGCGCCGTCGGTGCCGGCACTGCTGCTCGCCCGCGGGCGGGTGCTCGACCGGGTCTCGGGCAACGAGCCGCACCGCGCGTGCGAGGCGCAGGAGGCCTACGCGCAGGCCCGCCGGGTCACCCGCGGCCCCGCCAGGCGCGAGGCAGAGGCGGGCGAGCGCAAGATGAAGGTCCTGTGCGAGGTGGTCCCTCCGCCGCGCGAGGCCTGCGACACCCCGGGGGACGAGGACGGCGACGGCAAGGCCGACTGCGCCGATCCGGACTGCGCGCAGCACGCGCTGTGCGCGCCGCCGAAGACCGAGAGCAGCCCGGTGCCCACGGGCCTCGCGGTGGGCGCGGGCCTCGCGACGCTGGCCTGCGGCGGCCTGTACTACGGGGTCTGGCTGGCGTACGAGGACGCCGCCGACGCCGCCGGCCGCTATGGGGCGGCAGGGGCGCAGAGCGAGACGGACGCCGCCCTCGGCGACTACGAGGCGGCGGTGGATCGGCTCGAGGTGGTCAACGGTCTGGCCGTCGCCGCGGGCGTCGTCGCGCTGGGCCTCGCGGCGGGCGCGGTGATCACCTGGGGCGATACCGTCGAGGTCGAGCCGCGGGTCTCGGCCAACGGCGGGGGGCTGCTCATCCGCTTCTGATGCGCGCCGCGGGCGCCCGCAGCGCCGTCAGCACCGTCAGCACCGTCAGCACTGCCACGACAGTCAGTCGCCGCGCGGCCGACCGACCCACCACGCCCAGCCGATGAGCACCGCTTGCAGCGGCAGCCGGGCCCACATCGCCCAGACCGGCATCGGGTCGGCGGGGTCGAGCTGGATCTCGTGGATGGCCATGTTGATGTTGGCCGGGAAGACCGCCACGAAGAGCGCGATGAGGCCCCACGCGGCCAGCCGCCGGGTGCGCGGCACGAGCAGCCCCAGGCCGCCGAGAATCTCGAACGCGCCGCTGATGTAGACCAGCTCGAGGTGCGCCGGCAGCCAGGCCGGCATGATGCGCACGAAGGGCTCGGGCTGCACGAAGTGCAAGATCCCGACGCCGACCATGGCGAGGGCCATCACGACGAGCAGGACCGTGCGGATGCGTTCGATCACGGGGCCTCCGGTGTCAGGCCCGGCACGCTACCGGGCCGCGCGTGGTCGCGCAACGCGGCTGGAGTCATCGCATCCGCGCCGGTTGAGATCCCGTCGACCCTGTGGCCAGATCGACGCCGATGGCGCAGCGCGATCACGACCCGCCGCCCCCGTCGGTCAATACCGTCGGCGAGGTGCGCGATCAGAGCATCGGTATCGTGCACGGCGACGTGCACCAGCACTACTACGGCGGTGATCGGCCGAGCGCGGGCGAAGCGATACGTTCGCAGTCGGCTGCTCCCCCGCCCGGCACATCCGCCGCCCGCCCACCGACGCGCCGGGTGCGCATGGGGCTGGGCCTCGCCGCCGCCCTGGCCGCCGCCGCGTTCTTCGCCTGGCCCGAGCCGCCGGATTGGCCCGGTCCGCCGCCGGTGGAGGTGACGCTGGCCGGCTCGACGCTGCTCGTCGACGTCGACGAGGTCCGCGCGGCGGATCTGGGCGCCTGCCGCGGGTCCGAGCCGACCGATCGGCGCTGGTGTGCGGCGCTGCGCGCGATCGTCGACCCGGCCCGCCTCGAATCAGCGGTCGTCGAGGGCGTGGCCGATCCCGCCGCCCGGATCGTCGTCGGCCTCGGCCCGGACACCGCCGAGGCCATCTGCGCCCTGCGCGGCATGCGCCTGCCCACCGACACCGAGTTCATGGCCCTCGCGGCGTCGGGTGAGCCGACGTGGCCCGCGACCCGGACCGTCGCCGCGGTCATCGCCGCCGACGTGCGCGGGGCGCAGCGCTTGAAGGGGCTCTCCACCGGCGCGGTCGAGTGGGTGCGCGCGGGCGGGGGCTACATCGGCCGGGGCACGCCGATGCTCAGCGGCGCGGCGGTTGATCTCGTCCGGGCCCATCGCACCAAGCTGCTGGGTGATCTCACCCGCCCCGGCAAGCGCGAGCCCAGCGAGACATACGCCGACTTCGGCTTCCGCTGCGTGCGCAGCGTGCCCTGAACCGTTCGACGGGCCGGCAGCGCACAGCGCAGGCCGATGGCCGCGCGCCCGATGAGCGGATCATGTCGGCTGTGCCGCGCCCGGGTTCACAGCCTCGCCGCCGTGCACCGCCCGGGCGACGGCGGTCAGCCGGTCGTCGGCGAGCACCGCCAGGATCCCGGCGATGCGTCCGCCGCGCACCACGAGCTGCGTGGCGCTCAAAGGCGGCTGCCCCCGGGCCGGCCGGGGATCGGTGATGACCAGCGCGGGCAGGCCGTTGAGCCACATGATGCGCGGCTGCGCGGTGGGCGAGGCGCGGCGGGCGAGCTTGACGTAGACCCGGGCGATGCGGTTCGGCCCGGTGATCGGGCGCCGGGCGGCGAAGTAGCGGCCGCCGCCGTCGCTGAGGGCCACGGCGTCGTCGGTCAACAGCGCCTGCACCGCCGCGACGTCGCCCGCCCGGGCGGCGGTCATGAACCGCAGCAGCAACCCCTCGGCCACGCGGCGGGCGTCGGCGTCGAGCGCGATCGGGTCGGCGTCGTAGTCGGCCATCTTCTGCCGCGCCCGGTAGAGCGCCACCCGCACGGCGCCGGGCGAGCTGTCGAGGGCGGCGGCGGTCTCGGCCCCGCTGAGGTCGAGCACGTCGCGCAGCACCAGGACCGCGCGCTGGTGCGGGGTCAACGCCTCCATCGCGACCAGAAAAGCCAACGACGCCGACTCCATGAGGCTGTAGCGGGCCTCGGGCGGGGGCGTCGGGGCGGCGCTCGATTCGAGCGGGTCGGGCACCGGACCGGGCAGCCAGGGCGCAGCGTCCCGCCGTCGACGGCGACGACGCAGGCGATCGAGCGCGACCCGCGTCGCGACCTGCGTCAACCAGGGCCGCAGGCCGTCGCGCTCGGCCGGGCGGTGCTCGACGGCGCGGGCGAAGGTCTCCTGCACGACGTCGTCGGCGTCGGCCGGGCTGCCGAGCAGGCGATAGGCCAGGCCCCACAGCCAGCGACGGTGAGCGGCGAAGGCGTCGGCGATGGAGGCGGCCGAGGTCATGGCATCACGCGGCGGCCCGGGCCGCCAGCCGTTCGTCGATGGCCCGGGCGGCGGCTTCGGCGGAGGCCACCGCCGCGTCGGCCAGCCAGCCCCGTGATCCGACCCAATCCCCGGCCACGAAGCAACCCGGTCGCGGCTCGATGGGTGGCCGACCGCCGAGTCCGCCCGACGCGACGGTCGGACGGCGGTGGGTGATGGTCATCTCGGGCATCCAGCGGGCGGTGTGCAGCGCCGTGCGCCATCCCGGGTGCATGCGCTCGAGCGCCGCTTCGAGGGCTGGCCGATGGCCGTGACCCCGCTCGCCCGGCGCGAGGTTGCGCATGAGGTGCACCACCGCGCCCCCCGGCGGGCCGAGCCGCGCGGTCCGGCTCGCGACGGCGGCGTAGAGCGGGACGTCGCGGCCGAGCACGAAGCGCGGACCACGGTCGCGGTCGAGGGCCACCGTCAGGCACGCGGCGCGCACCGGCTCGCCGGCGAGGCCGTCGACGCCATAGATCGCTTCGGCGACCCGGGGTCCGGCGGCCACCAGCGGCACCTGCGCGGTGATCCGCCGGTCATCGCCCAGATCGAAGCCGCCGTCGCGCCAGCGCAGCGCGCGGCCCTGCACCCGGTGTACGCCCGCGCCCTCGGCGACGGCGGCGAGCGCGTCGACCATGCTCTGCCAGCCGCCGTGCAGATAGCGCACCCCCCGCCCGGCGGCGGCGAGCTGGGCCAGCGCGTCGGCGGCGTCGAGGTCGTCGACCGGATGGCAGTAGGTCGACAAGCGGATGAACATCGCCAGCGCCGCGGCGGCCTCGGGGGCGTGGCCGGCGAGCCAGTCGCCGAGGGGCCGACCGCGCCATGGGTCGAGGTCGAGCCGGGGCAGCGCCATCAACGTGCGCATCAGCTGCCAGCGGGCGCGTCCGGGCAACGCGGGGCTCGTCAGCAGCCGCCAGGGGGTGGCCGGCAGCGGGTGGTCGGCGTGCGCGGTCCACATCCGGCCGGCGAGGTCGGGTCGCTCGCCGGCCGGCTCGATGCCGAGGCGCTTCAGGCCCCGTTCGGCGGAGCCTCGGACGTAGAGCGCGCGCGGGCCACGGTCGAGGTGGACGTCGTGGCGGCGCTCGCTCGCCGCCCGACCGCCGAGGGCGGCGCCGCGTTCGATGAGCGCGACGCGGTGGCCGGCTCGGGCCAGGTTCGCTGCGGCGACCAGCCCGGCCAGCCCGCCGCCGACGATGGCCACGTCGACGTGCGCGGCGTCGGTCGAGATCTCTCGGGATTGCATGATGCCTCCTCGCCGGGCATTCGACGCCCGGTCGCAGGGATCACGCGCGGGCGGCGGTCGGCGTTAGCCGCGCCGTGAGAAAAGTCGCGTGGGCGTACCGCGGCGCGAAGAGACGGATTCGGTATGGCGGGCGACCGAGGCCGTGATAGAGGGGTCGTGGCCGAATCGCGGCCCATCTGCACGGAGTCGACCGATGAAGCGTATGTCTGCCGCCGCCTTTGGCCTCGCCACGTTGATGCTCGCCGGTCAGGCGATGGCCTATGTCACGGTCCGCTACTACAACAAGGACTCCAAGGCGCACGTCGCCGAGGCGGTCTGCAGCGGCAGCAAGAAAGAGGTCAAGTTCGGCAGCAGCCGGACCGCCTCGGTCACCATCCAGGGTTCGGGGCCGTGCACGGTCACCCTGGGCAATACGGTCGAGTTGAAGGGCGGCGAGAACATCGAGATCAAGGACGGCAAGATCACGATCAAGTGAAGCCGGCGCGAGAAGCTGCGCCGCATGCCGCATGCCGCGCGGTGGGCGGTCACTCGATCGCGGCTCGACCTCGAACGCCCGCCCGTGCGCGCCCTGCCCTGACCGCGATGCCTGCTCTTCTGACCCATCGAGGCGCCCGTGTTCGGTGATCCGGCCGGCGCCTTTCTGCACCTCGTCGAGCAGGGCGAGGTCTACGTCGTGCTGCTGCCGATCTACGTGCTGCTCGTCGGCGGCGAGCGCGTCGCCCACGGGCTGTTCGCCGAGCACCGCTGGGACGACCGCGACGCGGCGGCCAATATCGCCATCACCGTCGCGATGCTGGTGCTCGACGTGGTGGTCGGCGCGCTGGCGCCCGTCGCGTTGATGGCCTGGCTGCACGGTGAGTTCGCGCTGTTCACCCTCGGCGGCGGCTGGGGCTGGCTGGCGGCTTTTCTGCTCTACGATCTGGCGTGGTACGTCGACCATCGCATCGCCCACCGCACGGGGTTCTTCTGGGCGATGCATCATGTGCACCACTCCTCGCCCGAGTTCAATACGACGGTGGCATCCCGCGGCTTCGTGCTCGACGCGACGATGCTGACCCGGCCGACGTTCTACCTGCTGCCGCTGCTGGGGGTCTCGCCGCTGCAGTTCATCGTGGTGAAGATCGTGACCAACGTCTGGGGCATCGCGCAGCATACGCGGCTCGTCGGGCGGCTGGGCATGCTGGACCGCATACTGGCGACGCCGTCGAACCATCGGGTGCACCACGGGGTGGACGACATCTACCTCGACCGGAACTACGGCGAGGTGCTCATCGTCTGGGACCGGCTGCTCGGCACGTGGCAGCCCGAGCAGCACGCGCCGACCTATGGGGTGACGCAGCCGATCGAGACCCACGACCCGCTGCGCATCGAGGTGGCCGGCGTGCGCTGGCTGCGGGCGAAGATGCGCCGCTGTGATCGCTGGCAGGACGCGCTGGCGTGCCTCGTCAAGCCGCCGGAGTGGGCGCCGCGCGCCGACGCGTCGTGAGCCGCCCGCCGCTCGGCCGAGCGGCGCTTCACACGGCCCGCGTCACCGGGCCGGGACGCACCCCCATCGCGAATTCGCCCGTCTTCGTCGCCGACTCGGCAGTGAAAGCGCAGTTGGAAGAAGCGGCCGCCGGAGCGGCCGGTGTCATCGAAGAACCGCAGCTGGGCGAGCGGCTCGACATACGGCTGCGGGCCGCTGTCGGCGTCGGGGAACAGCGCGGTGAGCATCGCCCACGATACGCGAGCCCGGTAGGCGCCCCCGCTGGGCTCGAACGACGCGAGGGCCCGCCAGACCCCTTGCGCGTCGAGCGCGTGGACCCGTCCGTCGATCGGATCACCATCGAGGTCGACGACGCGCGCCTCGAGCACCTGCACGTCGAGGTCGCTGTAGACGATGAACCGCGGCTCTGCCTCTTCGATGCGGGGCGGATCGCCCACATCGTCGGTGGGCAGGCTGCGCACGAGCCGCACGCCGACATCGCGCCAGCGCCGCTGACGGTTCACGCCGTCGGGCGGGCCGCGATGAGTGACGCGCAATGAGAGGCGATCGTCGTCGAACGCACCGCCGCGGACGACGGCCTCTCGGCGCAGGGGGCCCTCGAAGTCGACCAGGGGCGCGTGGTGCAGCTCGCCGACCGGGTAGGGTCCGAGACCGTCGGCCGTCCACTCGCTCACGTTGCCGAGCACGTCGTACAGCCCCCAACGGTTGGGTGCCTTGCTGCCGACGGGCCGGGTCGGACCGTCTGGCTGGCCAAACCACGCGTAGCGATCGAGCGCGGCCGCCTCGAACGGAAACAACCCTTCGCTGCCGGCCCGCGCCGCGTACTCCCACTCGGCCTCGGTGGGCAGTCGATAGCCGGCGCAGGCCGACGACGGCTGATACACGACGACGGCGCCGCCCGCCGCGGCGCACTCGACCCGCACGGCGTGGTCGTCGCCGAAGGCGTTGCAGTCGGTCTCGCCGGCAGGGCAGGGCTCACCGAGCGTCGTCAGGCAGATGGCGAGCACCTCGTCGTCGTAGCAGCGGTGCTCGGGGCCGAGGGCCGCGTCGGCGTCGGTCAGCCGGTTCGCATACCAGGCCGCCTCGTGCCACGAGACCGACTCGAGCGGCAGATCGCCCGGCGGGTCGACCTCGGCGCCAAAATACGACGGGCGGCCCCCCGCGCCCTCAACGCCCGCGGCGACGTCGGCCCACTGTCGCTGGCTGACCTCCGTTCGCATCATCAAGAACGGTCGCACGATCCGTATGGGCAGCGGCGGTGTCTCGGCGGCTGGCGCGTCGGGCTGCGTATTGCCCAGCGTGAACTCTCCGCGGGGGATGTAGACCCAGCCTCGCGGGATGGTCTCGCCGACCGCGCCGTTGCACGGTGGCACATCTCCACCGGCGCAGCGGACGGCGTCGCACTGTTCGTCGCTGCGGCCGTCCCCGTCGTCGTCGACGTCGTCACAGCCCGGATCGCAGCCCGGGATCGCGCAGGGCTCGGGCGCCATGTCGCGCCGAGCGTCGACGTCGGCATCGCGCCGGCCGTCCGCTCTGGCATCCATCGGGGTGACCGGGGCAGCGTCGACGCCGCCGAAGTCCTGGAGCGTCGGCAGCTCGGGCGCCTCGATACACCCCCAGCCCGAGCTGGCCAGCGCCCCCATCAAGAGCACCCGGCGTGACGATCTGCCCATGGCCCTGCCTCCCTCTCCGTCTTCGCTGATGTCACCCGGACTCGGCCGCGTCGGCGGCGGTACGCGCCGGCCCTCGATATCACGGCGCGAGCAGCGCCTGCACGACGACCGCCAGCGGCGCCGCGGTGACCTGCGGGGCGGCGCGCCAGCGTGCGTGGGCCTCGGTCGCCTCGGCGGCCACCGGCGCGTGGCCCGCGTGCACGGCGCCGGCGAGGGCGCCGGGCCTGACCGCCAGATGCAGCAGCGCGCGGCCCGCGTGCTGCCAATCGAGCGCGCCCGGCGCGCAGTCCCAGATGACATCGGCGATGCTCAGCGCCACCGCCCGCGGCTCGACGGCGATCACCTGCACCAGGGCCGCGGTGCCATCGGCCAGCGGCACGCGCAGGACATCCCCCGCCTGCGGTTCGAGAGGCGACGCGCTCATCCGCCGATCGGCGCGCCGGGCGGTTTCTCCCGGCCATCGGGGCACGTCGCCGGCAGGATCTTCACGATGTCTTCGGTGGGCGCGAGCGGGTAGCGCGCCGGATCGGACGGATCTTTGCGATCGCCGTCCTGGTCGAAGATCACGATCAGCGTCGCGCCGTGGGGCACGATGCCTTCGGGCTTGCCGGGCAGCTGATGGCACAGCATCGGCTGCCCGAGCCGGCCGTCGTCGCCGATGGGCGCGCGGGCGACGAGCCCGGCGACATCGGCGGCGGTGCTGCCCGGGGACTCGTGGCTCCAGGTCATCCACAGCCACGGCCCGGAGGCGGCCATGTCGCTGAGCCCGTAGGCCCGGCCGTCGACGATCCACGGCTTGCCATCGTAGGTCAGGCGCCCCTCCGGCTCGGCGACGATGGCCCACGGGTGGAACGTGCCGTCGCGCGTCTCGTAGCCCCGCGACCCGATCCACAGACGCTCACCGTCCCGGGCGATGGCCTCGTAGGTGATGTAGTTGACCGGCTTGGGCACCGAGGTCTCGAGGCGATCGAGGGCCGTATCGGCGTCCACCCGCTGCAGCTCGGGGCAGCCGGCCTCGGGATCGGCGCAGCGCCAGACCGAGCGCTTCATCGTCTCGAGCAGCAGGAGCCCCGTCTCGCCGTCGGGGGCGAGGCCCTCGAACTTGACGCGGCCCGCGTTGGGGGTGACCGCGTGGGCCACGACCGGGGCGTTGGGGCCGGCCTTCAGCGGCAGGGCGTAGGCCGCCAGCCAACCGCCGCGGTCGTGCACCACCCACAGCCGCTCGCCGCGCAGCGCGCCGCCGCTGGGCTCCCAGCGATCGACGCCGGGCGGCGCGACGATGCGGATGGTCTCGGCGTCGACGAGCGGTTCGCCGGACGACCCCATGTCGGGCGCGGTCGGCGCGCCCCCGCAGCCGAGCAGGGCGCTGCCGCAGACCACAGCACCGCAGACCAGCGCAGCGCCGAGCCCACCGCGCGGCAGCGCGCAGCCGCCTCTCATCGCGGTGACCGCAGCAGGGTGATGGCCTCGCCGATCAGCGCCAGGCTGTCGAGCAGGCGGTGACCGTCGTCGACGGCGTAGAGCCGGCGCACGCCGGGCGAGCGCTGCGCCAGCGCCAGCGCGTTCGAGACCGGCACCACGTCGTCGCGCAGGCCGTGCACCACCACCGTCGGGTGGGTGCAGACGACGTCCGCGTTCTCGCGGCACTGGGTGAAGAGGCGATACGGCAGCTCGACGTGATGCCCCACCCCCTGGTGGTGGTACTGCAGGTGGCCCATCTCGGCCCACAGCTTGATGCCGTCCTCGCCGAGCTGCTCGATCCACGCCTGGTGGATGCCCACCGCCGGGGCGAGCAGCACGAGCTGCAGCTTGCGCTGGCGATGGCGGGCCGCGGCGGCGGCGACGGCGAAGGCGCCCATGCTCGAGCCGACGAGCAGCTCGATGTCGCCGTCGTCGGCCAGGGTCTCTTCGACGACGGCGATGTGATCCTCGAAGCTCCAGCCCTTGCCGTTCATCAGCGGCGCGACCACGTCCAGCTGCGCGACGTCGCGCAGATAGCGGGCCTTGCGACCGTTGGGCACCCCTTCGAATCCGTGGGCGAACAACACCTTCATCGGCGCCTCCTGCTCTGGGTCGTCGAGCAGCCTACCGCAGCGGGCGCCGACGGTGCAGGGGGTCGTGTGGAGAGATCGCGCAGGCGCGTCGCGTGGCGGGGGTGACGTCGGCCACCCCCGCACGGCGGCTCACGGCGCGGGCACCGCGAAGTTGACGATGTCGGCGCGGTCGGCGGCGTCGATGCCCGACAGCGCCGCGTCGTCCGGCGCGGCGAGGGCCTCGGCCCCGGCGATGGCCCCGAGGGCGTCGGCGTACTGCCCGGCGAAGTGCATGAGGATGACCCGCTCGCCGGCGGGCACCGACAGGTCGAAGCCGAACGTGAAGGCGTCTTCGGCCAGGGTCACCGTCTCCGCCGACTGCACGCCGCCGGCCCCGTAGCACGCGAAGCCCAGGGGCGGGTCGCCGATGCCGCCGTCGTCGGTGGCGAACCAGCCGTCGTCGGCGCCGACGATCAGATCGCGCGAGCTGTCGCCGATGACCACGGTGTCGTCGTCGCTGCCCAGATCACCGGTGATGCGCACCTGCACGTCGACGTCGGCCTCGCCCGGGTTGTCGAACACCTCGAGGTAGCGGATGAACTGGCCATCGGCCGGCACATAGATCCGCCGGCTGACGTCGAGCTCGCTCAGCGTCGCCGGGCCGAGGAAGATCTCCCGCCCGTCGTCCGAGGTGAACGCGTCGTCCTGGCCGGGGAAGCTGTCGAGGCCCACCTGCAGCAGGAAGGTCGGCGCGTCGAAGGCGTCGTCGGTGCCGTCGGTCAGGCTGCCGTTGCGCTGCACGTCCCAGATGAAGCCGGCGCCATCGGTCAGCTCGGCGGGCAGGTCGGTGGCCGGCACGTCGTCGGTCGGATCGAGCGGATCGGTGAAGTCGATCAGCTGCTCGTCGCCGTCGCTGCGCCCGCCGCCGTCGGTGTCCGGATCGGTGGGATCGGTGCCCAGGGCGTTGATCTCCAGGCCGTCGTCGAGCCCGTCGTCGTCGGTGTCCGGGTCGAACGGATCGCTGCCGAGGTTGGCCTCGTCGCCCGAGAGCACGGTGTCTTCGTCGGGATCGAGCGCCGCGTCGTCCGGATCGCGCGGGTCGAGGCCCGCCGCCACCTCGGCGCCATCGAGCGCGCCGTCGCCGTCGGTGTCTTCGCGCAGCGGATCGGTGCGCAGGTCGAGCTCCTCGCCGTCGTCGAGCCCGTCGCCGTCGCTGTCGAGGTCGAGCGGATCGGTGCCCAGCTCGATCTCCTGGCCGTCGGTGATGCCGTCCCCGTCGCTGTCGACGCTGACCGGGCTGGTGCCGCGCTCGACCTCGTCGCCGTCGTCGAGCCCGTCGCCGTCGCTGTCGGCCCGGTCGGGCCGGCTGCCCGCCGCCTGCTCGGCCAGGTTGTCGAGGCCGTCCTCGTCGCCGTCGAGGGCCTGCTCACCGCCGACGAGCGGGTCGAAGCCGAAGCGCACCTCGAAGCCGTCGAGCAGCCCGTCGCCGTCGGTGTCCGGGTTGGCCGGGTCGGTGCCCAGCGCCAGCTCGTCCTCGTCGGTGAGGCGGTCGCGGTCGCCGTCCCGCGCCACGACCAGGTTCAAGACGGCCAGCTGCTGCTCGCCGCTGAGGCCGACCCGGGTCTCGGGGCCGAACTCGAGCAGCGCGTCGCGGGCGGCGTTGATGCCCTCCGCGTCGACCGCCTGCGCGGCGTAGTGCAGCAGGTAGACCGTCTGGCCCGGCGGCACGTCGATGACGAAGTCGTAATCGATATTGTCGCGGGTCGCGTCGAGCGCCTCGGGCTGCACCGGCGCCTCGTCGTCGCTGACCACGAAGAGCAGCGCCGGGTCGAAGCCGTCTTCCTCGGGCGGGTTGTCGTCGCTGGTCCACCAATCGTCGGTCGCGTCGACCACGCCGTCGCCGCTGCTGTCTTCGAGCACCAGCGCGTTGCCGTCCGACCCCAGGTTGCCGCCGATGTTGACCGTCGCCCGGATCGCGGCGCCGGTGGGGTTCTCGAAGGCTTCGAGGTAGCGCACGAAGGCGGCGTCGGGCGAGGCGTAGATGAAGCGGCTGACCCGCAGATCTCCCAGCGCCGCCGGGCCGACGAAGAGCTGCTGCCCGTCGAGCTGCAGGACGCCGTCGGGCTGGCCGGGGAAGGCCGCGCCGTTCACGTTGAGGGTGAACGCGGTGTCGTAGGCGTCCTGCTGGCCATCGACGATGCCGCCGTCGCCGACCGCGCCGACGCTGTTGACGTCCCACTCGCCGTCGCCCCCGTCGATCAGGGTCTGGGGGAAGCCGACCCCGATGATGTCGTCATCCGGATCGAGCGGGTCGGTCTCGAAGCGCGCCAGCTCGTCGAAGTCGCTGGCCCCGCCGCCGTCGGTATCGACCAGCAGCGGGTCGGTGCCGACCTCGATCTCCTCGCCGTCGAGCAGCCCGTCGCCGTCGGTGTCGGGGCTGCGGGGCGAGGTCCCGCCCTCGACCTCGGCGCCGTCGAGCAGGCCGTCGCCGTCGGTATCGGCCACGTTGGGGTCGGTGCGCGCCTCGACCTCGGCCAGGTTGTTCAGGCCGTCGCCGTCGGGGTCGGCCTCGCCGTCGCCGCCGACGAGTGGGTCGAAGCCGTTGGCGATCTCGTAGCCGTCGAGCAGCCCGTCGCCGTCGGTGTCCGGGTTGGCCGGATCGGTGCCCAGCGCCAGCTCGTCCTCGTCGGGGATGCCGTCGCCGTCCTCGTCGGGCGCGAGGCGCAAGTTGACCACCCGCAGGCGCTCTTCGGGCCGCAGGCCGGCCAGGGTGACCTCGCCGAAGGGGAAGATCGCGGCCAGGTTGGCCTCGGCGTCCGCCGGGTTGTCGTGCTGCGCGGCGAAGTGCATCACGTAGATGGTCTCGCCGGCGGGCACGACCACCGGGAAGGTGAACTCGAAGGTGTCGCTCGAGAAGCCGCCGAGGCTCGCGGCCGAGGGCTGCACCGGCGCGAGGTCGTCGGAGTAGAGGTGCAGCATCGTCGGGTCGCCGCCGTCGAGGTTGCCGTCGTCGGTCATGAACCAGTCGTCATCGGCGTCGATGCCGCCGTTCTCGCCGCTGTCGGCGACGATCTGGGTGCTGCCGTCCGACCCCAGGTTGCCGGTGAGCCGCACCTCGACCTCGACGTCGTCGGCCCCCGGGTTGGTCAACACCTCGATGAAGCGGGCGAACTGCGCCCCTTCGGGCACGTAGATCCGGCGGTTGACCACCAGCTCGCCCATCTCGGCCGGGCCGATGTTGGCCTCGCGGGCCCCGAAGCCGAGGAAGGCCTGATCGAACTGCGGGAAGTTCACCCCGCCGACCTGCAGATCGAGGCCGCCGTCGTAGGCGTCGCGGGTCCCGTTGCTGATGGCGCCGTCGCTGGTGATGTCCCACTCGAAGCCGCCGCCGTCGAACAGATCGAAGATGAAGTCGACCGGCACCAGGTCATCGGCCGGATCGAAGGGGTCGGTGCCGTCGAGCTCGATCTCGGGCCCGTCCAGCCGGCCGCCGTCGTCGGTGTCGGCGTCGAGCGGATCGGTGCCCAGCTCGAGCTCCCGCAGGTCGGTCAGGCCGTCGTCGTCGGTATCGGCGGCGAAGGGATCGGTGCCCGCCTCGCGCTCGGCCGCGTCGTCGAGGCCGTCCTCGTCGGCGTCGGCCCGCAGCGGGTCGCTGCCGAAGGCCTGCTCGGCGAGGTTGTCGAGGCCGTCGCCGTCCCCATCGAGGCCCTCTTCGCCGCCGGCGAGCGGGTCGAAGCCGTACTCGACCTCGAAGCCGTCGAGCAGCCCGTCGCCGTCGGTGTCCGGGTTGGCCGGATCGGTGCCCAGCACCTCTTCCTCGATGTCGGCGAGGCCGTCGCGGTCGGTGTCGAGCGCCACGTCGAGGTTGACGATGGTCAGCCGGTCGAAGGGGTCGATGCCGGCGAAGATCGCCTCGGGGCGCTCGAGCAACGCGGCGAGGTTGGCGGCCGCCGCCTCGGCGTCGCCCGGCGCGTGCTGCGCGATGAGGTGCATCAGCCGCACCTCTTCGCCGGGCGGCACGGTGACTTCGAAGTGCCAGTCGAAGAGGCTGAACGACTGCCGGGCCTGGGTCGGCTGGGCGACGGCGTCCTCGTCGGAGAGGATGACCGCCAGCGCGGGGCGCGCGTTGCCGGCGAAGCCGCGGTCGTAGGCGATCCACCAGTCGTCTTCGACGCCGAGCGCGCCGTCGCCGCTGGAGTCGTCGACGAACTCGGTCGAGAAGCCGGCCATGTCGACGGTGAAGGTCACGTCGACGACCAGCGCCTCCTCGGTCGGGTTGGCGAGCACGTCGACGAAGCGGGCGAACTGCCCGTCCGCCGGCACATAGGCCTGGCGGGTGACCTGCAGCTGCTCGACGTCGCTGGGCCCGAAGACGATCTCGCGCCCGGCCTGCAGCTGGCGGGCCGCGTCGCGGGCCGGCACGTTCACCCCGTTGATGGCCAGGGCGCCGCCGCGATCGAAGGTGGAGTCGAACTCGTTGATGAAGGTGCCCGAGTCCACCGAGCCGTCGCCGACGATGTCCCAGCGGAAGCCGGCGCCGTCGAACAGCTCGATCGGCGGCTCGGCCAGATCGTCGGCCGGGTCGAGCGGATCGGTCAGGTCGACGACCAGCTCTTCGCGGTCGGTGCGGCCGCCGCCGTCGGTATCGGGCAGCAGCGGGTCGGTGCCGAAGACGTTGAGCTCGTCCCCGTCGGGCAGGCCGTCGCGGTCGGTATCGGCGGTGTTGGGGTTGGTGCCCAGCTCGAGCTCTTCGGGGTCGCTCAGGCCGTCCTCGTCGGGGTCGGCGGAGTTGGGGTTCGTGCCGGCGGCCTGCTCGGCGAGGTTGTCCAGGCCGTCCTCGTCGGGGTCGAGCAGCTCGTCGCCCGGCGCGAGCGGATCGAAGCCGTACTCCACCTCGAAGAAGTCGCCGAGGCCGTCGCCGTCGGTGTCCGGGTTCTCCGGATCGGTGCCCAGCTCGACCTCGCGGCCATCGTGCAGGCCGTCGTCGTCGGTATCGTCGAGCAGGCGGAAGTTCTGCACCGCCAGCTGCTCGGCCTCGCTGAGGCCCGCGATCGCCTGGATCGGGTGCAGCACCAGCTGCTCGGCCTGGGCGATGGCGTCGGCCCGGTTGGCGTTCTGCGCCTCGAAGGTCAACAGCGCCACCGTGCGGCCCGGCGGCACGGCCATGCGGAAGTCGTAATTGTAGTCGTCGCCGTCGGAGACGACGGCCGCCGGCTCGAGCCGGGCGTCGGCGCCGGAGAAGATGTGGGCCACCGTCGGATCACCGCCGGCGTCGGCGTCGTCGGTCACGAACCAGCCGTCGGCCACGTCGACCACCGGCGGCTCGCCCTCGACGTCGTCGCTGCTGGCCACCAGCTCGGTGCCGCCGTCGGACCCCATGTTGCCCGAGACGCGCACCCACACCTCGACTGGCAGCCCGCTGGGGTTGGTGAAGAGGTCGAGGTAGCGCGCGAAGCGGTCGTCGTCGGGCACGTAGATCTTGCGGTTGACGATCAGATCACCGACCTCGACCGGCCCGATGCGCAGCTGGCGCTCGTTCAGTTCGAAGGCGGCCCCGTCGGCGCCGGGCCACTCGGCGAAGTCCGGCTCCTCCCCTTCAGCGGGGATCTCGGCGAAGGAGAGCCGCTGGGCGGTGTCGTAGGCGTCGCTGGTGCCGTCGCCCACTTCACCCTGGCGGTTGATGTCCCACTCGAAGCCGTCGCCGTCGACGAGGTCGATGGGCAGCGGCACCCGGTCGTCGCTGGGGTCGACCGGATCGGTGCCGAACTGGATCTCCTGCCCGTCGGAGATGCCGCCGCCGTCCGTATCGACCACCAGCGGGTTCGAGCCGTACTCGTTGATCTCGAGCCCGTCGGTCAGGCCGTCGTCGTCGGTGTCGCGGTTGCGGGGGTCGGTGCCGTACTCGAGCAGCTCGGGGCCGTCGTCGATGCCGTCCTCGTCGCTGTCGGCGGCGTTCGGGTCGGTGCCGTAGCGCTCGACCTCGTCGGCGAGGGTGAGCCCGTCGCCGTCGTCGTCGCTGTCGCGCACGCCCTCGCGGCGGTTGACGAAGACCTCGGCCCGGGTCTCGTTGCCCGCCTCGTCGGTGGCGCTGGCCACGATGCGATTGGCCGCGATCCGGGGCAGCGGCGCCTGCGCGCAGCCTCCGCCGGCCTCGTCGATGGCCACCGGCTGCCCCATGACCTCGATGTTGGCCCCGATCTCGGCCTCGACGCACACCTCGATGGTCGGATCGGGCGCGCCCTCGGGCTGCGGATCGGTCACCAGGGTCGCCCCGTCGGTCGGGCTGACGATGCGCAGGGTCGGCGCGATGGTATCGACGGTGACGGTGAGGGTCTCCTCCACCTCTTCGGCGCCGGCGCCGCCGACGGCGGTCACCGTGATCTGCAGCTCGCCCTCGGGGGCCTCGATCTCGGCGCGCCAGTCGAGGCCTTCGCCGTACTCGGCCTCGATCCCGTTGACCATGACCACCGCGAAGGTGGTCGTGGTGCCGGTCACCGGCAGCGGGTTCTCGGTGACGAACTGCCCGTCCTGCGGGCTCTCGACGACGAGCTCCAGGTCGCCGATGAACATGTCCGGCGCCATATCCGGGGCCATGTCGGGCGCGGCCATGTCGGGCTCGGCCATATCCGGCTCGGCCATGTCCGGCGCCATGTCCGGCTCGGCCATGTCCGGCGCCATGTCCGGCACGGCCATGTCCGGCTCGGGCTCCGGCGCCATGTCGATCTCGCCGCCGTCCTCGTCGGGCGCTACGTCGCGGACCATGCCCGCGTCGCCATCGCCGCCCCCGCCGGGATCACAGCCGGCGAAAGCCAGCCCCGCCACCAGGGCCAGCAGGATCGCTCGGGCCACGCTCGCTCTACTCATCGAGTCCTCCTCGGATCACGCCGGCTCCCCGTCCGGCGGCTCGCCGGCGCATTGTTTCAGAACGGGCATCGTGGAATCGAGCAGGTCCGTGTCACTCGGGTGACGAGAGCCGATGAATACGGCGAACCTCGCTCATGGCCCGTCGGCGCACCGCGGCCGACACCGGCCGTCCGGCTCGGCATACAGGAAGGCGGGCTCGTCGACGGCGGGCAGGTGCACGCTCAACCGGGTCGACGCGCCATCGCCGACGTCGTCGCCGCCGACGCCCGCCGGCCCCCGGCAGTCGAGCAGCAGGTCGACGGCCTGGCCCGCGCGCACCCGGAAGCTCACCGGCCGCCCGTCGATGGATTGATCGTCGATCAGCGACAGCCGATCGCAGTCGCAGCCGCCCGACCAGAGCTCGGCGGTCACGCCATCGCCGCCCGCCTCCCGCCGGGCGGCGCCCCAGGTCAGCGTCACCGGGCCGCCGCGCGGAGCGACCCAGCGGCGGATCGGCCGGATGCGCACCGGATCGACGCAGGCGGGCCGGACGTCGGTGAGACCCAGGTAGAGCCGACCCGGCTCGTCGACACCCCACGCCGCGCCGTCCCAGGCGTCGGGGGCGAACGGCAGGAAGGCCTCGGCGAGGTGGGGGCCTTCGCGGACGTGCTCGGCGCGGCCATGCCACCACCCGTCGACATCCTGCGCGCCATCGGCCGGCCAGTCCTCGACGCTGTCGGCGCGCACCTCGTCGAGGCGCACCCGCCGGATCAGATACGAGGGCTCGGCGCCGTCTTCGTCCTGGATCGCGTCGGCCAGACCGTCCGCGCCGACCGGCAGGCCCTGCAGCCGACCCGCGTCGTCGATCGGCCGACCATGCCCGGCCTCGGCCGCGTCGAAGAGCCCGTCGCCGTCGCTGTCGAGGTCGAGCCGATTGGGCACGCCGTCCCCGTCGGGATCGCAGTCGACCGCGTCGGGGCACTCCCACGCGTCGGGGATGCCGTCGTTGTCGTCGTCGAGGTCGTCGCGATCGGGCACGTTGTCCCGGTCGCTGTCGGGCAGGCAGACGCCGCCCGCGGCGTGGGCCGGCTGCCCGTCGATCAGACAGCGGACCGACACCCTGAACCTCAGCCGGCTGTCCCGACCGGCGCCGTCGACGATGCGCAGGGTCATCGGCGCGCTGCCGGTCCAGGTGCCGAAGCTCAGGCCCTGCTCGGTCTGCCGGTTCACCATCTCCCAGGTGATCGTGATCTCGAATCGGTCCTCGCCGTCGATCCGCTGCATCTGCCCGGCCGGCACGGCCCGCGCATACTGCTCGACGCCGCTGTAGAGCCAGCCGGTCACCGGGCCCGGCCCCTCGGCCTCGAACGCGACGTTGAGCCGGATCGGCACCTCGGGCTCGACGTAGACCGGCGTCGCGTCGGCCAAAGGCTCGTCGACGCAGTAGCGGGGGTCCGCCGGCTCCGCAGGCCCCGCGAGGTGCGACATGATACAGCGTTCGAGCGCGAGCCGGGGCGGTGGGCTGGCGGGCGCGGCGAGCGGTCGGATCAGCCGCACGCCCCGCCCGTGGTCGCGGCCGTCGAGTCGGTGCGCCACCCGCAGGCTCGCGCCGACGACGTCGGCGAAGTAGCCCCCGCGGGCCGCCGTGCTCTCGTCGGCCGGATCGCCCATCGGATCCACCTGCGGCCCGGCCGGCGGGTCCATCGGCGCGCCGCCCGCCGCGTCCGGCGACGGCAGGTACGCCGCGAAGCCGCCGTGGGTCGACTCGGAGACGTTGCCCAGGGTGCCCAGCAGGCCCCAGGGGTGCGGCGGGCCGTCGGGATCGGGCACCGTCTCGACCGGCCGGGGATGACCCGCCCCGCTCGCGCCCGTCCACGACGAGCGCTGCAGCGCGCCCTCGGCCCAGACCGGGCCCGTGGTCCCCGCGCGGGCCGCGTGCTCCCACTCGGCCTCGGTGGGCAGCCGATAGCCGTCGCAGCCGTCGACCTCGAAGAGCCACTGACGATGGGGCGGCGGGCAGACGTCGACGAGCGCCTCGACCGAGGCGCAGGCGGTGCACCCCACGGCGTCGCATCCGCCGTCGGGGCAGCGGCAGTGCGGGCTGCCGACCGGACACCCGGCGCCGGGCGCGTCGCCGCCGAGGCAGGCCTCCAGCGTATCGCCGTGGTAGCACGGGTCGAAGCCGTCCCTCACCGACCAGCGATTGGCCAGCCACGCGGCGTCGAGCCAGCTCACCCGCTCGACCGGACAGCCGTCGCCGACGCAGAGCCGATGATAGGACGGGTCGGGCAGGCCCGAGATCTCGGCCCACTGCCCGCGGGTCAGCTCGGTGCGCATCATCAGGAACGGCGCGGTGATCGAGACCGCCTGCCGCGGGGACTCATGGGCGTGGGCCACTTCTCCGCCGATCTCGGCCCCGACGGTCGACGGGCCGCCGGGGACGCAGACCCAGCCCCGGGGCACCACCGTACCCGGCGGGCAGCCATTGCACGGCGGCCCGGCCTCGGGGTCGTCACAGGTGGCCTCGGCGCAGCCTTCGTCGGTCAGGCCGTCGCAGTCGTCGTCGAGCCCGTTGCAGACCTCTTCACCGGCCACGGCCCCGTCGGCGACGGCGTCGCAGACCGGCTCGCCGTCCACGCAGCGGGCGAGGCCGTCCCGGGCGCATGGCCCCCAGCCGGCGCGGCACGCGCCGCCGCTCGACTCGTCGACCGCGCCGTCGCAGTCGTCGTCGATGCCATTGCAGACCTCGTCGGTCGGGCGGCAGGCCATGTCGGCGGGGTCGAGCGCCGCGTCGGGCGTGCCATCGGGCATGGCATCGGGCGCCGCGTCAACGAGGGCGTCGGACATGGCATCCGGCGCGGCGTCGGGCCCGAAGGCGCCGTCGACCCCGGCCAGATCGGGCAGCGCGGGCGCGTTGACGCAGCCGAAAAGCGCCGCGCAGGCGCCCGCCAGCGCAACCCGCCACACATGCTTCGGGCTCATGCTCCCCCCGTTCGTCACGGGCAGCATACAAACGGAGCCGGGTCAGGCGGAAGGCAGCGCGGGCTCTTCGGCGAGGTAGACCAGCAGGGTCTTATTGTCGACGACCAGATCGTCGGGCGGGTTGATCGCGTCGCGGCCGGTGACCCGATCGCGCACGCCGATGAGCAGCACCCCGAAGTCCTGCTTGAGCCGGTGGGCGACCTCGGCGTAGGTCCGCTCCTCGACGCCTTTGGGCCGCCGGCCGACATAGAGGCTGTGGGCGCCCACCGACGCCAGCTCGCTGACCAGCGCCGCGGTGCCCGGCATCTCGGTGGCGTGGGCCAGCAGCGAGAAGCCGACCCGGGTCGTCTCGACCACCTCGTCGACGCCGGCGGTCGCGAGGTGGGCCACGTTCTCGGCGTCGAGCACCTCGGCGACGATGTGCAGGGGCCGCGCCCGCTTGACCTCTTCGTGCTTCTGCAAGAACGAGCGGATGGTGAACGCGGTGAGGATGGTCGTCGCGTCGGACTGCTGCGGGGTCATCGAGCGGCAGCCGAGCAGCACCACCGACGAGGCGTAGGCCAGCCGCACCTTGGCCAGCTCGCTCTCCTTGGTCGGGTCGCCGCTGATCCACATGAACTCGGGCGGCAGGTCCGCCGGCCGCTCGCCGGGCGCGAAGACCACGACCGGCGCCTCGTCCTGCTCGTGGCGCTCGGCGCTCAGGGCGTCGAGGAACATGCGCGCCCCGGCGTCGTAGCCGCAGACGATGAGATGGTCGATATAGCCGCTCATGCGGACCTGCTCCTCTCGGATGTTCATCACCGCCCGGGGCAGCGTATGGCCGACGATGCCGGCGAAGAGCCCCAGGGTGATCATGCCCGCGACCATGAGTACGCCGGCGACGACGCGCCCCATGCCGGTCACCGGCGCGATGTCGCCGAAGCCGACGGTGGTCAGCGTCACCAGCCCCCACCACAGCCCGTCGCCGAGGTCGTTCATCGCCGGGTTGCTGCCGCCCTCGACCAGATAGACCGTCATGCCGCCGAGCACGGTGGCGATGCCCACCAGGGTGAAGCCGAAGCCGAACAGCAGCCGGTTCTCGCTGACCGCGAGCACCAACCCTTCGAACGGGTTCGAATAGCGAAACAGCCGGGCGCCGCGGATGAGCCGCAGCAGGCGCACCGCCCGCAGGCCGCGCAGCGCCGGCACGAGCGCCAGCACCGTGACCAGGTCGACGAGCACCATCGGCCGGGTCAGATACCCCACCCGCCCCATGATGTGCAGCCGCATGCGGCCCCGGCGGCCGGTGCGGTAGAAGTCGACCTCCGGCGGGCGATAGCTGCCCACGCGCAAGAAGAGCTCGACGCCGAAGAACCACAAGATCAGGTTGTCGATGGGCTTGAGCTCTTTGAGGATCGGGTCGTCCGGCGACACGCCGACCTCGTAGAGCAACAGCAGCACCGACGCGAAGATCACCGCGTAGATGGCCCACTCGACCCGCTGGCGCACCGGCCCCGGGCGGTGGAAGGCGACGTGCATCGCCGACCAGAAATCGGACCAGATCGACACGGGCCGCACCGTAACCCGCCGCCGGGCCCAGGTACAGTCGCCGCGCCTCGCTTGCGCTGCCTGCGCCGCTGCGGTTCGATGCGCCCATGCTCATCGACCCCGCCGGCCTGCACCCCGTATTCGCCTACGGCTCGAATATGGACCTCGACGATCTCGACCGCTGGCTGGCGGAGACGGGGCACCGACCCGGGCGGCCAGCGGCGGCGTACCTCGCCGCGCTCGACGGCTGGCGGCTGGTGTGGGACTACGACTCCCCCACCCGCCGCGGCGGCGCGGCCAACGTCGAGCCGGCCGCCGGCTGCGTCCTGCCCGGCGCCCTGCTCTACGTCGACGATCCGCTGCTGGCGGCCATCGATCACAAAGAGGGCCACCCCGAGCGCTACCGCCGCCGGCGCCTGCCGGTGCGCGCGGCGGCGGTCACCGTCGAGGCCTGGGTGTATGTCGTCACCGACCCCTGGCGCGCCGACCGCGCGATCTGGCCCCGCCGGGTCTATCTCGAGACGGTTCTGCGCGGCGCCCGCCGGTTCGGGCTGCCGCCGGCGCACATCGCCGACATCGCCGCGACGCCGACCCTCGATGGCTGAGACCGCGCCCCGCGTCGCCGCCAACCTGCTCGCGCCGGCGGCCTACGCCGACCGCTTCGCGATGTTCGCCGCGCTGTCCGAGCGCTGCGCCGCGCTGTGGCTGCTCGTCGACGCGCTGCCCGCCGAGCTCGCGCCGCTCGCCGCGGCCCACCCGCGATTGAAGATCGTCGAGCTGGGCCCGCGCCGCTTCGCCCGCCGCGCCTGCGATTGGCTGCACCCGCGGGTCGAGTCGGGCGCGCTCGACATCGTGCACGATACCTTCGGGCACCTGGCGGACGTCTTCGCGGCCCACGGGCCCGACCCGCGCCGGCGCACCGGGCTGGTGACCACGCTCTACACCGCCAACCACCGCTGGTTCACCGCCGTACGCCAGCGGGGCATGGACCTCGGTCGGCGCTATGTGACCCAGCGCATCGTCTCGCTGTGGCGCGACCTGCGGATCTGCCCCGCCGCCGATCGGGTGGTCGTGCTCGGCCCGGGGCACGAGGCCGACGTGGTGGCGCTCGGCGTCGAGCGCGCGCGGGTGCTCTGGCTGCCCGGCGAGACCGACATCACCCGCTTCACGCCCGCCGAGGCCCGGTCGACGGCGGGCGACGGGCCCGAGCTGCTCTTCACCGGCACCGTCTGGCGCAACAAAGGCGTCGACCTGCTGCTCGACGTCTTCGCCGACCTCGCCGAGCGCCGCCCGCGGCTGGCCCTGGTGGGCAACGTGGTGCCCTGGGAGCGGCGCTGGCTGAACGCGGCCATCGCCGCCCACCCGCTCGCCGCGCGCATCGAGCTGACCGGGCGTTTGCCCCGGGATGCGCTGATCGACCGCTATCGCCGGGCCGACCTCTTCGTCTTTCCGTCGCTGTTCGAGGGCAGCCCGCGCAGCGTGCGCGAGGCGGTCGCCTGCGGGCTGCCGGCGGTGGTCTCCGACATCCCCGGCTGCCGGGGCATCGACCCGGATGCGCGCTTTCTGCGGTTCGCCCCGGTCGACGATCGGGCCGCCTGGCGCCGGGCGATCGCCGCGGCCCTCGACGCCCCGACCGATGACGCGGCCCGCCGCGCGCGGATCGGGCGGGCGCACCTCGAGGCGCACCATACGCCGGCGGCGGTCGCCGCGCGCTATCGGACGCTGTACGACGCGGTGATCGCCGAGCGGCGAGCCGGCCGCAGGGCATAGACGACCGAGCACTGCGGAGGACACAGTCGGGGCCTCGCCGCTCTTCGGCTGGAGCCGCGTCCCGCACCCGTTGTTCTGCTTCACGGGGCCAATGCCCGGCGTCGGCCTCGATCGCCGCTCTGCTGTCGACGTGGCTTGACCGGCACCGCGTCGTTGGATCAACGTCGGCCATGACCCGCATCTCCGATGCCCGCGCCGGCCGGCGCCGCTGGGTCGTCGCCGCGGCGGTCGCGCCGAGCTGGTGGGCGCACGCCGCCAGCGCTCGGGTCGCTGCGCCCGGCTGGTCGCTGCGCATGTGGAGCACCGACGACGGCCTGCCGGTCAACGGCTTGACCGGCCTCGCTCGGACCCCCGACGGCTTCCTGTGGATCGCCACCAGCGGCGGGCTGGTGCGGTTCGATGGCGTCGAGTTGAAGACCATGGACGGGCCGATCGCCAACGCGCGGCTCCTGCGGCTCGAGGTCGGCCCCGACGGGCGGCTGTACGCCGTCTCGGCGGAGGACGTGCTCTACGTCATCGGCGCGGATGGCGTCGTCGCCCATCGGCTGAGCGTCGTCGGCCTCACCCGCCGGGGCGATGCACTGTGGATCGGCGCCGAGCGCGGCCTTCTGCAGCCGGCGGGTGACGGCTTCGTGCCCATCGGGCCTCCGGTTCCTGGCGGCGCGGTCACCGCTGCCGGACTGCCCTTCACCGGCCGTGTTCTACTTCGTCTCGCCGCCCGGCCATGGGCTGATGGCCACGTCGTCCTGCGGCCTGTGGCACATCGGCCCCGTGCAGGGGGCCCGCCGCCACGCCGACTCCGACGATACGGCCCTGCCCGATCAGCCGGCGACGGCCGCGTTTCGCGGATCGCTCGCGGTGCAGCGGCGCGACGGGCTGTGGCTCGACGGCCAGCGGCTGATGACGGGCCCATCGACCGCGGTCCTCGCCGACGACGACGGGCTGTGGGCGACCACCAGCCGGGGCACCCTGGCCCGCCTGCGCCCCCGCGAGATCGAGCGCCTGGGCGGCGCAGCCGGGCAGGGCAACGTCTACGGGCTGCACCAGACGTCGACCGGCGCCGTCTGGGCGGCCAGCCTCGGGCGGGGCTTGCTGCGATTCGAAGACGGTGTGCTCACCGAACAGGTCACGCGGCCGGGCTCACGACCGACGCCGTGCGGCGCTACGGCCCCGACCAGGGGCTGCCGAGCCGACGCATCGGGGCGATCCGCCCCGCGTCGAGTGGCGGGCTGTGGCTCGGGACCGAAGATCGCGGCCTGATCCACGCCCGCTTCACCGACAGGCGGGTGCGCGCCGTCGAGCTGAACAGCGCGCACGGCCTCGCCGCCGACCATGTGCGCCAGATCCTGCCCGACGGCCGGGGGTTGCTCTGGATGAGCAGCAACCAGGGGATCTTCCGAGCGGAGGAGCACGCGCTGCTCGACGTCGTCGCCGGGCAGAGGGCGGCCGCGCAGGTGGTGGCCTATGACGCCATCGACGGCATGCCGCACCGCGAGTGCAGTGCCGCGTCAGGCGCGGAGCATCGAGTTGCTCGTCGAGCCGGAGGCGTTGCCCATCCTCCGACGCCCGGCGAACCGATCAGAATCCCTGTGAAGCAGAACTAGCGCCGGTCGACGTGGTAGCGGACGATGGGCAGCCCCTGCGCCATGCACGACATCTCGCGATGGGTCGGCGGCAACGTGCCCTGCTCGAACGGCGTCGGCGCCGAGAGCGCCGGCACCTCGGCGAAGGCCTCGGCGAACTCGTCGGCGATGGCCGGCACGTCGGACTTCACCCAGATCCGACCGCCGGGGGCCAGCATCTCGGCCAGCTCGTGCGCGAAGCCCACGTTGACCAGCCGGCGCTTGGCGTGCCGCTTCTTCCACCACGGGTCGGGGAAGTTGATGTAGACCCCGGCCAGGCTGTCGGGGCCGAACAGCACCCGCGAGGTCGCCCGGGCGTCGGCCCAGACGAAGCGCAGGTTGCGCGGGGCTTCGGGATCGGGGCCGAGCATATTGGCGAGCCGCCAGCAGTAGCGCCGGCGGATCTCGATCCCGATCACGTTGGCTGCGGGCATGCGCTCGGCGAGCGCGACGAGGAACTTGCCGCGGTTGTAGCCGATCTCGAGGTGCAGCGGCGCGGCGCGGCCGTAGATCGCGGCCCAGTCGACGGGCAGGACCTCGGCGCGGGGCACGACGTTGTGCCCGCCGATGTGGTTGCCCCCGAACAAGTGCGCGTTGAGCAGCGGCCAGGCGTTCTCGCCTTCGGGCAGGGTGATTGTCGGACCACGCAGCCGGGGCACGGGCGCCTCCTGTGATGAGGTGGTGGCGAAGAGGTGCTGGGCGAAAGGGGCCGTCTACCGGGGGCCGGACCCGCTGTCAATCGGCAGCGCCGTCGGTCGCCGCTGTTCCGTCGGGCACCGCTGTTCCGTCGAGCGCGGCGCCGGGTGGGCCTGCGTCGGGCCGGTCGGCATCCGCCAGATCGGCGGCGGGCAGACCGGCGTCGGGCTCGGCCGACGGGTGCGTATTGCCCAGAGCCGCCGGCCCGTCGTCGGCGCCGTAGTCGAGCAGGTCGAGCACGCTGGGCGGCAGCTCGAGCTCGGGGTCACCGGTGACCTGGGCGATGAAGCCGGCGGTCTCCTCCCCCACCCCGACCTTGTACAGGATGACCAGCCCCAGCCCGATCGCCAGCACGAAGGCGGCGCCCAGCCCGCGCTTGGGGCGCACATCGGCGATGTCGCTCGCTCGGCGCCGCTGGCGGCGGCGGCTCATGGCAGGCGCGAGGGCCGCATGTCGGTGATGCGCAGCACCACCTTGCGCCGGCCGCGCCAGGTCTCGAACCGCGGGCTGTGGAAGACGTCCACCGGCCCGTCCCACATCGGCGCGAGGTGCTCTTTGTTCCACGCGAGCGCTTCGCACGGGCCGTCGGCGATGCGGGTGAACACCTTGAGGTGACCGCCGCGCAGCACGCTGGCCCGGCCGCGCACCCCGCGGCTGATGAAGCTGGGCGCCGGGTTGTGATGGCCGAAGGGGCCCACCGCCTGCAGCGCTTCGAGGTCGCTGCTCGAGAAGCTCTGCAGGTCGAGCTCGGCGTCAGCGACGAGCGCCGGCGGACCGGGCGGGCCGTCACGCAGCGCGACCACCGCTTCGGCCAGCGCCGTGCGGAAAGCCTCGAGCGCGTCTTCGCGCAGCGTCATGCCCGCCGCCGCCGGGTGGCCGCCGTAGCGCATCAGGTGCGCCGCGCAGCGATCGAGCGCCCGCTTGATGTCGACGTCCCCGGTGCTGCGCGCGCTGCCCTTGAGGATACCGCCGTCCCGGGCGAGCATGATCGCCGGGCGATGGAAGGTCTCGACCATGCGGGCCGCGACGATGCCCACGACGCCGGGGTGCCAGTCTTCGCCGGCCAATACCAGCACCGGCGAGCCCTCGGCGACGGCCTTCTCGGCCATGACCGCGGCCTCTTCGACCATGCGCGCCTGGATCGTCCGCCGCTCGCGGTTCTGGCCCTCGACGTACTGCGCGAGCGCCGCCGCCTCGCCGGGGTCGTCGCCGATGAGCAGGCGCAGCCCACGGGCGGCGTCGTCGATGCGCCCGGCGGCGTTGATCCGCGGGCCGAGCCGGAAGCCGAAGTCCCGGGCCGAGATGCCTTCGATGGCGGTGCGGGTCACGTCGAGCAGCGCGGTGATGCCGACCCGCGGCCGGGCCTTCATCACCCGGACCCCATAGCGCACCAGCGCCCGGTTGAGCCCGGTGAGCGGCGCCACGTCGGCGACCGTGCCCAGGGCGACGAGGTCGAGGTAGCGATCGGGGCGCGGCTCTGGCCCGCTGTAGAACGCCGCTTCACGCAGGTGGCGCCGCACCTGCACGAGCAGGATGAACGCCACCCCCACCGCCGCCAGCCCCTTGTACGGGAACCCGCAGCTGCCCCGGTGAGGGTTGAGGTGCGCGAACGCCTGGGGTTCGGGGTCGCTGATCTGGTGGTGGTCGATGATGATGGTGTCCATGCCGCGCTCGGCGGCGTGGCGGATCTCCTTCACCGCGGACGAGCCGTTGTCGACCGTGACCAGTACCCGGGTGCCGCGCTCGGCGAGCGTATCGATGGCGTCCGTATTGAGCCCGTAGCCCTCCCGCAGCCGGTGGGGGATGTAGTAGTCCAGCTCGACGCCGAGGTGGTCGCGGAAGAACAGCCACAGCACGGCGGTGCTGGTCACGCCGTCGACGTCGTAGTCGCCGTAGATCGTGATCTTCTCGCCGTCGCGCAGGGCCTCGACGATGCGCCGGGCGGCGGCGTCGATGTCGGCCATGAGCGCCGGGTCGGGCATGTCGGCCAGGCTGGCCCGCATGAAGGCTTCGGCCTCGGCGGCCTCGACCCCACGCAGAGCGAGTATGCGAGCGACGATCGGCGGCAGCGCGAGCTGCTCGGCGAGCTGTGCGGCGTGGGCCTCGTCGACCTCGGCGACCCGCCAGGGGCGCTCGACCGGCTCGGTCGGGGCCCGAGCGGAGGTATCGGCGGGAGACGAAGGGACGGTCTGCACGGGGCGCGGCTCCGTTCGCGGGCGCGGCGGGCCGCGGACGACCCGCGGGGATCGGCGCCGACGGGCCGGGCCCGGGCGCCGGATCAGGCTCAGCTCTCGGCGGTGAGCTTCGCGGCGGCGGCGGCGTCGGCCCGCCGCTGGCTGAGGTAGCGGTCCATACCGACGACCGCCGGGCTCGCGACGTACATCGACGAGTAGGTCCCGACGACGACGCCGATGAGCATGGCGAAGGCGAAGTTCTGGATGATGCCGCCGCCGAACAGGTAGATCGACAGCACCGCGAGAAACGTCGTGACCGAGGTCAGCACCGTCCGCGAGAGGCAGTCGCTGATGCTGATGTTGATGTTTTCGACGAGGTCTTTGCCCAGGCCCATGTCGATCGACTCGCGGATGCGGTCGTAGACGACGATGGTGTCGTTGAGCGAGTAACCGACGATGGCCAGCAGCGCCGCGATGATCGGCAGGTTGAACTCCATGCCGGTGATCGCAAAGATGCCGAGCGTGATGCTGACGTCGTGCACGAGGGCCAGCACCGCGCCCGGGCTGTAGCGCAGGTCGAAGCGGAAGCTGATGTAGAGCAGGATGGCGAGCAGCGCGTAGAGCACCGCCAGCGCCCCCTGGTTGCGCATCTGCTTGCCCACCGCCGAGCCCACCGACTCGAGCCGGTCGATGCCCTTGTAGGCCTCGCCGTACTGGGCGCTCATCGCCTGGTTGATCTGCTCGCGCACGCCGGGGATACGCAGGATGTAGACCGGGTTCTGGGCCTGGGTCTGCGCGCTGACCACCGCTTCGGGCTGGTTGGCCGCCTTGAGCGCGGCGGCGAGCTTGTCGCGAGTCTCGGCGGTGGTCTCGCCGAACTTGACCCGCACCTCTTCGCCGGCCTCGTCCGACGCGTCCCACAGCTCGGGCTCGCCCAGCTCGGCGACGATCGCCGCGCGCAGGGCGTCGACCTCGGCCTGACTCAAGAGCCCCTGCACCCGGCTGCGCACGAAGTAGCGGCCTTCGTCGGTCAGCCCGTAGGTCACGACCTCGGGCTCTTCGCCGAAGACCTCTGCGGTGCGATCACGCAGCTGGCCGACGTCTTGCGGCGACTCGAACGCGAGCAGCACCTCGGTGCCGCCGGCGAAGTCGATGCCGAAGTTGAGGCCCTTGGTGAAGACCAGCGCCCACGATCCGAGGACGAGCACGATGCTCATCATGATCAGCGGCTTGGCGGCGCCCAGGAAGTTGTAGCGTACGCCCGGCTTGAAGAATTCCATGGTTCTCCCCCCGCCTCAGATGCTCATCCGGGCCGGCTCGGCGCCGCGCCCGTACATGCGGTCGAAGACCAGTCGCGTCACCATCAGCGCCGTGTACAGCGAGCAGACGATGCCGATACCCAGCGTGACCGCGAAGCCCCGGATGGGCCCCGAGCCGAACTGGTAGAGCACCACCGCCGCGATGGCGGTGGTCACGTTGGCGTCGAAGATGGCGCTGAACGCCTTCTCGTAGCCGGCGTCTATCGCCGCCCTCACCGCCTTGCCCACCCGCAGCTCTTCGCGGATGCGCTCGAAGATGATCACGTTGGCGTCGACCGCCATACCCACCGTCAGGACGATCCCGGCGATGCCGGGCAGGGTCAGCGTGGCGCCGAAGGCGGTCAGGCCGGCCATGACGAACAGCAGGTTGAGCAGCAGGGCGATGTTGGCCACGAGGCCCGCGGCCTTGTAGTAGAACGCCATGAAGACGACCACCGCCGAGAAGCCAATGATGATCGACAGCCGGCCGGCGGCCACCGAGTCGGCGCCGAGCGACGGGCCGACCTGGGTGTCGTAGAGCTTGCGCAGCGGGGCCTGAAGCGCGCCGGACTTGAGCACGGCGACGAGGGCCTTGGCCTCCTTGAAGGCGGTGCCGCCGGCGTTGCCCATCTCGATCTGCACCCGGCCACCGGGGATGGGCTCCTTGATCCGCGGGGCGCTGTACACCTCGTCGTCGATCATGATGGCCATCAGCTCTTTGGTGTACTGCTGGGTCATCTTGTAGAAGCGATCGGCGTCGACTTGGTCGAAGGCCATGTTCACGACCGGCTTGTTGAACTGGTCGTAGCCCACCGAGGCGTCGGTGACGTTCTCACCGCTCATGCCGGCCTTGCGGAAGAGGAAGACGGGCTCGTAGACCGGCACGATCGCGTCGTCGTCTTCGAGCGCCTTGAGCAGCTCTTCCTGGTTGCCCTTGAGCTTGTTGATCGCGTCTTCCTGCAGCTCGGAGAGGTTGTTGATCTCCCGCAGGCTGGCGTCGCCGACCCGGCCGAAGCTGCTCTGGATGCCGATCATGTGCTCGGCGTCGTACTGGTCCTTGACCATGTACTCGATGATCTCGCGGCTCGTGCTGCGCAGCGAGGTGGGCCCGACGGCGACCACCTTGTGCGCGGTCGAGATGCCGGCCAGCTCTTCGGGCCAGGCGGCCGCGTCGGGCTTGCGGGTCCCGATCTTGCGGTAGAACTCGGCCTGGGCCGGGCTGCGGTCGACGATCTGGAAGCGCAGCTGCCCGGTCTGGGCCAGCTTCTCCTTCGCCGCGGCGAAGTCTTCTTCCTTGATGCCGGGCAGCTGCACGACCAGCTCGCTCTCACCGCGGCGGCTGATGGTGCTCTCGGCGACGCCGAAGGCGTTGATCCGGCGCTCGATGGTCTCGATGGCCTGATCGACCGCGCCGGTGCGGAACTCTTCGATGCTCTGGTCGCTCATGACCAGGGTCATCGTGGTGCCGCTGACGTCGGCGACCTCGTAGCTGCCGATGTAGCGCTGCACGAACTCTTGATCGAGCTTGTCGGTCGAGGCCTCGTCGGGAAACTCCACCGTGACGGTGGTGATCTCGTCGACGGTCTCGCCGGTGCCGGGCTTGGCGGTGACATCCACCTCGCGCTCGGCCTTCATCTGCACCTCGATGGTGCCGGCGATCTGAACGGCCTTGCGCTTGAGCGCCTGCTCGATGTCGACCTTGTACTGCAGGTGGATGCCGCCCTGCAGGTCGAGGCCGAGCACCATCTTCTGGTCGAAGATGTCGGTGTACCACTCGGGCAGCGTCTCGACCGTGGGGTCTTCGGCGGTGAATTCGGCGACCGTCGGCACCAGCATGAGCACGCTGGCGGCAACGAGCGCGAAGAGCGCGAGCGCTCGGGGGGTATTGTGTCCCATCGCCTACTTCCCCTTCTCGGCCGGCGCGGCGTCGCCGCTGGCGGCGTACAGATTGACCTGACTGCGCACCACCCGGACCTTGGTCTTGCCGTCCAGGTCGATGGTCAGCTCGCCGTCGGTCAGCGCGTGGATGCTGCCGATCAGCCCGCCGTTGGTCACGACTCGATCGCCTTTCTTGAGCCGCTTGATCATCTCTTCGTGCTCCTTCATCCGCTTGCGCTGCGGACGAATGAGCAGGAAGTAGAAGATCACGAACATCAGGACGAGGGGCATCAATGCCCCCAAGGTGCCCCCGGGGGCTTGTCCCTCTTGGTTGATGGCGAGGAGGATCAGCTCGTTCACGGCATTCTCGTTCGGTGTCCGGCCGCGGCCCGTAGACGCCGAAGGATCCGGCGCATCGTGCCGCGGGGGCGGGGACCGCGGTCGAAAGTCGGCAGGGAATATCAGACCGGCCCCGGCGAATCAAGCCCGCGGGCCATTCGGTGGCCTTCCGGGCCCGCCGAGCCCGGTCAGCCGGGCAGGCCGGACTTCCAGTCGCGATAGAAGGCGGCGAAGCGCCCGGCCCGCAGCGCGCGGCGCATGTCGGCCATCAACCGCAGGTAGAGGTGCACGTTGTGCCGGCTGAGCAGCCGCGCGGCGAGGAACTCGTTGGTCTTGAGCAGATGCCGCAGATAACCCGCCCCGAACCGCCGGCAGGTATAGCAATCGCAGTCGGGGTCGATCGGGCCGCGCTGCCGGGCGAAGCGGGCGTTCTTGAGGTTCAGCTTGCGCCGCCCCCGGTCGACGAACAGGCTGCCTTTGCGGGCGTTTCGGGTGGGCATGACGCAGTCGAACATGTCGACGCCGCGCGCGACGCCTTCGAGCAGGTCGATGGGGGTGCCGACCCCCATCAGGTAGCGCGGCTTGTCGGCAGGCAGCTGCGGCGCGGTGTGTTCGAGCGTCTCGTACATCTGGGGGATCGACTCGCCGACGCTGAGGCCGCCGACGGCGAACCCGTCGAAGGGCTCGCCGCACAGCGCCTCGACGTGGCGGGTGCGCAGCCCGTGGTCGATGCCGCCCTGGATGATGGCGAACAGCGCGCCGTCGGGCCGGGTGCGCGCGGCGAGGCAGCGCTTCGCCCAGCGGGTGGTGCGCTCCATGGCCTCTTCGACCTCGGCCCGCGGCGCGGTGGTCGGCGGCAGGTGGTCGAGGCACATCATGATGTCGCTGCCGATGGCGTCCTGGATGCGGATCGCCCGCTCGGGGGTCAGGTCGACATAGGCCCCGTCGACGTGGTTGCGAAAGCGCACCCCGTCTTCGCTGATCTTGCGCAGCTTGGCGAGGCTCATGACCTGGAAGCCGCCGCTGTCGGTGAGGATCGAGCGCTTCCAGTGGGCCATGGTGTGCATGCCGCCGAGCGCTTCGAGCACCTCGACGCCCGGGCGCACCGCGAGGTGGTAGGTATTGCCGAGGATGATCGAGGCGCCCATGTCTTCGAGCTCGTCGGGGGCGAGGCCCTTGACGGTGGCCTGGGTGCCGACGGGCATGAAGACGGGGGTCTCGACCTCGCCGTGCGCGGTCTGGTAGCGGCCGCAGCGGGCGTGGGTGCTGTCGCAGCGGGCCTCGACCCGGAAGTTCAGGTCCATCGGCCGTCCTTTCGGCGGAGGAGCATCGCGTCGCCGTAGCTGTAGAAGCGCATGCGCGCCTCGACCGCCCGGCGGTACGCGTCGAGGATGCGGTCGCGGCCGACGAGGGCCGAGACGAGCATCAGCAGGGTGCTCTGGGGCAGGTGGAAGTTGGTCAGCAGGCCGTCGACCACCCGGAAGTCGAAGCCGGGCAGGATGAACAGGTCGGTGCGGTCGGCCCCGGGGTCGCGGGCGTGGGCTTCGAGGGCGCGCACGACGGTGGTGCCGACGGCGACCACCGGCCGATCGCCGCCGACCGCGGCGGCGGTCTCGGGCGGCACGGCGTAGCGCTCGGCGTGCATCGTATGGTCGGAGACGTCGTCGGCGCGCACCGGCAGGAAGGTGCCCGGGCCGACGTGCAGGGTCACGCTGTGCACCGCGACCCCCTTGGCGCGCAAGGCGTCGAGCAGATCGGGGGTGAAGTGCAGCCCCGCGGTGGGCGCGGCCACAGCGCCCGGCTCGCGGGCGAAGACGGTCTGGTAGCGCCGGCGGTCGTCGGCGTCGGGGTCACGGCGGATATAGGGCGGCAGCGGCACCCGGCCGGCGGCTTCGAGCCAGCTCCACAGGTCGTCGACCCCGGTCAGCTGCAGCTCGACGGTGCGGTCGGGGCGGCGGGCGACCAGCTCGGCGATGGCGCCGGCGGGCAGCTCGATCACCGCGCCCGGCTTGAGGCGCTTGCCGCGCACCATCGCGCCGATGCGCAGCGGCGTCTCGCCCGGTCGGCTCAGCGGCTCGACCACCAGCACCTCGACCGCGCCGCCGGTGGGCTTGTGGCCGAAGAGGCGGGCGGGCACGACCCGGGTGTCGTTGACGACGAGCACCTCGTGGCCGCGGAACTGCTCAATGATCGTCGGGAACGGCGCGATGCTCGGGGCGCCCGCGCGCGGCACGGTCATCAGCCGGCTGCCGGCGCGGGTCGCGGCCGGGCGCTGGGCGATGAGCTCATCGGGCAGGTGGAAGTCGAAGTCGCTGCGCAGCATGGCCGCGCAGGGTGGATCGCCGGGCGGCGGCGGTCAAGGGTTCGCCGCAGGCGCTGCGCAAGCGCGGCGCCGGCGGGCCGCGACGGCGATTAGGAGTTAACCGTCGAGTTCGACCGGTTCGCCCACCCAGCGCACGCCGGCCTTGCCCGACGCGGCCCAGAAGGCGCCGCGGGCGGCGAGGGACTCGGGCACGATGCGCAGGTGCTGGCCGCTGAAGACGCTCTGGGCCGCCTCGAGCAGCGCCGGCAGGTGCACCGAGTAGCCGCAGAGCACCACCCGCTGCACGCCGCCGTCGGCGATGAGCCGGCCGATGCGGGTGAAGAGCGCGTCGAGGGCCTTCTGGACCAGCGGGGCGTAGGCCGCCCGGTCGATCTCCACCCGGCCGAGGCGCTCGCGGGCTTCGGGGGTCAGCGCTTCGAGGCCGCGCGGCGTGGTGACGAGCAGGTCGTCGAGCGCGCCCTGGAAGGTATCGAGCATCTCGAGCTCGACGACGTCGTTCTCGCCGAACGCCCGCTTGACGCCCTCGACGATGCGATGGAAGGCCCGCTCGCTGCGCGCCACCCGCAGGTCGCCGGGGTGGTCGGCGGCGTTGACCAGCTCCATCTGACGGGCGCCGGTGCGGGCGCGAGCGTACCAGCCGCCCACCTTGCCGGTGGTATTGCGCCGGCTGCGGGCCCGGCTGTACCAGGCCCCTTTCTTGCCCGCGTCGCCGGCCAGCTCGCTCAGCGCCTCGGCGACGACCGGGCGCATGACCTCGTCGGCCAGCAGCCGGGTGAAGCTGTCGCCGGCGTCGTGGCTGACCGCGCGGCTGCGGACCCAGACCTGCCAGCGGCCGTCGACGCCCATCGCCGCCTGGATCCGGGCGATGTCGGTGGTCCGGGCGCCGATGTCGACCGAGAGCAGCTCCTGGGTGGCGTAGTCGGGGTCGTCCTTGATCTGCGCTTCGAGCGCGCCCAGCGCCGAGGCGGTGGCCTGGTCGAGCGTGATGTCGACCTCGACCCCGCCGAAGCTCTCGGTGAGCATGACCGCGAGCTGCTGCCGCTCGCTGAACGGCGATCCGGTGGGGCAGACGAGGTGGATCTGGCCGGGGCGCATGCCCAACCCGCGGCTGAGCCGGCGGGCGATGGCCCGCACGCCCTGGGCCGGATCGGCGCGGCCCATCTCGTCGAGGCCCAGCCGTCCACGCCAGGTCTGCGGGCCGTCGGGGGTTGCGACCCGGGCGACGATGCGCATCGCGCCCAGATCGAGGGCCAGCGGGCCGGGCAGCGTCTCGACGGCGACGATCTGGCGCACGCCCACCGGCACCCGCACCGGCGCGGCGAGGCCCGGCACCCACAGCAGCAGGTTGCCTTCGACCGGGTCTTCGGAGGCGGGCAGCGCCGCCGGCGGCGCGATGTGCAGGACCAGCGGCGTATGGCCGCTGGGGTCGAGGCGCTGGGGATGCCGGCTGGTGATCGCGCCGCCGCCGGCCGCTTCGGCCCGCACGATCTGCATCCACGGGATGCCCTCGGCTTCGACCGCGGCGACCTCGAGCGGCTCGGGCAGCGCGTTGGAGACGTGCAGCACCCGGGTCTCGACGTGGCCGGCGACCACCCGGTCGATGGCCACCACGTCGCCTTCGACGAGCTGCAGCGGCTGCACGTCGGTGACCGGCGAGGCGAGGCGCACGATATAGATCGCCGGCGCGCCGCCGTCGACGCCGGCCACCCGCAGGCGCAACTCACCGCCGATGTCGAGGGTCAGCGCCTGATGGGTCGACGGCTCGAGCCGCAGCGCGCCCAGATCGGTCGGCGTGCCGCGGTCGGGCGCGTCGATGACCTCGACGTCGACCGGGTAGCCGATCGCCCGCAAGTGAACCCGGGCCTGCTGTGCGCCGGGCCACGGCCGGGCGGCCACGATCGGCCGATCGGGGCCGAGCAGGTGCACGAAGGGCAGCTCGTCGCGCACGTCCCACAGCACGGTGGCCTGGATGCGCGGCGGCGCGACGACGGTGACCGGATAGGCGATGCGCGAGCGGCCGATCTCGAGGAAGACGGTCACCGGCCCCGGGCCGTCGGGGCCGAAGGTGGCCCGCGCCTTCCAGATCGACAGGCTGCCCTCGCGGTGGGTGCAGGTCAGCCGCTCGTCGACGGTGGCGCCCTCTGCCCGCAGCGCGAGGTCGCAGGCGGCGGGCAGATCGCGGGCGCGGACCTCGAGGCCGACGGTGCGCTCGACGCCGCCGCGCAGCTCGACGAGCACCGCGCGATCGGCGGCGAGCGGCACCGGCGACTGCTCGCCGACGACGAGCTCGAGCATCGCAGCGGGCATCTCGGTGCCCGAGGCCGACAACGCGGTGATGCGCCAGCGCCCGAGCAGGTTGAGCTGGCCCAGCGTGCGCTGGAAGCGCGCGGTGAGCGTGACCCGCACGTCGCGGCCCACCGGCAGGTCGCGCGGCACGAGCCCGGAGAACGACAGCGCCGGCCCGGCGGGGATGCGCGGCAGGGCGCCGGTCTGCTTACGCTCGGCGCTCTTGAGCTCGAGCGGCACCCGCCACTGCTCGTCGCGGCCGTCGAGGATGATCTCGATGCCCTCGAGCGGCGGCAGCGTGGCGTCGGCCATCAGCGTCAGGCTGAACGGCGCGCCGCGCGCGACGGTGAGCAGCGACTGGCCCATCTCGCGGGGGGCTTCGCCTTCGAAGACCAGCGAGATCTTGACCCGCGGCAGCGGGCGGATGGTGAAGGTGCGCAAGACCCGGCGCGCGCCGCGGCCTTCGAAGACGACGCCGTAGCGGGCGCCCTCGGGGTCGTCGAGCGCCGGCGGCCAGCCGCGCAGGTCGACCTCGGCGACGTGGCCCGGCTCGACGAGCGGGCGCGGCGTGCGGTCGGGCATCGGCGGGCCGTCGAGCAGGCCGCAGTAGACGAAGCCGGCGGGCAGGGCCGGCGGATGGCGCGGCGAGACGGTGACCCGCAGCGGCGCGTCGAGGTTGCCGGCGTAGTGGAACGAGGCCGGGCGGCGGGGCAGCGGGACCCCGAGGTCGCCGGCTTCGAGGCGCGCGGAGATGGAGCCTTCTTCGATGAGCAGCGTGCCGTCGGCCGGGCTGAACGCCGCCGCGCCGCGCAGCGCCGAGCGCTGGGGCACGACGGCGTCGAGCTTGCTCTCGGGCAGGCGATAGCCGCAGGTGACGCAGTGCGCCATGGCGCCGATGGCCGTCAGGCGCACCGAATGGGCCGAGCCGCACGCCGGGCAGATGCGGGCCACGTGGGGCGGGGTATCGGGGGTCTCGCACAGCAGGACGTCGGAGCGGGCCACCAGCCGGCGGAAGACCCGCGCCCGGCCGGCCTCCAGATCGCCCTCGTCGACGAGCCGGTCGACGAGCCGGTCGAGCGCGGTGTCGAACGCCGGCCCCGGCCCGTGCAGCGACCACGCGCACGCGGTGCAGGCGACCCGGATGCTCGCTTGGGTCTCGGCGTCGTCGTCGGGGGCCCGCCAGAGCGCCTCGGGGGTGCGCAAGAGCGCGAGCAGCGCCCGCCGCATCTCGTCGGCGGTCGCATAGCGCTCGCCGGGCTCGTCGGCGGTGGCCCGGCGGGCGACGGCGGCCAACCCCGGCGGGGTCGCCTGACGTCGCTCCGGCTCGTCGGGCCGGCCGTCGGTCATCATCCACCACAACAGCTGGCCCACCGCGTAGACATCGGCCCGGGTATCGCCGTCGGTCTCGGCGAGCTCGGGGGCCATGAACTTGCGGGCCAGCGGGCTGAGCACGCCCAGCGCCTGCCACACCGAGAGCTGGACCTTCGACAGCCCGAAGTCGAGCACCCGGGGCAGCAACCCGCCGTCGGGCAGCTCGACGATGCGGATCTTCTGCGGGGTCAGGTGCAGGTGCACCAGCCCCTTGCGCGCGGCGGCGGCCAGCGTGGCCAGGATCTCGGCGGTGACGAGCACCCACCGCCGGGGGTCGGCGCCGAACAGGGTCTCGAGGGCCCCGCCGGGCACCTTCTCGGTGGCCTGGCAGTGCAGGTTGGCGCTGACCCAGTTGGCGAAGGGCACCACGACGCCGGGGTGATCGACGGTGGCCAGTCGCGGGGCGGCCTTGGAGAGTCGGTCGGCCAGACCGGCGCCGCGGGCCAGCGCCGGGCGCAGCACCCGCAGCGCGACCTCACGGCCCGAGGCGAGGATGAGCGCCCGGTAGATGCGCCCGGCCCGGCCGCGGCCGAGCAGCCCCACGATGACGTAGCGACCGTCGAGGGTCCGCCCGACGAGCGGGTCGGCCGGGCCGTCGTCGACGACGAGCACCTTGCCGTCCCGGGGGCAGCGGGCGCCCACCGGCGCGACCTCGCGATGGTCGCACGCCGGGCAGCGCAAGGCCTCGGTCTGGACTGACATAGCTTCCCCTCGCAGCGGCGCCATCCACCGGCGTCGTCCCCTGGGGCCGCCCCCCACTCGGGCCGGGCCCGCCGACCCCGTGTCGGCTCGCGATCTGTTTTGCCAGGACCCGCGGCCGATTGCGATGGTCGGCGCCGCTCTGCGCCGTTCGAGTCACGCCTCAGCGCTCGTCGATCTGGCCGTCACAGTCGTTGTCGAGGTCGTCATTGGCCCGCTCGGCCGGCGGGCGCGGCGTCGGCATGCCGCCGATCTGCACGATACAGGCCGATCCGCCCATGCCGTCGCAGCCGCACATGCCGTCGCGGTTCTGATCGTCGCTGCAGATCGAGCCGATGCGGAAGTCTTCGTCGGTGCGGCCATCGCAGTCGTCGTCTTCGACGTTGCACAGCTCCGCCGGCGGCTGGACCTCGACGGAGCACACGGTGCCGCTGCCGTCGGCGTCGCAGATGTATTCGCCTTCGAGCGTGCAGTTGCCCTGCACCACCGCGCAGCGCTGGCCGAGGCGGTTGTAGCCGTTGTCGACCTCACCGTCGCAGTCGTTGTCGAGCCCGTCGCAGCGCTCGGCCACGGGCAGGACCTCACCCGCGCAGGCGGCGAGCGCCCCGTCGATGCACGCGCGCACGCCGTAGCTGCACTCGCCGGTATCGCTGACCCCGCACTGTGCGGTGAAGCTGCCGGCCACGCCGCTGTCGGGCGCCTCGTCGATCACCCCGTCGCAGTCGTCGTCGGTGCCGTCACACGTCTCTTCACGGGGCGGGATGCTGTCGAGGCACGGGCCCCACAGGCCGTCGATGCAGCGCTCGGTGCCCGCGGAGCACGCCCCGCGCTCCGAACCACAGGGCCGCTCGAACTGGTCGATCGTGCCGTCGCAGTCGTCGTCCCGCCCGTTGCACACTTCGGCGACGGGCATCGTCGCGCCGGCGCACATGCTCCACTGGGCGTCGACGCAGGTCTGGGTGCCGGGCCGACACTCGCCGACGTCTTCGCCGCACGCGCGGGTCAGCGCCTCGCCGTCGGCGCCTTCGTCGATCGCGCCGTCGCAGTCGTCGTCGACGCCGTCGCAGTCCTCGTCCTCGGGCTGTCGCGGCAGCGCGCTGCACATCGCGCCGTCCTGGGTGCCGTTGCAGATGGTCATGCCGCTCGACTGGCAGCCGCCGATGCCGGCGGTGCACGGCTCGCCGGTGCCGAAGTCCTCGTCGGTCACGCCGTCGCAGTCGTTGTCCCGCCGGTCGCACAGCTCTTCGGCGGGCGGCCCGGGGCGGGCCGAGCAGCGCACCGCGCCGTCGATGCACACCACCAGGCCCATCGCCTGACACTCGCCGAGGCCCTCGGTGCACATGCCGCCGAGCTGGTCGGCGAAGCCTTCGTCGATCTGACCGTCGCAGTCGTTGTCGACCCGATCACCGCAGATCTCGTCGTCGGCCTCGCCGGGCAGCACCGGGTCGGCGTTGTCGTCGACGCAGAGCCGAGCGCCGTCGCGGATGGTCGTGCGCCCGTCGGAGCGGCACTGCCCGACGCCCACGAAGCACAGCGATCCGGCGGGGCAGACCTCGTCGACGATGCCGTCGCAGTCGTCGTCGAGGCCGTTGCACAGCTCGTCGGCCGGCGGGCCGGGATCGGCCGAGCACAAGAACCCCTGCGGGCTCTCGGAGAGGATGCCCATACGGGCGCAGATGCCGAAGCCGGCGATGCAGTCGTCGCCGTCGCCGCAGCCCTCATCGGTCACGCCGTCGCAGTCGTCGTCGCGGGTATTGCAGATCTCCGCCGCGCCCTGGCAGCGGGCGAGCAGCGCCGGCTCGACGTCGAGGCACTCGCCGTCCTGGCAGAGCTGGCCGTCGCCGCAGTCGTCGCGGGATTCGCAGGCGGTGGGGAAGGAGTCGCACCCTCCGAAGAGGGCGGCGACGGTCACGAGCGACGCGGCGAGCAGCGTCCCGATCGCGACCCGACGGGCCAGCACCGGGGCAGGCAGATCCATCAGAAGCGCCCCTGCCACCACACCGCCGCGCCGTCGGCGGTGACCGCCGGGACGAGCGCCGTCGAGGCCTGGTCGTCGTCGGCCGCGAGCCACAGGATGGTGCCCGTCAAGAGCAGCGCAGCGCCCGCGCCGCCGACGATGAGCCCCGACTCGGCGAAGTCGTCCTTCTTCTGGCGGGCGCGGGTGCGCTCGCGGGCTGCGCCGGGCAGCTCGTCGGCGTCGGCCACCGGCGCCATGTCGGCCAACTCGCCGTCGGCGAGGAACCAGCGCACGCCGAAGTACGCGCCGGCCGCGACGCCGGCAGCCCCGGCCCCCATGAGGAAGGTCGCCGCGGTGCCGGCCCCGGACGGCGCGGACGGCGGCGGCGCGAGGCCCTCGCAGCGCACGCTCAGATCACCGCCGGCCATCGACGGCACGGTGACCTGCCAGTACAGCCCCTCGAGCCGCGGCTCGAGCTGCTTGCCGCGGGCGGTCACCACCGGCTTGGGGCAGACGTTGGCCTGGGGCAGCGCCAATTCGAAGGGCCCGGCCTCGGTCTTGGCCCGCATGCGGGCGACGATGGCCCACGACTCGGTCAGCGGCTCGATGTAGATCGACCCGTCGGCGCCCTTCTCGGCCATCAGCGAGATGAAGGTCAGCGCGGCCTGCATGGCCTCGGCCGACTTGCCCGCCGCCTCGTAGCTGCGCGCCATGTGAAAGCGGAAGATCGGCTCCTGCTGCGCGGCCCAGGCGGTCTCGAGGTGGCGCACGGCCTCCTCGTAGGCGCCGGCTTTGTAGGCCGCCCGCGCCTGTTTGTAGGCTGCCTCCGCCTGCTCGACCTGGGCCGCGGCCGGACCGGCCGATACGACGGCCAGAACCAGCGCGAGCGGGATCAAGGCGCGGCGCGGCGTGGATCGAATCAACGGGCACTCCTCGGCGGGGGCGAGATCATCGCGTTCGGGCGGATGATGGTGCATCCGGCCGCCGCTGTCACGGTTTGGATGGTTCGCCCTTCAACAGCGCGGCGATGCGCGGGTCGCCGCGCACGTCTTCGAAGCCCAGGTCGCCAATGACCGCCTGGCGCATCGCGGCGGGGTCATCGGTGGCGCCGAGGGCTTCACTCAGCAACTCGAAAGCCTGGTCGGCGTCCCCGCGACCGGCCGCTGCCCGGGCTTCGCGCAGGGCGTCGTCGGCGGTGCGGACCGGAGCGGCGCCCACCGAGACCCGCACCGGCTCCTCGACCTGCTCGGCCTCGGCCACCGGCGCGGCGGGCTCGGGCGCGAGCGACAGCGCCAGCAGGCCGACGCCGACGCCCAACGCGATGGCCGCGACCACGAACAGGCCGGTCTTGAGGCTGCGTCGATCGCCCGGCGGTCGCGGATCGACGCCCATCTCGGCGGCGACCTGCTGGGTGCTCGGCTCGCGGGCTCGATCGACCTCGGGCGCGCCGGGCCAGCCCGCCCCGCTGCGCCGAGGCCCCGGGCCGCCCAGCGCCGCCCGGAAGGCCGACAGCGCCCGCGCCGCCGAGGGCGCGTCGGGGAACCGATCGGCGGGGCGCTTCTCGAGCAGCCGCCGCACGAACGCGTCGAGCTGCGGATCGACCTCGACGCCCTCGGGCCACGGCGGCGGCGCCTTGAGGATATGGGCCTTGAGGATCTTGAGGTCGTTGTCGCCCTCGAACGGCAGCTTGCCCGCCAGCAGGCGGTAGAGCATCACCCCGAGGGCGTAGAGATCGCTGCCCGGGCCGACGGTCTTGCCGCGGGCCTGCTCGGGGGACATGTACTTGGGCGTGCCGAGGGCCATACCGGCCCGGGTGACCACCTCTTGAACGAGCTGGTCGTCGGGCCAGAAGACCTTGGCCACGCCGAAGTCGAGCACCTTGGCCCGGGTCTCGTCGGGATCGGGCGAGCACATGACCACGTTGCTCGGCTTGAGATCGCGGTGCACGACCCCCGCCTCGTGGGCCTCGCCGAGCGCGCCGAGCACCGCCATCGCGATGTCGGCCACCTGCCAGCCCGGCAGGCAGCGTCCGCTGCTGAAGGCCTTGAGCGACGGGCCCTCGACCAGCTCCAGCACCATGTAGAGCAGGCCTTCGTCTTCGCCGTAGTCGTAGATGCCGACGATGGCGGGGTGCTGGGGCATCGCCGCCAGCGCGCGGGCCTCCATGATGAACCGCTTCACCGGCTCGTCGAGGGCCTGCACCGCCTTGCCCGAGATGACCTTCACCGCCACCGCCCGCCCGTGGGACAGCTGCCAGCCGCGATAGACCGCGCCCATCGCCCCGCGGCCGATGATGCCGATCAGGTCGAAGTCGCCATTGATCGTCGAGCCGAGCAGAGGGTCGTCTGCGTGCCGGGCCAGCACCGCCTCGGGCACGAGCGGCCGCTGGTGCTCCGGGCACCGCGTGCCGGGCACGAAGCGGTGGCGCGTTGTGCATCCGGGATGAGGGCAGACACCCGTATCGGACGAGGCGGCCATTGACGACTCCCAGCGAGCGGCGCGTATGGGGCGCGAGGCCCCATTATCCTGCGCCGGGGTGCTCGGCACAACAATGGCTCTGAGACAATGCGTACGGGGCGCTGCGGCGGGTCCCGGATGCGGTATCCGGGCATCGACAACCGGCGCCGGGCGGGCGGTCCGGGTCAGGTTCGACGGTGCGCCGCGCGCGGCGGCGAGGTGATGTGCTGGCGGGCTCGGCTCAGATCAAGAGCCACATCGCGCCGATGGCCAGCAGGACCAGGAAGGCGACGTCGCGCATGGTGACCTCCTGCGGACGGGAACCGCCCCGCCGCGCACCCCGCTGGCAAAGCAAACGCCGCGCCAGCGGTATGGCGGGCGGTTCGCCGCTTCGTTCGAGCATGCTGTGGAGCAGATGTGCCCCACGCTCCACGGCACGCTGACCTCGATGTCGGGATCCGGGCGCGGAGGCTGCGGCAACGGGCGCAGCGACATCGGTGTCGGGTCGGATGACGATCTGCTGGCGCAGCTCGGGCGGGCGTCGGCTACGCAACGTGTCCCGAGAAAACGAATCGTGACCGGCGGGATGCCCCGCAGAGCCCCGCAGAGCGCTGCAGAGCCCCGAACAGCCCCAGAACACCTCAGCCGCGGCCCGGGATGCCCTGGCGGGCGAGCGCGTCGGCGCGCTCGTTGCCCGGATGCCCCGCGTGGCCCTTGATCCAGCGCCAGTCCACGCCGAGTCGGCTCGACAGGCCGTCGAGCGTCTGCCAGAGATCGGCGTTCTTGACCGCGCCGCCCGAGCGGGTCTTCCAGCCGTTGCGCTTCCAGCCCTTGATCCAGCGGGTGATGCCGTCGCGCACGTAGGTCGAGTCGGTGTAGACCACGACCGGCACACGGCGCTTGAGGGTCGACAGCGCCTGGATGGCGGCCATCAACTCCATGCGGTTGTTGGTGGTGTGGGCCTCGCCGCCGCAGATGGTCTTCTCGTGGCCGCGCCACGACATGACCGCGCCCCAGCCTCCGGGGCCGGGGTTACCCGAGCAGGCGCCGTCGGTATAGATGATGACCGGTTCGCTCATGGGGCCTGTCTAGCAGATGCCGCCGCGGATTACAGCGGCCAGGCCTTCATCCGTCGAGGATGGTGCGCAGGTGGTTGGCGTCCCGGGCCACCCGCAGCGCCGCCTCGCGGCTCAGCTCGCCCCGCCGGACGAGCTCGGCGAGGCTGGTATCGAACGGCAGCATGCCGTCCTTGCGGCCGCTCTGGATCGCCGTGGCGAAGTGGTGGGTCCGCCGCTCGCGGATCATGTTGGCGATGGCGTAGTTGACCCGCACCACCTCGACCACCGGCACCCGCCCGCCGCCGTCCTGGGTCGGCAGCAGCCGCTGGGTCACCACCGCCCGCAGCACGTCGGCCACCTGCTGGCGCACCTGCTGCTGCTGATGCTCGGGGAAGATGTCGATCATGCGGTCGATGGCCTGACTCGCGCTGCCGCTGTGCAGCGTCGAGATCACCAGGTGGCCGGTCTCGGCGGCGGTAACGGCGGCGGCGATGGTCTCCAGATCGCGCATCTCGCCGACGAGGATCACGTCGGGCGCCTCGCGCAGCGCGTCGCGCAGCCCCGCGGCGAAGGAGTCGACGTGCACCCCGACCTCGCGCTGATGGATGATGCTCAGCTTGTCGGCGAAGAGGTACTCGACGGGGTCTTCCAGCGTCAGGATGTGGCGCCGCTTCTCGCCGTTGATGTGCTCGACGAGCGCCGAGAGCGTCGTCGACTTGCCCGAGCCGGTCGGGCCGCAGACGAGCACCAGGCCGTAGGGAAAATCCGCCAGATCGGCGATCTGGGCCGGCAGCCGCAGCTCTTCGAGGCTGGGCACCTCGCCCCAGACCGGCCGGAAGGCGGCCGCCAGCCCGCTCATCGAGCGGAAGATGTTGACCCGGAATCGATGCCGCTCGGCGCCGTCGGCGGGCAACTCGAAGCCGAGGTCGACGCTGCCGCTCTCTTCGAGGCGGGCCATGCGGGCCGGCGTCATCACGTCGCCGAGGGTGTCGAGCAACGCCTTCTCGCGCACGGTGTGCCCACCGACGGCGCGGTAGTCGCCGATCTTGCGCACCCGCGGCGCGCGCCCCGAAGACAGGACGAGGTCCGACGCCCGCTCGACGATCATCAGGCGCAGCATGTCGGTCAGCGAGCGGCACTGGCGGAATCGGCTGAGCCACGGCGGCTCGTCGATGGCTTGAAGGCCATCGTCGGCCGGGACCACAGCCGTCGGCCCGCTCGCGGTCGACGGCGCGGCCGGCCGGGTACGCTTGGGCGGGCTCGGCGCTCTGCGCGGCGGCGGCGCGTCCGCGGGGGCGACGGCGGCGGGCTGCGGGGCCGGGATCCGCGGCGCGGCGGACGGCGCCGTCGCGCGCGGGGCGGGCCGAAACGCCACCGCCAGGCCTTCTGGCAGGCGGCGGACCCGGTAGTGGAAGGCCCCGGCCTCGTCCTCGTAGATCCCGTCGGCCTGTCCGCGGGCCACGAGCGTCGCCAGCTGGTCGGCGCCGACGACCGCGTCCATCAGCTTGGACAGCGCCGCCGGCGACAGAGGCGCGCCGCCCAGGCTGCGCGGCTCACCGCCGCTGAACAGCAAGGGCGCCTGCCCCGGCCTGAACTGCAGCGAGTCGGCGCCGGTGCCGGTGAGCATCCGCAACATCTCGGTCAGGCTGAGCATCGACTTCCCCCCTCGACGAGCCTGCGCTCCGCCGTTCATGGCAGCCACCATAGATCAGCCGCGCCGCCGACCCAACGTGCTCTGCCGTCGCCGCGGCGCGCAGAGAGAGCCGGGCGCGCACAGCCGTTGAATCCGCCGGGCGCCGGGTCTATGAACGTGCCTGCCGTCACCCCCCTCGGGAGGCCATCGTGCCCCTTCACCCGCTCGCGTCGCTGCTGTTGGCGGCGGCCGCCCTGGCCGCCCTCGCCCCGCCGGCCCGCGCCGTCGACGTCCCCCCGGCCGCGGGCGATACCGCCGCCGTCCGGCTGATCTGGTTCGGGCGCACGGGCGGGGTCTCGGGCCAGGTCGGCCGCAACCGGGCCCACCTCGCGCTGTACGACCGCCTGGGCGACGGCCTCGAGCGCATCACGCCGCTCTTCGAGGGCCCGCGGGTCTTCGTCTGGCGCGACCGCATCGCGTTCGCGCCCGGCGGGCTGGACGTCGCGACGTTCCACCAGGTCCTCGGTGCCGGCCCGCATACGCGCCGGGTGGTCCGCGCGCGCATGCCGGTGGTCGAGAGCCCGTTCGAGTTGCTGCTCGAGCTGCCGACCGACGGCGCGCCCGGCGACGCCGCCGAGGGCGATGAGCCGGGCCCGGTGCTCGATCTCTACCTCGGCCCCGACGCGCTGCTGCCCGGACTGCACGCCTCTGCGCTGCGCTGGGTGCGCTACACCGCCGCCGACGGCGCGACCATCGACCTGCTCGAGCCGCCCGACGCCGCGCCGCTCGACGCGCTGCCGTCCGACCCGGCGGTCTGGGAGATCCGCTGGGCGTTCCAGGCCGCGGTGACGCCCACCGGCGGGGCCCCGCGCATCCTCTTCAACGTGGGGCGCCCGCTGCACGACGGCGCGCGCCGGCTGGCCCTGATCCAGCAACTGCGCAGCGAAGACCCGACCCGGACCCTGGTGCTGGCCGCCGGCGACGACATCGAGACCTTCAGCTTCACCGCCGCCGGCCAGCCCGACCATCAGCGGCCCAATACCTGGGAGTCGTTCCGCCGCATGGGCCTGACCGCGCTGGTGCCCGGCGGCGCCGAGGCCGCCTTCGGCCTCGACCGGCTGCAGCGCGAGGCGCAGGAGCACGAGGTCACCCTGCTGGGGGCCAACGTCGATCGGCTGCCGTTCGCCGGATGGCGCCTGGTCGCCGCCGGCCCGATCCAGGTGCTGCTGGTGGGCATCATCGATCCGCGCATGCGGCCCGCCGACCGCCGGCGGGGCTTCGGCGATCGGATCTTCGGCGACGAGGCGGCCGCGGTCGACGAGGCGGTGCGCGCCGCCCGTCGGCGCATCGGCCGGCGGCCCGATCTGGTCGTCGCTATCGGGCACCTCGACCCGTCGACCCGCGGCCGGCTGCTGCGCAACTCCGGCGAGATCGATCTGCTGCTCGCCGACTTCGCCGACCACGGCCTGCACCGCGAGGCGCTGACCGCGGCGCTGGCGACCCCCGAGCAACAAGCCGCCCGGGCCCGCGAGCGCCACCCGCTGCCGCTCGCGCCGGCCGGCTCGACCCGGCTGGGGCTGGCCGAGGTGCAGCTGGTGGGCGACGGCCGCCGCTGGCACGTGGCCGCCGTCGAGAGTCAAGCGGTGCCGGTGAGCGGCGACATGCCCGCCGAGCCGTTCATCGCCGCGGCGGTGCAGGACGTCCGCCAGTCGGTCTATGGGCCGGCCCAGGTGCAGCTTCTGCCCGACCTCGGCCCGGCGATCGGCGGCGACCCGGTGCTCTACGCGCGGTTCCTGGCCAGCGATCGGGTGCGTCGGATCGGCCGCGGCGGTCGGATCCCGGCCCGGGTGACCGCCGATCTGTGGCGCACCGCGGTCGCCAATGTGGTCGCCGATCAGCTCGACGCCGAGGTGGTCCTGCTGCCGCCGATCCCTTTCCCGTGGAGCCTCGACGGCCCGGTCACCACCCTGCAGGCGGTGGCCAACCTCAATACGCCCGACCGCCTGCGGGCGCGCAAGCTGAGCGCCGCCGAGCTGAAGGCGCTGACGGCGACCGCCGCGTTCGGTCGGCTGGCCACCGCCGGCATCACGCTCACCGCCGACGGGCCGATGGTGCACGGGCGACCGCTGGACGACCGCGAGGTCTACCGGGTCGCGTTCGCCGACGGGCTCGTCGCCGAGCCGGAGTTCGCCGCGCTGCTCGGCGCCGGCGCCAGCGAGCGCTTCGAAGCGGACGACGGGGCCTACACCCCCCTGCCCCCGAACGCGACCCAGGGCCGAGTGCTGCCCCTGCGCGATCTGGCGGTCGACGCCCTCGGCGCCCGGGCCCGCGCCGGTGGCGCCGACGCGGTGGCCGGGCTGATGCACCCCACCGGCGCCGCCAAACGCGCCCGCTGGGTGCTCGATCTGCAGCAGCTCGGCTTCGAGGGCAGCCTCTACAGCGTCGCCGGCGCCGGCACCGGCGACGACTACGCCGAGGTGCGCGAGACCCGGGTGCGCACCCTGAGCCACCGGCTGGTCACCGCTCGCGGCGACGCCTACCTGACCCGCGAGGGCATCGACGTCGACTGGGTCAACCGGCTGCACCTCGAGTTCGGCAAGGGGGACTACGACGACGCCGAAGACCAGGAGACCGCCGACGACGTGCGCCTGTCGACCGAGCTGCAGGTGCCGCCGCTGACCGTGCCGGGTATCAACGGGGTGCCCTTCGTCAACCTGGCCTTCGCCACCGAGGTCAGCCCCACCGAGGGCAACCCGCGCAAGAAGCAGGTCGAGGGCACCATCGGCCTGCTGTGGAAGGGCGGCATCATCACCCAGGCCCGCGGCGCGGCGCTGGTGGTGCACGACTTCTCCACCGACGTGCCCGACCCGCAGCTCGGCGCCCTCGCCGCGCTGGGGCTGCGGGTCGACCTGCCGTCGAGCGTATGGACCGCCGAGGGCGAGCTGCGCTACTTCATCCCGGGCATCGGCGTCGACGACCCCAGCGAGCTGGGCATCGTGGCCAAGGCCCGCACCACCCTGGCGGTGCCGCTGTTCGCCCGGCTCTCGCTGGGGCTGTACGTCGACCTCTTCGCCTACCGCGGCCAGGTGCCCGCGACCCACGACCCCGGGGCGAGCATCATCTCGGGGCTCTCGCTCAAGTACGATCATCGGCTGAAGCTGGCCGGCGCCTGGTGGTGAGCGCCCGCAGCGCCCCAAGCGCCGCGCCCGGAGGAGGAGACCCATGCAGAGCATCGACCGTTGGAAGGGCCGGGTGGCCCTGGTGACCGGCGCCTCGGCCGGCATCGGCCGAGCCGTCGCCGAGCAGCTCGCCGACGCCGGGCTCAAGGTGGCCCTCACCGCCCGTCGCGCCGAGCGCCTCGAGGCCCTCGCCGCCCGCATCCGCGAGCGGGGCGGCGAAGCGCTGGCGCTGCCCGCCGACGCCCGCGACGAAGCCGCGCTGCTCGACGTCTTCGCCCGGATCCGCGCCGAGTGGGGCGGGGTCGACGTGATGATCAACAACGCCGGCCTGGGCCGCATGGACTCTTTGTGCGACGGCGAGACCGCCGCCTGGCGCGAGATGTTCGAGGTCAACGTGCTCGCCCTCTCGATCTGCACCCGCGAAGCCATCGGCGACATGCGCGCCCGGGGCGACGCCGGCCAGATCATCCACATCTCGTCGATGGCCGGCCACCGGGTGCCCGGCGACAGCGGCGGCTTCTACGCGGCCACCAAGCATGCGGTGAAGGGGCTGACCGAGGCCCTGCGCCGCGAGCTGCGCGCGGCCGACAGCGCGATCCGGGTCTGCGCCATCTCGCCGGGCATGGTCGAGACCGAGTTCGCCGAGGTGATGGGCGGCCCCGACATCGTCGAAGAGGCCTACGGCCGCTTCCCCTGCCTGCAGCCCCACGACGTGGCCGACGCGGTGCTTTTTGCGCTGACCCGCCCGCCGCACAGCCAGATCCACGATATCCTGCTGCGGCCGACCCGGCAGCCGAGCTGAAGCGCAGCCGCACACGGCATACCTCCGGTGGTTGCGTCACCATCACCCCCTGTCGATGATGGTGGCATGCGATACGACGCCCCCCGCGACAGCCTCCGCCCGCACCGTCGGCCCGGCTACACCGGCGCCGCGCTGCTCGCCCTGACCTTCGTGGCGCTCGGCTGCGAACCGCGCGAGCTGCCTCCCCTCGCGCCGCCGATGGACATCGGGCCGGCGGACGCCGCGACCGGCAGCGACGCCGGCGTGCAGGCCCCGGCCCCGACCCTCAGCCCGGCGAGCGGCCCGATGAGCGGCTACTTCGAGGTCCGCCTCGACCTCTCCGAGCAGGCCTACGGCCCCGAAGACGTGCAGCGGGTCGAGCTCGGCGGCCTCGCCGGCATCTACCTCACGCCCGAGGGCGACGGCCTGCGCTTCATGGTGCAGGGGCACCCCGAGCCGGGCGCGGTCCCGCTCGTGGTGCAGACCCCCGGCGGCGAGCAGACCGTACCCGACGCCTTCACCTACGACCCGCCGCGGGTCGCCGGCATCCAGCGCATCGCCGCGGTCGGGGCCAGCATCAGCCAGGGCTTCCAATCGGGCGCGATCACCGCCCATGGCACACTGGGCTCACCGCCGACGTGGGTCGCCCGCCAGCTCGGCGCCCACATCGGCTTGCCGCTGGTCACCGACGGGCTCTTCCCGGCGATCACCCTCGACGACCTCAACGCGCCGCCGCTGTGCGATACCCCCGACGTCACCGGCTGGGTCACCCGCTCGGTGGGCCAGCTGGTGCCCAAGCTGACCGCCGTCAACGAAGACAACCTGCCCATCGCCGCCGGCGGGCGGGTCGACCCGACGCTGATCCCCTCGCACCTCGCGATCTCCGGCTCCACCGTCGCCGACGTGCTCTACGGCCCGATGGGCGGCGGATCGACGGTCATCGGCCACCTGGTCTACGAGCCCTACGCGACCATCTTCGACCCGGTGACCACGTCCCCGCTCGACCGGGCCGAGGCCCTCGCGCCCGACATCCTGCTGGCGATCGACTTCTACGGCAACGACGTGCTGCTCGAGGAGCCGCCCGACGACATGGCAGAAGAAGAGGCCTTGCGGGCGCTGCTCGTCGAAGACATCACCGCCGCCGTCGAGCGCATGGCCGGGATGGGCGCCGAGGTCTTCGTCGGCGACATCCCGCCGACGTCGGTCATGCCCGAGTGGCGCCTGCAGCGCGGGGTCGAGATCGCCGCCGCCCCGCCCGAAGAGCAGGACGCGACCGCCGCGCGACTCGACGCCGAGGTCGCCATCGTCGACGAGCGCACCCGCATCGCCAACGAGGCGCTCTACGCCGCCGCCGCCCGCTTCGACAACGTGCATCGGGTGCCCACCGCGCAGGCGGTGCTCGACATCATCGACGAGCCGCTGGTCGTCGACGGCGAGCGCCTGACCATCGAGATGTTCGGCGGGCTCGTCGGCCTCGACGGGGTGCACTTCACCGACACCGGCAGCGCGCACACCGCCAACCTGGTCATCGCCGTGATGAACGAGGCCCTCGGGCTCGACGTGCCGCTCGTCGATCTGGCGCCGGTCCTCGCCGCCGACCGCGAGAGCACCGCCGCCTTCGTCGAAGCCGGCGTGCCCATCGACGACTGCCTCAGGTAGTACCGGCGGCCCTCAGCCGCGCACGGCGTTGAAGACGATACCCGGCAGGGCGCCGATCGCGTGCTCCACCTCGAACTCGAGCATCTTGCGCGCCACCTTGTCGCTGCGCTTGTGGGTCACGAACCACGGCGGCTTGGGGAAGACCGTGAACGGCCCCTGCAGCACCGTCTTCTCGGGCTTGTCGAAGAGATAGGTATTGTGCACGACGCCGATGCCGCTCTGGATGTCGTCGAGCGTATGCCCCGGATACGCGCCCCAGGTCGTGCTGCCGAAGCCGTAGCACAGCCCCGGCCAGTGGTTGACGGCGACGCTGCCGTACTTCAGATCGCCGATCGCCCGCTCGAGCGCCGCCTCACCGATGGCCTTGCGCACCTTGGGGTGGATGATGATGCACGCGTTGAGCGTGCCCCACACCGTCTCGTTGCAGAAGCGCACGGCGTTTCGCAGATACTCCCCCGCGTCGGCGCCGGGCAGCGCCGTCTGGGCCACGATGCTGCACCACGCCTCTTCCTTGAACGCCGTCGCGTTCTCCTCGGAGGCCGGCACGTCGGGGATGATCGTCCACGGCAGCACCCCCTCGCTGCGCGGCCCCACCGGCTGCGCCTGGGGATGATCCTGCACGAACTTCGCGTACTTGCGGTCGGCCCCCGGGTAGTAGGCCTTGCGCTGGGGCAGCGCCGCGAAGACCGCCCGCAGCATGTCGAGGAAGGCCCGCTTCTGGGTCCAGCCCTCGTGCAGGATGATCACCCGCGCCGCGTTGCAGTTGAAGCCGGCGTTATTGGCCAGCTGCGTCGCCACGTTCTCCGCCTGGAAGCGCAGCTCGCTCTCCGTCCAATGCCCCGGCATCACGATGATCGGGCTGACGTTGCCCAGCTCGCTGGTGATGCGCTTGTCGGTGCGCGGCGTATTCTCCGCCTTGCGCTTCGCGCCCGCCTCACCCGGCCCGAAGACGATGATGTCGTGGGTCCGATCGCTGCCGGTGATGTGGATCTCGTCCACCTGCGGGTGCTGGCAGAGGTAGTCCCCCACGTCGGCCCCGCCGTACTCGGTGCGCACGAAGCCATCGCGGATGAGCTCGGCGAACATCTCTTCGATGAACGGCCCGGTATAGTCGTTGACCGGGTTGAACTTGCACAGGACCACCTGCCCCTCGACGAAGAGCTTGTAGACCATGTCCAGCGGACCGATCGACGCCACGTTGCCCGCCGCGAGCACCAGCGCGACGTGGCCCTCGGGCGGCTTCTCGCGGCGATAGAACTCGGCCATGTGCTCCGAGAGGTTGTCCGCGGTCACCCCGCTCTGCTGCCAGACCTCAGCGGAGAAGCCGGAGAACAGCACCGCGTCGAAGGCATCGGTCGGGAAGACCTTCACCGCCACCTGCCCGTCGGGCCGGGTGCGCACCGCCTTCTTGGGCAGCCGCGGCGTGCCGTGCTTCTGAATATCCTCCAGCGTATTGAGCAACAACCGCACGGTGCGCGCGGTCACCACCGGCCCGCCGAAGAACTCCTCGCCGACCTGCGCCGAGTTCGGATCGATGCCCTTGGCCTCGACCCCGGCCAGCGCCATGCGCGCGCCCGCGGCGCCGACGCCCTTGAGCACGCCGCGCAGATAGTCGATGCGCCGCTCGAGCGGCATGCCGGCCCAATGGGCCTTCGACTGGTGCAGCTCGATGAGCTTCTGATCGATCTTCGCGGTGTCCACGGGGCCTCCATGCGCTCGGGCGGGCTATTCGACGCGGCAGTCTACCCGAGCGTCGCGCCGGACGCGACGGGGCCGTCAGTCCGGGAGGCGGGCTTCGAGATCGGCGAGATCGGACGCGGCGAGGATCCGCTCGAACCAGGGGCCCGTGCCCTCGCCCGCGTCGGCGACGACCCGGGCGGCCAGCGACGCGCTCGGCTCGCCGAGGCGCTGCCGGATGAGCTCCAGGATCGCGTCGGCCCGCCCCTCGACTCGGCCCTCGGCGCGCAAGCGATCGGCGACGGTCATCAGCACCTCCTTGGTCTCTGCGTCGGTCGCGTCGATCGTCTCGAGCAACCGCGACGGCGAGAATTGATCGACCTGAGTGTACAAATACTCGACAACCGTCGCGACCACCTCCGCTCGCCCCGGCTCGTCGAGCGACGCCGAGATCAGCGCCGCAGGTCGCTCGGCGAGCCCTTCTGTCGCGGGTGTTCGGGCGGCGCGCATCGCCAGCAGGGCCGCCGCCGTCAGCGCCCGCTGTGTGCGCCCGCCGCGCTCGCCGTCAGGCACGGCCAGATCGTCGATGAGCAGCGTCAGCCGCGGCAGGTGTTCGCCGAGCACCGCCTGCAGCGCCGGCGACAGGTCGAAGGCCTCGGCCAGCGAGCGGGGGCCCGACCACGGCCGGCGGCCCTGATGCACCACCAGCGGGATCGCCGCCGGCAGCCGCCGCGGCGCGCGGCCCGTCTTCGCCCGGTGGCGCTCGATGAAGCGGCTCGACGTCCCGACGGCGTAGATCAACACCCGGACGGCCATGAGCGGATCAGGCGTCGACTGATGCTCGACGAGGATGAAGACGAAGGCCTCGCCCTCGCGGTCGACGAGCGGCACGCGGAAGACCGATGTCCGCGGCGGAAGTGACGATACGGGGGCGGCGAGCCGAGGTCGTCGAGGGAGCCAAGCCCGCGAGCCCCACGGGGCGTAGGCTCGGGCGTAGCCCGGCGCGACGACGAAGGCGTGCCAGGGGCACGTCGAGGACGGGCAAGCCCGCGAGCCCCACGGGGCGTAGCCCGCTCGCGCCAGCGAGCAACGCCGGCATCGGCGAGATCGGCCGTCGCAGCCGTATTGGCAATTTCGACGAGGGCATCCAGATCGGCCCGTCGGTTGCGCAGCTTGCGATCGAGATACTCGGCGGTGACCGGCTCGCAGCGATCGAGGTCGAGCGCCGCGATCAGCTCGGGCGGCAGGCGGCGGCGCATCAGGTCGGCCGCCAGCTCGGGCCGACCGAAGATGCGCTTGAAGACGGCGTCGTGGGTATGGCTCACCATGGGAATAGGGGACGACCGGCCGCGAGTGTCCGGCGCGCCGGTTTCTGGCAGGGCGTTCGCGACAGCAACGCGCGCTCGGGGCGATGTCGGATGCGGAGGCCTCCCGCTCATACGGGAGATGCTCGGCGCGGGGTCGGCCGCGCCGCCTCCGCGGCGAGCGTTGCGGGATAGGCCATCCGCGCGGGGACACCGCGCCGCCGACTTCGCGCCAATTGCCTCCGGCGCGACCCCCGCCAGGATCGGCCACCGGCGACATCTGCTCGCGAGGGCCGGTCGCGGAGCCGATTTGATGCAGATCGCCTCCGAGGCGACCCCCGCCTTGATCTCGAAACCACCAGAGTTGCTCCCGAGGCGGTCTCGGGAAGTCGAGATCGCTCGCCGGTCCCTCGCGAGCTGTTTCTCGACAAGCGAGATACTGCCGGGGGTCGCTCCCGAGGCGGTCTCGGGAAGTCGAGATCGCTCGCCCGTCCCTCGCGAGCTGTTTCCCGACGGGCGAGATACTGCCGGGGGTCGCTCCCGAGGCGGTCTCGGGAAGTCGAGATCGCTCGCCCGTCCCTCGCGAGCTGTTTCCCGACGGGCGAGATACTGCCGGGGGTCGCTCCCGAGGCGATCTCCACCGATCCAGATCGCTCGCCGGTCCCTCGCGAGCTGTTTCTCGACAAGCGAGATACTGCCGGGGGTCGCTCCCGAGGCGATCTCCACCGATCCAGATCGCTCGCCGGTCCCTCGCGAGCTGTTTCTCGACAAGCGAGATACTGCCGGGGGTCGCTCCCGAGGCGATCTCCACCGATCCAGATCGCTCGCCGGTCCCTCGCGAGCTGTTTCTCGCCAAGCGAGATACTGCCGGGGGTCGCTCCCGAGGCGATCTCGACCGATCCAGATCGCCCGCCGGCCCCTCGCGAGCTGTTTCTCGACAGGCGAGATACTGCCGGGGGTCGCTCCCGAGGCGATCTCCACCGATCCAGATCGCTCGCCGGTCCCTCGCGAGCTGTTTCCCGACAGGCGAGATGCCGGCGGGGGTCGCTCGCGTGGTGATCGCCGAAGCCCGAGAGCCGACGCCCGATCAGCGCCCGTGCACGAAGGGCGACCCGTCGGGCTCGCCCGGGTCGAATCGACGGATCGGGAGATGCTTCACCACCGCCTGCCACGCCGGATCGAGGCTCCAGACCGGCAGCGCCTCACGGACCGCCACCGCGGCGACCAGCTGACCGAACGGATCCAACTCGACGCCGTGCCCCCGCAGATGCCCGCCCAGATCACCCGCCGCCAGCCACGCGCCGACGCCCTCGACCAGCGTCGGGGTCTCCACCGCCCAGACCCGCACCGTCTCCGCCTGCCCCTCGCGCTCGACGAGCCCGAGCAGCCGGCCGAAGACCGCCGCGGGCGCGATCAGGCGCTTCTGCTGACGCAAGCGGGTGAAGATCGCCTGCCGCGATCCGAGGCGGCCGTCGAGCGCGGCGTGCCACAAGCTGACGTCGGCGATGATGCGGTCGGCGTTCACCGGGCCATTACAGCAAGTGTCGCGGCGATTGCCCAGGCGGCTGATGGCTGATGGCCGCGTCGGCACCGACGGGCTTGCGGTCGTCGGGGGCGCGATCCACGCTGGTGGCCTCGCTCGCCGGAGGAGGATCCATGCGCTGGTCACCCATCATCGCGTCGTGCCTGCTGTTCGCCTCGGCCCACGCCGCGACACCGGCCGACGTCGCCATCGCCCGGACCGCCGACGGCCTGTTCCGCGTCACGACCGACGGCGCGCCGCCCAAGGCCCTGCCCGCGCCGAAGGGCACGCTGGGCTGGTGCAGCACCGACCCGCGGGCCAACGGCGTGTGGGTGCTCGAAGACGGGCCGGGTGAGGCGCCCGATACGCTGCACTTCGTCGACCTGCAGACCGGCGAGAGCCGGCCGGTGGTCCGCGGGATCCCCGCCGAGCTGGAGGAGGTGATCGTCGACTACGGCGAGGCGGGGCGTATCGGCGGGCACGATCGGGTCGAGCTGCGGGTGGGCGTGGCCGTGCGCATGGGCGCGAAGCCGGCGGTCGAACCGGAGATCGGCTGCGAGGGCGACGCGGCGTGGTACTGCTACGACGAGCAGACCCTCGACAAGCCGAAGCCGACGCTGCTGCCCGAGTACGCCGCCCGGCGGGACGCCGTCGCGAAGCTGACGCTGCTCGACGCCCGGTGGCTGGCGACGATCGTGAAGCGCGGCGCCGCGCGGCCGCTGACCAAAGCGGTGAAGGCGGGGCCGGCGCTGCCGAAGGTCGAAGTGCCCGCCGAGCGCTGTCAGGCGGCCCCCGAAGACTGCGGCGTGGCCCGCGCGCTGCCCGGCACGCCGTTCTGGCGGGTGATCGTGGCCAACGACCGCGGCGACTTCTACCACCAGGACGAGCAGCTCTACGATCCACGCTCGAAGACCTTCTTCGACCTGTCGACCCCGCCCAAGCGCTCGCCCACACCACTCACCGGCGGGCAGAGCGTCGAGGGCCTGTCCATCTCGCCGAGCGGCGCGGCGTACGCCTCGTGGGCCGCGCTCGGCCGCTTCGACGGCGAGCCGGTGAAGCTGCCGCCCGAGGCCCGCATCTGCGGCTGGACCGGCCCCGCGGTGCGCATCGACGGCCCGCGGGGCTAGGTGCATTCGGCCGTCACCTGCGGCATGGTGCGGCCCGAAGCAACGCAGGGAGGCGGCGCGATGCGCATTCTGGTGGGAGACGTCGGCGGCACCAATACCCGGCTGGCGCTGTACGACGGGCCCGATGCGGTGGTCGTCGAGAAGGTGCACAACGCCGGGCACGACGGGCTGGCGCAGATCGCCCGCGCGTTCGTGGCCGCGCACGCCGACCGCCACGGGCGGCCCCAGGCGGCGTGCATCGGCATCGCCGGGCCGGTCCGGCGGGGCGCGGTGGAGATGACCAACCTCGGCTGGCGCACCGACGAGGCCGAGATGAGCGCCGCCATCGGCGCCCGCTGCCGGCTGATCAACGACTTCCACGCCCAGGCCCTGGCGATGCCGCGGCTGCGCGCCGACGAGTACGAGACCATCGGCGGCGACGAGTCGCGGGTCGAAGACGACGCGCCGCGGGTGGTCATCGGTCCGGGCACCGGGCTGGGCGAGGCGTTCCTGGTGCGCGGGCCCGCGGGCTGGATCGCGGTGCCCGGCGAGGGGGCCCATACCCGCTTCGCGCCGCGGGATGCCCGGGAGATCGCGCTGCTGCGCCATCTGATGACGCGCTTCCCGAGCCACGTCAGCGTCGAGCGGGTGGTCAGCGGCCCGGGGCTGGTGACGGTCTACGATCATCTGCGCGGCGACCGCCCGCGGCTGCCGGCGATGGCCGCCGAGGACCCGGCGGCGGTGATCACCCGCGAGGCGCTGGCCGGCGGCGATCCCGACTGCTGCGCGACGGTCGACATCTTCATCGGCGTGCTCGGCGACGAGGCGGCGAGCCTGGCGCTGAAGTGCAACGCGGGGGTGGTCTACCTCACCGGGGGCATCCCGCCGCGCATCGCGCCGCTGATCCGGGCGGGCATCCGGCGGTCGTTCGATACCAAGGGGCGCTACTCGACGTGGACGAAGACGGTGCCCATCCGGTTGGTCAACCACCCCGATCCGGGGCTGCTGGGCGCGCGGGTGATGGCAGAGTCGCTGGGTGATGCGGCGGTCGCTCGGTGATGGGTCACGGGGGGGCATGACCTGTTCGGGCCGGGCTGTTAAGGTGCCGCCCATCGCGCACCCCCGCCCATCGGAGCCCCCATGACCACGTCGTATCCGCTGCACAAGATCAAGGTCGTCCTGCTCGAGAACATCCACCCGCTGGCCGTCGAGCGCTTCGAGAAGGCGGGCTACACCGTCGAGCTGCACGACCGGGCCTACAACGGTGATGAGCTCATCGAGGTCGCCGGGGACGCGTCGATCATCGGCATCCGTTCGAAGACCCACCTCACGGCCGAGTTCTTCGCCGCGGCCAAGCGGCTGTGGGGCGTCGGCTGCTTCTGCATCGGCACCAATCAGGTCGACCTGGGCGAGGCGGCGTCCCGGGGCATCCCGGTCTTCAACGCGCCGTATCAGAATACCCGCTCGGTGGCCGAGCTGGTCATCAGCGAGATCGTGATCCTGTATCGCAAGCTCTTCGATCGCTCGTCGCTGATGCACCAGGGCAAGTGGCGCAAGAGCGCCAAGGGCAGCCACGAGATCCGCGGGCGCACCCTGGGCATCGTCGGCTACGGGCGCATCGGCTCCCAGGTCTCGGTGCTCGCCGAGGCGATGGGCCTCAACGTGCTGTACTACGACGTGCTCGACGTGCTGCCGCTGGGCAACGCGCGGCAGGCCGGCAGCCTCGAAGAGCTGCTCGGCGCGTCCGATGTGGTGACGCTGCACGTGCCGGCCAACCCGACGACCCACATGATGATCACCGCCGAGCGGCTGGCGCAGATGAAGCCGGGGGCCTTCCTGCTCAACAACGCCCGGGGCACGGTGGTCGACATCGAGGCCCTCGCGGCGGCGCTGAAGAGCGGGCACGTCGGCGGCGCGGCGGTCGACGTCTTCCCCAAGGAGCCCTCGTCCAACGCCGAGCCCTTCGAGAGCCCGCTGCAGGGGCTGGAGAACGTCATCCTCACCCCGCACATCGGCGGCTCGACCATCGAGGCCCAGATGAACATCGCCGAGTCGGCCTCGGCCCGGCTGGTGAAGATGATGAACAACGGCACGACGGCCACCGCGGTCAACGTGCCCGAGGTGGCCCTGCCCCGGCTGCGGGAGGAGGACCACCGGCTGCTGTACTTCCACCGCAACGTGCCCGGCGTGCTCAGCAAGCTCAACGCGATCTTCGCCGAGCACGCGGTGAACATCTCGGCGCAGTTCTCCCAGTCGAATCAGGCGCTGGCCTACGCCATCGTCGACTTCACCACCAACGACGCCGCCGAAGAGATCGCGCTGATGGAGGCGGTGGAGGCCATCCCCCAGACCATCCGCGCCCGGGTGCTGTGGTGAGCGACGCGCGGGCGCAGCGCATCGCGGCGCTCAACGCGATGCTCGACGCCGACCCCGACGACGGCTTCGCGCTCTACGGGCTGGCGATGGAGCACAAGGCGCTCGACGCCCTCGAGGCGGCCGAGCCGCTGCTGCGACGGCTGCTGGTGCTCGACCCGGGGCATCACTATGGCCACTACCAGCTCGGCGAGCTGCTGATCGCCGACGGGCGGGAGGATGAGGCGGAGGCGGTGCTCGACGCCGGCATCCGCCGGGCCGAGCAGGACGGCGCCGTCAAGGCGCTCGGGGAGTTGATCGCGCTGCGGGATCAGATCTGACCGACCCCGCAGCGCGGGCGCTCGCTGCCACCGGTCACTGCCGCCGCTCGCAGGGGCCCTCGGCGACCACGTCCACCCGCGCGCAGGCGGCCTCGCAGGCGTTGCCGTAGGTATTGCCGTCGGCCCCGCACACCGGCATGAAGACCGCCGGGCAGACGCAGGGCTCTTCGCGGCACTCGCCGGGGTGCACCACGTCGACCATCACGCACTCGGCTTCACAGGCGTTGGGGTAGGTCCGCCCGTCGGCGCCGCAGACCGGGTCGAGGATGCGCGGGCAGCCACAGGGCTCGGCCGGCCGCTCGCCGACGCACCAGCCGGCGCAGACGTCGCACGCCGGGCAGCTGGGATCCTGCAGGCAGACGTCGGCGGCGTTGCACGCCTGATCGGGGCCGCACTCCTCGGGGCCGCGGCACAGCCGCTCGCAGGCCTCGCCGCTCCAGATCTGGCCTTCGGGGCACATCATCGGCCGGTCGCCGCCGATGCAGCCGCAGCCGCACTGATTCGAGAAGGCCTCTTCGCCGTCTTCGCAGACGAAGCGGGCGCGGGCGCAGAACTCGGGGTCGTCGCTGACGTAACGCACCGCCGGGTCGTTGGGGTCGGGGCACGGCTGCTCGACCGTGATGCAACCGCAGCCGCAGTCGTTGGAGAAGGCCTCCTGCCCCGGCTCGCAGACGAAGCGGATGCCGGCGCAGCGCTCGGGATCGTCGCTGACGTAGTTCACTCGCGGGTCGTCGGCGGGCGGGCACATCTCGGCCGCCTCGCAGCGACCGTCGACGCACATCTCGCCGCGGGCGCAGGGCCGCTCGGGGCCGCACTCGTTCGGCGGGTCGACGGCGACGCAGGCCCCGTCGACGCAGGCCTGACCCTCGCGGCAGTCGGCGTCGGCCCGGCACTCGGCCGGATCGGGCGGGTGGATGCAGCCGCAGCCGCAGGGGCTGTCGAAGGCGCGGGCGCCTTCGTCGCAGCCGAAGTCGATGACCGCGCACTCGTCGGGGCTGTTGCCGATGTACTCCACGTCGGGGTCTTCGGGATCGGGGCAGGCGTCGGGCGGCGGGTTGCAGCGGCAGATCTCACAGCCGCGCGCGTCGACCTGGAAGCCGAACTCGCAGGCCAGATCACACAGCACGGGCTCGCAGGCGGGCCCGGCGGGCATACACCTGTTGTCGACGCAGCGCTCGTCTTCGGCGCAGTCGCCGTCACCGCGGCAGCGGCAGCGCAGCTCGCAGACACCCTCGACGCAGGCCGCCTCGCAGTTCGCCGCACCGGGCTGGGCGCAGTCGTCATCGGCGCGACACTCGGCGGGCGGCTCGCACGGCCCCTCGGCGACGACGCGCACGCCGGCGCAGCGGGCCTCGCACGGGTTGTCGTAGGTCTGGCCGTCGGCGCCGCAGACCGGGCTGAAGATCTCGCCGCAGGCGCACTCATCGACCGCGAGGCAGCCGCAGCCGCAGTCGCTGAAGAAGGCCTCCTCGCCGTCTTCGCACGCGAAGCGGATCATCGCGCACTGCTCGGGGCTGTCGCCGATGTAGCGCACCCGCGGGTCTTCGGGGTCGGGGCAGTCACGCCCGTCTTCGACGCAGCGGCCTTCGCTGCAGACGGTGCCTTCGGGGCAATCGGCGTCGCCTTCACAGCGATCCGGGCGGCACATGACCTCGCAGGTGCCGTCACGGCAGGCGGCGCGGCAGTTGGGATCATCCGGCTGGGGGCAGTCTTCGGCGGCGCGGCACATGTCTTCGCCTTCGCCCTCGCCTTCCCCTTCGCCCTCGCCCTCGCCTTCCCCTTCGCCCTCGCCCTCGCCTTCCCCTTCGCCCTCGCCCTCGCCCTCGCCTTCCCCTTCGCCCTCGCCTTCGCCCTCGCCCTCGCCTTCCCCTTCGCCCTCGCCTTCGCCCTCGCCCTCGCCTTCCCCTTCGCCTTCGCCTTCGCCTTCGCCCTCGCCCTCGCCCTCGCCCTCGCCCTCACCTTCGCCTTCGCCTTCGCCCTCACCGCCGACCGCGCCGTCGATCGACGGTGAGCCGGCGTCGTCGCCATCATCACCGCCGCCGGCGATGTCGCAGCCGAACAGCGCGATCGCCATCATGAATAGCCAGATGACCTTCATCTGCATCGGGTCCTCCCGTATGTCTGGTTCGCTTTCGCGCCCCCCGGCGCGTCTCCACTATGGCCGGACTCGGCAGAACGTTTCCATGAGCGCAACCCGACCGGTCGATCGGGCATCCGGCAGCGAGGAGGAGAACATGGCCCACGATATCAGCGCGCTCGAAGCGCGGATCGTCGAGTTGGAGATCCGCTACACCCACCAGGAGGCGACGGTGCAGACGCTCAGCGACGTCGTGCGCGATCAGTACGCGCTGATCGAGACGCTTCAGCGGGCGCTCGACGCGCTGCGCGATCAGATCGACGCCGAGAACGACCCGCTGATGATCGAGCCCGACTGAAGATCGGCGGCTCGACGCTCAAATGCAGGCGTCGAGCTCGGCGCCGCAGACCTGCGGGCAGTTGCCGGTGACGTTGCACTGCGTCGCGTTGATGCAGTCGATGGCCGCGATGAGCTGCAGGTAGCCATCGGGCGAGGCGTTCTCGATGCACTGCTGTTCGCAGGCCTGATTGCCGTTGCAGTTGGCCAGGCAGGTATCGAACTGACGGCAGGTCAGGTTGCCGTGGGGGTAGACGAAGCCGTCGAGGCAGGCGGCGATCACCGCGCCGCAGCGGGCCGCCTGACAGCGGCCGTCGGCGCCACAGGCGTTGTCTTCGATGCACTCGAAGATGCCGTCCCACTGCTCGAGCACGGCGGGCGGCGTATCGAGCGCGCAGTCGCGGCGGCAGCTGGCGTTGTTGTCTTCGCACTCGCCGAGGCAGGTATTGAGCCCGTCGCAGGTGAGCTGAGCCTGGGGCCGCGCGCCGTAGCACGCGTCGTGCTCGGCGGCGCATTGGAAGAGCACGCAGACCCGGTCGGCGGGCTGGCAGCCTTCGAGCGTGGCGCAGTTGCGATAGGCGTCGTGGGTCACCCGGGCGTTGCCTTCGGCGCTCGCCTGACAGTCGGCGCCGCAGGCCAGATCGTTGCCGCAGCCCACGATGCAGCTGTCGAGCGCCGCGCAGTCCAACCCGACCTCGCCTTCGCCTTCGCCTTCTCCCTCGCCCTCGCCCTCGCCTTCTCCTTCACCCTCGCCTTCGCCCTCACCGCCGCCTTCGGGCACGCAGTAGTTGGCCGGGTGGCAGAAGAAGCCGGCCGGGCACACCCCGTTGCCCCGGCAGAACTCGACGCAGATACGGCCCTGCCCGGTATTGAAGTCGACGCAGTCGTCGCCGGCGCACTGCTCTTCGCTCTGACACGGCGCGCCCGCCGGCAGGGCGCCGGGCTCACCGCCGGCCCCGCCCATGCCGCCCGGACCCGGCTCACCGCCCATACCGCCCGGACCCGGCTCACCGCCCATGCCGCCCGGCCCCGGCTCACCGCCCATGCCGCCCGGACCCGGCTGGCCCCCGGCCCCGCCGAAGTTGATCGGGCCCTGATCGGGCAGCTGGCCCGGTGAGCCGCCCGCCCCGCCGGGGCCGCCCGGCTCACCGCCCGGCGGCGGGGTGACGAAGCCGAAGTCGATGCGCGCCGCGTCCTCGCCGCCGTCGAGGTCATCGATGGTGCCGCCCGCGCAGCCGGACAGCGGACCGATGGCCAGCAGGGCGAGTGATCCCGCGACCACCAAGAGGGCAGATCTCGAAGACATGGGTGACTCCCGGCCGATGCCCCTTGGGCATACCCGGTCGGGGCAGGTGGCGTCCAGGTTCGCGCGCCTGGAAGCGCGCCATCCCGGGCGTATCAGCCCTGCGCTTCGCCGCGGCGCCACGTCCAGTAGAAGTTGGCCAGGAAGTTCCACCCGGTGGCCGCGGCGATGCCGACGAGCTGGGCCGGATAGACCCCCGCGCCGACATCCGGCGGCTCGCGCACCAGCCGCTGCACGTAGTGCTGAAACGACGGGCCCTCGCCGGCGAAGTACTGCTCGATGGCGCCCGGCCCGTGCATCAGCCGCAAGAGCGCGACGATGCTGGCCAGGAAGACGAGCCATTGCAGGATGCCACCGACGAGCGAGACGAGCTGAAAGCGCACCGCCCGGCCGAGCAGTGAGCCCTGGCTGCGATCGGCGAACGTCCAGCGCTCGTTGATCGCGAAGTTCGAGAGGATGGAGATCTCGATCGCCCACGCCGAGGCGTAGCTGGCCCGCACGTCGGCCTGGGTCAGCAGCCAGAGGGCGCCGAGGTTGACGAGCACCCCGCTGGCGCCGACGACGCAGAACTTGAGGAAGCGGACGGTGAATATCGGCCGCAGCGAATCGAGCAGTCGTCTCACGTCAGGCCGGTCGGAAGAGGAGAGGTGGGCGCGCCGACGGGCGTCGGCGCGCGGGCAGGTCTAGCGCAGTATGCTCAGTTCGGCGGCATCGGGGGCATCTCGCCCTCGCCCTCGCCTTCACCCTCGCCCTCGCCTTCGCCTTCGCCTTCGCCCTCACCTTCGCCTTCGCCCTCACCTTCGCCCTCACCTTCGCCTTCGCCCTCACCTTCGCCCTCACCTTCGCCTTCGCCTTCGCCCTCACCTTCGCCCTCACCTTCGCCCTCACCCTCACCTTCGCCTTCGCCCTCACCTTCGCCTTCGCCCTCGCCCTCACCTTCGCCCTCACCTTCGCCCTCGCCCTCGCCCTCACCGCCGCCCATCTCGTCCGCGCGGCAGGCGGCCTCGGCGTCAGCGCAGGCCGGGCACATCATCGGGTCCATGCACATGTTGTCGTTGATGCAGCCGACGTAGTCGTCGAACAGCCCGTTGGCCTCGAGGTCGGCCGCCGAGCGGCAGTCCTGCACGCACTCGGCGTCCTGGCAGGCGAACGCGCAGTCGATGAGCGCGCCGCAGACACCATCGTTGGGGAAGAGGCAGATGCCGATGGTCTCGGCGCAGGCCTCCTCCAGGCAGGGGCCGTCCTGGCGGTTGCAGATGCCGTCGGCCGCGACCTGATCGAAGCACTCGAAGATGTCGTTGTAGTCGAGGAAGGCCTCGACCGAGGTGTTGTTGACGCAGTCGGCCTGGCACCGCTCGTCGTTCTCGGGGCAGGCGCCGGCGCACTGGTTGAACTCGCTGCAGCTGCCGTCGCCCTGGCCGGGGCTCTGGCCGAAGCACTCGCGGTTCGCGTCGCCGCACTCGACGTAGTAGCACTCGAAGTCGAGGTTGTTGTTGAAGTCGAAGCAGCCGTTGCCGTTGAGGCAGTCGATCAGCGCCTGGAAGCGCTGCTGACCGACGGGCGGCGCGTTGGCCAGGCACGCCTGCTGGCAGGCCTGATCCTGGCAGCCGCCGAGGCAGGCGTTGAGGTCGCGGCAGGCCTGGACGCCCGGCTCGAAGGGCCCGGCCTCCGTGCACATGCCGTCGACGCAGACGTCGGTGCCCGTGCAGTCGTCGTCGGTCATGCAGCCCGCTTCGCCCTCACCCTCACCTTCGCCCTCACCTTCGCCTTCGCCCTCACCTTCACCCTCGCCCTCTCCTTCGCCCTCACCCTCGCCTTCACCCTCACCTTCGCCCTCGCCTTCACCTTCGCCGCCCTCGGCGATGCAGAGCGAGGGGCTGCCCGCCAAGCAGAAGTAGCCGGCCGGACACGGGTTGTCGTCGACGTTGCACTCCTGCGAGCAGACGCCCTCTTCGCCGACCGCGGCGGTGGCGCAGATCTCGCTCTCGCAGTCGCCGCCGCTGGTGCAGGCTTCGCCGAGCCCGGCCCCGTCGCCGCTGCCGCCGTCGGACGGGCAGCCGGTCAAGCCGAACATACAGAAGGCCGCCATCGAGGCGGACACGATGAAGTGACGCATTCAGGTCTCCCCAGGTCATCGGTCAGGGCCGACGACCTTGGTGCAGGGTGCCGTCGACCATCCAGTGCAAAATGCTGCCCCGCCGCCGCGATGCCGCCACGCGCCGGACAGGGGCTGTCCGAAGCGTGATCGTCACCGGTCTGTCGGGTTCGGATCAAGTTCATGGACGAAATGCGCGCCGACCGGTGTCGAAAACCTCAGCCGGCTGTCAGCAGGCCGTCCTCGACGAGCGATGCGATCACGCCCGGCGCCTCGTCCGCGTCGGCCCCCAACGCCTCGAGCGCGCTCAGCAGGCCGGCGGTCTCGTGCGGCGTCTCGAGGCGACGCAGCAGGTCGGCGAGCGCGGTCGGGCACTCGCCGGCGCCCACGTCGCCCGCGGCGTCACGCTCGACGATGAGCCCCTCTCGGCCGTCACCGAGCGTCGGCGACGGCACCGGCGCCCACGCCGGGTCGAGCAGCGCGGCCACCGGTCCGTCGGGGTGGCGGTTCAGCGCGGCCCGCGCGCGCTGCCACGCCGCCAGCGTGCCCTGCGGCGGCGTCAGCGCGACGACCCATGGCGTCGTCTGCCAGCGCTCGCCCGCGGCGGTGCACGGGCTGGGCGGCGGCGCCCGGCGCACCCGGGCGATGCCCCGTTCGAGGCCGGCGAGCGCGCCGACGACGGGCCCGCGGCCGTCGGCCAGCCAGGCGCCGAACGCGTCGGCCAGCGACCCGCGGTGCTGAATACAGTCGTGAAACGCGGCCGCCGAGAAGAACCGGTCGAGCCGCGCCACGTCGCCGGGCGCCGCCAGCGCGGCGGACACCGGGTACTCTTCGAGCAGCGCCTGCAGCCCGCGGGTGCGCCGCAGGGGGTCGGCGGCCCAGCGGCGGCGGTCGGGCGCGACGAGCCAGCGCCGCTCGGCCGGCGTCAGCGGCACGTCGGCCAGCGCCGCGGACGCATCGGCGTAGACCGCCGCGACCAGGGCCGGGTCGTAGAGCATGCGCACCACCACCCGCTGCAGGGCCCGGGCGCTCATCGCGCGGTCCGCGCGGCCCGACGCCGACCGAACGGCGTCTCGGCGAGGCTGCGCTCGATGCGGCGGAAGCCCGGCAGGCAGGCGTCGAGCGGGTTGCGCTCGCATTCGAAGACCACCGCCCGCAGCGCCGTGGCCCGCGGGCCCACCGCGTCGATGATCTGCCAGGTATCGGGCAGCACCGCCGGGGTGTGGTCGTCTTCGACGATGCTCAGCCCCTGCACCTCGCGGCTGCTCGCCCCGGCCACGTGCAGCTCGACGATACGCTCGGCGGGCAAACCGTCCAGCGCGGTGGTCGGTCGATGGCCGCAGGTGCGCTGGTAGATCGCGAGGTGGGCCGCGTCGAGCAGCAGGCCGGTGTCGGCGTAGTCCGCCAGCCGGGCGTAGAAGTCGAGCAGGTGCAGATCGCCGAGGTAGACCGCGCCGGGCGGGTTCTCGGGCAGCACCTCGAGCCCGGTCGCCTCGCGCAGCGCGATGATGCCCTCGGCCATCTCCCGGGCCGCCTCGTCGGTCAGGATCGGCGGCAGCAGCAGCATGTGCCCCCGCTCGCGGGGACCAAAATGCCACAGCCCGGCGTCGCCGCAGAGCCACGCCGGGCCGATCTCGCCGACCAGGCGCTTCACCTCGGCCAGCCAGGCCGGGTCGAGGTCTTCGGGCTCGTCGAGGTTGACGTCGAGGAAGTGATAGGTGGTCGGCCGCCCGGCGGCGATCCAGCGACGGGCGTCGGCGTCGAGCCCCTTGGCCACCTCGATGCCCAGCTCGAGGAAGGCCCCGTACGCCGGGTGCCGGGCGTGCAGCGCTTCGAGGTCGAGCGCGCCGGTCTGCGCGCCCGCGCCGTACTCGGTCGAGACGCCGATGCCCAGGAAGGGCAGATCGACGACCCGCTCGGAGAAGCTCATCGCGCCTCCTCGGCGGCGGCCAACAGCGGCAGATGGTCGACGAACGCGGTCTCGCCGGGCGGCCCGTCGGCGAAGGCGTAGCGGGCGACGCCGCCGGGCACCAGCGCGGCGAGGCTGCTCGTGCGGGTGCCGTACTCGGGCAGGACCACCTTCACCGCGTGCAGCGCGCGCCGGACGGGCAGCGGCAGGCCGCCGTCGCCGGTCTCGGGCAGGGCCTCGGGCGGGGTCTCGTCGGCGAGCACCGCGATCAGCCGCGCCTCGAGCGCCGGCCAGCTCTCGGGCAAGTCGGTCAGCCGCGCGCGGATGCGCCGCACCTTGGGGAACGCCGTCGAGTCGAGCACGTCGTTGGGCAAGACGTGCACCCCCGGCGGCACCACTTCGAACCGCAGCCGCCCGTCGCCGGCGCTGCGCCCGTAGGCCGCCCACAGCGCCTCGGCGGTGCCGAAGATCAGGTTGAACGGGTTGTAGTCCCGGCCATCGAGCCCGTCGAGGTACGCCCGCGCCGCCGGGACGCCGCCCACGGCGCCGGCGCGCAGCGTCTCGAGCACGACCTCGCCCCGCGACCGCCGCGCGCGATCGGCCCCGCCGACCTGCCGCTGGTTGGTGAGCCCGGCGAAGAACCCGCCCGGGGTGAGCCCCATCCAGGTGCCGCCGGCCACCAGATCGCGGCCGCCGACGATCCCGGTCTGCCGATCGAGCACCTGCGGGCCGGCGGACGGTCGGGCGAAGAACTCGTCGCGGTTGGCGGCGAAGACCGCCGGCAGGCCGGGCACCACCCGGTGGATCACGATCAAGGTGCACATGGCGGCAAAATGGGCCAACGCCGGGCGCAGCGCAAGCGACCATCCGCCCGAATGGCCGCGTAGCGTCTACCGCATATAGAATCTGCGCCATGCGCGACGCCCGCCCGGTCTTCCTCTTCTTCTTCGCCAACGCCGACGTGGGCACCGAAGAGCACCTGCGCGGCCTCGCCCCCGAGCTCGATCGCCTGCGCCGCCACGGGCGCGGCATGCTCGAGGCCACCGGCGTCGAGCCGCAGTTCGAGCCCGACGCCACCCGCGACCACCTCATCCGGCTGCTGACCGATCCCGCGCTGACCGAGCGCATCGTCGGGGTGCACTTCGCCGGCCACGCCGGCCCCGATCGCTGGATGATGCGCGCCGATCACCCCCACGCCCCCGACGCCGAGGCCGGCTCGGCGGCGGCCCACTCGGCGGGGGTGCTGCAGATGCTCGGCGCCCTGCCCGCGCTGCGGCTGGTGGTGCTCAACGGCTGCAGCACCGGCGAGCAGGCGGGCACGCTGCTGGCCAGCGGGGTGCCGGCGGTCATCGCCACCGACTACGCCATCGCCGACGACGCGGCGCTCATCTTCAGCGACTGGCTCTATCAGGGGCTGGTGCGCGGGCGCTCGGTGCAGCAGGCCTTCGACCACGCCCGCGACGCGGTGCGCACCCACCGCGGCGAGGCGCCGACCGATCTGTGGCGCATGGTCCGCCGGGCGGGCACCAAGAAGAAGGGCCCGTCGCTGCCCTGGCAGCTGACCACAAACGCCGACGAGCCCGAGCAGGCCGGCGGCTGGCGGCTGGCCGACGCGCTCGACGACCCGCTCGCCGGGCTGCCCGAGGTGCCGCCGGCGCCGCTGCCGGCGAGCCCTTATCGCCACGTGCAGCGCTTCAGCAGCGCCGACGCCGAGATCTTCTTCGGGCGCGGGCCCGAGATCCGGCGCCTCTACCGGCTCATCACCGAGCCCGAGACCCCGCCGATCATCCTGCTGTACGGCGAGTCGGGGGTCGGCAAGTCGTCGCTGCTCGAAGCGGGCCTGACCCCGCGGCTGACGGCGGCGGGCTACCGCACCGCGCTGCGGCGGCGCGACCCGAGCACCGGCCTGAGCGGCGCGCTGCGGGCCTGCCTCGGCCTCGCGGCGGGCGCGACGGGCCCCATCGACTGGCAGGGGGCCGAAGCCCGCGGCGGGCGGCCGATCGTGGCCATCGTCGATCAGGTGGAGGAGGCCCTGCTCGACGGCGAAGGCGACGGCGGCCTGGGCGCTCTGCTCGACGCGGCGGTGGCCATCTTCGAAACCGGCGCCGCGCCCGCCGGCAAGCTGGTGCTCGGCTTCCGCAAGGCCTACCTCGCCGAGCTGGCGGCGGCGCTCGAGCCGCGGGGCCTGACGGCGAGCCGGGCCTACGTGCGCCCGCTGGACCGCAACGCGGTGATCGAGGTCGTCGAGGGCCCGACCCGCACCCGTCGCCTGCGCGAGCACTTCCAGCTGGAATTGCAGGACGGCCTCGCCGAGCGCATCGCTGACGATCTGACCGCCGGCGAGCCCGCGGCGGTCGCCCCCATCCTGCAGATGCTGCTCAGCCGGATGTGGGACACCGACCCGAGCCGGCCGGTCTTCGACGGCGCCGCCTACGACCGCGCGCGGCGCAGCGGGGTCGAGCTGGTCGAGGTCTTCGAGAAGCAGCTCGACGCCGCCGAGGCCCGCGGCGGCGCCGACGGCCTGCTGCTCGATCTGCTCGAGTTCCATACGACGCGCCAGGGCACCGCCGCGGCCCACACCGTCGACGCCCTCGCCGAGCGCTACGCCCACGCCGCCATCGAGCCGCTGATCGAGGCGGCCATCGACCACCGCCTGCTCGGCCGCTGGACCGGCGAGCGCGACGCCCGCGGGGGCACCCGGCTGGCCCACGACATGTGGGGGCCGATGGTGGTCGACGCCTTCCACCGCTCGAACCGCCCCGGGCAGCGCGCGCGGCGCCTGCTCGAGGTGCAGGCCCGCGACTGGAGCGCCGAGCAGCGGGAGACCGGCGACCACCCCCGCGAGCAGATCGAGCGCGGCCTCGAGGCCATCCGCGGCGCGGCCGATCGGGATACGAAGCTGCTGGCCGCCGGCCCGCTCGACGAGATCGAGCGCGGCCTGCACGCCATGCGCCGCCCGAGCGCCCACGAGCAGGCCCTGCTGGACGCCAGCCGCGCGGCCCGCGAGGCCGGCGTGCATCGATCGCGGCGCACCCGGCTCTTCATGATCGGCGGCGTCGTGGTGACGCTCATCCTGCTGAGCGTCGTCCTGGTGCTGCGCTACACGATCGACGAGCAGGCGGCGAGCCGGGCCGAGCTCGCCGAGGAGAAGCGTACGCTGGCGCAGAAGCTGGTGGACTCGAGCTGGCTCGCCGAGGCCGTCGAGAACCCGGGCGACGCCAGCCTCGCCGCGGCGGCGCTGGCCATGGTGGCCGACGACGCGACCCCCGGCTGGTCCGACGCCGTCCGCCACGCGCTGAGCCGGCCCATCGCCCACGACTGGTGGCCGGCGCGCCGGCTCATCGGCTTCGACCCCAAGGGTCGGCTCGTGGTCCTCGACGACGAGGGCATCGCGCGGATCGACCCCGACACCGGCGCCCGCGTCGTCGAGCCGGCGCCGCCCTGGCCCGGCGCGCCGCTGGCGCTCGACGCGCGCGGGCGGGTGGTGGCGCTGGTGCCCGTCGACGCGCCCGAGGATGGCGTGGCCGACGGGCCGCCCGCGGGCACCGACCCGCTGCTGGACGCCGAAGTCATCGAGCTGCGGACCGCCGATGGGTCGCGGCTCGGCGAGGCGAGCACCTGCGCCCGGCCGCGCCCCCGCCGGGTGGACTCGCCCCGCTGGCTCTTCGCCGCCACCTGCGCCGGCGAGCCGCGGCTGGTCGATCGCCACGGGCGCTCGATCGAGTTCCCCGCGCCGCCGTCGGCGCCCGAAGGCCTCGCCGGGCTCATCACGGGGCGCAGCAGCGAGGTGGCCGGCGTCAACCCGTGGCGGCCAGCGCTGGTCCTGTGCACGACCCTCGAGCTGAGCCCGCCCTGGCCCACGCTGTCCGGCACCGAGCGGGTCTACCGCGACGGCGACCGGGTCGGCCGCGTCTGGCAGACCGACCCGCTCCGACGTGCGCTCGGCCCGTTCTGCCCGACGCTGGCGTTCAACGCCGACGATACGACCGGTGCGGTGCTGCTGACCGATGGGCTCTACCGCTTCGACTTCACGCCCGCCCATCAGGCTGACCCGGACCAGGCGCTGCGGTTCGAGAAGGTGCTCGCCCAGCCGATCCCACCGACCATCGAGCGGCCGACGATGCGCTTCGTCGACCCGCATCGGGTGGCGATCAACGTGCCCGATGGACCGGTGCTCGTCATCGACACCCGCGACGGCAGCCTGCTCGAACTCGCGACCGCCGTCGGCTTCCCGGGCGCGGCCGATGACGACCCGCTCGCCGCGCGCATGGTCGTCGACGAGACCGGTCGCTGGCTGGCCGAGCTGCGGCTCGGCGCGGTGCGCTTGTGGTCGCTGACGCCGCCCGAGCCGGCGCCCGCCGAAGCCGACGCGGCGGCGCTGCGGGCGCGGCTGACCGCGGCGACCCGCGGCTGCCCCTCCCCCGAAGCCTTCGCTCGAGTGACCCGCTATCCGACGTCGGCCGGCTTCCAGATGTGGCGCACGTGCAGCCAGGGCGAGACGCCGCAGACCAGCTCGAGCTGGCTGCGGCCTTGGGAGAGCTTCCTGGTGGACCCGACGCGCTGAGCGCCTCCCGCGCCGCCGAAAAACCGCGGCCCCGAAAAAACAGAGCGCCGCGCTCCGGTACATCCCGGCGAACACCGACATCGCCGGAGCCCACGATGAACCGCACCATCAGCGCCCATACCCGCCGTCCGTCCGCCGCCTGCCTGCCCCGCCGCCCTGTTCGGCCCGAGCGGCCCGATGGCATCGAGGTCGTCGAGACCCGCGACCCCGCCGAGCGGCAGGCGGCCTTCGAACTGGCCAACCGCATCTACTGCGAAGAGCACCTCGGCCGCCCATGGGCCGACAACCGGCACCTCTTCCCGGTGGATGAGCACTTCGCCCGGGCGCGCATCTTCGTCGCGCGGGTCGACGGCCGGGTCGTCGCGACCGCCTGGCTGCACGACGCCGGCCCGCTGCCCATCGAGCAGCACTACGACCTCGGCCCGGCCCGCCGCCGCGGCCTGCGGCTGGTGCAGGGCAGCCACGCCGCCTGCGCCCCCGAGTGGCGCGGTCGCGGGCTCTCCCGCCGGATCTGGGCCCGGGTGCGGGCCGAAGCGGCCCGGGTCGGCGATCACCTCGTCTTCATCTCGGGGACCGCGATCGACGACGACGCGGCGGTCTGCGCGATGGTCGCCGGCTTCGACGCCCGCGGTGAGTGGGGCTGGACCGCCGCCCCGCTGCCCGGCGTGCGCACCGCCGACGCGGGAGACGCCCGCCCGGCGCCGGCGCCCTGGCTCGTCGAGGCCTACCGCCGGGCGTTCGACGCCCGCCCGCTGAGCCGGCCGATGTACCGCCCGCAGTTCCGCCAATGGTGCCTGCCGATGGTCGGTCCGCTGCCCGCCCCCGGCCCGTTCGCGCCCGCCGGAGCGATGGCGTGATCGGCGCCCCCAGCCCCGCCATCCGACGACTTTACGTGGCTGAACGCCGTGTGCGACCGTCCACCACGAGGGAGGAGACCGTGCTGATCCAGCTCCTGGCCACAGTCATCGGCCTGCGGCGGCCCGACGACGCGCCGGCCACCATCCGCGCCGCCCTCGCCGGTGACCGCAGCGCCGGGCGGCGGCTGGCCGAGCGGGTCGCGCCGGTCATCCGGGCCCGCGTGCTGCGCATGACCCGCGGGCGGCGCGGGCCGGGTGGGCTCGACACCGACGATCTCATGCACGAGGCGTGGTGCCGGCTGCTGGCCGACGACGGCCGCCGCCTGCGCAATTACGACCCGACGAGGGGCAAGTCCTTCGAGGGCTACATCAGCATGATCACCGGCCAGCTCATCGCCACGATGGCCGAGAAGCACGGCGCCGCCAAGCGCAAGGCGCCCGGCGGTGAGGGCGAGCTGAGCGAGGCCGCGGCGGTGCCCGCGCCGGTGGCCGACCCCGAGTCGATGGCCGCCGGCCGGCAGCTGCAGGACGCGCTGTGGCAGCACCTCGAAGACCAGCTCTCGAACCGCGGGCGGGTGGTGCTGGCGCTGGTCTACGCCGACGGGCTGACCGTCGACGAGGCGGCGGCGCGCATGGGGGTCAAGAAGCAGGTGGTCTACAACTGGCAACACAAGATCCGGGGCCTGACCCGGCAGTGGATGGCGGCGGCATGAGCGCGTTGGACGACGACGGCCTCGACGCGCTGCTCCGCGCGCGGGCCCCGCACCCGGCGATCGGCGAGCCCGAGCTCGATCCGGGCGATCTGCAGGCGTGGCGCAGCGGTCGCCTCGACGCCGAGCAGGCGGCGGCGGTGGACGCGGTGCTCGCCCGCTCCGCCGCCGATCGGGCGATGCTGGCCGACCTCGCCGCGCCGGTCGACGCCGGGCTGCTCGATCGCATGGCCGTCGCCACGCCCCGACCACAGAGCAACCGCCGGCTGGTCTGGGCCGGGGCCGGGCTGGCGCTGGCGGCGGGGCTCACCTTCGCCGTGCTGCGCCCCGGCGCACCCGACGCGCCGGCCTATACCCTCGGCGCGGTGCGCGGCGCGGTGAAGATCACCCGCTCGCAGACCCCAACGCAGGGCAGCGGAGAGCCGGCCGTCTTCGTGCCCGATGGCACCCTGCGGCTCACGGTGCGGCCGACCGACGCCGGGCGCACCGCCGCCGCAGCCCGGGCGTTCGCGGCGTGCGACGATGGGGCCTTCCGCGCGGTCGACGGCCTCGAAGCGGGCGCCGACGGGGCGTGGACCCTGGTGGCGTCGGCCCGGTCGCTCTTCGGCGAGGCGCCGGGGCGCTGCGTCGTCGCCATCGCGCTCGCGGCCGACGCCGACGCGCTCGCGGATCTCGACGGCATGGACCCGGCGACCGCCGCCGAGGACGGCGGGGTGCAGCTGGTGCCGCTGACGGTCGACTACCGGGCGACGCCCGACGGGGAGACGCCATGAGTCCGCGCGCCCTCCGCCGAGCCCGCCTGGCGCTGGCCCTGGCGCTCGTCTGCGTCGGCTGCGAGGACCAGGTGGCCGGCGTGGCGGCAGACGTCGCCGTCGATGCCATGCCCGATGCCATGCCCGACATCACGCATGACTCACCAGATGGCACACATGACTCACCAGATGGCATACCTGACTCATCAGATGGCACACCTGACTCATCAGATGGCATGACAGGCATGCCAGATGCCATACCTGATGGCATCGCCGATGGCATGACCGACAGTCAGCCGGCCGACATGGCATCCCCCGACGCCATACCCGGCCCGGCGCCGGTGACCGCGCTCGACGATCCGCTGCCCGCCGAGCCCTCGCCGGTCGGGCTGCCCGACGACGCGGTGGTGCTCGAGGTCTACGGCCGCCCGTGCCGCGGCGACCTCTACGTCGTCGACGCGGTGCACGGCGGGTCGGCCCCGGTCGCCGACTTCGCGCCGGTCGTCGCTGACATGCAGGCCCGCGCCCGCCGGGACTTCGCCGCCTGGTTCTGCGTCGACGGCGCGCCCTGCGCGGGCGCCGACCGGGTCACCGCCGTCGGCGAGCGGCTGCTCTCGCCCGAGCGGGTCGGCCCCGAGAGCGCCGGCCGCTTCCACCGGCTGTGGTTCGAACTCGACGGCGAGCGGCTCACCGCCCGCGACGGCGCGCAATGCGACATCGTCTCGGCGCTGCGCACGGCGGTCGACAGCCACGGCGACCTGCTCGCGGCCAACATCGCCCGCGCCTGCGACGCGGTGGCCCAGTCCCCCGCCCGACCGACGCCCGAGATGCTGAGCTGGCACCTCGATCGCATGGGGCTCGACGGCCCCGGCGCGCCGGTCGTGCCGGTGCACGTCGCGCTGATCGACACCGCGGTCGATCCGGCGGTGGCCGCGTCGATCGACCTCGAGGTGCACCCCGGCTCGACCGCGACCCCGGCGATCCACGGCACGGCGATGGCCGCGCTCATCCGGCAGGCGGCCCCCGACGCCCGGCTGCACCTCTTCCCGGCGCTGAGCGTCGACCACACCGGCCCGGTGGGCGACGTGGCCCGGGCCATCGCCGACGCGCTCGCGGTGATGCCCGCCGGCCTGCCGCGGGTCATCAACCTCAGCCTGGGCTGGCCGCCCGAGGCCCGGGGCCTCACCGATCTGGCCGGCGACGTGCTCGGCGGCCGACCGGGGCAGTGTCTGACGATCGAGTCCCCCACCGGCGCGCCCGTGCGCCACATGCTGGCCCGCGCCGCCGACCAGGAGGTGCCCGTCTTCACCGCCGCCGGCAACCGCAGCGACCTGCGCTGGCTGGGCGACCAGCTCGAGCTCGACGAGGACGAGCGCGACGTCTGCGCCCGCGACTGGCGCGGCGAGGTGCGCGGGCAGCCGCCGAAGCTGTTCTATCCGGCGCAGTGGGGCCTCGAGCGCAGCTGCGAGGCCGGCGAAGACGTCGGCCGGCGGCTGGCGATCCCGGTCGGGGCCCACGACAGCCGCGATCGGGCGGCGACGCTGCACGTGGACTTCGGCTTCGCGACCCTGATGGCGCCGGGACAGCATGTGATGGTCGACGGGCCCGCCCGGCCGCGGCGGGCGTCGATCTGCGTCGACGGCGATACGACGCCGCCGGTGGACGCGGACCTCGCCGTGCGCCTGCCGGCCACGCTCAGCGGCACCTCGGTGGCCACCGCGCTGACCAGCGGGCTCGCCGCGCGCTGGCTCGGCCACATCCCCGATCGGCCCGACCTCGACCCCGACGAGGTCACCCCGCGCCAGCTGGAGTTCTTGCTCTACGCCAGCGGCCGCCCGCTGTGCCCGGGGCGCCGGGTCTTCCCCGAGGTACAATACCGCGGGCTGTGGTGGCCCGGCATGGCGGCGCTCGCCGCGTGCGACGACCTGCCGGCGCTGCTCGGCTGCCTGGTCGCGCAGGACGACGACCTGCCGGCGCTGATCAGCGAGACCATCGCCGCCTGCCGCGCGCGCTTCGTGCAATGCGGCGTCGACCCCGATCCCGCCGCGCCCGACTGCGCCGCCGACCCGCCCGCCGAGCCCGACTGGGCCGACGCCGAGTGCCTGCCGCTGCGCCCCGACGACCCGGACGCGCCCGACCTGAGCCGGCCCTGCATCGGCGACTGTCCCTTCGTCGCGCTGGCCCCCGATCGCTACTCGGTCGGCAGCCTCGGCCCGCAGCCGCAGGATCCGTGGTGCCCCGACTGCCGCTTCACCGCCCGGGTCGCGCCCGGCGGCGGCCTCGCCTACGGCTCGCTGGACATCGCGCTCAACCCCGACGCGCCGGCCGATACCGAGATCGTCAGCCCGCTGTTGTGGGTCGAGACCGAGCGCGGCACCGACGTCTACGTCAACCTCGCCGACTACGTGCCGCACAGCTATTGGAAGCCGGGCGCCGGCTTCACCATCAGCGGGCTCAAGCTCAGCGTGCCCGACGACCCGGTGCTGTGGACCAAGCTCGACGCGCGGCTGGTGCTGTACGTGCAGCAGCCGGACGGCAAGACCATCGTGCGCGACGTCTCCCCGCTGCGGCTGATCGTGCGGTGAGGCGCGGGTCGCTCGCGCTCGCGCTCACCGCGCCGCTGACCCTCGCGCAGTGCGCCGAGCCGCCGCCGCCGCCGGTCGCGGCGCGCGTCGTCGACCCCGCCGGGCTCGTCCGCGTGCGCGGCCTCTGGCGCCCCGAGATCGGGCCCGACGGCGCGAAGCTGCGGGTGCACGACCCACCGAACGCGCTGCAGGTGCGCTGCCCCGATGGCTCGACGACCGCGTTTCATCCGGCGCCCGCCGACCGCCCGACGATCGTCTGCCCCGGCGGCGAACCCGGCGCGCGCGGCGAGATCGCCCTGGTGCAGCGGGGCCACGTCGTCGCCCACCTGCCCGTGCAGCGCGCCGCGCCGCCGCACCCGGCGCTCGCCGCGATCGGCGCCGCCCGCCGCGCCGACGATCGCCCACAGGCCCACGCCCTCATCGACGCCGCCGCCGCCGACCCGGGCGGACCGCGGGCCTGGGCCCTGGCCCTCGAGCGGGCCCGCCTGGCCGATCCCGACCCCGCGCCGTGGCGCGCCGCCGCCGCGGCCGCCGCCCACCGCCCGCTGGACGCCGCCCGCGCCTTGCGCCTGGGCGCGCACCGGCTGCTGTGGGCCCAGCGCTACCCCGAAGCCGGCGCGCTGGCCGAAGACGCCCTGCGCGCCGCCGCCGCCGCCGGGCACGCGGTCGGCGTCGCGCTCGGACACTACTACCTGGGCCTCGTCGACCAGCAGCTCGGCCGCTTCAGGCGCGCCGAGGCCCACCTCGAGCGGGCCGCCGCCGGGGTCCGGGCGGCCGGGCGGGACGCCGACGCGGTGGGCTTCGAACTGGCCCGGGCCAACCTGCTTCAAGATCGGGGGCACCACGCCGCCGCGCTCGCCCGCCTCGACGCCGCCGGCCGTGACCTCGAGCGCCTCGGCGAGCCGGGAGCGCTGCGGGTGCACTTCGACGTCGACGCCGGCTGGATCCGCCTGCGGGCGATGATCGCCGGTCATCTGGAGCCGGACTACCCGGGCCTGATGGCCCACTTCGCCGCCCTCGAGGCGCCATCCGGCCCGCGGCGGGCCAACGCCATGGCCAACCTGGCGCTCGCCGCCCTGCGCGCGGGCGAGCTGCAGTCGGCGCGGACCGCGCTCGACGGCGCCCGGCGGGCCGACCCACGCGCCACGGGCTTCTCGGCGGCCTTCGTCGATCTGCTCACCATCGAGCTGGCCCTGGCCGAGGGCGACCCGCGGCGCGCGCTCGATCTGTGCCGGGCCTCCGCCGAGCGCATCGCCGCCGGCGCGGCCCACCTGCGCTGGCGGCGCTTCCTGCTCGAAGGCCGGGCCCACGCCGCGCTCGGTGACGCCGCCGGGGCCGACGCCGCGTGGCGGGCGGGCATCGACGCGATCCGGGAGCAGGCGTCCGGGGTCGGCGTCGCCCGCGGCCGCTCGGCGTTCTTCAGCGACCGCCAGGCCATCGTCGAGGCGCTGGTCGATCTGCGGCTCGCCCGGGAGGACGTCGTCGGGGCCTTCGCCGTCGCCGACGAGGCCCGCTTGCAGGTGCTGCGCGGCACCGCGGCCCGGCTGGCCATCGACCGCCTCGACCCCGCCGTCGCCCGCCGCTGGGCGGCGGCGCTCTCCGCGTGGCGCCGCGCCCGGGATGCTTTCGAGGCCGATCGCTTCGGCGGCGACGGCCTCGCGCCCGACGCCCATACCCGCTGGATGCAGGGCCGCGCCGCCGAGCAGCGCCGCATCCAGCGCCTCTTCGACGCCGCCGAAGCGGTGCTCGCCGTGCCGCAGACCCCCGAACCGGTCACGCCGGCCGCGGTGCAGGCGGCGCTGCCGGCGGGTCAGGCGCTGATCGCCTTCACCCGCCGCGGACCGGCGCGCTGGGTCGGCGTCTACGTCGACGGCGAGCGCCTCGAAGCCCGCGCGGTCGATCCGGCCGATCCGCTGGGCCCGTGGGCCGAGCGGATCGCGGGCCTCGGGGGGCTGATGATCGTCGACGGCGGCCTGCCCGCCGCCCGCGACCTGCCGCCGGCGCCCGACGGCCGCCCGTGGACCGCGCACATCGCCATCGGCTGGCTGCCCGCCGCCGGCCTGCTGCCGCGGCCCCACATCGCCGGCGCGGCGCCGCCGGTGGTCATCGCCGATCCCACCGGCGATCTGCCCCATGCCCGCGCCGAGGGCCGGGCGCTCGCCGCCGCGACCGGCGCCCGCCTCATCGCCGGCGGCGAGGCGACCGAATCGCGGGTGATCGACGCGCTGCGCGACGCCCGCTGGCTGCATTACGCCGGCCACGGCAGCCCCGGCGAGGACGGCCCGTGGGACGCCCGACTGACCCTGGCCGACGGCGTCTCGCTGACCGCCGTCGAGCTGATGCTGGCCCGCGCCGCGCCGCGGGTCGCGGTGCTCAGCGCCTGCCGCACCGTGCGCACCGGCTCGCTGGCCAGCGCCGAGCCGTGGGGTCTGCCGGAGATGCTCGTGGCCCTGGGCACCCGCAGCGTGCTGGCCGCCGACGTGCTGCTCGACGACGCCGCCGCCCGGCGCTTCGTCGCGCGCTTCCACGCCGCCGGCGGGGTCGAGGCCCCCGGTGAGGCCTTCCGCGCGGCGGTGGCCGGCTCGATCGCCGCCGACGACCCCGGCTGGAAGGGCTGGCGGCTGGTGGGGCGGCCGTAGACCCGTCGGCCGATGATCACGCTCGACGGCTCACTCCGCCGGCGCGTCGCCCTTCACCGGGCTGATGGCCGGCCCGCGCCAGACGACAGACCACGCCTCGCCGTCGGCGAAGGTGACGTCGATCTGGTAGCGCGGCACGAACGTGCGCGCGTCGACCGCGACCCGGACGGCCAGCGTCTCGCCCGCCGAGACCGTGCGCGGCTGCTCGGCCATGCGCACGCAGGCGTTGCCCCAGCTGGTGATCGAGGTGAGGGCGTCGATCACCGGCGCGTCGGGGTGGGTGACGACGCGGCAGCCCAGCAGAAAGCCGGTGAACTCGCCCCCGCGCACGCAGCGGAACTCGAGGTCGCGGGTCTGCTGGAGCTGCTCGGTCATCGGCGGCGCGCCCGGGCCCGTCGTGAACGACTCCATCAACTGCGGCTCTTCGGCGAGCCACACCGCCCGCGGCGGGTTGTAGATCAGCTGGATGCCCGGCGTGGTCTCCGGCCGGCTCGCGCCGACGAGCATGCCCGACAAGACCCGCGACAGCCGGCCCGGCTCGATCTCTCCGATCGGCATCATCCGCGTCTGAACACACTGCGGGACGATCACCGCGTCGGGTTCGAGCAGCCGCGCCTGAGCGTCGGCGACGCAGATGGGGAAGCCCTCGTCCGAGCCGACGGTGCCCACGATCTCGTGCACCATGCCCTCGGCCCGCTCGGGCAGCTCGACGTCGAACGACAGCGCCTCCCACAGGGTCACCTTCTCCGACCAGGGGTTCGCCGGCCGCGCGAGGAAGGCACGGGCCGCGGCGGCGGTCTCGTCCTTCGCCTCGATGGCGTGCACGTGGGTGGCGCCCGCGTCGAGGGCCAGCGTCGCCTGCGGCAGGTGCGCGCCCGTGCCCAGGTCGATGGTGCGCAGGCCGTCGAAGCAGGCCGCCGCCCGGCGATAGGCCGCCTTGCGGGTGGCGTCCAGGTTCATGTTCCAGTAGGCGACCTTCTCATAGAATCCGAGCAGCTCTTCGGTCGTGCCGTCGATCTCACGGCGCGGCACCACCGGGATGCATTTCATCCTCCGCTGGGCGAAGTAGAAGAAGCGCACGACGAGCTTTGCGAGAGTATCGCTCTGAATGGCGAGGATGGCTTTGGAGAAGTCGGCCATGCGGCGTATCCGTCGTCGTCCGAAGAAGAGATGCGCGACGATAGCACGCCGCGTCAGAGCGTCTTGAGGAACTCGATCAGATCGCGCCGCCCGTCGCGGTCGAGGGGCGGGTTGCCGTCGCCGCCGTCGAGCATCGTGTGATGCCCGCCGTTCGACAGCCCGGGGGTGGTCGTATCGATCAGGCTGTCTTCGATGGCATGCCAGTCATCGGGGATGGCATCGCCGATGGGATAACCGACGCACTCGGCGTCGAAGTCGGTCGCCGCGTCCTCCGACGGCCCCATGCGGAACGTGGTCGGCCGCTCGTCGGGTGGGCTGAGCAGCGCGCACAGGGTCGGCACGCTGCCGTTGTGCAGGTAGGGATAACGGGCCCAGATGCCTTCGAGCGGCGGCGGCACATAGCCGCCCGTCGGCGCGGTGCTGATGCCGTGCTCGTCGAGCAGCGCCAGCCGCCCCACCTGCCGGGCGAAGGTCTCGACCGCCTGCAGCCGCTGCGGGTCGGTGCCCACGTCCATGACCGGCGTCTCGGCGTGATAGACCACCCGCGTGGTCTCCAGCAGCTCGGCGGGCGAGAGCCCGTCGGCGTCGGCCCGCGCCCAGGCTTTCTCGTAGTGGCCGTGACAGCCAGCGCAGCGGCGCCTGAACTCGAGCGCGCCGCGCCGCGCCGCCTCTTGGTCGACGGTCTCTGCCGGGAAGAAGTCGGTCCAGCGCGGCGCGCGGTTGGCCAGCACCGCGGCCGTCATCTCGTCGACGATCTGCCCGTTGTCCGCCAGCCACTGCCCGAAGGCGCGCAGGTCGGTGCCGCGGCCGATCTCGTTCCACAGGATGTTGATGATCACCGGGTGCCCGCGGTTCGAGCCGTCGGCGGTCCAGCGGGTCTTGTACTTCGTCGTCCACAGCGGCCGCGGCTTGACGTCGGCCACCAGGGTCTCGAGCGCGGTCGCTTCGGGGCGCACCTGCCGCGCCGGGTCGGGCTCGGCCCACGGGTCGGCCCCCCGGCGGGCGAGGCTGAGGCTCATGTGGGCCAGCGCGCTGTCGAGCCCGCGGGCCTGGGGCGCGCGGCTGCCGATGCTGCGGGCCGCCGCGGCGCTGCGCAATGCCAGGGCCGCCTCCGCGTCTTCGGCGCCCAACGCGTCGAGCACGAAAGGCGTCGTCAAGAGCGGCAGCAGCTGCTTGCTGACCCCGAAGAAGGCGTTGGCCCGGCTCTGGCGGTTGGGCAGGCCGATGACCGTGCGCCCCAGCAGGCGGCCGGCGTGGCAGGCGGCGCAGCCGAACGACAGCGCCGGGCCGGCCTCGGTCTCGATCAGGCCGGCGCCCAGCGGCCAGACCCCGACGTAATCCGCCGGCGCGCGGCGCTGGTCGGGGTGCGGCGGCAGGCCGAGCCAGTCGAAGAAGCCGGGCAGCGTATCGAAGCCGACGAGTGCGCTCGCCCCGCCGCGCAGGCGCAGCAGCGTCTCGTTCTCGGTGTCGGGATCGAGCGCGACCCGGGTCAGCCGCCAGGGCAGCAGGGCGCCGGTGACGTCGACCGGCCAGACGTCCAGGTGGCGCTCACCGGCGGCGACCACCGCCGGCAGCCGCTCGCCGAGGCCGAAGACATCGCCCCGATGGCTGCCCGGCTCGATGGGCGCCCGCCAGTCGATGGCATCCCGATCGCATATGCAATCCTCGTCGAGGTCGAATCCCGAATGACAGACCGCGGGCTCGGCCGCAGGCGGCAATGCATCGGGCGCGTCGGGCGCGTCGGTCTCGACCTCGCCGCAGGCCGACAGCGCCAGCAGCCCACCCGCCAGCAGCCCACCCGCCAGCAGGCGCTTGATGGCACGCCGCGCGCTCACAGCGTCTTGAGGAACATCACCAGATCGGCGCGCTCCTCGGCGGTGATCGGCGGGTTGCCATCGCTGCCATCCAGCATCTCGGCGTGCCCCTGATTCGACAGCCCGGGGCGGGTGGTATCGATGAGGCTGTCTTCGATGTCGGCCCAGCTCTCGGGGATGGCATCGCCCACCGGATAACCCACGCAGTCGGCGTCGAAGTCGGTCTCGGCGTCCTCCGAGGGCCCCTGGCGGAACGAGATCGGGCGCTGATCGGGCGGGGTCAGCATCGCGCACAGCGTCGGCACGCTGTTGTTGTGCAGGTACGGATACCGGGCCCAGATGCCATCCAGCGGCGGCGGCACATAGCCGCTCTGCACCTCGACCGTCGTCTTCATCCACTGCGAGATCGCCAGCTCGTTGAGCCGGTCGGCGAAGTGCGCCATGCCCGCCGCCCGCGCGGGGTCGGTGCCCACGTCGAGCACCGGCGTCGTCGCGTGATAGACCACCCGGGTCGTCGCCAGCCGCTCGCTGGGATCGAGCCCGTCGGCCTCCGACGCATCCCAGGCTTTCTCATAGGTGCCATGACACCGCGCGCAGCGAGCCTCGAACGCCGCCTGCCCGCGCACCGCCGCCTCGATGTCGATGCTCTCCGCCGGGAAGAAGTCGGTCCAGCGGGGCGGCTCAGCGGCGAAGACGGCCACGGTCAACGCGTCGATCGCCCGCCGATTGGCCTGCATCCAGGCCTCGAGCGCGTACAGGTCGGTGCCGCGCCCGATCTCGTTCCACAGGAAGTTGGTCAGCACCGGGTTGCCGGTGACGATCGAGCCGTCGGCCAGCCAGCGCGTCTTGTACTTCAGCGTCCACCACGGCATCGGCTTGCTGTCGGCCACCTCGGTCTCCAACGGGTTGGGCAGCGGCCGCACCTGCCGGCTCACGTCGGGCTCGGCGTAGGGGTCGTCCGCCCGGCGGGCCAGGCTGAGCGCCACCTGAGCCAGCGACGTATCGAGCCCCAGCGCGACGGGGCTCTTGGCGTCGACGTTCTGCACATGATCCAGGGTGCGCTCGATGAGCTGCAGCTCGTCCTCGGTGACCTCGATCAGGTCGAACAGCAGCGGGCTCGAGATGACGGGCAGCAGGCCCTTGGCGATGCGGAAGAAGCTGTTCGCCCGCGCCTGCCGATTGCCCAGACCCATCACCGTGCGCCCCAGCAGGCGCCCGGCGTGGCACGCGCTGCACGAGAAGGTCAGCGCGTCCACCGATTCGGTCGGGATGACCCCGACGCCCATCGGCGCGCCTTCGGGCACCGTCTCGGGCCGGGGCGCGGCGTAGGGCAACCGGGAGAACGGCCCGTCGGCGGCCGGTGGGTCGTAGGGCGGCAGGCCGAGCCAGCTGTAGAAGCCGTCGACCGTCTCGAAGCCGATCTGCGCCTGGGCCGCCGAGCGCAGCGCGAGCAGCGTCGGGTCGTCCGCCTCGGGATCGAGCGCCCGCAGCATCGCCGCGTAGGGCATCAAGATGCCCGAGACGTCCACCGGCCAGACCTGGGCGTAACCCAGCCCCTCGGCCTCGACGCCCGCGCGGGCGTCGCCGAGCGCGTAGATGTCGCCGCGATGGCTGCCCGGCTCGATGCGCGCCGCGCGGCTCCAATCGGCGACCTCGCGATCGCAGACGCCGTCCCCGTCCACGTCGACCCCGTCGCACGCCGGCTCGGGCTCGGGCTCGGGCTCGGGCTCGGGCTCGGGTTCGGGCTCGGGCGCGGCGTCCGACGCGAGCGAGGACGGCTCGTCGTCGCAGGCGGCGAGCGGCAGCAGCAGCGAGAGCGGCAGGCAGAGTGTGAGCGGGCGCACGGCACCTCCAGGGCTGCCGGCGAATCTACCGTCCCACCGCCGGTCGCTGCACCCGAGTTCGGGCGCCCGGCGATCGTTCGGTGCAGCCTCGCGACATGATACAGCAGCGTTCGGAGGCGAGATGCGCATCTACCCGCTGATTCTGGCTCTGCTCGGGCCGCTGCCGCCTGCCTTCGGCGCGCCGCCCGCCGAGCCCGAGGCGCAGGCCGCGGGGCCGGTGGCCCTGATCACCGACCGCCCCCGCTACCGACCGGGCGATACGATCCAGCTGCGCACCTGGGGCGGGACCGGCCTGCCGCTCCTGATCGACGGCTGGGACCGGATCGTGACCCGCGCCGGCGGCCCCGAAGGCTCGGCGATCTACCTGCCGCAGGACTTCGCGTCAGGCCACTACCGGCTGCGCCTGCCCGCCGGCGCGCGCACCGTCGAGCGCACGATCGTCGTCGACGCCGCGCCGCCGACGCTCGAGACCGAGCGCCCCGAGACGCGCGACGCCCCGGCCGGCCCGCCGTCGCTCGCCGTCCGGCTGACCCCGAGCCCCGGCCCCTACGCGCCGGGCGATACGGTCTCGATCGACATCACCGTCACCGACAGCGCGGGCCAGCCGGTGAGCGGCCGCTTCGCGATCGCGGTCATCGACGAAGCCATCGCCGGGCCCGTCGGCGACCATCACCTCGACCTGGCCCGACAGCTCGCCCGCCCCGCGCGCGCGGCATCGGGCAAGGCGCGCGGACCCTCCCCGCCACCCGGCGCGCCGCCGATCCCCGCCGACGTGCCCTACGTGGGCACGGAGCGGCGGGCCGGGCTGCCCGACGCGCCGCCGCCGCCCGCTCGCGATCGACTGCTCCGGCAGATGGTCTTCTTCCCCGCCGGCGCGACGGCCGTGCCGTCCCGCGCCGACCCGGTCCTCGACGAAGTCGCGGCGACCCTGCGCGGGCACCCCGACGTGCTGCGGGTCGAGCTCGAGGGTCATAGCGACCATCGCGGCGCGCCCGCCGCCAACCTGCGCGCTTCGCAGGCCCGGGCCGAGGCCGTACGCGCGGCTTTGATCGAGCGCGGGGTCACGCCCGAGCGGCTGGTGGCCCGGGGCTTCGGCGATGCCATGCCCATCCACCCCGAAGACTCGGCTCAGAACCGCCGGGTCGAGTTCAACGCGTTCCGCTACCCGCCGAGCCGAGCCCGCGCGCGGCCGCCCATCGCCCCCGATCCGCGGGTGCTCTGGCAGCCGCGGACCCCCGTGAGCGCCGGCGAGGCCCGGCTGAGGTTCGCCCTGCCCGAGCGTCCGACGCGCGTCGTGATCACCGTCGTGGGCATGGTCGACGGCGCCGTGGGCCACGGGCAGGTGCGGCTGCAGACCACGCCGCAGATCGAGCTCGACGCGCCGGCCGCGGTGCACGTCGGCGATCGGTTCACCGTGCCGATCGTCATCGCGGGGGCCGCGCCGACCACGCTGCGCTGGCGCTGGGGCAACGTATCCGGCGAGCGGGCGCTCGGGCCGACGAGCGAAGGCCGATACCGCGCCGCGATCGAGCTCGAGGCCGTCGACGCTGGCGAGACACCGCTGCAGATCACGTTGGAGGGCGACGCCGGCCCCATCGCGACGCGCCGCTCGATCCGGGTCATCAGCCGCCGTTGGCGCCAGACGATCCGCCGCAGCCTGCCCATCGAGCCCGACGGCGAGGCCACGTTCGACCTGCCGCTGCCGCAGGCGCCGATCGACCCCGAGGTGAAGCTGCGGATCTGGTCGGTCGACCAGAGCAAGCTCAGCATGATGCGCCGCAGCCTGCTCGGCGGGTCGGACCATCACTTCTACCGCAAGGCCTCGGGCTTCTCGACCGGCCCCCGGGCGACGAAGTCCACCGCCGAGCGAAACGCGCTGCACCTGCGGGCCGCCGGGCTCGCGCTGCGCCACTTCGAGCGCCACGCGCGATCGCTGGAAGGCCACGACGACATCGCGCTGGGGCACGCCCGGCGCGCCGTCGAGCGCGCCCGCAAGCTGATCGGGCTGGGCCACGGCTTTGTCGCGGCCCATCGGCACGAGACCGGCGGCTTCGGCACGATCATCGGCCAGAAGCCCGACCCGCGGGCGACGGCGCTGGCCATCATCGCGCTGCACGAGACCGGCGGCGACGCGCAGCTCATCGCAGAGGCCGCGGCCTGGCTCGACGCCAACCGCGAGCCGCGGGAGATGCCCAACGCGATGCCGCGGGCCCGGGCGCTCGTCGACCGCGCGCTGGCCATCGGCGGGCGCCAGCCCGACCTGCGCCCGTACACCGCCGAGACCCGCGGGCGCCCCTACCTGATCGGTCAGCGGATCCTGACGCTGCTCGACCTCGACCGCCGGGCCGAAGCGCAGGCTCTGGGCGAGCAGCTGCTGAAGCTGGTCGAGACCGATCGGCGCTGGGCGAATACCTGGCCCGACAAACCGAACGCCGGCCGCGGCGGACACTGGCCGCGCGGGCTGCGCTTCGAGGCCACCGCCCTGGCCGTGCGCGCGCTCGCCGCGCTCGATATGGCCCCCGCGCTGCGGCGCCGTGCGCTCGGGCGCCTCATGGGCGACAACAGCGACACCCATCACCGGTTCGGCGAGCGGTCGGTCGAGCTGGCGGCGGCGCTGCTGACCGAGTCATCCCCCGTGGGCCCGTCGGCGACGGGCGAGATCGTGGTGCGCGTCGACGGCGAGCCGCTCCGCCGGATCACTCAGCCCGAGATCGGCCGCGGTCAGCTCGAGTTCACCCTGCCCGCCGAGTACAGCCGCGGTATGCGCGCGCTGCGCGTCAGCCAGCGCGGGAGCGGCAACCTCTCGTGGCACATCGACGGGGCGTGGTTCAGCGAGCAGTTCCCCGGCCGCGAGCGGCCGCCGCTGCGCATCTCGACGGCCCTGAAGCCGAGCCGGCTGTCGGTGGGCCAGCGGGCCACCCTCACGGTCACCGCGCGGGCCACGGCGCGGGTGCCGCTGCCCGTCCTGCGCATCGGCCTGCCCGCGGGCCTCGCGCCCGATCTCGACCAGCTGCGCGACTGGACCGCGCGGGGCACGGTCGCGCTGGCCGAGGCGCGGCCGGGCGAGGTGGTGCTCTACCTCGACGCGCTGGCCCGCGGCGAGGAGCGCCGCTTCGCGCTCGATATGCGCGCCCGCTACCCAGGCACTTTCAAAGCGCCGGCGTCGAGCCTCTATCGCTACGCCAACCCCGACGCCGCCTGGGCCCCGCCGCTGGCGGTCGAGGTTCGCTGAGCAGAGGCCAGCGGGCGGTTGAGTTACGCGGGCCAGACACCGGATACTGCGCGCCATGCCGCGCCGTCGATCCCGAGCCAACCGCTTCGCCCCGCTGACCCCACCGCGCACCGAGCAGCGCACGCTGGCCCTGCCCGACGCCGGCGGGACCCTCGCGGTGGTCGCCGATACCCACAGCCACCCGCACCCCGAGGCGCTGCCGCTGCTGCGGGCGATGGCGCCGGCGGCGATCGTGCACGCCGGCGACATCGGCGACCTGGGCGTGCTGACCGATCTCGAGGCCATCGCGCCCCTGATCGCCGTGCGCGGCAACATCGACGGCCGCGACGGGCCGCCGGACGTGGTCGAGCTGACGATCACCCGCGCCGAGAGCCAGCTGCGGGTGCTCTTGACCCACATCGCCGTGCGCGGGCCCAAGCTGAAGGCCGACGCCCGGCGCCTCGCCGAAGGCTTCGCCGCCGACGTGGTCATCTGCGGGCACTCCCACGTGCCGCTCGTCGCCCGCGACGCCGGCTTCGTGGTGTTCAACCCGGGCTCCATCGGCCCGCGGCGGTTCGCGCTGCCCATCGTCTTCGGCGCGCTGGACGTCACGCCCACCGGGGTCGACCTGCGGCACATCGACTGTGAGACCGGCGCCCGCTGGCGCCCGCCCGCCTGATGCCCCTCGACCCGTCGACCGCCGCCCGGCTGGCCCGCGGGCTCGACGGCCGCGACGCCGCCCGCTGCCGGGCTATGCTCGAAGCCCACGCCGATCAGATCCGCGCCGCCGTCGAGCCGGCGCTGCACGACCCGCCCCGCGGCGCAGCCTGGCTGACCGCGCTCGAAGCGCTGGCCATGCAGGGGCAGCACGATCGCTACGTCGAGCTGGTCGAGAAGGCGCAGTTCGACGGGCACCCCGTCCTGGCGGCCTGGATCGTGCTGCGCCGCGGGCGGCTGGCGTTCCTCAAGGGCCTCTATCGCCAAGCGCTGGCCGACGCCCACGCGGCCGAGGCGCGCCTGCAGGCCGCAGCCCCCTTCCCCACGCCGGCGCCGGTGGATCGGCTCGACACCTGGCCGCCGTCGCCGTGGGAGATCCAGGCCGAGGCCCGGCTGCTGCGCGCCGCGGTCGCGCGCAACGGCGGTGATCCGGCGACCGCGCTGCAGATCGCCGGGGACGTGGCCGCCGCCGCCGAGCAGCGCGCCGATCGGCCGTCGGCCCTGCGGGCCCGGTTTCAGGAGGCCTGCGCGCTGCAGCTGCTCGGGTCGCGGGCCGACGCCGAGGCCGCCTATCGCGCGCTCTTCGGCGAGCTGGCTGCGCTCGGCGCCGAGCGTCAGCGGGGGCTGATCCTGGCCAACCTGGGGCTCGGCGCCCGCCAGCGGGGCGAAGACGCGGTCGCCGACGCGTGGCAGGCCGAGGCGCGCGCGCTGTTCGAACGGCTGGGCGATCGGCTCATGGCCACCAAGATCGGCGCGCTCGACGGCGCGCCCGACCCGGCCGACATCCGGGCGGTCGGCGACGAGGAGAGCCGGCTGGTCGCCGAGATGGCCCGCGGCGAGGCGCTGGCAGCCGCGGGCGATCGCGCGCGGGCGGCGGTTGTGCTCGATCAGGTGCGCTGGACGGCCGAAGGCCTGGGTCTGGGCTGGGTCGCGACGTCGGCCGCCGACCATCGCCGGCGGCTCGGCGCCGATCCGCCGCTGGTGATCGACGACGCGGGCTTCACCACCGCCGCGGGCGTGCGGGTCGACCTGCGGCGCTACGGCGCGCCGCGGCGTATTCTGCTGCGGCTGGCCGAGGCCCATACCGCCGCCGAGGGGCCGCTGGCGGCCGACGCGCTGGTGACCGCCGGCTGGCCCGGCGAGCGCATGCGACCCGAGAGCGGGCTGGCCCGGGTCTACACCGCCGTGCGCAGCCTGCGGCGGCTGGGCCTGTCCGGCGTATTGCTCACCGAAGACGGCGGCTATCGCCTCGACGGGCCGGTGCAGCGCCGCGGCTGATCGCCCGGACCGCGCTTCAGGACGCTTCAGGTGGGCTTCAGGGGCTCGGCCGCCGCCCGGCGCGTACCGCCGGTCACCACGCAGGAGGTGACCGCCCATGAACCCGATCCGCACGCTCTCTTGGCTGACCGTGGCCCTCGCCGCGCTCGGCTGCGACCCCGGCGAGCCGGCCCAAGACGCCGCCGACGCCTCGCCGGGCGCGCCCGACATGGCATCCGAATCGCGGGATGGCATGCCCGACATGGCATCCGAATCACTGGATAACATGCCCGACATGACATCTGATGGCACCTCCGACATGGCAGTCATCGATCCGGACCCCGCCGATGCCATCGACTGGCAGCCCTGTGATGGCTTGATGGGTCAGCCCGACCCGCGGGTGACGTGCGCCGTGCGCCCGATGCCGCTGCGCCGGGACGTCGCCGACGACCGCGCCATCGACCTCTTCGTCAAGCGGGTCGTCGGCGTCGAGGCCGACGGGCGCTCGCTGTGGCTGCTGGCCGGCGGCCCGGGACAGGCCGGCGATCCGCTCGAGTGGCTGGCCTCGCTGGCGACCGCGCTCGACGCCGGCCTGACGGTCTACCTGCCCGACCACCGCGGCACGGGCCGCTCGAGCCGGCTGACCTGCCCGGTTCAAGAGGCGCCCGATACCGCCGGGGGCGCCTACATCGTCGGCGACGAGTGGCCGCCGTGCTACGCCGCGCTCGTCGAGCAATACGGGCTCGACGGCCTCGCCGGCTTCTCGAGCCACGAGGCGGCGGCCGACATCGTCGAGCTGATCGACGCCGTGGGCGACCCGCGCCCGTTCGTCATGGGCATCAGCTATGGCACGTTTCTGGCGCATCAATACCTGCTGCTGGCGCCCGATCAGGCCGCGGGCGTGATCTTCGACTCGGTCTGCGACCCGCTCGACTGCCCGCTGTCGCGCCAGGACGAGTGGGAGGATCGCGTCGGCCGGCAGTGGCTCGACGAGGTCTGCGCCGGCGATCCGCTCTGCGCCGAGAAGCTGGGCGAGCAGCCTTCGGCCGTCGTCGAGCAGCTCTTCGCCGATCTGGCCGCGGGCCACTGCCCCGATCTGGCGGGCGATCCGGTGATGGCGGTCGAGGCCACCCGCGGGCTGCTGGCGCAGATGATGCTCTTCGCGCAGCTGCGCCCGGCCCTGCCGGCGTTCGTGCACCGCATCCGCCGCTGTGATCCGGCCGACATCGCGGCCATCGGCCATATGTTCCAGAACATCTTCGGCGGCGGAGGCGGCGGCGCGGCGGGGCCGGGCAGCTACTCGTTCCCGCTCGCGATCAACATCGCCCGCGCCGAGCTGTGGGAGGATCCGCCGCCGACGCCGGCCGACGCCGAGGCGCGCTACCAGCAGACGATCATGTGCCGCGGGGTCTCGCGTCAGGTCGTGAGCCAGGCCGAGCCGTTCGTGCCCTACCCCGCCCCGCTCGCCGGGCAGCGCGCCGCGCCGCAGAGCCCGACGCTGGTGCTGCACGCCGAGTACGACCCGGCGACGCCGCTCGACCTGCTCGGGCGGTTCCTCGAAGACTTCGGCGCCGCCGGCCACGTCGTGCTCGTGCCCCACGCCTCGCACACCGTCGTCTCGCAGAGCCCCAAGGCCAGCGCGCCCCAGGGGCCGTCGTGCGGCATGGAGATCCTGCTCGGCTTCCTCGCCGACCCGCAGGCGGCGCCCGATACCGCCTGCACCGCCGAGGTCATCGCCCCCGACTTCGCCGGCTCGCCGGGCTACAACCAGGCGGTCTTCGGCGCCGCCGACCTGTGGGAGAACTGACGGCGGCGGCTACCCCCTGACAGCGCCCCGCCATTCGGGCTATACCCCGGCGAGATGATCCGCGCGCTCGCCCTCCTCGCCGTGCTCCTGCCCGCCGCCTCGCTCGCCGCCGAGACGGTGGTCACCCGCACGACCTATGACGACGACCGCGAGATGTTCGTGACCACCGGCGAGGTGGTGCTGGCGGTGCCCTTCGAGACGGTGACCCGGGTGGCCGGCGCGTTCGCCGCGTATGGCCGCTGGGCGCTGGTCGACATCAACCGCCGGCCGGGCGGCAAGGCCTTCATCACCCAGTTCCACGACGTGCGCTATCTGCCCGGCGGCGCCGGCGGGCGCGGCGCGTTCGACCTGGTCTACGACGTCGATCTGGTCTGGCCCTTCGGCAGCGAGAACGACGTGATCCGCTTCGCGGTGACCGATACCCGCCCGGTGAGCGGCGTGCCCGGCGCGGTCGAGCGGCTCGCGGTCGAGCTCGGCGGCGACAGCGCGCTCATCGAGACCTTCGAACTGGTGCTGTGGGCCACCGGCGACGGGGCGGGCTCGACGGTGCGCTTCAAGAGCGAGACCCGCTTCGTGGGCATCGTCGATACGTTCTTCCCGATGTCGGTCTATCGCAAGAACGTCGAGTGGCGCATCGGCAAGGTCATCGCGAACCTGCAGGCCCACGTCGAGAAGGCGCGCTGAGCCCGGCGATCAACACAGCAGCGCGATCAACGCGGCCCGATCAACGCAGCAGCGCGATGATCAGCGCGATGGCCAGCACCACGATCACCGCGTAGAGCAACCGCTGGTCGGGGCCGGCCGGCGGCGCGATCCCCGCGGTCTGGTCGGCGGGCTGCCCCGCGGGCGGGGCCGAGGCCTCGACGCTGCGCACCGGCAGCTCGATCGGGGTGCGCACCGTCTCGTCGGCCGGCGGCGCGCTGGTCTGGGCGGCGTGCATGTCCGAGGGCATCGCCGCGCTGGGGAAGGCCTGCTCGAGCGCCTTGCGCATCGCCCGGGCGCCGGCGAAGCGGTCGTCGGGCTTCTTGGCCAGCGCGGTGCGCAGCACCTCGGCGATGGGCTCGGGCACGCCCTCCATCGCCGGCAGCGGCGCCTTGCGGTGCATCATCATGGTCTCGAAGTGGCTGTCGGCCTTGTACGGCAGCCGCCCGACGAGCATGCGATACAGCAGGATGCCCAGCGCGTAGAGGTCGGTCGCCGGGCCGATGCCTTTGGCCTTGGTCTGCTCGGGCGCCATGTAGGTCGGCGTGCCCACCGTCTGCCCGCGGGTCGTGCGGTAGCCATCGCTGGGGTCGACGAGCAGCTTGGCCACCCCGAAGTCGAGCACCCGCACCGCCTCGTCGCCCTCGCGGCCGCGGGTGACCATGATGTTGGCCGGCTTGATGTCGCGGTGCACGACCCCCAGCTCGTGGGCCTCTTCGAGCGCGTGCAGCACCTGTATCGTGATGCGCACCGCGCGCTGCGGCTCGAGCCGGGCCCCGCGGGCGATCACCGCCGACAGCGGCCGACCGAGCACCAGCTCCTGCACCATGTAGAGGGTGCCGTCGCTCTCTTCGCCATAGTCGAAGAGAGTCACCGTGGCGCTGTCTTTGAGCCGCGAGAGCACCTGCGCTTCGCGGAAGAAGCGGGTGCGCAGCCCGTGGTCGTCGCCGACCCGGCCGATGACCTTGACCGCCACTTCGCGGCCGACCGGATCCTGCACCGCGCGATAGACCGCGCCGAAGCCACCCTTGCCGATGAGGCCGGTGACCCGGTACTTGCCGCCGAGGACGGCGCCGATGAGGCCTTCGGGATCGGCGGCGTTGCGCATGGCCTCAAATTCGCACGAACGCCCCGGTGATCCAACCCCACCGGCGCCCGTGCGCGGGCCACCGCTTGCCGTCTCCGGGCCTCGCCCACTATATTCGGGACACCCCGCGACAAGGACGGTGCGATGCAGGTCTACGTCTGGCGACAGCGACCCCTGGAGCTGGTCCGGGCCACCAAGCGGCCGCGCGCGCCGTGGACCGCCGACGAGCTGGCCAGCATCCCGTCGATCAAGGAGGCCGCCCGTCGGGTCTTCGATCACCTGATCGACAGCTCGGCCCGGCTCGGCGCGATCATGGCCCGGGTCGGCGTCTGCTCCGACCCGTCCCCCGATGTCGGCATCGTGCGCAAGGGCATGACCGAGCTCAGCCGCCGGACCGTGGGCGACACGGTCGAGATCTCGTGGCTGCGCGGGCTGTGGGAGAGCCTGCACTTCGTCTATGCCGGCAACGACGCCGGCGAGGTGCAAGCCTTCGCCCGCGCGCTGATCGCGCAGGGGCAGCAGCGCAAGCCCGAGTCGGGCGAGCGCATCATCATCGACATCGGATCCGCCGGCAGCGGCAAGCAGCCGAGCGCGCCGTTCTTGGTGTACGTGGCGTTCCGCAGAGCCCTCAACCCGTCGGTCGTCGAGCGCATCCCCTTCGGTCCGCGGGAGCGCAGCGCGGCGCGCGAGGCGGAGGCAGCGGGCCGCGACGGTGAGGCGGAGACCGCGCGCCAGACGGGAGGCCACTGATGCTCACGATCCGCTACTGGGCCGCGTCCGGCACGGCCGGGCTCTCGCCGCTCGGCGACAAGGCGAACCTGCTCACCGAAGAGGCCCGCTCCGAACGCGTGCTGCGCTCGATCGCCACCTGGTGCGCGCTCAACTCGCTGGCGTTTCGCGTCGGCGTCTGCAGCGACCCCAACTCGCAGGCCCAGCTGCTCGAGACGTCGCTGGTCGAGATCCACCGGCTCATCGACCGGGACCTGCTGCACGCCGTCTACATCCGCAAGCCGTGGAACTACATGCACGTCCTGCATCGCACGTCCGACCGGGCGCGGGCCGAGCGGCTGATGAACAGCTATGTCGGCATCGGCCGCGGCATCGGGCAGTGCGAGAATAACGACCGCGATCTGATCGACGCGGCGCGGCACCCGCCGTACTTCGTCTATCTGCTCACCGGGCGCGTGCCGACCGACTTCCAGACCACCCAGGCGAATACCCCGTCGACCATGGCGCCGTCCCTGCTGGGCATCGCCCAGGGCTGACGCGGCCGCGCGATCCGGCGCCCGCTCGGGCCCATGGCCGGTTCGTGGCACCATCGGATTCTCCCATGGCGCGCTCGGCGATTGCCTGCCTCGGCGCGGGGCCATAGAGTCGGCTGCCCTCGACCCGGAGCAGGCTCATGACCGATCGCCCGACCGAGACCGACGCACCGCCCGCCCGCCGCCGGATCTGGCGCCGCATCGGCCGGCTCATGCTGATCCTGGGCGCCGTGCTCGCGGCGCTGATCGCGGTGGGCGTCGGGCTGGCGTGGCGGGCGATGGGCACCGGGCCCGCGGGTGAGCGCGCCGCGCGCATGCAGGCCTCGCCCCACTCGAGCGACGGCATCTTCGTCAACGCGCAGCCGCTGTTCAACGACATGGCCGGCGGGCTGACGGCGATGTTCGACGGCAGCGACGTCGCGTCGCCGACCGACGCGCTGCCGGTGCACGGCGACACCACCGCCCGGCTGGCCACGCCGCCCGGCCGGCTGCGCATCACCTGGCTGGGACACTCGACGACGCTCATCGAGTTGGCCGGCAAGCGGGTGCTCACCGATCCGGTCTTCGGCGACTCGCCCTTCCCCATTCCGGCGCTGGGGCCGCAGCGGTGGTACGCGTCGCCCCTGCCCCTCGAGGCGCTCGAAGGGGTCGACGCGGTCCTGATCTCGCACGATCACTACGACCACCTCGACCACCCGACCATCGTCGCGATGCGCGAGTGGGACACCACCTTCGTCACCGCCCTGGGCGTCGGGGCCCACCTGGAGTACTGGGGCATCGACCCGAAGCGCATCGTCGAGCTCGACTGGTGGCAGGAGACGACGTTCGGCGACCTGCGGGTGGTGGCCACGCCCGCCCGCCACGCGTCGGGCCGCCACCTCTTCGACCAGAACCGCACGCAATGGGCGGGCTACGCGTTGGTCGGGCCCGAGGCCCGGGTGATGTTCTCGGGCGATACGGGGCTCTTCGACGACATGGCCACGATCGGCGAGCGCTACGGGCCCTTCGACGCAGTGATGATCGAGGTCGGCGCCTACCACGCCACCTGGCCCGACTGGCACATCGGCCCCGAGCAGGCCATCCGCGGGCATCGCATGCTGCGGGGCGACCTGTTCATCCCGATCCACTGGGGGCTCTTCGACCTGGCGCTGCACGGCTGGACCGAGCCGATGGAGCGCACCTGGGCCGCCGCCGAGAAGGCCGGCGTGCGCTTCGTCGCCCCGCGGCCGGGCGCGGTCATCGACGTCGACGCGCCGCCGACGCCCGAGCGCTGGTGGCCCGACGTGCCATGGCAGACCGCCGCCGAGGCCCCGATCGTCTCGACCCGCGACGGCGACCCGGCCGACCGCTATCCGGTGGACTGATCGGCGCGCCGATCGGCAGCCGGTGCCGGTCAGTGCGCGCCGCTGTGCGCCGGCAACTGACGGCGCGGCGGCCGCCCGACGGTCAGCGGCCCCGCTCGACCAGCTCTTCGAGCAACGCTTCGTAGCGGGCGATGATGGCGTGGCGCCCGTGGTGGCCGACGACGTGCAGGCGCCCGGCGGCGCCCATCGCCCGGCCGAGCTTGGGGCGGGCGTACAGCCGGCGGATCGCCGCGGCGAGGGCGTCGGGATCTTCCGGCGGCACCACGATGCCGCCGTCGGCGCTCTCGATGAGCCGGGCGGTGTCGGTGTGGGCCTCGACCCCGGCGATGACCGGGCGGGCGGCGGCCATGATGCCGAAGATCTTCGACGGGATGCAGGTCTCGGCCATGCCCCGGCGCAAGGGCGCGAGGCCCACGTCGGCGGCGCCGAGCAGGTCGGCGAGCACCGCGCGGGGCTGGGTCGGCAGCACCACCGCCCGCGGGTCGTCGCGCAGCGCGTCGTCGATCATCGCCCGGGCCTGACCATCACCCACCATCATCAGGCGCGCGTCGGGCAGGTCGTCGAGCGTGCGCCAGGCCTCGATGACCGTCTCGAGCCCCTGGCTGTAGCCCATACGCCCCGAGAACTGGATCACGAAGGTGTCGTCGAGCCCGTGGGCCGCGCGGATCGGGTTGCCGGTGCGCGCGCGCGGCGTGATCTCGTCGGTGTCGGTGTAGTTGGGGATGTAGACGATGCGCTCGGCGGGCACCCCGCGCTCGATCAGGTGTTCGCGGAAGGCCTCGCTGATGATCGACAGCCGGGTGGCTCGCCGGTAGACCCAGCGCTCGAGCCGCTCGAAGCCGGCGATCAGCCGCGGGTCGGTGAGCACGCCCAGCCGCACCGCCGCCTCGGGGAAGAGGTCCTGCAGGTTGTAGACGAAAGGCACCCGCCGCAGCCGGCCGACGAGGTGGTCGACGATGCCCAGGGTCAGCGGCGGCGACGGGGTGAAGATCACGTCGATGTCGCGCACGGTCAGCGCGGCGGCGAGCGCGGTGGCGGTGAACGAGGCGTAGTTGGCCATCTTCGCCGCCGCGCCGGTGCCGAGCAGGCCGCCTTCGCCGGGGGCGTAGAGCCAGACCCGCAAGATGTCGACGCCTCTGCGCCGATCGCGCACCACCGCCCGCCGACCATAGGCCGGGTCGATCCGCCCGGTCTCGTGATGCGGCAGCGCGCAGACCACCGTGACCCGATGCCCCCGCTCGACGAGGCCTTCGGCGATGCCCGTCATCAGCGGCGCGTTGCCCAGCTTGTCGGGGTGGTAGTTGAGCGCGAGCAGCAGAACGTGCATCAGGCAGCCTCGCCGGTCACGGTCTCGCCGGCCACACTGCCGGCGGACGGCTTCGCCGGGCGACCGAGGCGCCGGGCTGGCCATTCGAATACGGTCCGCAGCCAGGCGGGCTCGAGGCACGTCATCAGGACCGCCGTCGCCATGAACTGCCACGCACCGACGAACGCGCCCAGCTCGAGGCCGAGGTGTACGGTGATCAACAGCAGCGCCATATACGGCCGGGTGCGGCGGAACCACAAGAAGATCGGGCCGGCCAGCTCGACGAGCCAGGTGTACCAGCAGATCGCCTCGAGCCAGCCCTTGTAGGGCAGGAGGTGCACGTCGAGCCCCGGCGCCCGGGTGAACGGGCCGGCGGCGATGGCTTCGAAGACCATCTCGCCGCGCAGCCAGGCCCCGTCGTCGATCCGATGCCATGCGGCCGCGAGGTAGATCGCGATCGCGTTGACCTGGAAGAGCCGCATCGGCCAGGCCGGCGCCACGCGCGGCCACGGCGCGTCGGGGCGCCGCCGCCGACGGATGTACGCGTCGAGCGACCACAGGTGATGGCTGCGCGAGAGGAAGAGATAGACCAACAGCACCGGCGCGACGAGCACCCACCCCCACGAGAAGTGCAGCGTCTGTGTGCTGTGCCCCAGGTGGCCGGCCAGCAGCAGCAGGATCATCGGCCGGGTGAGCAGGCCCAGGGTCAGCCCCGCCGAGCCGACCAGGGTCGCGGCGAGCAGCCACCCGGCGTGCAGCTGAAGCCAGAGCGGGGCGTCGGGCTGATTGCTGTAGCGCACGATGCCCTCCGGGCCCCACAGCAGGTCGTGGGACGGGGCCATCTGCGCGTAGAAGCCGAAGAAGGCGACGCCGAGCATAATCCGGCAGGCCGCGAGCGGCTCGAGCTCGGCGTCGTCGAGCCACCAGCCTTCGACGAAGCGCGCGATCCGACCGAGGCTCATCGCTCGCCAACCTCGAGCCGCCTCGCGCTCTCACGGGCCGGGCCGAAGGGGCCGATTGGTCGGATCGGCTTCACCCTCTTCGAAGACTCGGAGGCCGGGGCGCGCATCGTGCCGGGTGTCTTCTCCGGCGACGCCTCGCGCGCCCGCTTGCGCCGCGCGCGCCGCACGCGGGCAGACCGGGCGCGCTGCCTGGTGCGGTGTCCCGGCTTCGCGCCGGAGAGCAGCGGGTCGATCGTACCGAGCGCGGGCCGCGGCACGCCGTCTTCCCCCACCTCGGCGGCGGTCCAGCGGCCGCCGGTCAGCGGACGGTCGATGCGGCAGTCGTAGATGTGCACGACATGGGCGAAGTCGCGGATCTGGCCGGTCTCGTAGTTGATCGCGTCGTAGGCGACAGAGAGGTAGACCCGATCGATCTCGCCGTCGCCTGCGTAGGCCGAGCGACAGCCGAAGCGGCCGAGCTGCTTCATGTAGCCCGCCCGTCGCAGCCGGTGGATCAGCATGCGGCGGGTGCCATCGGCGACGGTGCGCATCAACCGGTTGCCACCGGCGTACTGGAACTTCTTGAGGATGATCGCCTCTTCGGCCGGCTGGAGCCAGCGATAACCCTGCATGCGATGGGTCGGCGCGGCGACGAGCAGCCGCGGCTCGCCGCCGAGCGCGCGCCCGTGCATGGCCAGGACCACCGAGCGCCGCTTCCACCGGCCCCGACGGCCCTCGAAGACGAACGCGAAGGGGCGGAACCGGATGCCGAGCAGGGTCTCGTGCAGCGCCTTCTGCTGGGCGTGGACCACGCGCGGGCTGAGTTCGTCGGGCGTCGCGCCGAACAGCAGCACGGCACTGTAGAGCACCAACGCAAGCACCAGCAGCCCGCGGCGCAGGGGGTGGACCTTGGTGGGGGTCGCCATCGGGCGGGAGGCTACCATCGGTGCAGAGACCCCGACAATCGGCACCCGGCCCGCCCATGGGTTAGGCTGGGGTCATGCGCGGCGTCCGCCCCGACTTCTTGATCGTCGGCTCGCAGAAAGCGGGCACGACCACGGTGCATCGGGCCCTCGAAGCCCACCCGGCGGTCTGGATGCCGCCGGACAAGGATCTGAACGTCTTCAATCATGCGGCGCGATACGCCGACGCCGCCCGGATCTATCAGCGCGCCTTCGAATCAGCGCCGCCGGGCGCGCTGCGCGGCGAGACCAGCCCGGCCTATCTGGTCGACCCGCGGGCGCCCGAGCGCATCCGCCGCGCGCTGCCCGAGGTGAAGCTGATCGTGCTGATCCGCGAGCCGATCGCCCGCGCGCTGAGCCAGTATTGGGACAGCCGGCGCTGGCTGGCGATCGATCGGCCGTTCGAGGATCTGGTGCGTCCGCCGCTGTCGGCGGTCTGGCGGGCCGGCGCGCCGGGCTATGTGAGCCGCGGCTGCTATGCGCTCTACATCGAGCGCTACCTGGCCCTGTTCGACCGGGCGCAGATCTGCGTGCTGCAATTCGAGCACCTGCGGCGGGATCCGGCGGCCTTCTGGGGCCGGCTGTTCGACTTTCTGGGCGTCGCAGCGGTGCCCGTCCCGCCCGCCGCGCACAATCGACGCTCGGTCTTCGACAACCCCGCCTATCGGGCGGTCTTCGCCCGCCCCGCACTCAACCGCTGGCTGCCGCCGGGGGCGCGCCGGCTGCTGCGCCGCGGCCCGCGGGTGCCGTTCGCCCGCCCGCCGCTCGATCCGGCCGCGCGCGAGGCGCTGCTGCGCTTCTACGCCCCGTGGAACCGCCGGCTGGAGTCGCTGCTCGGCCGTGAGCTGGGCTGGCCCGGCCCATCGGCGCGCTGAGCGACGGATCGGCGCAGGGTCCGGGCGTACGCTGTCGGAACCGAATCAGATCGCCGCGGTCGATGGCCCGTACACCGCCGCCGGACCCCCGGCCCGGAGCCCCGCCCATGGCAAACCGAACCGAACAGTCACCCCACTTCCCCTCGCCCCGCCGCCGTGCCATCGTGCGGTCCGGGGATTCACGATCGACGGAGGACTCACCCATGACCCGCGCCCGCCTCGCGACCCGCGCCGCCCGGCTGACGACCGGCCTCACCGCCGCCTTCACCCTGCTGGCCGCCTTCGCCTCACCCACGCTGGCCCAGCAACCCTCAGAGCAGGTCCAGATGTCGCTCGAGCGCTACGGCGAGCTGCTGCGGGTCGCCCGCCGGGCCGATGGGCCGCGGCCCACGTGGAGCCGAGGCACGGTGGGGGTCGACCTGCCGGCGGACGCCGCCCGACCGGTCACCGTGGAGGTCGAGACCTCGGTCAAGCTGACCGGTGAGGGCATCGCCGAGGTGGCGATCCTGCCGGCGCAGGCGGTCGTGCAGAGCGCCCGGGCCGACGGCAGCGAGCTGGCGCTGGTGCAGATCGGCGGGGCCCACGTGGCGCTGCTCTCGGGCAACGACACCGTGCGCCTCAACCTGACCTATCTGGTCGCCCGCGAGGCCGACGCCGACGGCGCGCCCATCGCGGTGATCCCGCTGCCGCCGATGCCCGGCTCGGCGCTGACGGTGAACGGCGCGGCGGACGGCGCGGCGGTCTATCCCGGCGTCGACGTGCAGAAGAACGGCAGCCGGGTCACCGCCTCGCTGCCGGCGAGCCCGGCGGTGGTCGTGCGCTCCGGCGCGGCGGGCGGCGGGCATACGGTGCGCCGGGTGGCCTATACGCTGACCCCCGACGCGGGCAACGGCGCCGACGTCGACGCCACGTACGAACTCAGCCTCGAAGGCCGCGCCGCCGATCTGCGGCTGGCCCGCAGCGACTCGGCCCTGGTCGACGCCCGCGAAGGCCGCACCGCGCTGCCCACCCGGGTCATCGACGGCTGGCACACCGCCCGGGTCACCGGCCGCGGCGCGCACACCGTCACCGCCCGCTTCCGGGTCGCCATCGACCGCAGCCAGGGCCAGCCGCAGATCGTGCTGCACCCCGACGAGGTGCCCATCGCCCAGGTCGACCTGACCGTGCCCGGCAAGGCCGAGATCACCGTCGACCCGCCGATCCCGGTGTCGGCCGACATCAGCGGCGACGGCGAGCGGGCCCGCACCACCGCCCGGGCCTACCTGCCGCCCACCGAAGAGGCCACGCTCAAGTGGACCGAGGCCCGCGCCGCCGCCGAGACCAAGGTGCGGGTCAACACCGAGACCTTCCAGCTCTTGACCCTCGAAGAAGGCGTGCTGCGCAGCCGGGTGCTCGCCCGCTACGACGTCATCTACGGCAAGCTGCGCGAGCTGCCCATCGAGCTGCCCGAAGGGGTGGTGCCCTACAAGGTCATCGGCGAAGGCATCGAAGACTGGCGGGTGCTGCCGGCCACCGACGATCTGCCGCGGCACGTGCGGGTCATCCTGGGTGAAGAGCTGGCGGGCAAGCTGTCGGTCGAGCTGCAGATCGAGGTGCCGGTGGCGCCGGTGGAAGGCACCGCGATCAACCTGCCGCTGGTGCGCCCCGTCGAGACCGAAGACATCGTCATCCGCCAGCAGGGGGTCATCGCGCTGTTCGACGGCGACAAGGTCGGCTTCGCGCCGGGCACCGCCAACGGCTACAGCAAGGTCGGCGCCGACGCGCTGCCCAGCGACATCCGCCAGACGCTGCGCGACAAGGTCAACCAGGCGTTCAAGCACCTGCAGGCGCCGGGCCCGATCAGCTCGGCGGTGGCCGCGGCCAAGGCCAAGGAGAGCCGCTTCGACGCCCGGGTCGATACGCTGTATCTCTTCCGCGAGCAGACGCTGACCGCCCAGGCCTCGGTGCTCGTCGAGGTCAAGAGCGGGCGCAACGACACCCTGCACGTCTCGATCCCCCAGGGCATCGCCGAGCCGCGCATCACCGGGCCGAGCATCAACAAGGTCGAGCAGGCCGAGGGCTTCGACGCCGGCGAGGGCCGCCAGGCGTGGCGGGTCACCTTCACCCAGGCGCTCGAGGGCGCCATCCTGCTCGACGTCGAGTTCGAGCTGCTGCTGCCCAAAGAACTCGGCGCCATGAAGGTGCCCGACCTGCTGGTGCACGGCGCCGAGGTGCAGTCGGGCAGCTTCGGCGTCGCCGCCGAGGGCGGCATGGAGGTCCGCGAGAAGACCCGCACCGACGTGCGCCCGGCGGCGGTGACCGATCTGCCCAAGTCGGTGCGCCTGCGCAGCGACCTCGAGCTGCGGGCGGGCTACCAGTACGCCCGGGCCCCGTGGGCGCTGGAGGTCGACGTCAAGGCCCACTCGATGGTCGAGACCCTCGACGCCGAGGCCGAGCAGGTGCGCATCGAGACCAACGTGCTCGAGAGCGGCTACGTGGTCGGGCGGGCGACCTACATCGTCAACAACGACGACCGCCAGTTCTTCCGGGTCTCGCTGCCCGAGGGCGCCACCCCGCTGCGGGTGACCATCAACGGCCAGCGCATGGACGAGGTGCGCAACGACGAGGGCGCCGGAGAAGACGGCGCCGAGGCGGGCCGTGTGGGCGGCAAGATCGCCATCCCGCTGCCCAAGAACGCCACCACCCGCATCGAGCTGAGCTACGAGAGCCGGCGCGACGCGCTGGGGCTCTTCGACGGCCTCGACCTGACGACGCCGCGGTCCGATCTGCGCAGCAAAGACATCCAGTGGCTGCTGCGCCTGCCCGGCGACCGCGGCGTGGTGGGCCTCGACAGCGAGATGAAGCAGGTGCCGGCCTACAACTGGGAAGAGCTGGCCAGCGGCGACCCGCTGCCGGTGGACGAGGCCAGCCAGGGCATCCTGCTGAGCCAGCCGGTGCACAGCGCCGAGGATCCGCCGCTGGCGGCGTCGATGACGCTCACCGCCGCGCTGGGGCCCGAGGTGGGCAGCCTGGCGCTCATCATCGCGCTGATCGCGCTGGTGCTCTTCGTACGGGCCCGCGCCGGCGGCCGGCCGGCCAACGCCGGGCATTGGCTCTTGTTGATCATCGGCCTGGGCGCGCTGGTGCTCAAGGCGGCGGTCTGGGAGCTCGAGCCGGTCGAAGGCGTGGTGGTGATCATCGCCGTCGCGGTCATGGGTATCGTCGCCCGCCGCGGGCGCAAAGCGCGGGAGGCCGCATGAGGCGCGCATCCCTCGCGCTGGCGGCGCTGCTGGCCCTGACCGGGCTGACGGCGTGCGCCATGAAGGACGAGGCGCCGCAGGCGGGCGCGGCCCAGGCGCCGGAAGAGTCGATGGCCTGGCGCGAAGAGGCCGCCGACGACAACGCGCGCGGCGGCGACCTCGCCGAGAAGGCGCAGGAGGCCGAGCCGGCCCCGATGGCGGCCGCCAAGACCGCGGCGCCGGCCGCGGCTGCGGCGCGCGGCATGGACTTCGACGCCGAAGACGACAGCGGCGACCTCGCCAATCCGTTCGGGCGGGCCGAGCCCATGCTGGCGCCACCCGCGCCGCCCGCCGACGCGCCGGCCGCCGACCCCTCGCCGGCGGTCAATCAGCCCTTTGACGGCGACGGCGAAGACGCCAACGGCCTCGGCGGCCTCGGGCTGCGCGGCAGCGGACAGGGCGGCGGCGGTCAGGGCTTCGGCCGGGTCGAGGGCCTGGCCAAGCTCGACGTCGGCGGCGGCAAGGGCTATGGCCGCGGGCCCGGCGCCACCGGCAAGAAGAGCCGCAAGAAGCGGGCGCCGGCCAGGCGCCCGACCGGCAACATCGACCGGGGCATCGCGCCGGCCAAGCCCAAGCCGGTCTCCAAGTCGAGCCTCTCGCGGCGCGACCAGACCGAGCTCGACGGGCTCTTCGCCGACGACGCGATGCCGGAGCCGGAGACCGTCGAGGAGCCCAAGGAGATCGACGAAGAGGAGGAGGTCGTCGACCTGGTCACCGAGAAGAGCATCGCGCGGGACGAGGTCGAGAAGGAGAAGAAGCCGGCCTTCGAGCAGGCGAACCGCCGCGACGACTGGGCGGCCGAGCGCACCCGGCGCCAGCGGTCGAAGAACAAGGGCCGCACCCGCACCGGCGAGTCCGGCGGCGAGTTCCAGTCGATGCTGACGCCGCTCGACGGCAAAGACATCGACGGCCGCTTCGCGGTGGCCGAGTACCCCGAGCGCTTCGTGCAGCCCGACCGGTTCATCCCGCGCATGTGCTACTTCGAGAACACCTACCTCGGCGGCAACGCGGCCTATACCGAGCGCCTGCGCCGCCTGGACGACGCCCTGCCCAGCGGCCGCCAGCCCTATCGCCAGGCGGTGCTGCCCCAGCAGCCCTTCGACGCGCCCGACGACGCCGGGCTCGCGCTGACGGCGACCCTCGACCGGGCCTATGCCGACCAGCCGCAGCGGGTGTTCTTGCAGGTGGGCCTGCAGGGCAGCAAGCGCTACGGCTGGCGCCGCCCGCCGCTGGACATCGCGCTGGTGGTCGATCGCTCCGCCGCCGACGGTGAGACCCTGGTCTCGGCGATCACCGCGCTGTCTCGCCGCCTGGGCCCGCAAGACCGCCTGGGCGTCGTGCTGGGCACGACCCGGCCCACGGTGCTCGGCGAGCTGGCGCCGCTGCGCGACCGGCTGGTGCTGGCCCGGGCCGTCGAGGCGCTGGGCACCCTGCCGCCCGCGCCGCCCGGCGCCCTGGCCGCGGCGATGAGCCGGGCCGGCGGCATGCTGCAGGGCGCCGCCGGCGAGTCGGCGCGCATCCCGGGCACGCAGACGGTGCTGGTGCTGACCCGCGACGCCACCGCCTCGGCGATCGACGGCGCCCGCGGCGCGGCCCATGGCCTCACGGTGCAGGGCGCGGTGACCTCGGTCATCCAGCTCGGCGGCAGCCACCAGGGCTGGTGGCAGGTGGCCAACGCCGGCCACGGCAACTACCACCGCAGCACCGACGAGGCCCTGGGCGACGCGGTGGACGACGAGCTGGGCAGCATCAGCCGGGTCATCGCCCGCCTGCTGCGCATCAACGTCAAGCTGGCCGACGGCGTCGAGGCCATCCGTATCGTCGGCAGCCGGGTGCTCGGTCAGCAGGAGGTCAAGCAGGTCAAGGCCCGCGAGGAGGCCACCGACCGCAACCTGAGCAAGACCATGGGGGTCAAGGCCGACCGCGGCGACGACGACGACGGCATCCAGACGGTGATCCCGTACTTCTACGGCGGCGACAGCCACGTCATCCTGCTCGAGCTGTGGGTCACCCGCCCCGGCCCGGTGGCCGAGATCAGCCTCAAGTACAAAGACATGGTCGCCCTGCAGAACGCCACCGCCCGGGTCGCCGCCCAGCTCGATCGCGTGCCCCGTGAGCTGAGCCCCGCCGAGCGGCGGGTCGCGGCCAACGTGCGCGGCTTCCAGCTCGCCGAGGGATTGGCCAACGTGGCCGACTACGCCGCCCGCGGCGATCGGGGCAGCGCGCTGCAGGCGCTCGACGCGCTGGACGAGCTGGCCTGGGGCCGCGATCGGCGACTGGTTGATGCCTTCGAGGCGTTGGTGCGGCAGCGCGGCGCCGACGCGACGGTGGCCGAAGCGCTGCGCATGGCCCGCGACCGGCGGATCGGGCACTCGCCGTGAGCCGCTGAGTCACAGCGATCGCATCCGTCGTCAATCGGGCACCGGCCGCACGATGCGGAAGCCGACGCTGTCAGTCGTGGTGTCCGGGTGACCCGCGGCACGGCTGTCGACGTGCTGCCCGGCGGTATCGGGCCGGCCGGGCCAGACGAGCGGCGTTCGATACGACCCGCCCCGCAACACTCGCTCCGACTGCGCGTCGACGTCGACCTGCCCGAGATCGGGGTCGATCAGCCGGATGCCGTCACCGAGCGCCCGCGGGAACGGACCGTACCAGGACTCACTCCACTCCCAGACGTTGCCCTGGGCATCGCATAGCCCCCACGGGTGGGCTGGCGGGCCCGGCAGGCCGCATACCGGCCGCAGCCCGGGATCGGGTCCGCCGGCGGCCTCGGCATGCCACGCGACCTGCCCGGCGACGCCGACGTCGTCCCCCGACCAGAAGCGGGTCCCCGCGCCGGCGCCCATGAGCCAGGCCTGCTCGACCTCGGTGGGCAGGCGATAGCCGGTGCAGTCGTCTGCGCGCCGCACATCGAAGTCGCACACTTCGGCGCCCGGTGGTTCGTGGGCCCGACAGCCGCTCAGCGGATAGCATCGCGTCAGCCGCTCGGCATCGGACAGGTAGTTGGCGTAGCGCGCTGCGTCGTACCATGAGACGTCGCCGGCTGGGCAGCCGATGCACCCGGGGGCTCGCGGGTCGATCTCGAAGACCTGCGCCCAGTCACCTTCGGTCACGGGGTGGACGCCGACGAGCAGCGGTCGGCTCAGCGTCACCGGCACCGGCGGCCCTTCGTCGGGCGCGCACCACTCTTCAGCCGGATCGCAGCCGAAGTCGAAGTCGCCGGCGGGCACACACACCCAGTCGCCGGGGACCCGCGTCCCCGGGATCACCGTGCCCGCCGGACATCCGTTGCACGGGGGCCCCTCAGTGCGGGCGGCGCAGCGGATCTCGACGCAGCCGTCTATGTCGTCATCGGCGCCATCGACGCGGCCGTCACAGTCGTTGTCCAAGCCATCGCAGCTCGCTTCCTCCACCTCGTAGCCGCCGATGCCAGCGTAGTCCGGCTCCACCCAGCCGTCCTCGCAGACCCGGAGCGCGCCGGCGCAGACCCCGGCCTGCCGATCGGCGAGCGGCGCGACCAGCGCCTCGTCGATCTCGCCGTCGCAGTCATCGTCCACACCGTTGCATCGCTCTATGCCATCCGGGCCGGGCACACAGACATACTCGCAGCCATTCGCGGCCGCACCGTCCAGGTCGTGGGTCCCGGGCGCGCAGGCGATGGGACACACATCGTCGATGCAGGCCGTGCGCACCGGACGAAAGCCGGTGCCGTCGGCGGCGAAGGTCGGCGGCTGCGGCCCGCGGGCGGTGCCGTGCACGCTTTCGAAGACCGACCCGTGGTATCCGCCGCGCAGCGCCCGCTCCAGGCCTTCCGCCGGGCCCCGCGGGTCGACCTGGCGCTGCCCGTCTCCCACCTGATCGGCGTAGGCGCCGAAGCGGGTCTCGGTCCAGTCGTTGATCCCGCCGTGCACATCACACATGCCGAGCGGATGCGTCGGCTCGGGCTCTGGCGGCTCACAGACCGGCCGCGGGCCGTCGGCGTTGGCGCCGTACCAGCCGACGGCGTCCAGATCGGCCCGGCGATCGCCCGACCAGAAGCGCGTCCGCGTGCCAGAGCGGGTGAAGTGCTCGCGCTCGGCCTCGGTCGGCAGCCGGAAGCCGGTGCACCCCGGGATGCGATCGATGTCGCTGTCGCATGACAGGCCCTTCTCAGCCGGCGACCGGGGGCCGCAGCTCGACAGGGCGTAGCAGGGCGCGAGGCCGGCGTCTCGCGAGAGCTGGTTGACGTACGAGACCGCGTCGAACCAGGTGACGTTGTCGACCGGGCAGCGGGCGCATGGCGGATCGTTCGGCGCATCCAGAAAGGCCTCCTGCCACTGCCGGCGCGTCACCGGGTGCCGTTGGACGACCAGCGGGTTGGGGATCGCCACCGGAAAAGCCGGGCGCTCATCGGCCTCGCACCAGACCTCCTCGGGGCGGCAGCCCATGTCGAACTCCCCGGGCGGCACGCAGACCCACTCGCCGCCGTTGGGCCCGGCCGGGATCACCGTGCCTTCCGGGCAGCCATTGCATGGCGGCCCGACGGTATCGGCCGCACACCGAATCTCGGGGCAGTCGCCCTCGTCGATCCGCCGATCGCAGTCGTTATCGAGCCCGTCGCAGCTCACCTCGTCGGGCTCGTAGTGCGCGAAGTCGCGATACTCCGGCTCGCGCCAGCGACCATCGCAGACCTTCACCGCGCCGCTGCACACGCCGAACGGCCGATCGGCCGGCGGCGGCTCGAGCCCGTCGTCGACGAGGCCGTTGCAGTCGTCGTCGGCGCCGTTGCATTGCTCGACGGGGCCGGCGAAGTCGCAGGCGTACTCGCAGCCGTTCTCCGGCTGCTGGTCGATGTCGTAGCGACCGCCATTGCAGGCCAGCTGGCATCCGCCGGCGAGGCAGACCGCGCGGCCTTGAGCGATCGGGCGCGGCGAGCCGGGGAAGCAGCTGGCCGTGGCCGGCTCCTCGTCGGTGGTGCCGTCGCAGTCGTCGTCCACGTCGTTGCAGAGCTCGTCGCTGGCCGGCGGCGCGCACCGCGGCTCGCCGTCGACGCAGACCGTCACCCCGTCGGCGCAGCGCCCGTCGAGGCCGGTGTCGCACGGCGGGCCGTCGGCGAGGTCTTCATCGATCGCGCCGTCGCAGTCGTCGTCGAGGCCGTTGCACTGCTCGTCGAGCGGCTCACACGGGCCGGCCTCGGTCGAGACGTCTCCATCCGGCGCGCCATGGTCCGCGGCGTCCGGCATGGCATCCTGGATAACATCAGGCATGGCACCCTGGATAACATCAGGCATGGCATCCGGAATGACATCTGGCATAACATCCGGTGCCAGGTCCCGGTCCATGTCGGGCGTGGCATCTGGGGCGGCGTCCGCGATCGCCGGCGCGCCGTCGGCGGCCGCCCCGTCCACCGCCCCGATATCGGGCAGGGCCGGCAGTTCGGGCGCCTCGACGCAGCCCGCCATCCACAATGTCACGCTCAGAGTCGCAGCCCGCCGGGCCGCTCGCAGGATACTCGACATGGGCTCCCCCCGAGACCGGTCACGGGGGAGCGTACCAGATCGGTGACGGCCGCCATCAGCGCAGCGCGAGCGCCGCGAAGGTCACGATCAGCGCCGTCGACGAGAGCAGGTTGAGCCGCATCGTGCGCCGGAACCCCGCCGCCGCCGGATCACGGAAGACCGCCCGGCCCCAGAGCCCCACGTACAGCCCGGCCGGCGCCAGCCCGGCGCAGACGATGGCGAACCCGGCCGGATCGGCGGCGAAGTGCAGGTAGAAGCCGGGCAGCGTGATCAACGCCACCGCGCCGGAGAAGACGAAGGTGCCGCGCAGCCCGAGCAGGCGGCTCAGGGTCAGGTCGCCGCGCTGGTCGTCCTCGTCGTGCTGGTAGATCTGGGTCAGCGGATAGCCCGCCGCCAGCAGCAGGCTCGACAGCCCGGCAGGCAGCAGGTGCTCGGCGGTCATCAGCTCGCTCGGCGAGGCCCCGGCCACCGCGGCGACCGTCGTCAGATAGACCACCGCGCCTTGAAAGACCGCGACGACCAGCGCGCCGACGATCGGCCGGCTCTTCAGCCGGATGGCCGGGTGGCTGTAGGCCTTCGACGCCAGCCCGTAGAGCAGGATCGCCACGAAGGGGATCGACCCCATCCACGCGGCGCCGAGCAGGCCCAGCGCGTCGAGGGCGAGGCTGGCCCACAGCAGATCGCCGGTGACCGCGCGGGGGTTCTCGACCCCGCCGATGGGGCCCTCGTCGCGGTCGTAATAGCTGTTGAAGCCGTTGCTCGCGGGATACACCGCCAGATGCAGCACCGCGAACAGCAGCAGCACCCGGTCGAGCGGCCGGCTCTCGATCTGGCTGAGCGCGAAGACGAAGGGCGGCAGCAGGAAGTACGAGAACGGGAAGCGCAGGTGCTCGAGCGTGCTGCGGGTCAGCGGCATGGGGTCAGCGGTCTCCGGGCTTGATCGCCCGTCCCATGTAGCTGAGGGCCAGCCCCGAAGTGAAGGTGAAGGCGAAGTCGTCGCGCACCTTGCCGGTCAACAGCAGCCAGCCGAAGGCCCGGGTGAAGACGCGCGGGCGCACGCCGCGCAGCGGATCGGCCACCAGCCCGGCGTCGGCGAGGTGAGCCCGCATCTCGGCCGGGGTGATGAACAGGTCGATCACGTGCAGGTCGGGCGGCGTATTGCGCACCCGCCACTCGACGCCCTTGATCACGATCAGGTGGCTCAGCGGGTTGCGGTTGAAGGTGTAGAAGAAGAACTGCCCGCCGGGCCGCAGCACCCGGGCCGCCTCGGCGATCACCCGCCCCGGCTCTTCGACGTGCTCGAGGAAGTCCATCGCGGCCACCGCGTCGAAGCTCCCGTCGTCGAAGGGCAGCCGGTAGCCGTCGCCGACCACGTAGCGCACCGCGTCGCTGCGGTCGTAGCGGGCGGCGACGCCCAGGGCCTCGGCGCTCTGGTCGAGGCCGGTCACCCGGAAGCCGGCGGCGGACAGCGGGTTGGCCAGGAACCCGCCGCCGCAGCCGACGTCGAGCACGTCCCGGGCCCCGGCGGCGCGCAGGTGCTCGATGATCCACGGGTTGCGGAAGCGCGACTCGGCCCGCAGCAGCGCGATCGGGTCGTCATCGGCCCGATACCAGCGCTCGCCGAGCCGGTCGTAGATTGAGTTGTCGACGGTGCGCGACGGCATGGGCGGGGGCTCGCTCGGTCGGCGGTGGACGAAGACGACGTGGCCGCACGGCCACGACCGCGGCACCACAGCGCGTGATGCTCGTGGCCGGGCCGTCGTGATCGACCCGACTCGCCCTGAGCCGGATGCCGGCGAGCGGAGCGAAGTTACTTCGCTGGATCCGTCATCGACCCCCCGCGCGCGGCCGGTTCGCCCCGGCCAGAGGTCGCGACGCCCGCGATCCGGAACGCTGGCACCGCGCGCCGACGGTCGCTACCGTCGAGACATGCGCCATGAGCCCCCACACCGCCGATGGGCGTGACGACCGACTGGTTCGCGTTCGATCCGGCGGCTTTCGCGGCGCCGCCGACGTGCGAGCGGCTGCGCGCCGCGGGCCACCTCGACGACGCATGGCAGGTGCGGCCGGGCACACTCGGGCTCGCGGCCGTGCCCTCGTGGTTCGAAGGCAACAAGCGCTGGTATCGCAACATCGACGGCGACGACGCGTGGCGCATCGCGCGCGCGGGTGTGACATCGGGCGAGCGCGCCCCCTACGACCGCTGGTTCGGCCACCTCTTCTGGGATACGCCGCCCGACGCGGGCTGCGCCTGCGGCCTGGCGCCGCAGCCCGTGGCCGAGGGCGAGGTGATCTACACCGCGGCGCTGCTGCGGCACATCGTCGAGCTGGCGCGGCCGCTCGATCCGGTCGCCGACGCGCTGCGGGCCGCGTTCGCCGACGGCCCGCCATCCTTCGCCGGCTACCCTTGGATATACACGCCCGAGGGCTTCGCGACGCTGGTCGACGCGTGGCAGCAAACCGTCGAGCGGGTGGTGCGCGAACGCCCGGGCTGGTCACTGCTGCGCGGGGTCTGGGTCTGAGCCGGAGCGGCAGATGCCGTCGCGAAGTATACCGGGCGGGTCGCGCGGCGAGGGCAGGCACTCGACCGGGCGCTCGACCGCCTCCATCACCGCCTCTTCGGTCAGGTTCGGGCCGCCGCCCATCGCCGCCGTGAACAGACCGACCGCCGCCACCCCCGCCACCACGGCGCCGGGCTCTGGGCGCGCCGTTTGACAACCGCCCGGCGCGCCCGTACCGTTTGCCGCGCACCGTCGCCCCGACCCGGGAGGCCCATCATGCCGCTCGTTGTCCCCATGCCTGCCCACCGCGCGTAGCGCGCCCGCCGAGTCCGACTCGGCGCCGATTCGCCACGCCGCGGTCCGCCGTCGCTCGCACGCCGAGCAGACGCATCGATCCACCCATTCCCTCGATTTCGCGCGTCGCGATGGTCGCGGCGCGCGCCGATGATTTCGGCCGCCGGGTGGCGGCAGGCAGAGACGGACACCATGACGCGAACGCATGAACGGGCTTGGGCCCGCTTCGAGAACCTGTGCGATGACTTCTTTCCCGGGGACGACGGCGTCGATCCCCGCTTCGACCACCGCGGTCGGGCCCGCAAGGCCGGCGACCGCAAGACCCGACAATTGTGCCGGCAGATCGCCCGCACCCTCGATCTGGCCCTGGCCGGCGTGACCGACGGTCCGCTGGGCGAGGCCCGGGTGGGCGCGGTGCTCGCCGGCGCCGACGCCCGCCACGTCGAGGTCACCCTGCATCATCCGGCCCCCGACGGCGCGGTGCTCGACGCCGCGGCGCGGGCACGCCCCTGGCTGCGGCGCGAGGTGGCCGCCCATACCCACCGCAAGCGGGTGCCCGAGCTGATCGTCACGGTGGTCGCCGCGCCCGCCGAGGAGGTGCGCGATGTATGAGCCCGATCCGGCGCCGCTGGAGAACTGGCTCGTCGAGCCACCGGACGACGCGGTGAAGCGCAGCCTCGACCGCCTGCGCAACGCCGGAGACGCCGTACGGGTGGCGGTGATGCCCGACGTGCACCTGAGCCACGATGTCTGCGTCGGCGCCGTGCTCGCGACCCGCGAGCGGCTGTATCCGGCGGCGGTCGGCGGCGACATCGGCTGTGGCATGGCCGCCCGTCGCTTCCCCGGCGCCGCCGAGGCCGTGCCCGACGAGGCGACCGCCCGGCGGGTGCTCGCGGCGCTGCGGGCGCTGGTGCCCATCCGCTCGCGGCGCAAGGCCGACCGGCTGCCCTGGCCGGCCGACCTCGACCCCGACGACCTGTCGGCCGCGCCGTTGATCCGGCTCGCCGGGCGGGAGGGCCGGCAGCAGCTGGGCACGATCGGCCGGGGCAATCACTTCGTCGAGCTGCAGGCGGACGATGAGGGCGATCTGTGGGCGACGGTGCATACCGGCTCCCGCAGTATGGGCCCGGCCATCGGTCGCTGGCACTGCCGGCGGGCGGCGGTCGATCGGGGCTCGGGGCTGGCGTGGCTCGACGCCGAGAGCAGCGCGGGCCGAGCGTACCTCGGCGACATGACCTGGGCCATCGCCTACGCCGCGGCCAACCGCCGGCTCATCCTCGCTGCGGTGCAGGTCATCCTGCAGCGGCTGGGGTTCCCGGCGGCGGAGCCCGACGATGGGATCGCCTGTACCCACAATGGCATCTGGCGGGAAGATCACGGCGACGGGCCGCTGTGGGTGCACCGCAAGGGCGCCGTGCGGGCGCTGGCCGGGGCGCAGGCGGTCATCCCCGGCTCGATGGGCACGGCGAGCTACCACGTGATCGGCCGGGGCTGCCCCGCGGCGCTGGGCTCGGCGAGCCACGGCGCCGGGCGGGCGCTGAGCCGTTCGGCGGCGCGCCGGGTCATCGACGCCGGGGCGGTGCGCCGTCAGATGCGCGGGGTCTGGTTCGCCGACGAGCGGGCCGGGCAGCTCGTCGAGGAGGCGCCGGCGGCCTACAAAGACATCTCGGCGGTGATGCGCGCGCAGCGTCCGCTGGTGCGCATCGTGCGTCGGCTGCGGCCGGTGCTCAACTACAAGGGCACCTGACGCCGTCGACGGCGCCCGGACCATACGAGCGCCGGCAGAAGCAGCGCGATCCACGGGCACCGCGGCGTCGATGGCGCGACGGCGCACCCGCCGCCATCGGGGCTCGCGGCGGCGACCCGCTCGACCCAATCGGCGTAGACATCGACCCGGGTATCGAGGCCGGCGAGCGCGCAGCCCGGATCGGCGGCGTGGGCCCGGCTGGTGAGGCCGATGACTCGCCAGCCGTCGACGGTGAGTACGAAGGTCGGTCCGCCGGAGTCGCCGGCGCACTTCTCGGCGAGGGCGTCGTCGACCTCGGCGGCGGGGTCGAGGCGACGGCCGACCCGCAGCTCGTGGTCGCCGACGGCGAAGATCCGCCCCGGCCCCGCTCGGCGCTGGCCGGGGCGCGCGTCGGGGCTATCAGGCTCGTCCGAGCGCATGCCATAGCCCGCCATCAGGATGGCATCACTCACACCATCACCCATGGCATCACCCATGGCATCATCACCCATGGCAGTCGAAACCAGCGGGACCGGCGCGACCGGCGCCGCCCGATCCAGCAGCAATACGGCGATGTCATGGGCGGCGTCGGGCCGATCGGAGCGGATGGGTCGCTGGGGGTCGAAGCCCCGGTGCACCACCGGCCGCACGGCGATGCTGTCGCCGGGCAGGATGGGATCGGGGCCGTCGAAGTCGCTGACGTCGGGGGCGAAGCTGAGCCACCAATCCAGCTGCCAGCCTTCTTCGGCCGCATCGACTTCGACCAGCGCGACGCAGTGGGCGGCGGTGAGCGCGACCGTGGGCCCGACGAGCACCGCCGAACACATGAACGCGCCCTCGACCGCGGTGCCATCGTCGGCGACGGCGAGCAGCGCGCCGACGGCGGTGACCGGGTGGTGGTCGATCACCCGACCGTCGATGAGCGCCGCGTCGCGTTCGGCGACCGGGGCCGCCATCGCCGTCGTCGCCAGACAGCCGAGGCCGGCCGCGAAGACACATGTGATCCAGCATGGAATGAGGGATCGATGGGTACGCATGACTCCCTCGCGGGCCGCGATGCAGAAGGCAGAGAAAAACGACGGCCCGATGAGTCATCCACGGGGCATCCGACGCATGGCATCGATAACACGGTGGATGACTCATCGGGCCGGGCGACCGCGGGTCGCCCGGCCGGCTCCGGGCGGCGGGCTCAGTCCCAGAACTCGATGGCGTAGTGGCTGCGCTGGCGCGCTTCGACGCCCACCTTGAGCTGGTAGCTGCCCTCGTCGCAGCGGCTGATGGTCTCGTTGTTGCTCAGCTTGCGGTCGCGGACCCGGTTCGACCAGCTCGAGCCCGAGTTGGCCTTGAACCAGATGCTGACATACACCTTGTGCCAGAACGACTGCCGGGTGACGTCGGTGCAGTCCTTGCTGCTGTAGCTGTAGCGCCACATGAACGGCGCCCGCCAGGTGGGCGCGGTGGTCTCGACGATGTCGAGGGTATCGACCCCCTCGGCGAGCTGCTCGTCGACGACCTCGAGCTGCACCCGGGGCCGCGGGCTGTCTTCGTCGGCCATCGTCTCGACGAGGTCGAGGGCCGACTCGATGCCGCCGTTGCCGGTGCTCAGCTTCAGGCCGGCCATGTCGAAGGCGTCGAGATCGGCCTCGTTCTCGGCGCTGATGATGACCGTGACGCTGCTGGTGCCATCGGTCAGCGCCATCGAGCGGCTGGTGAGCTCACCCTCTTCGAGGGACCCGCAGGCGGCGGCGGTGGCGGCGAGGCAGACGGCGACGAGGGCGTGGGTGATACGCATGACTTCACTCCGGTGACTGTTGGGAATCACTTCCCGGTGGGTGGCGGCGGGGCTGACTGTCATCCCCATCCGCCGGGTTCGTATGGGTCTTCGCCGGGGGGCCGGGCGGTCTGACATGGGCCCGACGTTTTTTCGTCCTTTTTTTCGTCGACCGAGCCGAAAGCCACGCGCGGCGGGGCTTGACGGCCTGCGGTCGGGTCTGGTCAGGTCGTCGCCGATGACCGCTCGACTGCTGCTCGCATGTGTATTGCCCGGGTGCCTGCTGCTGGCGCCCGGCTGCGGCGCGCCGGCCGACGCGCCGCCGCCGATGTCGCCGCTGGGCGGGCGGGCGATCCGGCTGCACGACGGGCAGCCGCTGCGCCATTACGGGCCGGGCAAGGGGCCGGTGGTCCGGGTGCAGGGCGAGCCCGGGCCGTGGCGTCTCGCGCTGGGCGAGCAGCGGCTCGAGACACGGGTCGAGCGGGTCGATGCGCACGTCTTCCTGGTGGCCGAGGCCCCCGAGGCGCTGCCGCCGGGGCCCGCGCTGCTGCGGGTGGTGCACGACGACCGCACCCTTGTCGCGTGGCCGGCGTGGTGGAGCCCGTCCACCGCGGGGCCGATGGCGACAGTCGAAAACACCGTGCGCCGGTTGGGCCACGCCGGGTGGGGCGCGGCGGAGATGATCGGCTGGCGGCTGGTCGCGGCGCTCGATCGCGCGCTCGACCGCCCGACCGAGGCCGCCCGCGCGCTGCGCTTCGCCGCCCGCCGCGCCCGGCAGCGGGGTCAGTTCGCCGAGGCGCGCGCGCTGATCGAGCAGAGCGACGCGCTCGACGAGTCGGTGGGCTTCGCCGCCGGGCAGGCCTACGCGGCCCATGCCCGCGCGGGGCTCGAGTTCGTCGCGGGGGCGTTGGGGCCGGCGGAGGCGGCGGCGGCGGACGCGGTCCGGCTCTCGCGGGCGGCGTGGCTGCCGGCGCTGTCTCATTATGGGCTGATGCTGCGGGCGGTGATCGACAGCGCCCTGGGTCGCCATGCCCGGGCCCGCGCCCGCCTCGATGGCCTGGCCGAGCAGGTGGAGGCGATGAGCCCCGACCTGCGGCTGATGTACGAAGGCAACCGCGGCTGGATCCTGTTCGAAGGGCGCCGTCAGGGCGCGTTCGACGTCGATCCGGCCGAGATCGAGGCCGCGTTCGTCGCGGCGCTGTCCCTCGCCGAGGGCCGGCCCGACGAGCAGGCCAACCAGCACGCCAACCTCGCCGCGCTGGCCCGGATGACCGGCGATCGGGCCGCCCTCGATCGCCACATCGCCGCCCACGACCGCTTCGATACCGACCGCCGGGAGCAGCCGGGGCTCTTCGTGGGGCTGCTCGACGGCCACCGGGCGCTGCTCGACGGCGACGGCGCGCTGGCCCGGGCCCGCTTCGACGAGGTCGAGCGCCGGCTGCTGACACGGGTCGACGACCCGATGGGGGCCTATCTGTGGCAGGCGCGGCTGGGTCGGGCGCGGGCGCTCGAGCTGCTGGGCGACGGCCCGGGGGCGCTGGCCGCCTATCGCGACGCGCTGGCGATCGTCGAGCGGGCGGCGTCGCGCACCGCGCTGCAGGGGCAGCGGGCGCTGTTCTTCGCCGAGCAGGACGCCTTGTTCGAAGAGGCGTTCGCCGCGGCGCTGGCCCAGCGCGATACGGCGGCGGCCTTCACCATCGCCGACGCCGCCCGGGCGCGGGTGGTGCGCGACCTGGAGGTGCAGGCCCGGCTCGGCCGGCTCGACGATACGCAGCGGGCGGCGTGGAGCGCGCGCGTCGAGCGCTATCTGACCCTGCGCGCGTTGTACGAGCGCGAGCGCACGGCGGGCGAGCTGATGGCCGCCGACCGCCGCGGCCGCTGGCAGGCGCAGCGCGCGCAGCAGCGAGCCGAGCTGCAGGCGGCCTTCGACGCGGCCTACGACTGGCTCGATCGGGTCGCGCCGGTGACCGCCGGCGGGGCGACGGTCGCGGCGGTGCAGGCCCGGCTGGCGGCGGACGAGGGGCTGTGGCTGGCGCACCATCGAGGCGATGGCTGGCATGGCTTCCTGATCACCGCCAATGGCTTCGACCACCGGGTGGGCGAGGGTCCCCTGCCCGACCGGCTGCCCGACGGGATCGCGCACCTGGCGCTGGTGGGCGTACCGCCGGCGCAGAGCCCGCAGCTGTGGGATCGGGTCTCGACGGCGGTCTGGACCCACGCCGGCGCGCTGCGGCGGCCCCGAGCGCCCGGCGCGGGCCCGCGGATCGTGATCGGCGATCCCGACCAGAGCCTGCCCGGCGCGCGCCGCGAGGCCGAGGCGATCGCCGCGGTGCTCGGCGGCCGGCTGCTGCGCGGCGCGGCGGTGGACCGGGCGGCGGCGCGGAGGGCGCTGGTCGAGGCCAGCGCGCTGCACTTCGCCGGGCACGGGGTCCTGGTGCCCGCCTCCCCGTGGGACGCGCATCTGCGGCTGGCCGACGGGCAGCGCCTGACCACCGAGGACGTCTTGATGGCGCCGGTGCGCCCGCGGCTGGTGGTGCTGTCGAGCTGTGAGATCGGCCGCGCGGCGCCGCTGGCCGCCCGCATCTCGTTGAGCCTCGCCGACGCGCTGGTGGCCGCGGGCGCCGGATCGGTGGTCGCCGCCGAGCGCCCCATCCCCGACGCGACGGCGCTGGCGTTGATGCGCCGCTTCTACGCCGCCGGCGGCCTCGAAAACCCGGCCGAAGCCCTGCGCCGGGCGGCGCTGGCGACCCGCGACGCCGGCGATCCGCTGTGGGACGCGTTCCAGCTGCACGGCGCCCGCTGACGGCGCCCGCCGACGATGTCGTGGAATCGACAGCGCCCGTGTCAGACTCGCGGGGCCGTCGGCGAATGCCCCATCGTCAACGCTCTGTGAGGAGGTTCGCGTCATGTCTCATCGGCTCATCCGCCCGCTCGTTCGCACCGGCCCGCTCGCTGTGGGTCTCTCGCTGCTCATGGCCCTGTCGGCGTCGGCCTACGCCCAGGGCGGCCGGGACGACGGGCGCGACCCCGTCGCCGATCCCGTCGACGACAACGGCGGCGCCGCCGACGGTCAGGCGCGCCCGGCGGCCGAGGCGTGCCCCAGCGATCGGTTCTTCGTGCACGTGCCGACGTTCGCGCGGGTCAACCTGCCGGCCAACTTCCAGAACCGGCTGCGCACCGACCTCGCCAATCGCATCGCGGCGCGCCCGCTGCTCAGCGGGACCTCGGTGACCGTCGAGCCGGTGCTGGCCAACCGGTCGGGCGTCGCCCAGCGGGCCGACGGGCACCGCCGCTTCTGGACGATCACGACCGATCGGGACATCCCCGCGGCCGAGCTGTGCGGCTGGATCGCCCACCTGCGCACCCGGGCCCGGGCCATGGGCGGGGCGCAGCTGTACGTGGGCCGCGAGTGCCTGGCCGGCGGGCTGGCCTCGCCCGGCGCGCCCGACTGGCCGCTGGAGGTCATGGGCAAGCCCGCCGCGCCCGCGGGTCAGCCGGCCCCGATCGCGGTCATCGACAGCGGGTTCAAGCGCCGGCCCGACTGGACCGCCCCGGGGATTGCGCCGCGGTCGAGCAAGCACCCCCACGGGCGCATGGTGCGCGCGGCGATTCGGCAGCTGACCGCCGACGTCGGCGTGCCGCGGCTGCTCGACTATCGGGTCCTGGGGCCCGACGGCTCCGCGCCGCTGGCCAACGTGGCCCGGGCGATCGACGCGGCGGTCTTCGACGCCGACGGGCCGCGGGTGATCAACCTGAGCCTCGGCTGGCCGCCCGAGCTGGAGCGCCGGCGGGCCATCGAGAGCTGCGGCGAGCTGGAGGATCCGATCGGCGAGGCGGTGCGCTATACGCTGGCGATGGCCCACCTGCGCGACGCCGGCCAGCTGCGGGCGAACCCGGGTCAGGTCGATCCCAACGGCCCGACGGCGGTGCTGATCGCCGGCGGCAACCGCCCGACGCTGTTCGGGCAGGACGTCACGCCCTACTACGCCGCCCACCACCGGGTCGACTTGGCGCCGCTGGCCGGCGATTGCAGCCAGCCGAGCGGCGACGGGCTGTTCTATCCGGCGCAGTGGGCCCGGCGGCGCACCTGCCTCGCCGGTGAGCCGGCGATCGCGCCGATGCGGGTCACGCCGGTCGGCGCGACCGACCACCGCGACCTGCGCTCGCCGCTGAGCGCGCCCGAGATGACCCCCATCCTGGTGGCGCCGGGCACGGCGATCCGCCTTGCGGGGCAGCGCTGGTCGGGCAGCTCGATCGCGACGGCCTACGCCTCGGCGGCGGTCTCGCTCGAGCTCGCCGGCGGCGGTGACGGCCGGGCGGCGGCGCAGGCGGTCTACAACCGGGGCACGCACCTGAGCCACCTCTCGGGGCGCAGCACGATCCGGCGGCTGAGCTTCCCCAACGCCCACACCGCGTCGCTGCCCCGCTGGGTCGGCGGCGGCCCGCAGCTCGCCGGCGCCGGCGCGCGGGCCATCACCGGCCGCGACCGGCTGACGTGCCTGGGCACCCTCGCCAACTGGTTCCAGGGCACGCGCACCCGGGCCCAGGTCTCCGCGGTGTGCCCGTCCTTCCTCACGGTGCTCGACCGCTTCTCGGCGGGCGACGCCGGGCCGCAGCCGCCGGTGATCGGCTGCCCCGAGTGCCACACGGTGGTCAACATCGGCCGCGAGGAGGCCGACATCTACGTGACGCTGACGGACGCCTGGGATGCGTCGACGACGACCCTGTCGAGCCCGTACCTGGTGGTGAGCTACCCCGACGGCTACGAGAGCTGGATCGCGCTGCCCGCCGACCCGACGCTGTGGACGCCCAAGTCGCAGTTCGTCGTCAAGGCGGTGTCGCTGACCGACCGCAAGAGCTCCACCGTCGGGGACCTCGTCTCGACCGGCTCGATCTCGCTGGTGCTGACCGTCGACCAGTACGGCAAGACGTCGACCGACGTCTCGCTGGTGACCATCAAGTGACCGGCGGTGGCCACGCGACCGCCTGCCGGGCACCGGGCCGCCGCTGGACAACCGTCGACCGCGTCCGGCAAGCTGCCGGGCCAGATCCACGGCCGGCGAGGCCCCATGAGCAACGACGCCGATCGCGCGCTGGTCGAGCGCGCCCTGACCGGGGCCCCCGTCGCGGTGCGGGCACTCATCAGCGCCATCACGCCGGTGGTGCGGGCGCGGGTGGCCCGCATCCTGCTGCGCCGCGCCGCCGCCGCCCGGGGCCGTGACGTGGGTCAGGAGCTCGACGATCTGAGCCAGGACGTCTTCGTGGCGCTGTTCGAGCGGCAGGGGCGCATCCTCGCGAGCTGGGATCCCGACGGCGGGCTGTCGTTGACCAACTTCGTGGGGCTGGTGGCCGAGCGGCGCACGACCAGCGCGCTGCGCTCGCGCCGGCAGAGCCCGTGGACGGAGGATCCGACCGCGCCAGCCGATCTGGATCCGGCGGCGGGCAGCGGCGGCTTCGAGAGGGTGGTGGGGCAGCGCAGCCTGCTGCGGGCGCTGCTCGATCGCCTGCGCAGCGAGCTGTCGCCCAAGGGGCTGATGATGTTCGAGATGATGATGATCGAGCAGCGCCCGGTGGCCGACATCTGCGCGGCGACCGGCATGTCGTCGGGCGCGGTCTACGCCTGGCGCAGCCGCCTGGCCAAACACGCCCGCGAGCTGCGCGACAGCCTGCTCGCCGAGGCGGCGACCGCCGGAGGTTCCCCATGAGCGGGCCCGAGAAGAGCGACGACGCGCGGCTGCTGGAGGACCTGGGGGTGACGGCGCGAGAGCAGGAGGACGGGCTGCCGGCCCTGGCCGATCTGGAGGCGCTGGCCCGCGGTGAGCGGGCGGCCGACGACCCGGCCTTCGGCAGCGACGATCCGGGCACCGCGGCGTTGCTGGCGGCGCTGGCGGGCGATCCGGGCCCGTCCGCCCACGAGCGGTCGGCCATGGCGGCGCTGGAGGCCTTCGCGCTGCCCGACGACGGCGCGCCGGTCGAGCCGTTCGACGCTGAAGCCGCCGCACAAGCTGCGAAAGAGGCCGCCCCCCAAGCCGAGGCCGAGGCGGACAACGTCGTGCGGCTCCCGGTCTGGCGCCGGCGCGCGTGGATCGCGGGCCCGCTGCTGGTGGCCGCCGCGGCGCTGCTGTTCTTCGTCGTGCTGCCCGGCGGCGTCGAGCGCCTGCCCGACTACACCGCCCAGGTGACCGGCGGTCAGTCGCTGGCCCGCGGCCCCGACGAACCCCCGGACAGCCCGCCGGTGCTCGGGCCCGACGACCAGCTCAAGATCGTGCTGACCCCCTTCACCGCGATGCAGGGCGAGGTCGCCGCGGTGGGCTGGGTCATGCCCGAGAAGGGCGAGCCCCGCCCGTGGTCGCCGCCGGTCGAGATCTCGGCGGACGGCGCGGTGCGCATCGTCGGCACCGGCTCGGCCCTCGGGCTCGCGCCGAACGGCGACCTCGAGCCGGTCACGCTGCGGGTCGTCATCGGCCGGCCGGCCGCGCTGCCCGATACCGCGCACATCAAAGGCCTCGGCGGCCACGGCTGGCAGCGCTTCGACATCCGGGTGCAGTTGGCCCGCTGAGTTGGCCCGCTGAGGCGGTCCGCCGACCCCGGCGCGCATCGGCGGGAACCCCCGCCCCCCCGAAATTGTCCCCGAGACGGATCCACGCTAGTTTGACCCGTCGCTGCCGGAGACCCGATGCGCCCCACGTCTGCCCTGCTCTTCTGTATCGCCCTCGCGTTGCCCACGCTCGCCTGCGGCCAGTCCGCCGACCCGCGGACCGGCCTGCTCGACGCCATGAAGGCCGAGCTCGACCGCAACGCCCGGGCCCTGAAGGTCGACGACTACGACCCGCCCTACTTCGTCAGCTATCGCGTCACCGAGCGCGATCAGGCCGGCGTCGAGGCCCGCTTCGGCGCGATCGTGCAAGACAGCCGCGACAAGGAGCGGGTGGCCGCGGTCGACGTGCGGGTCGGCGACTACACCTTCGACTCGAGCCCCGAGCCCGACGACATCCTCTTCATGGAGCCGGCGACCTTCCGCCCGCCGCACGAGGCGCCGGTGGACAACGACCCGGCGGCGCTGCGCACGACCCTGTGGCTGCTGACCGACGGCGCCTACAAGGACGCGCTGTCGACCTACCTGCGCAAGAAGGCGCGCAAGGTCACCGAGGTGCAGAAGGACGAGCAGGTCGACAGCTTCTCCAAGGAGCAGCCGATCACCGACGTCGAGGCCCCGCTGAGCCCGGCTTTCGACCGGCCGGTGTGGGCCGCGATGGCCCGCCGCCTCTCAGCCCGGTTCAAGGCGATGCCCGAGCTGCTCGAAGGCGCGGTGCGCATCTCGGCCGACCACGACCGGGTGTTTCTGGTGTCGACCGAGGGCACCCGCATGGTGCGCGAGAGCGTCATCTACTCGATCTCGTTCGACGCGGTGACCCGGGCGCCCGACGGCCTGCTGCTCGACCAGGGGCGCACGCTGTACGGGCGCAGCTTCGCCGAGCTGCCCGACGAGGCGGCGCTCGCGGAGATGATCGACCAGAGCATGGCCGACCTGCGCGCGCTGCGGGCGGCGCCGGTCGCCGATCCGTTCAACGGCCCGGCCATCCTCGAGCCCGAGGCGACCGGGGTCTTCTTCCACGAGACGGTGGGCCACCGCCTCGAGGGCGAGCGGCAGAACGACGAGAACGAGGGGCAGACTTTCAAGGGCCAGATGGGCCAGGCGATCCTGCCCGACTTCATCACGGTGCGCGACGACCCGACCCGGGTGACGTTCGACGGGGTCTCGCTCAACGGGCACTACCGCCACGACGACCAGGGGGTGGCCTCGCAGGACACCGTGCTCGTCGACCGCGGGGTGCTGCGCAGCTTCTTGACGAGCCGCACGCCCATCGAAGGCACCAAGCGCAGCAACGGCCACGGCCGGGCGCAGGGCATCCGCCGGCCGATGGCGCGCATGGGCAACCTGTTCATCGAGGGCCACGCCCCGGTGAGCCGAGCGAAGCTCAAGGAGATGCTCATCGCCGAGGTCAAGGCGCAGGGCAAGCCCTATGGTCTGATCATCCGCGACATCACCGGCGGCTCGACGAACACCAGCAACTACGGCTATCAGGCGTTCAAGGGCACCCCGCGCATGGTCTACCGGGTCGACGCCGAGACCGGCGAGGAGACCCTGGTGCGCGGCGTCGAGATGGTCGGCACGCCGTTGACCGCGGTCTCGAAGATCATGGCCACCAGCACCGAGGTGGGGGTCTTCAACGGGTACTGCGGCGCCGAGAGCGGCTACGTGCCGGTCAGCGCGGTGGCCCCCGCGGCGTTGTTCCGCGAGATCGAGCTGCAGCGCACGCAGCGCGAGAAGGAGAAGCCGCCGGTGCTGCCGCCGCCCTGGGCGAAGCCGGGGGCCCGGTGAACGCGACGTTCGCGGTAGAATCGACGGTCGCAGACGAGGCGAGGTGAGCGTGAGCGACGAGCGCAAGGAGATGGCCACCGACAGCCCGCCCATCGAGCGGGCCGGTGAGCTCGAGCGGTGCATCCTCGTCGTCGAGGACGACGACGATACGGCGACCCTCATCGGCCGCATGCTGCAGTCGATGGGGCATACCGTCCGCCGGGCGATCAACGGCCAGGAGGCCATCCTGGTCACCCAGAACAACCTGCCGATGCTGGTGGTGATGGACGTCATGATGCCGCACCTCGACGGCTTCGAGACGACCCGCTTCCTCAAGGTGCGCTATCCGGGCTACCTGCCGGTGATGATCTGCACCGCGCTCGACGACGCCGAGAGCGTGCGCCGGGCGCAGCTCGCCGAGGCCGACCACTACCTGACCAAGCCGGTGCGCCGGGCCAACCTCATCGCCGCCGTCGAGCGCCTCAGCGCGCTGAGCGCCGCCGAAGAGAAGGCCGAGGAGGACCCGGCCGGCGTCGTCGAAGCCCGGCTCGCGCTGGCCGAGCAGCTGTGGGATCAAGGCCTGGGCCGGGTCGCCATCGGCCACCTCGCCCGGCTGCGCGAGCTGGCCCCCTCCGATCCGCGGGTGGCGGCCCTCGGCGAGAGGCTGGGCGAATGAGCAGCCTGCTGCGACTGCGAATCGGCTCGGGCACCGACCCGGGCAAGGTGCGCACCCACAACGAAGACGCGCTGTTCACCGACGCCGCCCGGGGCTTGCTCGTCGTCGCCGACGGCATGGGCGGCCACAAGGCGGGCGACGTCGCCTCGAAGATGACCGTGCAGGCCGTCGCCGAAGCCTTCATCTCGACCGATGACGACCGCTCGGCGAGCGGCCGCTGGAGCATCTTCAAGCGCCGGCAGACGGTGCGCGACCGGCTCGTCGACGCCATCAAGCGGGCCAACCGGGTGGTGCTCGATACCGCCCGCCGCCGGCCCGAGTGCAAAGGCATGGGCACCACGGTGGTCACCGCCTGCCTCGACGAGGGCATCCTGCACTTCGCCCACGTCGGCGACAGCCGGCTCTACCGGCTGCGCCAGGGCGAGCTCGCGCAGCTCTCCGAAGACCACTCGCTGCTCAACGAGTACCTGCGGCTGGGGGTCATCAAGAACGAGAACGCGTCGCGGTTCCCCTACAAGAACATCATCGTGCGGGCGCTGGGCCTCTCGCCGACGGTGGACGTCGACGCCGGGCAGGACACCCCGCAGGTCGGCGACCGCTATCTGCTGTGCTCCGACGGGCTGACCGACCTCGTCGACGACGAGGCGATCACCGCCGAATTGGAACGATCGGGCGATCCCGATACGATCGCCGCCGCTCTGATCGAAGCCGCGCTGACCGCCGGCGGTCTGGACAACGTGACCGCGGTGGTGGCCGACGTGGTCGCCGAGGTGCCATGAAGATCCAACTGAATACCGCCTGCGCGGGGCTCGCGGCGCTGATCGTCGGCCTGTGCGCCGTCGCCGCGCCCGCGTCGGCCGAGAAGCTGGTCGCCGTGCCCCTGCACTGCACCGGCGACATCCCCACCGCCATCGGCCGCGGGTTCACCGAGCACCTGCGCGGGCTGGCGCAGGCCCGCGCCGAGCTGGTCGACGAGGCGGGCACCGAGCAAGCCCTGGCCACCGCCGCCGCCAGCGTCATGTGCACCACCGAGGCCTGCGCGATGGGCATCGCCGGCGCCGCCGGCGCCCGGTTCGTGCTCAGCGGCGCGGTGGACAATACCGACGAGATCTACAAAGTGAGCCTGCGGCTGTACGACGCCTCGACCAAGGCCACCAAGACCGCCGAAGGCGTCTGCGAGCTGTGCGCGGCCGAAGAGGTCGACCGCACCATCGGCGCCGCCTTCGCTCAGCTGCAGCCCGCGCTGGCCGTCGCGCCGCCGGCCCCGCCCGCCGCGCCGGTGCCGGTGGCCATCGAGGTGGTCTCCAGCCCGCCGGGCGCCGACATCACCCTCGGCGGCAAGCCGGTCGGCCGGGCGCCCATCGTGCTGCGCGTGGCCCCCGGCAGCCACGTCATCGGCGCGAGCAAGGCCGGCATGAAGCCCGCCGAGCGCACGGTGCAGGCCCGCAAAGAGACGGTGAAGCTGACGATCCGGCTGACGGCCGATGCCACGAGCGCGCCGCCGGTCACGCCGCCGCCGGTCACGCCGCCGCCGGTCACGGTGCCGCCGCCGGTCGCCGCGACCGACGAAGACGACGAAGAGGGCGGCTACGTCTACACCGGCTCGGGCATGATCATCGGCGGCGTGCTGCTGACCGCCGGCGGCATCTACGCCACCCTGCTCGACGGCGAGGTGACCTGCACCGACGGCCTCGGCCGCCGCGAGTGCCCGACGGTCTACAATACCAAGGGCGTCGGCATGACCGCCCTCGGCCTGGGCGCGGGCCTGATCGGGGCCGGGGTGACGCTGATCATCGTCGACGTGCTCGATGACGGCGACGTGGCCCCCAGCGCCGCGATCACCCCCGACGGGGCCGTCCTGGGCCTCGGCGGGCGCTTCTGATGGCCGAAGACGGCTCGCCCACGCCGGCCGCCGAGCCCCCCCGCCCGCACCTGCCCGCGGGCGCGACGATGGCCGACTTCCAGCGCTACATCCACGACCTCGAGGCCTTTCACGGCTGGCTCGACGTCGACCTGGTGCACAACTGCTTCCTGATGGGAGAAGAGGTCGGCGAGCTCTTCAAGGCGGTGCGCAAGGTCAACCGCCTGTTCGACGAGCCCGAGAAGGGCCCCGCCGGCGCCACCGCCGAGCGAGTGGCCCACGTCGGCGAAGAGCTCGTCGACGTGCTCAACTACCTGCTGGCCATCGCCAACCGGCTCGACATCGACGTCGAGGCGGCGTTTCGCGCCAAGAACACCGCCAACCTCGCCCGCACCTGGGACTGACCCGCCCGGCGCCCTCTTCCGTCCGACCGTGATTCGCGCGCCCCGCTGGCGACCGCCGGTCCGGCGCGGCATGATGCGGCGGCCAGCCCTGGAGGCCCGATGACCGACGCCGCCCCCCGCGCCCGCAAGCGCATCGTCCTGCTCGTGCTCGCCGGGCTCAGCGCCGTTGTGGCGGTGGTCCTCTTCACCCCGTGGTTCATCGGGGTGCAGCGCCAGTCGCAGGTGGTCAGCGCCGTCGACGCCCCCTACCCGCTCACCTTCCCCGACGACTTCGCCTTCGGCGTCGCGGTGGCCGCCCAGCACGTCGAGCACCAGCAGCCCAGCGACTGGACGGCATTCGAGAAGCGGGTCATCGCCGAGGGGCTGACCGGCACCGGCGACAAGCCGGGTCAGGCGAAGCCGGGGCACATCCACGACCTCGACAAGTACCCCGAAGAGGTGCGCCGCAAGAAGGTCGACTTCGACAGCCGCTTCGCCGACGACTTCGCCGAGCTGGCCGCCCTCGGCCTCAACAGCTATCGCTTCAGCATCTCGTGGGCTCGGCTCTTCCCCCGACCGGGCATGACCGCGCCCGACCCGGCCGGCGTCGACTTCTACCGTCAGGTCGTCGGCGCGCTGAAGGTGCACGGCCTGACGCCGCACGTGACGCTGTTCCACTTCAGCTCGCCGGCGTGGTTCTGGGACGAGGTCGACGGCAAGCGCGGCTGGGAGCGCGCCGACGCGATGCAGCACTGGGGGCAGTTCGTCGACGCGGTCATCGAAGCCATCGGCGGCGAGGTCACCGACTGGTGCACGCTCAACGAGCCGATGGTCTTCGTCTTCAACGGCTACCTCGAAGGGGTCTTCCCGCCGCTCGAACAGCGCGCCGGGCCGCCGGCGGTGGCCCACGTCGTACACCGGCTGCTCGAAGCCCACGCCATCGCCTACGCCAAGCTGCACGCCGCCGCCAACGCCCGCGGGCAGGCGAACATCCGGGTCGGCATCACCCAGCACACCCGGGCCTTCGAACCGTGGCGCAACTGGGCCCCGCTCGACCGCATCGCCGCCGGCTTCGTGCGCCAGGCCTTCATCTGGGACGTGCTCGACGCCATCGAGTCGGGCACCTACACGATGACCGATACCGACTACCGGGCCGAGATCGAAGGGCTGAAGGGCAGCCAGGACTACGTCGGCATCAACTACTACGGCCGGTTCTACGTCGAGATGGACGCCACGAACATGGCGGCGGGGCCCATCATCCACAGCCACGACCCGCGGGACCCCGACGAGTTGGAGAGCGACCTCGACTGGGCGATCTTCCCCAAGGGCTTCGCCGACGTGCTGCTCGAAGCCCATCGGCGCTACGCCAAGCCGATCCTCATCCTCGAGAACGGCCTCGCCGACGCCCAGGCCGGCGATACCCGGCGCCAGATCTTCATCGTCAGCCACCTGCGCGAGATCTGGCACGTCATGAACGCGCACGGGGTCGACATCGACGGCTACTTCCACTGGTCGCACCTCGACAACTTCGAGTGGGCCGAGGGCTTCGGCCCGCGCTTCGGCCTCTTCGCGGTGGACTACGCCCGCGACTTCGCCCGCACCGCCCGCCCGAGCGCGCAGCTCTACCAGCGCATCATCGAGGACGGCATCACCGAAGAGATGTGGCAAGCCTACGGCTCCAAGCTCTGAGCCGACCGGCCGACGGTCGCAGGGGGACGACATGAACGCATTCGATACGGCGCTCGGCTGGTGGGTCATCAGCGTGGTGGTGCTCTTCTTCAAGATGCATACGCTGTCGCTGGTGCAGCTCTACCACCGCAACCGCGCCGGCACCTTCCGCACGCCGGAGGACGTATCGTTCTTCAGCAAGGGCAAGTTCGACCTCGCCGAGGATACAGACCTCGGCGAGCGGGCGGGCAACGCCTGGCGCAACGACCTGGAGAACATCCCGGCCTACTTCGCGGTGTCGCTGGCGTTCGTGCTGACCGGCGGCTCGGCGACCGCCGGCATGATCTACTTCGGCCTCTACACCGTGGCCCGGGTGCTGCACACCGTCTCGTATCTCAAGGGCCTGCAGCCGCACCGCTTCCTCAGCCACATCACCAGCGTGCTGGCGACGGCCGCGATGGCGGTGCACTGCGTGGTGCGACTCTTCTGACCGGGGCTCAGGCGATGGCCGCCAGCACGTAGAACCCGGCGCTGGCGAGCAGCCCGACGGTGAAGACGAGCGTGCGCAGCGGCGCCTTGTCGAGCGCGTAGAAGATGCCGTGCAGCGTGCGCGCGCCGACCCAGACCAACGCCAGGATCGTCGAGTGCCCGGGATCGGCCCCGGCCAGATGGGCCACGATCACCGCCGGGGCATAGATCGCCAGCGCCTCGAACGCGTTGCTGTGCGCCGCGATGAGCCGCGCCGCGAGCCCCTCGGCCTTGGCCTGCTGGGTGCGCGGCACGTTGACCTCGAGGTGGCCGAACTGCTTGATCCGCTGCGGCGCCGCCAGCCCGAACCACAGGTACGGGGCGACGGTGGCGAAGACGAGGGTCCAGAAGGGAATGGTCATCGGTCTCTCCGGTGCTGGGCGCCATCAGCGGCGCGTTCACCAGAGCGACGGGCGGGCTATACCGAAATCGACAGTTGAGCCTCGTTTTTTTCGAGGCGGCCCGTAGGCCGGGCGGGTCAGCCGCACTCCTTGTCGTCGACCGGCTGGGTGCTCGGGACCTCGGCGGGGCGGGTGCGCAGCACGACGCGACCGGCCTCGTGCTGCTCCTTGAGCAGCGCCCGCAGCGGCATCAGCCCGCCGGCGGTGCGGGCGAAGACCCCGTCGAGCTGTGAGATGCGGTGGTAGTCGACGACGTAGACCACGCCGGGCGCCTGCACATCGAGCTCCATCTGCTGGCCGAAGCCGAGGGCAGCCAGCTCTTGCGGGGTGACGCTGACGACCCAGCCCCCCGGGCCGCGGGCGGCGGGGCCATGGGCGGCCGACGCGGCGAGATAGGCGTCGTCATGGGGCGCGAGCGCGCGACCGTCGGGGCTGTTGTCGAAGCTGGCGCAGCTCGGCAGGAGTAGAACGGCGGCGGCGGCGATGAGCAGCGAGCGCATGTGCGTTCTCCGTGTCGTCCGCCCGATTCTACGGGATCCGCCGGCCGAGGGTTCCCGATTTTTCATACGGATGGAGGCAGCGGAGCGTCAGCGGCGCCCGCGGGGCGAAGCGCCGGGCTCAGCCGGCGGCCTCGGCCCCGTCTTCGCCGGCCAGCTCGGCGATGATGCGCTCGCCGGTCGTGGTGATGACGTCGTGCAGGTAGCGCCCGCGGGGCTCGGCGCGCTCGAGATAACGCGCCAGCACCGCCCGCCGATCGCTGTGGCGCCGGGCCTGATGCCACAGGGTCTTGCAGATCGCCACGTCGCACATGATCTGGCACAGCCGCTCGGCGTGCAGCATCGCGAAGGCGAAGTCGCGCTTCGGATCCCAGTTCTGCAGGAACCGCTCGGGCCACTCGCCGATGGGCTTGCCGCTGAGGCTCTTGAGCTTGCCCGCCGCCGTCTTCTGCATCAGGTGCTGCTGCACCGACAGCTCGAGCAGCTCGAGCTTCGCCACCCGCCGCTCGAGCGGATCGCGGGCCGACAGGCTGCGCCAGCGGGCCCCGGCCATGCGGCTGACGAAGGCCTGCGGCTCCTTGATGATGCCCACCAGGGCGTCCTTCATCGCCATCAGCGCCTGGATCTGGCTGGTGCCCTCGTAGATCGGCAGCACCATCGCGTCGCGCAAGAGCTTCTCGGCCCCGTACTCGCGGGTGTAGCCCACGCCGCCGTGGATCTGCACGCACTGCCGGGCCATGTCGACCGCCTTCTCCGCGCCGAAATACTTCAGCAGCGGCGTCAGCTTGCGGGCGTAGGCCCGGTGCTTCTTGTGCTCGGCGTCGAAGCGCTTGTACTGCGCGCTGCCCGGCTCGGCGTAGTGGTCGCGGGCCAGCCGCGCCCGCTGGTTGATCTCTTCGTGAAAAGCGGCCCGCATCACGATGGCCCGCAGGCCCTGGATGTCGGTCTGCATCTCGTCGAGGTAGTCGGCGATCATCTCGTGGCGGTCGATGGTCTTGCCCATCGACGGCCGCTCGGCGGCATAGTCCCGGGCGAGGCGCCACGCGGCCTCCATCACCCCCAGGCTCTCGAAGCCGACCCCGATGCGGGCGTTGTTCATCAAGAACAGCATCAGCTTGAAGCCGTCGCCGCGCTCGCCGATCAGCTCGCCGGGGGTCTCGTCGAAGGTGATCGCGACGGTCGCCGAGCCGTGGTGGCCCAGCTTCTCTTCGATGCGCTCGACCCGGGCGTACCAGGTCTTGGTCTTCTTCTTGCCCCGGCCCTTCTCGTCATACGCCTTGACCAGGAACAGCGAGAGCCCGTCCAGCCCCGCGCCCGGCCCGCCCTCGGTCGGCGCCGGCTCGGTGCGGGCGAGCACGAAGTGCCACTTGGCGTGCCCCGACGTGATGAAGATCTTCTCGCCGCTGACCCGCCAGACCCCGTCGTCGCCCAGCACGCCCTTGGTGCGCAGCACGCCCAGGTCGCTGCCGGCGTTGGACTCGGTCAAGTCCATCGAGCCCCAGGCTTCGCCGGCGACGATGTCGTCGATCATCTCCTGGAAGCGGGTCGAGACGACGCAGCCCGTCTCGCGGTCGATCTCGGTGGTGCCCTCGTGGATCGAGTACAGCAGCGCGATCATCGCCATGCCGCCGTGGAACCCGTTGTGGGCGCAGACCGAGACGTCGCCCCGGGCGAAGAGGCCGTTGCAGATCTGGTAGACGATGCCCGGCACGTTGAGCCCGCCCAGCTCGCGGGGCACGGCCATGGCGCTGAGGCCCATGCGCTTGATCTTCTTGAAGATCGTCGTCAGCGCCTCGGGGAAGATGACCTCGCCGTCCTCGTAGATCAGCCCCTCGCGGTCGACCTGCGCCGCCCGCGGGGCGACCTCCTTGGCGACGAACTCGCCGACGTTGCTGGCGACCTCGGTGTAGAACTCGACCGCCTCGCCGACCGAAGAGAAGCCCTCCGGATCTTTGAACTCGCGCTCGACGAACTCGACGATCGGGGCCCAGCTGATCCCGCGCTCGAAGTAGTAGCGCAGGTCGGCGTTGTCCTTGAAGAAGTTGGCCATGGCATCCTCCGGGGGCGAGCGGCCAACACTTGTACTCGCAGGGCCGGCGCAATGTCCAACGTCGCCGCGGCATCGGCGCAGCGTCGGCGCCGCAGCGCCACGAGCGACGCCCGCTGCGCGCTCGGCTGCGCTATCATGCCCGCCCATCGCCGGCTGCCACCGGCGCCCGATCGGACGAGGCCCCATGCTCGAATCCCTCCGCAACCTGCGCGCCGGCGCCATCCGCCCCAACGCCGACTCCATCGGGCGGCTGTGGCGCACCGCCTGCAAGATGCCCGGCGGCAAGGCCCTCTTCAGCGCCGCCGCCGCCCGCCAGGCCCCCTACACCGCCACCATCGGCGCCCGGATACTCGAGCTCGCGCCGGGGCACGCCCGGCTCGAGATGGCCGACCGCCCGGCGGTGCGCAACCACCTCGCGTGCGTGCACGCGCTGGCGCTGGCCAACCTCGCCGAGTTCGCCAGCGGCCTGTCGATGCTCGCCGGCCTACCCGCCGGGCGCCGGGGCATCGTCGTGCGCATCGAGGTCGACTATCTCAAGAAGGCCCGGGGCACCATCACCGCCGCCGCCGACGTCGTGCCGCCGAGCGCGCACTTCGAAGGCCGGCTCACGCTGCCCGTCGAGCTCTACGACGCCGCCGGGCAGACCGTCGCCCGCGGCCGCTACCATTGGCAGATCGGCCCCGATCGTCGGTGACCTCGGCCCCGGCTCGCGCATCTGAAGCTCTGGCCCCGAGACCCGGAGAGCGCCATGCACACCGCCATCATCGGCGCCGGCATCGCCGGCCTGACCTGCGCCCGGGCGCTCTACGCCGCCGGGCAGCAGGTCACCGTCTTCGAAAAATCCCGCGGCCCCGGCGGGCGCATCTCGACCCGCCGCCGCGACGACGCCGCCTTCGACCACGGGGCGCAGTTCTTCACCGTGCGCGACCCCGCGTTCGCGCCCATCGCCGAAGACTGGGCCGCCGCGGGCATGATCGCCCCCTGGACCGGGCGCTTCGGCCGCCTCGTCGGCGAGGCGCGCTACGTCGCCGAGACCCCGCCGCTGACCCGCTGGGTCGGCGTGCCGCGCATGAGCGCGATCACCCGCCGCCTCAGCGCGGGGCTCGACCTGAAGACGAAGACCCGCATCGAGACGGTGACGCCGAGCCCCGGCGGCTGGCAGCTGAAGACCACCGAAGGCGACGACGCCGGCCGCTTCGACCGAGTGGTGGTCGCGACCCCCTCGCCGCAGGCGGTGCCCCTGCTCGCCGCCGCCCCCGACCTCGCCGAGAAGGCCGCCGCGGCGAAGATGCGCCCCTCGTGGGCGGTGATGGCCCGCTTCGCCGAGCCCCTGCGGTTGCCGTTCGACGCGGTCGACGTGCAGGAGGGCCCGGTGGCCTGGCTCTCGCGCAATACCAGCAAGCCGGCGCGCGGCGATGCTGAATGCTGGGTCGTGCTGGCGCGGGCGCGCTGGGCCGAGGCCCACGTCGAAGACACCTTCGAAGACGTCGCTGAAGCGCTGGTGGGCGCCATGGCCGAGCGCCTGCCCGGCTTCGCGCCGGTCGAGGCCATCGCCCACCGCTGGCGCTACGGGCTGCTCAACCAAGCCATCGGCCCCGACGCGCACCTCGATCCGCGGGGCCTCGGCGCCTGCGGCGACTGGTGCGTCGGCCCGCGGGTCGAGTCGGCGTGGCGCTCGGGGCAGGCGATGGCGGGCCTGCTGCTGGCCGAGACCGCCCGAGGCGCCTGATCGCGGGGCCGACGTGATCTCTGACGCGCGTCGTCGCGAACCGAGGGGTATCGCCGACATGGCCGTTCGAATCATCAATGTACGCCCCCGCTCGCGGGAGAGCGACGCGCGGGTCTTCGAGGTCGTCGTCGATGTACACGGCGCCCGCCGCAGCTTCGACCTCGCGCTCGAAGACCGCCAGCCCCGGCTCTCGCTCGATGGCGTCTCCCCTGCAGCGGCGTGGTCGGCGCTCTGCGCGTCGGTCGAGCCGTGGGCCTTCGAGCGCATCATGTGCCCGGCACCCGCATCATGTGCCCGGCACCCGCATCATGTGCCCGGCACCTCGTCCGGCCCGTCGGCACCTCGTCCGGCCCGTCGAAGCGGCCCTCGCCGGTGACCACCAGAGCGGCGTCTTCCAGCGCGGCGTCGAGGCCGAGGCGGTCGGCCAGCGCCGCGAAGCCGGGCACCAGCTCGGCGCCGAGAGCCGCCCACAGCCCCGCCGGCAGCCCGCCCGCGGCGCCGGCGCCGGGCAGCGCGCGGGGGTCGCGGCCGAAGGTCTCGGCGCGGTGCGGTCGACACCTATTCCGACTGAGCCTGGGGGGTACCTCTTGACGCTTCGGTATGCCATCATCCCTTTCCATCCAGGCCCCCAAGACATGGCTCCCAATGAATCAACCGACCCCATCCCACCGAAACTACCAGCGCGTCATCAGCGACATCGAGTCAGGACGGATCAAGATCCCTCAATTTCAGCGTGACTTCGTGTGGGACCGGCGGAAGTCGGCGGCGCTCATCGACAGCATACTGAAGGGGTTCCCTATCGGGACCTTCATCCTCTGGCACACCAAGGAGCGCCTGCGTACAGTGCGCAACCTGGGCGGCGCCGACCTGAATGACACCCCCATGGGGGACTACGCGCACCAGGTCCTGGATGGGCAGCAGCGGCTGACCAGCTTGTTCGCGGCGACACGAGGGCTGAAGATCGACCGCGAGGGGCGGGCCGACGACTATCGGCGGATCACGGTAGACCTGACTGCGAACCCGGAGGACGATGGCCCCATCGTGGTCGCCGACCCTGAGGACCTCGAACCCGACACCCCCCATGTGAGTCTGCACGATCTCATGAGCGCTCAGCTCGCCCAGCTGGCCTCGGACCATGGGACGGCGTTGGAACGGATCAGCCTCTACCGACAGCGGATCAACTCATATCAGTTTCCGGTCATTGAGGTTCACGACGCACCGCTGGCCGTCGCGACCGAGATTTTCACGCGCATCAACGTCGGGGGCAAGGCGTTGAGTGTCTTCGAGATCATGGTCGCGAAGACCTACGACCCGAAGCGGAAGTTCGACCTGTCGCAGGCCAGCGACACCTTCAACGAGGCCCTGGAGGACGTCGGCTACGGGTCGATCTCGCACACGGTCTTCATGCAGACCGTCGCCGCGCTGGCGGGCAAGACGATCCGCAAGAAAGACCTCCTCAATATGGATCGCGACACCTTCATCGACATGTGGCCCGCAGCCGTAGACGCGATCAAACTGGCCGTCGACTACTTCCGCGACTCGATGCGGATCCCCGTCTCGGCTCTGCTGCCCTATCAGCAGCTGCTGATCCCATTCGGGTACTTCTTTCACCATCACCCCGCGCGCCCTAGTGGCGCCACCAAGCAGCGCCTGATCGACTTCTTTTTTCGTGTCGGCCTGACGTCCCGCTACTCTGGCCCCACCGAGACCAAGGTCGCTCAGGATCTCCGGCGGATGGACGCGATCCTTGCGGAGCGCGATGTCGAGTACGACGACACCGTGAACATCACCGCCGACGCGGTCAACGCCGAAGGCGGCTTTCGCACCGGACAGGCCTATACGAAAACGCTGCTTTGCGTCCTCGCCTGGCACCAGCCAAGGTCGTTCAAGACCGGCGACCTCGTTCGCCTGGACAATGCGTGGCTCAAGCGCGTGAACAGCAAGAACTACCACCACTTCTTCCCGCGGAAGTTCCTGCGCGACAGCGGGGAGGAAGAACAGTGGATCAACCACATCGCCAACATCACGTTGGTCGACGACTATCTGAACAAACGTGACATCCGCGACCAAGCGCCCTCGGTCTACCTCGCCAAGTTCGCCGAGACCAACGATGAGCTCAACGCGGTGCTCGACACCCACCTGATCTCGCTAGAGTGGGCGAACGAAGACGACTACGATGCTTTCTTCCTCAACCGGTGCGCGGCCATCGCGCGCGCCCTGGCCGAGCGGGTCATCGTCCGGCGCGGCGACCAAGGGGGGCTCGACCCTGCGGCGTAGGTAGAGATTGAAGGCGAGGCGCTCGCTACCAACGCTGACCCCAGTCAGCTATCCGGCCCACCTACGCCGTGAGGGGGCGGGTCTTCCACAAGATGACCTTCGCCTTCCCGATGATGGGGGCCGCCGACCTGAAACATGTGCCTGAAACATGTGCCCGGCACCTCGTACGGACCACATGGGTGGCCCGACAGGGCATGGACCATGGTCCGCAGGCCACGTGGGTGACCCGACAGGGCATCGCCCATCGACCAACAGACCGCGTGGGTGACCCGACAGGGCATGGCTCATCGATCTCGGGGTCACGTCGGTGCCCGATCGGGCCATGAGCCAACGACCGCCGGACCAGCGACAGGCCTCAGCGACCGATGGGCGGCCGTCCGCCGTGTATGGGACCGACCGCAGGGGTCGGCTCAGGTGCGCCCCGCCGCCCAGCTCCGCCCGGCCCGCCACGCGGCGCGCTCGATCAGGCGCCGCGCCTCGGCCACGCTCGAGTCCAGGCTGCGCGGGCCGTCGGCGATGGGCCACGGCACGACCCCCTCGGGGCACCACCCTTCGGCCTCGGCGGTCACCTCGCCGGCGAAGGCCCACACCGGCAGGCCGCGCGCGCGGGCCCGCTCGACGACGCCGCTGATGGTCTTGCCCTGCGCGGTCTGCCCGTCGAAGCGGCCCTCGCCGGTGACCACCAGATCGGCTCCGTCGAGCGCCGCGTCCAGCCCGATGCGATCGGCCAGCGCTTCGAATCCGGGCACCAGCTCGGCGCCGAGGGCGGCCCACAGCCCCGCCGGCAGCCCGCCCGCCGCGCCGGCGCCGGGCAGCGCGCGGGGGTCGCGGCCGAAGGTCTCGGCGCAGACCGCGCCGAAGCGTTCGAGGCCGGCGTCGAGCGCCTTCACGTCGGCGGCGCTGGCCCCTTTCTGCGGGCCGTAGACCGCCGCGGCGCCGTCGGGGCCCACCAGCGGGTTGCGCACGTCGCACAGCACCACCAGCCGGGCGCCATCGGCCAGCGCGCCCACCTCTGGAGGCTCGATGCGCGCCAGATCGACCAGCGCCGCGCCGCCGTGCTCGATGGGCTCGTCGGCCGCGTCGAGCAGGCGGTAGCCCAGCGCCCGCAGCGCGCCCGCGCCGCCGTCGCTGGTCGCGCTGCCGCCGCAGGCCAGCCAGACGGTTGAGTGGTGCTTCGCCGCCGCGGCGATGAGCTGCCCGGTGCCGAAGGTGCTCGCCGTCGTGGGCCGTCGGTGGCGGGTGACGCTCAGGCCCGAGGCGCGGGCCATCTCGACGACCGCCGGCTTCGGCGCGCCATCGGCGTCGGCGTCGGGGCTCCACCAGCCGGCCTGCAGCGCTTCGAAGTATGGACCGACCACCCCGCGGCTGCGCTCGACGCCGCGCTCGGCCGCCGCGAGCGCCGCCAGGGTGCCCTCGCCGCCGTCGGCCAGCGGGCGCTGAACGATCGCGGCGTCAGGCAGCGCCCGGGCGAAGCCGGCGGCCAGGGCCGAGGCGACGCCGACGCTGCTCAGGCAGCCCTTGAAAGCGTCGGGGGCGATCACGATGCGCGGGCGTCGGGCGTCGGTTGCCTCCGCGGCGCGCTCACGGCTCACGGCATCACCCGGATCCGCCGCTCTTCCTGCTCGCCAGGGGCCTCAGGAGGCGCGGGCGGGTCATCCTGGGGGGCGACGGGGCTCGGGGGTATGCCCGGCGGGATCGCACCGCCCGGGCCATCCACGGCCGGCAGCGGGGCATCCTCCGGCTGCAGCTCGGGCGGCCGGAAGAGCTCTTCGGCGTCGATCTGCACCAGCTCGTCTTCGGGCAGGTGCTCGCGCACCACCAGCCGCCGCAGCAGCCGGTTGATCGAGGCGGTCATCGAGCGGGTGAGCTTCTTGTCTTCGAACATCTCGTACTGCCCGCGGGGGTTGGGCAGCAGGCGCACCAGCCAGGCGATCTCGGCGGGTTTGAGCGCGAGCGGCGGCTTCTGGAAGTAGTGCTGCGCCGCCTCGCCGATACCGAAGATGTCGGGGCCGAACTCGACGATGTTGAGGTAGAGCGTCATCAGCTCTTCCTTCTCGAACTCGCGCTCGAGCAGCCAGGTGAGGATGACCTCTTCGAGCTTGCGGGCCAGGGTCTTGCGCCGGTTGAGGAAGAGGTTGCGCGCCAGCTGCATCGTGATCGTCGAGCCGCCGCGGGCGAAGCGCCCCCGCTCGAGGTTGCGGATCAACGAGCCGCGCAGGTGGAAGAGGCTGACCCCGCCGTGCTTGTAGAAGCCGCCGTCTTCCTGGGTGGTCACCGTCATCGGCAAGAGCGGCGGGATCTCTTCGGCGTAGACCCAGCGCTCGCTGTTGGGGCCGGTCTCGCGCACGAGGATCTCGCCCTGCTCTTCGCCCTCTTCGGGCGGCATCTCGAAGCGGGTCTCGAAGACGTCGCGCAGCGCTTCGAAGTCGATGCGCTCGTTGATCGAGAGCACCTTGAGCCGGCGGACATCGAGGTCGACGTCGAGCACGGTCTCCTTGAACCGCCGGCTGTCGATCGACAGCTTCGCCTTCATGCCGAAGCGGCCGCGGGCCTCGATGGGCTGCAGGTTGGGCAGCAGCCCGCGGGGGATGGCCTCGGCCAGCTCGGCCCCGTCGACCTTGCCCGTATCGAGCGCGGCGTCGACGGTCCACGCGCCGGGGGTGGTATCGACCGCCGCCTCGAAGTCGAAGCCGACCCCACCCACCTCGAAGCGGCCGCCGGAGACCTGCACCGCCACCGCCCGGGTCTTGGGGTCGAGCAGCTCGGCGTCGATGCGGCCGCGCACCAGCATGTCGAACGGCCCCACCGGCCCGTCGGCGATGGCCGGGTGCTCGACGGTCAGGCCGGTCATCGCCCCCTGCCCTTCGAGGAAGCCCTTGCGCCGCACGAGGTCGACCTCGAGCCGATAGGCCCCGGTGACCGATCCGCCGAGCGCCTCGTGGGCCCGGCCGAACTGCAGGTCGGCGACCCGCGCCGAGACGGCGACGCGCTTGGGGTGCACCGTGCCGCGGCCGGCGATGTGCCCGCCGCCGGGCAGCACCAGGCGGGTCTCGAGCTGGCGGTTGCCGCGCGCGTCGGCGCGCAGGTCGAGGCGCAGGTCGGCGGCCAGACCGCCGAGCACCGCGCCGATGCCGCCGCCGGTCTCGGTCGCGGCGAGCTGCACGCCCACCAGCCGCACCGAGGGTTCGGGGTCGCGGGTGAGCTCGAGGCGCCGGCCGGTGACCCGCAGCCCGCCCGACAGGTCGCGGCCGAGCGGCTTCTCGCACTCGATCTCGAGCGCGTCGAGCGTGCCGACCACCGTGCAGCGGTCGAGTTCGGGGGTGCGGAAGACCGCCGCGCCGTCGATGCGCCCGCCGGAGAAGGTCAGCGTGCCCTCGGTGACGTAGGCCGCGCCGCCGTGGTCGATGATGCGGCCCCGACGCACGATCAGGTCGGGCAGCGTGCGGCCCGGGCCCGCGCCGCCGGCGCCCGTATCGTCGTCGGCGCCTTCGAGCCGCTTGCGCACACCCGGCGGCAGCGCGGCCTGCGCCGCGGCGATCAAGCCGCGGGTGGTGCCGTCGCTGCGCAGGTGCAGGGTGACGCCTTCGAGCTCGACGAGGGTCGGCTGCACCCGGCGCTCGAGCAGGGCCGAGACGTCGAGCCGGGTCGCGAAGTGGCGCACGGTGATCAGCGGCTCGGCGGCCGGCCCGATGCGCAGGCGGTGCAGGCGCACGCCGGCGAGCCCCTGGACCTCGACCCGCTCGACGGCGACCTCGGTCTCGAGCTTCGCGGCGACCCGCTGCAGGCCTTCGCGGGTCGCGCCCTCGACGATGGGGGTGTGCAGGACGAACGCCAGCAGCGCCAGCAGCGGAGGCAGCGCGATGAGGCCGGCGATGATGATCGGCAGATAGCGCCGCATCCGTTGCGGATGCCCCCCGCGTATCGTCACCCGACACGCCGGCCGGGCGGGGCCGTCGGCGTCGGGCGGGCCCGACGCGGCGGCTGGGTGATTACTTGCTCTTGGCCCCGTCGGCGCCCTTGCTCTTGGCGCCGTCGGCGGCCTTGGCCCCCGTCTCGGCGGCCTCGCCCTTGGTCTTGCTGCCCGCCGGCGCCGGCTCGAGGATGGTGAACTCGACGCGGCGGTTGAAGTCGCGGTTCTTCTTGCTGGTATTGGGCTTGGCCGGCTTGGTCTCGCCGTAGCCGGTGGCCACCAGCCGGTCGCGCTCGAGGCCGCCCTGGTCGACGAGGTAGGTCACCACCGCCTCGGCGCGATCCTGCGAGAGCTTCATGTTGTAGTCGTCGGCGCCCTTGTCGTCGGTGTGCCCCTCGACCCGCACCTTGGTGATCTGCGGGTTGGCCTTGAGGATCAGCGCGACCTGGTTGAGCAGGTTGAAGCTGCGCTCCTGGATGCTGGCCTTGTCGAAGTCGAAGTAGACCTTCTGGCGGATCTCGATGCGGGTGGCCCCGACCGAGACGAGCGACTTGCCCTCGTCGGGGCAGCCGTCATCGTCCTTGTTGCCGTTGATGGTCTCCTTCTCGTCGGGGCACTGGTCGACCCCGTCGAGCACGCCGTCCTGGTCGTTGTCCGGATCGGGGCAGCCGTCCTCGTCTTCGAAGCCGTCCTTGTCCTCGGCGTCGTCGGCGCACTTGTCGGCGGTATCGAGGATGCCGTCCTTGTCGTTGTCGGTGTCCGGGCAGCCGTCCTCGTCCTCGAAGCCGTCCTTGTCTTCGGGCTCGGGGCACTTGTCGGCCCCGTCGAGCACGCCGTCCTTGTCGTTGTCCGGGTCGGGGCAGCCGTCCTCGTCCTCGAAGCCGTCCTTGTCTTCGGGATCGTCGGGGCACTGGTCGTCCGCGTCGCCGACGCCGTCGCCGTCACGGTCGACGTCGGGGCAGCCGTCCTCGTCGTCCTCGCCGTCTTCGTCTTCGGCGTCGTCGGGGCACTTGTCGTCGGCGTCGAGGATGCCGTCCTTGTCGTTGTCGGTGTCCGGGCAGCCGTTGCTGTCCTCGAAGCCGTCCTTGTCCTCGGGCTCGCCGGGGCAGGCGTCGTCGATGTTGGGGATGCCGTCGCCGTCCATATCGGTGTCGCCGCCGAGCTGGGCGGTGAAGCCGATGGTCGCCTCGAAGTGGGCGAAGAGGGTGTCGGTGGACGGCGCGCTGCCGCTCATCCAGCCGCGCAGGTCGGCCCGCACGCCCCAGGTGTCGTCGAAGTAGTACTTCGCGCCGACCCCGACGTTGGGGGCGAAGTGGAACTCGTCGACGACGACCGCGCCCACGCCGGCGGTGAAGTAGGGCACCAGCCGGTCGTAGGAGAGGTGCAGGATGCCGTTGAGGCCCAGCTGGTGCACCAGCTGGTCTTCCCAGGTATTGAGCGGGCCGTCGCCGGAGATGACCTCGCCCGACTCGCTGAGCACGATGTCGTCGCTGCGCTCGTAGATCTCGGTCAGCACCAACCCGTAGTTCAGCTCGACGCCGAAGATCCGGTGCAGGTTGTAGCCCACCCGGGCGCCGAAGGTCGGCGCGTTCTCGAAGGTGGCGTCGCCCTCCCAGTAGCCCCCATAGGCCCCGAGCTCGACGCTGTTCGGTCGGATCTGGGCATGGGCCGGCGCGGCGCACACGAGGCCGCCGAAGGCGGCGAGGGCGATGAGATACGACCTCAAGACAGGCTCCTTCTCCATCGGACAGACGCTGGCGCCGGCGCGAACGGCCCAGACGCGGTGCGATATCAGTCAACCGCCCGGCAAGTCAAGCACGGTGGCGCCGTTTAGCGGGCGGCGTTGACAGTCGTCGACCGCCGGTCGTACGCTCCGGCGCCTGGCGGCTCCACCGAGTACGGGCGGAGCAGCCTCCGAGTGTAGACGAAGTCCCCGGATCCCGTACGACTCCCCGGATCCTGCCCGACAACCGGCCGCCTTTTCGGCGGCGCTGCCATCCCGAGGCGATGCCCATGCCACTCCCCCATCGTTCTGCGCGTACCCTGATCGCGGGTCTGCTGCTGGCCGTCGGCCTGTTCACCGGCGGCCTGATGACCGGCTGCAGCAAGAAGGACGCCGATCCCGCCGGCGAGAAGGGCGAGACGCCCGCCGCCGCGGGTGAGGCCGCCGGCCAGACCGCGGCGGCGGCGCCCGCGGCCCTCGAAGCCCCCGCGAGCATCGTGGGCTACGGCGGCACCGGCGACATCGCCAAGACCCTCGGCGCGGTGCACGGGCTGGCCACCAAGGTCACCCCCGAGGTGCCGCCGGTCGCCCAGGCCGAGCAAATGATCACCGCCGGCATTCAGGGCGAGTTCCGCCTCAAGGACGCCAAGGCGATCGATCTGAAGAAGCCGATCCGCTTCGCCTTCGCCGACCCGAAGAGCTTCGGCCGCGACCCCTCGGCCCTGCTCGTCGGCATCACCGGCAAGGACGCCCTCGTCGCCGCGCTGCCCGAGCTCGAGCGCAAGGAGAGCGACCAGGGCAACGCGTACTCGTACCTGAAGTTCCAGGGCAGCAAGGCCCCGGTCTTCGTCAACATCATCGGCGGCCACGCGGTCTTCACCCGCCACGCCGAGGTGTTCCCCAAGCACAAGGACTTCCTCGAGAAGCTCATCGCCGCGCCGCTGCCCGACCACGGCGGCGCGGTGGTCGAGCTCGACCACCTGCTGACCATCTTCGCCGCCGAGTTCGACCAGGGCCTGGCCCAGGCGGAGAAGGAGATGACCGCGGCCGCCCAGGCGGCCCCGGGCGCCGGCGAGCAGGCCAAGATGGTCGTCGAGATGGTCAAGTGGTTCGGCGAGCACGCCAAGCAGATCGATACGCTGACCGTCTCGCTCGCGACCACCGACGACGCGGTCAAGCTCAACACCGCGATCGTGCCCAAGGCGAGCAGCAACCTCGCCAAGATCTTCGGCTACGCCAAGGGCGCGCCGCACCCGCTGCTGGCGAAGATCCCCGCCGGGGCGATGGCCGGCATGTCGAGCGCGACGAGCACCGAGTCGCTGGCGGCGCTCACCGGGATGATGGGGCGCATGTTCATCGCGCCGACGCTGGGCGACGAGGCGGCCGGCCCCTATATGAAGGCCATGGTCGAGATGCTCGAGGCGACCACCGGCACCTTCGCGGTGGCGGTCATCGACGATCCGGCGGGCACGGGCATCACCCCGATCGGACTCTACGGCATCAAGGACGGCAAGGCCGTGCGCGAGGCGCAGAAGACGGTCAACAAGCTGAACGCCGAGCCGGCGATGGTGGCGATGTACGCCCAGACCGGGGTCAAGATCGACATCAAGGAGGCCGCCTACGAGGTCGCCGGCGTGCCGGTCACCGTGCAGCAGACCAGCATGACCAACGCGCCGCCCGAGGCGATGATGATGATGGGCATGATGCAGGACATCATGACCCAGCACCTGGCCTTCGGCGACGAGCTGGGCGTGCTGGGCTACGGCGCGTCGGCCAAGGCGGTCATCGAGATGTTCCTCGGCGGCAAGGCCAAAGGCGGCTTCGACCAGAAGCCGGGGGTCAAGGCGGCCCTGGCCGAGGCGGCGGCCAACCCGTCGCTCTTCGGCTACGTCGAGCCGCTGGCCATCGCCTCGAAGCTCAAGCTGGGCGGCATGAACCCGCTGGCGCAGATGCTGGCCGGCGTGCCCTCCGACGGCGGCCTGGCGTTCTCGCTGGGCGCCGAGGGCGGCCACCTGCAGGCGGTGCTCTACGTGCCGGTCAAGACCGTGCAGCAGGGCATGGCGGCGTTCGAGAAGAACAAGGGCGCCTTCTGACGCTCGCCCGGCGCCCCCTGACGGTCGTCAGCAAGTTGCACCAGCCCGCCGAAGCAGGTTGAATCGAAGCTCGCGCAGCGACCGCGAACACCGCCAGGATTCGACCGCTGATCCCACCCGACGACAGCCCGAGCGGGCCGGTGCCGAGCCCCGCGCTGCCCGCCGATGTGCGCGCGGCCGACGACGCACGCCGCCAGAGCATCTTCGCGCTGCTCTCGTTGGGCATGACCGCGACGCTGGGCGGGTTCCTGCTGATCAACGGCGCCGAGATGCGGCCGGGTGTCGTCGCCCTGATCGGCGTCGGCATGGGGCTGCTGGTCGCCAACGTGGTGCTGCACAGCCGCGGCGCGCCGCTGGCGCTCTCGGCGAACCTGCTGGTGGGCATCGTCTACGTCACCCTGGCGTCGATCAGCCTGATGACCGGCGGGGTCGGCGTCGCCGCGCCCGCCGGGCTGGCGGTCGTCCCGATGCTCGCCATCCTGCTCGTCTCGCTGCGGGCCAGCCTGCTGTGGACCCTGGCCGTGCTGGCGATCCCCACGAGCCTCACGCTGCTGTACGCGGCCGACGTCGCGTTTCCCCTGACCCCCGACCCGGCGACCCAGCACCGACGGCTGATGGTCGCGCTGGTCGGCATCGCCGGGTTGATGGGCCTCTTCGCGCTCGCCTTCGACTGGCAGAAGCGGGGGATCCTCAACGACCTCGCCCGCGCCCACGAGGCCATGGACGCCGCCCGGGCCGAGGCGCAGGCGGCCAACGAGACCAAGACCCGTTTTCTGGCCAACATGAGCCACGAGATCCGGACCCCGATGAACGGGGTGCTCAACATGCTCGACGTGCTGGGGGACGGCGATCTCGAGGCCGATCAGCAGCGCTCGGTGGCGGTGGCCCACCGCTCGGCGCAGGCGCTGTTGCACCTGCTCAACGACATCGTCGATCTGGCCAAGGTCGAGTCGGGGGCCCTGGAGCTCGAGCAGCGGCCGTTCAGCCTCGAGCGCACCATCCGCGAAGTGGTCGAGTTCTTCAGCGTCAGCGCCGGCAACAAGGGCATCACCCTCGAGTTCGTGCTCGACCCCGACGCGCCGGACGGGGTCGTCGGCGACGGGTTCCGGCTGCGGCAGGTGCTCATCAACCTGGTCGGCAACGCGGTGAAGTTCACCGGCGAAGGCGCGGTGACCGTCTCGTTGCTGGTGCCCGAGGCGCCGCCGCCGCTGCCCGCCGGTCGCGACGCGTGGCTGATCCTCGCGGTGGCCGACACCGGCATCGGCATCGAGCCGGACCACATCGAGCGCATCTTCGACCCCTTCACCCAGGCCGACGCGTCGTCGACCCGGCGTCACGGGGGTACCGGCCTGGGCCTGTCGATCAGCCGGCAGCTCATCGAGTCGATGGGCGGGCGGCTGGTGGCCGAGAGCGTGCCCGGCGAGGGCTCGATCTTTCGGGCGACGCTGCCGGTGGTCACCGCCGAGCACGTGCCCGAGCCCGAGGCGGAGGCCCACGGGCGGCAGACGTTCGAGGGGGCGCGGGTCCTGATCGTGGAGGACAACCCGATCAACGGCATGGTGACGCGCAAGCTGCTCGAGCACGCCGAGATCCACTGCGAGGAGGCAGGCGACGGGCGCGCGGGCGTCGAGATGACCCTCGACGGCGACTTCGATCTGGTGTTGATGGACTGCCAGATGCCGGTGATGGACGGCTACGACGCGACCCGCGCGCTGCGAGCGTCGGGCTTCAACCGGCCCATCGTGGCGCTGACCGCCAACGCCATGGAGGGCGACCGCGAGAAGTGCCTGGCGGCGGGCATGGACGACTTCCTGGCCAAGCCCCTGCGCCGCGGCGCGCTGCTCGCGGCCCTGCACCGCTGGCTGCCGCCGACGCCGATCGTCGAGCGCGCGCCCGCCGACCTGCCCGGGCCGCCGTCGGGGGTCTTCTTGCGGCCGGGTTTCCTCAAGACCTACACCACCTCGTCGCCGATGGCGGTCTCGCCCGACGCGGCGCTCATCGAGCTGCCGGTGCAGCGCGGCGACGGGGACGAGGCCGGCGACGGGTCGAATTGACGGGGCTCAGACGTAGCCCGCTGCCTGCAACGTGAAGAGCCTCGCATAGCGGCCATCGGCCTGCATCAGCGCCTCGTGGCTGCCCTCTTCGACCACCTGCCCCCGATCGAGCACCACGATGTGATCGGCCATGCGCACCGTCGAGAAGCGGTGCGAGATGAGGATGGCCATCTGATCGCCGGAGACCTCGCGGATGCGGTCGAACAGCTCGGCCTCGGCCTCGGCGTCCATGGCCGAGGTGGGCTCGTCGAGCACGATGACCCGGGCGTCCTGGCGCATGAAGGCCCGCGACAGCGCCACCTTCTGCCACTGCCCGCCCGACAGCTCGCGGCCGTCGTCGAACCAGCGGCCGAGCTGGGTCTGCATGCCCGCCTGCAGGCCCTCGATGAACGGCAGCGACATGCCCTTGGCCGCCGCCGCCCGCTGGCGCGCGTCGTCTTCGACGTGCTCGACGTCGCCGACGCCGATGTTCTCGCCGACGGTGAACTGATAGCGCACGAAGTCCTGGAAGACGACCGCGATGCGGGCGCGCAAGGCGGCGGGATCCCACTCGCGCACCTCGCGGCCGTCGACCCAGATCCGGCCGCGCTCGGGCAGATACAGCCCGCACAAGAGCTTGATGAGCGTGGTCTTGCCCGAGCCGTTCTGCCCGACGAGCGCCAGCTTCTGCCCCGGCTCGACGCTGAAGTCGACCCCGCGCAGCGCCGGCTCGTCGGCGCCGGGATAGGTGAACCAGACGTCTTCGAAGCGCAGGCCCGGCCGCTCGGGGCCCGGCTCGGTCTCGATGCCGGTGCTGCCGGCCCGCGGCAGCTCGAGGAACTCGTAGAGGTTCGAGACGTAGAGGTTGTCGTCGTACATGCCGCCGATGGCGCTGAGGATGGCCGAAAACGCCGCCTGCCCCTGCTTGAAGAGCAGCACGTACATCGTCATCTCGCCCAGGGTCAGCGCGCCGGCGACGGTCTCGTAGACGATCCAGCCGTAGGCCCCGTAGAAGGTCAGCGTCGACAAGAGCCCCAGCACATAGCCCCAGCCGCCGCGGCGCAGGGTCAGGTCGCGGTCTTCGGGGTAGAGCGTCGCGAAGATGCTGCGATAGCGCTCGAGCATCACCGGGCCGAGCCCCAACAGCTTCACCTCCTTGGCGAAGTCGTTGCGGGCCATCACCCACTCCAGATACGACTGCTTGCGGGTCTCGGGCGAGCGCCAGCGGAAGAGCCGGAAGGCCTGGCCGGAGAACTTGGCCTCGGCGATGAACGCCGGCAGCCCGGCGACCGCGAGCACCAGCACCGCCCAGCCGGAGAACTGCAGCAACAGCGCGCCGTAGCTGATCAGCGAGATGGCGTTCTGCACCAGCCCGAAGGTCTTCTGCACCAGCGCCAGCGGCCGGCGCGACGCCTCGCGGCGGGCCTGGGTCAGCTTGTCGTAGAAGGCGGAGTCCTCGAACTGCGGCAGCTCGAGCTCGAGCGCCTTCTCGAGGATGAGCACGTTGACCCGATGGCCGAGCAGCGCCCGCAAGAGCGACGTGCAGACCTCGATGCCCCGGCGCAGGCCGGCGAGCAGCGCGACGAGCCCCGCCTCGACCGCGACCCATTGCAGCGCGGCCATGCGATCGGCCTCGGCGCCGGTCTCGAGGGCGAGCACGACGCCGTCGACGATGAGCTTGCCCACATAGGCCACCGCCGCCGGCAGGATGCCCGCCAGCAGCGTCAACAGCGCCAGGGCGATGGTCAGTCGGGGGCTGGTCTGCCAGACGAGGCGCACGGCGCGGCCGCTGTAGGCGAAGACACCCAGGGCCCGGCGCAGGGGGCCGGGTGGCTTGCTCGGTTGGCGTTGCTCGACGGGCGGTGACACAGGACCATCGATGCCCGACGAGCGGCCCGGGATGCGCCCGATTGACCCGCATGCCGCGAACCGATACCACTCGCCGATACACCCACGGCGAGAGCGAGGGCGCGATGCAGATCGATCTGAGCGGCAAGAGGGCCCTGGTCACCGGCGGCTCCGGCGAGATCGGGCGGGCGATCAGCACCGCGCTGGCCGCGGCGGGGGCGGATGTCCTCTTCACGTTCTTCAGCAACCACGACGGCGCCGCCGAGACCACCGCGGCGATCGAGGCCGAGGGGCGCAAGGCCCACGCCATCCGGGCCCACTTCGGCAAGGATCCCAGCCTGGGCAAGGTCATCGACGCCGCCCGCGAGACCATGGGCGGGGTCGACATCTTCGTGCACAACGCGGCGAGCGGCGTGCTCAAGCCGGCCGTCGAGCTGTCGCTGCGGCACTGGGACTGGACCCACCGGATCAACGCCCGCTCGTTCTTCTTCCTGGTTCAGGGGCTCTTGCAGTCGAGCGACGCGCAGCCGGCGCTGATGGGCGATGGCGGGCGCATCCTGGCCCTGTCGAGCCTGGGCGCGGTGCGGGCGATCCCGCAGTACACCGCGGTGGGCACCAGCAAAGCGGCGCTGGAGTCGGCGGTGCGCAACCTCGCCCCCGAGCTGGGTCCGCTGGGCATCACCGCCAACGTGGTCTCGCCGGGGGTCATCGATACCTGGTCGCTCAAGCAGTTCCCCAACCGCGAGCAGCTCTTGCAGATCGCCGAGCTGCGCACGCCGGTGGGCCGGCTGGCGACGCCGGCCGACGTGGCCCATACGGTGCGCTTTCTCTGCGCGCCCGAGGCCGCGATGATCCACGGGCAGACGATCAACGTCGACGGCGGCTACAGCATCCTGGGCTGAGGCCCGCGCCGACGACGGCGGCGCTCAGTTGGCGGGGCAGAAGCCGGCGAAGTCGGCGCCGTCGGGCACGCAGGCCGAGAAGATCAGCGGGATGTCACAGCAGGCGAAGCCGTTCGGGCAGCCGCCGTCGCAGGTGATCACGCAGATCGAGCCGAAGACCGGCGTCTCGACGCAGGACTCCTCGCCCACGCAGTCGCCGTCGCCGGTGCACTGCGGCGGGAGGCCGCCGATCCAGTCGCTGATGTCGCCGTCGTCGACGCACTCACCCGCCTCGCAGCGCTGCCCGTCGGGGCACTGCACCCCGTCGCAGGGGCCGGCCGCGCACATGCCGGTGAAGACGTCGCAGCCGCCCGCCGGATCACAGTCCTCCGGCCCGCAGATCGCGCCGTCACACGCCGCGCATTCGCAGCCCGCGCCGCCGCCGCCGCACTGCGCGCCGACCACCCGCTCGATGGGCGTTGCGCGGCACGCCGCCGGATCGAGGCGGGCGACCTCCCAGATCTGGCCCTGGCCCTCCGCGGGCGCGCCGAGCACCGTCGGGCCGAACTCGGTGACCCGGCCATCGGCGCACTCGACGCGCAGCCGGGCCTCGCTCTCGCCGCGGAAGGCGTGCACCGCGATGGTGTAGAGGCCCGGCGCGGCGTCCGCGAGCACGATCTGCTCCTGCGTGCCCTGGTCGCCGCCCTGGCTGTCGCGATCGAGGGTCGCGCCCCACTCGGGCGACGGGTTGTTCCAGTAGCAGTCGTAGGGGCTGCGGTTGTAGGCCCCGCGCGGGTGCAGCAGGTGCAGGTCGTAGTCGACGACCGGCTCGGCGTCCCACTGCAGCGTGATCGCCACCAGACCCGGCGCGAGCTGGCAGGCGTCGCCACGGCCGTCGCGGTCGGCGTCGCTCTGGTCGGGGTTGGGTGTCTCGGGGCAGTTGTCCTGGTCGTCGATCACGCCGTCGCCGTCGCTGTCGACCAGCGGCGGCTCGCAGGCGTCGCCGATGCCGTCCCCGTCGTCGTCCTGCTGGTCGTCGTTGCGGTCGTCGGGGCAGTTGTCGCAGACATCGCCGAAGCCGTCGCCGTCGCCGTCCCGCTGCGCCGGATTGGGCCAGCCGGGGCAGTTGTCCACGTCGTCGAAGACGCCGTCGTCGTCGGCATCGTCCTCTTCGCAGGCGTCGCCGATGCCGTCGCCGTCGGCGTCGGTCTGGCCGAAGTTGGCGTCGTCGGGGCAGTTGTCGCAGGCGTCGCCGCGGCCGTCGTCGTCGGCGTCGGCCTGGTTGGCGTTGGCCTCGCCGGGGCAGTTGTCTCGGAAGTCGAGGTGGCCGTCGCCGTCGCTGTCGGAGCAGATGTCGTCCTGATCGGGGTTGGGCGCGTCGGGGCAGTTGTCGCAGGCGTCGCCCAGGCCATCGCCGTCGCGATCGGACTGGGAGTTGTTGGGCTCGGCGGGGCAGTTGTCTTCGCCGTTGGGCACGCCGTCGTCGTCGCGATCGCCGCCCTCGCCCTCCCCTTCCCCTTCGCCCTCGCCCTCGCCTTCCCCTTCGCCCTCTCCCTCCCCTTCACCTTCGCCCTCGCCCTCTCCTTCGCCCTCTCCCTCTCCTTCGCCCTCACCTTCCCCTTCGCCCTCGCCCTCTCCTTCGCCCTCGCCCTCTCCTTCCCCTTCGCCCTCGCCCTCGCCTTCCCCTTCGCCGCCGACCGCGCCGTCGGTCTGCGGCGAGCCGCCCTCTCCGCCTCCGCCACCGCCGCCGCCCGTGGGCACACAGGCCGGCAGCGCCAGCGCTATCAACGCGGTGACCAGAATCAGCGAGCTGCGCATGACATCCCTCCGGGGCGCGTCCGTTCGACGCACCTGTAGCACATCGACCCGACCGATCTCAGACCTTCGGCGCATGCCCGCCCGCCACGCAGTCCGACCTGGGTCCCAAGCCTTGGCCGAGGCCCGCGCGGTGATGCGTCGTCGGCGCCGCTTCGCCCGTCGACGAAACCTGGCCCCGTGTCTGCAGCGAGCTCCGTGTCGGCGAACGACGAGAATTACGAGAAACTGCGCAACATCGCCGCTCAGCGATCGATGACCTCTCTGACGACAGAGGAGGTCGAGACATGGGCCGGGCGCTGCGCTACGTCGAGCGAGAGATGCAGCCATTCGAATTGACGTGGCGCTGCATGCAGAGCCGCTTCCTGCTGCGCCCGGGGCCGGAGGCGAACCGGCGCCTCATCGGCGTGATCGGGCAGGCGATGCGGCTGTTCGAGCCGGATGATGTGCACC
>JAUHXC010000094.1 GCA_030427205.1 bacterium | reverse complement strand
TCCGTCTTCGTGCGCCGGGCGCATGTGATTCACCATCGCGTCGTGGCAGCCGAGGCACGCCCGCTGGGTCACCCGCCGGTTGCGCGGCTTGATGCGGATCGGCTCGGGGAAGTGCCCGGTGGTGAAGGCCAGCGAGTGGAAGAAGCCGTTGTCGGCCTTGGTCACCCACTTGCCGACGACGTCGGGCGGCAGGTGGCATTGATTGCACACCGCGACGTGCCCGTGCCCCGAGCGCTGCCACGAGTCGAAGTGATCCCGCATGACGTGGCAGTTGGCGCAGGCGGCTGGATCGTTGGACAGGTAGGCTGCGCCCTCGCCGTAGCCGAAGGTGAAGACGCCCAGGCCGGCGAGCGTGCCGACGCCGGCCACGAGCAGCAGCGGCAGCAGCCCGGCGCCGACGAGGCGCCAGCGCCCACCGCGCCGTGAGCCGTCCTCCGTCTCCTGATCGGTCATCTCGCCCTCCCGCCCCGCGGCGTCGCAGGGCGGGGAACCTACATCATCTGACCTGTCGTTTCACGGCCTATCGCTGCGCCCCCATCGAATCACCGCCCACAGCCACCAGAGCGCGGTGCCCGTCCCGCCGAGGGCCGCCGCGGTCCAGGTCCAGCGGTCGGCGATGAACGCCTGGACAACCAGCGCCGCCGACATCGCCCCCCACAACCCGTGCCCGAACCACCACATGCATGGTGGAGGCGGCCGGCGCATCCACAAGGGCGCGAGCGTCGCCAGGATCGGGCCCAGGATGAGGAAGTGGATCGCCCCGAGCGCGATCGGCCGGGTATTGGGCAGCAGCCCGACCGCCATGGCGAGCAGGCCCGCCGTCACCGGCAGCCACGCATAGCGCGCATGCGGCGCCAGCCGGCGGGCGAAGGCAGGCACGAGCAGCAGGCCGGCGTAGACGACGAGCCCGGCCCGCGCGGGTAGAGACGGCGCCACCCCCAGCGCCGCCGCGCCCAGGCCGCCCGAGACCAGCAGCAGCGGCCACGGCCCCGGGGAGATGCGCCGCGCGGCCAGCGTCGAGGGGATGATGACCACGAAGAGCAGCCCGGAGAGGAAGGTCGAGACGAAGCCGGCGGCGAGCGCCGGATCGCTGCGCAGGTTGAGCGCGATGGGCGGCACGCAGGCGAGGCTGGCGACGAGCCCCAGCGGTACGGCGCCGAGCGGATCGTGCACGCGGGCCATGCGGCGCACCAGCGGCGCGACGCTGTAGAGCCAGATGGCCGCGATGACCGTGCTGGCGGCGATGGCGACCGGGCCGTAGCCGGCCAGGGCGAAGCCGCCGAAGGCCGCCGCGGTGCTGGCCGCGTAGAGGCTCAGCGACCGCCGGCCGGGTATCGCCGCGCCGGCCGCCTTCCAGCCGAGCCACGCGAGCGGGAAGAGCAGGCCGTAGTAGCCCAGGTGCGAGTGCGCGTGCCGCAGATGACCGAACGGGACCGGCAGGTCGACCGCGCCCGCCAGCGCCCAGCGCAACCAGACGCCGAGGCCGACCGTGCCCAGCAGCGCCGCGAGCAGACCAGCGCGCCAGCGGGCGGTCGCGCTCGCCGCGGCGGTCGGTTCGGGTTTCATCTCGGTACGCATGGCGCGGAGCATGCCGCCCGCCGCGCAGGGCCGCAACTGCGGTCGCCCGTCACGGGCACGCCGGTCTCAGCCGCGGAAGCGCAGCCCCAGCCCCACAAGGAATCGCGGCTGCTCGGCGAAGATATTGCGCGAGAACCAGTGCAGGACGCCGTCTTCGAGGATGTGCCCCTTCAGCTCGACGGTGAAGGCGTGCCCATAGACGAAGAAGTCGTCGACCAGCGTGCCCCGCAGCCCCAGCTCGGGGTCGAGATAGCGATAGTGCAGTTGCACCCCGAGCCGGTCCTCGACGCCCCAGATCCACTCGACCGGATCGAAGACCAGCGCGACATCGAAGGCCAGTTCGCGGCGATCGAGGTTGCCGATGAGCTCACCCTGGGCCCGCAGCGCCTGTCCCCCGGGCAACGGCAGGTCGACCCGCGCCTCGCTGCGCAGATAGACCTCCTCGGCGAGCCACTCGCCGGTGGCTTCGACGGTCACATCCTCGGTCACGTCCCACGTCGTCTCGAACTCGACGAAGTTGAAGTTCTTGTCTCGGGAGAACAGGTCGGGGGTGTCGAGGTCGGTGATCCCGCCGGCGACCCACTCGAGGGTCACCGGGCCCAGGTAGACTTCGAGCCGGCCGCCGTCTACCCAGCCCGAGGCGTTGAGCCCCGTGCCCGAGGCGATGTTCTTGATCGGGGGGATCGCGCCGAGCTGCGCCCGCCCCCACGACCACCCGCGCTCGAAGTACAGCCGGCGGAAGTAGAGGCTGAAGTCGGCGCCGGTGTCGTCGATGATGAAGTCGTAGAGGTCGGTCCAGCGCGACGTGTACTTGCCGCCGGTCGACGCGAAGCCAACCACGTCGAGCGCCGACCACAGGTCGACGGTCAGCCCGAGCCGCACGCTGCCTTGCACCCGGTCTTCGACGACGCCCGCGTCCACGTTGTCGTAGCGGGTGTCCCAGCTCAGGGAGAATCGTTCGAGACGTTGGGCATCTGCCGGGGCCGCAGACGCCACCAGCCCGATCAGCAACATGAGCCCGAGGATCAGTGGATGGTCAATGTCCCGGTGACGTCCGAGCCCGTGTCGCACAACCTCTCCCGCGCTTCGACTTCATCGACGATAGGGTGACAGCCAGGTGACGAGGCAAGACCGAATCGTCGAGGGTGGAGACGCGGAAACGCCTGATCTGGTTGCGTGCTTACCCCGGACGCTAGCCGGTGGGGCCGTGCGTCTGCTTCTCGTCGCGAGAATTGCCGGTCGGGCGGGCGAGAGGAGCCCGCCCACTTTCTCGGCGTCGGCCACCTCGAACGCGGCGTCGAGGCCCGCGCCGGGCGGGTGGAGCGCACATGCGCTCATCACCGGTTCGCGTCCCTGCGCCGGGGCCAGGGCGATGGCAGGCCCGTGTCTCCGAGCCGCTTCGCGCGGGCACGGCTTTCTTCGACCACGGGGGGCTTCTCTTTCTGACGAGCCAGACCGATCAACCGGCCCAGGACCGTGCCGGTCGGATTCCCGAGCCCGGGGGGCAAGTCCGCCAACCAATCGCCGAGATCGACACACGCGGCCGGCGTCAGGCAGACAGTCTTCTCTATCCGCTGGCCAGCCGCTGAGTCTGTCGAGCCGTACGTCAGCTCGACGATCTTCGCGACTTCGCTATGGGCACCGCCCACCTGATTCAGCGTGAGCCCGGTTCCCTTGGCCAGTTGGTGGAAGGTCAAGGGACGCCCACGCCAGAGCAGCAACGTCAACAGCAAGCGCAGCCGTGCTGGGTACCAGCGATACCGGATCTCCTTGGCGATGCGCGCCGCGTCCAGCACCGGACGGGCGGCCGGAGGGACGTAGGTCGGGTTGACGTGGAGCATCGTGCGGCCGGCGCTGACGCCGGCGATCGCCGCCTCGATCTTCAGGCCGATCAAAGGCTGGTCGCGCCGCCTGGCCCAACCCGAAGCCGTTGGAGGCGGTTCCGGGCCGAACCACCACATCACGTCGACCCCAGCCCGGTGATAATCCCCGGTCCGCCGGATCAACTCCGGCTCGGCGATGGACGAGAGCTGTATCTCGTGGGCGATACTCCATCCATCGCGGAAGCTCACGAGAACATCAGCGATCCGCTTGCAGCCGGCGATGGGCACCTCGACCTCGACCGACTCATTGGGGTGGGCCTTGCGCAGCACCTCTCGGACGAACGCCTTGCCGGCGAAGTGCTCGGCGCTCTCGGGCTTGGACGGGTAGCCCGCTCGGTCGCACTCGGCGTCGTGCACGAAGTGCGGGGCATATCGCTCGCCTTGCCGGGTATGCATCGGGGCGCCGCAGAACTGGCAGATCAGCCGCCCACCGCCGAAGTCCTCCTGCGGGAAATCGTCCTCCACGCGGACGGAGCCGTACGTGTCCACTCTCTGGCGGGTCTTGGTGTCTATCGCCACGTACGGCATAGTGCCCTCCACCATGGCACACTGCATTCGAGATGTACCGCTCGGTGCTGGCGAGCGTAGCAGGGCTGTCCCCCATGACCTCGGCGGGTTCGCTCTCGACCGTACGGTCACCACTGAGTCATGGGCGAGCGAGAATGTCAGCCGAGCCCACCGGGATCCCGGTTCGGCTCCCGGCAGGTCCCGGTTTTGGTCCCGGTTTCGCTGTTGCGGCATGCAGCGCCGTGTTGCGCCACGTTGCGCGAAACCTTCGCCATTTCAGGGCACTACGCCCCGCCGGGCCTCACTCTGCGGCGGCGGTTCTTGGAATTCCCAAGCTGAAAGTCGCGGGTTCGAGTCCCGTTTCCCGCTCCGCCTAAGCCCCCGGTTTCCGGGGGCTTTTTCTTTTTCCACCCATTCCGCTACGACTGCAATCCGGCCGATTGCATCACGATTGCATCAAACCGGCCACGACATCGCCCGCCGCGTATCGGCAAAAGCCCGTCATTCCGGGCCCTTGCGGCGGTGTGATGTTCCGGGTGATGCAACATCGGGCCGACATCAGGCCTCCTCCTCGGCCTGGCCTTCGATGAGCTCCACGGCCTCCCGCTTCAGCTCCGGGTCCACACCGGCGTACCGCTCGGTCATCTCTTCCGAGCAGTGCCCCATCTGCGACCGGAGCACGATGCGGTCGACCCCCGCGGCCAGCATCAACGTATTGAACGTGCGCCGCACGACCTGGCAGCCCACGCTCTGCTCGATGCCCAGCTCGGCGGCCACCTTCTGCATCGCGTCCGTCAGCGCCGACGGCTCGCGGTACGTACCCGTCCGCGAGGGGAACACCAGCGGCTTCTTCGGCGTGCGGGGCAGCGCTTTGACATCCACCTGACCCCGTCCGAGGCGGTAATGCGGCCGGGTCTTCGCCCCGCGCCGCACCAACAGCCCCGCCGCCACCCACGCCCGCAGGGCCTTGCGGGCCTTGCTGTCGGAGTAGCCGAGGGTCCGCCGCACGTCGGCGTTGGCGATGCGGTCCTTCTCGGCCAGCGCCCGCAGCAGCGCCGGCGGAAGGGCCACAGAGCCCTCGCCCACGCGCGTCGTACGCCGCCGATGGTCCCGCAGCACCTTGCGCAGCCCAGCGGTCAGCGCCAGGTCGCGCGGGTCGTCGGTCTTCACCGCCTCGACGTCGCCGTGCCGGTGCGCTCGCCGGACCCGGATGACCCCGGCCTCCTCGTCGATGTCGCGCCACTCCAGGGCGTACAACTCGCCCGCCCGCATGCCGGTATAGGCCAGCACGTAGGCCTCGGCGTACCGGTGCTCCGGCATCGCCGCCACCAGCCGGTACAGGTCCCGCTTCGAGAGCGTGCGCTGCTCCCGCCGCTTCGCCCGTCCGACGATGCGCGGCCCCTTCACCCGATGGATCGGGTCCGGCGCCCCCATCTCGGCCGCGATGTCCCGCAAGAAGGCGCAGATCACGCGCCACCAGCCGGCTACCGTCTCCTTCGCATACAGCCCCCCGTCGTCCCGCTCCGCGCGCTCGGCCCAGCGGCACCACCGGTCCACGTCCACCCGGTTCACCGTATCGGCGAACAGCGCCCCCAGCGCCGACCCGTCGGCCCCCACGGGGACCGGCAGGACGTGCCGCG
>JAUHXC010000093.1 GCA_030427205.1 bacterium | reverse complement strand
GCCTTCGGACCGCGCCTGTGGGCTGCGCTCGGCCGGACCTCGACGGCCGGCGCTTCGTCCTCGGCCAGCTCGGCCGCCAGCTCGGCGACCAGTGCTGCTCGGGCTCGCGCCGCCTCGTCGATCGACAGCTCGCTCGGCAGCGCCCGCCGCCTCGCTTTCCGTCGTCCCTCGGCGTCTCGTTGCGTGGCCTGGATCCACCAACCTCCGTTTGATAGCCGGAACACGCCGGCATACTTCGTCTTCGTCTTTCGCATCTTCGCCATTGACCATCTCCTCGATGGCGTCCCGGCGTCGCGCGACGACAGCGCCGGTGAGCTTAGGGTCGGGACGGTGGCCGGCGCAACGTGTCAGGAAGGCGTCGACGGTCGGGGCCCGGAAGAGCCAGCGCCCGCGGGGCCCGGCGCGGCCGTCGGGCACGAGCAGGCCCTTGGCGATCCACGAGCGCACGGTGGAGGTTGACCCGGCGTGGGTGTAGGCGACGACGTCCTCTACGGTCATCCACGCGCCGACTCTGACTTCTGGGTGACAGCGGCTCATCGTCGCCAGGTCCCATATGCAGGTCGAACCAGGGTGATCATCGGCACCTCCAACGTGCAGGTGCCCTCCAGCTTGCGACTGCGTATCGAAGCGCAGACCAGAGAAATCGACATCGGGCGGTTAGAAAGTCGACAACCGGCGGTCATGGCTCGGCCTCGTCGCCGTCCGAGTCCTCGGCGGATTCGTCTGCGCTGGATCTCGGACTGCTCGCCGGCTTGTCGCGGAACGCGTCTTTGGCCCAACCAAAGATCTGTATCCATTCGGCACGCCCAAACCCCCATACCGTCGGCTCACGGGTGCTTGCCGTGGTGCGCTCTGCTCCGCTCCCTGCCGAGCGTCGCTCGTCGGTGTGGCCTCGACTACGCCGATGCAGTGGTCCCTGCTCGGCATCCTCGGAGCCATCGTCCTCCGTGTGTTCATCGACTGGTTGCCCCACTGCGCCTGTGCCGCCCAGATCAGCGTACAGCCGCCGGGCGCGGCGCAGCGCTTGGCCTTGCTGATCCAGCGCCGCTTCGAGGCCAGCGATCTCGGCGTCTCGCTCGGCGACGGCCGACTTCAACGCTTCGGCCTCGGCCTGCGCGGCGTCTCGCTCGGCGCGGGCGGTCTCGGCTTCTTCGCGAGCCGCCGCCAGCTCTGCTTTCAGGCGCTCGACCTCGGTCCGCGGTTCGTGGACCACCGCGTCGAGTCGATGAGCGAAGATCGCGGCGACGAAGTCCCGGCGGGCGAGGATGTGCCCTCGTCGGTTGCGGGCGACGAGCCGGTAGCGCCCCTCGCCATACGACCGGATGGCGTGGAGCAGGTCGAACTCGGAGGACGACGGCGCGAGCGCGATCGGCTCGCCATCACGGTCGATGGCGCGCTCGGTCTCGCGGCGCTTGTCGTCGAGCAGATACAGGCCGATCGTCGCGTTGGGCGCGACCCACTGGCGGTCGAGGATGGCCGCGCGGACCCAGCGGCCGCTGCGGCGTCGGTTCCGGCTACGCCGGCTTCGGGGGAGGCTTCGGATGTACATCGAGCACCTCGCTCGTCGTTGAGGTGCCCTCCAAGCTGCTGCTGCGGGTCGAGGTGCAGACAAGAAGAAAATAGCCCTCCGCTCGATTTTTCTGCTGACCGCCCGCGAGCCGCCAGCGGGGCTCGGCTTGGCGGGTCGCCCACGCCCTGGTTGGCCTGCCACGGGCGTAGTTCAGTGTGCGCGGGTCACGGCGCAGGCGAGTGCACCCGTTGCCCCGACCATGGTGGAGGCCGCGGACCTGCGCACGAAGGCCGGGGCCGAGCCATCGGGGGACCTACCGCCTGGCCATCGCCGACCCAGCGGGTGGTCTGGCGCCGGGCTACGGCCGGGCCGCCGCGGGGCCGACCGGCGGTCCGGCGGCCGTGAGCATCGACGTCGAACGCGCCGAGCCCTCGATCTTCGCCCGCAGCGGCGTGGTGCGCGTGGTCCGTCGTGGTCTGCCGTGCGCAGGTCGTGGTCGAGGCGTACGCTGCCCGTGCCACTCCCGCGATCCGGACGAGGCGCGGGACACCGAGAGCCGGCATGCGGCCATCAACCTCACCATCAAACCACCAGCAACTCACCGGCAAACGACGGGCAACCGGTCCATCAACGGGGCCGTCAACGGACGGGGAACGGGACCGTCAACGGGTCCGGCAATCGGGCGGGCGGGCCCCACAGGCCCAACCAACGGCACGAATCGACGCCCGGTCGGCGCTACTCGCCGTCCCAGACCCCGATCTCGGCCTTTCTGGCCAGCCGTGAGCGGTGCTCGAGCGCTTCTGGCCCGTCGGGGATGTCGGCGAGCAGGTCGCGTGCCCGTACGCCGAGGGTCGCCGCGACGTAGGTCAGGGTGCGCAGCGTGCACGGCCGCTCGCGCAGCAGGCTGAACATCGTCGAGCGGTTCACCCCCGACGTCGGCCCGAGATCCGTCAGCCGGATGCCCTGCTCTTTGGCCAGCTTGCGCACCCACCACGCGGCCCGCTCGATGTCCTCGGCGAGCAGCGCGTCCCGATCGACGTCCATCTCGAACCCCACGCGGTCGAATCAGCCGAAAAAGAAGGGGGCATCTTCAACTTTCAATCTGATTATGTAAACCATCGAGTCGCGCCAGAAGAGGCGCTGGATCCGCTGAAAGCCAAGGAGTACGGCATGGCCGACGACACCACCGGTGTATCCGAACACCTGCGCGAGCACCTCGCCGCGCTCACCAGCGACCCGCTGATTCCACGCCTCTGGCGGCAGCGCGCGGTTGAGCTGATCGAGCTGCTGCCACCCGAGCCGCATCTCGACCCCCGCACCGCCTCTCCCGAGGCGCGCGCCTCGGATCTCATCGAAGCCGCCCGGCTCTATCGTGACCTGTGGGCGGTGTTCTGCCGCTTCGAGGCGGCGGTGGTCGGCGCACGGGCCGAACCGGAGCACTCGAGCTGGCGAGCCGACGCGGTCGAGCTGATCGACCAGTTCGCCCGCGGCGCGGCGCAGTAGGCGCGCCGCGATGACCCCGATGGACGCCATCTACAGCCTGCGTGCGCTCGTCGCCAAAGCCCGGCAACCCGAACCGTGCCTCACAGAGATCACGATCCCGATCGGAGTGGCCGACGCGATCACTCTGCTCGCCGGAGATCCGCCCGAGGTCGTCGACGATCTCCTGGTTCTGCTCGAAGCGCTCGACCTGCGCGACTGCTCGGCGTGGATGATCCGCGACCGCGGGATCGTGGCCAGCCGCTTGCGCCTCGACCCGAGCAATCGCGCGGCGGAGGCCCAGGCCCGTGATCTCGTCGCGACCGCCGATGTCCGGCGCCGGCTGCGGATCGCGATGCAGCAGGCCGCCGAGAAGAGTCAGTGGTCGCGGGTGAACGGCATCCGCCTGATCTTGCTGGCCGCCGACCGCGACATCCCGGGCTGGCGCGTGGACGCGGCCAATATCGTGCAGATGCCGTTGCGGCTGGCCTCGAAGGACCCGGGCCCGATGCTGCTCGGCGCGACCCGGAGCCTGCTGAACGCCCTGGGCGACCGCGCCGACGAAGGCGTGCCATTCACGATCAGCTTGTCCGAGCTGGCCCTCAAGTACCGAGGCCCGAGCCCGGCGATCGCCGCCCGGATACTGGCCGCAACAGCGTCGGCGGGCAGTACCGCGCGCTGGATCACGCTGGCGCTTGGCGCCGTGACCATGCGTGAGCTACGGTCGGCGGGCACGGTGAGCGTCTGGTGGACGCGTATCGACGCGCTCGCGCAGGAACCGCCGGCTCTGGCCGTTCCCCCACTGGACCATGCGGCCCTCTGCTTCGACATCTTCACGGCTGCGAACGATCATCTCGACGTTCTCTCATCGATCCTTTCGGGACACTCTCGTCGTCCGGATGCCTCGGTTCAAGGGGCCGTAGACAGTTCGACTTCGGGTCCATGCCTCTCCCGAAGCCGGCTATGCGGTCGAGCACGATGCCGCATAGCCGGTCGACCCCATGGCCCTGCCTCTCGACCGTCAATACACCGCGGCGTGCATACGGGCGCCTCACGTTCGACCCGCCCGTGCCGAGTCCGGGGAGCGGGCCCGCCGCGCACATCTTCGTCGACGCTACTGCCGTCTGATGACGCAGACGAGCCGATTCACTGAAGTAGGATCAGAGAACCCGCCACGACACTTGGAAAAGCCTGGTATCAATGGCCTGGAGCGTCATTGGATGCCTCAGGGTGGGCCTCGACCGGCCCGCCCCGGAGTCTGGTGGAGGTCCTCGATTTACCCGCCTCGGCGTCTGGTGGGGGCCTCGACTTGCCCGCCCTCCCGCCTCGTGGATGGCCTCCACCTGCCCGTCCCAACGCCTGGACGCGTGAGGCCGCGTTGCAGCGACGCCTCCGAGTTGGTGGCCTCAGTCGACCGCGCTTGCGACGTTGCCAGGCCGGTGACCACTGCGATCGTCTACGGGCGACCGGTGGCTCGTAGGTGAACGCCGCCTATCGCCTGGAGGGGAAGGCCCGCAGCGTAAACCTATTGCCGCGGGACAGCCAGAGCGCGGATGGCGCGTCCCGGTCGGGCACCGTCGCGAAGAGGTTGCGCCCGTCGCGCAGTCCACCTGCCGCGCCTGCTGGTGTGCAGACCCGCGCGGCCTCGCTGGCTCGCCAGCGCAGGAAGGGCGCCGCGTCGTCGCTGCCCGGCGCGTAGGCGTGCGGCGTCGCCATCAATGGGTCGGCCAGCGCGCTACGGTTCAGGGCACGGCGCATCTCGCCGTAGGTGATCACCCCGTCCTGGTCGACATCGGCCGGGCCGATCGCGGCCGAGCGCAAGGCGTGGCTGAAGCGGCCCCCGTAGCGCGGGCCCTCGTAGGTCACCGCTCTGGTGGCGAGCAGGGTCCCGACATCGGGGAACGACTCGCGGAAAGGTGTGGCGTAGTCGGGCAGCACCGGCGTCGTGACAACCCTCTCGATCCGCGTCATCGGCCGCGTCTGCATCAGGGTGTAGCTGAAGCAGGTGTCGGCGATCAGGTGCACTCGGGCCCGAGCCGACAGCGGGGTCAGGATGTGCTCGGCGAACAGCGCCGAGTCGATGTAGCCGTTGTAGCCCGGCGCTTCCCCGTCCGGCCGGGCGTACAGTTCGAGCCGGGTCTTGTCGCCCACGCGGCGCTGCTCCCCGTGGCCGGCGAGGTAGACGTAGACCTCGGGCTCGACCGCGCTTTGGCGATCAGCGTCGATGTCGGCGACCACCTCGGCGACGCTCTCCAGAAGGCTGGCCCAGGTCGGCGGGCGCAGGCCGAAGCGCTTGACGCGTTTCCGAGCCGAGCGACCGAACTCGCCGTGAACCCGCATGCGCTGGGGGCCGAGCGCTTCGAAGAGCCGGGCCATGCTCGCCACGTCGTCGTCGACCATCGGCAGGTCGGGCGGCGGCAGGCCCATCACGGTCCTGGTCGGCGTGCGGAAGCCGTAGCCGTAGAGGATCACGTAGACCGGCGGGCCCGCGGTGCGCTCGACGGGCGGGCAGGTCTCGGCGGTAGCCGGCGTCGTCAGCGCCAGGAGGAGGAGAGCCAGCAAACCGCGCATGAACGGTCCTCGGTGTTTGCTATTGCGGACAGTGAGACTAGGGAACGACGGCCCCGAAGTGTCCGCGGGGTGGCCCGGAAAGCGGCATT
>JAUHXC010000016.1 GCA_030427205.1 bacterium | reverse complement strand
TGTGGACAGCCCTTCGGCCTGCCCACAGGGTTTGGACAACCCTGCGGGTTGCCCACATGCCCACAGCCTCGGCTATCACGTCGAACTACATCACCCCCTTGACGGGGGAGGTGGTTACATGAGGCGGGGCCGGGCGCATTGTCGTCGGTTTTTGGGCCGCCGCGGCGGGATCGGCGACCAAAGCGAGCCCATCGGCGGCCGACCGGGTCGGGATCCAGGGCGTTGCTTCGCGAGCGGACGCGGCCTGCGGCGGATCGTCGACCAAAGCCAGGGCGTCGGCGGCCGACCGGGTCGGGATCGCGGCCGTTGTCTCGCGAGAAGAGCCCGTGGGCGGCGGATCGTCGCCCAAAGGCGGAGCGTCGGCGGCCGACCGGGTCGGCATCGCGCGCGTTGCCTCGCGAACGGGCGCGGCCGGCGGCGGCTCGTGGGCCAAAGCCCGACCCTCGGCGTGCGCCCGGGTCCAGATCCAGAGCGTTGCCTCGCGAGCAGGCTCGGCCGGCGGTGACTCACCGCCCAAAGCTGCGTCTTCGGCGGCCGGCCGGGTCGGCGGGACGGGCGTTGCGTCGCGAGGTGGCGTGGCCAGGGCCAGCGCCACGGCTCAAACGTCGAGCTCGAGCCCGATCGGGCAGTGGTCGCTGCCCATCACGTCGGTGTGGATGCTCGCGTCGACGACCCGCTTCGCCGTCTCGCCGTCGACGAGGAAGTAGTCGATGCGCCAGCCCACGTTGCGCTCGCGCACGCCCTTGCGCGACGACCACCAGGTGTAGACCTCGGCCTCGGGGTTGCGCACCCGCCAGACGTCGACCCAGCCGGCGGCTTCGAACTCGTCGACCAGGGCCCGCTCGGGCGCGGTGAAGCCCGATGTCTTGCGGTTGCTCTTGTGGTTCTTGATGTCGATGTCGTGGTGGGCGGTGTTCCAGTCGCCGCACAGCACGACGCGGCGGCCCGCGCGGCGCAGGCGGTCGCCATAGGCCAGCATCGCCCGGTAGAAGTCGGTCTTGAACGGCAGCCGGGCGTGGTCGCGCTGGCCGTGCGGGAAGTAGGCGTTGACCACGCTGACCGGGCCGTGGTCGGTGCGCAGGACCCGGCCTTCGCGGTCGAAGCGCTCTTCGTCGAGGCCGCGCACCGCGGCGTCGGGCGGCGCGGCGCTGAAGGTGGTCACGCCGCTGTAGCCCTTCTTCTCGGCGGGGTGCCACTCGCCGTGCATGCCCTTGGGGTTGCGGGCGTCGGCGGGCACCTGCTCGGGCAGGGCGCGGACTTCTTGCAGGCAGAGCACGTCGGGCCGGTGGGCCTCGACGAAGGGCACGAAGGCCTCTTTGCGGTGGCACGAGCGCAGGCCGTTGACGTTCCAGGCGTAGATCCGCACGGGTCCTCCGGCGGGGGCGCGGTCAGAAGCGGGCGCGCACCCCGAGCATGGGCAGGGTGAAGGCCACCGGCTCGGCGGGCTCGGTGGCGCTGGGTCGAGTCGGCTCGCCGGCGTGGGTGATGTTGATCACGTCGAGCCAGGCGCTGCCGGTGTAGACGTCGGCGATCCAGCGGTACTCGACGCGGGCGTCGAGCTGCGCGTAGCCGTCGAGGCGCCCGGCGGTGTAGAGCCCGCGCGGTCGCCCCGAGGTGTAGTGCAGCCGCGCGCCCAGCGACCAGCCGCCGGGCAGCCGCACGGTCAGCACGCCGTTGAGCAGGTGGTTCTGCTCGAGCAGGCTGCTGCGCCACGGGCCGCGGGCCGCGAGTCGGGGGTCGTCGAGCCGCCGGTCGACGCGCTGCACCGTATAGCTCAGCCAGCCGTGGATCCAGCCCTGCGCGCGACGGCGCAGCAGGAGCTCGCTGCCGACGGCCCGCGCGTCGCCGTAGGCGTAGTCGGCGTAGGCCGCGCCGATGATGTCGGGGCGCACCGGGTCGAGCGGGCTGGCTTTGAGGCCGTCGGTGCGCCGGCCGAAGATCGACCAGCGCAGGTCGAAGCCGGCGGGCAGGCGCTGTTCGAGGCCGAGCTGGCCGTGCGTGGTGTCGTGCAGGTCGGGTTCGAGGGCGTACTCGCCGACGCCGGGGATGGGGTACGGGTAGCGCTGCGGCCCGCGGGTGCGGCCGATGCGGCCGACGAGCGCGCTGTCGCGGCCGATGTCGATCCGGGCGTCGAGGCGCGGGTCGAGGGCGTAGCGCAGGGGGTCGTCGTAGAGGTCGAGGCGCACGCCGGGCTGGATGCGGGCGGGTCCGAGGCGCAGGGTGGCACCGATCCACGCGGCGGTGCGCAGGCGGTCGCGGGTGCCGGCGACGATGAGCCGGTCGCCGGGCACGGTCTCGGCGTCGTTCTCGGTGCGGGTCCAGGTCTGTTCGAGCCCGACGTCGAGGTCGAGGCTCAGGTCGCGCCCGTGCACGAGCGGGATGTCGGCCGCGACGCGGGCGCGGACCAGCCACTCGTCGAGTCGGGCCCCGGACGCGCTGCGGAAGAAGTAGAGGTCGTCGTCATCGGCCTGCGGCAGGTCGAAGCGGTCGGCGCCGAGGTCGAGCGCGGCTTCGAGGGTGGCGGCGCCCAGCGGTTCGAACCAGCGCAGGGCGAGGCGGTGGAAGGCCATCTCGGTCAGGTCGGGCTCACCGCCGGCGTCGACCTCGTCGTCGCCGAAGCGGTCGGTGGCCCCGAAGAGGCTGATCCGCAGGCGTCGCCGGCCGCTGCGCCAACCGTAGCGCAGGTGGTAGTCGGCGAAGTCGATGATCACCGGCTGGTCGATCAGGCTGAGCACCCAGCCGGGGTAGCCGATGCGTCCGCCGGCGGTGAGGCGGCCGCCGGCGAGCGGGGTCGAGACGAGCGCGCCGGCCTGCACCAGATCGAGCAGCGCCTCGCCGCGCAGCCCGGGGGCGTCGGGCTCGGCGGTCTCGACCTCGATAGCGGTGACGACCCCGCCGATGTCGAGCGGGGCGCCGCCGGTGTGCAGGGTGATGCGGTCGACGAGCACCGAGGGGATGACCCCCTGCCCCACCCCCGAGTGGAAGAGCAGCGGGATCGGCGTGCCGTCGACCCGGATCGCGGTGTCGCCGGGGGCGGATCCGCGCACGATGGGGAAAGGCACCAGCGAGAGCACGGTGCCCACCGACGGCAGCGATTGCAGGGCGCGCAGCGGGTCGCCGAAGGTGCCGGCGGTCGTGCGCAGGGCCTCGGCGTCGAGCCCGGTGGCGCCGGGCGGGCGGCGGCCGTAGACCCGCAGGCGCTCGGCGCCGCCGGGCGCGGGGGTCAAGGGCCACGGCGGCAGCGCGAGGCCGGCGGGCGGCACGTCGACGGCGCGGGTCTCGGCGACGAAGGCGGGGTCGTCGATGATCAAGACCGCCGGGCCGGTGGGCAGGCGCAGGGTGAAGGCGCCCTCGGCGTCGGTGAACGCGCTGCCGAGCGGGGCGCCGTCGGGCCGCTCGGCGCGGATCTCGACGCCGACGGCCGCCGCGCGGACGCCTCGGCGGCGCAGCTGGCCGCGCACGTCCGCCTCGGGGGCTTCGGCGCGGGCCTCGGCGCCCGGCTCGACCGCGTGGGCCGGCGGTCCGGCGAGGGCGAGCGCGATCGGCAGGAGCAGTCGGGCGGGGGCGCGGGTCACCGGGGGTCCATCACCCGCCGACTTCGACGATGACCTGGTCGACGACCCGCAGCGAGCGCTCGCACAGGAAGTCGTAGCAGTAGCGCCGCCCCTCCCCCTCGCGGCGGAAGCGGGTCGGTCGGCCCCAGGCCTCGCGGGCCTGCTCGGCGGTCATGCCCACGTCGACCCGGCCGCCGGCGACCCGGTCGACCACGGCGTCGGGCCAGTCGGGGTATTGCAGCTTCAGCCCGCAGAACCGCTCGGCGTAGGCCGGCTGACAGACGGCGTCGAAGGCTTTCTCGAGGTCGGCGATGAGCTGCTCGACCTGCTCGATGTCGGGGTGATCGGGGTCGAGGGCTTCGAGGTTGAGCTTGGCGAACTCGGCCCGGTGGCGGGCGGCGAGGATCTGCGCCATGCGCGCGTCGCCCGGCGGCGGGTTGGGGTCTTGCAGCACGCGCATGCCCTCGCCGGTGTAGCGGGCGGCGTAGAGCTGACGCTCTTCGGCGGTGGGCTCGACGAAGACGCCGGGCGCCGCGCGCTGGCTGTAGTCGAAGACGAGCTCGGCCGGCGGCGCGGCGGGTCTGGGGCCGGCGGCCGCCGGGTCGCCGTCGGGCTGCGCGCCGGGGGCGAGCGGATCGACCCCCTCGACGCGGCCGCCCGGCTGGACGGGCGCGCCGGCCGCTGCACCGGGCGCGCCGGTCGGGCCACCGGCGGCGCCGCCCATCGCGCCCGAACCCGCGGCGCCGGCCGGCGGGCCGCCGGCGCTCTTCTGCGTCTCGACGTCGGGCGGCTGGTCGCGGTCTTCGATGAACTCGCTGTACTGGGCCTTGTCGGCGCCGGTGGGCACCATGCGGACCAGCGCCAGGGTGGCGGCGATCACCGCGAAGAAGGCCAACGCCTGCAGGATGCGCTTGCGGCGGTTGCCGCGCTTCTCGAGCGTGAGCCGGTCGAGGGTGATCGGGCCCGGGTCCTGGTGGTCTTCGGTGCCGCGCGCCTGACGGCCGCGCAGGGCGAAGCCGGCGAGCGCGGGCAGGTTGCGCGCGAAGAGCCAGCGGTCGTTGGCCGGATCGAAGACCAGGTCGTTGGCCCGGATCTCACCGCGGGCGGCGGCCTCGACGAGGCCGTCGAGGGTGCCGGCGTAGACCTCGCGACCACTGCGGGTGACCTGGAATCTGTCATCCATGCCGCCATGATGCCGCAGACGGCCGGCGGGCGCGAACCCGGCGACCGCGGCAGACGCCCACGAGGAGCACGCAGATGAAGGCCCCCGAAGACGCACCGCCTGACGACGAGGCCGAAGCCTGGCTGGCCCGGCTGGAGACGCTGCGCCGCAGCGTCGATCTGCGGTTGGACGGCGAAGGGCGCTGGTATCACGAGGGCGAGCGCTTCACCCACGCGGGGCTCATCGCGGCCTTCGATCGCGGCATCGACGTGCACCCCGAGTCGGGGGAGCCCATCCTGCGGGTCGGGCAGCGCTGGTGCTACATCCGCGCCGACGATACGCCGCTGATCGCCCGCCGCATCGAGCACGACGACGGCCTGTGGCTGCGGCTGAATACCGGCCGCCGGGTGGCGGTGCCCGCGGCGGGCTTCGAGAGCGCCGGCGCGCATCTGTACGTGCAGCTCGACGCCGCGCGCCGGGTCCGACTGGGGCGCGCGGCGCAGGCGCGGCTGGGCGAGTGGCTGGAGGGCGGCGACGACGGGATGGCGGTCGCGGTGGGCGGCCGGCGCTGGCCGGTGCGGGTGATCGAGCCCGGCTGAGCGGGTCGGGCTGACCGGGCCGGCTACAGCTTGAACTGAATCGTCGCCGCGTCGGCCGAGGGGTTGCCGGTCTCTTTCTTGTGGGTGCCGAGCACCTTGCCGATGGTGAGCGTGCCGTCGGTGCCGGTCGTGCCCTGGCCGATCATCACCGAGACCGCCTCGGCCGGCGGCACCTGCGGCGCGTTCGGGCTGGGCAGGTAGGTGATCTGCACCTGGTTCTGCCCCGGGCGCAGCTTGTCGCTGATGTCGGTGATGTACTGCGGGCTGCTGGCGGGGATCTCGGCGACCGCGACGCCGTTGGCCTGCACGATCAGCTTGAAGTGGCCGGTCATCGAGGTGTTGACCACCAGCCAGGTGCGCTGACCGCCGGGCAGCGGCGTCTGCGGGCCGGTCCGGCCGGTGGAGACCGGCGGCGGCGCGACGGGCGGCGCAGCGACCGGCGGCGGCGCGACCGGCGGTCGGATCGCCGGGTTGGCGGGCGGGGTCGGCGGCGGCGCGGCGGGGGTGCCCGCGACCTGGATCTTGTAGCCCGGCGCGTCGATGAACACGTTGCCGTTCTCGTCGAAGCGCACGTTGACGTTCTCGAATCCGGTGCTGCGGATCCCGCCGGTCACCTTGACTCCGTTGACGAAGACTTCGACCGCGCCGACGGGCATGGCGAACAGCAGCGAGCCGAGGGCAGCGGCGAGCAGACGAATTGACACGGCGTCCTCCCTTTGTCATGTGTCGAGCCCGGCGTCGTGTTCATGGCGGGATCTATTCAAATCCGCCGACGCGCGCGCCCGCACCCCGGCTTTATATGCGGAAGTGGCCATGACGACCAAACTCCCCGACCGACGCGGCTACTTCGACAGCGCCGATGGCCTGCGCCTCTACGGCGAACACGACCCGGTGGAGAGCCCCCGGGCGCGGATTCTGCTGGTGCACGGCTTCGCCGAGCATTGCGGCCGTTATCGAGAGATGCACGCCCGATTGGGGGCGGCGGGCTTCAGCTGTCATCGCTTCGATCTGCGGGGTCATGGCAACAGCGCCGGGCGGCGGGGGCACATCTACGCGTTCGACGAATACCTCAAGGATCTCGACGCGTTCGTGGCCCAGGTCGACGCCATCGAGCCCAACGACGCGCCGCGCATCCTGCTCGCGCACAGCAACGGCGGCCTGATCTCGGCCCACGCGCTGATGCGCGACGGCAGCCGGTTCGCGGCGGCGGTCTTCAGCTCGCCGTTCATCGGCTTCGCGATCAAGGTGCCGGCGTGGAAGGCCTTCCTCGGCAAGGCCCTGAGCCGCTACGTACCGGCCATCTCGCTGCCGACCGACATCCCGCCCGAGTTCGTCAGCCGCGACCCGGCGACGATCGAGCAGTACGCGACCGATCCGCTGATCGGCAAGGTGGCCAGCGCCCGCTGGCTGACCGAGACCGAGAAGGCGCAGGCGGCGGCGCTGGCCGGGGCGTCGGCGATCGAGCTGCCGGTGCTGATGCAGCAGGCGGGGTCGGACAAGGTGGTCGATCCGGCGGCGGCGAAGGCGCTCTTCGACGGCATGTCGAGCAGCGACAAGACCTATACCGACTACCCCGAGGCCTTTCACGAGATCTGGTTCGACCTCGATCGCGAGCAGGCCTTCGCCGAGCTCGACGCGTGGCTCGACGCCCGCTTCCCCGCCAAGGGCTGATCCGGCCGTCGCGCGCGGCGGTTGCGCCGGCACGCCCGCGCCGCGGATAATCCGCGGCATGCGCCGTCACCTCCTCATCCCACTGGTCCCGCTGGTTCTGCTGAGCGCGATCTTCTGCGTGCCCGGCGCGGCGGCCGCGTCCGAGCGGCTGGCGGTGCTCGAGCTGTACAACCCGGCGAAGCTCGAGCAGCAGGCGGTCGACTACCTCACCGATCGGGTGCGGGCGGCGACGCTGGCGACGCTGGGCGAGCGGGTCAAGGTGCTGACCCGGGAGAATCTGGTGGCGCTGCTGCCGCCGCAGACCGATCTGGCCGACTGCGCCGGCGCCGACTGCGAGATCGAGACCGGGCGCCGGGTGGGCGCGGGCTATGTCATCAGCGGTGAGCTGGTCCGGCTGGACGCGACGCTGAAGCTCTCGTTGAAGCTGCACGCCACCGGCGACGGCAGCCTGCTGTCGGCCGAGGCCGCTTCGGGGGACGACGCCGATGGGTTGGACTCGGCGCTGGCGGCGGTCGTCGCGAGGCTGGTGCGGCCGGTGATGCGCCGCACGCCGACGCCGATCTTCAACGCGCCGGTGCCGCTGCCGGCGGTGCCCACGGTGAGCGCCACGGTCGGGCCGCTGGCGACGGTGGGCTTCGCCGATGTCGACCTGACGCTGCTCGACGCGCTGCAGACGGCCCATCGGCTCGAAGCGCGCGCGGACGCGGCGGCCGTCGAGCGGGCGGCGGCGTGGCGCGCGGTCGCCGAGCGGGCTGAGGGCGAGCGGGCGGCCGAGGCGCGGCGCCGGGCGGAGCAGTGGCGCGCGCGGGACGCGGCCGAGCAGGCGCGGGCCAAGGCCGTGCGCGAGGCCTGGGCCCGGCATCGGGTCGACGCCGCCAAGCTGCAGCGGCTGCTGGCCTACGACGCCAGCGTGGTGCCGCCGGCGCAGAAGAAGGCGTGGCAGGCGGAGTTCGACGCCGCCTACGGCCCGTGGCTGGCCGAGTTCGAGCGGCTGACCCGGACGGTGGAGTGGGTGGCGATGCCCGGCGGCGTATTCGAGTGGGAAGGCGCCCGCGCGCCGCTCGACGTCGCGCCGTTCGGGATCTCGCGCACCGAGGTGACCACGGCGCAATACGCCATCTGCGTGGAGGCGGGCAAATGCCCGGCCATCGACTACGGCGCGTGTCGCGGCGGCCCGAGCCTCGCAGCCGCGACCCCCGAGTTCTTCGGCGCGCCCGACCAGCCGGCGGTCTGCCTGACCCGCGCCGAGGCCCGGGCCTACGCCGCGTTCGTCGGCGGGCGCTTGCCGACGCCGACCGAGTGGATGTTCGCCGCCCGCGGCGGGCGCAGCGCCGATGGCTTCCCGTGGGGCCACGCGCCGGCGACCTGCGAGCGCGCGGTGCTGATGGACGCGCAAGGCCCGGCGTGCGGCCGGGGGTCCACCTGGCCGGTCTGCAGCCGCCCGCAGGGCAGCAGCCGCGAGGGCCTGTGCGACGTGGCGGGCAACGCCGGCGAGTGGGTCGAGGTCGAGGGCGGCGCCTCGAACCTCGGCGGCGCGACGGCGATGGGCGGCAGCCTGATGCACGCCACGCTCGATCCGCGGGTCATCGATCGCGTCGACCCCGAGAGCCGGCTGGCCTTCGTCGGATTCCGCGTCGTGCGCGACCGCCCCGCGCCATGAGCATCTCCCCCTTCGTCATTCGTCCCCTTCCCCTGCCCCGGAGCACAGCATGAGCATCGAGCGCCCCGACGACCTGCACCACCTGCGCATCATCGGCCGGATCGTCGCCGACATCCGCGACGCGATGCTGGCCGAGGTCCGGCCGGGTATCACCACCGGCGCCCTCGACGCCCTCGGCGCGCGCATGCTGGCCGCGGCGGGGGCGCACAGCGCGCCGATCGGGGTCGGGTTTCCCGAGGCGACGTGCATCAGCGTCAACGAAGAGGTGGCCCACGGTATCCCCGGCAAGCGGGTGCTGCGGGCGGGCGATGTCATCAACATCGACGTCAGCGCCTCGAAGAACGGCTACTTCGCCGATACCGGGGCGACGGTCCTGGTCGATCCGGTGCCCCGCCGTCAGGCGCGCAAGCTGCGTCGGCTCTTGATCGCCGCCCGGCGCGCGCAGGCGGCCGGCATGCAGGCGGCGCGTCCCGGGGCGACGGTGGGCAGCGTCGGCCGCGCGATGGAGCAGGTGGCCCGCCGCGCCGGCTTCCGGGTCATCCGTAACCTGGCGTCCCACGGCGTCGGCCGGGCGATCCACGAGCCGCCGGAGATCCCGGGCTACGACGCGCCGCACGCGACCCACCGGCTGCGGGCGGGTGACGTCATCACCATCGAGCCCTTCGTGACGACCGCCGGGCAGTACGCCGACGAGGCGGCCGATGGCTGGACGCTGATCAACGAGGTGCCCGACGCCCGCTGCGCGCAGTTCGAGCATACGTTGGTTGTGACCGAAGACGGCCCGCTGGTGCTGACGGCGGCGGCGTAGGGTGGCGCAGGTGCTTCGGGGGTGACCCGGGTTCAGGGGCGGCCCGGCTCAGGGCGCGGCGGCACGCGGCCGGTGCTCAGATGCCGCAGATGGTCTGCACCGCGGGGCCGCGGGTCGCGTCCCAGGGCAGCTCGGGGGTATCGGCGGACATCGGCAGCGCGGCGGCTTCGTCCACCAGCGCGCGGCAGACGTCGACCTGGCCTTCGGGTGGCATCCAGGTCTCGCCGACATCGGCGATGCGATAGCTGCAGTCGATGGGGGTGATGCCCCGGCCCTCGATGGTATAGGGGCGCGCCGCGGCTTCGAGGCCGCCGACCCGCTCGAGGACGCCGGTCGCGTTGACCGTCGTGGCGCCGGTGGCCAGATCGAGCGCGATGTCGACCGTCGGGCGGCTGTCGACGAAGACCGTGCCGTCGATCACCGCGCGCACCCGCACCGCGTCGAAGTGCTGCCGCTGCAGCGTGCGCTGCGCGCCGGGTTCGGGCACCGCGCTCTGATCGAGCTCGATGGTCAGCACGGGCCCCGCGTCGGGCGCCGGATCGGCGAATTGCTCGCCGTCGAGCGGCTCGGCGGCGAGGTCGAGGTCGCCATTGCGCAGCACCAGGGTCGCGCTGCGGATGTCGCCCGGATCGACCGCGACCGCGTAGCGGCCTTCGCCGGAGACCCCAGCCATCGCCGCGTCATCGGCCGCGTCGGCCATGCCCCACAGCGTCAACGAGAGGCGCTCGGGGTTGCCCCGCAGGTCGGCGACCTCCTGACATTCGCATGCCATGCACAGCAGGCCGAACATCGCGATGACGGGCAGGGATCGTGACATGCTCCAACCATATGGGTGGTCGGCGCCGTGATCCAGTTCGTGCCGCAGGGCGCGGCTCGGCAGGGCGCGGCTCGGCGGGGCGCTGGTGGTGCGGGGGATCACGTCGCGCCTCGGGCGGCGCGTGTCGGGCAACCCGACAGATCGGATCGAGGTCGACCGACTCGGCGTCGGCCCGATGTGGCGCGTTCCCCTGAGGGCGGCCGCGACATCTCGCCTCGATGCGATCGTGGGCGATCCGTCGATCGCCGATGACATATGGCGGCGTGGCGCACTCCCCTGCTCCACGTCCCCGTGCGATCGAGGCTACGGATCGTGGCCCCCGACGTCAAGCTGCGCATGCGGTTCGCCCCTGATCGACATGCCGATCGGGCTTGCCCTGAGGGCCTGCCCATCAGGGCCGGATGAGGATCAAGAGCTCTTCGAGGCGCGCCTCGACCTGGGCCCGATCGACGGTCATCACCCGGTCGAGGCCAAAACCCTGACAGGCGAAGCTGGCCATGACCGTGCCGGTGAGCACCGCCCGGCGCAGGGCGGGCAGGTCGAGCGCGCCGTCGGCGGCGAGGCTGCCGATGACCCCCGAGGCGAAGGTATCGCCGGCGCCGGTCGGATCGATGACCTCACGCAGCGGCACCGCGGGCACGAAGAAGGTGCCGTCGGGGTGGAAGAGCAGCGCGCCATAGGCGCCGCGCTTGACGATGAGCATCTTGGGGCCCATCGCCCGCACCTTGTCGGCGGCCTTGAAGATGTTCTCGTCGTCGGCGAGCTGGCGGGCCTCGGTCTCGTTGATCACGAGCAGGTCGATGCGGGCGAGCACCTCGAGCAGGGTCTCGCGCTCGCCGTCGATCCAGAAGTTCATCGTATCGGCGGCCACCAGCCGCGGCGACTCGATCTGGTCGAGCACGTCGAGCTGCAGCCGCGGGTGGATGTTGCCGAGGAAGACGATGGGCGAGGTCTTCCAGTCGGCGGGGATCTTCGGCTGAAAATGCTCGAAGACGTTGAGCTGGGTATCGAGGGTCTCGGCGTCGGCGTCTTCGGCTGCGTAGCGCCCCTTCCAGCGGAAGGTCGGGCCGTCGACCCGCTCGAGGCCGGCGAGGTCGACCCCGCGGGCGGCGAGCGCGTCGAGGTGTTCGCCGGGGAAGTCGTCGCCGACCACCGCCACGAGCCGCACCGGCGCGAAGAGGCTCGCGCTGGCGCTGAAGTAGTTCGCCGAGCCGCCCAACGCGCCCTCGCGCACCCCGTGCGGGGTCTCGAGATCGTCGAAGGCGACGCTGCCCACAACCAGGATCGAATCGGCCATCACGCCTGCTCCCCGGGCCAGACATAGTCCCCGCAGATGAGCTGCAGCTTGCGCTTGGTCTCGGGCGGGATGCGCTCGGCGGGGGTCATGATCGCCATGCCGTGGCCCAGCGCGGTATGCGCCGGCCACTGCACGTGCCCCAGCGCGGCGAGCCGCCGGCACAGGGTGCGGATGACCGCCTTGGCCGTGGCCACGTTCTGCTTGATGATCGCGATGACCGACTCGACGCTGACCTCATCGTGGCCCTCGTGCCAGCAGTCGTAGTCGGTCGACAGCGCGAGGGTGGCGTAGGCCAGCTCGGCCTCGCGGGCCAGCCGGGCCTCGGGCAGGTTGGTCATGCCGACGATGTCGCACGTCCACGAGCGGTAGAGGTGGCTCTCGGCCTTCGTCGAGAAGGTCGGCCCCTCGATGCAGACGTAGGTGCCGCCGTCGTGCACCTCGGCCCCCACCTCGCGCACCGCGGCCAGCAGCTCTTTGCGCAGCCCCTGCTCGTAGGGCTCGCCGAACTGCACGTGGCCCACGCAGCCTTCACCGAAGAAGCTCGACGGGCGGCCGCGGGTGCGGTCGATGAGCTGATCGGGCACCACGAGGTGGCCCGGCTCGATGTCTTCGCGCAGCGAGCCGACGGCCGAGACCGAGAGCACATGCTGGGCGCCGAGCTTCTTGAGGCCCCAGATGTTGGCCCGGTAGGGCACCTCGGTCGGCAGGTGGCGGTGGCCCTTGCCGTGGCGGGGCACGAAGACGCAGCGCACCCCGTCGAGGGTGCCGACGACGAACGCGTCGGACGTCGAGCCGAACGGGGTGTCGAGGGTGATCTCCTCGACGTCGGTGAGCCCTTCGATGTCGTACAGACCGCTGCCGCCGATGACCCCGACGGTGACGATCCCGGTGCCCTCTGCCATGTCTCCCCCTCCCCGCCTGCGCGCGGGTCAGCTCGCTGGCCGCTCGCCCAGCTGTCCGCAGGCGGCGTCGATGTCCAATCCCTTGGTCGTGCGCACGGTCACCGTGAAGCGCCGGCGCTCGAGAATGCTCTGAAAGGCCCGCACCCGCCCGTCGGCCGGGCGGTCGTAGCCCGGCCCCTGGAATGGATTCCACGGGATGAGGTTGACCCGCACCTTGTGCCGCACCCGGGCGAGCACCCGGGCGAGGCGGTGGGCGTCGTCGTCGCTGTCGTTGACCCCGCCGAGCAGCACGTACTCCATCGTCATCTTGCCCCGGCTGTGGATCGGGTAGGCGTCGATCGCCTCGACCAGGGTCTCGATGGGATAACGCTTGTTGATCGGCATGATGCGATCGCGCACCGCGTCGCTCGACGCGTTGAGGCTGATGGCCAGGTTGACCGGCACCGCCTCGCCGAGCGCGGCGATCTTCGGCACGAGGCCGCTGGTGCTGACGGTGATCTTGCGCGGGCTGAAGCCGAGGCCCTCGGGGTCGGTGAGCATGCGGATGCTCTCGACGACACCGTCGAAGTTGTGCAGCGGCTCGCCCATGCCCATGTAGACGATGTGCGAGATGCGCACGTCGTCGGGCACCAGCTGGCGGGCGAGCAGCACCTGATCGACGATCTCGCCGGGGGTCAGGTGGCGGCTGAGGCCGAGGGTGCCGGTGTAGCAGAACTTGCAGTCGAGGGCGCAGCCGACCTGGCTCGAGACGCACTGGCTGAAGCGGCCCTGGCCCATGGGGATGAGCACCGTCTCGACCACCGCGCCGTCGTCGAGCCGCACCGCGAGCTTGCGGGTGCCGTCGATGCTCTCGCGCAGCTGGCCGAGCTCGACCCGGCCGACGCTGTAGCCCCGCTCGGTGAGCGCGGCGCGCATGCGCTTGGGCAGGTTGCTCATCTCGTCGATGGAGCGCGCCCCGCGCTTGAAGACCCACCCGTGCAGCTGATCGGCCCGATAGGCGGGCTCACCGAGCTCGGCGACCAGGGCGGCGAAGCCCTGCCGGTTCAGCTCGGTCAGGTTCGTGCGGGGGATGACGGGTCGGATCGACATCACGGCCCTCGGTCGGATGGGCCACAAGGGCCCCGAAACGTCGCGCATGATGCACGAACGGCACCGGCACGGCAAGGGATGTGTGCCCGCGCGGGCCGGGCCTTCACCGGGCTGGCGGCCGCGCCGAGCGGCCCCGGCGATCGTCAGAAGGCGCCGCCGAGCCCGTAGTCGATCGCGAAGTGCCCCACCGAGTAGGGGAAGAGCGTCAGGCGCGCGGGGTCGTTGTAGACGGCGCGCAGGACGATGCCCGCGCGCCCGCCGACCCGGACCTCACCGCCCGCGCTGAAGACGGCGCCGCCCTCCAGGCCGTAGTAGCGCATCTGCGGCAGCCCGACGACGCCGCCGAAGAGCGCGAAGTCCACCGGAAAGTCGGTGTCCAGCAGCCCTTTTCCGTCGACGATCGGGGCGTTGTAGCGGGCGCTGTGCACCGTGGCGATGGCCTCGGAGTAGCGCATCTCCGGCTCGAACATCCACGCGAAGCGCAGGTCGAGCATGCCGCTGATGTCTTGCAGCTCGACGCCGGCGACGCTCCACGCGGCGGCCTCGGTCGTCCCGCGGCCGGTGAGGCCCTGAGCGTCGGTGACGCCGGGCGCGACGATGGCCTTGCGGGTGCCCCAGATGCGCGGCGAGATCGGGCCCAGGTCGTAGGGACCCAGCTCGAGGTCGAGCGTCGCGACGCCCGTATCGGCGTCGAAGACCCCCGAGACGAAGCCGCCGATGTCGACGCCGCCGAGCCGGGCGTAGAGCCCCTGGCTGCCGACGAAGCCGAGCGCGGCGGCGACCGGGCCGAAGTCGTAGAAGGCGCCGACGACATAGTCGGCGTTGAACGAGACCACCCCCGCCTCGCGGTTGGCGGAGTCGATCAGCGGCCCGAGCAGCACCACGTAGGAGGCGCCGATGGCCGCCGAGCCGGCGATCATGCCCCGCAGCGGCCCGTTGTCGGCGGCCAGGAACGAGTAGGTCACCGAGCCGGCATAGAAGAGGCCCCAGTCGTCCTGGCGATAGCCGAAGCCGAACGACATGCCGGCCATGTCGAGCGGGCGGGTGCTGTACTTCAGCTCGCGGGGGCAGCCGCTGTTCTGTTCGACGGTGGGCACGTCGAGCACGCCGAAGGTCTGGTTCATGCTGAACGCGAGCACCATCGAGCCTTCGTCGTCGCCGCGGGTCTCCTCGGAGATCTCGAGGCGGCTCATCGGCGAGAGCAGGCCCCGATCGGTCAGCGCCGCGGCGCCGTACGTCTGGGCGTTGCCGCGCAGCGCGAGGGCGGCGAGGCGGTACTCCAGCGAGCCGGCGATGGGGTTGACGTTCTGGCAGTCGTTGCCCGCCGGCGGCTCCTGGGACAGCGCGGGCGCGGCCGAGAGCGTCAGCGCGACGACGGCCGCGAGCCCTATCGCCGCTGTCGGGCGAGGGGCGGATGCCGCGCGGCGCATCATTCCGATCCCTCGCGCGCGATGCCGCCGGGCAGCGGCGTGCCGTCGATGCGCTCGACGAGCAGCGGACACGCCGCCGACTCCGCGAGCCAGAGATCGAGGTCATCTCCCCGGGCCTCGACGGCTTCGCAGTCGAGCTGGCCCACCCGGAAGCTGCAATGCCACAGCTCGTCGTAGGGGGTCGTGATCGGATCCCACTCGATGCAGCGGTATCGGGCGTAGAACGCGTCGTAGCGGGCGTTGGCGCCGTCGTGACCGGCCCCGCAGGCGAAGCTGCGCGCGGCGATGACCCCGGCGACGTCGTGGCAGGCGGCGGTCGGGCCCTGCTGGGCCACGTCGACGCGGGTGTAGTCGCAGCCCGCCGCGAAGCCGAGCGCGAGCAACAGCGTGCTGCCGGCGAACCCGGCGAAACCGGTGCGCCTCACAGCTCGACCTCCTGCAGCGGCGTCTCTTCGAGCACGACCTGCCGGATCAGCCGCCCGTCGGCCCCGCGAAAGCGCCAGACATGGCCCACGAAGCTCATCTGATCCCGCGATTCGCCGGCGGGGATCGTCTGATACGGCCGCTCGTTGCACTCGAAGTCCACCCAATACGAGGCGACCGGACCGGCGGTCGTATTGACCACCCGCATCGCGGTGCCCTGACCGTTCTGCTCGCTGCACAGGCCGGGCGACGCGGCGTCGGCCAGGGAGCCGTCGACCAGGGAGCCGTCGGCCACCTCACCGTCGCGATACGACGCCCAGAACTGGGGATCGGGCTCGTCGGGCAGCACCGGCTCCTCGCCGTGACAGCCCGCGAGCGCGAGCAGGCAAAGGGCCCCGAAGACGACATGATAGAAACTGGAGGAATCCATGACCCGGACATGAAACATCAAGCGCCGAGGCGACGCAATCGTCACCGCTGATGCCCAAGGGTGTGCTCGGTTGATTCCGCATGCCCGACCCGGCACGATCACCCGCAGATGACCCGCACTCTCGCCGTTCTCGGGTTCGCGCTGCTCCTCGTCTCGGGGTGCCGGAGCGAAGGCGAGCGGCAGGACGTGACAGACGTGACCCGAGAGTCGTTTCCAGCTGAATCCCCACCGCAACCGGTCGCCCCGCCGCAGCCCGTCGCCCCGCCGAGCCCCTCGCCGCCCGGCGCCAAAGCCCCGGACTGGCAGGCGATCCGCGCCGCCGAAGAGGCGTGTGCCGACTGTCACCCCGACGAGGTCGAAGCCTGGCGCGCCTCGCCGATGGGCCGCAGCCTGCGCAGTCTGATCACCGCGCCCGATCGTGCGCGCGGTCCGGCCGCCGTCGTGCACCCGACCACCGGCGAGCGCTTCACCGTCGACGCCGCGGGCTCCACCTTCGCCGAGATCGGGGGGCTGTCCCGTGCCGCGAGCCATGTGGTGGGCAGCGGCAACCACACCCGCTCGTACGTGCACACCCACTCGCCGAGCGCCGACGTCTACCGGGCCGAGCTGATGCCGCTGACATGGTACCGGACCGCGGGCTGGGGGCTCAGCCCGGGCTACGACGTGCCCGATCACCCCGGGTTCCGGCGGGCGATCAACCTCGAATGCCTGACCTGTCACAACGACCCGGCGCCGACCGCGCCGGGCACCGACGACCGCTTCACCGCGCCGCTCGCCGACGGGATAGGGTGCGCGCGCTGCCACGGCGACGGCCGGGCCCACGTGACCGCGCGCCTCGCCGGCAAAGCGTCGCCGCCGGTCATGCCCGACCGGTTGCCGCCCGATCTGGGCGCCGACGTCTGCGGGCAGTGCCACCTGCAGGGCGCGGTGCGGCTGCTGCGGGCCGGCCGCCGGTGGGACGAGATGCTGCCCGGACGCGCGCTCGGCGAGGTCGTCGCCGTCTTCGCTCGACGCACGCCGGGCGCCGAGATCGGGATAGCGAGCCATGCCGAGCGCCTGCGCCGCAGCCGCTGCGCGACGGCCGACCCCGAAGCGGGGCGCTGCACGACGTGCCACGTCCCCCACCCCACCGGCGAGCGGCCCGATCGCTCGGCCGGATGCCGGGCATGCCACGGCGCCGGCGCATCCGACACCACAGACGGCGCGAAGCCCGATACCCACGGCTTGGCGTGCGCCGGGCCGGGTGGCGCCGACTGCGCCGCCTGCCACATGGCCCGCAGCGCGACGAGCGACATCCCCCACGTCACGATGACCGACCACTTCATCCGCCGACGCCCCGCCGCCGAGAATGCCCGCGGCGATACCGGTCCGCTCGAATGGATCAACCGGCCGGCCGGGGTCTCCGACGCGGTCGCCCGCCGCCTGCTGGGCCGGGCGTTGGCCGAGTCGGCCCGCACGCGGGTCGACGCCGCCGAGCGGGATCGGGCGCTGGCGCTGCTCACGGCGGCGCTGAAGGAGGCGCCCGACGACCCGGCGGCCTGGGCCGATCTGGCGTCGATGAAGACGCTGGCGGGCGATCCGGCGGGAGCCCGGGCGGCCCTCGAAGACGCGGTGCGCCGCGCCGGCACGTCGGCCGCGCGGGCCACCTGGTGGGCCGATCTGGCGCGCCTGCGCCTGCAGACGGGCGCCGTCGACGCCGCGGCCACCGCCCTCGCATCCGCTCGTGAGCTGCGCCCCGACGACCCCGACGATCTGCTCGTCGCCGCCCGTATCGCGGCGGCGCGGGGTGATGCACGCGCAGCCGAGGCCGCGCTCGCCGCCCATGATCGGCTGCGCCCCGAGGTGGCCGACGGCCATGTCTTGCGCGGCGCGCTGGCGCTCGCCGGGCTGAATCCGCCGGCCGCCGAGCGCGCCTTCGAAGTGGCCGCCGCCCGCGAGCCGGGCGATCCGCGGGCGTGGCTCAACCTGTGCCGCCTGCGGGCCGACCGCCGCGCGTGGGACACCGCCGATATCGCCTGCCAGCGGGCCGCGTCGCGGGCGCGGGGGGCCGACGCGGTCGCCCGGGTCGCTGGCGCCCGGGCGCGGGTGGCGCTGGGCCGCGGAGACGTCGAGCAGGCGGCCGATCTCGCGGCGGCGGCGGTCAGGGCCGCCCCGGCCGACGCCTCGCTGGTGCTGGGCCGGCTGGCGGCGAAGGCCGGGCGCCTCGACGACGCCATGGGGCTGCTCGACCGCGCGGTGCGCTTGGAGCCCACCATGGCCGACGGCTGGGCGGCCCTCGCCGACGTCCTGCGTCGGCGGGGCGAGACGGCGCTGGCCGATCGAGCCGCCGCCCAGGCCCGGCGTCTGGGGGCGCCATGAAGCCGGCATCGCAGCCCGAGCCGGCCGACGGCCGCGCCGAGCGCCAGTTCGCCGACGCGGTGACGGTGGTCATCATCGGGGTGATCGCGGTCGAGCTGATCGGCTGGGTCGTCAACCGCGACTCGTGGATGCTCGCCGGCGCCGGCGTGCTGCTGGCGCTGCTGCTGCCGATCCGCAGGGGGCGCTCGTTGGCCCTGGCCCGACGGGCGGCCGCCGCGGCGCGCACGATGGGTATCGGCTTGATGGCGGCGACGCTGGCCTACGCCTTCATCGTGCCCAAGCTCGTGCCGGTCCTGACGGTCGTGCCGCTGATGGTCGTCGCGCTGCTGCTGCCCCATCGCCCGGCGTCGCGCAACAGCCGCCGCAACCTGCTGCTCGCCGCCTGGAGCACATCGGTCGTGGTCACCCTCGCCGCGGTGCTCATCGACAGCAGCCGCGGTGACCTGGAGTTCATCGACGGCTTCGTGCTCTTCGCCCTGGCCAATACCCATGCGCTGACCCTGCTGCTGTTCGGGCAGTACGATCGGCGCGTCCGGCGCAACCTCGATCGGGTGCAGGCCAGCGAGCAGCGGCTCGAAGCGGTGGTCGACACCGCCGCCGACGGGGTCCTGGTGATCGACGGCGAGCGGCACATCGTGCGGGCCAACCGCGCGGCGAAGCAGCTGTTCGACCGGCCCGACGGCGCGCTGATCGGCATGGCGATCGATCACCTCGTCCACCTGGAAGACCCGACCCTGGAGGCGACGTCGTCGGTGGGCGGGCTCATCACGACCGGGCGCCGGGCAGATGGGCGCAGCTTCCCGGCGGAGGTCTCCATCGGCGAGCCGTTCGGCCAGAGCGAGCAGGTCCTCGTGGTGCGCGACGTCAGCGAGCGGGCGAAAGCCGCCGCCGAGCTCGCCCGGCGGGCCGAGGCGCTGGTGCGCAGCAACCGCGAGCTCGAGCGCTTCGCCTATGTCGCGTCCCACGATCTGCAGGAGCCGCTGCGCAAGATCCAGGCCTTCGGCAGCCTGCTCGACGAGAGCGCGCGGGACCGCCTCGACCCCGAAGAGCAGCAGGCGCTGGACTACCTCATCGACGCGGCGACGCGGCAGCGCACGTTGATCAACGACCTGCTGGCCTACTCCCGGGCCCGTACCCGGCCGCGGCAGGTGGCCATCATCGACCTCAACGCGGTGCTCGGCGAGGTGCTCGGCGATCTGTCGCCGGCCATCGCCGAGCGGGCGGCCATCATCGAGACCGACGCCCTGCCGACCGTGCGGGCCGATCGCACCCAGATGGCCCAGCTGCTGCAGAACCTGCTGGGCAACGCGCTCAAATACGCCGCCGAGGGCCGCCGGCCGCGCATCACCCTGCGCGTCGAGCACCCCGTCGAGAGCGACGCGTCGGGCATCCGACTGGTGATCGCCGACAACGGCATCGGCTTCGAGGGTCGCTTCGCCGAGCGCATCTTCGAGCCCTTCCGTCGGCTGCATCCGCGCCACGAATACCCGGGCAGCGGCGTCGGGCTGGCGATCTGCCGCCAGATCGCCGAACGTCACGGTGGCACCATCACCGCGCGCGGCGAACTCGACGTCGGCGCGACGTTCACTATCGAGTTGCCGCTCGAGCCCATCGACGGAGGATCGGATGGACGCCGACCAGAAGCACGCCAAGACAGCCACGATTCTGCTGGCTGACGACGATCCGGCAGACATCCTGCTGACCCGGCGTGCGTTTCGGGCCGCCCGGCTGCAGAACGCGCTGCACGTGGTCAACGACGGCGAAGAGCTGCTCGAGTACCTGCGGCGGGAGAAGCGCTACGCGCCGCCGGCGGAGGCCCCGCGGCCCGATCTGGTGCTGCTCGACCTGAACATGCCGCGCATGGACGGGCGCGAGGCGCTCGCCGAGCTGCGGGCCGATCCGCGGTTCGCCGCCCTGCCGGTCATCATCCTGACCACGAGCCAGCAGGAGGCCGACGTCCTGCGGACCTACGACCTGGGGGCGAACTCGTTCATCAGCAAGCCGGTCGACCTCGCCGGGCTGATCGAGGTGATCAAGGCACTCGACAACTACTGGTTCCAGATCGTGACCCTGCCGCCCAGCTGACGCGGGCCCGAGCGACGCCGCGATGAGCCAGCCGACCGACCGCCGCGACCAGATCCTCGACGCCGCCGCCCGTCTGCTCGCGCAGGGCGGGATCGGGCGCACGAGCGTCGCCCGCATCGCCCGCGAAGCCGGGATAGGCGTCGGCAGCGTCTACCTCGAGTTCGCCGGCAAGGACGCCATCGTCGAGGCGTTGTCCAACCGCCGGCTCGCGCGGGTGCTCGCTGGGATGCGAACCGCGGGCGCCGAGGGCCCGTGGCCCGAACGTTTCGCGCGGATGATGACCCTGCGCGCCGACGCCCTGCGCCGCCTCGCCGAGGACGGCGCCCACGGCGCCGAGATGCTGCAGTGCTGTTGCCCCGGCGCCGCCGCCGCGTGGCGCGCATTCCGCGAAGACGAGCGGGCGCTGCTCGACGGGTGGCTCGCCGCCGGACGGGCAGCCGGCGCGCTCGAGGACGACCCGCGCATCGACGGCGCGACCGTTCTGCGGGCCTATGCCGCCTTCACCCCGCCCGCGCTGTTCGAGCTGGAGGCGCAGGCGCTCGACGCGGCCCTGCAGGCGATGCACGCCCTGGTCTTCGCCGGCCTGCGCGCCCGCTGAGCCCCTCTCCCCGCGCGTTCAGCTGCCGCGATAGGTGCTGTAGCCGAAGGGGCTGAGCAGCAGGGGCACATGGTGGTGCTGATCGGGCGCGGTGACCCGGAAGACCACCCGGGCGATCGGATAGAACCCGTCGATGCCCTGCGCCTCGAACCACGCCCCGGTCTCGAACGTCATCCGCCAGATCCCCGCGTCGAGCGATCCGCCGCCGAGCAGGCCTTTGACCCGCCCATCGTCGTCGGTCGCGCCCCCGCCGATCTCGGCCCAGTCGTCGCCCGCCTGTCGTTCGAGGGTGATCTTCAGGCCGGCGGCGGGCCGACCGCGGGCGGTATCGAGGACGTGAGTGCTGATGCTCATGGCGGACTCCTGCTCCGGGCGGGGTTCCGGCGCGTGGTGCGCGCCGGGCGGCAGTATAGGCCGCAACCCACGAACCGTCGACCGCGCCGCCGGCAGACCCGCGCTCGGACCAGCGACAGGCTGGCGCGCTTGGCACGCCCTGTTGCGCTCGCTACGATCGCGGCTGTCGGCATCCCGCCGGGCTCATGACCGAGGGGGCAACCTCATGCGCACGCTCTTCATCGTCGCCTTACTGCTGCCGCTCAGCGCCTTCTCCGCCGAAGTCCCCCTGGGCGGGGACCGGGTCGGATTCCAGGGTGCTCAACCCGCCGTGCTGGTCGTGCAAGACGACGAGCGGCTGCCCGCAGATCTGTCCATCGGCGGCGTGGCCATCTCGGCGATCACCGTGCACCGCCAGGGGCTGCTGGCGATCGAGGGCGGACGCTTCGACGTCGCCGCGCCGGTACAACTCGGCGATCTGGCTATGGCTTCGCTCATCGCGCCCTTCTGGGCGCCGCTATCGCCGACCGCCGACTGTCCGGTGGGCCCCGACGAGGGGGACGCGGACGGCCCGCCCGAGGATCGGGTGATGCGGGTCGACGGGGAATCGAGCGTCGCCATCGTCTGGCACGACCGGCCGCTTGCCGGCTGCCCCGCGGGCGGTCAGCGGGCGACGTTCGCCGTCGGGATGACGTGGGACGCCGACGGCGTCGTGCACCGGGTCGAATTCACCTACGAGGCGCTGCCCGGCGAGACGCTGGTGGTCGAGCCGCGAGCCGGCTTCCGGCTGGCGCCGCGGGATCAGGAGGCGCGGGTGTTCGAACTGCTGCCGGATGGCGACGCCCCCCTGCGCGGGCGGGCCAAGCGGCTGGCCGACGGGTCGAGCGATGGCGATCCCGGGCGATGGACGATCGACCTGGGCGCGAACGGCGAGATCGTCGGCGAGTTGGAGCCGATCCAGCGGGGCCCGGACGGCGAGTTCGACGCGCCGGACGGCGTACGGGCTGCCGACAACTGCCCATGGGCGTTCAATCCTCTACAGGCAGATCTGGACAACGATCTGGTTGGAGATGCGTGCGACGACGACGACGACGATGACGAAGTCGATGACCCTGACGACAACTGTCCGCTCACGTACAACCTCGATCAGCGCGACCTGGACCATGATGGTCGCGGAGACACCTGCGACGGCGACCGGGACGGCGACGGCTGGAACAACATCGTCGACCTGTGCCCCGACCACCACGACCCGGGCAATGTCGACCGCGATCGTGACGGGATGGGCGACGCCTGCGATCGGGACGCGGACGGCGACGATCCTTGGGCGGTCTTCTTCGGCCGGCCCGATGCTGACCGCTGCCCGCTGCTCTTCGACCCGTGGCGCATCGACAGCGACGGCGACGGACTGGGGGATGCATGCGACCTGCGCCCTGGTGTAGCGTGCGCGCGTGACTGTGCACACCACGCGGACGCCGACGGCGACGGTATCAGCCACATGAACGACCGGTGCCCCTACGTCTACGACCCCGATCAGCGAGACACCGACGCCGACGGGCTGGGCGACGCATGCGATCCTGATGCTGACGGTGACGGCTTGTCGGACTGGCTCGCTCCGGGGCCGATGGTACCCCACGCATTCGGTGGACACGCACCATGAAGCGGTCTCTGAAACTGTGTGGTGCGGTGACGCTGTTGTTCGCTTCTGCTGTCGCGCACGGGCAAGAAGGCGCCCCGCTCATCACCGGCCTCGGCGGGCCCTTCGATGTCGGGCCGCCCGTCTTGGAGGACCATACGCGGACAGACACCGCGCCGGCCTTCCCCGATGGGATCCGACTCTACGCCGACCCGATCTTCCACGACATCTACGCCAACTGGGAAGGCAGCCTCTCCCCGGGCCGACAGGATACCTTCACCTCCAGCCCCATCCCCAAGCCCCGTCGCGGCCCCGGTCCCGTCGCCCCACGTTTCGTGCCCTACGGCATGGCCGTCGCGCTGTTCGGGTTCGGGGGTGAGGATCAGCCGATCTCGCCCATGTTCCTGGCCAACCTGCCGCCCGATCCCGACGGCACGCCCGGCCGCTTGATCGCGACGTGGTACCGCGTCCGCAACCACCCGGAGTCTCCGGGCTTTCCACCACAAGCCTACAATACCTTCCAGCTCATCCTCACCGCCGGCCCCGACCCGGCGAACTACGACATCGAGCTGCGCTACGCCTTGTGCAGTTGGACCTACAGCCTGCTCCAGGTCAACGCTCAGGCCGCCATGGGCTTCGACGGCGGACAAGGCAGCGGCGGCCCCGGCTGGGAGTGGGGCGGCTCGCGCAGCGACGACATGCTGCTGCTCTGCGAACTCTCCAACGTGCGCGAGCCGGGCATCTATCGCTACCGCGTCGTCGACGGCATACCCACCGGCTGCGGCATCGACGCCGACCCGCCGCCCGGCGAGGGCCGCTGCGCCGACGGCAACCACCTGCCCGGCGACGGCTGCTCGCCGGCGTGCTACGTCGAGCCCGACGTCGACGAAGACGGCGTCTTCGAAGCCCCCTACCCCGAAGCCCCCGACCCGCAGGGGGTCTACGACGACTGCCTCGACGTCGACAACCCCGACTGCAATGGCAACGCCGACGGCGATGGCATCCCGCCGCACCGCGACAACTGCCCCGAGGCCAACAACCCCGAGCAGTTCGACTACGACGGCGACGACTTCGGCGACGCCTGCGACCCCGACCCCGACTTCGACAGCATGGAGGCCGAGGACGGCCCGGTCTATCCGGCCGATCTCTGCCCGCTCATCTACAGCCGCAGCACCCGCCGGCCGGACCCCGCGCTCTCGACCCTCTACCAGCAATCGGATATCGACGGCGACGACCTCGGCGACGCCTGCGACCCCGACGATGACGGCGATGGCATCCTCGACTGCGGCGGCGATGGCATCTGCCACCCCGACGATGATGGCTATAACAACGACTTCGACAACTTCACCGACGAAGGCGAGGAGTGCGGCCCCGACACCAACTGCCACCACGGCGCGCGGGACTTCTTCGACAACGACGCCGACGGCTTCGTCGACGAGGCCAGCGAGATCGAGTACGCCTTCGTCGAGTGGCCCGGCCGCGATCTGCCGCCGTCGCTGCCCGAAGACAACTGCCGGCGCATCCCCAACGCCGATCAGACCGACAGCGATGGCGATGGCATCGGCGACGCGTGCGATGCCGACATCGACGGCGACGGCGTCGACAACTGCGTCGGCGGCATCTGCGGCCCGTGGTTCGACGGGCGGGACAACGATCGCGACGACGCCATCGACGAAGCCGGCGAGTGTGAAGCGGGCTGCCCGGCCGACGCCGACGCCATCGATCAAGACATGGACGGCTGGGTCGACGAGGTCTACGAGGTCGAGCAGGGCGAGTTGGACGGCTGGCAGCTGCCCGCCGCGCTCGATAACTGCCCGCGGGTGGCCAATGAGACCCAGGCCGACTTCGACGGGGACGGACTCGGCGACGCATGTGATGACAGCGACGCCGATGGCTTCTTGGACGACATCGACAACTGCCCGGCTATCGCCAACGACGATCAGGCCGATACCGACGGCGATAGCATCGGCGATGTCTGCGACGACGACCGCGACGGCGATGGCATCCTCAACGGGCGCGATGGCTGCCCGGACACCGTCGACAGCGGCGTCGACACCGATGACGATGGCATCGATGACATCTGCGATCCCGATGACGACGACGACGGGGTCAACGACGTCTTCGACCGGTGCCCGCTCGACTTCGACCCCGCTCAGATCGACCTCGACGGCGACGGCACCGGCGATGTGTGTGATGCCGACGACGACGGCGATGGCATCGACGATGACATCGATGACTGTCCCCGCCAACCCAACGGCGAGACCGACAACGACCAGGACGGCCTCGGCGACCTGTGCGATACGGACGATGACGACGACGGCGTCGCCGACGAGCGCGACGTCTGCCCGCTCGTCGCGGACCCGGACCAGCACGACATCGACGGCGATGGCATCGGCGATGCCTGCGATCCCACCGACGATAGGCCATTCGAGGTGCGGACGCCCGAAGAGAAGTGCGCCCTGCTCATCGCCGACGAGGCGCCCACCGTCGAGCGCCTGCGTCACTGCCCGCCGCCCGCCGACGACGGCTGCAGCGTGACCCCCGGCGGCGGCGGCCCGACGCCCTGGATCTGGATGCTGCTGGGCCTCGGGCTCAGGCGCCGGTCATAGCGCCATCGGGCCTTCGGGCAGGCCGTTGACGAACTGGTGCACGATGGGATCAGCGCTGCCCCGGAAGTCATCCGGCGTGCCGTCGAGCAGCACCTTGCCCTCGTAGAGCATCACGACGCGATCGGCGATGCCGAAGATGCTGCGCAGATCGTGGCTGACGACGAGGCTGGTGACCCCTTCGCTGTCGCTGAGCGCCTTGATCAAGGCGTCGACGTTGACCGCGCTGATCGGGTCGAGGCCGGTCGTCGGCTCGTCGAAGATCATGACCTCGGGCTGCATGGTCAAAGCCCGGGCGATGGCCACCCGCTTGCGCAGGCCGTCGCCCACGTCGCCCGGGCGGCGGCGGGCCATGTCCTGCATCTGCACCTTCTCGAGGTAACTCATCGCCGCGTCGGCGCTCTCGCGCAATGACATGCCGCGGTGCTTGCGCAGCGGCAGCGCTACGTTCTCTTGCAGGGTCATGCTGTCGAACAGCGTGCTGTGCTGGAAGACATAGGTGCAGCGGTGGCGCAGCGCGAAGTATTGCCGCTCGGTGTAGCCGGTGATGTCTTCGTCGCGGTAGCGGATGGTGCCCGCGTCGGGGCGCAGCAGGCCGACGAGGTGCTTGACGAGCACGCTCTTGCCAGCCCCCGACTTGCCGATGATGAAGCAGATCTGCCCCTCGCGCACCGCGAGGTCGACGCCCGACAAGACCACCTTGGGCCCGAAGGCTTTGTGGATGCCTTCGAATGAGATCATGTGATTCGAATCACTGCTCATCGCAGGAAGAACACCGCGCCGCTGATGAGAAAGTCGAGCACGATGACCGCGAGCGACGCGGCCACCACCGCCTGGGTCGTCGCCTCCCCCACCCCCTCGCTGCCGCCGCGGGCGCGCAACCCGGCGGTCGCGGCGATGATCGGGATGGCGACCCCATAGGCCGCCGCCTTGACCATGCCTTCGATCAGATCGAGCCCCACGACCACGTCGAAGTCGGCGTAGGTGCCCGGGTTGGTGCCGAAGCCCACCGCGGCGACGAGCATGCCGGCGAAGAAGGCGGCGGTGATGCCGATGGTCGTCAGCGCGGGCACCATGACCATGCACGCCACCAGCCGCGGCTTGACCAGGTATTCGGCGGGCGGCGCGCGGTTCATGCGCAGCGCGTCGACCTGCTCGGTGACCACCATGCTGCCGATCTCGGCGGCGATGCCGGTGCCGACGCGGGTGGCGACCATCATGCCGGTCAGCGTCGGGCCGAGCAGGCGCACGACGAGCGGCATCGCCTGCTGGCCGATCAACGAGGCGTCGCCGATGATGCGGGTCGCCTGAAAGCCGGCTTGCAGGTTGATGATCGCGCCGAGAAACCCGAGGCAGACGATGACGAAGAAGACGCTGCGCACGCCGATCTCGTGGGCTTGAGCGAAGATGGCCGGCCAGTCCCAGCGGCCGCGCACGAGGTACCAGGCCGCCTGCCGCCCGACGTCGATCGTATCGCCGATCTGGGCCCGCAGTTCGCGCGCGAGGCCGCCGAGGGTGCTCGGCTCGCTCATCGGCCGCCCCCCATCACTGCAAGATCGCCGTGATGAGATAGTCGAGCACGAAGATGCTCACCGCCGAGACCACCACCCCGCTGTTGACCGCCCGCCCGACGCCCGGCGCGCCGCCGCGCACCTCGAGGCCGAAGCTGCACGAGACGATCCCGATGGCCAGCCCGAAGGCCGCCGCCTTGACCAGCCCGTTGATGAAGTCCGCGAGCATCACGTACTCGGTGAACGAGTTCCAGAAGACGAAGGGATCGACCCCGACCATGGCATAGGCGGTGAGCATGCCTCCGCCGAGGGCGAAGACATTGCCGATGACATTGAGCAGAGTCATCATCACCAGCATCGCGACGATGCGCGGCAAGACCAGGAAGTGCACCGGGTCGATGGCCAGGATGCGCAGCGCGTCGATCTGCTCGGTGACCTTCATCGTGCCCAGCTCGGCGGTATTGTGCGCGCCGACCCGGCCGCTGAACATCAGCCCGACGAGCAGCGGGCCCAGCTCGCGGAAGGTCACGAAGCCGAAGCCCCAGCCGACGGCTTCGTAGGCCCGGAACTTGGTCACGTAGGTGCTCACCTGGATCGCCGCGATGCCGCCGGCGAAGAAGGCGGTGACGATGACGATGGGCAGCGAGCGCACGCCCACCCGATGCAGCGCGCGCCACGTCTCGACCCGATCGGCGCGGGGCGGCAGCAGCGCGCGCAGCACCGCCCCGCAGAAGAGCGTCAGCGCGCCGACGACCCGACAGATGTCGAGGACCGCGCCGCCGAATCGACCCAGCGCGGTCAACGGGCCTGCGCCGGGCGCACGCCGGCCTCCATGAAGGCGCGCACCTCGGGGTGCTGCAGGGCCGCCTCGGTCGGGCCGGCGAAGACGAGCCGGCCGCGATCGAGCAGCGCGATGGCATCACAGATGGGGCGCAGATAGGCCGTCTCGTGGCTGACGATGATCGCGGTGGCGTCGTTCTGCGCCTGCAGATCCTTGAGCAACCGGAATATGCGGTTGGTGGTCACCGGATCGAGGCCCGCGGTGGGATCGTCGCAGAGCATGATCGGCGGATCGTGCACCGTGGCCCGCGCCAGGCAGACCCGCTTCTTCATGCCGCCGCTCAGCTCGCGGGGGTAGCGCGGGCCGATGTCGGGCAGGTGCACCTGATCGAGCCGGGTCTGCACCCGGGCGGCGATCTCGGCGGCGGGGCGCTGCATGCGGGCCAGCGGGAAGCCGATGTTGTCCGCCACGGTCAGGTAGTCGAAGAGCGCATAGTTCTGGAAGATCATGCCGATGCGGCCGCGCACGCCCATCAGCTCGCGCTCCGACAGCGGGCCCAGCTCGGTCTCGCCGAGCCAGACCCGGCCGCGGTCGGGGCGCACCAGCCCGCACAGCAGCTTGAGGATCAGGCTCTTGCCCGCCCCACCGGCGCCGACCAGCCCCAACGTGCCGCGGGCGGGCACCGCGAAGCTGACATCGCGCAGCACCTCGACCCCGTCGAAAGACTTGCAGACGCCTTCGAGGCGGATCATGCCCCGCCTCCCGTCGTCCAGCGCTCGATGGGCCGGGGCGGCGCGCCGTCGAGCAGCAACGCGGCGCGCTCGCCGTAGCGGCTGTCGGGGGTCAGCTCGAGCAGCGACCGCAGGGTCTCGTGGGCCTCGGCGGGGCGATCGGCGGCGAACAGAGCCAGGGCCAGTTCGAAGCGCAGATCGTCTCCCAGGATGCCATCGCCGAAGTCATCGATGGCATCCCGGTAGCGCCGGATGGCATCGGCGATGTCACCTATACCATGCAGCGTCACCCGGGCCGCGCGCAGCGCGGCGTCGTCGGCCTTGGGATCGCGCTCACTGCCCATGCCGATCCAGCCGCGGTCTGGGTGAAGCCCGGCCAGGGCATCCCAGGTCTCCCGCGCCCGACGCCAGGCCCCGCGCCGCTCTTCCAGCCGGGCGAGCGCGCGCAGGGCGTCGGGCACCTCCCCGGACTCGGGCCAGCGCTGCGTGAGCCCGCGCAGCGTCGTCCGGGCGGCTGGCAGGTCACCCGACTCGGCCTGCAGATGGGCCCGCCAGCGGGTCGCGACGGGTCCCAGCGTGGTCTCCGGGTGGGCCTCGGCCAGCTCGGCGAAGGCGGCGGTGAGCGCCGGCGCGTCGGTGAGTTCGGCGGCGCGCGCCGACCGCTCGACGGCCATCTCGGCGGCCCCGGTATCGGGGAAGCGGCGGGCCACGTCGAGCAGCGCCGTCCGCCGCGCCGGGTGGCTCTCGTTCATCTCGGCCGCGTCGAGCGCTGCCAGGGCGGTGCGCTCGTCGACCCCGTATTCGGCGACCGCGCTCAGCGTCTCGCGGGCCTCGGCCTCCCGGCCGGCGCGCAGGTGCAGCTTGCCTTGTCGGTGGCGGGCCAACGCCCGGGTCGCCGGATCGAAGGCGGGGTCATCCGCGATGGCGCCGAACGCGGCGAAGGCCTCGGCCCCCTGCCGCCGATCGAACGCCCGCTCGGCGGCGGCATAGCGCCGCTCGCGGGCCTCGCGGGCGGCGACCTCTTCCGCCGACGGTCCGCAGGCGCAGAGCCCGGCGCCCGACAGCGCCACGAGCGCGATGGCGAGAGCGCGGGTCATCCGTGCAGCACGGTCCCCAGGGCCTCGATGGCCCGCTCGAGCATGGTATCGCTCACGTCGCGGTGCAGCACCGCGCGGATGCTCGTCGGGCCGAACGGCAGGATGAGCAGATCGTCGGCGACCTGGGTGCAGATCTCGGTGGGCGAGTAGTCGCGCACGTCGAAGATGACGATGTTGCTCTGCACCGTATCCGGGTCGATGGCCGCGCCCTTCATGCCGGCGAGCGCGGCGGCGAGGGCCTTGGCCCGCCGGTGGTCGTCGACGAGCTGCGGCGCGTCGTCGAGCGCGACGAGGCCCGCGGCGGCGAGCACGCCGGCCTGACGCATGCCGCCGCCGAGCATCTTGCGATAGCGATGCGCCCGGCCGATGGTCGCCTTCGAGCCGCAGATCACCGAGCCCACCGGCGCGCCGAGGCCCTTGGACAAGCAGAACGTCACCGAGTCGGCGTGGCGGGCCCAGGCGTCGGGGCCGACGCCGAGCGCGGCGGCGGCGTTGAACAGGCGAGCGCCGTCGATGTGCACCGCGAGGCCGCGCGCGCGGGCGGCCTCGGCGATGGCGGCGAAGGTCTCGGGCGCCATCACCTTGCCGCCGCCGCGGTTGTGGGTGTTCTCGACCATCACCAGGGTCGACGGCGGCACGTGGCCCGAGCTGTCGCCGCCTTTGATCGACCCCTGCATCTGCTCAGCGGTGAAGTGGCCGCCCTGCCCCACCGCGGTGAACTGCACGCCGGCGATGGCGCCGCCGCCGCCCGACTCGTAGAGGAAAGCGTGGGCGTGCTGGCCGACGAGCACGTCGTCCCCCGGCCGGCAGTGGGTCAGCAGCGCGATCTGGTTGCCCATGGTGCCCGAGGGCAGAAACAGCCCCGCCTCGTGGCCCATCAAGATCGCCGCGCGGCTCTGCAGGGCGTGCACGGTGGGGTCTTCGCCGAAGACGTCGTCGCCGACGGCGGCGGTGGCCATCGCCTCGCGCATCGCGGGCGTCGGGCGGGTGACGGTATCGGAGCGCAGGTCGACCGGTGCCAGCATGGAGAGCCTCTGAGCGCGGGGCCGTGGGTTCGGGCGGGGTTCAGAAGGAGAGGGTGAACGAGAGCTCGGGGAAGAAGCCGTCGCAGTCGCCGCTCTCGCCGTCGCCGTCGAGGTCGGCGTCTTCGTCGCACGAGAGGCGGCGCTCGTAGCCCAGCCCCGCCCCGAGATAGGTGCGCTTGCCGACCGCGATGAAGGCGCCCGCCCGCCCGCCGACGAAGTCGCCGCCGGTGTAGGCGTCGTCGTGCACGATCTGCCGCCGGTAGAACGCGCCGATATAGGGGTGCGCGGTGGGCACTTGGATGAACACGTAGCGCACGCCGGGGGTGAGCTGGGTATACGAGGGCGAGCCGAACCAGTGGAAGACCGACGCCTCGACCTCGAGGCCGTCGACGAGGCAATACGCCGCGCCGAGGCCGGCGCCGACGCCGCTGCTGTTGCCGTTGAGCGAGACCGACGGGCGCAGGCTGCCCTGGCGGAAGGGCTTGGCGCTGGCCACGGCGGGCAGCGTGACGAGCGCGGCGAGCGCGGCGGTCAGCGCGCGGGCCGAAGCGTGGTCGAAGGGGCGAGACATCCGGGCCTCCCGATGCGTCGCCGGGACGATAGCACGAGCGGCGCGCGACCGATACGCGGCGCGCTCACCGCCCGTCGAGTGACCTGCGCCCGCGGAAGACCCGGGCGCCGCGCTCGACCTGCCAGCGCCCGTCGGCGGTCGAGTCGACCGCGATCACCTGCCGGCCGGCGTCGAGATCGAAGACGGCGAGCCGGCTGCCGACCGTCACCGCGACCAGCGGACGGGACGGGTGGACCCGGGCAGGGCCGGCGCCGCTCGACCCCGGCCAGAAGCCGGCCGCGCGCGCGCCGTCGCGGTAGACGATCAAGCCGTCCGGGCCGCTCTCGACCTCGCGGCCATCGGCGAGCGCGACGCGTGGCCTGGCGGCCGGCGTATTGCGGCGGACCGCGGTCGTCTGCCACGCGGCCGAGGCCGTGGGCCAGTCGATCCGGTGATGATGCGTGCGCTGCCGGTCCCCGGCCCCGCGGGCGAGCCCGCCGCTCGGGGTCAGCTCGACCTGGAAGACGGCGTCGGCTTGCAGCGGCGGGGACAGCCCGGCCGCGCGATGCCAGATGTGCACGATGCCCCAGCCCCCGGGCTCGGCGATCCGGAAGATCGCCCGGTCGGCGTCGGCGACGAGGTGGGTCATCTGCGCGCCGAGACGCTGCCGGGCGGGCCGCGGCGTGGGAACGCGATCCGCCGGCAGCTGATCGGCGGAGATGATGCCCAGAGCCTCGACGGGGCGCACGCGGGCACGACGCGCCGCGATCGACGAGGGGTCGTAGGGGATCTCGATCGCGCGCTCGATGCCGTCGACGGTGATGTCGATCAGCGCCGTACCGCGCCCCGCGATCCAGCCCCGCGCGGTCGGCACGACCCGCTCGAACGGGGTCGGGGTGGAGACCACCCGACCGACGCGCTCGCCGGCGTCGAGTCGCCAGCGCAGCAGGCGCCCGCCGCTGTCATGGGCCACGATGCCGTCGTCGATGGTCGCGAAGGTCACGATCCGGGGCGGCCTGTCGGCCGATGGGTCGGGCGGCAGCGACAGGCGCTGGGGCCGGGCGCCGTCAAAGGGGATGTACAGCAGATCACCGGCGTACAGGGCCGCGACGACCGCGTCGGTGGCGAAGCGCGCGGTCGAGACGGACCCGCCCCCATCGCTGGCGGCCTCGGACACCCGGGGCCCGCGCACGTACTCGCCGCTCGGCAAGAGCCGGTGCATGCGCCCGCCGGGCAGCGGACAGACCATGCGCGGCCGCCGGTGCATGTCATCCAGCGGCACTTCGCGCAGCTCGCGGCCGCTGCGCGCGCTCACCCGACGCAGTACCCAGGACTCGGTCTTGAATACGAGGTGTAGGCCTGCGAGGTCGAAGTCGATCGCGCCGTCGGCCGGCCGGACGTCGTCGGGGTCGTCCGACGGCCTTCTCACACAGCCGCGTTGCACGGTCGGCCGCACCCAGATCGGCCGCCGCCACAAGCGACGCTGTCCGGGCAGCGTGAGCGCCGACAGCTCGACCGGGTTCGGGCGGCCTTCCTTCGTGGCCTCCCGGCGGGGAAACGTGGTGTGGTAGAGGACGCGCCCGCGCGCGTCACAGCGCACGGCGCCGTTCACCGCAGTCAGCGATCGGCGCGTCCGGCCCGCGCGGTCCCACATCGTCAGCGTATTCTGTTCGGTGAAGGCCATCACGGCCCGCGGCCCGCACGGCAACAGCGCGTCGACCTCGTCGGCGTGGGCGAACGCGTCGAGCTCGACCGGCACGGTGATCGGCTCGCCCCACGGCCGCAGCTGCCGATCGAACCACTGCCCGGTGGTCTCGCCCTCGACCGAGGGCCGCTGCACCCAGACCCGGCCGTCGATGGCATGCAGCGCGACCGTCGGCCCCAGCTGGGGCTGCGGCTCGATGCGCCCGTCGGCGCCGAAGAGCACCCACGGCCCGTGATGCTCGGCCTGCGATCCCTTCATGACGACCCAGGCCCCTTCGCGGTCGGGGATCGGCGGCGGGCCGCCGGGATCGACCCGCACCTCGCGCGGCCGCGGCTTCGCCAGCATCCCGCCGCCGCGCACGCAGCGCACGCCGTCGGCGGGCTCGAAGGCGGGCTGCATGGTCCAGGTGGGCGGCGCGGCGACAAAAGCGAGCGCGGCGAGCAGCTGCAGAGACATCCGACGACCTCCAGACATCCACACTACGTCATCGGCGGGCCGGGGTTGCGCGCAGCCCCGATTTCGACCGCCTACGGCAGCGCGAGCGCGCGCGACGGTTTACGCCGGAGCCCGGACCCGATACACAGGCGACCATGATTCGACTCACCGACGTGAAGAAGCGCTATCGACGGGCCGCAGCGGACGAATACGCTCTGCGCGGGGTCTCGCTGGCCATCGAAGAGGGCGAGCTGGTGGTGATCATCGGCACCTCCGGCTCGGGCAAGACCACCGTGCTCAACCTCGTCGGCGGGCTCGACCGCGACTACGAGGGCACCGTCGAGGTGCTGGGCCACGACCTGGCGAAGCTGTCGGACAAGGCGTTGTCCGACCTGCGCAACCGCGAGATCGGCTTCGTCTTCCAGCACTTCAGCCTGCTCGATCACCTCACCGCGGTGGAGAACGTGATGCTGCCGGCGCGCTTCGCCAAGGGCAGACCGCCGGTGCCCGATCCGCGCGCGCGGGCGATCGAGACGCTGACGATGCTCGGGCTGGGCGACAAGCTCGACAGCCGGCCGACGAGCCTCAGCGGCGGGCAGAAGCAGCGGGTGGCCATCGCCCGGGCGCTGCTGTTCAAGCCCAAGCTGCTGCTGTGCGACGAGCCCACCGGCAGCCTGGACAGCACCACCGGCGAGCAGATCATCGAGACCTTCCAGCAGCTCAACGCCGAGGGCTACACCGTGGTGATCATCACCCACGAGACCCGGGTGAGCGACGCGGCGCAGCGCATCATCCGCATCGAGGACGGCGAGATCGTCGACGACGGGCAGCGCGGTGAAGACGGGCAGCGCGGTGAAGACGGACAGCGCAGTGAAGGGGGTGCGGCGTGAAGCTCGACGGCATGTGGTCGCTCGTCCGCCAGAACATCGGCCGTTCGAAGAAGAACTTCTTCATGAGCGGCATCGGCATCGTCGTCGGCATCTCGACCTTCGTCTTCTTCCTGGGGCTCGGCGAAGGCATCCGCGATGTCGTGCTGGGCAAGATCTTCATCGTCGAGCAGGTCGAGGTCGTGCCGCGCACCTTCGATACGGGGCTCGGCTTCGGTGGATCGGGGCGGGTGCTCGACGACTCGGTGGTCGAAGAGCTGCGCGGGCTCGAGGGGGTCCAAGAGGTCTTCCCCAAGATGAAGTTCACCTTCCCCACCCGCGGCTACGGCGGCAAGAGCCTCTTCGGGCGCAACCTGTACGCCGAGATCATCGCCGACGGCATCGAGCCGGCGCTGGTGGCCGACGAGCTGGAGAAGCCAGACGTCTTCCGCGACTTCGACGCGCCGATCAGCTGTGAGGCTCAGGACACTTGCCCCGACGGGCGTACCTGCACCGACGGGCAGTGCAAGAAGCAGAGCTGCGTCTACGACAAGAACAGCTACCTGCAGGACTGCCCCGGCGACAGCTACTGCGCCGAAGATACCCGCGAGTGCGAGACGCCGATCCCCTTCCTGGTCAGCAATCACCTGCTCGAGCTGTACAACGGCAGCCTGTCGACGGCGCTGTCGGGCTCGAGCACCAAGATGCCCAAGCTCAGCCCGCGCATGGTGCAGGGCTTTCAGCTCAACCTGACGCTGGGCAAGTCGTTCCTCGGGCGCTCCGACCGGGCGAAGCCGCTGACCCGCCGGGTGAAGCTGGTGGGCTTCAACGACAAGGCGATCACCGTCGGGCTGACGCTGCCCATCGGCTATGTCAAACGGCTCAACAACGTCTTCGGCGGGGCCGAGGCGGCGTCGACCTATCACTCGGTGGTCGTGCGGGTCGACGACCAGACGCAGGTGCCGGCGGTGGTCAAGGCGGTCACCGACATGGGCTTCGACCTGGCCGAGAGCACCGAGAACGCCGAGCGCGCGGCGGACATCATCCGCACCGTCGAGAGCTTCTTCGCGCTGATCAGCTTCGTGATCGTCGGCATCGCGGCGATCAACATCAGCCAGATGTTCTTCATGCTCATCTACCAGCGGCGGCGTGAGATCGGCGTGCTGCGGGCGGTCGGCGCCAGCCGCGGCGACGTGCGGCTGTTGATCCTGGCCGAGGCGGCGCTGATCGGCTTGATCGGCGGCGGGCTGGGCGCGGCGCTGGGGGTCGGCGCGGCCGAGCTGGTGGACTACGTGGCGGCGCAGTTGCCGGAGTTCCCCTACAAGCCGGAGACCTTCTTCGCCTTCCCGGCCTGGCTCTGGGCGGCGGCGCTGGGCATCGCGGTGTTCTTCTGTCTCGTCGGGGCGTTCTTCCCGGCCAACGCGGCGGCCCGCCAGGAGCCGGCGGCGGCGCTGACCGACTGAGCGGAGGCCGGCCGGTCCGGGGGGAGCGATGGCCGCACGATTCTGGCTGCTGGTGCTGGGTGTCTGGGCGCTCGGTGGGTGTACGCCCGAGGAGGCGAGCCCGGCCGACGCGGCCGTCGTGGTGGACGTCGAGGCGCCTGACGTGCAGACGGCCGACGTCGAGCCGGTCGAGCCCGATGCGGGTCCGGATGCAGCGCCGGACGGGTCGAGTGGCGGCGATCGGGGTGTTCAGCCCGACGCGGCGCTGGATCCCACCGCCGACACCATGGTGGCTCCCATCAATGATGCCATGCTGGATGCCGCTGAAGATGCCACAGTGGATGCCACGACCGATCCCATCGACGATGGCATCCCGGATACCATCGCCGAAGCTGACGCCGCTCTGGAATCCGACGCTGCCACCGACGCGGCCCTCGAACCCGACGCCGCGCCTGACGCCGCCCTCGAACCCGACGCCGCCCTCGAACCCGACGCCGCCCTCGAACCCGACGCCGCCCTCGAACCCGACGCAGCCCCCGAGCCCGAGTGCCGCGTCGACGCCGACTGCCCCGGCGATGACATCTGCCTGGGCAACCTCTGCCTGCCGCCGCCCGATGGCACCTGCGCCAACCCCTACACCGCCGTACTCGATACGCCCTTCGAGGCGCGCACCGCCGGCCTCGGTGACGACGGCGGCTCGTGCCCCGGCAATAACGATCTGACCCCGCCCGAGGCCATCCACCGCGTCGTCCTGCCCGCTGCGGGGCGCTACTGCGTCAATACCCGCGGCTCGGCCTTCGATACGATGCTCTATGTGCGCACCGCGTGCGGCGATCCGGCCACCGAGGTGGCCTGCCAGGACGACGACTTCGCGATCAACGGGCCCGGCGGCCAGGCCGCGCTGACCCTGGAGGCCGACGCGTTCCGGGCCTACTACGTGACGGTCGATGGCTATGGCAGCCCGGGTGAGGCGCCGCGCTCGGGCGACTACCGTCTGCTCATCACCGCCGGCGACTGCCTGCCGCCGCCGGAGTGCACCGCCGAGACCGTCGCCGACGACTGCGGAGCCGGCCGGTTCTGCGCCGACGACCGCTGCGTCGACTGCCGCGACGACGGCGACTGCCCCGGCGGGCGCTGCGTAGACGATATCTGCCTGGGCTGCGCGGCGGATGCCGACTGCCCGGCCGGCGGGCGCTGCGTCGATGCGATCTGTGAGGTCGACGTCGAGGCGGACGGCACTTGCGCGATGCAAGTCGACGCCACACCCGGCATACGCTATCGGGGCGAGACCGTCGGCGCAGGTGCGCTCGCCGGCAGCTGCGGCAACATCGGCGGCGCGGTCGACGCGCCAGAGGCCGTCTTCCGCTTCACCGCGCCGCGCGCCGGCCCGTGGTGCGTCTCCACCGCCGGGAGTGACCTGGACACTGTGCTCTACGTGCGCAGCGACTGCGCCGACGCCGGCAGCGAGATCGGCTGCAGCGACGACGCCTTCGACCTGACCGGCGGCCCGCAGGGGGCGCTGACCGTCGAGGCGGCGGCCGACGAGGTCTTTGCGGTGATCGTCGACGGCTTCGCCCTGCCCGGGGACGGTGAAGCCGGGCCGTATGTGCTGCGGATCACCGAGGGCGCCTGCGCCGCCCCCTGACGCGGCGCGATTCGACCTTGTCTCCCAACACTGAACAAGCGTATCGTCCAGCCATGTCGCTGATGCCCTTCCACCCGCTGGTCGCGCGCTGGTTCTGCGATCACTTCGCCGAACCGACCCCGGCTCAGCGGGAGGGCTGGCCGGCCATCGCCGCCGGCCGCGATACGCTCATCGCGGCGCCCACCGGCTCGGGCAAGACCCTGGCGGCGTTCTTGTGGTGCATTGATCGGCTCGTGCGCGAAGGGCTCGATAGCGACGCGACCGCGCCGCGGCTCGATACGATCTACATCTCGCCGCTCAAGGCCCTCGGCAACGACATCGAGCGCAACCTGCAGGCGCCGCTGGCCGGCATCCGCGCCGTCGCCGAAGCGGCCGGCCACCGCGTGCCGCCGATCACCGTCGCGGTGCGCAGCGGCGATACGCCGGCGTCGGCCCGCAGCCGCATGGTCAAGCGGCCGCCGCACATCCTCATCACCACCCCCGAGTCGCTCTACATCCTGCTGACGAGCCGCGGCGGTCGGCGCATGCTGTCGACGGCGCGCACGGTCATCGTCGACGAGATCCACGCGGTGGCCGGCAACAAGCGCGGCAGCCACCTGGCGTTGAGCCTCGAACGGCTCGACGCGCTCGTGCGCCACGGGCCCGATCCCGACGCCGGGTGGACGCCGCAGCCCGCGCCGGTGCGCATCGGGCTCTCGGCGACGCAGAAGCCCATCGCGCGCATCGCCCGGCTGCTGGTCGGCACCCGTCGCCCGCTGCCGATGGTGGTCGACGCCGGCCACGGGCGCCCGCTCGACATCGCCATCGACGTGCCCGAAGACGAGCTGTGCGCGGTGGCCTCCAAGCAGCAGATGGCCCAGATCTACGACCGCATGGCGGCCCTGGTCGACGCCCATCGCACGACGCTGGTCTTCACCAATACCCGGCGCATGGCCGAGCGGGTGGCCCATCAGCTCGAGCAGCGGCTGGGCGACGGCGCGGTGGCGGCGCACCACGGCAGCATCGCCAAGGACAAGCGCCTCGTCGCCGAGCGGCGGCTGAAGAACGCCGAGATCCGGGCGGTGGTGGCCACCGCGTCGCTCGAGCTGGGCATCGACATCGGCGACGTCGAGCTGGTCATCCAGCTGGGCTCGCCGCGCTGCATCGCGACCTTCCTGCAGCGGGTCGGCCGCGCGGGCCATTGGGTCGGCGGCGTGCCCAAGGGCCGGCTCTTCGCCGTCACCCGCGATCAGGCGGTGGAGTGCGCGGCGCTGGTGCGCGCGGTGCGGGGGGGCGAGTTGGACGCCATCGAGGTGCTCGACGCGCCGCTGGACATCCTCTCGCAGCAGGTCGTCGCCGAGGTCGCCGGGCGAGCGCAGGCCGAAGACGAGCTGTATGCCATGGTGCGCGGGGCGCTGCCCTACGCCGACGTCAGCCGGGCGACGTTCGACGGCGTGATCGAGATGCTCTCCGACGGCATCGCCACCCGCCGCGGGCGCAGCACGGCCCATCTGCACCGCGATCGGGTCAACGGCCGGGTCGCGCCGCGTCGTGGGGCCCGCCTGGCGGCCATCACCGGCGGCGGGGCCATCCCCGATCGGGCCGACTACACGGTGATCGCCGAGCCCGACGAAGCGGTGGTCGGCACCCTCGACGAAGACTTCGCCATCGAGAGCCCGCCGGGCAGCGTCTTCTTGCTGGGCAATACGACGTGGCGCATCCGCAAGGTCGAGTCGAGCACCGTGCGGGTCGAGGCGGCGCCCGGCGCGACGCCCAACGTGCCCTTCTGGTTCGGCGAGGCCCCCGCCCGCACCCGCGAGCTGTCGCGGGCGGTCGGCCGGCTGCGGGCCGACGTCGAGGCCCGGCTCGACGCGGGCAAAGGCCCCGACGCCATCGCCCGCTGGCTGACCGCCGAGACGGGTCTGCCGAACCGCGGCGCACTGCTCGTCGCGCGGTATCTGACCGAGAGCAAGCGATCGCTGGGCGCCTTGCCCACCGATACCCGGCTGGTGGCCGAGCGCTTCTTCGACGAGGCCGGCGGCATGCAGCTGGTCATCCACGCGCCGCTGGGCGGACGCATCAACCGCGCCTGGGGTCTGGCGCTGCGCAAGCGGTTCTGCGTCTCCTTCGACTTCGAACTGCAGGCGGCGGCCACCGACGACGGGCTGGTGATCTCGCTGGGGCCGCAGCACAGCTTCCCGTTGGCGTCGGTCTTCGACTTCGTCACCCCCGAGACCGCCGAGCCGGTCTTGCAGCAGGCGGTCATCACCAATCCCCCGCTGCTGGGCACCCGCTGGCGCTGGACGGCCACCCGCGGGCTGGCGGTGCTGCGCTGGCGCAGCGGCAAGCGGGTGCCGCCGCCCATCCTGCGGATGAAGGCCGACGACCTGATGGCGGCGGTGTTCCCCGCGGCGGCGGCCTGCCAGGAGAACGTGCACGGCCCGATCGAGCCGCCGGATCATCCGCTGGTCAAAGAGACCCTGGCCGATCTGATGCGCGACTTCATGGACGTCGACGGGCTGGTCGGCGTGCTGCGCGACATCGTCGGCGGCGAGATGCAGATCCACGCGGTCGATACCGCCGAGGCGTCGCCGCTGAGCCACGAGCTGCTCGGCGCGAACCCCTATGCTTTCCTCGACGACGCCCCGCTCGAGGAGCGCCGCACCCGCGCGGTGGCCATGCGCCGGCGGCTGCGGCTCGATCCCGACGGGCTGGGCGCGCTCGATCCGGCGGCCATCGCCGAGGTCGTCGAGCAGGCCCGGCCGCCGATGCGCGACGCCGACGAGCTGCACGACGCGCTGCTGAGCTGGATCTACTGGCGGCCCACCGCGGTCGACGCGACGACGCTGAGCGCCTTCGGCGCGCTCGTCGAGCGCCGGCGCGCCGTGCTGGCCCACTGGGCGGATCCGGAGCCGGATGGCATCAGAGACGACTCAGATGGCATCAGTGATGGCATCGGGAGCGACCCGAATGGCATGCGTAATGGCTCAAACAGCACCCAGGATGACTCAGATGGCATAGTGATTGACTCGAATGGCATGTGGGTCGCCAGCGAGCGGGTGAACTGGCTGCGGCGGCTGGTGCCGGGGGCCACGTTCTCCCCCGCCCCGCCGGCGCTGCCCGACGACGCGCCCGACGACGTCGACCGCATCGCCAAGGCCGCGGTGCAGGGCCACCTGGAGACGGCAGGCCCACAGACCGCCGCCGAGATCCGCCAGCGGCTGCGCCTGCCGCGGGTGACCGTCGACGCGGCGCTGTTCGGGCTCGAAGCGGACGGCAATATTCTGCGGGGCCGCTTCCGGTCGGCGCCCGCCGACTGCGCCGAGCCCCCCGAGGAGTGGTGCACCCGGCTGCTGCTGGCGCGGATCCATCGGCGCACGATGGGCCGCCTGCGGGCGGCGGTCGAGCCGGTCAGCGCCGCCGATTACATGCGCTTCCTCTTCGCGTGGCACGGGGTGCGCGAGGTGGCCGGCGCCGGCCCGGCGGCCGATCCGCGGCGGGTCGGCATCGACGGATTGAGCGAGGTGGTCGCGCAGCTGCAGGGCCTCGAGCTGCCCGCGGCGGCTTGGGAGGCCCACGTCCTGCCGGCCCGGCTGCGCGACTTCGATCCGCGGTCTCTCGACCTCTTGTGTCTCTCGGGCGCCGTGGTCTGGGGTCGTTTGGCGCCGCGCGACGCGCACACCGCGCCGGGCCGCGCGGCGCCGATCGCGCTGATGCTGCGCCCCGCCGCCGCCGAGCTGCTCGTGCCCGCGCCCTACCCCGACGATCTGCCGCCGCGGGCCGCGGCGCTGCTCGGTCGCCTCGCGACGGGCGGGCCGGCGTTCACCGCCGAGCTGGTGGGCGATGGCGACCCCGACGCGGTGCGCGACGCGCTCTGGCTCCTGGTCTCCGCGGGGTGGATCACCGCCGACGGCTTCGACGCGCTGCGCCACCTCATCGGGGGGCGGACGGGGCGCGTGCCGGCCGGCGGCGGGCGCTGGGCGATCCTGCGTACGCCCGGTGACGCCGTCGACCGCCGCGATCCGGCCGCGCTCGTCGATCTGCTCTTGCGCCGCTATGGCGTGCTGTTCCCCGACCTGCTGCTGCGCGAGTCCCATGCGCCACGCTGGCGTATCCTGCTGCCCGAGCTGCGCCGTCGCGAAGCCCGCGGAGAGCTGCGCGGCGGGCGCTTCGTCGGCGGCTTCTCTGGCGAGCAGTTCGCGCTGCCCGCGGCGGTCGACGCGCTGCGCGGCATCCGGCGCCGCGCGCCGGCGACGCCTCGCTTCGTGCGGCTCTCGGGGGCTGATCCGCTCAACCTGGTGGGCATCACGTCCCCCGGCGAGCGGGTCCCGGCCCTCGTCGACAACGCGGTGCTCTATCGCGACGGCGTGCCCATCGCCGCGCGGGTCGCGGGCGAGCTGCGCCGGCTGGTCGATGCGACCGGCGGCGTGCGCGTCGATCACGACCTGCGCGTACACCGGGTGCACTGACCGAGCGAATCGGCGCCCGACGTCGCGGCGATTGCGACCGGGGGTGACGACGGCGCATCATGCGGGTCCATGTCCGCCGATCCGCGCCCCTCATCCCCGCCCGCCCCCCGCCGGCCCGTGACCGTCGATACTCTCGCCGGCATCCAGGCGATCGACCGCCCGCGCATGGGCTTCGTCAGCGCGACCGGCATCGGCGTCGGCGCGATCGTCGGCGGCGGCATCCTCGCGCTCTCGGGCACCGCGTTCGCCCTGACCGGCCCCGGCGCGGTGGTCGCCTTCGCGCTCAACGGGCTCATCGCGGTGCTCACCGCGCTGTCCTTCGCCGAGCTGGCCACCGCGTTCCCCCAGTCGGGCGGGCCGTATGCGTTCGCGAAGCGGGTCGTCTCGGTCGGCGCGGCGTTCGGCGTCGGTTGGATCGTCTGGTTCGCCAGCATCGTCGCCGCGGCGCTCTACGCCAGCGGGTTCGCCGCCTTCGCGCTCGAGGGGATGCGCAGCCTGTTCGGCTTCGATCCGCCGGGCCTGCGGGTTCAGACGGCGCTGGCCGTGGGCGCGACGCTGGCCTGCGGGGCGGTGCTCGCGCGGCGTTCGGGCAGCGGCGGCAACGCGGTCAACATCGGCAAGGTCGTCGTCTTCGGCCTGCTGATCCTCGGCGGCCTGTGGGCCTGGTTCGACGAGCCGCCGCAGACCCCGCGCTTCTCACCGCTGCTGCCGGCGGGCGCGGTGGGCCTCTTCCAGGCGATGGGCGCCACCTTCATCGCGCTGCAGGGCTTCGACCTCATCGCCGCGGTGGCCGGCGAGGTCGACGAGCCGCGGCGCAACCTGCCCCGGGCGATGCTGGCCTCGCTGGCCATCGCGCTGGCGGTCTATCTGCCCCTGCTGGTGGTCATCACCGCCGTCGGCGTCGCCGATGGCGGCTCGCTGCAAGCCGAGGCGGCGGCCCGGCCCGATACCATCGTCGCCGTCGCCGTCGAGCGCTATCTGGGCCCGGCGGGCTATTGGCTGGTGGTCATCGCGGGCCTGCTGTCGATGCTCTCGGCGCTGGTGGCCAACCTCTTCGCCGCCGCGCGCATCGCCCAGGCGATGGGGCGCGATCGGGCGCTGCCGCCGCGGCTGCGCGCCGTACACCCCGTGCGCGGCACGCCCCACGTCGCGGTGTGGGTCACCGCGGTCATCGGCGCGATCACTCTGCTGGGGGTCAGCGACGTCACCGCCGCCGGCGCCGCCTCGTCGTTGATCTTCTTGATCGCCTTCGCCCTGGCCCACCTGCTGTGCGTGGTCACCCGGGCCCGCAAGCCCGACCACCCCGGCTTCCGGGTGCCGCTGTGGCCCTGGCTGCCGCTGTTCGGCGCCGCGGTCTGCGGCGGGCTGGCGCTCTATCAGGCCTCGGCGGTGCCCTCGGCGGGCGCGGTCACCGGCGTCTGGCTGCTGGCGGGCATGGCGGCCTACCTGCTGTCGTTCGGCCGACGGGCGCGGGTCTTCGACGCGGCGGCCGAGACCAGCGACCCCGATCTGCTCGAATTGCGGGGGCGCAGCCCGCTGGTGCTGGTGCCGGTGGCCAACCCGGCCAACGCGGCGACCCTGGCGCGGGTCGCCGCCGAGGTCGCGCCGCCGCGGGTCGGCCGCATCCTGCTGTTCACCGTGCTGCGCCCGCCCCGCGACCTGCGCGATACCGATCGCTCGCTCGAGCAGGCGCTCGACGACGCCGCGCGCACGATGCGGGCCGCCCTGGGGGAGACGCTGCCGGTGGGCCTGCGCTGCGAGGGCCTGACCACCGTCGGATCGGACGCCTGGGACGAGATCCGCAAGGCGGCCCACAGCCATCGCTGCGCGACGGTCCTGATGGGCCTCAGCGATCTCGACTCCGAGCCCGCCCGGCGGCGCATCGAGCAGCTCGCCAACCAGATCGACTCCAACCTCGTCCTGCTGCGGGCCCCGCCCGGCTTCCGCCCGCGGCGGGTGCGGCGCATCCTGGTGCCCATCGGCGGCAAGGGCGTGCACAACGCGCTGCGGGCGCGGCTGATCACCGGTCTGCACCGCGACAGCGAAGGCGGCGGGGTCGAGGTGACCTATCTGCTGGTGGTGCCCGAGACGACGCCGCTGCCGGTCGCCGAGCAGTTTCAGCGGGTGCACCGCGAGCTGGTGCGCGACGAGGCCCGCCGGGTGCCGCGCACGGTCGTGGTGGCCCGCAGCGACGATGTCATCGGCGCCATCGCTGACGCCGCCGACACCTGCGACCTGCTCGTGCTGGGGCTGGCCCAGACCCGCCAGGGCGAGCGGGTCATCGGCCGCATCTCGGGGCCGATCATCGCCCGCACCCGCTGCCCGGTGATGCTGGTCTCGGCCCGCAGCTGAACCGCCGATCAGGTGAATCCCATCGAGCGGGCGATCGGTGATGTCTTCGTCGGGCAGCAGCGCCGCGTACCGGCGCCGTGAGCAATGGCCATCACACTTCGAGATGGCACACAGGATGGCATCCGAATGACATATGGCATATGACACATGGCATATGACACATGGCATATGATACATGGCATATGCCATCGCTGAAACGATGCACACTGCACCGCCAGCGCTCAGCCCGGCTCGTCCTTGGGCGGGCGCGCGAGCAGGGCGTCCATGGAGTGATCGATGTCTCCACCCACGAAGATCGAGACGAACGTCGACAGCGGGGTCCGCTCCACATCGAGCTCGATGATGGTCGCGCCGTTCTCCTTGGCATAACCCGCCAAGCTGCCGGCGGGTTCGCCGGTGCCGCCGGCGCCCAGCACCAGGAAGACATCGGCGGCGCAGGCCGAGCGGTACGCCCGCTCCATCAGCGAGCCGTCGAGGGACTCGCCGAACAAGACGATGTCGGGGCGCACCAGCGAGCCGCAGTGGTCGCAGGCCGGCGGCAGCTCGTCGTAGACCGTGCGCACGTCCTCGCGCACCCGCCCGCAGCCGGTGCAGCGGGTGCGCCACAGGTTGCCGTGCAGCTCGAGGCAGGGCACGCCGATACGGCCGTGCAACCCGTCGACGTTCTCGGTGATGACGGTGAGCTTGTCGATGCGCCGCGCCAGCTCGCCGAGGGCCTCGGGCCAGGTGCGCCGCGGGGCGGAGGTGATGCGCATCCGGCGCCAGAGGTACCAGCGCCACAGCCGGATCGGGTCGCGGCGGAAGGTATCGATGGTGGCCATCTGCTCGGGCAGCGAGGTGATCACCGAGTTCTCGGTCTTCTCGTCTTCCGAGGCCTCGGGCAGCGCCTCTTCGGCGGCGAGGTTCTCACCGATCAGCACCACCACCCGGCGGGCGTCGCGCAGCGCCTCCCGGGCGCTCGCCAATGACCGGTCACCGTTCGTGTCCACCGGGACTCCTCGACGTCAGGCGGGCAGGATAGCGCGTCGGGCGGCGGGGATCGACATCGACGCGCGCAGGGTTGCCCCAGCGCCCGTCGACCGCGCTCACGGTGGACTTGCGGCAGGCGATGGCCCATCCTCGCCGCGTGGACCGCGAGACCCTCATCGAGATCCTCGAAGATGTGCACCACGACCTGGGCAAGCACCTGCCGCTGCCGCTGCGCCTCCTGCCGGCCGACGCCGACAGCGCCGCGCTGCGCGACGCCGCCCGAACCGCGCTGCTGCGCACCCGCCGTGGGGCGGACGGCGCGACCGCCGCCGCCGATCTGTGGGCCGACTTCGTCAACGAGCTGACCCCCGCGCTGGGGCGACCGCTGCCCGCCGCCGGGCCCGCCTGGGTCGCGCTGGTCGAGACCATGGACCGCGCGCTGGCCTGGGGCGCGCGGCTCGACGGCGCGCTGGATCGGGCGGCGTTGATGGCCGATCTGACCGCGGTCGGCCCGGCCGTCGATCGGGTCCTCGACGCGCTCGAACCGAACGACGCCCCCTTCGAGGAGATCCCGTGAGCGATCGCCCGCGCCTGCTGCTCATCGACGACGGCGAGACCTACTCCGAGGCCATCGGCCGCCACCTGCCGCAGTTCACCCTGGTCGATCCGGGCCTGGGCGGCCCGCCGCGCATCCCCGACGGGCCGCAGGCGCTCGAGTGGCTCGAGGCCCACCCCGCCGCCGCCGACGTCGTGCTGCTCGACATGCGCTTCGAACTGCCCGAGGCGCGCCTGCTCGAGTTGCCCGAGGCGCGCACCCTGCGTCGGCGCCGACGGTTTCAGGGGGTGGCCATCCTGCGGGCCATCCGCCGCCGCTGGCCCGAGCTGCCGGTGGTGCTGCTCACCCAGGTGGCCGACCTGTCGCTGGGCGAGGTGGCCAGCGAGCTGGTGGCGCAGTCGATGACCTACATGCTCGACGGGGACGACCTCGACGCGCTGCGCATCCGCATCCACGGGGCGCTGGAGTCGGCGGCGCGGGCCCGGGAGGACGACAGCGGGGTCTTGTGGGGGCGCTCGCCGGCCCTGCGGGCCATCCGTCGGCGGCTGGCGGTGCTGGCCCGCGGGCGCATGCCGGTCATCCTCGAAGGCGAGACGGGCACCGGCAAGTCATACCTCGCCGAGCGCGCGGTGCACGCCCGCAGCGGGCGCACGGGGCCGTTCGTGGTCTGTGATCTGTCGACCATCCCGACCGATCTGATCCCGGCCCATCTCTTCGGCGCGGCGCGCGGCGCTTATACCGGCGCGGTCAGCGACCGCAAGGGCGTCTTCGAGTTGGCCCACCACGGCACGCTGTTCATCGACGAGATCCAGAACGTGCCGCTCGAGGTGCAGAAGCAGCTGCTGCTCGTCCTGCAGGATCGCAAGGTGCGGCCCCTGGGCAGCGGCCGCGAGGTGCCGGTGGACGTCAAGGTGGTCGTCGCCAGCAATCGCTCGCTCGCGGCGGCGGTCCAGGCGGGCACCTTCCGGCCCGACCTCTACATGCGCCTGTCCCCCGCGACGCGGATCACGCTGCCGCCGCTGCGCGAGCGGCCCGAAGACCTGCTCTTCTTCGCGCGCCGGCTCTGCGCGCGGGTCGGAGAGAGCGCCGAGATCGGCGCCCTGCACGATCAGGTCTGCGCCGCGGTCGGCATCCGGACCGATACGCCGCTGCGGCTGGCCATCGATCGGGCCGACGACGACGCGCCGGGGCTGACGCTGGTGCTGCCGGGGCCCGCGTGGCGACGGCTGGCAGAGCACCCGTGGCCGGGCAACATCCGCGAGCTGTCGATGGTGCTGCACAACATCGCCACCTTCACCCTGGTGGGCGCGGTGGACGCCCTCGAAGCCGGCCTGCCCCTCTACAGCCACCGACTGCAGGTCGACCCGGCGCTCATCGCCGAGCTGTTGGCCGGGACTTTGCTTATCGACGAGAACCGGCGCGACGAGCCATCGGGCATCCCGGTGCAGATCGAGCCCCAGGACACGCTCAACAGCGTGTCGGTTTTTGTGGAGAAGCAGTACATGGTGGCGCTCTTCGAAGAGTACGACGGCGATCTGGCGCGCATGGCCGATCGCTTGCTGGGTGATCCCGAGCGCGGCCGCGCGGTGCGCCTGCGCATGAACCAGATCGGGCTGAAGGTCCGCGACCTGCGGCGCTCGTGATGCGGGCCGTGGCTCGCCGGCTCGTCGCCGGGCTGGGCGGCGTCCTGGCGCTGACCGGCGCGCTGAACGCCGCCGGGCCGATCGATCCCTACGACGCCGGGCCGCCGCCGGACGCCGGGCGACCGCTGGGCGACATCTTCGCCGAGGCCGCCCGCGCCGCCGCGCGCGATCGCAACGCGCTGGGTCTGCGGCTGCTGCGCGAGGGCGAGACGCCCGACGCCCACGAGGCGTTCCGTGAGGCCTACGCGCTCGATCCGACCGATCCCGAGATCGCCGACAACCTGGGCTTCACCAGCTTCAAGCTGGGCAATCGGGTCGACGCCGAGCGCTACTTCGAAGAGGCGCTGCGGCTGAGCCCGCGCCGGGCGACGGCGCTGCACAATCTGGCCGATCTGCTCAGCGAGAGCGACGACCCGCGCCGACTCGAGCGGGCCGCGGCGCTGCTGGCCCGCCTGCGCATGCGCCGGGACAACGACCCGGCCATCATCGTGCGGCAGGCCCGCGTCGCCGCCCGCCGGCACCTCTTCGCGGCCGCGCGGGACTTCTACACCGAGCGGCTGGCGCAGGGACCCATCGACGACGCGCTGGCCATCGAGCTGGGCGACTTCGAGCGGGATCGCGGCGAGCTGCAGACCGCGCTGGAGTGGTATCGGCGGGTCAAGCCCCCCTCCCCCGCCGCCGCCGAGGCGCGCCGCCGGGTCCGCGAGCTCGAGGCGGAGCGACTCGCCCGCCGCTACGGTCTCACCCGCAGCGGCGGCGCCCCCTCCGACGCGGTGCGCGCCCAGCGGGAGAGCGCCCGGGCGGCCCTCGAAGCCGATCAGCCCGAAGAGGCGCTGCGGCTGCTGGCCGAGGTGATCCGGCAGGCGCCGGGCTATCCGGACGCCTACGCCGATCTGGGCGACGCGCGGATGGCGCTCGACGACCCGCCGGCGGCCGAGGTGGCCTACTTGCGGGCGCTGGTGCTCGACGGCAGCCAGGCCCGCGCGGCCCGCGCGCTGGGCGACCTGTATCACACCCGCAGCCAGTCGGCCGACGCCGCGCTGATGTGGGAGCGCGCGCTCGACGCGCGCCCCGAGTGGAGCCACCTGCACCTGCGCATCGCCCGCGCGTGGCAGTCGGCTGGCGATCTGCCGCGGGCCTTGCGCCGGGTGCGCCTGGGTCTGGCGGCGCTGCCCGAGGACGCGCCCGACGACCGCCTGCGCCAGCTGGAGCTCGAGCTGACCCGCGCCTTGCCGGCGCCGCCGCCGGATACCCGAACCGAAGACGATGCGGGCGTCGGCGCGGCCCTGGCCCGCGCGCGGGCGCAGCTTCAGCTGGGTGATCCCGGCGCGGCGCTGGCCGCCCTCGCGTCGGTGCCCGAGGCCGATCGCGGGGCGGAGGTGCTGGGCCTCGAGGGCTATATCTTCCTCAAGCTGGGGCGCACCGACGACGGGATCGCCGCCTTCGAATCGGCGCTGCGTGACGAGCCGGACCAGCCGCGCCTGCACACCGTATTGGGCCGCACGCTGCTGGACGCCGGCCGGGTCGAGGCGGCGCGGCGGCACCTGCAGACCGCGGCCGATCGGGGCGAGAGCGCCGCGGTGCTGCCGCTCTTGCGCATCGACGCGACGGCGCGCGAGCCGGTCTGGCTGCACGACCTGCTGGCCCTGCCGACGCTGTGGAGGCTGCGGGCGCGGGCTCACGGCGCCCGGGTCGATCAGCCCGAGCTGCAGGCCGGGCTCGACCGCCTGCGCGCGCAGCTCGACGCGCGGGTCGAGCGCGCGGTGGCCATCGGCGGCGCCGGGCTCGCCGGGTTGACGCTGCTGGGTCTCGTGGCCGCGCGGCGGCGCTGGGGCGGCGATACGGTGGCCGAGCTGGTCGACCGCCACCCCGAAGCCGGCCCCGATGTCCAGCGGGTGCTGTCGGCCATCCGCCACGAAGTGCTCAAGCACAATACCCTCGCGCTCGGCGGCCTCGACGAGGCGTTGGTGCGCGGTGAAGACGCGGTGCAGAAGGCGGCCTGGGTGCGCCAGAGCCTGCTCGGACCGGCGGACGACCCCGCCGCCGACGCCGCGGTGCATCGCTTGCGGGCCTACGCCGAGCAGCTGCGGCAGATCGGCCGCAGCCACGGTCGGCGCCTGAACCTCGAGCGGCGGGATCCGGCGCTCTCGGCGCTGTTGCGCGGCTTCCGCCAGCTCGAGTCGGCGGCCGGCGAGCTGGATCGCACGGTGATCCGCGGGCGGGCGTCGGGCAGCCTGAAGCGGTCGGTGAGCCGCGCTGCGCGGTCGCTCAACGTCGAGGGGCTCGGCGCGCTGCGCAGCCTGCTCGATCAGCTCAAGGTCTTCGACGTCACGCCCGCCGCGCTGCGCGCGATCTTCGACCGGACCCGCCGCGAGCCGGGCTTCGCCGAGGTGCCCGTCGCGCCGCTCGCCCTCGACGCGGCGCGGCTGCCGGCGCGCGTCGAGCTGCCGCGGGTCGCCTTCGAGGACATCCTCACCAACCTCTTCCGCAACGCCATCCAGGCGGCGGCAGCCCACGAGTCGGCCGGCGGCGAGGTGGTGATCGGGCTCGCGGTCGACGAGGACGACGATCCGATCACCGGGCTGTCGAGCCTGCGCTTCCGGGTGCGCGACCGCGCGCCGCAGACGCTGACCACCGACATGCTGCGCGGCCGGTTCATCGAAGATGGCCTGGGGTTGACCGGCGATCTGGTCAGCCGGTTCGAGGGCAGCCTCGACGTCGAGCCCGACGAGAGCCCGTGGACCAAGGCCGTGGTGCTGACGCTGCCCCGGGCCGACGAGACCGCCGATACCGCGCAGCGGGCGGCGATCACCGGCTCGGATCACCAGACCGGGCCGCTGCCCGAAGCAGACGACGCCGAGGAGGGGCGATGGACGCTCTGACCGACCGCACGGTGCTCATCGTCGAAGACGGCGACGAGTACCTCGAGAGCATGACCAACTTCGTGCCGGGGCCGCGCTATCTGCAGGCCCGCTCCGCGGCGGCGGCGCTCGACGCGCTGCGGGCGGAGGCCGTCGACCTGATCTATCTGGACATGCGCTTCGACCGCATCCCCCGGGCCGATCTGGTGGGCGACCACGCGGCGGCCACCCGCTCGCGCAATGGCGATCCGCAGCGCGGCTGGCGTTTTCTGCAGAACAACCAGGGGCTGTACATCCTCGCCGCGCTCGCCGAGGCCGGCCACGGCGCGGTGCCGACGCTGATCAGCTACGACTTCTCCCGCGAGCCCGCCCGCTGGCGACGGCTGCAGGCGCGCTATCCGCGGCTGGTCTGGGTCTCCGACGCCATCGGCCCCGATGACATCCGGGCGATCATGCTGCGGGCGATGGGCTGAGGCGCCGAAGACACGTTTCGAATACCCGAAGCTGCGATTCGAATCGTGAAGACGACTGTAGGCGGCTCTCCAGCCCACGCGAGGGCCTCTCGGGCTGCTCGAGCTGATGGCACGGCGGCTGCAAATCTCCCGGGCGTTTGCCGCTTCAGCCCCGGGAGGCCCCATGTCGCTCTTCGCCCACAGCATCGCTCACCGTATCGTCCACAGCATCGCTCGCTGCCGCGCCGCCCACTCCGCCTCGGCGCCGGCCAGTACGCTGCTCGTCGCCACCCTGCTCACCCTGGCCCTCGCCGGCTTTGCCCGGCTGGCCGCTGCCGAGGCCGATCTCACGGTGCCCTCGACCATTCACGTCTCACCGCGGGCCACGCCCGGCGGCACCATCGAGGTCGCCGTCGAGGCCGCGGCCGGTGAGCGCATCGCGGCGTCGTTGCCCGGCCTGTCGGGGGAGCGACCGCTCGACTACGATCCGGCCACCGGCTTCCACCTCACCCGCATCGCCCTGCCCGAGCACGCCCCGATTCGCGGCTGGTGCACCGTGCGGGTGATCTTCGACGACCGCGTCGAGCACGACCTGCGGGTCGATCTGGTGCCTCCACCGAGCTGAGCGGGCGGCCGCGCGGGATCCGGCGCCGCGAGATCCGGCGCGGGGCGACAGATCCCTTGCCCGCGCGACCGACGCGCGGTGTACTCCATCGTCCTTCGACGCCCGCGCACGGAGACAGACGATGACCGCCGATCCCGCCGCCGACCTCGACCTCGAGACCCTGCGGGCCGACATCCGCCGCGGCCTGCCCGAGACCCTGCCCGAGAAGGCCCCGCCGACCGATCCCGAGATCGATCGCGCCCCGCGCCGCACGCCGGCGCTCAGCGCCGCCGATCGAGGGCTGGCCCTGCGCAACGCCCTGCGGTATCTGCCGCCCGAATGGCACGCCGAGATGGCGCCGGAGCTGGCCGGCGAGCTGGCCGAGTACGGCCACATCTACATGCACCGCCTGCGCCCCGCCCAGCGCCTGTTCGCCCGCCCGATCGGCGACTACCCCGCCCACTCGACCCAGGCGGCGGCGATCATGCACATGATCCACAACAACCTCGATCCGGCGGTGGCGCAGCACCCTTACGAGCTGGTGACCTACGGCGGCAACGGCTCGGTCTTCCAGAACTGGGCCCAGTATCGGCTCGCGATGCGCTACCTCGCCGAGATGACCGACGAGCAGACGCTTGTGCTCTACAGCGGTCACCCGCTGGGGCTCTTCCCCAGCCATCGCGACGCGCCGCGGGTGGTGGTCACCAACGGCATGATGGTGCCGAACTACAGCACTCAGCCCGAGTTCGAGCGGTTCAACGCGCTGGGGGTGACCAGCTACGGCCAGATGACCGCCGGCTCGTTCATGTACATCGGACCCCAAGGCATCGTGCATGGCACCACGATCACGCTGCTCAACGCGGGCCGGCTGTACCTCGGCACCGGCGAAGCGGGTCTGGCGGGCAAGGTCTATGTCACCTCGGGGCTGGGCGGCATGAGCGGCGCCCAGGCCAAAGCGGCGGTGATCGCCGGCGCGATCGGCGTGGTGGCCGAGATCAACCCCGCCGCGCTCTACAAGCGTCACGCGCAGGGCTGGGTCGACGAGGTCAGCACCGACATCGACCACCTGCTCGGGCGCATCGAGCGCGCCCGCAAGGGCCGCGAAGCGGTCTCGATCGGCTACCTGGGCAACGTGGTCGACGTCTGGGAGGCGCTGGCCGCGCGCGGCGTGCCCATCGAGCTGGGATCGGACCAGACCTCGCTGCACAACCCCTGGGGCGGCGGCTACTACCCCGCCGGCCTCGACTTCGACGCGGCCCGGGATGTCATGGCCAAGGACCCCGCCGGCTTCAAGGAGCGGGTCTACGGCTCGCTGCGGCGCCAGGTGGATGCCATCAATACACTGTCGGCCAATGGCATGCACTTCTGGGACTATGGCAATGCCTTCCTGGTCATGGCCCGCGAGGCGGGCGCCGACATCGCCGGCGACGGACGCGAGTTCCGCTACCCGTCCTATGTCGAAGACATCATGGGTCCGATGTGTTTCGACTATGGCTTCGGTCCCTTCCGCTGGGTCTGCACCAGCGCCGATCCGACCGACCTGCAGAAGAGTGATGCCATCGCCGCCGATGTCATCGAGGCCCAGGCGAAGGACGCGCCGGCCGAGATCCGGCAGCAGATGCTCGACAACCTGCGCTGGATCCGCGAGGCCGAGGCCAACCGGATGGTGGTCGGCAGTCAGGCGCGCATCCTCTACGCCGACCACGCCGGCCGCCGGGCCATCGCCGCCGCGTTCAACCGGGCCATCGCCGACGGCACCATCCGCGCCCCGATCGTACTCGGCCGCGACCATCACGACGTCAGCGGCACCGACAGCCCCTGGCGCGAGACGGCCAACATCCGCGACGGCTCGCGCTTCTGCGCCGACATGGCGGTGCACAACTTCGTCGGCGACGCCATGCGCGGGGCCACCTGGGTCAGCCTGCACAACGGCGGCGGCGTCGGCTGGGGTCAGGTGGTCAACGGCGGCTTCGGGCTGGTGCTCGACGGCAGCGCCGACGCCGCGCGCCGCGCCGACTCGATGCTCGACTGGGACGTGGCCAACGGGCTCGCCCGGCGGGCCTGGGCCCGAAACGCCGGCGCCGAGTTCGCCGCGCGCCGGGCCATGCAGAGCGACGGGCGCACCCGCATCACGCTGCCGGCGCACGCCGACGACGCCGTGATCGACGACGCGTTGGCCGCCGCCGGGCTGCTCGACGATTGACGCCGAGATGAGCGCTCCCCGGCCCGATCGCGGATCGCGCAACGTGCTCAACCGGCGCGGTCTGGCGCTTTTTCCCAAAGACACCCTCGAGCACCGCATCGCCCGCGCCATCTGTGAGGCCGAGTGCCTGCCGCGCAAGGAGTTCTTCGAGGCGTGGCATATGGCCCGGCGGGTGCGCCGACGCATGCGCGGCGGGCGCATCTTCGATCTGGCGGCGGGGCACGGCGTGCTCGGCGCGATCATGCTGCTGCTCGACGACACCAGCCCCGAGGTCATCTGCCTCGATCGACGCCGACCGGCGTCCCACGCGCGCGTCCTGTCGGCCCTGGTCGATCACTGGCCCCGGCTCGCGGGTCGGGTGCGCTACGTCGAAGACGACATCTCGACGCTCGACGACTGGCCCACCGCCGCGGCGCCCGGAGCCGGCGATCTCATCGTCTCGGCCCACGCTTGCGGCGTGCTGACCGATCACATCCTCGACCGCGCGGCGCACGCGGGGGCCCGGGTGGCCGTGCTGCCGTGCTGCCACGATCGAGAGACCTGCCCCGTGCCGGCTTTCGCCCCGTGGATGGCGGTCGATCTCGCCATCGACGCCGCCCGGGTGGTGCGGCTCGAGAGCGAAGGCTACGCGGTGCGCGTGCAGCAGATCCCGGCCGAGATCACCCCCAAGAACCGCCTCATCCTCGCCGAGCGCCCCAGCGCAGGCTGATGCGACCGCGAGACGAAGCCGTGCAAACCCGGTGCAGAGGAACAATCCGCCGTCCCATGCGGTCGTGAGGGGCATGCATATCCGACGCCCCACGCTCTCGTTGGTCGGCACGCTTCCGCTCGCTGCGCTGCTGGCGATCGTCGCCGCGCTGAGCTGCGCCGCGCCCATACGCACCCCCCAGACGGCCCGACCCGACGAGACGCGCCTGCGGGTGGTGACCTACAACGTCAACTACGGCCTCGCCGGCGATCCGGCGACCCGGGCGGCGGTCTTCGCCCACGACGCCGACGTGATCGTCCTGCAGGAGACGACCCCCCGCTGGGCCTTCGAACTGGGCTCCGACCCGGCCATCGCCGACTACCCCCATGTGCGCTTCGTGCACAGCCGCGGCGCGGGCGGCCAGGCCATCCTGTCGCGCCTGCCGCTCGTCTTCGTCGAGACGCTGTCACCGCCGGACGAGGGCTGGTTCCCCGCTCTGCGCGCCGTCGTCGATGTCCGCGGCCGCGACGTGCAACTCTTGGGATTGCACCTGCGCCCGCCGGTCTCCGACGGTGGATCGTTCGTGGCCGGCTATTGGAACAACGATCGCATCCACAGCGCCGAGATCGCCGACTACTGGGCAGCCCTCGAACCCGACATGCCGACGGTGATCCTGGGCGACTTCAACGAGAGCGCCGACGGCGCCGCGATCGAGTTTCTCGAAGCCCGCGGGCTGATCAACGCGCTGCCCCTGTTCGCGCCGGGCGCCCCCACCTGGCGCTGGGACACCTGGATCGGCGAGATCACCCATGACCTGGACCATGTCATGCACGGGCCCGACTTCCGACTGCTCGACGCCCGGGTCGTCCAACGGGGTCGATCGGATCACCTGCCGGTGGTGGTCGACCTCGCGCTGCCTGATCCCGCCGACTGACTCGGGTACCGGCGGCAGCCCCTGGCAGCTCGCCGAACTCGAGCGAGCAGCGATGCCTTGCGGGCCCGCTGCGGCGCGCCGCGGGCCCCGGTCAGGCCAGCGGCCGCCCGCGCAGCGCCTCACCGAGCGCCCGCAGTTCTTGGGCGAGCGGCGCGCCGGCGAGCCACAACAAGCGAAAGCGATCCGTGGGCATCTCGGTGTCGTCGAAGAGCTGCACCAGCCGACCGGTCGACAGGTCGTCGGCGACGAAATAGCGCGGCAGGACCGCCACGCCGGCCCCCACGCGGACCCGAGCGCGCACGGCGGCGATAGTGCCCATGTGCTCGACCTCGGCGAAGGCCCAGACCTCGTCGGCCGAGCGCGCGTCGCGAAAATAGCGGAACAGCGGCAGGTCGGGCTGGGTATCGATCAGCCGATGCGCGGGCGCGTCGTCCGGCCCGCGCAGCGCCCGATCGGCCAGCAGGGCCGGCGCAGCGCACAGCGCGTAGTCTTCTTCGTGCAGCGGCACATAGGCCAGCCCCGAACGGTCGACCCGCACGCTGCTGACGAGCCCGTCGAGGCGCCCGGCGTTGAGCCGATCGAAGAGCGCGTCGCTCTCGCCGAAGTAGAGATCGATCGTGCGCTCGGGCCGCGCCACCCGCAGCCCGTCGAGGGCCGGCACCAGCCATGACAAGCCCAGTTCGAATCGGGTGCCCAGACGCAGGCGGAACGGCGGCGGGCGACCCTCGCCGCGGGCCTGGGTGATACAGCGAGCGGCCGCGGCGATCGCGTCCCGGGCGGGCCCGATCAGGCGTCGACCGGCGGGTGTCGGCTCGACCTGCCGCCCGCCGCGCACGAACAACGTCGTCTCGAGCTGGTCTTCGAGGCGCTTGATGCGCTCGCTGAACGCCGCCGGTGAGAGCCCGACCCGGGCGGCCGCGGCGCGAAAGCTGGCTGACTCGGCCGCGGCGAGCACACAGCGCAGCGAGTCGAGGTCGGGCAGGTTCACCGCAGCCGATTGGCCAGGGCCACCGCCTTGCGCTGCACCCGCGGATCGAACGAGCTGAACTCCAGCCCCTTGAGCCGCTCGACGAAGCGCGGCTTGCGCGGCACCTGCTGACCCGAGTCGACATACTGCTCGATGAGCTGCAGCGCCTCGAACAGCACCGGATCCTTGGAGTGTTCGAGCACCCGCAGCAGGATCTCCATGTCTTCGGGCATGCCGAAGTCCTTGCGCAGCTTGTCGACCGCCTTCTCGAGCGCCCGGGTATTCTTGGCGTCGCGGATATCGCGCAGCAGCTTCTGCCGCGGCCCCGGTCCGTCCGACTCGCCCGCCGGCAGCTTGTCCTTGAGGTGTTCGGGCACCACCCCGTGATCGAAGAACGCGTCCAGCTTGCGCTTGTACGCCGCCGTCGCGCTGTCCACCCGCGGTCCGCGGCCGCGCCCGGTGCGCTCCTCGCGGCGATGCGCGCTCTTGTCACGCTTGCGGTCCATATCCCGCCAGCTCGGTCGATCGGCCATGACGCCTCCGTGGTCTGGGCGGCAGCATACCCCACCGCCGGCCGATTACAACCGTCGGGCCGGGTCGGACGGCGCTCGCGCATATACCCTCGACGGGCGCGATCATCGCCGCTCGATCCGCTACACTCGGACCATGCACCCAATCGCCGACCATCCCCACGACCATCGGAGTATACGCCTTGCGCTGCTGGCGCTGGCGGCCGGGCTCATCGGCTGCGCAGCCGGCGACGATCCCGCGGCGCGCGAGGCTCGACCGCCCATCGAGGCGGTCGAGCAGCGGGTCTGCACCGGCCAGCCGCTGCCGCTGACGCACATCGACGAGATCGTGCCGGGTCCGGACGGCCGTCTGGCTCTGGTGGGTCGTCGGACGGCGCGCGTCGACGACGCCGCGGGCATCGAGACCGTCGCCTGGGTCGTCGCGGTCCTCGATCCCCGGGCGCCAGACGCGATCGAGCTGATCGAACGCACCGACCCCGCCGACCGGCCGACGCCCATAGCCTGGGGCGAAGACGGCCTGTGGATCACCCGCGACCGCGCGCGGCTGGTGCCGATGCACGCCCCCGACGCGCCGGGCATCGAGCCGCCCTTCGGCGTGCCGCCGGTCTTCGACGCCGATACGCCGCATCTCACCATCGGCGAGCGGCGATTCATGGTGCTCGGCGAGCGCAGCCCGCGGGGCGACGTCCTGCGCCATTTCGTCGAGGTCGAGCCCGGCGACCCGGCCGCGGGCACGGTCGATCGCGTCGTCGCCACCTTCGGAACGCTGCGCGGCGAACACTTCTCGTTCGGCTTCGAGGAGGAGCGGGTCGGGCGCTTCGTCGAAGCGGTGGGCATCACCGACTGGCACATCTCGCCCGATGGCACGCTCATCGCGATGGGCTGGGTGCAATCGTTCGTCGCCCCGCTCGACTTCTGGTACCGCGGCGTGCGCACGCCGGTGCTCTCCGATCCCGAGGCCGGCTGGTTCGACGCCGACGCGCTCGAGCTCGAGAGGCCGGACAGCCGGGTTTTCATCGACGACGCCTTCGAGCGCACGACGTATGACGTGCGCGCCGGGGAGGACGGGCAGGCGCGCCTCGTCTCGTACCGGTCCGTCGGGTCGGCCATCAGCGGGTTCAATGGCATCGCCAGCCCGATCATCAGCACGTTCCACGATACTCCTCCACCCTTCGCCGATCGGGTCAAGGTGACGACGGTCGATGCCATCGGCGGTGACCGGCTGCTGGCGGGCTCGGCCTGCGTCGATCCGCCCTACGACGATACGACCGTCGAGCAGTCCCGCTGCCGAGCCTTCGTCAGTCGCTTCCGCGGAGAGTCGGCCGAGGCCCGGTGGACGGTGACCGTAGACGTCGACGACGTCGATCACGTACTCGACGTGCGGCACGTCGACGGCAAGCTGCTGGTGCTCGCGGCGGCATATGACCGACCGGAGGGCCGCGGCAGCAGCGTGGGGCCAGCGCGATTGCTGATGCTCGACCGGTCGGGGCACTGCACCGGTCCGTAGCCCGAGCGGGCCGGCGAGCGGTGAGTCGACCGCGGCCAGCCGGCCTTCGAAATGCGACCGCCCGTCGGTACATCCGACGGGCGGCTCCGCGGCGATACATCACATCGAATCAGCGATCGATGACGAACTCGACGCGGCGGTTGAGGCGGTGGGCCATCGCGGTCCCCTCCTCGCTCAGCGGCGCGCGCTCACCGTAGGCTTCGGTGAAGATCATGCGCTCGGGCAGACCCATCTCGACGAGCGCGTCGCGCACGGTGGTCACCCGCTCCTGGCTCAGCTCGGCGTTGTAGCCGGCCTCGCCGCGGGTATCGGCGTAGCCGCGCAAGATGAGCGCGTCCCACTTCTTCTCCGACTGGTGATACGCCGTCGCCACGTCGAGGAGCGCGGCGCGGCCCTCTTCGGTCAGCGTGGCCTCGTCGAAGGGGAAGAAGACCGCCTCGTCGACGACGACGGTGTCGGCGTCGGCGAGGGTGATCTCACCGCTGTCGGGGCAGCCATCGTGATCGTCCACCCGGTTGAAGACCTCCGCGCGGGTCGGGCAGTGATCGAAGCGATCGGCGACCTCGTCGCCATCGGCGTCGCGCCAGGCGACAGCGCTGGTCTGCTCGGGCACGTTCACCGTCACCCGCACGTCGATGCCATCATCCGGCTCGGGTCGCGCGGGCGAGTCGACCTCGCCGAGCAGCGACACCTCGATGCCCGCCATCCAGATGCGCGGGTCTTCACCGACGAAGCGGTCGTCGGCCTCGAACGCCTGCATGTAGCGGATGTTGGGGCCGAGCGCGACGGCGTCTTCGACGGCGAAGTTCCAGCCGACGCCGACATCCACCGCGCCGGAGACCTCACTGCCCACGAGCGCCGGGCCGCCACCAGCCTCGATGTACAGGCCATTGGCGCGGCTGTCCTCCCACGGATCGGCCAGCGGCCGGATCCGCATCATGCCGCTGAGCGCACCCACGGCGAGATCGCCTTCACTCTGGATGTCGGCGCCCGGATCGTCATCGGCGGGCACGAGCAGCCCGCTGACCCGCCCACCGAGCTGGATGTACGGACTCAGCGAGTGATAGACCCCCACCCCGGCGCTGCCGCCGGGTTGGAAGTACTCGGTCGACGGCAGGTGCGCCGAGCGGGTGGCGGTGCCCTGGGCGTTGATCAGCCAGGCCTCGTCGTCGGCGAGGGCCGGGCCCGAAACGATGAGCGCCAGGCCGGCGGCGAGCGGAGCGAATCCCTTGATGCGCAGCTTCATGTGATCTCCTCGGAGTGATGGGCCGGTGTCTGCGGCCATGTCTGATTGCATCTGTCCATCACTCTCTACAGGTTCCGTGCCAAGGTCTGATTTCGCCGCCTCGGGCGTTGTTCGAGGCGTGCAGCGGCCGGCTGAAGCCCCCCGGTTCGGGCGACCTGCCCCACAAATCGACCGCGCTGTCCCAGTCTGCCTCGCCAGGCGCGGCGCCGCGCTGGCCGGAGCGTTGCGGGGAGTGCCCACCGGCGCGCCGACGCCGCCCAAACACGGACAAAACACCAACAATCACAAACACTTGACCCCATTGACAGCTTGCGTCAGCTGACAGGGAGTCTTCAGCAGACGGCGGGTCGATCGCTTGGTAGCGTGCCCCCATGATTGCTGCTCCGCGCCCGACCGCGCACGCGCCTCGCGCGTGGCTGCGCCCACTGTATGCCATGCTCGCCGGCACCACGCTCGCGGCTCTGTTCGGGTGCGCCGAGGTCGATGACATCATGGTCGACCGGCCAGCGATCGACGTCGTCGAGAGTCGCTGCACGACCATCGAACTCGTGGGGCTGCGCCGCGCCGATCGGCTCGCAGTCTCCGAGGACGGGCGCATCGCCCTCGCCGGCTCGCGGATCGACGCGGACGGCTTCGAGGCCGGGCGGGCCTTCCAGCTCGATCCGGTCGTCGGCACCGCCCGGGTCTTTGACAGCGCGCGCCCCCATTCGGTGGCCACGTGGCTCGGGGGGCTGGCCTACGTCGACGCCGGCGGCCAGCTCCGGCCGGTGGATCCCGAACCGCTCGACGGGCGACCCATCACGATCCCGGGGGGCATGCCGACCAATGCCATCGGCAAGGCATCGGACATCTACGTGCACGGCGACTCGATCTGGGTTTCGACCCGTGCGCGCGACGCGCTGCGGCCGCGCGCGATCGTGCGCCTCGGCGCCGACGGTGGTTCGACCCGGGTCGACGCCCAGTATGGCACCCTCGGCGCCCGCCTCGACGACGACTGGCTCGACGCGACGCCGACCGTGCGGTCATTCGTGCCGGGGCCCGACGATCGGGTCTACGCGGTGGGCCGCGCCCGGGCTGCCGCCATCGAGCACGCCGCGCTGCGGCCGGGGGATCGACCCCGTGAAGATCTGGGCTTCGTCTCGGTGGCTCGCGCGACCCGTCCGCCCATCGGCCGCAATGACATCGCCTTCCGCGCGCTGGAGCACGCGATCACCATCTGGCAGCAGCCGGACTTCTGGCCGATGCGCATCGTGCTCGACCAGGACGAGCGGCCGACGGTCTTCTACATCACCGGGCACAGCGGCCAGCGCATCGCCGCCGGCCATCCGCACATGGCGCAGGTCTCGGCGAGCGGTGCGCTCGTCGGTCCCCGCCGGTTGCCGCTGCCGGCGTTCGCCGAGCATGGTGGCGTGCAGGCGGCGCTGCCGCTCGCCGACGGGGGCTGGCTGATCGGCGGCAGCGCGTGCCGGCCGGGGCGGTCGATGTGCAAGGGCTTCGTCTCTCGGCTCGACCGCGACCTTCAGCCGCTGTGGACCACGTTCGTCGTCCGCGAGAGGGCGAGCGCCGTGGTCGACCTGAAGCGCGTCGACGACCGGATCTACGCCCTGGGCGTCAGCAGCCCCTACTGCTGTGAATACGACACCTTCCGCAACGGCGGCTGGCTCGTCGAGGTGATGGACGACGGCAGCTGCCCCGCGGCGCCCACCCTGCGCGCCGACGGCCGCTGGCTGCGCTGATCGGCCCGCCGCGCGGCCGCGAGGGGCCACCCCGCCGGCCCCTTCCCGCAACTCTGCTGACACCACGGTGTCGGCTGGGGTGTGCGATCATGACGATCGCGCGCGGCACATCGAACCGCGCCCGTCGGTTATGATCGATCGTTCACCCGCCCGTGGGAGCCACACCATGAACCCTGCCCTGCCCTGCCTCCGCCGCTCGCTCGCCGCGCTGCTCGTCGCCCTGGTCGGATCACAGCTCGTCGCCTGCGACGACGACCCCGACATCCAGACCGGCGACCCGCCACCGCCCGACGCGCGGCGGTTCGACGCCGACTTCGACGCCGGCGTCGAGCAGGAGCCCAAGACCTGGCACGCCCACATCCGCCCGCTGCTCGAGTCGCGCTGCGCGGGTTGCCACGAGCCGGGCGCCGTCAGCGGCTACGACCTCAGCGATACGACATGGCGCGACGGCGAGCCGCCGGTCTGGGCCGGCGCGGTGGTCGCGACGGTGCTCGAAGGCCGCATGCCGCCGGTCCTGCCCGACCCCGACTGCCGCCCGGTGCAGCGCTGGGCCCAGCTCGACGAGGCGCAGCGCGCGCTCTTCGAGGCCTGGCGCGACGGCGGCTATCTGGAAGGCGACGCGGCCGACTACATCCCGCCGGCGCCTCAGCCGGGCCGGCTCGCCGGACAGCCCACGCTGCGGGTGGACGCCGGGGCGGCCTATATCCCCTCGTTCAGCGGCGACAGCGACCACCGCTGCCTGCCGCTCGATCTGTTGCTGCCCGAGTCGACGTGGGTCTCGGGCTTCGCCGTCGCGCCCGGAGACCGCCGCATGGCCCGCCGCGCAGAGCTGTTCGTCGTGGCGCCGGCCTACGCCGACGCGCTCGATGCGCTCGATGCGGCGGCCCCGGGCGTGGGCTATCCATGTGACAGCGACCCGGGCGTCGCCGGCTACCGACCGCTCGGCGTATGGCTGCCCGACGAGCCGCCGTTTCTCCTGCCGCCGGACCATGGATTCGAGCTCGACCCGGGCAGCCGGCTGGTGCTGCGCATGCACTACACCGCCCGCGCGCTCGAGGACGACGTGCCGGCGGAGCGCACGGCCGTCGACCTGTGGCTGCCCGAGTCGCCGCCGGGCAACCGGGTCGAAGCCGTCGAGTTGCTGCATACCAACCTGCGGGTGCCCGGCGGTCGGCGCCTGACCCAGGGCCGCGACTTCACCATCGGCGTCGGCGGCACGATCATCGGCGCCTGGGGCCGCATGGGCCCGCGCGGCACGGCGCTCGACATCGAGCTCGATCGTGAGGAGGACACCCTCTGCGTGCTCGACCTGCCGCGGTTCGAGGCCGATTGGGTCGGCGGCTGGCAGTTCGACCCGATCAACTGGCTCGCGGTGGCCCCGGGCGACGTCGCCGAGCTGCGCTGCACCCACGACGACCCGGACGACGGCGACACCACCCGCAGCTGGGGCCCGGGGCCCGACGACGAGCGGTGTGACGGCACCCTGCTCATCGCCCGCCCGCGCGACGCGATCGGCGGCCGACCGCAGTGCGGTCTCTTCGCGCCGTGTATCGCCGAGTGCCCGCTCACCGCCGAGGGCGCACCCGACCCCGACTGCTTCGCCCGCTGCCACGCGGTCGGCGAGCGCCTGTGCTCGCCCTGCCTGCTGCAGGCCACCGGGGGGTGCGCCCGCACGCCGTGCGAGGACGAGCTGGCGGCGTTCGGCGAGTGCGGCATCGGATGCGACGGCGCAGACCTCGGCTGCCTGATCACCCGCTGCCTCGAGCCGTTCGGCGCCCTGATCGCCTGTATCGACGGGCCCATCGGGCAGGGCGAGTGCGACGCGCCGTATGCCGCATGCGGGGTGCAGTTCGGCCCCTGACGCAGACCGCGCCCCTGACGCTTTACTGTCGAACTTTCCGAACGTGTCGCACCACGCGTTCGCTCTGAGCGAATACCCGACCGTGAGCACCGCCCGAATGCTGCGATCGACTGCACCGGATCATCCCTCCATCGCGCATCTGCACAGGAGGGAGCATGTCCACGAGCGGCACGACCGAGCGATTGTCCAAGAAGTTGGGATTGCTCGACGTCTATGCCATCGCCACCGGCGCGATGTTCTCGTCGGGCTTCTTCCTGCTGCCGGGGCTCGCGGTGGCCGAGACCGGCGGCTCGGCGTTCCTCGCCTACCTCGCCGCCGGCGTATTGATCCTGCCGGCCATGTTCTCGGTGGCCGAGCTGTCGACGGCGATGCCGCGCGCGGGCGGCGCCTACTACTTCCTCGATCGCGCCATGGGCCCGCTGATGGGCACCGTCGGCGGGCTGGGCTCGTGGATCGCGCTGGTGCTCAAGAGCGCATTCGCCCTCATCGGGCTGGGCGCCTATCTGGCGGTCTACGTCGACGTGCCGATCAAGCCCCTGGCGGTCGCCCTGACCTTCGTCTTCGCCGGGGTCAACATCATGGGCGCCAAGGAGAGCGCCGGTCTTCAGCGCATCCTGGTGGGGGCCCTGGTGGGCATCCTCGGCTGGTACATGACCGAGGGGCTCTTGTGGCTGTTCGAAGACCCCCACGCCCGCATGACCGTGAGCCGGCTGGAGCCGTTCGTGACCAACGGCATCGACGGCTTCTTCGCCACCATCGGGCTGGTCTTCGTCTCGTACGCCGGGCTGACGAAGGTGGCCAGCGTCGCCGAAGAGATCCAGAACCCGGATCGCAACATCCCCCGGGGCATGATCCTGGCCCTGGTGACCGCCACCTCGATCTACGCGGTGGGCGTGATGCTCATGGAGTTCGCGCTGCCCCACCGCGAGCTGATGGCCGACCTCACCCCCGTGGCGACGGCGGGCGCCGTCTTCTTCGACAGCCTGGGGCTCGAGGTCAGCGCGTGGCTCATCGTGGCCGCGGCCATCGCCGCCTTCGCGAGCACGGGCAACGCCGGGGTCATGAGCGCCGCCCGCTACCCGCTGGCGATGGCCCGTGACCGACTCGTACCCGATGGCTTCGCCCGGCTGGGCCGCTTCGGTACGCCCACCGCCGGCATTCTCGTCACGTCGGCCGCGATGATCACCTGCATCCTCGCGCTCGACATCGCCGCGGTGGCCAAGCTGGCCAGCGCGTTCCAGCTCGCGCTCTTCGGCGCGCTGTGCGCCGCGGTCATCGTCATGCGCGAGAGCCGCATCGACTATTATCGGCCCGGCTTCCGCTCGCCGCTCTACCCCTGGATGCAGATCGCCGGGCTGATCATCCCGGCGTGGCTCATCGTCGAGATGGGCTGGCTCGCGGTGCTGTTCACCGGCGGCGTCGTGGTCGCCTGCGTGGCCTGGTACCTCATCTACGCGCGCCGCCGCGTCAATCGAGAGGGCGCGATCTTCCACGTCTTCGCCCGCCTGGGCGAGCGCACCCACCGCGGCCTCGACGCCGAGCTGCGGCTCATCCTCGCCGAGCGCGGCCTGCACACCAGCGACCAGTTCGAGGCGACGGTCAGCCGGGCGCGCGTCGTCGAGCTCGACGCGGTGGTCGACTTCGACGCGGCACTCGCCGCCGGGGCGTCGGCCCTCGCCGAGTCGTTGGGGCTCGATCGCAGCGAGCTGACCGAGACCCTCGCCGCCGAGAGCCGCCTCGGCCTGATGCCGGTCGCCGGCGGCGTCGCCCTGCCCCACCTGCGCACCGACCGGGTCGACAACCCGCGCATGGCCCTGGTGCGGGTCGAGGCCGGCGTCGAGGTGGTGCCCGAGCCGGGCGCCGAGCCGATGCTGGTGCACGCGGTCATCCTGCTGATCAGCCCCGAGGCGCACCCCGGCCGCCACCTGCGCATCCTCGCCCGTCTGGCGGAGCGCATCGATCGGGCCGACTTCATCCCGGCGTGGCGCGAGGCCGAAGACGCCGCGGCGCTCAAGGAGCTGCTGCTGCGCGACGATCGATTCCTGACCATCGGCATCGATCCCGACGGCCCGACGGGCGCGCTCGCCGGGCGCCGGGTCATGGAGAGCAATATGCCGCCGGGTGTGCTCATCGCGCTGGTGCGGCGCGACGGGCGCAGCTTCGTGCCCCGGGCGGCCCACCCGCTGCTCGCCGGCGATCGGCTGACGCTGATCGGCGAGCCGGAAGCCCTCGACAAAGTCCGAGTCGACCTGCTCGGCGAACCACCGGCAGCCCAGGACGATACGGCGGCGGGCGTCTGAGCGCCGCCGCCGGCGAGACCAGCCGACGATACGACAGGATGACGACACCGACTCCCATGGAGACGGACCGCTGCATACATGCGGTTCGTCCACTGCTGAGCGACGGGCAGCCGCTCGACGCCCTGGCGCTGATGGTCGACCACCTGCGTCGGGGGGACCCGGCCGACGTCGACGACCGCCTCGCCGGCCTCTGCGCTGCGCTGGAGGGCGACGCGGAGCTGAGCGCCGAGCTCGGCGAAGCGATTCGCCGGCTGCTCTCGCGCAGCCGCTGCACCGAGACCCTCGTCGAGGCCGGCGTACCCGGCGAGCGTGGCTTCCTCGACGGCGCGCTGTTGCGCATCGGCCGGCGCATGCTGCCCGAGGTCCCGCCGGAGAACAGCCTGCCGGCGGTGCTCGACGCGATCTTCTGCGGACCGGCCGACCACCTGTGGATGCAGGCCGTCGACCCGCGCACGGCGTGCCGCTTCCTCGGCGCGGTCGGCATCACGGCCGACTCGGTGCGCGGCATCGCCCCGCAGCTGGTGGCGGCGATTCGGGCGCTGGCGCATCACGTCGCCAGCCAGGGACTCAGCCCCGACATCACCCGCTTGATGCCCGAGGTCGATGACCTCGACTCGCCCTTCTTGACGCTGAGCCATGTCATCCTGCGCTACGTCGAGAGCTTCGAGAACGACATCGAGGGGGACGAGGAGCCGCTGCTCGACGAGGCGCTGGCCGTGCTGCACGCATGCCGGGCCCTGGTGCACCGCCTGCGCGCCGAGAAGCATCGCTTCGGCACGTCGCTGCGGCTGACGGGCATCACCCGGCGGCTGCTGGCGCAGATCGAGCGGCTCGATCATCTGCTGCACCTCACCGAGCCGGTCGAGCGGGACTTCTCCGGGTGCGTCTGGTCGCTGACGATCGCCCTGGTGCGCGCGCGGCATACGCAATCCCACCTGCGGCCGCACCTGCGGGCGAACGCCGATCTGCTCGTGCACCAGATCGTCGAGCACGCGGCCCGCACCGGCAGCAAGTACATCACCGAGACGGCGGCGCAGTATGGCCGTTTTCTGGTGTCGAGCCTCATCGGCGGGGTGGTCGTCGCGCTGTTCGCGCTGGTCAAGCTGTGGCTCGACGGCGATGCGGCGCCGGCGGTCGAGGCGCTGGTCTTCGGGCTCAACTACGCCCTGTGCTTCGTCGTCATCGCGCTCGTCGGCGGTACGCTGGCCACCAAGCAGCCGGCCATGACCGCCAATACCCTCGCCCGCACGATGTCGCCCGAGGACGGCCGCCACGACATCGACGGGCTCGCCGATCTCATCGTGCGGGTCTCGCGCAGTCAGTTCGTCTCGTTCGTCGGCAACGTCGCCGCCGCGCTGCCGCTGGGCATCGCGCTGACCTGGCTGGCGGCGACCGTCGCCGGCGCTCCACCCGCCGACCCCGACAAGGCATGGCGGCTGCTGGCCGAGCTGCACCCCTGGGAGAGCGGCTCGCTGTTCTATGCCGGCGTCGCCGGCGTCTTCCTGTCGACCGCCGGCCTCGTCTCGGGCTGGCTGGACAACCGCAACCTCTATCGGCGGCTGCCGCAGCGGGTCGCGGCCCACCGCGGCCTGCGGCGCGTGCTCGGCCCCGAGCGGGCGGCGCGCCTCGGCGAGCTCGTGCACCGCAAGCTCGGCGCGCTGGGCGGCAACGTCTATCTCGGCTTCTGCCTCGGCTCCGCAGGCAGCATCGGGCTCGTGCTCGGCCTGCCGTTCGATATCCGCCACATCGCGTTCGCCTCGGCTCACTTCGGAGTGGCCTGGCTGACGCTCGGCAGCGCCATCCCCGGGCAGCTGCTGGCCGAGGTCGCCCTCGGCGTAGGGCTCATCGGCCTGATGAACTTCCTGGTGAGCTTCGGGCTGACGCTGCTGCTCGCCCTCTCGGCGCGCCGCTTCACCTTCGGCGAGGGGCGCGCGCTCGTCTGGGCGGTGCTGGTCCGCTTCGTCAAGCGACCGTGGCTGTTCTTCCTACCGCCGTTCGGCCGGCGCGCCTCGGCGTCCTGAGCGCCGCCCGAGGCCGATCAGCAGCACCAGCCCGATCAGGCCGGCCAGCCAGGCGCGTTCGTGTCCGGTGGGCACCGCGCTGGCACACCCGTCGGGCTCCGCGGCTGCGCCCGATCCCGCGTCGCTCGCCGGCGGCGCTGCGTCGCGCCTCGCCCCGGCGTCACGCTCGACACCGGCATCCGATACCCCACCATCAATGGGCGCAGCGTCGGGCAGCGCGGTATCCCGCGGTGTAGCGTCCGGCAGCGCGGCGTCCGGCAGCGCGACATCCGGCAGCGCGGCGTCGACCGGCGAGATCCCGCCATCCGCCGGCTCGGACGGACACGGCGCGCCCATGTCGCTGTCGCCTTCGTCGGCGCACGGGGTCTGGAAGACGTACTGCCACGGCACCTCCAGCACCCGCCCGTCGATGTACTCCAGGCCGGGATCGACGCGCACCGTATAGACCGTATCTGCCGCGAGCTCGACCTGCGGCCTGAGCTGGATGATGCGGGTCCAGTCGTCGCGCCCGCCGCCCCAGCGGGTATGGTGCAGGTCGAAGGGCACCGGGCCGGTGGGCCCTTCGAGATGGACCCGATCGGCCGTCACCGAGCCGACCCGCGCGCCGATGCCGAGCACCAGCGTGACCCAGCTGCCGGCGCTCGCCGGATCTCGGCTCATCAGGCGGCGCCGCCCGTCGGGATACGGGTGACCGACGATGCCCGCCATCGGCGCGCGGCCGTGCAGCCGCTGCCACAACGCCTCGATGAAGGCGCCGGTGGCCGGGATCTCCGCAGCGAGGCTGCCGGGCACCGCCGGATCGACATAATGCCGGGCGGTCCAGGGCAACAGCGGGCGATAGCGGCGGTCGAGGGTCGGCGCGAGGTTATGGAAGTTGTCGATGACCAGGAACTTCACCCGCAGCATGCCCGCCTCGATGGTCTCGGGCTCGACCGCGTAGCCTTCGTCGGCGAAGACCCGCACCAGATCATCGAGCGGCGCCCACTGCGCGGGCCGCCAGCGCAGATAGCCATCGGTGTGCAGCATCGCGTCGGTGCCCGGATCGGCCGCGTCCTGCCCCTCGCCGTCGTGTTCACGGATGTGATGCAGGAAGATCGAGTCGAAGATCTCGTCCTGCAGCCCGTGGCAGGCCAGCCCGATGGCGAACGCCGCCAGCCGCCGCGCGTCGTCGGTCTCGTAGGGCGGCGGGCCCGCCTCGACGAGCACATGCCCGATGAACGCCTCGAGAAACGGCGGCCAATGCGCCATCTCGCCGTACGGGTCGTCGACGGCATAGCCCGAGTCGGGGAACGACGCGGCGAAGAGCGCGACCTCGAACAGCGCCGGATCGGCGAAGAAGTCGGCGATGTCCCCCGGCGGCAGGCGCTCGATGGCCCAGCCGGTGACGTGAACGTGCCCGTTTATCCCGTGGCCCCACGCGCTGCCCGACAGGGCCAGGGCAGCGGCGAGCGCGACGATGAACCGTGTCATGGCGACCTCCCGGTGCCGCGGCAGTATCGGACCGCGGGCCGAATCGGCGCAATCCCGGCTCGTTTCACGACTCGATCGCGGGCCGGCTCAGCCGCCCGAGCGGTAGAGAGTCAGCGCTCGGCCCGACCGCCACGCTTCGAAGCCGGCCGCCCGGTAGACGCTCAGCGCCCGCGCGTTGTCGGCGTCCACGGTGAGGAAGACTTCGGGCACCGCCTGTTCGAACAGCCAGCCGACTGCGGTGGCGAGCAACGCCCGCCCGATGCCCCGCCCGCGGGCGTCCGGGGCCACCGCGACGTACTCGATCCGGCCTTCGGGCACAGTGGCGGGCTGCACGGCGTAGACATAGCCGATCACACCGGCGTCGCGCGCGCACCACAGCCGCCCGCGCTCGGCCGAGAACATGTCGACCGCGGCGGTGTGGGTTCCGGGGAAGGCCAGCGCGTGCAGCGCCGCGACCTGCGCGCGGTCGTCGTCGGACGTGGCGTCCGCTTCGCTGATCGCGACCGGCGAGGGCACCGGGCGGTGAGCCGTCGCCCGCATCACGTGCACCGTCCGTCGGGGGTCGAAGCCCAGGCGGGCGTGGGCCGCCAGCCCTTCGGCGAAGTCGAGGGCGACGAAATTGTCGATTCGGCGAACCGTGGACGGCAGCCGTTCGAGCGCCGCGGCGAGCAAGCTGACCTGCCGGTCTTCATCTGCGGAGGCCGTCCAGGGGCCGAAGAGCCATGCCCGATCGCCGTCTGGCCCGCCGACCTCCCACGCGACGGTGCCCAGCCACCGATCAGTCTGTGATTCGGTCGCGACGAGGCAGGCCTCGGTCAGCGGCTCGAGCGCGTCCAGATCGGCCGAGACGTCCGCCGGGCGGTCGGCGAGGTGCAGACACAGCTGCTTGCCCGGGCGGTTGCGGTCGGCGACGAAGCGATCGAGCGTCTCGCGCTCGTCATCCCTCAGTGCTCGGATCAGCACGGTGCATGCCTTTCGGGTCGACGTCCCGCCGGTGGCCGGGAGACATTCTCAGCGACCTGCATTGCAGCTGACCGTACGTTCATCCGCCGCGAAGAGCATACGTTCAATCCCTGACTGACTTCGGGCTTTACCTCACGCCCGCGCTGCAACAGGATACGTAACGATACTTGACTTGGCGACGAGGACGTCATGGTGTCATCGGAGCAGCTGCTCGAAATGCTGTGCGGGCTTCGTCGCATCTGCTACGCGGTGGTCACCCCCGACTGGCGGGTGCTCGATGTGGGCGGCGCGGTGGATGACTGGCCGCGGCTGGGGCCGGACACCGACTTGCGAGAGGCCATCCCCGAGATCGGCGAACGCATCGCCGAGATCGAGTCCCGCTCGGCCGCCGACGAGCGCTTCGTGCTGCGCTGGCTGCAACGCCGGAACCCCCAGGGGCGCGAGCGATACTACGAGCTGGTGCTGCACTCGGCCGACGATGGCGCCGCCCGGCTGTGCTGGCTCATCGACCGCAGCGCCTACGGCCGGCTCAAGGTGCGCATCGATCGCCACTATCAGAAGCTCGTCGGCGAGCGTAAGAGCGACCCCGAGACCGATCCCTTCGCTCACCTCGACCCGGACATCACCCGCTGACAGCGTCGCCGCCCGGCGCCACCTGTTCGACGCGACCGCAGCCGACACTGGATCGTCCATCGACGATTGGGCACTCTGTTGCGGCAGCGGGCACGCCGCCCGACGCCGACCGGGGAGCCCCCATGCGGAGACGTCGTCTTTCACTGGCTGCGATCGCCATCGGCGCGACGCTGCTGGCATGCGAAGAAGGCCCGCCGCCCACGGCTCCGGCCCCGCTCCCGCCGACGGTAGACGCGCCCGAAGCGGACCCCTCGCCCGCTCCGCCGCCCGAGACCCCGGCGGAGAGCGACGACCCGGCCGGCGATACGCCCGAGCCGCCCGACGACGCGCCGGCACCGCGCCCGGATCCGCCGGCGCAGACCCCGGCGTTCGTACCATCGGCGCCGGTCATGGCGCGGCTGACCGCCACCCAGTACCGCAATACGCTGGCCGATCTCTTCGGGCCCGACCTGCCGGCGACGCCGGTCGAGGCGGATACGAACCCCCATCTGTACTATGGCATCGGCGCGGCGACGACCGAGGTGTCCGCCGGCGGCGTGGAGCAATACGCCGACGCCGCTTTCGACATCGCCGCGGCGGTCTTCGCAGCGCCCGAGCGCCGGGCGCGGATACTCGGCTGCGTACCGCAGGCCGCCGACGATGCCTGTATTCGCGCTTTCGTGCGCGACACCGGCCGCCGGATCTTGCGCCGACCGCTGACGGCAGCCGAGCAGGATCGCTGGTTGACGGTGGCCGCCGCGACCGCCGAAGGCGCGCCCCTGCGCGGCGCCGAGACGGTGCTTGCGGGCTGGCTGCAGTCGCCGAGCTTCCTCTACCGGATCGAGCGCGGCGAGCCGGCGCCCGCGGCCGACGACCCCGATCGCCTGCGCTACACCGCGTATGAGATGGCCACCCGGCTGGCCTATCTGGTCACCAACAGCACGCCCGACGCCGAGCTGCTCGACGCCGCCGAGCGCGGTGACCTCGTCGAGCCGGCCGGCATCGCGGCGCAGACCCGGCGGCTGCTGGCGACGCCCCGGGCCCGGGACGCGGTGCAGGCCTTCTTCGCCCAGTACCTCGATCTGCCGCGGCTCGCCCGGGTTCAGCGTGATCCGGCGGACTACCCCGGCTTCGACGCCCACCTGCTCTGGGCCATGGAGACCGAGGTCAAACTGCTCGTCGACGACGTGGTCTTCCGCCGCGGCGCCGACATCCGCGAGTTGTTCTCGGCGCCGCGAGGCTACGTCAACAGTACGCTGGCGGCGCTCTACGGGGTCGACGCGCCCGGCGCGGCCGGCTCGATCTTCGTGCCGGTCGACTTCGGCGAAGGCACGCCCCGGGCCGGGGTCCTGGGGCTCGCGGCCTTCCTGACGATGAACGCTCACCCCAGTGAGACCTCGCCCACCCTGCGCGGCAAGTTCGTGCGCGAGCGGGTGCTGTGTCAGTCGGTGCCGCCGCCGCCCGATGACATCGACTTGAACCTCGCCCCGGGTGAGGACGACCCGCCGACCCTGCGCGAGCGCCTCGAACAGCACCGCGACGACCCGGCGTGCAGCAGCTGCCATCGGTTCATCGATCCGCCGGGCTTCTTGTTCGAGCACTTCGACTCCATCGGTCGACATCGAGAGGCGGTCGATGGCTTCCCGATCGACGCCACGGGCGAGTTGGACGGCACACCGCTCGACGACAGCGTCGACTTGGCGACGCTCCTGCGGGACGATCCGCGGGTCGGGCGCTGCATCGCCCGTCAGCTCTATCGCTATGCCAACAACCGCCTCGATACCATCGACGAGCGCGCGATCATCGACGAGCTGCAGGCGGCGATGGTCGACGACGACTACGCGTTCGACCGGCTGCTCGTGGCGCTGGTGCAGAGCCGGGGCTTTCGCCTCATCTCGCCGCCCGTCGAAGACGATGGCACGAACCCAGCCGACGGAGGTGAGCGATGAGCCGCCGCGACCGACGGGCGCCGTGGATCACCCGGGCCCCGCTCTCCCGCCGTGCGGTCCTGCGTGGCGGCCTGGCCGGGCTGGCCGTCTCGGTGGCGCTGCCGCCGCTTGAGGCGATGTTCGGCGGCCGGCGCGCCGCCGCCAACGGCCTCGATGATCCCTTCTTCGGCCTCTTCTACTGGGCCAATGGCACCCCATGGCATGCCGGGCACGGCGGCGAACAGGGCCGCCCGGGGCACCCCGACCTGTGGACGCCGGCCACCGTCGGGCCGGGCTACGCGCCCTCGGTGCTTCTCGAGCCGCTCGCCGGGCGCGGCGTGACCGCGATCACCGGCCTCGAGCCGCACACCGACATCCCGCCGATGCCGCCGGGTCAAGGCGACGGCCACATGCGCGGCTTCATGGTCGCCATGACCGGCGATCGCATCCGACCCGATGGCTTCGATCACGGCTCGCACTCGCTCACGGCGTTGCGACCAAGCCTCGACCAGCTGCTGGCCCGCCACCCGGCGTGGTACCGCGATCCTCCGCTCTTCCGATCGCTCGAGGTCGGCGTCAGCCGGGCCCGCTTCCACGACTACGGCCACTGGAACGCCATCTCGTACAACGGCTCGTACTCGACCAACCTGCCCGAGATGTCGCCCCGCGCCCTCTTCGACCGGCTCTTCACCCGCGGCGAAGACCAGCGGGAATCCGATCGCCGGCTGGTGGTGCTCGACGCGGTCATGGAAGACGCCGCCGCGCTGCGCGGCAAGCTCGGCGCCCGCGATCGCCGCCGGCTCGACGCCCACCTGACCCATGTCCGCGAGCTGCAGCGGCGCGTCGAGGCCGCCGTGCCGCTGTGCGACGTGCCGCCGGCGCCGCGGGACGGTGGCAGCCTCGTCGAGCGGGCGCGCACCATGGGCGAGCTGCTCGGCGTCGCGGTCGACTGCGGCCTGACCCGGGTCTTCTCGATGATGCTCACCTCGCCGGCGACGACCCATGTCTTCGGCAACCTGGGCGTGCCCGATGGCATGCACAAGACCTGTCACGACGGCCACTGGGCGCGGGTGCGCGACATCACCCTGCATCAGATGCAGGCGTTCGCGGCCTTCCTCGATGGCTTCGACCGCCCCGCGGCCGACGGATCGACGCTGCTCGATCGCGGCCTGGTCTATGCGACCTCGGAGTACGGCGAAGGCTGGCATCACAGCGTCAAGGAGCTGCCGGTGCTGCTCGCCGGCCGCTGCGGCGGCGCGCTCAACGCCGGCGTGCACACGCGGGTGCCCGGCGGCAACCTGAGCCGGGCGCAGCTCACCGCCCTGCGCGCGCTGGGCCTCGACATGCCGCAGTTCGGCTGGAACGGCGGCCAGACGAGCGACGTGCTGCCGGGGCTGCTCGCATGAACCGGCCAGCGCTGCGACCGGCGCTGCGAACGGCGCTGATCGTCCTCGCCGCGTCGATCTGCGGCGCGTGCGCCGGCGCCGACGACTTCGAAGTCGACGCGGGCAGCCGCCCCGATGTCATGGCGCCGGGCGGTGAGCGGGATCAGCAGCTGCCGCCGCCCGATGTCGGCCTCGTCGCCGACGGCGCGCCAGACGCGGCGCCCCCGGCCGACGCCGAGGGGCTCGCGCCCGACGCGCTGCCCAACGACGCCCGGGTCGGCCCGACGCCGGAGGCCTGCGCCCCGCTCGATGTCTGCGGGCTGACCTGCGCCGACCTCGACGGCGACCCGCGCAACTGCGGCGAGTGCGGGCGCACCTGCGCGGTGCGCGATGGCATGGCGGCCTGTATCGATGGCATGTGCGCGGTGGGCGCCTGCGATCCGGGCTTCTTCGACACCGACGGCGACCCGGACAATGGCTGCGAGCTCGAGAGCGACTGCCAGCCGGACGTGCCCTGCCCCACCGCGTGCGAGACCGAGGGTCGGGTCACCTGCGAGGGCGGCGCGGCGGTCTGCCTGCCGCCGGACGAGGTCTGCAACGGCGTCGACGACAACTGCGCCGGCGGCTGCGACGAGGGCCCCCTGCCCGGCTGTCGCCGACCGATTCACCGGGCCTCGGGCAACGGGCACATCTTCACCGACGATCTGGCTCAGGCCAGCCGGGCGCCCTATCGCGTCGAGGCGCAGGGCTTCTTCCACCTGTACACCGAAGAGCACCAGGGCATGCGGGCGGTCTTCCTCTGCCGCAAGCCCGATGGGCGGTACTTCCTGACCAACGACACCGCCTGCGAGATCGGGGTCGCGCCCCAGCGGACCATCGGCTACTGGTCGCCGCGCCCGCTGTGTGGCTCGACGCCGATCTATCGCATGTTCAGCCCCGACGCCGGCAATCACTTCTATACGATCAGCGGGCCCGAGCGAGACAACGCGATCAACAACCTGGGTTATCTCGACGAAGGCACCGTGGGCCACGTCTGGCGCGGTCCCTGACATCGCGCGCCCGGCTCACACCTCGGGCACGAGCAGGCGCGCGACGATGTCGGCGTGGCGCTCGATGATCTCGGCGTCGGAGGGATCGACGCCGGTCAGCCGCCGGCAGAGCGCGGGGATGGAGAAGATCAGGCTGCCGGCGCCGGCCATCACATAGTACAGGTGGTGCGCCGGTCGCTCGCCGTCGATGACGCCGGCCAACGTCATGATGCCGCCGAAGCTCTGATAGAGCATGCGTTCGCAGTGTTCGATGAGCCATTGCACCCGCTCGTCGTCGACGCTGCCCTCCTGCACCATGAACCGCATCAGCTCGGGGTGCTCGGCCGCCATGAGCACATAGGCCCGCACGACCTCGCGGGCCAGCGACCGCGGCTCATGCGGCGCGCCGCGGTCGACCCGGGCGCGGATGCCATCGAGCATCGTCGCGAAGAGATGCTCGGCCGCCCGCCGCCAGAGGTTGTCCTTGTTCTTGAAGTGATAGGTGACGAGCCCTTGGGTGACCCCGCACCGCCCGGCGATCTCCCGGGTGCTCGCCCCGTGGAAGCCACGCTCGGCGAACGTGGCGACGGCCGCCTCGATGATCCGGCGTCGGGTCTCGATGCGCTGTCGGTCCCGGCTGGTCAGCGGCTTGTCGGCCTTCACGATGAGTCTCCTGCGCGCCGCGGGGCCGGACCCTACCCGGCGGCCCGCCGAGCGGCAAGATCTACCGCCCGGGCAGCGCGAGGCCGCAGGCATCGGCGACGGGCGCGTCGCAGTCTCCGGCATCGAGCACGTCGCCGAGGCAATCGATGGCCGAGGCATAAGCCTCGGGGCACTTCTCGCGGAAGCACGCGGTGGGCTCTCCGCCCAGCGTCACCGTCTCCATGAAGCAGTTCTGCAGGCATGGCGCGTCGCGCAGGGCCAGCAAGCTGCCCGCGCAGCGGGCTCCGCCGCAGCTCGGCGCCTGCTGCAAGACACACAGCCCGCACTGCGGCCCCTCGGCGCAGGCCAGCACGCAGTCGGCGGTGGAGCGATCGGCCATGCACCCGGCCATGCAGTCGGCCATGCCATCGGGGCAGCCCTCCTGCGGCGGCGTGGGCGGCGCGTACGGGCGGCTGAAGGTCATGTAGTTCATGCACATCTCGTCGAGCGTGCCCTCGCCCCAGCCCACGTCGCGCGGCTCGATCTGCTGCCCGTCGACGAAGGGTTGATTCGCCGCCGAGTTGTCGAAGACGCACTCGAGGGTGATGGTATCGCCCGGCTCGAGGGTCAGCCACGCGTCGGGCTCGAAACCGAACGTCTGTTGCCACTCGTAGCGCCAATCGCGGATGTCGACCATGCACTCTTCGCTGCCGTCGGCCCGCACCACCGTGCTCCTGAGGCGCTTGCCGAGGGCGTGCATGTGCGGCCCGGCCGAGGTGATGGTCAGCGGCTCGCTGCCGCGATGGGTGAACGTGGCCCGATTGACCGCCTCGGCCTCGCCGGCGGGGATGGTCAGGTTGCGCACCAGCACCGGCCGCTCGATGGCCTCGAAGCGCGGCGGCTGGTCGGTGAGCACCATCTCGAAGGTCGTCGCGTCGGGCTCGGCCCCCGCGGCGCCGAAGTTGTAGTGCACCTGCATCACCAGCCGGCTGCCGGGCACGATCGGGATGGCATGATCCGCCGGCAGGACATTCGGCTGGGCGCCCGGCACCCAGCCGCCCACCTGGCGCGGCAGCCCGCCCCCGCCCAGGCCGGCCACGTCACCCGTGCTCTGGGGCAGCGGGCTGCCGAAGCAGGGATAGCCCTCGGTCTCACTCTCGGCGTCGGCGGCCAGCGCGGCGTCGAGCTGATCCGGGCTGAGGGCGTAGACCAGGACGTGATGCACGATCGCGGTCGCGTCGGGCACCGGTCGGCTGGCGGTCAGGAAGCTCAGCTCTTCGAACTGCGTATCGAGGATCAAACAGCGATAGTCATCGGCCTGGCTGTCATCGGGGGTGAAGGCTGCCATCGGCGTCGCGACATGGGTCGGCTCGATGGTCGGTACCTCGGGCAGCTCGATCGACGCCGCCGTCGCCGGATCACCTTCGGGCGCGTCCGCCTCGACCCAGGCCCGGAAGACGGCGATCTCGTCGGCGCTCATCGCCCGCGAGTCGAGGTAGTCCCGGCAGTCGTCTTCGGGCATCCACGGGGGCATGCGGCCCGACTCGATGGCGTTGAGCGCCACCGGCGCCATGCGGCTGACCGTCTCGAAGCTGTCGAGGGGGAAAGGCGCTACGCCGCCGTCCACGTGGCAGGTGGCGCAGCGGCGCATGACGATCGGCGCGACATCCTGATGCCATGTGGCCGCGGCGACCATCGAGCCGCCGTCCGGGCTCGCTCCGACGTCCTGGTCGAGATCCGATCCGTCATCGCAGCCGGCGAGCGCGGCCATGGCGAAGACCAGGGTGACGGCGGCTGGGGTGGACGACCGCGTATTTCGGGCGTGGATCATGGCAGCTCCCCTCGTGATGCGGCGGCACGATCCGCCGGGCAGCCTCATGATTCGATTTCACTATTCGATCGTCAAGCGAGATGGTCGAGCGAGACGTCACCCGGGCGCACGGACACAGCCCAACCGCGCGCGGCGTCTCGCTTTTCGGATGAACAGGAAAAACTCAGGGCGGGATCGCGCCGCCGCCGATCAGCTGCGGTCGAAGAGCGCCGCCAGCCCGCGCAGCCGCTGGGCGTACTCGGGGCGCAGGTGCTCGCGGCGCATGCGCCAGCCCCAGTTGCCCTCGGCGACCGCCGGGGTGTTCATGCGCCCGCGACTGTCGAGGGCCAGCACGTCCTGCATCGGCACGACCGCCAGCCGACAGGGGCTGGCATAGGCGCTGCGGATGAGATCCCAGACCAGATCGTTGCCGTCGACGCGGTAGTAGATGCGGACGTGATGCTTCGTCTTGTCGCCGGCCGCGAACCACCAGCCGAGGGTCGTATCGTTGTCGTGGGTGCCGGTGTAGACCACCGCGTCGGGGTGGTGGTTGTGCGGCAGGTAGAGGTTGTCATTGTCGCCGCCGAACGCGAACTGCAGGATCTTCATGCCCGGCAGCTTGCACGCCGCGAGCAGGTCGCGCACCGGCTGGTCGATGTCGCCCAGGTCTTCGGCGATGATCGGCAGCGGCCGGCCGAGCGCCGCCTCGAAGGCGTCGAAGATCGCCTGCCCCGGCCCCTTCACCCAGTGGCCCGAGCGGGCGTCCGTCGCGTCGCCGGGCACCGACCAATAGGCCGAGAACGCCCGGAAGTGATCGATGCGCACCCGATCGTGCAGGCTCAGCGCCCGGCGCAGGCGGGCGATCCACCACGCGTAGCCGCCCTCGGCGAGCACGTCCCAGCGATACAGCGGGTTGCCCCACAGCTGCCCCACATCGCTGAAGGCATCCGGCGGCACCCCGCTGACGGCCTTGCGCCGCCCGTCGGCCGTCAGGTCGAAGAGCCCGCGGTTCAGCCAGACATCGGCGCTGTCGGCGTCGACGTAGATCGGCAGATCGCCGATGAGTTCGATGCCCCGGGCCGTCGCCGCGCGGCGCAGCGCCGTCCACTGACGGTCGAAGAAGAACTGGATCGCCTCGACCCGCTCGATGTCATCGGCCAGCTCGGCGCGCGCCTTCTCGATGGCATCCGGCGCGCGGTCGCGCAGGCCTGCCGGCCAATCCCACCACGCCGTGTCCCCCGCCCGGTTCTTGAGCGCGGCGAAGAGCGCGGTGCCGGCGAGCCAGTCGTGGGCGCCTCGGAAGGCGTCGAAGGCCGCGAACCACGGGTGATCGGGGTCCTTGCGCAAGCGATCGGCGGCCTTGACCAGCCGCGGCCCCTTGAAGCGCATCATCGCGCCGAAGTCGGCCCGGTCGACGGCCGCGGCCAGCGCGGGCGGCGGGTCGAGATCGGCCCGATCGAGCAAGCCGTGACCCGCCAGATCGGCCAGGCTGACCAGCCACGGGTTGCCGGCGAAGGCCGACCAGCTCGAGTAGGGCGAGTTGCCCGCGCCCGGCGGCACGATCGGCAGCACCTGCCAGCAGCCGATACCGGCGGAGACCAGCCAGTCGAGGAAGCCATGGGCCGCCGCGCCGAGATCGCCGATGCCATGGGGCCCGGGCAGAGACGTGGGGTGCAGCAGGATGCCCGCCCGGCGGGCGGTCAGGTCGATGGATGGCATGCGGCCTCGCTGAGTGATGACCCGATGGGATCAGGGCATGGGATCGATGGGTGTGTGGGGATAGTCGTCATGGGTCAGGACCCGCTGCTCGATGGCCGCCATGACCGCCAGCGCGACGTCTTCGCGATACGGGCGGGCGACCACCTGCACCCCGACCGGCAGGCCGAGGGCGCCGGCGTCGATGGCGGCGCGGGCCTTGTCGATGCGATCGGCGCCGCGCCCGGGCGGCGGCAGGCGATCGGTCTGCTGCATGCGGGCCACGGGCACGATGCCCGCGGGCATGTTGCACAGGGCGTAGCGGAACATGTGGGCCAGGCCGAGGGTGTAATCCCCCGACTGCCGATGAGCCATGGCCGGCGTCGTATGCGGCGGCGCGATGACCGCGTCGAGGCGCGCGTCGTTCCAGGCGTCGAACATCGCCCGCCGCATGGCCGTGCGCTCGGCGACGCGATCCCAATAGGCCTCGACCGGCTTTCGGCCCAGCACCCGCAGCATGCGCGCGATGCGCCGCTCGCCGAGGCGATCGAGCACCGCCGCCATCGCCTTGCGGGCGGCGTCGGGCAGCCGCAGCACCGCGCTGCTCTGCTTGAGCACCTCGGGGAAGTCCTCGCCGTCGAGCGCCCGCTGATAGGTCGCGCCGCCGTCGCTGGTGATGGCCGCGAGCCACAGGTAGAGCACCTCGCCCTCGTCGGGCTCGCGATAGGGCACCAGCGTCGCGCCGGCGTCGATCAGCGCGTCACGGGCGCGCTCGACCGCCCGGGCGATGACCGGCGTCGGGGCGAGGAAGCCATCGTCGACGATCCAGCCGATGCGCAGCCCGCGCAGGTCGATCTGCGCCGGATCGCCGGCGGGCATGGGCGGCACGTACGGATCGCGAGCGGCCATCGCCACCGGGTCGAGGATCTGCCAGATACGGACCAGATCGGCCACCGAGCGGGCCAGCGGTCCACACTGCGCGCGCACCAGCTCCTGGCCGGGCACCGCGCCGAGCATGCCCCGGTTCGACCAGCGATCGAGGGTCGGCTTGAGCCCCGCGATGCCGGTGAAATGGCACGGGATGCGGATCGAGCCGCCGATGTCGCTGCCGAAGCCGAGCGGGCTCATGCCGGCCGCCACCGCCGCCGCCTCGCCGCCGCTCGATCCGCCCGGGCTGCGCCCGACGTGCCACGGGTTCGCCGTGCGCCCGTAGAGCCGATTCTCCGACTCCTGGGCCAGCAGCAGCTGGGGCACGTTGGTCTTGCCGAGGATGACCGCCCCCGCCGCGCGCAGCGCCTCGACGAGCACCGCGTCGCGCTCGGCGCGATGATCCGCGCGGGCCTTCAAACCGAGCGTGCTCGCCGTGCCCGCCAGCAGGAAGTTCTCCTTGACAGTGATCGGCAACCCGGCGAGCGGGCCGCCCTGGCCCTTCGCGCGGGCGGCGTCGGCGGCGTCGGCCTCGGCGAGCGCGGCGTCGAAGCGGCGGTCGATCAGCGCGTTGACCCGCCCGTCGACCGCGGTGATGCGCTCGATGTGGGCCTCGACCAGCGCCCGGCTGCTCACGGCGCCGGCGGCCAGCCGGTCGAGCATCTCGCCGGCGGTCAGCCGGACGAGCGCCGGCATCTCGGGGGGGTGTATCGACATAGGGTCACCATGCCAGAGACCGCCGCCCGACGGAAGACCGGCGATGGTCGCTCTGCACGGTCACTCTGCACGGTCACTCTGCACGGTCACTCTGCGCGGCCGCTCAGCGCGGGGCGACCTCGGCCGGCTGACCCTGGCGGACCAGGTAGCGGTAGCCGCTGCCGAGGCGCAGGTGCTCGGTCGTCAGGTCGCCATCGGGCCAGCGGATGCTGACGACCGCCTCGCACGCCTCGCCCAGCCCGAAGTGCAGGATGCGATCCCGCTGCGCGCCGAAGTGCCCGTAGCCGCCGCCCACCTCCTGCACCTGCAGGCCGGCCTCGGTGCGCACCTCGACCCGCGCGCCGAACGCGAGCGAGTTGGTCCCCTCGGCCCCGCGCAGGTCGAGCTGCAGCCAGTTGCCGTCCTGCCCCAGGATGTTCTCGAAGAAGCGCGCCTGGGCGGTGGGATAGCAGTTGTTGGGGGCGTTGGCGTCGCAGCGCGCCCGGGAGTGCCCCACGATCAGGTCGAGGTCGCCGTCGCGGTCGAAGTCGGCCACCGCCATGCCGTGGCTGCGGTTGTGCTCGAAGAAGTCTTCCACCGGCACCGCGCGGAACCGCAGCGCGCCGCCCCACTCGGAGGTGTTGCGATACAAGAGCCCGCGGTTGCCGGCGTAATCGGTGCCGCCGATGTAGATGTCCTGCCGGCCGTCGTTGTCGACGTCGAGGTAGCCGGCGGTGATGTGCCCCTCGTCCCAGTTGAACTGCGGGTGCGACAGCTGGGTGCCCACGTTCTCATTGCCCGGCCGCACGAAGCGCACGTCGGCCTCGCCGGTATTGACCAGCGGCTCGCTGCCGTCGGCCGCCTGCCCGGCCCACCAGTGCTTGATCTCGGTGGTGTAGAGGTCGAGCCAGCCGTCGTTGTTGAGATCGGCGCAGACCGTCGCCCCGCTGTTGCCGCCGAGGCGGAAGGGCTCGCGGCCGTAGTTGTGATTCCAGTTGTCCTGGCACTGCACGTTCGGGGCGGGCACGTCGGCGCAATCGGGCGCGTTGCGGTTGGCGGCGCAATAGCAGCGGGCGAACTGATCGTCCTGCCACCTCTGGTTGTCGTCATAGGCGTAGCCCGAGGCCACGCTGCGGTTCTCGAACGAGAACGCGCCGTCCTCTTCGACCCCCTGCCACAAGTGATTCGGCGCCCGCCCGTACGAGGCGGCGAGCAGCTCGGGGGTGCCGTCGTTATTGAGGTCGCAGGCGGCCGCCGACCACGCGGTGGTATGCCCCTCGGCCTGGTTGATGTCTTCGATGACCGCCCATTCGACCGTGCGCAGGCCCACCGCGCCGGTCACGTCGGCGAAGCCGCCGGCCCCGTCGCCGCGCCACAAGAGATCCTGCATCGACGCGCCGAGCCCGCCCTGGCTCATCCACAAGTCGAGGTGGCCGTCGCGGTCGAAGTCGACCAACGCCGCGCCCGAGGGCACGTCTTCGCCGCCGAGGCGCCGCAGCGGGTGGTCTTCGGCGGCGAGGGTGAAGCCGCCTTCGCCGTCATTGATCAAGAGCTCCGAGCGCTCGACGACGCGGATGGGATCGGCGCCTTCGCGGGCGATCTCCACCGGCATTCGGGTATCGAGGCCGGTATACAGGTCGAGGTCGCCGTCGTTGTCGACGTCGCCGAACGTGGCCACCTCGATCGGCCGCCCGAGCGGCAGCGGATACTCGCCGCGGGTCGCCAGCACCCCCGAGGTCTCGGTCACGTCGACGAAGAGATCGCCTTCGTTGCGCAGCAGCCAGTGATGCTGGCGCCGGGCCTCGGCGTCTTCGACGAGGATGTCCGACCGCCGCCCGCCACGGCGGGCCATCACGTCGGCCCAGCCGTCGCCGTCGATGTCGCCCACCGACAGCCGGGTGGCCTGCACTCCGATCTGCTCGAGCTTCCACTCGACGGTGCGCTCGGCGAACATCGCCGTGCCGGCGCTGTAGGCCGTGCCCGGGTTGCAGATCGCTTCGACCGGCGGCGGGGGCAGCATCATGTCGACGATGGCGTCGGGCGCGGCGTCCGGCTCGGCGTCGGCCGGCTGCGCGTCGAGCTCTACGCCGCCGTCCCCGCCGATGACCAGCGGGGGCGGATCTTCGCTGCCGCCGTCGGCGGGGGTACAGGCCGGGACCAGGCAATACGCTGCGGCGAGCAGCGCGGCGCGCGAGAGTACGGACATGGGCTCCTCCAGGCGGCGGTCGCGGGATGCCGCGCCGGGCAAGGGGTACCGCGAGGGGCCGGGGCCGGGCAAGGGCTGGCGATGCACCGCCGACAGACGCCATGATGAGCCATGCGCCGCTCACCCTCAGCGTACCGCCCGATGCCTCTGGCGCTGCTCGTCGCGCTGACCGTCGTCGCGGGGCTGCGGGCCGAGCCCGCCGAGGCCGCCGAGCCCGCGGATCTCTGCCCGCCGAACGTGCATGAGGCCCATCGGCCCGCGGCGCCGTGCCTCGTCGACGATCGGATCTACACCCCGCGGCTCGACTGGACCTGGGGCCGCGCCGCGGTGCCGGCGGCCGTGCAGGTCGAGATGAAGCGGGTCGCTGCGCTGCTGATGGCGCACCCGGCGATCACGCGGATCCGCATCGAGGCCCATGAGTCGGATCAGACGGGGCGCAACGCCTTCGGCCGCTGCGTGACCTGCCGGCGGGCCGAGGCCTTGCGCGATCTGCTCGTGCAGGCGGGGGTCGACGGCGCGCGGATCGAGACCCAGGGCTACGGCGAGACTCGCCCGGTCTTCGATCCGCGCGACCCGACGCAGAACCGGCTCAACGACCGCTTCGAGTGGCATGTGCTGCAGCGCGCGCCGGCCGTCGACCGCGCCGCCCTGGCCGCGCTGAGCCGCCGCTGGGCGCCGTGCCTCCGCGACCGCGCCGGGCCGCTGGGCATCACGCTGCTGCTCGACGAGGCGGGCCGGTTGGCGACCGTCGTGCTCGATCGCCCCGGGCCGCTGCGCTGCCTGACCCGCGCGGTGGGCGCGCCGCTCGGCGCGGGCCCGGCGCGGGTGACGTGGCCCGCGCCCGACAAGCCGGCCCTGCACCCGCCGCCGCCGGTCGGTCCGCCCGCGGTGCCCGGTCATACCTGCCCGGACGGCACGACCGAGGGCCAGCGTCCGCCCGCCGCCTGCATCGCCCGCCACGGCGCCCGGATCTGGCTGCCCCCGGTGCCGCGCTCACCCAAGAGCAGTGAAATCCCGCCCAAGGCCTGGCCGGCGCTCGATCGGCTCGTCGCGCTGCTGCGAGACGCGCCGCAGATCGCGCGCGTGCGGATCGAGGCCCACGACTATCGCGATCCGCACGCCGGCGATCGGGCCGCGTGCCACGTCTGCCGCCGCGCTGCCGCCATGCGCAAGTATCTGCTCCACCGTGGGATCGCCGAAGACCGCATCGCGGCCCGGGGCCACGACGTCAGCCGGCCGCCGCCCGGCCGCGGCGCCGAGGGCCCGCCGCGCTACGAGCTGCACATCGAAGGCTGGCAGTTGGGGGAAACCTCCGCGCCCCGGGAGCAAGGGGAAGTCAACGCGAACGTCGGCCCACAGGACGCGGAGGAGGTGTCACCCGGGGCGGAGGGGAAGTTCCATCCCGAGCGCGCGTCTGACTGAGCAACGGCCGTGCCAGCCGGCCGCCCGCGTCGAGTCGGCGCAAAGCGCGACGTCGCCTCGGGATCTGCGAGATCGGTTCAGCGGCGGTCGGGTGAACTGTTCAACCGCTCAGTCGAGATCCGGCCCCGGATCCGCCGCCGGGTTCGACGCGGGCGCCTGCGCGTCGCCGAGCAGGGCATCGTAGCGCCAGGCGGCGGCGTCGAGGTGCGCCACGAGGGCCTGCTTCGCGGCGTCGCGCGCCGCATCTTCGAGGTCAGCGCCCGCCAGATGGGCCTCGACGAGCGCCTGCATCCGCTCGTCGCGGTACCAGCGCACGCCCTCGTGGGCGTGCACGTCCAACCAGGCGCGGGCGGCCGGACCGGCGACCCGTGACGCCCAGGCGGCCGGGATATCGGCCGCGTCCACGAGCGGCGCGCCCTCGGCGAGCGCCTCGGCCAGGCCGACGGTTTCGGCGCCGAGCCGCTCGATGGCCCGCAGCCTTACGTCGGCCCGGCCCCGCGGCGTCAGCCGAGCGAGCAGCCCCGCGAGACGCAGCGAGACGGCGAGCTCGGGCGTGATGCCCGCCGGCTCGCCGAATGCGGGCGATGTCTCGGCCAGCAGGCCGTGGGCCGCCGCCAGCGCTTCGAACGTGCCGGCGGTGTCATCGACCTTGGCACCGGCGTCATCCGCGATGGCATCCGAGATGACACCCGCATCACTCGAGATGGCATCTGAGTCACCCGCGATGGCATCAGGCATGGCATCGGAGTCATCCGCGATGGCATCGGACACCGCGACGAGCGTCGCCAGCAGATCGGCGAAGGCATCCAGCACCGGCCGCAGCACGATCCCCCGCCGGGCCTCGTCCAGATCGGGCACCCCCTGCCCGGCCAGCTCGGCGGCGAGCGTACGCCACGCCGGATCGTCTTCCAGCGCCCGGAAGTCGAGGAAGACCCGGGTCTGATAGCCCTCCAGCGTCACCGCGAGCCCATCGGCGGCGAACTCGGCCCCCGTCCGCAGGAAGTGCTGCCCCGAGACATGATCCCGGAAGCTGTACAGCGTCGCGTCGGTCGCCAGATCGAGCGCCTCGCTCAGCGTGCGGGTGACCAGCTCGGTCTCTCCGCCCTCGGCGATGTTGATCGGCGACGACACCGAGAACCGGCCGGCGGTGCGCCCGTAGCTGTTGTTGTAGACCACGATCGCCCGCTCGGCGCCTGCCCGGTTGCTGTAGGCGAAGACGTTCTCGTCCACCGCGCCGGCGTCGGTCAGCACATCGTAGAGCGCGAAGTGATCGGCCTCGCTGAAGAGGTAGCGCTTGTGCACCAGCGGGAAGATCTGGCGGGCGTGCCGCTCGACGAGGCCGGCGTCGACCGCCTCGTCCTTGTAGGCCCGCTGGTACTCCATGCCGTACTTCTCGGCGAAGCCCTCGACCTGTCCGTGGCCGATCATCGGCAGCCCGGGCAGGGTCACCAGCAGCGTCGCGACCCCGAAGTACTTGTCGCCCTTGCCGAACTGCGCGACGGCCGTCTCTTCGTCGGGGTTGTTCATGAAGTTGACGAAGCGCTGCAGCACCGCCGGGCTGAACGCCAGCGTATTGGCGATGGTCTGGCGATAGCCGGCGTTGTCTTCGTCCTTGAGCATGTGCATGAAGGCGCTGTTGTAGACCCGGTGCATGCCCAGCGTACGCACGAAGTAGCCCTCCATGAGCCAGAAGGCCTCGGCGAGCAGCAGCGTATCGGGCACCTCGGCCTGCACCCGGTCGACGACCTCGCGCCAGAACTCGGCGGGCATGCGCGCCTCGAACTCGGCGGGCGAGGCCCCGTGCTCGCTGCGGCTCGGCACCGCGCCGCCGTCGCCCGGGGCCGGGTGCCACAGGCGGCGGATGTGGCGCCGGGCCAGCGTCATCGCGGCGTCGAAGCGGATGATGTCGAACCGCCGCGCCACCTCGAGGATCATCTGGATGACCGCCTCGCGGGCGTCGGGGTCGAGGTAGTCGATCTGGGCCGTGTCGTTCCACGGCATCTGGGTGCCGTCGTTGCCGTGGTAGAGGTAGCGCGCCGCGCCCGTGCGGCGGTCGAGGCGCTTGAAGACCACCGCCGCGTCGCTGTGATCCCAGTAGCCGTCTTCGAGGTAGACGCCGACGTCGGGGTGGGTGCTGAGGTCGGGCCCGCTGAAGCGATAGTTGGGGTACGGCGGCCGATCGAGCTGCAGGAACCGCTCGGGGTGCTCGATGACCCAGCGGCCGTCGACGCCGACGTGATTGGGCACCATGTCGGCCGCGAGCCGGATGCCGCGGGCCGCGCAGCGGGCGCGCAGGTCGTCGTAGGCCTTCTGCCCGCCGAGGTCGTCGGCGATGACATAGTCGTGCAGCGAATAGGCCGAGGCGATGGCCTCGGGGTTGCCCATGCGCCGCTTGATGGTCGCCGACGCGGGCGAGCGCTGCCACAGGCCGATGAGCCACAGGCCGGTGATGCCCCACTCGGCGAAGCGATCGAGCTCGGCGTCGGGGATCTGGTCGATGCGGGTGATCGCTTCGCCGTAGGTCTCGCCGAGCTGATGCAGCCAGACGTGGGTCAGCTTGGCGATCAGCACGACGGTCGTCATCCAGTCGCGATCGGGGGTGAAGGCCTCGACCTCTTCGTCGGGCGCCGCGAAGCTGATCGGCGCGGCCGGCCCGGGGCCTTCGAAGCGCGGGCGGTGGGCCTCGGCCATCAGATCGCGGGTCCGCAGCAGCTGCTCGACCACGGCCGTCGGCAGGAGGGTGCGCCAACGGGTCAGCACGAACTCGAGCTGGGCGCTGAGGTCGGCCCCCGCCTCGAGCGGGCGGCGCAGGGCGGCCATCAACGGCTCGCCGTCCACGTCGGCGCCCAGCGCGTCGACCGCGGACTCGAATACGCCTGCGGCCGCGGCGAGATCAGCGTCTTCGCCGCGCTCGAACAGCCAGCCGAGCCCCTTCATGGCGGGGTTGTCTTCGGCCAGCGTGAGCAGCGCAGCCTCGACCAGCGCCCGCGCGTCATTGGGCGCGCCGGCGGCGGGCGGGTACAGGGTCGCGAAGGCATCGACCGCGGGGTGGCTCTTCTCGGCGAGGGCTGCGAAGCCGTGCTCGGCGAACGCGCGCCCGACGAGGCAGCGCAGCACCGAGTGCAGCACCGCGGCGGCGATCAGATCGGCGTCGTCGGCGGCGAGGCCCGCCTGCCGGGCCCGATCGGCGAGCGCGCGCAGGCGATCGAGCGGCGCGGTGGCCGGGTCGACGGCGAAGCCGACCCGGGCAGCGGCGGCGGCGCTGAGCGGCAACCCGGTCGGGAACCAGCCGCGCAGGGCGGCGGGGGTCAGATCGAAGATGGCGTCGAGCATCGGGGCCTCCATCGGAGCGGTGGCCAGGATAGGCACTGCGCCGGGCGTATACCACTGTTGAGTGACGGACCGGAGAGCCCCTGGTTGTACGACACTTGAATACATGTGGTTCAATAGCGGTAGAACCCGACGTGAACACGCCGGATGCGCCGCCGTCGCGCCCCGGCAACCGAACCGGAGCATTTCCATGACGACCCCCATCACCGGCCGCTCGCTGCTGACCTCCATGCTCATCGCCCCGCTGCTCTCCGCCTGCGGTGCCCTGCCCGCCGGCGATACCCTCGCCGCCCCCGCCGAGAGACAGACCGCGCCGCCGCCCGGGCACGTCGCGGCCGACGACCCGCCGCCGGCCGACGCGCGGGTCGCCGTCGAAGTGACGGTGCGGCACAAGACCAAGACCAAGACCAAGACCAAGACCAAGACCAAGACCAAGGCCGTGACCCGGGCGCAGTCCAGGGCCCGGGCCAGCCGCGGCCGGGTCGCGGCCACGCCGGCGGCGATCGGCGCCTCGGCGCCGGCCCGACCCGCGACGACCGTCGGCGGCGCCCGCCACCTGGCCCGGCTTCACCCCGAGGTCCGGCGCATGGCGCGGGATCTGCACGCCGCCGCGGCGGCCGAGGGCATCGAGCTGAAGTTCATCAGCGGCTACCGGGCGTTCGATCGCCACTCGAAGAAGGCGCGCAAAGGCCGGGCGAGCTGGCACGCCTTCGGCATGGCGTTCGACGTCAACCTGGGCCACCGCAAGAACATGCGCGACGCGCTGAAGCACTACGCCGCCGACGCGAAGCAGTGGAAGCGGGTCGGCGCCATCGCCGAGCGGCTGGGCCTCACCTGGGGCCTGCAGTGGGGGCGGCACGAGGTCTTCCACTTCGAGTGGCATCCGGGGCAGCCGGAGGCGATCCGCCGGCCCACGTTGACCACGCTGCTCGAAGACGCCGGCCCCGACGGCCACGCCATCGAGAAGGTCTGGCGGCGCCACTGGCCGGTGCACACCCACGGGCCGGCGACCGACGCCGACGGGACCGTGGTCGCCCACGAGCACGACTGACGGCGGCGCGCGCATCCGCCGGCTGGCAATCGTCGGGGCAAGTCGGGTATCGAAGGGCCTCACGACGAGAGCCCACCCGGAGGATTTGATGAAGCGATGGCTGCTGCCCCTGGTCTGCCTGGCCCTGCTCGGCGCCTGTGACGATGGCGACGGCGATACGAACCCGACCGCCGACAGCGCGATGGAGACCGACGGCGGCGCGCTCGACATGGCCCCCGAGCCCGAGCCCGAACCCGACGCGGCGCCGATGCCCGGCGCGAGCCTGGCACCCGAGGTCTTCCAGGTGCCGGTCATCACGCCGGGGCAGGTCGTCGAGCGCTCGATCCGCATGACCAATACCGGCAACGTCGACTTCGAGGTCACCGGGCTGGCCATCGACCCGGGCGAGAACTTCCAGCTGCTGTATCGCGTCGGCGAGCGGCGGCCGATCATCGCCATCTCGTTCGCCGGCCAGGACGTCGGCAACTACCCGCTGCTCGTCGAGCCGGGCACCACCGTCGACTTCATCCTCGAGCACCGCGCGCCCGCCGAGGGCTTCATGCCGGCGGGCACCGTCACCATCATGACCACGCTGCCCGAGGGCGACATCGAGGTGCCCATCGAGGCCGTCGACGCGGTCGGCGAGATCGCCGCCGACCCGGAAGAGGTCGTCTTCGGCCGGGTGCCGCCGGGCGACATGGCCGAGCAGATCGTCGAGATCAGCAACGTCGGCGCCGCGCCGCTGACCATCCAGACCATTCAGCTTCAGGGCGACGTGGACTTCACCGTGAGCGCCGGCGGCGCGGCGGTGGAGGACATCCTCGCCGATCCGGACGGGGACGGTGAGCCGGGGCTGGCGCCGGGCGCGGACTTCGAGCTGACGATCACCTACGCCCCCGTCGCCGAGGGCATCGACGAGGCGGTGTTGTCGATCGTCAGCGACGACCCGGGCCGAGCCGACCTGCGCATCCCGCTGAGCGGCAACGACGCCAGCGGCTGCGTGCAGGTCGATCCGGGCGAGGACTTCGTCGTGCAGCTCGACGAGGGCGAGGACGAGCGGCTGGTCGAGATGACCGTCGGCAACTGCGGCGGGCAGCCGCTGACCATCGACCTCATCCGCCTGCGCGCCGGCACGCCGCCCGAGGCGTTCTCCTTCGTCGAAGACAGCCTGCCGTCGTTCCCGACGACCCTCGAGCCGGGCGCCGATCCGGTGCGGGTGCCGATCATGATGGCCGTGCCCGAGAACCGGATCTACGATGGCGCGCTGCAGGTGCGCAGCAACGATCCCGAGCGGCCCGAGATCACCATCGAGTTCCAGCTCATCCCGTTCGGCGGCGGCATGAAAGAGCCGGAGCCCATGTGAAGCCCGCGAGCGCGGCGGGCCCGCTCAGGGCTCGGCGCAGCTCACCGGCTGCACGGTGTAGCTGAACTCGACGCGCTCGCCGCGGCGCAGCGCGTTTCGGACGACCACCCGATAGCTGCGGCCGGCCTCCAGCGCCCAATCGACCGGCAGCCACGCCGTGCCCCAGCCCGCGGGGCCGGCGGTGTCCAGATCGCGCTGCTCGATGGGCAGCACCTCGCCGTCGAGGGTGACCTCGACCTCGGCGAACGCCAGGTTCAAGACGTTGCTGTGCACCGTCCACCCGGCGGGGTTGGTGTAGTCCGCGTCGATCGGAAACGGCCCCGGCGGCGGCCAGGCGACCCACTCGGGATCGTTGCGCTGGCCGCGGCTGCCGTGCACCTGCACACACGACGCCAGCGGGGTCGAGCCGATGCCGATGGGGCCCAACTGCGGCGCGAGCAGATACAGCCGATGGGTCATCGAGTCGAAGTTCTGCTCGCCGAAGTCGAGCATGTACTGGTCGATGGCCACCAGCCCCGGCGCCTGGGCGATGAGGCTGCTGGCGACCCCCTCCTCGGCGGTGCGCGAGTAGCACTGATCGAACTCTTCGAGCTGGTGGTCGCCGGTGCCGTGAAAGACGATGGCCAGGGCGCATTCCTGAGCGAGCGCGTCGAGGTTCGGGCTGTGATCCACCGGGTCGAGGCCGGCCATCGCGCGCAGCGTATTGATGCGCTCGAGCACCGCGTCGCGCCAGTCGGCGTTCATCACCCCCGCGTCGCAGGCGTCGTGGTCGCCATTCCACAGCTCGGTGGGATCGGTCAGCGAGCGCGTCGCGAGCCAGCGCTCGCAGAGGCGGCTGCGCCGGCCGCACTCGCCGATCTCCGGGTCCTCCTCGCACACGGCGACCAGATCGGTGCACGTCCACAGGCCGCCGTCGCAGACGCAGTTGCGCTCGGCGGGGAATGGCCGGCCGCAGCAGTCGAACGCCGGGCCCTCGGCGCAGACGAGCCCTTCGGTGAAGCAGTCGGAGCCGTCGCCGATGCGCCGCTCGGGGCAGCGGGGCGGCGCGGCGTCGGGCGGCAAGGCGTCGACGACAGGCGCGGCATCGGGCGCCGCGTCAGGTTCGGGCTCGGATCGGGCGTCGGCCGCGGGCGCCGCATCGGGCGGCTCGGCGTCCAGCAGCGCGACGGCGCCGGGCAGGTCTTCGCAGGCGATGCCGGCCGCGGTGCAGGTGCAGCGCAGCCGGCGGGGGATGTCGTCGACCGACGCCCCGACCGCCAGCGTCTGCCCCTCGTAGACGCACTCACGGGTCTCGTCGCAGCCGACCGCCGCGAGCGCCGCCCACAGCATCATCCACCGCGCCGCACACGACGCGAGCGGCGACGCTCGCCTCCCCCATGACCCGCCGGTCCCTGCCCCGCCCACCGCGCCGCCTCAGCCCGCGTCGCGCTTGGCGGCCAGCATGCGGGTGATCTCGGTCATCAGCCGCACGCCGATGGCCGTCGCCCCCTCCTTGGGGTGATAGGGCGAGCGGTTGTAGATCGCCGTGCGCTCCATGAAGGCCGTCGCGGCGATGTCCAGGTGACCCCAGCGCTTGACCTTCTCGAAGTCGATGAACTGCTTGAGGAAGACCGCCGCGGTGATGGTGCCCGCGCCGGTCTTGCCGTCGAGGTTGCAGTTGGCGATGTCGGCCACCCGGCTGCCGAGCTGCACCTTGTAGTCGTCGTCGACCGGCAGCCGCCACACCCACTCCCCCGCCCGCCGGCCGGCGCCGGTGAACAGGTCGGCGAAGTCTTCATCTTCGTCGGGGTCTTCGCTGTGGGTCAGAAGCCCCGTCACGAAGAGCCCCAGGGCCACCCGCACCGCGCCGGTCAGCGTCGCGGCGTCGATGATGCTCTCGGGCGAGTAGCGATCGCAGACGAGGGTCAGCGAGTCGGCGAGCAGCAGCCGGCCCTCGGCGTCGGTATTGGCCACCTCGACGGTGAGGCCCTTGCGCGAGGTCAGGATGTCGCCCGGGCGGAAGGACTCGCCGTTGACCATATTCTCCGAGCACGGCATCAGGGCCACGACCTTGATCGGCAGCTTGCACGCCGCGATGGCCCGCATCGCCCCGACGACGGCGCCCGCCCCGGCCATGTCGCGATACATGCGCCGCATGCCCGCCGAGCCCTTGATGTCGAGCCCGCCCGAGTCGAAGGTGACCCCCTTGCCCACCAGCGCCAGGGGCCATTCGCCGTCGCTCGACTGCCCCTCGGGCACGTACTCGAGGATGCAGACGCACGGCTCGGCGTTCGAGCCGCGGGCCACGGCGAGGTGCAGGCCCATGTGCTCGGCCTCCATCTCGGACTGGCCGAGGATCTCGCAGCTGAGCGTATCGAACTCCTTGGCGATGGAGCGCACCTGATCGGCGAAGTCCATCGGCCGCAGGTCACTCGACGGCATGTTGATCAGGTCGCGGGCGAAGCAGACGCTCTCGCCGATGCTGCGGTGCAGCTCCAGCGTATTGGCCAGCGCCTTCTTGTCGCCGCGGCAGAGCACGGTGACCTCTTCGGTCTGCCGCTTCTGCTTGGAGAGGTACAGGTCGAACTCGTAGGTGCCGAGGATGGCCCCCTCGGCGATGATCGCGCCGGCCCGATCGGGGCGCACGCCCATCGCGGAGAGATCGTCGACCGCGAAGCGCAGCACGCCCTTGCGGCGGAAGTGGCGGGCGGCGATGGCCACCAGCCCGCGCAGCCGGTCGTTGCGCCGATGGCGTCGGCTGTTCTGCTTGCGCGACCCCAGGCCGAGGAAGAGCACCCACTTGCCCGGCTCCTCGGCGGGCAGCAGGTTGAACTCCTTGTAGCTGCCCAGGATGTAGCCCTGGCGCATCATCTCGAGCACCTTCTCGGCGTGGCTCTCGCCGAGGGTGGCGACGAGGTGGCTGCGGTTGGCCGCCGGATCGTCGTAGAGGGCGATCATGCGGTGGGTCCAGTCGGCGTCGTGGGCGTCGACGACCCGGAATGCGATGGTATGGCGGCTCATGCTGGCTCCTGGTTTGCGCGCGGAGGGCTCTCCCGAGCGCCATATGATGGACGAGTCGTTGGCTGGTCACAAGCGATCGACGCCCGGCCGATTTCTTCGCGCGAGCGACCCCCGCCGGGGGTCGGGCATCGGAGAACGACCGCTTCTCGGACAGCCGCCGACCGCGCCGGAGCCGCCCCATGACCGATCCCGCCGCCGATCTGACCCGCCGCCTGCTCGCCCTCGTCGAAGAGGGCGGCAACGCCAACCGCCTGGTGCTCGAGGGCGGCCCCGGCTTCGTCGTGCTGCGCGGGCAGCGGGGTTCGCCGACCGTCGAGGTCGAGGCCGCCGGCGGGCGACACCTGCCCGACGGCTTCGTCGTCGACATCGAAAAGGTGGGCCGCCTCGACGGCCTCGGCCTGCGCCAGCGCACCGCCGCCTCGACCTTCGGCGGCCAGTGGACCATCACCGATGCCGCCGGCGCCCGGCAGACCGCCGAGAAGCTGCTGTTCGTCATGCAGGCGATCTACGGCCACGGCGCCATGCCACGCATCACCCATCGACTCGAAGACCGTGAACCGGTCAGCAACCCCAAGCTGCTCGAGTCGATGAAGCGCCTGGGCCGCGAGCGCTCCATGCGGGCGCGCATCACCCTGTACAACCGGCTGCTCGGCGCGCGGTTGACGGTGATGCTCGAGAAGCGCCTCGTCGATCCGCTGCGGCAGGACGAGGCGCGGCTGCGGGTCGTCGAGCAGCTCGCCGGCACCGACGTCGTCGCCGCGTTCACCGACGACGCCGCCCATCGGCATTACGATCCCCGCGAGCGGCCCTCCGTGGTGTGGACCGGCCGCGAGCTCTTCCCGCTGCTCGCCGCCCGCGGGGTGGGGTCGCTGCTGCTCAACCCGGGCGGCGGGGTGCGCGGCGAGCTCTACCGCAACGAGATCATGACCATCAGCGACGGCATCCAGCGGGAGAGCGGCGTGCACTGAGGCGTATCACGCCCTGGCATCCCCTCCCGAAGCACTCCCCGGCAGCCCCTCCCGCATCACTCCCCGGCATCACTCCCCGGCATCACTCTCCGGCGTGATCCTCGAGCACCGCTGGGCGCCATCGCCCAGCGCCGCGCCCTCGAGTGCACGCCGATCGAATGTATTAAGTCATACTTAACGATTTGTGACAGCATTGCCTCGGCGATGGGCGCTGCCTACGATCAGACAGTCATTCGGGCCGAGCGACAGCCCAGCGATACGGCGCCAAGGCAATACGGCGCCAAGCCATACAGCGATACCGAGCCCCGCGATGCGGGGACGACGAACCGTCACCCGAGGGAGTGAACATGAGCGACGCCACCCGCGCGCCCGCCGATGGCGGCCGTGCATCCGACGACCTGCATCCGCTCGGACCACTGGTCGTCGAGCACCTCGCAGCGACCCGCGAGCAGACCGCGCGCATCGCCGCCATCGAGGGCGCGGTGGACCTGCACACCACGCGGGCAGCGACCGACCGCCCGCGGATACGGCGACGGCTGCTCTTGGCCGCCGTCCTCGGTCTGGTCGTGGTCGCGACCGCGCTCAATCCGGGCCGGGCCGAACATCAAGCCGAAGTCTTCGCCGCGCTGATCGCCCGCGGAGGCCCGCCCGCCGCCGAGGCCCGCGAGCTGGCCGATTCGGTGAGCTGGCGGCGGGACGGCTATCGTCTGATCGCCATCGATCGACTCAACCTGGGCATCGTCTCGATCGGTCTGCTCGACGAGCAGCCGGTGACGCTCGGGGTCTGGGGTCAGGTCTTCGTCTTCGACCCGTGAGCCCCGCCCGTCGTCACAGCGAGCGGCTCCAGACGTTCATGTCTTCCATGCCCTGACCGATGCGACACGACTGCACCATCGTGCCGCGCAGCGAGAAGCCGAGGCGCTGGAAGGCCAGGTTCACGCCGGGGATGCGCGCGCGGGCCAAGGTGAACGCGGTCGGATAGTCCATCTCGCGCAAGTCATCCATCAGATCGCCGAGGATGGCCTGCATGAGCCCCCGGCCCCGCTGGTCGGGCCGGGTCGCGCAGTCGGTCAGCTCGGCGGTGCGCGCCGTGGGGATGGGATCGGCGCTGGCGCAGGCCACCACCTCGTCGCCGTCGCGCACGATGCGAAACGGCGCGCCGTCGGCGATGCAGCGGGCCACGTAGGCCGGATCGTCGCTGGGCGTGGGGTAGTCGGCGAACGTCTCTCCGATGAGCGCCGCGATGGCCGGGGCGTCCTCCACGGCGGCGCGGCAGGTCTCGACGGCGGGTCTGGGGCGCACCGGTTCTCCGCGGCGGGCGTCGACGAGGTCGAGCACCTCGGCCACCGCCCCGGCCACCGGTGACTCGGCCCGCTCGGCGTCGAGCCAATAGCCGGCGACGACGCAGTCGACCTCGCCGCGGTAGAAGCCCGGCATCACCGCCTCGGTCTTCAAGCCGGCCCGCTCGAGCCCGGCGCCGAGGTCGGCGGGCGCCAGGACCACGACGCGCCCCCGGTCGCGGGCGGCCGCCGTCTCGATCAGCGCCTCGCCGAGTTCGACCGGGTCGGCGTTCACCGGCGGGTGGTCGCAGCGCAGTCGATCGGAGTAGCGATCGTCATGGGCCACGATGCGCGGACCGTCGTCGAGCGCGATGGTCAGCGCCCGCGGCGCGGTGAGCGTCGGCGCGGGCGATGCAGGCTGAACAGACATGAGGCCTCCTCGGGCAGTCGGGGCGATGCGGGGAGCGGCGTTTAGCATACGAAGGATTCGTACTCAAGCCGGCCGTCGCACTCGAAGACCGATGTGCCGGGCAGGCCATGCGGCAGCCCGAGGCGGTTGCCCGCCGCAGCCGAGGCTGCGATGGTCGGCCCCAACGGAGGTCCAGATCATGCCCGCATCGACGCCCATGCCCGTCTTCTTCCACCCGGCGCAGCTCGCGTTCAAGCCGCTGTACGAGTGGGCCTATGGCGAGAAGATCGCCCACCCCGAGACGACCGCCCGGGCCGAGAGCATCGCCGCCGCCCTCGACGCCGAGCCGGCGCGCTTCGAACTGCGCCGGCCCGAGCCGCTGCCCGCGTCCGCCCTGCGCGGCCAGCATACGCCCAACCTGCTGACCGTCTATCACACCGCCCGCGGCCTGCCCGACGGCGAGACCTTCCACCCGATGGTCTTCCCCCGGGCCACCCGCGCCCGGGCCGATCCGACCAATATGCACCACGCGGGCGCGTTCTGCTTCGACTCGGGCACGCCGCTGGACAACCACACCTGGGACGCGGCGACCTGGTCGGCGGCCTGCGCCCGTCAAGCGGCGCTGGAGGTGCGTCGCGGGCGCAGCCGCCTGGCCTACGCCCTCTCGCGGCCCCCGGGACACCACGCCACCCGCGACGCGTTCGGCGGCTACTGCTACCTCAACAACGCGGGCGTCGCCGCCCGCCTGCTGCGACGCCACGGTCGGGTCGCCATCATCGACGTCGACTTCCACCACGGCAACGGCACCCAGTCGCTGTTCTACGACGACCCCCAGGTGTTGACCGTCTCGATCCACGGCGACCCGCGGGAGTTCTTCCCCTGGTTCGCCGGCTTCCCCGACGAGACCGGCAAGGGCAAGGGCGAGGGCTTCAACCTCAACCTGACGCTGCCCGGCGGGGCCGATCTGTCCGGCTGGACCGAGCAGCTCGACGAGCACGCCCTGCCGCGCATCCGGCGCTTCGACCCCGACTGGCTGGTGATCTCCGCCGGCCTCGACGCCTACCACCTCGACCCGATCGGGCGGCATGACCTGAAGACCGACGACTTCGCCGCCATCGGCGACCGCCTCGGCCGGCTCGGGCTGCCGACGGTGGTCGTGCAGGAGGGCGGCTACTACACCCCCGATCTGGGCATCAACGCCCGGGCGCTGCTCATGGGCCTGAGCGACGGCGCGGCGGCGGCGGCGAGCCATCGGCCGGGCTGACGCCGAGCCCGCCGGCGCTGACCCCGGGCGGGCTTTCTGGCACCCTCGCAAAAAGTCGGCGACCCGCGCGGTGCAAGACCCGCTCGCGGGGGTCGACCCCGCTGCGAATACCCGACGACCCCGTACCGGAGGAGGAACCCCATGCTGCGTCTCTGCGGCCTCGCCGCCCTGCTCTCGCTGCTCGCCGTGCCCGCCGCCTCGGCCGCGCCCTACGAGAACGGCAAGAAAGACACCCCCGGCAAGCGCATGCCCGTGGGCGACTACCAGTGCAGCCTGGGCTCATACCGCTACAAGCCGTGCACCGTCAGCGAGCGGGACGGCAACTTCTACCTGACCGTGACCGCCGGGGCGCGCTTCCCCTTCGAAGGCCAGCTCCTGCCCACCGACGAGAAGGGCCAGCTCATCCTGCTCGGGGCGCCGAGCAGCGCCGGCGAGCTGTGCCCGACCTGCGCCGACGATCAGCTCGGCGTCGAGTGCGCCGGCGACGTGGCCGAGAAGGCCGCCTGCGCCGCCCAGCCGGTGCACGCCTCGCTGCGCCGCGGCAAGAACGGCGTCTGGACGGGCGAGCTGCTGCACTACCTCGTGCGGGCGGTCGACGGCGACCCGAAGAAGGGCTGGTACCGGCTCGGGCTGACCGAGAAGCTCCGGGTGCGCAGGGCGAAGTGAGCGCGGCCGCGCCGGCCTACCAGCCGATCCGCAAGAGCAGGCCCAGCCCGTATTCGAGCCGGTCGGAGGCGTCGGGCAGCCGCTCGAGGGTCTCCACCCGATTGCGCGCGGCGAAGCCGCTGATCTCCAGCTCGCCGGCGCGCGCGCCGATGCGCCCGGCGATGCCCGCCGCGTAGCCCAGCGCTGCGTCACCGCCCGCTCGCTCGACCGCCGCGCTGTCGAAGCGGCTGGCTTCGACGAAGGCGGCCACGCCGGCGTGGCCCCAGCCCAGAGTGGTCGGCATGTCGCGCATGAAGCGACCGGTGCCTTGCAAGCCGCCCTGCACCCGCAGCCGGGCGACCCGCAGTCGGGCATCAGGCCACGCCAGGTCCAGCTCCAGCGACGGCCGGACCGTGCCGTCGAGCAGCGGCCAGGCCCCCTCGATGCCGGTGGCCACCAGGTCTTCGTCGCCCAGCCGCCGGACCGCGCCGCCGAGCTCGAGCCCGGCGGCGTGGGGCACCGGCAGCGGGCCGATGGCCACCTCTCCGAAGTCGATCACCTCGCCGGCGACCAGCCCCGCGGTCAGCGACAGCCGGGGCACGCCCAGCTGCACGTAGTGCCGCCCGGGCTCGCCGGTGCCGGTGTACTGGCTGTTGCTCGCCGTCGCGCCGCTCGCGTCCTCGCCGAGCGACATGCGCACCTCGGCGTCGCTGATGCCGCCATAGCCGAGCTGCAACCAGTCGGTGAGCCGCGCCTCGACCAGCCAGAAGAGATAGCCATAACCCACCGCGTCGGGGCTGACCGGGTTGTCGTCGTCGGCGACGAACGCCGACGGCGAGAGGCTGTCACCGCCGGAGACGAGCGAGAGGGCGACCATCCACTGGTCGTCGGTCGTGCGCCACTCGACGCCGATGCCAGTCCAGCCGCCGGTCAGCTCCGCGGCGTCGCCCCCCGCCGCTCCGCAGAGCCGATAGCCCTCCACCGCGTTGGTCTGATCGACGAAGAGCCCCTGGATCACCGCGCCGTCGTCCACCGCGTATTCGGCGTCGCCCGCGCCCATGGCGGCGAAGCGCGCGTCGACCCGCCCCTGATACGCCGCCCGATCGGCGACGGCGGAGCGCGCTCGGCGGGCGGCGGCGAGGCTGTCGGTCGCCGCGCTGCGACATTCGGCCGAGCCAGCGACCTGCGCCCGCGAGGCCGGGAGCCCGGCCAGCGTGACGAGCCCGATGGCCGTCGCCCGGATCCAGCCATGGCGGGTCATACGCCTCTCCATCGACGGTCGCTCTCAACCGCCCGCCGCGCGGGCCCGCTTGCGCTCGATGCGATCGATGCGCTTCTGCCAGGCGGCCGATCCCTCCATCCAGCGGGTGTGATAGGCGTGGCGCAAGGCGCGGTCGAAGTCTTTGCGCCGATGCTCGAAGAGCTTGGCCAGGGCCAGATGAGCCGCCCCCGACTGCTCGTCGTCGACCGCCTCGGCCAACGCCGCTTCGAGCCCCTGCTCGGCGGTGTCCCAATCGCGCCGCTTGCGGGCCAGATCGGCGTGGAACAACCAGGCGTCGGCCGCGTGCCCGCCGGTGGCGCGCTCGGCGGCGACGCGGGCGAACTCGGCGGCCCGCTCGGCGTCGCCCGCGCGGGCGGCGATGCGGGCATACGACAGCAGGTCGCGGGGGTCGTCATCCCGGTGAGCCCGGGCGAAGCGCTGCGCCAACCGCCCGAGCAGCGCGGCCATCGCGACGATGTCATGGGCGTTGTGCTCGATGATGCCCGCCACCCGATCCGCCGGCCCGCCGCGCACGAAGTCGAGGTAGATCAGCGGGATCTCGTGACCCGGCGTATCGTCGACGCGGGTCATGCCCAGCACCTGCTCTTCGATGTGCACCAGCCGGGCCCCGCCCAGCCGCTTCTTGTAGGCCCGTCGCGCGCAGTGCAGCAGGTCGAGGTGCAGCGGCGTTTCGGGCGGCGGCAGCCGGTTCATCACGAAGCGCTGGCACAGGAGCGGCCAGTCGAAGCTCTTGCCGTTGTAGGTCACGATGCAGCTCGCCCGGGCCAGCCGGTCGGACAGAAAGCCGAGCATCGGGCGCTCTTCGCCCAGGCGCCGCAAGAAGAGCTGACGCAGGTGGAACTGCTCGCCCTCGAACCAGCCGAGGCCGATGAGAAAAGGTACGGTGCCCGAGCCGTAGAGCCCCGTCGTCTCGGTGTCGACGTACAGCGCGCGGCTCATGTCGACGTCGGCCAGCTCGGCGTCGAGGGCGAAGCGCGCGACCTCGGCGGCCGGCACCGCGCGGGCCGGACCCACCGGAGCGTGCCCATGGCAGTGGTCGGGGTCGAACACCTCGGATACGACGTGGATCGGACCGTGATCGGTCTCCTCCAGCGCGCCGGGCACGCCGCTGAAGTCGTCGGGATCGCGGGCCGGCCCCGCGGGCTCGGCCGGTCGGGCGTGCTCTGCCGCGCCCCGGGCCAACCGCCCCCAGGCGCCGGCCGGCGCGGCGCGGGTGCGCGCCTCACTGCGCCGTCCGGCTTCGGCCAGCTCGCTGCGCAAGCCGTTCTGCCGGCGGCCGACCATCGCGTCGATGCGCGCCTGCAGCCGGGCGATGCGGTTCATCCGGGCCCCATCCGCGGCGCTGCGCGGCACGAGACCCTGGGCGGCGCTGCGCGGTGCGAGACCCTGCGCCGCGGGACCCTGCGCGCCGACGGTGGCACGGGCGTCCTCCGGGATGGCACCCTCGGGCCGTGCCATGGCATCCGAGATGGCATCCGAGTCATGCGAGATGGCATCTGAGTCACCCCGCATGGCATCCAAGGCATGTGAGATGGCATCCGATTCATCCCGGATGCCATCACCGGCCGGCGCCCGCGCGCTCGTTTGCGCCTGCCCTGCGTCGAGATCCCAGCCGCGGCCGAGCGGTCGGCCGGCCCGGGCGAATGACTCGGCGCCCTCGCTCGGGGTCTGCGTATTCGGCGGCGTGGGCGCAGCGGTCGAGGCGGGGGCGTCCGCCGACTCGACGGTCTCGGTCGCGCCCGGCATCTTCAGCCGGGCGAGCTTGCGGCCGAAGCGGCTCACCGGATGCCCAGCCGATCGAGGATGCCGATCACCAGCGGCCGCGGGCGCACGCCGGCCTCGACGCCCACCGTCGGCCCGATACACGCCGGGCAGCCGCCATTGCACCCACAGTTGTCCAAGAGCCGCCGGGTGCGCACCAGCAGCGGCTCGCGCTCGTCGAACAGCCGCGGCGCCAGCCCCACCCCGCCGGGGATCTCGTCGTAGAGGAACAACGTCGGGTCGAAGCCCGGCCCGCCGCCGCCGCCGCTGCTCGCCGGGCCGTCGGGGTCGTCCTTGTCGCCCAGGGTGCGCCCCAGATCGCGGGGGTCGATCATCAAGCCGGCGGCGGCCACCGTATGCATGGCGTTGAGCAGCCCGCGCAGCGCGTCGATGACCGCCGGCCGCGGCACCGACAGGCTGGTGACGAAGTCTTCGGGGATGGTCAGCCAGAACGCGGTGGTGTGCTTCTGCATCACCGGCAGGTGCACCTCGCCGTACCCCACGTTCTCGTGGGTGTGATACTTGATCTTCTTGTAGCCGACGACCTTCGAGACCACCGAGACCTCACCCAGCCCGGCAGCCATCGTCCACACCTTGCTGTGCGGCGGCGGCGGCGGATGGCTGACGTGGGCCGCCTCGTCGTCCTCGATGACCGTCACCTTCGTGCGCGTCTCGGCGGTGGTGTAGTAATCGGGCGCGACCTTGCGCACGTAGGCCTTGTGATTCTCGTAGTCGAGCCGCTCGACCTGATACTGGTCGGCGTCGTGCTGATAGATCGCCTGCTCGTGCAGCATGGTGTGCGTCGAGCGGAAGTCCATCTCGGCGATGTTCTTGTCGGTGTCGAGGTCGATGATCACGAAGTTGTCCCAGCCGATGCTGCGCAGCGAGACGGCGCTGGCCGGATAGGCGTCGCTGGCCCAGTGCCAGGTGGTGCCTTTCGTCGAGTGATTGGCGTGCACCACCCGGTGCTGTTCGAGGAAACCCAGCCCCTCCTGCACGGTCTCGGGCGGCACGTCGCCCAGCGGATCGTCTTCTTCGAAGGGCAGTTCGAAGGCGGCGCACTTGAGGTGATCGATGAGGATCTCGACGTTGTCCGGGTCGACCCGGGCGTGCTCGACGCCGCCGTCGAGCAGGTGCTCGGGGCTGCCGGCCACGAACTGATCGAGCGGCGCGCTCGACGTCACCAGCACCGAGAGCGAGGCCCCCTGCCGCCGGCCGGCCCGCCCGAACCGCTGCCACGCGCCGGCGATGGTGCCCGGATAGCCGGCGCAGACCACCGCGTCGAGGCTGCCGATGTCGATGCCCAGTTCGAGCGCGTTGGTGGCCACGACGCAGCGGATCGCGCCCGCGCGCAGCGCACGCTCGGTATCGCGCCGCTGGTTGGGCAGATAGCCCCCGCGATAGGCCACGATGCTGCTCGGGTCGATGCGCTTGTCGCCCGCGAGGCGGTCGCGCAGGTACTTGAGCATCACCTCGACGCCGTTGCGCGATTGCCCGAAGACCAGCGTCGGCACGTCGGCCCGGACCAGATCGAGGGTCAGCCGCACGGCCTCCTTGAGGTAGCTCGCCCGGATGCCCAGCTCGCTGTTGACCACCGGCGGGTTGTAGACGATCAGCCGCCGCTCGCCGGCGGGCGCGCCGCTCTCGGTGATGGCCTTCACCGGCCGCCCGACGATGCGCTCGGCGTGCTCGGCGGGGTTGCCGATGGTCGCCGAGCACAGGATGAACTTCGGGTCGCTGCCGTGGAACCGGGCGATGCGTCGCAGGCGGCGCAGCACGTTGGCCAGGTGGCTGCCGAAGACCCCGCGGTACATGTGCAGCTCGTCGATGACCACGTACTCGAGGTTGCCGAACATCCGGGCCCAGCCGGCGTGATTCGGCAGGATGCCCGAGTGCAGCATGTCGGGGTTGGTCAGCAATACGCCGGTGCGCTGGCGGGCGGCGCGGCGGGCGTCGCCGGGGGTATCGCCGTCATACGTGATCGCGCCGTGCTCGAGCCCGGCCTCCTGCAAGAGCGCGCGCAGGCTGTCTTCCTGATCGCGGCTGAGGGCCTTGGTGGGGAAGAGATACAGCGCCCGAGCGTCGGCGGAGCGGGCGAAGGCTTCGAGCACCGGCAGGTTGTAGCACAGGCTCTTGCCCGACGCGGTGGGCGTCGCCACCACGAAGTCGTGCCCCTGCGCGGCGAGCTCGAGGGCTCGGGCCTGATGACTGTAGAGCCGCTCGATGCCTCGCCCGGCCAGCGCGGTTCGGGTCTGCGGCGACAGCGCCGCCGGCAGCGGCACCTCGCGGGCGGGCACCGGCGGCAGCGTGCGATCGAGCGCGACCTGCTGCCAGACGCCGTCTTCACGCCACTGCGCCAGGGCCGCGTCGAGGCCGCGCGGGCTGCGCCAGGGGATGCGGCGATCGCCACCAAAAGCGGGCGTGCGGGTGCTCATGGGCGACACTGTACTGACGTGCAGGTCGACCTTCAAGAGCCGCTTCACCCCATCGCGCGGCCGGTCGCCGGCGGGGTCGCGCCTTGGAGTCAGCGGCGCGAGGCGGCAAGATGGTCACCCGGTGCTCGTACGATTCGCACAGGAGCCGCGCCATGGATGGGTTCGCCGATATCGTCTTCAGCCCGGTCGGCGCGGTGGTCTACGTCGCTCTGGTGGTCCGGATCGTCGCCGACCACGTGCGCTTCCTGATCAGCGAGCGCGTGCTCGATCGGGCGGCCACCGTGCGGCTTCTGCTCTACGATCTGACGGGCTTCGCCCTGGTCTGGGGGTGGATCGAGCACCTGTCGATCGGTCCGCTCTGGCTGCGCTGGCTGCTGGGTGTACACATCGTGGTGCACCTGCTGTCGCTGGTCTGGACGCTCGCTCACTTTCAGAGCCTGTATGACTTCATGGTGCGCTTCCAGCGCCGTGAGACACCGCGCGCCCTCACGTGGGTGATGGTGCTCTACGAGCAGAGCGATCCGGCCATCTATCTGTGGCTGGCCGCCATCCTGATCGCCGACATGCCCGCCGAGCTGAGCGTGCCGATGTTCGTCGTGCTGGCGGGCGTCGCGGTGGCCCGCTTCGGACCCCGGCGCGACGCGGCGGCGGGTGGGGTCGCTTGATGGTCCGGGTCGACGACATCGCAGCGGAGCACCGCGTGGCCGGCGTGCGCCATCGGGTCGAGGCCGTCGTGGACATCGACGCGCCGCTGGCGACGGTGTGGCAGGTCATGGCCGATGGGGATCGCTACGGCGAGTGGAACCCGTTCGTCGTGCGCATGCGCGGCCGGCTGGCGGTCGGCGAGCGGCTGACGCTCAGCGTGCGCATGGGCTGGATGCCCGCCCGGGTCGGCGAATACGTCGAACACGTCGACCCGCCCGATACCGACGGACAGGCGCGGTTGATCTACCGCCTCACCGGGCTCGGGCCGCTGCTCGGGGCCGTCCGCGCGCGCCGAATCCAGCGCCTGAGCGCGCTCGGAGATGGGGCGACCCGCTACACGTCCATCGAGCTGTTCGGCGGCTGGATGTCGGCGCTGATCCCCGTCGCGGCCGTACGGCGGGGCACGCAGGCTCACGCCGAGGCGCTCTCCCGGCGCGCGCGATCGCTGGCGAACGCGTCGGCCCAGGCCCAGTAGCGGTCGAGCGCCTCGTCTCCGCGGTCGCTCTCGGCGTCGGGCAATCGCGCCCACAGCCGCATGTCATCGCCCACGTCCCTGCGAAACGCCGTGCGGACGAATGGGTGGATCAGCGGCGCGATGAGCCGGCCGAGGGGCAGCGCGAGCCGGACCTCCAGGCCGAGCACGACCTGCATGCGTCGGTCGTCGATGGGCGTGGGCAGCACCCGATGCCGGCTGCGGAAGCGGCCGCCGAGGGCGCGAACGTCGCTGACCTGATAGCCGAGGCCCGCGCACCGGTTGCTGAACGCCGCGACCATCGTCGGCCACGATCGATGGGAGACGATGGGCCAATGGAAGTCGACCTCGAGCCCGCAGGCGTGGCCATCGCTCCAGAAGCCACGCCGGGGTCGGGGATCGATGTAGCCGTGGGTGGATTCGAAGTGTGCGTAGTCGGCCAGATCGCGCATGACCGACTCCGGTTGCCCGGCGCACGTCAGCGTATCGACGCTCGATCGGGTCCAGCCCCGGGCGTTCAAGCGCGGCAGTTCGAAGGTCGGCGGTCCGTCGTCGGGATCGAACCACGCGAAGACGACGCCGTCCCGGATACAGACCGGCAGCGCCCGGCCGTCGAGCTCGACCCGCGTCGGATCGGCCGCCGTCACCGTGACTCGACCGCCGAACAACGCCCGCTCGACCCCCGGCTGGGCCTGATCTTCGGGCGCGATGGCGTACCAACTGCGCGCGCAGCGCGACGTCATCGGCCGGCCCCGCCTGCGCTCGCCGAGGCGTCCCCTGCAGCATCGGGCCGCGCCGCGCCGCGCGGGCGGGTCCGTCGGCGGTATTCGACCTGGACCGGGACCGGCAGCAGCACGCCGTCGGTGGCGCGAATGGGCGGGTTCGCCGGTTCGAGCGAGATCTCGTACGCGTGCAGGAGCCGGGCGAGCCACACCGCGATCTCGTGGTAGGTGAACTTCATGCCCGGGCACTTGTGCTTGCCGCCGCCGAAGCCGATCAAGCTGTACGGGTCCTTGCCCTCCCCCCGCTCGAAGCGGCCCGGATCGTAGCGCTCGGGCGCCAGGAAGACATCGTCGATCCGGTGGGAGACCGAGCCGCTGGCCATCGCCACCCAGCCCTTGGGGATGGTGTACCCGCCGACGGTCATCTCTTCGGCGACGTTGCGCACCATGCGATCGGCCACCGGCAGGATCCGCTCGGTCTCCCGCGCCGCATGATAGACCCACGTCATCGACTTGAGCGCGTCGGGATCGAGCGGGCGCTGCCCGTGCGTGGCGAGGGTCTCGTCGATCTGGGCGCGCACCCGTTCCAGCTCGTCCGGGTGCTGGGTGAGGTGCACGAGGGCCCAGCAGATGTGCCCGGTCGTCGTCTCGAAGCCGGCGAAGACCAGGGCGAGCACGTAGCTGACGACCCGCTCGACCGGCAGCCGGGTGCCATCGGCGAGCTCGGCTTCGGCGAGCTGCTGCAGCATGTCGTCGTGGTGCACCCGGCCGCTGCGGCGCGCCTCGACGACGCGCTGGATCATCGGGCGGATGCGGCGCTTGGCCCGGTCGCGGCGGATGAACCGGGGCAGAGGCAGCCAGGGCGGCAGGATCGGGTCGAGGCCGCCGGCGAGATCGCGGTACAGCGCCCAGAAGTCATCGCTCATCTCATCGCGAAAGGCGCGACCCATCAACGCATGGGCCGCGATCGACTGGGTCACCTGCTGTACCGCGCCGACCAGTTCGAAGCGCCCGCTGTCGCCCAGGCCATCGATCCACGCCTGGATCTCCTCGTCCATGATGCGGATGTAGCTCCGCATCAGCTTGCCCCGAAACGGCGCGTGCAGGATGTGCCGCTCGGCGGCGTACCCCTCGGGGTCCTGGGTCAGACCGACGCTGCCGAGCATCTCGCGCAGGTAGCCATAGGCCTCGGCGGTCCGCAGGGCCTTGTCGGTCTGTCCGTAGAAGACCCGGTGCATCTCGACGCCGGCGAAGATCACCACCGGCCAGGGGCCGAGGTCGAGGCGGAAGAGGGCGCCGTGCTCGCGATAACCGCGGCGAAAGAGGCCGATGTGATCCCGCCTGAACTCCAACAGGTGCCCGACGAGCGGCAGCCCGCCGGAGACCCGCGGGGGCAGGGTGCGGTCACTGTTCTCGCGGGCGTGCTTCATCATGACGGTCCGCCGCTCGTTTGCGCTGTGGGGGCGCCGCGTCGAGTGGCCGACGTCCTCGGACGCGGCGCGGCCGACCGGCGCGGCACGATAGCAAGTCCCCCGCGGGGCCGCCACCGTCGCGCTCGGCGCTCAGCGAGCGCCGGGCACGTGGTCCGAGCCGGTGCGCTGCTGCCAGGTCGCCGCGTCGACGACCTCCTGGCGCCAGGCGGCGTGGCAGTCGGTGCAGGCTTGCAGGGTATTGGCCAACGCGGCGAGCACGGCGTCGCGGTCCTGCGCCTTGGCGGCCACGCCGATGGCGTCGGCCCGACGGTGGAAGTCGAGCGCCATCTCGGTGAACCCCGGGGCGCCCAGGCCCATGTGATCGCACATCATCCGCATCTCTGGCGATGACTCGATGAGCTTCGCCGCGGCGGCGATCTCGGCCCAGTCCTTGCGCGCGGCGCCGTCGGTGATGCGGCGCACGGCGACGAGGTGTTGCATCATGTTCTGCTTCTGATGCCATGCCATCATCGGCTGCAGCGGCACCGGCTTGCGCGGATCCATCGCGGCCAGGGCGGCGTGGGCGTCGGTCGGCTGGCTGGCGGGGGCGGACGCCGGCTGGCTCGCCGGGGCGGTGGGGGCCGACCCGGAGAGCGTGCCGCGACCGACGGGCGCGTCGTCGGCCGGCGCGGCCGCAGGCGCTGCCGGCGGCGCCTCGTCTCGCGCGGGCGATGTGCAGCCCAGGGCCAGGACGCCGAGCAGCGGCGCAACACGTCGGGTCAGAATGGAACACATTGAGCGGCCTCCTTCGGCGATCCGGGCGTCTCGGGCGCTGCGCCCGATCGACGCCGGCAGTCTAGCAACATCCGCGCCCACCGCCACCGCGCCGATTGACATGCCATGGGCGAGACGTCAGGCTGACATCACCAAGCTGGGAGGGCTGCCATGCACCGCATATGGCTCTGGCTGATCGTGCTGTGGATGGCATCGAGCTGTCGCGAGGTCCCGAGCGCGCTCGATGCAGGCTCGAGCGCGGATGCCCGCTCGGAGGACGCGGCGGCGGCCGACGGCCGACCAGCGAACGGTGAGCCCGACGCCGGGCTCGTCGATGCGGGCGTGGTATTCGATGGGGCACCGGCAGACGTCTGGCAGCCCGATGGCACGCCGCCCGACGCTGCGCTCTCCGACATGGAGACCGCGGACGCCGTGCAGCCGGATGTCACAGCCCCGGACGCCCTGCCGCCGGATGCCGCCCCACCCCCGGATGCCACGATGCCCGATGCCGCCCCGCCGGACGCCGTGCCGCCGCCCGACCCGGCCGGCTGCGTCGCCGAGGGTTGCGCCGATCTGCGCTGCGCCGATGTCCCGGCCTGCCGGTCCACGGTCTGCCGTATGCCCGGTGGCTGCGCCGAACGTGGCTGCTGGACCCACCCCGTGTGCTGCGCCGACGAAGATCTCGGCGACGCGGTGGGGCTCGATCTCGTAGCGCCGACGACCGGCCGCCTGGACGGGCCCGGGCGGCAGGACGGCGGACTCGACCGCTGGGCGGGGTCGTGCGTCGGCGTCAACTCGCAGGAGATGACCGTCGCCTGGACCGCGCCGGCCGCGGGCACCTATGTCTTCGACGTCAACGGCCCGTTTGGCGACGGCAGGATGCGTCCGCGGCCGTCGATCTACGCGCTCGGCGGCTGCGCCGGCCCCGAGCTGGCCTGTGCGCAGGCGCCGGACGCCCGCTACCTGCGCAACCCCGGTCGCCTGCAGCTCGCGCTCGACGCGGGCGAGTCGGTGCTGCTGGTGCTCGACGACGTGGGCGGCTGGGCGCTGCAGCCGCCGCTCGCGCCATACGCGGTGCTGAGCATCCTGCCGCTCGAGACGCCCCTGCCCTGCGTGGACGACTGCGCCGACGGATGCGGGCCGGCGTGCGCGTGCGTCGAGTACCCGATCGGCTTCGCGATGGGTCTCGACCGCGCCCGCCTGCGGCTGCGCGGCGCGTCGTCGCGGGCCGGCAGCTGCGGCGGCGCGGGCGCCGAGGATACGCTCCTGTGGACCGCGCCCGCCGACGGTCGCTACACGTTCGCCGCCCGGGCGGTCGACATCGAGGGCGAGGCCCCGCTCGATCCGGTGCTCTACCTGATGCCGGCCTGTGATCGCCCGGAGATCGCCTGCGCAGCGGCCGTCGACGGTCGGGCGACGGTGAGCGTCGACATGGCGGCTGGCGACGGCGTCGTCGTCGTCGTCGACAGCGCCGAGCCGGATCGCGAGGGCACCGTCGCCCTGAGCATCACCGGCGCCGAGGAGATCTGCCGCGGCGGCTACGACGAAGACGGCGACGGCGCGGTGGACTGTGACGATCCTGACTGCGCCGGATCACCGGGCTGCGCCTGCGACCCGATCGACGTCGGCTCGGCCCTCGGGCGCTGGTTCAGCGGCCCGGTGGTCGCCGGCCCCCATCGCTACACGGCGTCTTGCGGCGCCGCCGACAGCCCGGATGTCACCTTCGCCTGGACCGCGCCGGCCGACGGCCGCTACACGATCGAAGATGGCTGGCACAGCCGGACAGCGCTCGTCGACGGCTGCGGCGGCGACGAGCTCGCGTGCAACGGGCGCGACCGCGGCGTCGCCTTCGACGCCGCGGCGGGCGAGACGGTGATCATCATCACCGATGGCCTCGGCGCGCCCAACTGGCCGGACAGCGGCCGCCATCGCTTCGTCGTGCACAGCGCGACCGAGCTGCACTGCGCCGACGGGCTCGACGACGACGGCGATCGGGCGCGGGATTGCGACGACGTCGACTGCGCCGACGACCCGGCCTGCGCGCCGCGCTGCCTGGCCGATGGCTGCATCGACGCCGCGTGCGCCGACGACCCGCTGTGCCTCGCCGCCCGCTGCCGCAGTGAGGGCGGCTGCGCCGATCCGGCGTGCGCGGTGCATCCGGTGTGCTGCGCCGGCCTCGACATCGGCTCGGCGACCGGCGTCGACGTCGCCGCCGGGGTGAACGCCGAGCGCGACCCGCGCTGGGGCTATTGCGGGGGCAACTTCGCCGGCCAGCGCACGATCGCCTGGACGCCGCCGGCCAACGGCAACTGGGTCATCACCACCGAGAGCGGCGACCCGCTCGACCCCCAGGCGCCGCAGCTCGATACCGTCCTCTCGCTGGTGGTCCGCTGCGATCAGGCCGGCTTCGAGTGCAACGCCGACGCGCTGCCCGGCGCTCGGGGCAGCCGCTTGCACCAGCATACCGGCCCGTCCCGCACGCTGATGTTCATCGTAGACGGCGGCGTGCCCGGGGCCGAGGCGCCGTTCGCGCTGAGCATCACCCCGAGCGCCTTCGACTGGGGCTTCACCGACTGCGCCGACCGCACCGGGCACGGCCCTGCGTCGTGCGAGAGCCCGCTGTGTGACGCGCATTGCGGCTGCGCCGACGAGACGCTGGGGGTGGCCCCGGGGCCCGACCTCTGGCGCGGGCAGCCACAGGCAGACGACGTGCAGAGCGCCTGCGGCGGCGCCGGCCCCGATCACATGGTGCAGTGGATCGCGCCCGCGACCGGGCTCTGGCGCTTCCGGGTCGAGGCCGAGGGCGACGCGGCGCCGGTCGTCGGGGTCTTCGAGTATCGCTGCGCGGCGGAAGAGGCGCTGGCCTGCGCGAGCGGGCTGCCCGGCGCCGCGGCGGAGGCGGTGCATCCGCTCGAGGCCGGCGCGCTGGTGCGGATCGCCATCGACGCCGACGGCGAGCCCGACGCCTTGTCGCTGGGCATCTTCGCCGAGGACGAGACAGCCTTCTGCGGCGATGGCCGCGACGACGACGGCGACGGCGCGGTCGACTGCGCCGACGCCGACTGCGCCGCCGATGGGATCTGCGCCTGCGTCGCCGTCGACCTCGGCCGGGCGGTGGGCCCGGCGGTCTTCCGCGGCACCAACGCCGGGCGCGGCCATCGGGTCACGCCGAGTTGCGGGTCCGACGCCGTGCCCGACGCCCGGTTGGCTTGGACCGCGCCGGCCGACGGCCGCTATCGCTTCACCGCAGACGGCGATCTCGATCCGGTGCTCGCGGTCGTCGACGCCGACTGCGCCGCAGAGAGAGCCTGCGCGGCGAACGACGCCCTCGAGCTGGATCTGACCGCCGGCGAGCAGGTCGTGCTCGTCGTCGAAGGTCAGCCCGGTCGAGCGCGCTCGAAGGGCGTCTTCACGGTGGGCATCGAGGCGCTTTGAGGCGACCTGCGCGCCGCCGGCTCATGGCATGAGCGTGCGCACCTCGGCGGCGGCCGCGTCGACGTCGGCCCGCCGGAAGGGCAACCGCCGGAACTCGCCGTCGATCCACCGCTGATCGCTGTCGGGCAGGCACGCCGGGCAGGCGAAGTCGGACTCGGGGGTGCCGTCCGCGGCGAAGCCGGTCACGAAGCGGTAGACCGCGCCCTGCCCGCTGAGGCAGTGCTCGGCGACGTCGTCCTCGCCCCAGCACAGGCTCTGGGCCACGTTGAGCGCGCTGTCGCCGCCGGGGGTCGCGAGCATGCGCTGGCTGCCGTCGGGCGCGCGCAGGACCGCCCGATGCATCTCGCGCCAGGCGGGCTCGCCGCGGGCTTCGAATGTGCCCAGGGCCTCGTCGAAGGTCGACAGCAGGAAGGCATGCCGCGGCATGTCGATGAGCGAGGCGATGTCGTAGCGCAGGGTCGTGGTGGCGAACTTGGCGATGTAGACCGGCTCCTCCTCGGCGATGGCGCCGAACAGCAAGCCCAGATCGTCGGCGAGCAGCCGGCGGCCGACGTACTCGCCCCACAGCCGGAAGAGCGTGGCGTCGGTCGAGTCGAGGGTCATCCGCCGATCCCAGACCTGCAGGCGCTCGGCGGCGGCGCGCAGATCGTCGCGGCCGACGAAGTCGACCAGCTCGGGGTCGCCGTCGATGGCCGCCACCGCCTCGGTCAGCCACGGGATGAACTCGTCGGCCCACGGGCTGAAGACGTCGAGCTGCATCTCCTGCGAGCGCGCCCGGGTCATCGGGCCCTCGGCGAGGATCTCGGGGATCAGCCGCTTGAGATAGGCCGCCCGGAAGCCGGGCGAGTAGAAGCTGCCGTAGTAGAACGGGTCGTCGAGCGGGTCGTTGTCGGCGGTGTGGCCCCACGGGTCGTTATTGGCGCTGTAGAGGTAGGCGGTATCGCGCAGCGCCGGCAGCGCGTCGAGGTCGAAGAAGCCACCGGTCCACAGCGTGCTCGGGTCGTCGGCGTCCATGACCCGGTTGGCCGTCGGTCGGCCCTCGATCGGCCCGCGATCGGGCACCCGCCCCGCGGTCTGATAGCGGATGCCCTCGGCGTCGGCGGCCATCCAGTTCTGCATGCCCACCGCCTGCAGCCGCACCGCGTCGACCCAGGCGTCGACGTCGTCGGCCCGGGCCATGTCGAAGTAGGACAGCGCGTCGAGGGTCGGCTCTTCGAAGCCGGGCCAGCCGATGACCAGCTCGCCCTGCACGACGAGGCCCACCGGGATGCCGTCGAGCATCTCGGGGGGCAGCACCAGCCCCAGGCCGGGCACGAAGCGCACTGTCACCGACTCGTCGACGAGGCTGCCGTCCGGCTGGCGCACCGCGAAGGTCTCGACCCGCGTATCGACCGCGACCGCCTCGCCGCCCACCTGCGCGACGCCGTCGCGGATGTCGACGTCCCACAGGTCGAGCATGTCGGCGAAGTGCGTCGTCGCGCCCCAGGCCACCCGCCGGTTGTGGCCCACCTGAACCCCGGGCACGCCGGTAAAGGCCATGCCGACGGCGTCCCAGGTGCCGCCGGCGTCCGCCGAGTTGAGGTGCACCGGATACATGACGTTGGGGTCGAGGAAGGTCGCGTGGGAGTCATTGGCCAGGATGGGTCGCCCGTCGTCGGTGTGTTCGCCGGCGATGACCCAGAAGTTCGAGCCCTCGCCCTGGTCGAGATCGGTCCGCCAGCGGCGCAGGAAACGCCGCACGGCGCCGATAGCCGCCGGATCGAGCGCCCGCGGGTCGAGCGGCGCGCCCTCGGCGAAGCCCTGCTTCTGCACGCCGCGCGGCTCGGGCGCCGCGCCGTCGATCTCGTCGGGGATGCCCATCACGAAGGCGTCGCCCACCGGCTCGAAGACGCGCAGCTCGGCGGCGCCCGGCGCGAGGCGCTGCATGAGCGTGTAGAGCAGGTCGAACTCGAGGGTCGACGAGAAGCCGAAGGTGATGCGCACGCCGATGGCGAGCAGCTCGACGGGTTCGAACGGCGTCGGCTCGAAGCCCAGCGCGGCGAACTCGGGCGGCGCCGGGGCCTCGCCGGCGGCGATCTCGGCGACCCGGCGGTTGAGGCCGCCGGCGAACGCGGCGAAGAAGCGCGCCTCGTCCGGCGCCTCGGCGATCAACAGACCGAGCGACGCCTCGGCGAGCCGGCGGAAGCCGATGACCCGGGCCTGCAGGTCGCCGCTGCGGACCGCGGCGCCGAGCACCTCGGCCCGGGTGCCCACCGCCTGCCGCCGGGCCATGTCGATGGCGAAGAGCCGGTCGACCGCCTGCTGATAGCCGGCGGCGAAGAAGAGATCGAGGTCGTTTTGGGCGTAGATGTGGGCCAGCCCCTCGCCGTCGATGATGATCTCCACCGGCTCGGCCAGGGCGGCGTAGGGCTCGACGGTCGGGCTCGGCGCGGCGTCGGGCGCGGCGTCGGCGACCTCGGCGTCGCCCGCGGGCTCGCCGGCCATGTCGACGGCGGCGTCGGGGCCCGGATCGACGGGCATGTCGACCGCGCCGTCGGTGAGCGCGTCGGGCGCGGCCCCATCGGCGTCGTCGTCGCAGCCGAACAGCGCGCCCGAGAGCGTCGCCACCAGGGCCCAGACCATGCATCGGCTCGGGAACATGCAAATCTCCTCACAGGTCGAGAGGCGCAGAGTGCCCAACCCGCCCGAGCCGTTCAAGCGCCGCCGTCGGCCGAAGCGCTGGCACCGCGTACGCGCTCGATCTACCCTCCGACGCCGAGCGCATACGACCGCCGAGGAGCCCGATGCCCGACGCCAGCGACCCGCGCCCCCGCATCCCCCGCGGGCTGGTCCCCAAGGTCTTGATCCTGTTGGGGGCCTTCACCGTCATCCTCATCGCCATCGGCTTCGCCCTGCCCGATCGCTACACCGTCGAGCGATCGGTGATCATCGAAGCCCCGCCGGCGCGCATCCAGCCCCATGTGGCCGACTTCGCCCGCTGGACGGCGTGGCAGCCGTGGGCCCGGCGGGACGACGAGGCGAAGTTCGCCCATCACGGCGAGGCGGGCGCGGGCCAGACGTTCACCTGGGACGGCCCCGACCTGGGCCGCGGCCGCATCGAGATGACCGCGGTCGCGCCGACGCGGGTCGACATGGTGCTCGAGTTCCGCGCGGGCGGCGTCCGGCCGACGGGCGCGATCCTGCTCGAGCCCACCGACGGCGGCGCGACCCGGGTGACGTGGCGCATCGCGGGCGAGACGACCTTCCGGCCCATCGGCAACTACCTGGGCCTGTTGATGGACGGCATCATCGGGCCCGATCTGGACGCGGGCCTCGTCGGGCTGAAGCGGGTCGTCAGCGCGCAGTAGCCGACGCGGCAGAACAGCGCGGTCAGCGGCCCGTGCGCCGCTCGGGCACCCACTCGGCGGCGAAGCGCTTCTCGGCGGCGGTGTGGGCCGCCTCGGCGGCGAAGAACGCCGCCCGGTCTTCGGGGGCCTCGCGGCTGATGAGGGCGTCGGCCCACGCGTCGAGGCGCGGGCCGTCGAGCAGGCGCGCGGTGGGGATCCAATCGGTGCCGAAGCGGGCGCCGAGCACCGCGCCGGCGATGGCCGCGACGGTGTCGGTGTCATAGCCCTGGCGCACGATCTCGGCCAGCGTCTCGCCGGGAACGGCGTCGTCGCGCAGCGCCATCAACAGACCGTGGGCGCCGCCGAGCAGCGCGAAGCCCTGATTCGGATGGGCCTGGGTGAAGCCGTCGGCGAGGTGCGGCCGGGCGACCTTGGCGATGTTCGCCCGCAGCGCCGCCGGATCGTCGATGCCGCCGGCGAGCAGCGCGGCGAGTCCGCGGCTCACCTGGTGGCCCGCCGAGATGTCATGGGTCCAGCCTTCGCGGGGCGCCAGCCAGATCTCTTCGGCGCCCGCGACGAGCTCGGGCAGGGCCGCGCGGATGACGCCGGGTTCACGGCCATCGATCAGCGCGCGGACCGTGCGGGCCACCGCGAACGCGATCGCCGCCGCCCGGATATCGCCGTGGGTCATCAGGCTCGCGGCGAAGACGGTCTCCCGCAGCGTCTCGCCGTCGAGCAGCGCGCCGAGCGGCCCGATACGCATCGCCGCGCCCATGCCCGCCGAGGGGCTGCCGGCGGCGCCCGGCGCGCCGCCCTTGCGCAGCCGGTGCACCGCGCCGACGAAGTTGCGCCCGAAGCCGCGCCACGCCCCCGCCGCGAAGCCCTCGACCAGCCACTCGCCCCAGCGTTCGGGGGAGAAGCCTTCGAGGCAGCACCCGACGAGGGCGATGGCCTGCTGGGTATCGTCGGAGTGCAGGCCGATGGGCCGCAGGCGCCGGCGATCGCGGGGCGGCAGGCCGCGGGCGGCGCCGGGCCAAGCGTCGATCAGCCCGCGGCAGTCGCCGAAGAAGTCGGCGATGCGCCCGGCCCGCCAGCCCTCCATCGGACAGCCGAAGGCGTCGCCCCAGGCGAGGCCGAGCAGAGATCCCCGGATGCGGTCGGCGGTGGTCGGCGCGGGCATGGCGGCTCCTCGGTTGCGGGCCGACTGTGCAGCAGCGATCGCGGCGACGCAACGGTCGGCGACGGCGCGGAGGCCGCGCGCGGCCGGGCCCGGGCCGGCGACGGGGGTGATCCGAAGTGGTGCCTCCCGTACAGTGCATCGACATGCGACCGACCACCACGCACCGCACCCCGCCCCTGTATCTGTGGGCGCTGTATCTGTGGGCGCTCTGCGCGCTCGCCACCCTGTCGCTCTCGGGCTGCATCGAGGGCACCGACGGACCCACCATCACCCGCGCCCGGCCCGCGCCGGCGCTGCCCGGGGCGCCGCTGCGCATCGACGGGGTCAACTTCGGCGAGGCGGGCCACGTCGCGATCGGCGGGCGGCCGGTCATCGAGCGCGTGCGCACGCCGGATCACATCGAGGTCGAGCTGCCGCCCGATCTGCCCTCGGGCCCGTCGTGGCTGGTGGTGGTCGCCGACGGGCGACCGAGCCCCGAGTTCCCCATCGAGATCGGCGGCGACAACCCGCCGATCGGCGCCGGACCCCGGGTCTTCCCGCCGGGCTTCGACAGCGGCCGGGCCGACGCGGGCCGCCCCCGCGATCGGGGGCCGGGCGTCGACGTGGGGCGCGACATGGGCGGGGGGCTCGTCGCCGAGTTCGACCCCGATCCGGCGGGCGACGGCGCCGTGCGGCTGATCGCCCGGGACGCGCCCGCCGGCCGGCTGGTGCTCGAGGTCGCGGTGCCCGACCGCCCGATCCGCGGCATCGCGCTGCATCTGGCCTACGACCGCGGGCTGCTGCGTTTTACCTCGTCGCGGCCGGCCGGCACCCGGCGCCTGGTCGCGTCCGAGATCGGACCCGGCCGGCTGGCCATCGGTCGACTGATGGATCGCGGCGCCGAGCCGGTGGTGCTCACCTTCGATCTGGTCGGCCCGGGCGAGGGGCGCATCGACGTGCCGGCCCGCAACCGCACCGCCCGGGACGTGGCCAACCGCCCGATCCCGGGCGTCGACTTCGCCGGCGGCGGCGTCCGGGTGAGGCGCCGATGAGACCTCATGTGCACCGAGCCCGGCGGGCGGGCATGGCATCCCGATGGCATACCCATGGCTTCAAAATGGCATCCGCATGGCACCGTGATGACACCCATATGCCATGCAATCACTCTCTCGATGGCACGATGGCATCCCGCCGGGCCGCCTCGGCCCTGACCGCCGTCGTGGCGCTGCTCGCGCTGCTCGCGCCGCGCGCATTCGCTCAGGACGAGGCGCCCGGTGCGTTCAAGCGCGGCCTCTTGCAGCACGCGCTGCCGCTCGCCGTCGGCCCGAGCGACGACGACGCGCGCCGCCGGGCGGACACCGTCGGCGTCTTTGATCTGATCGAGGTGGGCATCGCCCTCGACTTCGGCCCCGACATCGCCCTGCCCGACACGGTCACCTACGACGTGACCTTCGAGGCGCAGCAGCCGATCGTCGACGGCTTCCCGCTGCTGGCGGCGTTCTATACGCCGCTGTCGATCCGCGAGCTGGGCGGCGACGAGCTGGAGTTCGCCCACAGCCCCGAGACCGGCGAGCTGGCGGTCTTCCTGCCTCGGCGCATCCCCGCCGGCGCCACCCGGACCTATGTCATCGAGGCGGCGTTCGACTTCGTCTGCGACAGCCCGCCGGGCTGCTCGGCCGAGCAGTTCCTACACCTGGCGGACGCGGCCTGGTATCCGATGAGCCTCGAGTATCCCGTCGACGATCGCTTCCGGGCGCGGCTCGAGCTGTCGACGCCGCAGGCCCTCACGCCGACCGGCACCGGCGTCCGCCTGGGCCCGGAGCGCACCGAGAACGGCCGCCGGCAGGCGACCTTCGTCACCGAGCGGCCGACGATCCTGCCCTCGTTCGCGGTCGGGCCCTATACCCGCGCGGCCGAGGGCATCGTCGAGCTGTTCTCGCCGAGCGCGGGCGGGCTGCCCGAGGCCGCGGCGGGGCTGCTGGAGATCGGCCGCGACAGCGTGGCCCTCTACGGCGCGCTCTTCGGCCGCTACCCGTTCACCCGGCTGGGCATGGCGGCGATCGACGCCTCCGCCGGCGCCGGTATCGGCCCGCAGGCGAACATCCTGCTGCCCGATGTCTTCTGGCAGCTGCCGCCCGGCGAGCCCGAGTTCGCCGCGGTGGTGCGCGAGGTGACCAGCCACGAGATCGGGCACCAGTACTTCTTCAACCTGCTCGGCGTCGTCGACAACGGCGAGGCGTGGATGAGCGAGGCCTTCGCCGAATACGCCGCGACCCGCATGAGCGAGCAGGCCACCGGCACCCGCGACCACGCCCGGCGCAACTTCTGGGCCTATGTACACGGGGTCGCGCCGGGCGAGGACCGGCCGCTGTGGGGCGATGGGGTCTCGGCCCACCCGCGCTACTTCGAGCTGGTCTACCAGAAGGGCAGCGCGGCGCTGCACGCGCTGCGCTTTCGGGTGGGCAGCGACCGCTGGGACGGCGCGTTTCGCGGCTGGATCAACCGCTTCGCGGGGCAGCTGGTGATCACCGAGGAGTTCGAGGCCTACCTCATCGAGGCGCTGGGGCAGGATCTGACGGGCTTCTTCGACCAGTACATCTACGGCGCGGGCGTCGTCGACCTGCGGGTGCGCACCACGCGCGGCCGCACCGAGCGGGCGCCGGTCACCGTGCAGATCGCGCAGCAGCCGGGGCGCTTCGGCCCGTTCTCGGGGCCGGTGCCGCTGCGCCTGCACGACGCCGACGGCGAGACCCGCGACGTGCTCGTCGACCTCGGCGGCGGCGACTTCGAGATCGACCTGCAGGGCGCGCAGTGGATCGAGGTCGATCCCGATCTGACCTTCTTTCGGCGGGTGCGCAGCGATCCGGCGGGCGACGTCAACCTCGACGGGGTCGTCGACGGCATGGATCTGCTCGATCTGCAGGCGGCCAACGGGCTGCGCTTCGTGCGCGAGGGCGTCGTCGGCGCCGACTACGAGCCCGATTGGGCCGAGCGCTTCGATCTGGACGACGACGGCGCGGTGGACGACCGCGACGTCGACCTGCTGCTGCAGCAGTTCGGCACGGGCTGGTAGGCGGCGCGGTCAGCCGGGCGTATCGGCGGCCCCCCGCAGCGCGCGCTCGACCTCACGGGTCGTCCAGACATAGAGCGGCACCCGGTGGCCCGGATAGGCGAACCCGTCGACCATCTGCCGCGGGCCGGTGGCCAGCCGCGGGTCGGCGAAGCAGTAGGAGACGATGCGGGCGTCGGGCGGCAGGCGGGCGACGAGCCGCGGGAGAAGCAGCTCGACGGCCCACGGATAGAGGAACAGCAGCACCGCAGCCGCCCGGTCGAGCGGCAGGCGGTCGAGGTCGGCCTCGGATTCGAAGTCGCCCTCGACGACCCGCAGTCCCCTGCCCCGGGCCTCGGCGGCCCGGTCGACATCCCGCTCGAGCCCGACCCCCGCGCCGCCGCGCCCGTCGAGGACGGCCGCCAGGGTTCGCCCGTCGCCGCAGCCGATGTCGATCAGCGTATCGCCCGGCCCGAGCGCGAGCTCTTGGGCGATGAGGCGACAGACGGCCGGTGGCATCGCGAGGAAGGGCACTTCGGGCCGCGGCTCGCGGATGCGCATCAGCCACATGAAGGCCCGGGCGGCGTGCTCGATCTCTTCGCGGGGGCTGAGCGGCGCCGGGTATCGGGGCGGGTCCTGAGGCATGGTCGACCGTACAGCAGATGTGCGGTCGAACCCAGGGCCGCCTGTCACGCGATGGCGCCTGTCACACAATGGGCGCGGGCCGCGCTGGAGTCTGCTAGGCTGCCGCCATGATCGCCCCCACGACGCCGCGACCCTACACCGAAGTGCCCGGACCCAAGGGGCGCCCCTTCCTCGGCGTCGCCCGGGAGCTGCTCGACGACCCTTTCACCCTCGTCGAACAGGTCACGGTCGAGTACGGCGGCATCGTGCGCATGCCGATGCCGGGGCAGACCGCGTTTCTGCTGTCGGATCCCGATCTGGTTCAGTTCGCGTTCGTGCAGACCGAGCGCGCGGTGATCAAGCCGCCCGCGCTCATCCAACGGGTCGACATGGTGCTCGGCACCGGCCTGGTGACCTCGGTGGGCGAGACCTGGAAGCGCAACCGGCGGATCGTCAACCCGATGTTCACCCGGGAGCGGCTGCACGGGCTGGGGCCGCTCATCGAGACGGTGCTCGCCGAGACCGTCGAGCGGTGGCAGGGGCGGACGATGATCGACGTCCGTCAGGAGATGGGCCACGCGCTGCTCGATCTGGTCATCCGCGGCTTGTTCGCCGAGAGCCAGGAGGCGATGGCCCGCTTCGACGACATCGCCGACAGCCTGCTCGAACTGTTCCGCTTCGTGGCCCGGCAGTTCGTCTCGGCGATCCCCTACGATCTCTACCTGCCGACGCCGAGCCGCCTGCGCGCGCGGGCCCGGCGCAAGCGGATCGACGGGATCATCGCCGACATGGTGCACAAGCGCCGGGCGTCGGGGCAGCAGCACGGCGACATCCTCGGCCTGCTCATGGAGGCCCGCGACCCGGATACGGGCGAAGGCCTGTCCCTCGACGAGATCGCCGACGAGGTGCGCACCCTCTTTCTCGCGGGCTACGAGACAACCGCCACCGCGCTGGCCTTCTCGCTGCAGCTGCTCGCCGAGCATCACGTCGAGCGTGAGCGGCTGGAGGCGGAGGTCGATCGGGTGCTCGGCGGGCGCCCGCCGACCCTCGACGACCTGCCCGCGCTGACCTATACCACCCAGGTCTTCCACGAGGCGATGCGGCTGTATCCGCCGGCGTGGCTCATCGGGCGCGAGCTGCCCGAAGAGACCGAGATGGGGGGCTATCTGCTGCCCAAGGGGGCGCTGCTCTTCGTCTCGCCGTGGGCCACCCACCGCAGCCCCGCCAACTGGGAGGCACCACTGGCCTTCGATCCGGATCGCTTCTCGCCCGAGCGCCGCGGCGACTATCACCGCTTCGCCTACGTGCCGTTCGGCGGCGGCGCCCGCAAGTGCGTCGGTACGAACCTGGCGATGATGGAGGGGGTGCTGATCCTGGCGGGGCTGGTGCAACGCTACCGGCTGGAGAAGGTGCCGGGCGAGCGCCTGCGCATGCGCGGCGGGCTGACGCTGGATCTGCTGGCAGGTTTTCGGATGTACGTGACGCCGCGGCAGCCGGCGCTGCCGCGGTCGGTGACCGGCGCGTCGGCGCCCGATGACTCGCAGGATTCGGCACCGGACGAGTCGGCGCTCGACCAGCCGACCGGCGCCCGGCCGGCCGCCGAGCCCGGCTGAAAACCTGGCCGGCGTGCCCCGTCGAGGGCGCGCGGGCCAGCTCAGCCGGCGATGCTGACCGAGGCTTCGGCGAGCACGTCGGCGTCCTTGCCGCCTTCGCTGATGTCGGGCCAGGCCGCCTTGCACTTGCCGTCGACGACCCGCCACACGTTGACCACTTCGTGCTGGAAGACCTTGTCGCCCTCGGGGCTCGCCTTCTTGCGGTCGGCGGTGACCACCGCCTTGAACTTGACGAGCTGCGACGGATCGAGCGGGTGGTTCTGCTTGTCGGCCGCGGTCAGATCGAGGAACTTCAGGTCGATCTGCACGCTGCCCGGCTCGACGATGGGCCAGTAGAGCGAGCGGATGAGATACTCGAACTGCTTGAGACCACGCAGCGTGCCCATCTCGGAGTGGAACCGCACGTCTTCGTGGAAGAACTTGGGCAGCTTCGTCGCGTCCATCGGCTTCTGGACCTCTTCGAAGTACTGCCGGATGAGGGTCTGCATGTCTGCCTGAGTGCTCACGGTCTGCTCCAGATCGGGTGATGCGACACTGCACCCCGGCCAACGATCAAAGTCAAGTCCGGCGCTCGGCGGCCCCCATGACCGCTCGTGCCAGACCCGTCGGCGCGGCGCGCGATGGATTCGACGAACATAGATCTCTTACCTCACGCGGGGCCCGGTGGAAAGGGTCTGATGACCCGACGACGACAGCCCGTCAAAGAAACGTCGACGGCTTGGTACAAAATGGCGCAATCGCCGTTTGCAGGCTAGCTTGGAGCCGATGACGACCACCGCCCGCAGCCCGATCCACATCGGACCGTTCGAATTGCAGCGGCCGGCCGGCAGTGGCGCGACGGCGGTGGTCTGGCGGGGGGTGCATCGCGCCCTGGGCACGCCGGTCGCGATCAAGGTCATGAGCCTGCCGCCGACCGATCGCGGATCGGGCCCGGCGGCCCGGGCCCGGGCGGCGCAGTTTCGTGATCTCTTCGCCCGCGAGGTGCGGGCGATGGCTTCGCTCGACCATCCGGGCATCATCCGGGTGCACGATCACGGCACCATCGACCGCGAGCTGCACCAGCGCAGCAACGGGCGGCTCGCGGACAACGCGCCCTATGTGGTCATGGATTGGGTGGACGGCGGCACGCTCGCCGATCGCGCCGAGCTGTACTGGGGCGAGGTGCGCGCGGTGGCGTTCGCCCTGCTCGACGCCCTGGCCCACGCCCACGCCCGCGGGGTCATCCACCGCGATCTCAAGCCGCGCAACGTGCTGATGGGCGAGCGGGGCCCGGTGCTGACCGACTTCGGCATCGTGCACCAGGAGAGCCCCGACGGCGGCCGCAGCCGGACGGTGCGCGCGGGCACGCCGGGCTACATGGCGCCGGAGCAGATCAAGCACGATCCGCGGCGCTTCGGGCCGTGGACCGATCTCTACGCCCTTGGCTGCCTGCTGTACGAGATGGTCGCCGGCCACCTGCCCTTCGCGCCGCGGGGGGTCACCTCGGCGGACGCGCTGCTGGCGCCGACCCGCTCCGAGCCGGAGCCGCTGTATCCGCGCATCTCGGTGCCCGGCGGCTTCGAAGACTGGCTGCGCCGGCTGATCGCCCGCTCGCCGGCCGATCGCTTCCGCTACGCCGCCGACGCCGCCCGGGCCCTCGCCGAGCTGCCGCCGCCGGTCGCCGCCGATCGGCCCTCGGCGGAGTGGAGCCGCAGCCCGCTGGTGCTGACCGGCATCGCCGAGCCCACCGCCGCCCTGACGCTGGGGCCGGCGACCCACGAGGCGCTGGCCGCCGTCGCGACCGTCGAGGAGATCGAAGCCTTCGATCCCGACATGACCCTCAAGGACGGGGTGGTCGACTATCACGCCCTGCACGGGGAGTCGCTCGACGGCGAGGCCTACTTCGAACCGACCCTCGACGAGCCGCTCGAGCAGCCCTTCGACAGCGGCGAGCACGTCGAGTCGATCGACTCGTTCGCGCCGCTGCGGGCCGGGCCCGGCGACCCATTCGAGGAGGACGTCGAGAGCACGCTCGATCAGGTCGTCGTCCGGGCGAGCGCCACCTGGATCGATCCGTCGTCGCTATCGCTGCCGACCGTGCCCGGCGCCGGCGGCGCGGCGCCGGATCTGCGGGTGCCGATCCCGCCCGACTGGCGTCGACCCCCGGTACCTCCGCCGGTGCGGCTGCCCGATACCGGCAGCGCCCTGGCCGATCTGCGCGAGCCGCAGATGCAGGGCCGCGAGGGCGAGCGGGCGGTGCTGTGGCAGATGCTGCGCGACGCGGCGGCGTCCGATCGGCCGCGGGCGGTGGTGGTGCGCGGCGTGGCCGGCATCGGCAAGACCCGCCTCTCGCGCTGGCTCGGCGCGCGGACCCACGAGCTGGGCGTCGCCGAGACGCTGGTGGCGACCCACAGTCAGGCCCCCGGGGTCGATACGGGGCTGTCGGCGATGCTCGCCCGCCACAGCCGGGCCGAGGGCGTCGATCTCGACAGCCTCGTGCGCCACATGGAAGACAGCCTCGACGCGCCCACCGCCGTGGCGGGCATCGCCAGCGCGCTGTTGACCCGCGACCGCTCGATCCGCGTCGGCGAGCGCACGATCACGCTGTGGACCGAAGACGAGGCGATGCGCGGCCTGGGGCTCGTGCTGCAGCACATCGCCGCGCGGCGCACGCTGGTCGTGCGCATCGAAGACGCGCAGTGGGCCGAGGAGGCGGTGCGCTTCGTCGACACCACCCTGCAGCGCAACCCGCGGCTGCCGGCGCTGTTCGTGCTGACGGTGCGCGACGATCTCAGCGCCCGGGCGCCGGTGCAGGAGGCGCTCGAGCGCATCGCCGCCCGCCCCGGCGCCCGCACGCTGCGCCTGGGGCCGCTCGATCCGACCGCTCAGGGCGCGATCATCGACGATCGCATCAAGCTCGATCCGGTGACCCGCCGGCGGGTGATCGATCGCTCGGGCGGGCATCCCCTCTTCGCCACCGAGCTGATCTGCCACTGGGCCCGGGCGGGGGCGCTGATCACCGCCGATATGGGCTATCGGCTCAGCGACGCGGGCGATCCGCTGTCCGATCTCGACGCCCTGTGGGACGCGCGCATGAGCGATACGCTCGCGCCGTTCGCCACCGATACCTTCCAGGCGTTCGAGATCGCCGCGCTGCTGGGCAACGAGGTGAAGGTCAGCGAGTGGACCCGCGCCTGCGAGATCGCCGACGTGAGCACCCACGAGGTGCGCTGGGCGCTCGAACGCCTGCTCGACGGGCGGTTGATCCAGACGGTGGGCGGCGGCCGCTGGGCGTTCAACCACGGCCTGCTGCGCGAGGCGCTCGAGCGGCGGGCGAGCAAGGGCGGGCGGGCGCGCGGGTGGCATCGGCACATCGCCGACATGCTGGCCGTGCGCAACGACGTCGATCCCCATCGACTGGCCGATCACCTCGCCGCCGCGGGCGCCCCCGCCGAAGCCCTGCCGCTGGTGCTCGACAGCACCCGCGAAGCGCTCGCCCGCGAAGACCTGCCGGCCGCGCGGCGCTTCGTACTCGACGGCGCTCGCCTGCTGCGGCGGCTCGAGAGGGGCATGCACGCCGCCGAGGGCATCGAGCTGCGCGCGGCGTGGGCCTGGGTCTCGTCGCAGCTGGGGCGAGGCGACGCGCGGCGGCATGGCCAGCGCGCGCTCGACGCCGCCCGCGAGGCGGGGGATCACCGGGCGGAGGTCATGGCGCTGGCCGCGCTGGGCCAGAGCGAGCGCACGGCGGGCGACGCGGTGCAGGCGAGCGTCTACTTGCGGCGGGCGATGTCGACGGCGCGCAAGACCCGCGATCCGATGCTGGTGTCCCGCTCGGCGCGCTGGCTGTGCGCCGCGCTCGAGGCCATCGGGCGCTACGACGAGGCCGAGGCGGTGCTCGACGCGGTCGAGCGGTTGCCCGGTGCTGCCGACGACGCCCGCGAGCGGGGCCTGCGGCGGTTCCGGCGGGCGTCGGTCGCGCTCTATCGGGGCAAGCTGCAGTCGGCGAAGACCCACGCGACGGCGGCCCGGGATACCTTCGTCGACCACGGCATGCGCACCGATGTGATGCAGGCCTCGAACCTGCTGGGCGAGATCCACCGGGCGCTGAGCCAGCTCGACACCGCCACCGAGCACTATCGGGTGGCCTATGACATCGCCCGCGAGCTGGGCCATGCCGAGGGGCCGCTGTATGCCATCAACCTGGGGCGCACGCTGCTCGACTCGGGTCGCTTCGACGAGGCCCGCGCGCGCTTCGTCGTCGCGCTGCGCGAGGCGGCCCGGGCGGACGCGTGGCTGGCGACGGTGCTCGCCCGGGTGAGCTTGCTGCCCTGCGCGGCCCACGCCGGCCACTGGTCGAGCTGGGATACCCAGTGGGCCTGCCTCGATCCGCTGCGTCAGGGGCGCTACGTGCACCGCGACGTGGCCCGCAGCGCCCGACTGGCGGCGCGGCTGGCAGAGAACGTCGGGCAGCTCGACCGGGCGAAGGCCGCGCGGCGGCTGGCGGTCTACCAGTACAACCGCCTGGGCCTGACGAGCGAGGCGGCCGAGACCCGCGCCGAAGGGCCGATCGGGCGCTGACGGGCGGGTCCCGCCCGAGAGGTAGGATGGACTCGACCTCGACCAAGCTGGGGGGCGCATGATGCCGAACGAAGCGAGCGGGCGATGAACGCAACCGACGAGACCGTCGACGCCACGCCGCTGGCGGTGACCCTCGACGCGCCGGGCGAGTCGGTCGCCGAAGGCACCATCACCGTGACCCGGGAGCAGCCGGGCCGCTACCTGCCGCCCGGCGCCGATCCGTCGGCCAACGAGCTGGGGCGCGGCGGCATCGGCCGGGTCCTGGTGGTGCGCGACGCCCACCTGAGCCGCGAGGTGGCCCTCAAGGAGCTGCTGACCCGACCCGAGCCGGGCAGCGCGGCGTCGGGGCGCGACGCGGTGGTGCTCACCCGCTTCTTGCGCGAGGCCCGGATCACCGGGCAGCTCGAGCACCCCAACATCGTGCCGGTCTACGAGCTCGGCCAGCGGCACGACGGCACGCTGTACTACACGATGAAGGTCGTGCGCGGGCGCACGCTGGCCGACGCGCTCGCCGAGTGCGACGGGCTGAGCGATCGGCTGCCGCTGCTCAAGCACTTCGCCGATCTGTGCAACGCGATGGCCTACGCCCACGCCCGCGGGGTCATCCACCGCGACCTGAAGCCCGGCAACGTGATGCTGGGCGAGTTCGGCGAGACGGTGCTGCTCGACTGGGGGCTCGCTCGACCCGTCGACGAAGCCGCCGCCGAAGCGCTCGATCGAGCGCTGAGCGACAGCGGCATCGAGGGGCACGATCCGGCGGCGACGACCGAAGGCGCGGTGCTGGGCACGCCGCTCTACATGAGCCCCGAGCAGGCCCGCGGCGTCGCCGATCTCGATCCGCGCGCCGACGTCTGGAGCCTCGGGGTCATGCTCTACGAGCTGGTCACCGGCCAGCGGCCGTTCCAGGGGCGCAGCGTCGTCGGGGTGCTGACCGCGGTGACGAGCGGCGCGCGTGAGCCGGTGCGGGCGGTGACCCCCGACGCGCCGCCCGAGCTGGCGGCGGTGATCGAGCGGGCGCTGCACACCGATCGCGACGCGCGCTACGCCGACGCCGGCGAGCTGGCCGCCGAGGTGACGGCTTTCCTGATGGGCGATCGCGTCCGTGCTTATCGCTACGGGCTGCGTGACGTCCTCGCCCGCTTCGCTCGGCGGCACGTGGTGAGCCTCGCGGTGGCGGCGATCGCGGTGTGCTTGCTGGTGGGCCTCGGGGTCTGGGCCCACATGGGCGTGCGCGGCGAGCGCGACCGCGCCATGGTCGCCGAGGCGAAGGCGATGGCCGCCGCCGAGCAGGCCCGCGAGGCGGAGCGCGCCGCCACGGCCGCCCGGGACGACGCCGAGGGGCTGGTGCAGTACATGGTCGGCGACCTGCGCCAGACCCTCGAGCCGCTCGGCCGGCTCGATCTGCTCGACGGCGTGGTGGCCCGGGTCTCGGTGCGCGGCGCGGCCGAGGCCGATCCGCAGGCCGAGCCCTCGCGGGCCCGCAGCCGCGCCGATACCCAGTTCGTGATCGCCATGCTCGCCGCGGCGCGGGGCATGCACGACGACGCCCGGGCGGCCGCGACCGAGTCCCATCGGCTGCGGGCGGGTCTGGTCGAAGCGGCGCCGTCGCCCCGCGCCCGCCTGCACCTGGCCCGCAGCACGCTTCAGCTGGCCGCGCTGGACCGTCAGATCGGCGATCGTCCGTCGGCGCAGCGCCGCATCGAGGCGGCGCTGGCCGAGCTGACGCCGCTGGCCGAGGGCGGGGATCCCGAGGCGCGCCACAGCCGGGCGGAGGCGCTGCAAGCGCTGGGCGAGCTGCGCAGCTCGGGCGGCGATCTCGAGGCCGCCGAGGATCTGTTTCGCGAGGCGCTGACCGTCCGGTCGGCGCTGGTGGCGGACGACGAGAGCCAGACCCGCTGGCGCACCGCGCTGGCCGAGGTGCACGACCGGCTGGGCGACGTGCGCTTCGACCGCGGCGACGCCGCGGGGGCCCTGGACGCGTATGGCGAGGCCCGCGCGCTGCGCGAGGCGCTCGTCGCCGCGCGCCCCGAGAACCTGCAGTGGGTCCGCCAGCTGGGCGTCAGCTACGACCAGCTGGCCGATGTGCGCTTTCACGCGGGCCAGCACCGCGAGGCCCTCGAGGCCTGGCAGGAGGCGATGGATCGCCTGACCCGGGCCTACGCCGCCAACCCGAGCCACCTCGGCTGGCGCCGGGACGCGGCCATCGCCCGCCTGAAGATGGCCGACGGGCTGGCGGCGCTGGGGCGGACGGCGCCGGCCGCGCGCTCGCTGGCCGGCGTCGTCGACGACCTGCGCGATCTGGCGGCGCGCAACCCGGATGACATCGGCTGGGCCCGCGACCTCAACGTGGCCCGCTGGCGGCGGGCCGATCTGCTGGTGCAGCTGGGCCAGCTGGACGACGCCGCCGCGCTGCTGGACGCGGCGCTGGCCGATGCGGCGACGTTGGTGAAGCGCGTGCCGGGCAACGCGACATACCGCCACGATCACGCGGTGGCGCACCTCGAACGCGGCGATCTGGCGCTGAAGCGCGGCGCGCTGGTGCCGGCGGCGGTGGCCTATCGCACCGCCGCCCGCGAGCTGGGCCGGCTGGCGGAGCGTGATCCGAACAACGCCACCGTGGCCGGCGATCGGGCGGTGGCTCATCGGCGCCTCACCGCGGTGCTCGGCCGCTCCGATCTCGATCGCGCGGCGCTGTGGCGCGCGGTGCGAGAGGCCGAGACCCGGGAGATGCCGATGCCCGACGCACCGGCGGATGCCGCTCTGGCGGCGGTCGGGCGGGGCGGCGGCGGCGCACCCCCCGGCGCTGCCGCGGCCGATGGGGCGGCCGACGACGACGAAGACCGCGGCGACGTCGAGGCCGAGCGTGCGCCGGCGAAGCGCAAGGTCGGCGCACGCTCGTCCGCGGCCAAGGCATCGGCTGCGGCGCCCGAGCCGGCGGCGGCGCCCGCTCCGGCAGCAGCCGCCCCCGCGGAGCCGCCGGCGGCGGGGCGCGCCATGCCGCGCGATGTCGCAGACAGGATGCCCGCCGAAGACCTGCCCGCCGAAGAGATGCCCACCGCGGACATGGCCGCCGAGGATGAGCGCGAGGCCGACGCGCGGGCAGACGATGAGCGCGGAGGGGCGTTCGGGCGACGCGCCGAGCCGGCCGCGACGGCCGATCCGATGGACCTGCTCGATGACCCGCTGCTGAGCGGCGTCGACGTGGACGCGGCGCCGGCGGACGTGCGGCCCTGGATCGGGACCGGCGACCGCGCCGCCCCGCGCACCCCCATCGGTCCGGCGCCGCTCGCACCCGACCGCGAGGCGCGACCCCCGCGCGATCCGGCGCGCCGACCCGTCGCGCCCGCCCGCAACCGTTCGGCCGCGCCCGAGCGACCGCAGCGGCCTCGGCGCCCCGCGCCCTGAACCACGCCACCGGCGAGTAGAAGCAGAAGAACCGGCCGAGATGGGGAGAGCGCCCGGGAGCGCCCGTGCAACGGGTACACCCTGGACGAGGCGCCCGTCGATGCGCCGGTCATCCCCGCCCCGCCCTGCAACGACCGACCGCGTGCTCGCTCGGTCTGACTCTGTGCGCGCGGGCGGTCGCCATCTGGCCGCCGCGCAGCACCCGCTCCCGCTGCGCATCGCGTCGCCGCCGAGAAAATCCACACGATCGAAAAAACATCTGCACGGCGCCGCCGGTGCCGGTGTTGGTCCAGGCGAAACCGGGGAGACACCCCACCAACCGAGGAGTTCGCCATGTCCATCACCACCCGCACCCTGACCGCCGCCCTCGCCTTCGGGCTGGGCCTCTCCGCCACCGCCGGCGTCGCCGAGGCGATGATGATCGGGTGCATGCCCGGCGACGAGTTCATCACCGAAGAGCTGTCGAGCGTGACCCACAACTGGTCGACCTCCAGCGCGTGGCGCTGGGGCGCCGCCGCGTTCGCGCAGGCGGTGACCCACAACGGCAGCGACGCCGGCGCCATCCGCGTGCACGACACCCGGGTACGCTTCCAGGAGTCGCGCAACGGCGGCCACGCCGGCGAGACGGTGCACCTGCTCTTCGTGTGCGACGTGCCCGACAGCGACAGGATGGAGCGGGGCGACTTCATCCATACGGCCGCGAGCCAGTCGACCATGACGGTCATCGACTTCGACAATGAGTACGACAACCCGGTCTTCTTCGCCCAGGTGAAGACCTCGCATGGGACCGATCCGATCGTGGCCACGCCGATCGTGGTCAGCGGGACCCGGGCGATCGTCGCCCTGATGGAGCCCGACAACTACGACGGCGCGAACCCCGTCGAGGAGGTGAGCTGGATGGTCGCCGAGGCCGGCCAGTACGAGCTCAACGACGGCCGCTTCGTCACCATCGGCACGGTCGATGTGATCACCCACGACTACGACCGCGACGACATGCGGTACGTCACCCCCACCGTCATGGACCCGGGCGTCTATTTCAGCACGCCCCCCCTGTACTGCCTGGAGGACGCGCGCATCTTCACTCAGCAGCAGGCCGCCATGGCCGCCGAGTGGCACGGCACCCGGGTGGAGCAGGATGTCGACGGCGGCGTGCTGCAGGGCTTCGGGGTGCGCCACATGCGCCCGCAAGGGGTCGAATACAGCAGCGCACCGGACAGCACCACCGGCACCATCGGCTTCATGGTCATCGGCGATAAGGCCAACGTGAGCTGCGAAGACGACTGGTCCGCCTGGGACAACTACTATACCGCCCAGTGGGGCGACGCCGACGCGGCCGACGACGACGAGGCGTCCATCGCGGCGACCGAGCTGTTCAGCGAGCTGTGCGGGGGCGGGACCGAGGTCATCGACATGGTCTGGAGCCAGGGCGACGAGTGGGGCAGCAGCACCATCGGGGCCGACTACAGCGTGCGCGCCGGCTTGAGCGACTACCGCAACGAGGGCGGCGACCTCTGGGTCGGCGGCGACGCCGACGCCCACGTCACCCTGTTCGACGAGGCGTTGACCGTCCTGGACGTCGGCCCCGAGGGCACCACCGACGCCAGCGGCGACAGCGGCAGCCGGGCCTGGCTCTACGTCCTCGGGGCCGAGGTCTTCGATCAGGCGGCGTCGGTGTCGATGGACCACTCTCACGAGCAGACCCTGTTCCAGGTCTCGGCGGTCTTCTACGGGGTCACCGTCAGCGCCAGCGCGGTCGGCACCTTCGGGATCGACGGCAGCCTCGACTTCGGCCCTGCGGGCATCGAGCTGGAAGATGTCGGACCCTACGCCAACCTCTCGGCCGAGGCCTCGGCCAGCGTCGGCATCGCCTGCGTCAACGCCGGCATCACCGCCGACCTGACCCTCGTGGACGTGCGCGTGCCCATCAACGCCTCGGCGGTCGGCCTGTCGGGCAGCGTGCAGTGGGACCTCGACGTCGACCTCCAGCTCAGCTCGCTCGACGGAGAGCTGCGGCTGGAGATCAACTGGTGTCTCGCGGGCGAGGACTACACGCTCTTCTCCATCGACGGGTTCCAGAAGACCTACCCCCTGTTCAGCGACGCCGGCTGCATCTGACGCCCGCCCCCCGCCGCACCCGCCGACGGCCCGCATCTGCCCCCCACCCCGACAGCCGCGCCCGCGGCTGTCGCCGCGTCTGGTGACGCCCGCGCTCCCCACGAATACACAGCCGTCGAAAAAAACGTGCACGCCGCGGCGGGTGCCGGTGTTGGTCCGGTCGAGAGACCGAACACCACCGAGGAGCCGCCCCATGAATCGCCTGCACCGCGTCGCTCTGCCCGTCACCGCCGTCGCCGCCGTCGCCGCCGTCGCCGCCCTGTTCGCCGCCCTCGGCAACAGCAGCGGCGAGGCCCCGACCACCCGCGCCCCCGCCGAGACGCCCCAGGCCGAGGCCCCGTCGACGACCCCGGCGACCACCCCGAGCCGCGTCCCCGCCCACGAGGTCATGCGCTCGACCTACGACCTGCGCTACGACCGCCTCGTCACCCTCGGCAACGGCCAGGCAGCGCTCGAGCTCAGCGGCACCTGGACCGTCGTACCGCTCGGCCCGGATCGGGTGCAGGTGCGGCTCGACGTCGAGGGCTACGACGCCGCCGAGCCCGCGCCGCCCGGCCTGGAGCTCGCCTTCCAACTCGGCTTCTCCAACGGCCGCCTCACCGGGATCGGGCACCTGCCCGACGTGTCGCCGGCCGCCCGCAACCTGCTCGCCGAGGTCGCCACGGCGCTGGCGCCCACCGCGGGCGAGGGCCCCGAGTGGACCGCCGAAGAGACCGATCTCAACGGGCAGTACATCGCCCACTACCGGCGCATCGCCGACGGCAGCGAGCGGGTGCGCGCCGAGTACCCGGCGGTCAGCGGCATCACCGCCAGCGGCCAGACCCGCTTCCGCTTCGACGACGCCGGCCTGCTCGCCGCGCGGGTCGACGAGACCACCGAGCGCACGTTCCACGGCGTCGACATGCCCGCCTCGGCGTCGGTGCAGGCCCGGCTGCAGCGCCGACAGGTCGCGGCGGTGACCCCGCCGCGCGTGCGGCTGCTGCCCCTCGGCCCCATCGCGCCGACGGTCGACCCCGCCGGGCTGCGGGCGGCAGATCGCAACCGCATCGGCGACGCCGATCTGAGCACGGTGCAAGGCTGGCTCGATCGGCTCGCGCAGGGGGCCGATGACGACTACCGGCTGCGCCACGGGGTGCTCGCCAAGCTGCGCACCTTCGCCCGGCTCGAGCCCAGCGCGCTCGGCGGGTACGTCGAGATGCTGCATCAGGCGCCGCCGAAGCAGGCCCGGATGATGACCGCGGCGCTGGGCGACGCGGCGACGCCCGAGGCCACCGCGGCGCTGACCGACATGCTCGCCGACGAGAACCTGCGCCCCGAGGTGCGGCAGGCAGCGCACTTCGCGCTCAATACGACCCAGGCGCCGTCGCCCGAGAGCGCCCGCGCGCTGCTGGCCGAGATCGACGACCCCGAGCACGGCAAGACGGCGCTGCTCGCCGCCGCCAACCAGGCCCGGACCCTCGAAGGCGCCGACCCCGAGGTGACCGATGACATCGTCATGACCCTGATCGCGCGCTACGCCGAGGCCCCCGAAGTCGCCACCCGCAGCACGCTCCTGGCCGCGCTGGGCAATACCGGCGACGTGCGTATCCTGCCGACGCTGGTCGAGGCCCTGGGGCATGGCGACGTCACGCTGGCCAAGCAGGCGACCCTCGCCCTGCGCCACGTGCCGTCCGCCCAGGCCGACGGCATGCTCGAAGCGGTGCTGCTCCAGCATCGCTTCGAGGCGGTGCGCATCGAGGCGGTGCGCGCCATCGCCCTCCGCGATCGGGGCTTGTGGCGGCCGCGGCTCGAGGCGTGGCTGCCGGGCTTCGCGGCCCAGGTGCACCTGACCGCGGCGGTGCAGAAGCTCTTCGTCCGCTGGGATGGCCTCCCGGCCGCGCTGGCCGCCGCCGAGTAAGGGTCTGCGGGCGCTCGGCGCCTCGGCAGCGGCAGCGGGGGGCGGCAGCGGATCGGTCAGGCAGATCCGCTGCGGCGTGAGCCGCTCGGAGAGGTCGGGCACGGGCCCCCACAGCATTGACCGCCCGGGGCGCAGAGCTGGTCGCCGGGGCAGTCTGCGTCGGCCGTGCAATACGGCAGATAGCGCCCCTCTACGCCGTCCTGCGGCACCCCGAAATAATCCAAGATGCCATCGCCCGGGCGGCAGCCGTCCGCGCCCCGCCGCGAGGCCTGCCCGCAGCGTGATCCGGCGCGACGACCCGCCAAACCGGCCCGCAATCGCTCAGCCCCGCCGGAGCGTCCGGAGCAGCCTCCGCGTCCCCCGCCCTGAGCCACGCCGCCGGCGAGCAAAAACAGAAGATCCGGCCGAGACGGGAAGAACGCCCCGGGCCGCCCGTGCAACGGGTATACCCCGGACGAGGAGCCCGTCGATGCGCCGATTCATCCCCCGCCCCACCCTGCAACGACCGACCGCGTGCGCGCTCGGTCTGACGCTCTGCGCGCTGGCGGTCGCCATCTGGCCGCCGCGCACGTCGGAAGCCGCCGCCGAGCACGCGCTCGCGCTGCGCATCGCGACGCCGCTGCTGCCCCCGGGCACCGACGCCACCACCGTGCTGCTCGACGTCGTCGCGCCCGATCTGCCGCGCGATGGAGACGCGCCGATCGCCCTGGCGCTGGTCGTCGATACCAGCACGAGCATGGCCGGCAACAAGCTGGCCAACGCCCGGGCCGCCGCCCGCGAGACGGTGAGCTCCATGTCCGCTGGCGACCGCCTGACGCTGGTGGCCTTCGACACCGAAGCCCGGGTCCTGGTGGCCGACGCGGCCGTCGGCGAGCAGCGCCAGGCCATCATGGCGGCCATCGACGGCTTGATCTCGTCGGGCTCGACCTGCATCGCCTGCGGGCTCGAGCGGGCCTGGAGCCAGCTCGCCGAGACCCGCGCGCCGGGGCCGCGCACCGCGGTCTTGATCAGCGATGGGGCCATCACCGTCGGCGTGAGTGATCCCGAGACCCTGGCGACGATGGCCGAAGGCGCCGCCGCGTCGGCCGTGCGCACCACCGCCATCGGCCTGGGTCGGGACTACGAGTCGGCGCCGCTGCGCGCGATCGCCGGCGGCGGCCTCGGCGCGTTCTACTTCGCCCACAATTCGAAGCTGCTCGCCCACTACGCCCGCCACGAGCTCGATCTGACTCGCCGGGCCGCGCTCACCGACGTGCGGCTGACGGTCCGACCGAGCGGCGGCCTGCATCTGGCGCCGCCCGCCATGCGCAGCGCCCGATTCGCCGCCGACGGCGCGCTGCGGCTCGACCTGGGTCGCATGGCGCCGGGCGAGCGACGGCGCGTCCTGATCCCGGCGCGGCTGATGCCCGGCGTGCAGGGCGCGCGTATCGAGGCCCGGCTGGACGCGACTCGGGCCGGCGATCGGCAGGTGGTCTTCGAGGGCGCCGCCGGCCTCGAGCGGACCGCCGACCGACGCCTCGCCCAGCAGCGGCGTGATCCGGGGGTCGGCGTCGAGCAGGCCAGCCGCCGCGCCGCCGATACGCTGGAGCAGGCCTTCGCCGAGTTGAGCCGCGAAGAGGTGGCCGCTGCCGAGCGCCGGTTGACCGCCGCCATCGCCGAGATGAAGGCGCTGCGCGAGGCGACGGGCACGACCGAGCTGGACGAACCGCTGGCCGCCGCGCGCGCCGTCCTCGGCGACGTGGACGCCTATCTGCCCGGCAGCGACGCGCTCATCACCGCCCGCCGGGCGAACGCGGGGGTGCAGTTCGAGCGCACCCGGGGCATGGTCGACGACCTGAACTCGGTCTACCGAGGCAGCGGGCTCTTCGACGCCCGCGAGTTGGAGTAGGTCTTGGCCCGACCGGCCGACATCGGCGGGGTGCTGCTGCTGATCGGGGTGCACGCCCTCGCGATCGCGGTGGTGGTGCGTCTCGGCCCCGCCGCCCGCTACGTCGTGCTGTTCGGCCTGCTCGTCGTGCTCGGGTTCGTCATTCGCGAGTTCCTGGGCCACGGCCCGCGACGCTGGACGCCCTCGTTCGGCCGGCTGCGGGTCCTGGCGCGTCGCTGGCCCGCGCCCGTCGCCGAGCAGATCACGCTGGAGCTGCGCCGCTGCGAGGCGGCCATGGCCCGTCAGACGGCCTGGCTCGAGGCCGCGCCGGACGATGATCCCGCTCTCGTCGATCGCGCCGCCGAGATGCGGGCCGACCAGGAGACGCTGCGGTTGGGGCTGTATCGGCTGACCGGCCTGCTCGACCGGCGGCGCGGCGCGGATGATACCGAGGCCATCGACCGCGTCTTCGCCCTGCTGGCGCACCTCGAATCGGTGCGCCGCCGATGATGCCCGAGCTCGACCGCGCCACGCTCGATCGGGCCCGCCGCGGCGAACCGGACGCGTGCCGCGCGCTGGTCGAGCGCTACGAGCGCCTCGTCTTCGCGCTGCTGGGGCGCATGCTCGGCCCGACCGACCCCGATCGGGTGGACGATCTGGCCCAGGAGACCTTCCTGCGCGCCTTTCGCAGCCTCAAACGCTTCGATCCCGACGGCCGCGCCCGGCTGTCGACGTGGATCTCGACCATCGCGACCCGGCTGGCGATCGACGCCCTGCGCAAGCGTCGCGCCGTCGTCGGCCTGCCGCGAGACATCGCCGACCGAGCCGGTGGGCCGCGCGGCGACGTGGCGTTCGAACGGGCCGAGCTGAGCCGACGCATCGCCGCGGCGCTCGATACGCTGCCGCCCGACCAGCGGGCCGTGGTGGTGCTGCGGGCCTGCGACGGGCTGAGCTACGCCGAGATCGCCGAACGGATCCACTGCTCGCCGGGCACGGTGGCTTCGCGCCTCGCGCGGGCCCGGGCCACGCTGCGCGGACTGCTGGGAGGAGCCCGATGAGAGAGCACGAGACGCCGAGCGAGCCGCTGCTCGAGCCGCCGCCGGGTTTCGCCGATCGGGTCGTCGGCGCGTGGTCGACCGAGCGCCGACGGACGCGCCGCCGGCGGATCGCGGCCGGCGCGGCGGTGCTCGCGCTGGTCGTCGGCGCCGCGTTGCTGCGCGCGCCGCCGGTCGACGTCACCCTCGCGGTGCGGGTCGATCGCTCGGCGCTGCCGCCCACCGGCGGCGAGGCGACGGTCATGGTCACGGTCAGCGCGACCAGCGACGACGACGCCCCCGTCGCCCTCGCGATCGTGATCGACAACGGCGCGTCGCTCTCCGGCCCGCGGCTGGAGAACATGCGCCGGGCGCTCGCCGCGGTCAGCGCCGAGATGAGCCCCGTCGATCGGCTGGTCCTCGTCGCCGATCGGCACCGCCTGCCCGACGCCGACGCCCTGCGCCCGGTCCCGGCCCCGTGCGTGCCCTGCGCCTTCGACCTCGCCGTGACCGCGCTGGCCGAGGCGCCGGCGCCGGTCCAGCGCACCCTCGTCGTGATCACCGACGGCGGCTTGCAACGCGTCGTCCGCGACAAGGCCGCCGCAGCCTGGCAGACCCATGGGGTGCGCACCGCGACGGTCGGCATCGGCGGTCGGTTTCCCCCGGACGCGATCGAGGCGGTGGCCACGTCGGGCCGGGGCCACTTCTACTTCGCCCACAACTCGGCGCTGGTCGGTGAGCTGCTCACCGCCGAGCTGCACGCGGCCCGCAGCGTCGCGCTGACCCGCGCGCGCATCAGCGTCGCCGGCACGACGCTCGATCTGGGGCCGGTGGGCGGCGAGCGCATGGCGCTGCTGCCCCTCGACGTCTCGCCCGATGATCTCGCCGACGGGCTGAACGTGAACCTCGAGGCGCGCACCCACGCCGGCGGTCGGGTCACGCTGTCGCGCCCGGCGCCGCTGCAGATCGCGACGTCGGCCGACGACTCGGGCGAGCGGGATCCGGTGGTTCTGGCCGAGATCACCCGGCTCGCCGCGGCCCGGGCCCTGGTCGACGCGCTGGCGGCGGGAGAGGACGGCGACGCAGCGGCCGCGCGCGCGGCGCTGTCCCGGGGGCGGGCGGCGCTCGAGCGGCTGCCGCCGGCGCAGCGCGGCGGGTTCGAAGACCTGGCCCGGGCGCTGCAATCGATGCCCCGGGCGCCGGTCGAGGTCGCCACGCGGCATCGGGTCGAGGCCGGCCGGCTCTTCGAGATGCAGCGCGGCTTCGACGGGGAGAACAACGTCAACGACGCCGACGGCGTCTTCTCGGCGATGGAGTTGGAGTAGGCCTGCCGGGTTCAGGCCCCGCGGGCGCCGAAGAGCCGCAGGATCCAGGCGATCCAGCTGCGATCACGGCGGATGTCCACCCGCCGGGAGCGCGGCTCGGTGAGGCGCACATCGGTCACCAGCCCCAGCTTCTCCATCGCCAGGATCGACCACCAGGTCGGGTCGAGCTCGTACCACGCCAGGCCCATGCGCGCCGACGACGGCAGGTGATGGTGGTTGTTGTGCCAGCCTTCGCCGAGGGTCAGCGCCGCGACGAACCAGTTGTTCTTCGAAGCGTCCTCGGTGTCGAAGCGGCGCCGGCCGAAGACGTGGCACACCGAGTTGACCAGGAACGTGCTGTGCCACAGCAACACCGTGCTCAGGCCGAACGAGACGATGAGCCCGTCGAGCCCCAGACCGAGCCACAGCGCGGCGGCCAGCGCGGCCGGCGGCACCCACCAGTGGCGGTCGAGCCAGACCAGCTCGGGGTAGCGGCTGAGATCGCCGACCCGCTGCATGTCGGTGAAGTAGTTGTTCTCCTCGAACACCCAGTAGAGGTGCGAGCGCCAGAACCCGCGCACCAGCGGCGAGTGGGGGTCGCCCTCCTGGTCGCTGCGGCGATGGTGGTTGCGGTGGTGGGCCGCCCACCACAGCACGCCGCGCTGGGAGCTGGTCATCGCGACCCACGCCAGCGCGAACTGCATCGCCCGGCTGGTCTTGAAGGTCTTGTGGGAGAAGTAGCGGTGATAGCCGGCGGTCACCCCCCACATGCGCACCACGAAGAGCACGGCGCACCAGATCCAGGCGGCGGTGCTGATCGGGGTCGCCAGCGCACCGACCACGACGGCCACGTGCATCAGCATGAAGACCGTGCAGCGGCGCGTGGCCGACGGGGCAGACGCGGGGACGGCAGTGGACATCGGGCCTCCCGGTCGGTCAGCGGGCCCAGCGGACGCGCGGTTCATCCGGCGCGGCGATGGATCCGGCGCGGCAGTATACCCGACGCGTGGGCCGACGCCGAGACCCGTACTCGAGCGCGGCGCCGAGGGACAGCGCCGGCGACGGCTCGATCAGCGGCGGTCGTCCCGCGGCTCCTCGGGCTCCTCCGGCTCCTCCGGCAGACAGACGGGCACCTGGGCGTCGTCGGGCAGCTGGCAGGCGTAGTCTTCGGCGACCCGACAATCCGCCGGGCTGTCGCACTCGCGCAGGCACGCGTCGACCGGGCCGACCTCGGCGCAGGCGGTGCCGCCGGGGCAGGCCTCGCAGCCCACCTGACCGCAATAGCCGCCCGGCAGGTCGAGGCAGACCGCCAGCCCGGCGCAGTCCGCGTGGTGTCCGCAGCGGGCGCCCACCGTCAGCGCGCCTTCGATCACGCAGACCGACTTGCCGCCCACGGGCTTGCACACCTCGCCGCGGCCGCAGTCGCCGCCCCGGCAGCGTTCGGCGCAGCGCCCGCCCTGCATGTCGGCCGGCTGCCCGAGCATCGCGGTCAGGCAGATCTCGGCGGGGCCGCAGTCGTCGTCCGAGCGGCACGGCGCCTCGATACAGACCCCGTCGCTGCAGATCTGCCCTTGCGGACAGCGGCGCCCGTCCGCGCACGGCATGCCGTCGAGCGCCTCGATGCGCAGGGTGTAGGTATTCGTCGAGCGCGGCGTCTGCCCGTAGACCTCCACGACGTACTCTTCGTCGAGGCCGGTCACCGCGGTGACCGACTCCGCCGGCCGGAACCCCGCAGACTCGTCGACCAGCTCACCCCGCCGGATCAACCGCAGCCCCAGATCGCCGGCGAGGCGCTCCTCCTGCAGCTGCAGATCGACCCGCAGCAGCTTGCCCGGCGGCGGACGCACCCGGAAGAAGTCGATATCACCCCGGCAGACCGTCAGGCGGCCGCTGGCGAACGGCAGCGCCACCTCGGGCGCCGACTCGGCGTCGTCGTTGCCCCCCTGCGCCTCGTAGCGATCGGCCACGCAGGGCACGTCGCAGTCGCCCGGCCCGACCCGCACGTCGAGCGCGTAGGGCCCCACCCGACCGGCGTAGGCCCAGACGGCGACGGTGGCCAGGCCGGCCACCGGGGCGCACGGCTCACGCACCACCTCCACATCGCCGCCGCCGCCGCGGCTCTGGTGCTCGAGCGCCGCCTCGCCGGGCAGCTGCAGGCCGAGGTCGAGATCGCCCCGGCTGCCGTCGAACGCCGCCTCGACCACCACCGCGTCGCCCGCCTCGATGGCCACGGTGAACCAGTCCTCGTCCTCGTCGCACAGCGTCAGCCCCTCCTGGGGCCCCGGCTCGATGACGGCCGCGTTCTCCTGCGCGTCGTTGCCCGCGCGCTCGAAGGCGTCGGGTTCACACAGCTGCCCGCAGTTCTGATCGGCGGGCACGCAGAGAAAGGCCGAGTCGCCCTCGGCGGTCGGCGTCTCGACGCACAGCTCGTCGGGGCCGCAGTCCTCCGGCCCGGCGCAGTCGAGGGCGCAGAACGCGCCGTCGAACAAGACCGCGCAGCGATCGGCGTCGCCGCCGCACTGCGCGTCGGTGCGGCACGGGGTGCACGGCGGGTAGGCCGCGCCCGCGCCGCCGCCGGCCACGTCGAGGGTGAACAGCCCCGCCGCCGTCGACTGATCGCACTCCGCCGAGGCATCGTCGTCATCGTCCACGGCGAAGATGGCGTAGTGGATCGTCGCGTTCGCCCCCGGCTCCAGGTCGAGGTTGGGCACCGCCGCCTGCCAGCGGTCGGGCGCGCGCTCGCCCTGGCGCACGAACTCGACCGCCTGCCAGCCGTCGATGGCGGTGGGCGTGAGCGGCGGATCGCGCACGTCGACCGCATAGGCCAGCACCGGCGCGACCTTGATGCCCAGATCGTCGCGGATGTCCGCCGTGATCACGTAATCGAGCGCGCCGGCGATCGGCTGCGGGCCCGGCGGGACGTGCTCGATGATCGGCGGCTGGCCCCCGCACCCGGGCTCCGGCTGCCGGTGGAAGCGGGCGAAGACCCGCTTGGTGGCCACGGCGTCGCCCACGATCGAGCGGGCTTCCAGCCGCAGCTCGTGCTGCACGGTGTCGACGTGCTGCGCCGCCGTCGGACACCACGAGAGCATCTTCTCCGGGCCCGGGCCCGGCGGCTCGAGGGTCGGCGCCACGCAGCCGTCCACGCCGTCGCAGCGGCCCGCGACGGTGTCGACCTCGACGAGCACGTCGTCCCGCCCGCTGCCCGTCACCACGATCGGCAGCGCGAGGCAATCACCGGTCACGACGAGCCCCTGCCCCGCCGGCTCGGCGAAGCGCAGCGGCTCGGCCATCTCGCCCGCGCCGACCACCGTGATCTCGAAGTCGATGGCGCTGCTCGCCCCGCGATCGTCGGCCGCCTCGACCACCGCCCGGTAGCGGGCCTCGCCGGCGCCGGCGTCGTCGGCGCTGGGGGTCCACGAGAGCAGCGCGCCGCCGCCGATGGGCTCCAGCCGCGGCGAGCCGGGCAAGCCGCCGGCCCGCGAGGGCGGCTCGGGGTCGAGTACGAAGACGAAAGACAGCGGGTCGCCCTCGGCGTCGCTCACCTCGATGCGCACGGTGCCGCTCTGATCGACCCGGAAGACCTGGTCGTCGACCGGCCCGATGATCGGTGGCTCGTTGGTCGCGCCGTCACACCCGCCGAGGGCCCCGACGACAAGCGCCGAGGCGGCGAGCGCGCAGGCCCGGATCACGCTGTCGAACCGCACGGTCTCCCCTTGCCTTCGCCCCGTCCGCACGTCGGGGCCGACAGCCGCCGCGCCGCGCGACGTCCATCGGCGTCATCGTGCCGCAGACCCCGCGACCGATGCCAATGAGCCTGCCCCCGATCCACGGCCAGCGCCGAGCCGGCGACGGGCGCGGCCGCGGCGCTTCCGCCATCGCAGCCGGACGGGTACACTGCCCGCCATGCGCAGACCACCGTTTGCTCCGCTCGTGCATACGCCCCTGCCGGGGGCCCTGCTGCTCGCCGCCCTGCTCGCCGCGTGTGGGGCCGACCCGCCGACGGTCCCGCCCGCGGCCCCCGTCGGCGCCGAGTGCGCCGTGCCCGAACCGCCGCAGGCCACCGCCGACCCCGCAGCGCCCGCGGGCACCGGGCGCTTCCTGCCGCCGCCGCAGAAGAGCCGCGCCCTGGGGCCCGGCGGGCTCGCCGGACTGCGTCCGCAGGACGGCCCCCGACCGGGGTTGCCGCTGAGCCTGCCGCAGATGATGACCGCCCGGCACCCGCCCTCGGACATGCAGTGGCGCGCCCTGCCCCCGGGCAGCGACGCCGCGCTGACCACCATCATCGCCGACGGCGACGAAGACCCCAAGGCGCGGGCCCGGGCCATGCACGGCCTCTCGGTCCGGGCGCCCGAAGGCGGCGACGCGGCGCTGCGCACGGTGCTGACCGACGGCGCCGCCGATCCCACCGCCCGCCGAGCCGCCGCCCGCGCGCTGGCCCATGGCTATGTGGGTGACACCCCCGCGGCGGCCCAGGCGATGATCACCACCTTGAGCGACGACGACGCCCGCCTGCGCGAGGCGGTGGTCCGGGCGTTGGCGCGGCACACCGGCGTGCCGGCCATTCGCGCGGCGCTCGAGGGCCGGGCCGCCGTGGAGAAGAATACGCTGGTCCGCGAGGCGCTCGACGCCGCGCTCGCCGCCCCCACGCCCTGACCGCTGTCAGGTCGAGACTGTCAGGTCAAGAGCCGGGGCACCTTGCCGTGCACGATGAAGCGCACCGCCTCGTGCACCCGCTGGCCGATGAAGCGCTCGCGGATCGGGCCCGCGGCGAGGCGGGCCAGCGCGGCGAGCGGGCGGGCGTCACCCGGTCGCCGCTCGTACTCGGCGAACACCGCCGCCGTCGTCTTGATCAGGTGCACCACCACCGCCGGCCGGGTCAGATGATCGTGCAGCGCGAGGTCTTCGAAGATCGCGCGCAGGCCCGCCGTCGGCACCGGCCCGGCGACCCAGCCGCGCACCAGGCCCTCGACGCGCGCGACGTCGCCGGCGGCCAGCGCCGCCCGCAACAGCTCGGCGCCGTCGGGCCCGACCTCTTCGGCGGGCGCCGGCTCGAACGCGGCGCGATCGAGCACCCGCGCGTTCTGGACCATGCGCGCCGCCTGCAGGGTCAGCAGCAGCACCTCCGGCCGCCGATACCGGGCGACGGCCTCACGGATCGCCTGCGCGAAGGTGAAGATGTGGGTCACATCCAGCCAGCCGTCCTGCACGGTCTCGTCGGCGTCGATGGCGGGGTCGAAGCGCCGCATCCGCTCCGCCGCGGCGATCACGAGGGCGTCGAGCACCGCGTCGATCCGACCCTTGCCGAGCCGCTCGACGACCGCATCGAACGCGGCGCGCCGATCGCCGTCGAGCAGCGCCTCGACCAACGCCTCGTCGACGCCGGGCGCCGCGGGCGTATCGATCCACCCGCGGCACAGCGACCACATGGGCGCCAGCTCGGGCCGCACGGCGTCCACCGCGCTGCGCCACCAGCCCCACGCGGGCAGGACGTCGTCGCGGGTCGCGTTGACCTGCTGCAGCGCGACGCCGACCAGCAGCGCTTCGGCGTGCCCGCCCGCGTCGATCAGATCGAAGACCTTGGTGGCGTAGATGAGCCCGTGCGCGAAGCCCAGGAAGTGCGCGCACGGCGGGCCGAGCAGCCACGGCTCGAGCGCGGCGCGGCCCCAGCCGCGGGCCACCGCCCCCCGGATCAGCCCCTCGACCTCGGCGACGCGCTCGGCCTCCATCGCCGCCCGATAGCGCAGCTCGGCCGCCTGCGGATCGGGGCCCGGATCGATCGCCGGCGCGGCCGCACGCGGCGGTCGGCGCACGTTGCTCTCGGCGCACAACTCGAAGCACTGCATCAACGGCCGCACCGCAGCGGTGCCCCCGTAGCGCGCGCAGAGGGGCACTGCGTCGGCCGCCACCGCCAGCACATGGCTCGACCCCCACGGACCCCGATCCGCGTCGTAGGCGGCCGCGTAGGCCGCCAGGGCGGCCGGCTCGACCCCCGTTTGAAGCAAACGCACGAGATCGCGCGCCATCTGGCCTTCGCGGCGCTCGTCGATGCCCTGCGCGAGGCTCGTCCAGGCCGCCGCGCGCTCGGCCTGCGGATCGGGCGCGGGCACGAAGACCTCGACCCGGCCGGCGCGGGTGCGGGTCTCGAAGACCGGCACCGACTCGCCGCGCCCGCAGGCGCCGGTGCGCAGGTCGAACTTGAAGTTGTGATAGCAGCACGTCAGCTCGGTGCCGTCGACGGTGCCCTGGGTCAACGGATAGCCCTCGTGGGGGCAGCGGTCGTCGATCGCGTGCACCCCCTCGGCGGTGCGCACGACCGCCAGCCGCCGCGCCTCGTGGCGCAGCAGCGTCGGTTTGCCCTCGGGCAGCGCCTCGAGGGCGCCGGCGTCGACCCAGGCTCCGCTGGCCGTCTCGCGCGTCATCTCGTCTCCTCTCGCGTCGGGGCGCACACTCATCGACACCCGGCGAGGACAGTGGGATTCGCCGCGCTCGGTCCGGCAGCGCTCGCCGGCGCGATCCCGTGGAGGTTGACGCGCGCCGGCCGGCAGTATGGGATCGTATCGGGCGACCGTCCGCCCGCATCGAGGACCCACGCTTGACCATCGCCATCGGCCCCTTCGATCTGATCGAGCCCGTCGCCAGAGGGGGCATGGCCGAGGTGTGGCGTGGGCGACACCGGGCGCAGCGGCTGCCGGTGGCGGTCAAGGTGGTCACGCCGCCCCAGGGGCGCGAGCAGGCCTACCGCGAGCAGTTCATCCACGAGGTGCACGCGATGGCCCGGCTGCATCACCCGGCGGTGGTGCGCATCCACGACTACGGCGAGATCGACACCGCCACCTCGGCGCTGACCAAGGGCGCCCTGCCCGCCGGGGCCCCGTACCTGGCCATGGAGTGGCTCGCCGGCGGATCGCTGCGGGCGCTGTCGACGATGGACTGGCCCCGCCTGCGGGCCACGCTGCTCGCCCTGCTCGACGCCCTGGCCCACGCCCACGCCCACGGGGTCGTGCACCGCGATCTCAAGCCGGACAACGTGCTCATCGGCGATCGCGGCCCGGTGCTCACCGACTTCGGCCTCGCGATGAACCCGGCGCTGATGGGCGAGTCGATGAGCGCCGACAGCCTGGGTACGCCGGGCTATATGGCCCCCGAGCAGATCCGCAACGACTGGCGGGCCTTCGGGCCGTGGACCGACCTCTACGCGGTCGGCTGCATGGCCTATGAGCTGGCGAGCGGCCACGCCCCGCACGCCGACCGGCACGCGGGCAGCGCCATCGGGCTGCTCGTCGCCCACCTGCAGGATCCGCTGCCGGCGTTCGAGCCGCGCTTCCCGGTGCCGGCGGCCTTCGAGCAGTGGCTGGTGCGCATGACCGGCCGCACGCCGCACAGCCGGTTCCGCTTCGCCGCCGACGCCGCGGTGGCCCTGCTCGCCCTGCCCGACGAGGTGCACGGGCCGGCCTCCGATCCGGCGGTGCGGGCCGTGCGCACGCCGGGCATGCAGTTCGCAGAGACCATGGACGCGCCATCGGGGCTGGCGCTGGCGGTGGTCGAAGCCGCCGAGCGGGATCCGCTCGACCGACCGGTGGTCGACGACGACGCCACCATGGATCTCGGCTCGGGCTTCGAGATCCCGCCGCCCTTCGAGCGGCTGCCGGGGTTCGACGAGATGACCGCCGACGGCAGCCTCGGCGCGAGCGAAGAGCCGATCCGCGCCCCGCGGGACAGCGACCTCTTCGCCGAGGAGGCGCTGGTCGAGAGCGTCGACGCCGCCTTCGACGCGCTGCGCCTCGGCAAGACCTCGATCCCGCCGCCGATGGCACCCGACGTCGACGAGGCCGACGGCTCGAAGGAAGCCGATCCGGCCGATACCCTGGGCGATACGACCCGTCCGCCCGGCGTGCGCGCGCCGACGACCGCCGAGCTCATGACCGACATGAGCCTCGACACCGACATCCCCGCCGCCTTGCCGCCGGAGCTGAGCGACGAAGACAGCGGCCATACCGAGCCGCTCGATCCGGTCGCGCTGCAGGTCGCCGAGACCGAGGCCCTGGTGCACCTCGCCACCCGCCGGGTCGCCCCGCGGGATCGGCCGACGGTGGAGGAGATACCCGCGCGGCGGGCCGCCCGACGGGCGGCGAAGGCCGCGCAGAGGGACCGCAGCGAGGCCTCGACCGAGCGACCCGGGCCGGCCACGCTGCAGCTGCCGCCGGTCTTCCTGCCGATCACCGACGACTCGTGGGCCGCGGGCCCGCGGGAGGACGGTCGCCCGCCGCTGCCCGCGTCGTGGCGCCGCCAGCGGGAGCCCGACCCGCCGCCCATGATCGACGTGGGCCTGGCGCTGGCCCGGATGCGGGTTCCGCCGCCCATCGGTCGCGAGGCCGAGCGCGACCTCTTGTGGTCGGCGCTGCGCTCCGCGGTGCGCGGCCAGGCCCGAGCGGTCGTGGTGCACGGGCCGGCGGGCCAGGGCAAGTCACACCTGTCCGGCTGGCTCGCCCGGCGGGCCCACGAGCTGGGCGTCGCCGAGTACATGCAGGCGACCCACGACCGGCTGCCCGCCGCGACCTCGGGCCCCGGGCCGATGCTGGCGCGGTTCCTGCGTTGCGCCGATCTCGGCGGCGACGCCCGCCGCGAGCGGCTGACGGCCGCCTTCGGGCCGCACGGCAGCGACGAGGTGATCGCCGCGCTCTCCGGGGCCCTGCCCGAGCCGGGGGTCACGCCCACCCGCTACGCGCTCGACCGGCGGCGGCTCGAGGGGCTGCTCGACGGGATCGAGGCGCTGACCCGGCGCCGGCCGCTGGTGCTGCTCTGCGACGATCTGCAGTGGGGCCCCGATACGCTGCGGCTGCTCGACGGGCTGCTCTGCACCCGCCCGCGGCTGCCGGTGCTGGCCATCGCGACCATCCGCGAAGACGCGCTGCGCGACGACTCGCCCATCCGCGCCGAGCTGGCGACGCTCGAGGCCCGGGGCAACGTGACCCGCATCGACCTCGAACCGCTGCCGCCCATCCTGCAGTTCAAGCTGGTGCGCTCGGTGGTCCCGCTGGCGCCGAACCTGACCGACCGGCTCGTCGAGCGTTCCGCGGGCAGCCCGCAGTTCGCCATCGAGCTGGTGCGCCACTGGATCTCGACCGGCGCGCTCGAGAGCAGCGCCACCGGCTTCAAGCTGCGCGAGGCCGACCTCGACCTCTCGCTGCCCGGCGAGCAGCAGGCGACGTGGCTCACCCGGCTCGATCACGCGCTGCGCGGCGCCGAAGATCGCGCGGTGCACGCGCTCGAGCTCGCCGCGACGCTGGGGCAGTCGGTCGATCCCGAAGAGTGGAGCGCCGTCTGCGCCAAGGCTCGACTGCCCCACCCCAAGCGGGCCTTCGCCCGGCTGCTCGCCGACCGCCTCGTCCGGCCGGGGGATGGCGACCAGTGGTCGTTCGCCCACGTGATGCTGCGGGCCTCGCTGCAGCAGCGGGCCCGCGTCGGCGGCCGCGCGCGTCGGTGGAACGCGCTGTGTGCGGCGGTGCTGACCGCCCGCGGCAACCCCGAGCCGGTGCGCCTCGCCGAGCATCTCATCGCGGCGGGCAACCAGAGCGCCGCGCTCGGCCCGCTGCTCGACGCCGCCGACGCCCACCTCGACCGGGCGGAGCACATGGCCGCCGAGCGGGCGCTGCGCCAGCGGATTCGGGCCCAGCGGGCGCTGCGCTGCCCCCGCGGCGATCGGGTCTGGATCGAGGTCGGCCTGCGCTGGGCCCATATGCGGCTGCTGGGCGGTCGGGCGCAGGACGCGATCCGCCGCGCCCGCAAGGCGGTGGTGGGCGCGCTGCGCCGGCGGGAAGATACGGCGCTGCAGGTCGAGGCGCTGATCGAGCTGGGGCGGGTCATGCGGGCCACCGAGGGCCCCGACGCCGCCTGGCGGGCCTTCGCCCGGGCGCTGGAGCGGCTGCCGCGGCTCGACGATCCGACGTTGGCGACCCGGCTGCGCAGCATGGCCGGCTGGTGCCTCGTCGAGCAGGGCCGCTACGACGCCGCGGAGCGCACGCTGACGGTCGCCGTCTCGGCCCTGCGCGGGCTGGACCGGCCCCGGCTCAAGGGCGACGTGCTGCACAACCTCGCCGACATGGCCCATCGCCGCCAGCAGCTCGACCGGGCCGAGCGCTTCACCGCCCAGGCCGCCCGCGCGCTCTACCGGGCCGGCGCCCGCCGCGCGCTGGCCCGCCTCGCGCTGCTGCAGGGCGACATCGAGCGCGACCGCGAGCGGGTGGACGAGGCGGCCAATCGCTATCGGGAGGCGGCGCGCATGCTGCGCGCGGTCGGCGCGAGCACCGCCGGCGCCGACGTGCGTCAGGGCCTGCTGCTCGTCGAGCTCGAGCAATATCGCGACGCGCGCACGGTGCTCGAGCAGGCCGTCGCCGCCGCGGGGGAAGACCGGGTCACCGCCGCGCTGGCCCACGCCTGCCTGCTGCCGTGCGTCGCGTCGGTGCACGACTGGGGCGCCTGGGACCACCATTGGCACGCGATGGCGCCGGTGCGCGGCGGGCTGCTCGCCGAGCCCGACATCGCCCGGATGATGGGCCGCGCGGCCCGCCTCGCCGAGCAGCGCGGTCGGGGTCGCCGGGCCGAAGACGCCCGCCAGCTGGCCATCCGCCAGCTGCGCGCGCTGGGCCGTAAGGACGACGCCGACGCCCTCGAGTGGGGCATCGTATAGCCGCGCCGTCGCCCCTGGCCTGCGCCCTGCGGCCGATCAGCCGCGGCTCTGCGCGTCCTCCCAGCGATAGCCCACGCCGCGCACCGTCGCGATGCGCCAGCCCGCGCCGCGCCGCCAGTCGAGCTTCTTCTTCAGGCTCGAGACGAAGTTGTCGACCGTGCGCGGGTCGACCACCACCTCGCCCCAGACCGCGTCGAGCAGCGTCTGCCGGTCCATCGCCTGCCCCGGATGGGTCGCCAGCCACGCCAGCAGGTCGAACTCGGTGCGGGTCAGCGGGATCACGCCGTGCGGCCCGCTCACCGTGCGCGCCACCCGATCGAGGGTGAAGCCGCCGAAGCGCAGCCGATCGGGCCCGCGGTCGGGCGCCGCGGCGGCCCGCGGACGGCGCAACAGCGCCCGCACCCGCGCCAGCAGCTCGCGCAGCCGATAGGGCTTGGTGAGGTAGTCGTCGGCGCCGGCGTCGAGGCCGGTCACCATGTCGTCTTCCAGCGCCCGCGCGGTGAGCATGAGCACCGGCACCGTGCGTCCGCCGCCCAGCGCCCCCGCCCGCAGCCGCCGGCACCAGGTGTAGCCGTCGCCGTCGGGCAGCATCACGTCGAGCACCACCACGTCGAACGCGCGCTCGGCGACGGCGGCGTCGGCGTCGGCCAGGGTGCACGCCTCGATCACCGCGTGGCCTTCGTCCTCCAGGTTGTCCCGCAGGGCCATGCGCAGGTTGGCGTCGTCTTCGACCAGCAATATGTCGCTCATCTCGCCTCGCTCTCACCGGGCGCCGCCGGCAGATCCACCTCGAATACAGTGCCCTCGGCGCCGGTGCGGACGACCACCAGCCGGCCGCCGTGCAGCCGGGCGATGCGTTGGCCGAGCGCGAGGCCCAGCCCGCTGCCGCGGCTCGTCCGGGCGGGGCCGCGATAGAACGGCTCGAAGATGTGCCGCCGCGCCTCGGCGGGGATGCCCGGCCCGTCGTCGGCCACCCGCAGCACCACCCGCCCGCCGCGGGCCTCGGCCGCCAACTCGAGGGTCAGCGGCCCCTGCGAGTGCTGGATCGCGTTGCGCACCAGGTTGGCGACCAACAGCTCGATCAGCGCCGGATCGGCGTCCACCCGGGCCTCGAGCCCCGTCGTCTGCCAGGTCACCGCGCGTTCGAACGCGGCCTCGACGCTGTCGCGGATCGAGCCGATGACCTCGCTCAGCGCGAGCGGGCGTCGGCGGGCGACCCAGCGGCCCTTGTCGATGCGGTTGAACGAGAGCAGGTTCTCGACCAGGAAGCCGAGGCCGTCGACCTCGCGCACGATGCGCGCGGGGTAGTCCCGGGCCCGCGGCACGTCGGCCACCCGCCGCTCGAGGGTCTCGGCCATCAGCCGGATCGCCGCCAGCGGCGTGCGCAGCTCGTGGCTGACGGCCGCGATGAAGTCGTTCTTGAGCTCGACGAAGCGCCGCCGCCGCCGCACGTCGAGCAGGACCAGCCCCACGACCGCCAGCGCCAGCAGCGCGCACGACCACAGCAGCGCCACCTTGAGCCGCCACGTCGCCCGGGCGCGGGCCGGCCGCTCGACCCAGTCGGGGGAGTGCACCGCCACCGGCACCGGCGCCCGTGGGTCGAAGAGCAGCCGCTCGTCGGGGCCCAGCAATGCGCCGCGGCGCATCTCGTCCTCCAGCGCGGCGCGCTCGGCGTCAGCGTCGATGCGGACGCCGTCCACCCGATCGGCGGCGACCGGGGCCACGTACCAGCGGCCGTCGTCGATCAGCTGCGGCGCGCCGGGATCGGCGGGCACCGGCGGCGGCGGCGGCGGATCGAGGGCCGCTTCGAAGGCGGCCCGCGGCACCTCGCCGTGGGCCGACAACGCCAGGGCCGCGGCGGCGAGGCGATCGAACTCGGCCGCGGTGAAGACCGCCCGATGGCGCAGCAGGCTGCGCTGCAGGCCCTCGACGCCGCCGTCGGCGCCTTCGAACCCATCGAAGAGAGCCGCCCGCAGCAGCCGCGGATCGGCGTCGGCGGCCTCGGCGAACCACGTCATCACCGCCAGCGTGCTCGGGATCTCGCGCTCCGGCGAGAGCACGTGCCGCAGGCGGTGACCCAGGAATCGCCGCATCGCCGCCTCGATCTGCGCCGGCTCGTCGACGGCGACCGCGTCGATCAGCGCGCCGCGCAGCGTCAGCCGCTCGCCCCAGGGGCCCTGCGCCGCCGGACGATGCCGCGGGTCGAGCAGCGCTTCGAACGACGCGGTCGTCGGCAACGGGCTGCTCACCGCCCGCGGCGCCGCCGGCACCCGCACCCGACCGCCGACGCGGCTGTAGAGCCCGTCGATCGGCGCCAGCGGATCGGTATGCGCCCGCTCGATATCACCGCGGCGGGCGGCGAGCCCATCGGCCAGCCGCCGCTCGAAACCATGGGCCGCGTGGCGATCGAGCACCCGGCGCCGCGCGTCCACCGCCGCGTCGGCCGCCTGCCGCTCGGCTTCGAACACCCCGTGCAAGGTCCACAGCACCCAGCCGAAACCGAGCGCGACGAGCGCCGCCGCCACCGCCGCGATCCGCCGGCCCATCAGCGCGGCCTCAGAACAGGCACCGCGTCGGGATCCATCCCGTCGATCGGCCCGTGGTCGGCGAAGCGATCGGGCCGTCGATCCAAGCGCATCGCCTGCTCGATCACCGGCAGCAGCCGCCGCGCGCCCGGATGCGTCGCGAGCGCCCGGGCATCGGCCAGCAGGCGCGGCCACTCCACGCCTCGGGCCCACCACGCCGCGCGCAGCTTCTCGGCGACGGCCGCCGCCAGCAACGCCACCGCCGCCTGCCGCTCGGGATCACCGGCGGCGACCAGCGCCGCGCTGAGCGTGATCGGGCGGCCGTCGGGCGTCTGCCCGGTCAAGGCGACGCGGCCCAGGGCGCCCGCGGGGCGATCGGCGCGCAGCTTCACCTCGAACAGCACCGCCGTCGATCGGCCGTGCCACAGCGTCGGGCGGCGCCCGCCGTGGGATCCGCCGTCGAAGCCCACGAGGCGATAGCGCTCGACGTGGCGCGCGTCGAAGTCGACGGCGAGGCGGGCCGCGTCGAGCCAGGGCCGGCGCCGGCAGGCCGCGGCGAGGCGGGCGGCGAAGTCCGCGCCCGGCGGGACCCGGGCCGCTCGACCCATGGCCGCGACCGGCACCCCCGGAGCGGCGATCGAGACGACGACGCCGTCCGCCGGCAGCGCGGCGCTCGCCTCGGCCAGGGCAGCCGCGAGATCGGCCGGGCCGATCGGATCGAGGGCCGCGATACGCGCCGCGCGGTCGTCGCTGGCATCACCGGGTCGCCAGAGCCAGCGCGGCCGCTCGGCGGCCAGCAAGACGCCCACGGTCGGCTGTCGGGCCAGCGCACCCAGCGCCCGGCGGGCGTCGTCGTCGAGCAACGACCGCCGCGCTTCGATCACGATGACCACCGCGCTCGGCGCAGGTCCGGGCGGCGGCCTGATGGCGATGCGCAGCCCGGCATAGCCCGGCCGGTAGACGCTCGGCGCCAGGGCCGCGTCGACGGTCGGCCCGGCATCCGGCGCGCTCACCGCGTCGACGAAGGCCTCGGGCGCGGCGGCGGGCAGCGCGCCGCGGGCCAGCGCTGCGACGGCGCTCTGCCAGCCCGCGTCGTCGGCGACCGGCGCGACGAACAGCCCGGGGCGGGCGGCCACCGCGATCGTCGGGTTGACCGCAAACGGGGTGAGCGCCGCCGGCGGCGCCGGGTCGAGCAGGACCGGCAGCGCCGACGGATCGGCCGGCTCGGAGACCGGCGCGGCGGCCGGCCGCTCGGCGGGCTGGCGGGCGCCGCCGCAGCCGGACAGCCACCCGCCGACGAGGCAGGCGCCGACGAGGCCGGGCACGGTCAGCCGCCGGGCGAGCCAGCGCCACGTCGCGGGACGATGCGCGGGGTCGCCGCCGTGGGAGCGAGGAGAAACCATGCCGCCACTATGCCCGATCGGGGCCGGCGGTCGATGGGCGTCGGGTCATGGCTTCGTCACGATCCGGTCATGATCGCCGCCCGAGCCATCGCCATGCCGCAGGCGACACCGCTCAGAGACAGCGCCCTCAAAGACAACGCCGCTGCACCAGCCGCAGTTCGCCCTCATCCGCCCCGCGATCGAGCACCCAGGCCAGGCGCAGGGTCTCGCCCACCGTCGCCGCCGCCAATCCGCTGATCGGCCCGTCCTCCTCGGCGATGTCGAGCGTGGTCCACGCCGCGCCGGTCCACAGGGCGACCCGGACCGTCGACCCGTCGATCCAGGCCAGCGCCTGCCCGCCGGGCAGCTCCAGCATGATCGGCGCCGTCGCGCCATCCGGCAGCGGCCGGGCTTCGGTGCCGTCGAATCCAGGCATCGACCCATCGAGGCGGCCCACGAAGAGTTCACCGCCGGGGCCGGGCAAGGCCCAGCTGCGCGTCTGCGGCTGCACCGCCAGTCCACCCGTCGGCGGGCCTTCGAGCTGCCGTTCTTCGGATCCGGTCTCGCGGCCCCCGTCATCGACCCGCAGATCCACCAGCTCCGCCGGCAGGGCCGGCCGCTCGCCCGCGACCCGCAGCAGGCCGAAGCCGGCCTCGGCGGCGAAGACCCGCGAGCGCACCCCACTGGACGGCGAGACCTGCCCCACCGCCGACATCTGCTCGACCGCCCCGCCCTCGGGCACCCCGCCGACCCAGATCACCGACCCGCTGAGCCCGACGCCGCGCTGCGCGACATCGACGATGGCGGCCACGCGCGCGCCGCGCACCGCCAGGCTCGGCCGATCGACATCGCCGAGCAGCGGCTGCTCGAGCTGCGTGATCCGCCGCCCGTCCCGATCGAAGCCGACGACGACCGCGCTGGTGCCGATCAGATCGACGCCCGGACGCTGCACCGCCGCCGCGAGAACCGGCGCCCCCTCGACCAGCGCGAGGGCCGGCGCGCCGAAGACCCCCTGGGCGTTCTGCAGCGCGTCGACGAAGAACGCGCCGCCCTCGAACTGGTACACCCGCACCCCGCGCCCGGCCGCCGAGGCCTGCTGTCGCCACGCGACGAGCGCCTTCGACCCGTCGGCCACGAGCGCGAGCTGCTGGTCGTCGGCGGAGATCCCCGGCACGAGGGCCCGCACCTCGGCCTCGCCCACGCAGGTCCGCTGACAGCCGTTGGCCGGATCACCGTCCGCGTCCAGGCCGCCGCAGTCGTCGACGCAGCGGCCCTCGAGGCAGACCGCTGGTGTGCCATCGACATCGGGGCATCGCACCCCGTCGTCGATCAGGCCATTGCCGTCGTCATCGGCGCCGTTGCAGACCTCCGTCTCTCCTTCACCTTCGCCCTCTCCTTCACCTTCGCCCTCACCTTCACCTTCGCCCTCACCTTCACCTTCGCCCTCGCCCTCACCTTCGCCCTCTCCCTCACCCTCTCCCTCACCTTCGCCCTCGCCCTCGCCCTCGCCCTCTCCTTCACCTTCGCCCTCGCCCTCGCCCTCTCCTTCACCTTCGCCCTCGCCTTCACCTTCGCCCTCACCCCCATCACCCACCGCCGTCACCCGCGGCGCGCAGACCCCCCCGACGCACATGCGCTCCCCGGGACAATCCGCCGTCTGCGCGCATTGATCCTCCAGCGCCGGCAGACACCCCGCCAGCAACAGCAGCAGCGCCGCCCCGTGAACCCCCCGGCCCGCCCATCGCACCGCCGTCCTCGATTCGCTCGTCACCGCGCTCCCCTCGATCATGCGAAGATCGCCTTCGCCGGGGCAGGATACCGATCACCCCTCGGTCGACACACCCCCAGACGGCGACATCGCTCCCGGCGGCGGGCCGTGCTACCTTCTCGCCGGAGAACGGAGGTGGTGAGCGTGTCCGTCGACGGGATGGCCGCACATGCGCGGCGACTCGCCGAAATGGAAGCGGCCCAGGCGTCGAGAGAGCAGCAGGCCCGCAGCGAATGGGAGACGCTCGCGACGCGGGCCCGCGCTCTGGGACAGCCCGTGCCCGAGGCGATCGCCGGCCGCCTGTCGACCGTGCTCGCCGCGCGCGCCGATGCGTTGGGCAGCCGCGAAGAGGCCATCGCCGTGCTCGAACGCAGCCTCTCCGACTGGCGCGCCGGGCTCGAACGCATCGAGAACGAAGACCTGGCCCTGCGCCGACTGCGCGATCGGCTGCGCTCGACCCTCGCCGACGAGATCGAACTCAGCCCGGCCGAGCTCTCCCGGGTCGTCGCCCGGGCGTTCGGAGAGCGCCGGCGCACCGGCCCGCTGCGCCCGGTCCGGACCGACCGCGGCCCCTCCCCCGCCGTCGAGCAGGAGGCCGCGCTGCTCGGCCAGCTCATCGACGACGACGACCCCAGCTCCCTCGAAGGCCCGGTGGACACCGTCGTTCATCCGCCACCGGACAACGCGGGCACCCGCACGGTCGAAGCGGCCCGGATCGAAGAATACGATCCGGTGACCCTCGACCCGTTCGTCGCCTTCGAAGACAACCTCGACCCCACCGACGACGCCCTGGTCACGCTCACCGGCGACGGCCCGGCCGACATCGGCGCGCTGCTCGACGATACCCGAACCGCCGTCCGCCGCCCCCGCAGCCTGATGCGCTCGCCGCCGGACGACGTCGACGATATCGACATCGACATCGACATCGACGAGGCCGACCTCGACCCGGGCGAAGAGACCCTCGCCCGCTGGCTGGGCACGACGGTCGAGCCGCCGCTCGAGGCCGCCGAGGCCAGCGACGCGGTGGACGCCGCCATCGACCCGCTCGACGACGCCGACTCATTGCTCGAATGGGAAGCCGCCGGCCTCGGCCAGGAGGTCGCCATGCTCGTCGAGCGCCGGCGACCGCCCGCGGCCCGCACCAGCGTCAACGAGATCGCCCGCGATCCCTTCGACGCCTTCGACGACTTCGACGACAGCCTCGACGCGCCGTTCGGCTTCGTGGAGAACGTCACCGGCCAGGGCCCGGCCCTCGAAGGCGCCGACTGGTCGATGGACGATGGCCCGACCCCGGCGGAGGCGCCGGTCACCGACAGCGAGTTCGACGAGCTGCAGCTCGACGATCCGTTCGCCGAAGAGTCGGCGGCGATCGGCGCGCCGGCCGACGGCGACGTCGTCGACACCGGCGAGATCGACGGCGTCGACCTCGGCGAGGCGTTCGACGACATCGGCGCACCGCTCGGATCGGCCGAGCCGGTGGTCGAGGTGGATGACGCCTTCGAGTCGGCCCTGAGCGCGGCGTTCTCCCGCAGCGATCGCGACGGCGGCCTCGACGACATCGAGCTCGACGCGTTCGCCGACGACGAGCGGGACATCTTCGGCGACGACTTCGCCGCCGAGCTCGACGCCGCCTTCGCCGAGGACGCCGGCGCCGAGCAGACCGCGCGGCCGACCAGCCTGCCGGTGGGCGCGAGCCTGCCCGAAGCGAGCCTGCCCGAACCGAGCGTACCCACTGACGCGGCGCACGAGGCCGACGGCGCGCAGCCGCAGCACAGCGACCCGCGGCACAGCGACCCGCGGCACAGCGACCCGCGGCACAGCGACCCGCGGCACAGCGACCCGCGGCACAGCGACCCAGAGCGCAGAGACCCCCAGCGCGGGCCGCAGCACCGGAGCAGCGCCGACCTCGAATCTGCGCAGATGCGGGTGACCAACCGCCCCACGGCCCGCCCCTGGTCGCCGGCGATGGCCGACACCCCGCCGGGCGGCAGCCTGCTGCCCGCGCCCCACGACCCCGGCGAAGACGGCTGGGGCCCGCGGGCGCTCGACGAACCAGGCTCCGAGCCCGAGAGCGACGCCGCGGCCGCCGACGTCGACGAGAGCACGCCCGATCACGTCGCCACCGACTTCGGGGCCGCGCTCATCGACCCGGTCTTCGATCTGCGGACATCCAACCCGTTCGAGGTGCCATCGCTGACCCAGCCGGCCGCGACGCCGATGACCCTGTCCGGCTCGACCGACCCCGGGCGAACCGGCGGGACGACATCGGTGGGCGACGCGCACGCCGCGCCCTCGGGACCGGGCGCGCTGCCGCTCGACCTCGACCCCGACGCGGTCGAGCCCGGCGCGTTCGACGACGACGTCTTCGACGACAACGGCTTCGCCGATACCCAGCTCACCGGCCTCGACTGGCCGGCTCCTCGCGCCCTGCACGCCTTCCCCGACGGCTCGATGGACAGCGGCGCAGGGCGGGGCGGCAGCCCGCTGCCGGCGGACGATCCGCGCGCATCGGCCGAAGACCCCTGGGCTGCGCTCGACTCCGACATCCTCGCCGACGCGCTGTCCGACGCGCTGGCGCCGGTCGACGGCGACCGGGTCGACGATACGCCGTTCGGCGCCGAGCCGGCCGGCCCACCGCCCGTGCTCGATGACAGCGCCCAGGGCAGCGCCGATGCCACCGCGCGCACTGTCCGGCCCGCGGCTGAACCGCAGCCCTCAGCGCCGGCGCGCGCTGACGGCACGGACGATGGCACCCCCGATGGCACCCCCGGTGGCATCACCGATGACATCAGCGATGACATGGGCAATGGCATCGCCCGCATGACCGCCGATGACACACATGATGTCAGCCATGACATCTGGGAGGCACGGCAGGATACCCGGCAGAAGACCGAGAGTGGCACCGAAAGCGGCGCCGGGCATGACATACAGATCACGCTGCACGGCATGGCGCGCCCGTCCACCGACACGGCGGCCTACGGCGCGATCGATCCCGATCCGACGCGCCGCAGCGACCGAGGCACGATGCCATTCGACCCGGGCGCGTTCGCCCGCGCCGGCGACAGCCCGGAGCTGCCGCTCGATCCGTGGCGTTCGAGCCCGGTCGCGCCGTCGGCCAGCCTCGCCGACGCCCTCGACGCCGCCCGCCGGGCCGATGAGATCGATCCCATCGACGCCGCCCTCGACGGCGCGCCCGACGCGGCGGACGAGCAGCGCCGGGTGACCGATCGCTTCGCGGCGCTCGCCGGCGACATGGCGGACGATCCGTGGGTCAGCCTCGACATGCCCGGCCACGGCGACGACGGGCTCGACGCGCTGCCCGCGCTGATGCGCCGACGCCAGGGGCGCCCGGCCCCCAAACCCGAGCGCGCGCTGCCCGCCCCGGCCGCGGCGCCGCCGAGCGAGCCCGAGCCCGAGTCGGCCCCGCGGGCCTCGCTCGGCGTGCGCGTCGGCATCGAAGCCGGCGACCAGTTCTTCACCGGCTTCAGCCGCGACATCAGCGTCGATGGCATGTTCGTCAATACCCAGCACGGCCTGACGGTGGGTCAGGCGGTCGAGGTCTTCTTCGAGTTGCCCGGTGGGCGGGCGATCAACGCCCGGGGGCTCGTACGGCGGGTGCGGCGCGGTGACGGCGGTCGGCCGTCGGGGCTGGGCCTGCGCTTCGAGGAGCTGACGCGCGACGCCCGGGTGCACATCGGGCGCTACGTCTCGCGCATGCTCACCGGCAAGATCCCGCTGCCCTGACCGCTGCGGTCAGCTGCCGGGGCCGCCGACGACGATCGTGAACGGCGGGGCCACCCGGCTCGAGATCAGCTCACCGCCTTCGGCGTCGTGCCCGGCCTGCGGCGCGGCGGTATGGGTCCGGCGCACCCGGACCTCGACCTCACCCGGCGGCAGGCGGGCGATGTCATCGGCGGGGAAGATGACCTCATCGCCCGCCTCGGTCCGCTCGACGAGCAGCCCGTCCTGGCCCTCGCCGGCGTCGTTCTCGGCGAAGAGGCTCACCTGATAGTGCTGCCCCGCGCCGAGCGCCGGGCCCTCGACGGTGATCTTGAGATCGCCCGCGGCGTGGCTCGCCCCGGCCATCGGCGCGGTGACGGTGAAGGCGGGCACGCTGGCGATGGTATTCTCGTGGGTGCTGCCGTCGCTGCGGGTCCAGGTGAAGGTGTGGCTCTCGCCGGGATCATCACTCGACTGAAGCAGCACGTAGTAGGTGCCGGCGAGGTTGATCGGGTTGGCGTCGCCGTCGACCACCCGCATCGACTGCCCCTCCACGGCCATGCTGCCCTGGGTCAGCCGGATGGTGGTGCCGGTCGGGCCGCCGAGCCGCAGCTGGGCATAGTACTGCAGATTGCGGTCGCCCTCGTAGTAGTGCACCTGATACTTGCCGTGCAGCTTGTCTTCGTTGACGTCGGTGTCATCGGCGGTGTCCACCGAGCAGCCGACGGCGAAGAGGGCCACGGCGCCGGGCAACAGCACGCGCCGGATCATACGCATCGCACGCATCGCTTCACCTCCCTGGGGATGCGGTTCTGGCCCATCCTGCGCGCAGCGGCCGGACGAAGCAAATCGATGCGCGGCTCACCCGGCGAACGTCAGCCGCCCGGCGCCGACTCGAAAGGCCACAGGACCTCGAAGGTGGCGCCCGTCGGGCCATTGCACGCCAGCCGCACATCGCCGCCGTTCTGACGCAGGATGCCGTGGGCGTTGGCCAGCCCCAGCCCCGCGCGCATGCCCCGCCCGCGGGTGCTGAAGAACGGCTCGAAGATGCGATGCAGCACGTCGGTCGGCACCCCCGGCCCCGAGTCGCTCACCGCCAGCCGGATATAGGCCCCGGCGGGCAGCATCGGCCAGTGGGGATCGCCGTCGGCGAGCGTGACGCGCCCGGCGCGGACCTGCAATCGACCGACGCCGTGCATCGCGTCGGCCGCGTTGTCGAGCAGCGCCTCGAAGACCTGCTCGAACTGGTTCGGATCGAGATAGGCGACGTCTGCCCCGTCGCGCAGCGCCAGGTGACCGTCGAGGCCCATGCCGGCGCGCCGGCACCAGCGGCGCCAGATCCCGTCGATCATGCCCTGCAACGTCACCGAGCGCGGCTGGCGGAACTGACGCCGCGCGTAGCCGAGCAGGGCCTGCACCAACGCCGCCCCGCGCCCGCCCGCCCGGCGGATCGCGCCGACATCGACCTGCAGCGGATCATCCAGGCCCAGCCCGGCGCCGATCACCTCGACCTCCGACAGGATCACCGTCAGCAGGTTGTTGAAGTCGTGGGCCACGCCCCCCGCGAGGCGCCCGATGGCCTCCAGCCGGCGGGCTTCGCGCAGCCGCGTGCTCAGGGCCCGCTGATCGGTGATCTCGACCATCTCGGCGACGACGTCGACCACCGCGCCCTCGGCGTCGGTGCGCGGCCGGGCGCCGACGCGGAACCAGCGGATCGGGCTGTCGGCGTCCCGCCGGATGCCCACCTCGGCCCCGGTGCTGCCCTCGCCGGCCTTCAACGCCCGCTGCAGCGGGTGCTGTTCGAAGGGCAAAGGCCGCCCGTCGGCGTCGAGTACCTGCCAGCCGGCCGCCGTCAGCCGCCGACCATCGGCTCGGTCGACCTCGAACTCGGCGTACGCCGTCGCCGCCCGATTGGAGAACAGCAGCCGGCCGTCGGCGGCGAGCAGGTGAACCCCGATCGACAGCCGATCGAGCACCTCGCGCAGTCGCCGCTCGCTGCCGGCGAGCCGCTCGGCCGCCTCGACCCGTTCGGTGATGTCGTGCACGGTGAAGAGCACCCGGTCGATGCGCCCCTCGCCGCCGAAGAGCGGCTCGCCGCTGACCGAGAGCTGGCGCCGGGTGCCGTCGGGCCATTCGATGGCGTGCTCGATGTCGTGCACCGGCGCGCCGCTGGTCATCACCCGGACGAAGGGCTGCTGCTCGTCGGGCCAGGGCCCGCCATCGGGGGCCGTGCTGCGCCACGCGGGATCGTCGTAGGTGCGCTCGATCACCTGCGAGCGCGACAGCCCCAGCACCTGCTCGGCCCGGGCGTTGGCGAAGACGATCTGTCCGTTCGGGTCGAGGATGACGATCGCCGCGGCGCTGGTATGGGCCACCGCGGCGAAGAGCTCCTGCTGCTCCCGGGCCGCGGTGAGCGCCTCCTGCTGCCGAGTGACGTCGACGACGTGAATGACCACCCGCAGCGCCCGGCCGTCGGGCCGTCGGGCCGCGGCGCGCATGCGCACGAGGCAGTCGCGCGCGGCTCCGTCCGCCGTGACGACGCGCTGCAGCGACTCGATCTGGTCGCGCTCACCGGCCAGCAGTCCCTGCACCGCCGGCGCCAGCTCGGCCGATGCTTCGGGGTGCAGCACATCGGCCTCGCTGCCGGTCATCTGCGTGCCGGGCGCCACGCCCATCAGCCGGGCCGCGGCGGCGTTGAAGATCAGCTCGTCGGTGACGACGTTCCAGTCGAACAGCGGGTCGCCGATGAAGGCCGACGCGTAGTTCAACCGGGACAGCCCCCGACCGTCGGCGCCCTCGCCCGCGGCCCCGACGGCGGCGTGGCGCATCGCCACGACCATGACGTACGGACCGCGATCGTGGCCGTCGGGCACGTACGACAGCTGCAGCGCCAGCCGCCAGGCCTGGCCGCCGGGCCCGACGATCATGCCCTCGATGAGCAGCCGCCCCTCGGCCTCCAGGCGGGCCCACGTCGCCGGCCACTCCTTCTCGCCGACGAGGCCCCCGAAGACCCAGGGCCCCTGCCCCACCACCGCCTCCGGCGCCACGCCGAGCCAGCCCGCCCCGACCGCGTCGATGGCGAGGATGCGCCCGTCTGGGCCGAGCGCCACCAGCGAGACATCGGCGTGGGCCCGGCCATGTTCCAGCAGCGGATGCACCGTTCTACTCCGGTCGGCCGGACAGCATCAGACGAGCACGTCGAGTCGACCGCGCATGTAGTCCCGCGCCACCACCATCTGGTGCACTTCGTCGGGCCCGTCGGCGATGCGCGCGGCGCGCGCGGCCCGATACCACCGCCCGAAGGGCAGATCGTCGCTGTAGCCCAGCCCGCCGTGCATCTGGATCGCGTCGTCGAGCACCCGGCACAAGGTGCGGGCGACGTGGGTCTTGGCCATCGACGAGTACGGCCGCGCCTCGCGGTCGAGCCCCTGCTCGAGCATCTGCGCGCAGTGCAGCGTCATCAGGTTGCCGCTGTGGATGTCGCGGGCGGCGTTGGCGATCATGACCTGGATCATCTGATGCTCGACCAGCCGCTTGCCGAAGCTCTTGCGCGCGCCGACGTAGTCCCGGCACATGTCCAGCGTGCGCGCGGCGAGCCCCAGCCAGCGCATGCAATGGGTCAGGCGGGCCGGCACCAGCCGCTTCTGGGCCAGCAGGAAGCCCTGCCCCTCGCCGCCGAGCACCGCGTCGGCGCCCACCCGCACCCCCTCGAAGCGGAACTCGCCCTCGAAGTGATCGAGCACGTCGGGCGCAAAGACCGGAATCCGGCGCACGTACTCGACGCCCGCGGCGTGGCGATCGACGACGAACATCGTCGAGCCGGTGCGCGGATCGTCGCTCGTGCGGGCCATCACCACCAGGAACGAGGCGTTCTCCCCGCCCGTCGAGTACCACTTGTGGCCGTCGATCACCCAGCCGTCGCCGTCCTTGCGGGCGGTGGTGCGCAGGTTCGACGGATCAGCCCCCGCGCCCGGGGCCGGCTCGGTCATGCAGAAGGCGCTGGTGATCTCCGCGGCGCACAGCGGGCGCAGGTACTGCTCCTTGATCGCCGGGCTCGCCGTCTTGAGCAGCAGGTCCATATTGCCCTGATCGGGCGCGTCGCAGTTGAAGACCTTGGCCCCCAGCGGGCTGCGCCCCATCTCGCGGAAGAGCGCGCCCATGCCCATGACCCCCAGGCCCAGGCCGCCGAAGTCCTCCGGCAGGTGCGGCGTCCACAGGCCGCGGGCGCGGGCTTCGGCCTGCAGGCCCTTCAGCGTCTCCCGCGATCCGCGGGCGTCCTCGTCGAGGATGGCCTGCTCGGCGGGGATGATGCGCTCGTCGACCATCGCCCGGACGCGGATCCGCAGCGCCGCCAGCTCGGGGGAAAGCATCCAGTCGGTCATCGGTTCTCCTCGCGGTCGGCGGCGAGGGCGTCGTCGCCCGGCCACCGCATTCGGGTATCGAAGCGCGGCTGCACGACCTGCAGCTGCTCGCGCAGGGTCTGCATCAACCCCTCGCGGATGGCGGCGTCGTCCAGCGCCGCCCCGTCGTCGCGCAGCGCCGTGGCGAGGCGCTGACGCAGCTCGCCGATGGCCGCCCGCCGGGCGTCGCCCACCGGCGCCGGCGACGGCGCGTCGGCGCCCAGCAAGCCACAAAGCCGGCTCAACTCGGCGCTGTCATGACCCTCTTCGGCGGAGAGTTCCCGCCCGACGGTCATGATCAGATGCGCCGCGATGCGCGTGCGGAACGCCAGGCCGCGGCCCTCGGGGTGGGCTTTGAGCGCGGGCTCGATCTGGGTCATCAGGAACATGGCCGTATGGGCCAGCAGCGTCTCTCTGTCGGGTGCGTCCTGCATCGCTCAGCCCCCCTGCTCGGTCAGCTCGACGAGGCGCAGCGCCTCGTACTCCATCTCCGCCGCCCGTCGAGGGATGGCCAGCAACTCGAACTCCGGCTCGCCCATCGCGAAGCGCTTGCCCTGAAACGCCGCCGCGACGCCCCAGCGCAGGTTGCCGCAGATCTCCCACCAGCGGATCCGGGCCCGATCGACCCGGCGCCCGCTGGCTTTCTCGTAGGCCGCGTAGAAGCGATCGCGCCCGCAGATGCCACCCACCGGCTGCTCGATCTGACCGAAGCGCCAGTCGCGGGTACACAGCCAGCCGATGTCTTCCATGGGATCACCGAAGTGGGTGAACTCCCAATCGAGCACCGCCCGCAGCCCCTCGGGGCCGACCATGAAGTTGCCGGTGCGAAAGTCGGCGTGCACCAGCGTGCGCGGCGCCGGCGTCGGCGCGTTGGCCCGCAGCCAGCGCAGCGCCGCCTCGCTCGCCGGGCGCGGCGCGTCGAGCCGGTCGAGCATGTCGCCGACAAACGCCACCGCCGCCCGCGCCGGATCGGCCGTATCGAACGGCGGGCGCTCGATGGGCAGATCGGGGTGGCTCTCGGGCGTGATCGAGTGGATGCGGGCCAGCGCGTCGGCGAGCTGCTCGGGCAGCACGTCGCGGGCCGCGGCGAGCGTGCGGTGACGGGTCACCCGGGCGCCGATGGCCTGACCGTCGATCCAGTCGAGGAAGTAGGCATCGCCGCCCTCGCGCACCAGATCGGGGCTGAGCCAATGGGCGGCGGCGGTGGGCACCCCGGCGGCGACCGCCGCCTGGATCACCGCGAACTCGACCCGCCGCGGCACGCTCGCCGGCAGCGCCGTGCGCGCGTCGCTGCGCAGGCACCACGTCCGCTCGGCGTCGCCCACCCGGGCGCTCACCCGGAAGTTGTCCTGGCAGGCGCCGCCGGTGAGCGGCTCGACGGCCTGCACCGAGACCGCGTCGCCCAGCACCTCGCGCAATCGGGTCGTCACCCGCTCGACCCGCGCTTCGGCCTTCATGTTCGTCCTTTCGCTTCTCTCGGCGCGATCGCGCCTTGCGCTCCGCGCGGATGGTGCCCGCAGGCCCGGGTCCAGTCAATGCGGGCCGCCCCGCCCCCTGCGGGTCGCGCGCCGGCCGGCGATGCTCCACAGTGATGGCGTCCACCCGATCGAGGAGCCCAGATGCGCACCGAGCAGAACTCTCCGCCCAACCTCTTCGCCGACGCCGCAGCCCCGGTACAGGGCGAGCGCTTCGAGACCCTCTGCGAGCTGGGGCCGGCGACCCGGGTGCAAATCGAGCGCATCGTCAGCTCGGCCGCGCCCGACGGCGAGCTGTACGTGCAGACCCAGGCCGAGTGGGTCGTGCTGCTGCGCGGGCGGGCGGTGCTCGAGGTCGACGGGCGCTCGCGGGCGCTGGCTCCGGGGGATCACGTGCACCTGCCAGCGGGCATGCCACACCGGGTCATCGAGACCGACGCGGGGACCGTCTGGCTCGCGGTGCACGCCCATGGGGCGGGTTCGGCAGCCATCGAGCCGGCAGCCATCGAAACCGCTGCGGACGATCCCTCGGATGTTTCATGACATTGCGTGGCATGGGCCATAGACTCCGACGATGCGCCGCATCTGCCCCCGCTGCCAGTCGCGCTACGGCGACGACGTCGACACATGTTCCACCGATGGCAGCCCGCTGCGCCGTGATCCCTTCATCGGGGCCCGCATCGATCGCTGGACGCTGACCGACTTCGTCGGCCAGGGCGCGATGGGCGTGGTCTACGCCGCCGAGCCGACGGCCGCGATCAAGATCCTCAACGCCCGCCGCGCGGCGATGCAGCCCGATCTGGTGCGCCGATTCGACGTCGAAGCGCAGGCCGCCAGCCGCTTCGAGAGCCCGCACATCGCCCGGGTCTTCGCCGCGGGCACGACCGAGGACGGGCACCTGTTCATCGCGATGGAGCTGCTCAAGGGCGAACCGCTCGACGCGATCATCGCGAGATCTCCCCGGCTGCCGCCGGCCGCAGCGGTCGCCATCGGCCATCAGCTCGCCGGCGCGCTCGCCGAGGCCCACGGAGCGGAGGTGGTCCACCGCGATCTCAAGCCGGCCAACATCTTCATCGAGCCGGCCCCGGGCGGTGGACGCCATGTGCGCCTGCTCGACTTCGGGGTGGCGCGCATCAACAGCGAGAGCGTCGCCCGCTCGCGCACCGGCAGCGTGGCCGGCACGCCGGCCTACATGGCGCCCGAGCAGCTGCGCGGCGAGCCCGACATCGACGGCCGGGCCGATATCTACTCCCTCGGCGTCGTGCTGTATCAGCTGCTGTCCGGGGTGAACCCGTTCCGCGGCCCGGGCGGGGTGATGGGCACCCTGCGGCGGCACCTCGAGCTGACCCCGCCGCCGATCGAAGGCGTCTCGCCGGTGCTCGACAACGTGGTCCAGCGCATGCTCGCCAAGCATCGGGATGCGCGGCCGCATACGATGGGTGCCGTGCAGCAGCTGCTGGAGCTGACCGGCCTCGTCCATCGGGCGGGCGCGTCGGCGACCATCCCGGGCATGAGCCGGGAGGTGCTGGCGGCGGCCGGCATCTACGAAGCGGCCGCGGACCCCGAGGAACGGCCGCTGGTGAAGGCGCTGCCGCCCAAGGCCGAGCCCGACGCGCCAGACGGTTCATTCCCGCCCAGCCCATCCGCATCGCCCAACCCGGAGCCTCCCACGATCACCGACGTCGGCGGCGCGTCTGGCGCTCCCCGCTCGAGAATCCTGAGCACCTCGATCGTGGTCGGACTGCTCATCCTGGCCGGCATCGCCCTGGGCGTTTTCGCCGACAGGATGACAGGCACGACGCCGAGCCCGGCAGTCGACGCCGATACGGCGGTTCATCGGCTCAGCGTCGGCAGCGGTCCCGAGGCCCCCGACGACGCCGAGTTGCGCGAGGCCCTTGAAGCCATGCAGCAGGAGCGATGGCACGAAGCCCGTGCTCTGTTCGACAGCGTCCTCGCCCGGAGTCCAGAGAGCGATCCTGCCCGGAGAGGCCGCGAGCGGGCCGTTCGCGAAGCGGTCAACCAGTCGCGGTTCGAAGGAATTGTCAAAGCAGTGACAGACAAACGATGGAGCGATGCCTACCGCCGACTCGATGACTTCCCCAATGACAGCGTCTACAGCCCGCGGGTCGCAGCGATGCGCAGCCGTATCGAAGGCGGCTATGCCGACGCTGAGCTGGAGCGCGGGCGGCTCTTCATCAAGGCGAGCGCATTCGACGGCGCGCGGCGAATACAGCGAAGCCTCGCCCGGCTCGACTTCGCGTGGGAGCAGGCCGACATACTCAATCGAGAGATCGAGGCAGCGACCCGCGGGTCGACCGCCGGCGCCGCACCGCCTGCTGATGACCCGGCTCGGAGACCGAGCACCGACAGCGCGCCATCGCCTCGCAAGCCGATCGGCAAGCGGGTAGTCGCCGGCGCCGACGCGACGTTCGATGAACTCATCACCAAGGCTCTGCGGCGGATGATGAAGAGTGACCGGGAGGCGGCGATCGTCTTGCTGAAGCGGGCGGCGAAGAAGCGACCGAGCAGCCACCTGCCGCATCAGCGGATGTGTGCGATCTACAAGGCACAACAGCAACACAAGCTGGCCCTCGCTTCGTGCACGAAATGGCTCGAGCGCGAGCCTAACGCCAGCTATCGCCCGGCCATCCAGCGCAACATCCAACAGCTCCAAGAGCTGATCAACCGATAGGCCCCCGCGCGACCCGGCGGCCGACCGGGTATCCTTTCGTCGTGAGCTATTACGACCCCTACCCCATCGTGCACGTCGAGCAGCCGCTCACGCTCATCGGCTTCATCGGCGCCGAGACCGGGATGATCGGGCGGCTGTTGTGCAGCGTGACGGGCCTGCGCTTCGCGCTGCTCGATACGCTGGTGGCCCACGCGGTCGGCACGACGCGGGCCGAGTTCCTGCGGGCCCGGGGCGAGCAGCAGCTGGCGGCGATCGAGGCCGAGGCGCTCGATCGGGCGCTGGATGACCGCCCGGCGGGCATCCTGGTGCTGGGCCACGGCAGCCTGCTCGATCGCCGCAACCTGCATCGGGTGCGGCGGGCGTCGCGGCTGATCTATGTGCACCGCCCGCTCGAAGCGCTGGTGCCGCGCATCGCCGCCCGCGGCAAAGACCACCCGGAGCTGGACGACGTGCGCAACGAGCCCGATCTGCGCGCCCTGCTGCGGGCCCGCGCGCCGGGTTATGCCGCCGCCGACATGCGCGTCGACGGCGAAGATCGCGCGCCGCTGGACATCGCCCGCGAGATCGCGCGCCACCTCGACTGGCCGGTCTTCGAGCGCGGCTGACGCGCCGAGTCAGGTGTCATCGCCGACGCAGACCGGCGGCAGGGCGCGGTCGCGCTGCATATAGCCATCACCCGCCGACAGACAGGCGCCGATCGCGGCCGCGCAGAGCATGTCATCGCCGGGGCAGTCGGCGTCCGACGCGCAGGCGGGCACCCAGACGTCGAGGTCGGGGTTGGGCACCCACACCGCGTCGCGCGGCGTGCAATCGGGCGCGCGGCCGGTGACGAGGCAGACCGGATCGAGCCAATGCCGGGGCTGGCGCCGGGTGCAGATCCCCTGCCCGCTCGACCCGCAGGGGTCGCCCTCCATGCACAGCGCGCCGATCGGCACGTCGCACGCCGGCCCGACCGGCGCGGGGCGGGCGCCGCAGCGCAGCGGCAACGGCACCATCGAGAGGCCCGGCGAGAGCGGCAGGCCGGTGGGCGACGCGGCGGCCGGCAGCGGCTCGGACACGAACAAGACGCCCTCCCAGACCAGCGCGCCCGCGGCGCGGTCGCCGGGCCCGTAGCGGCCGTCGCCGTCGTCGTCGATATAGCTCAGCACCCGCCCCACCGCCCACGGCCCGAGCAGCGGCGCGGTGTCGAAGACCGGCAAGGTGTAGCGCGCGGCGTCCGCATCGTGCCCGAAGGAGGGGTACTCGACGCTGTCCGCGAGCCCGGGGCCGCTCCAGACGAGCGCGATGCGCAGGCGACCGCGGCGGGCCGCGAGGTCGATCTCGGGCGGGAAGCCGCCGAAGACGGGGCCTTCGACGACGTAGATCGGGTCGCCGCGGTAGGCATCGGGGGCCGCGGCGTCGCAGCCGCCGAGGCCGCCGACGCACGCCACGCCGAGGGTCAGCAGCGAGCGCGGCAGCACATGCTGGAATCGGACGGGCACGACGTCTCCCGGAGGCGATGGCGCCCGCGGTCCGTGGACCGGGGCTTTCGAACGACTGAACCCCCGAGTGACCGGGAGTGGGCGCGACAACGTATTTTCGCCGGGCGCCGGCGCGTCGGGCCGACCCCCGATCAGATTCGATGGCTGCTGCTGTAGGATACACCGCATCACGACCCGGGAGGTGCCCATGCGGGCCTTCGCTTCGCTGCTCGCCCCTATCGCGGTGATCGCCCTGCTCGCGGGCTGCGCCGGCACGCCGCGGTTCCAGAACAAGGCGTGCGAACAGCAATTCGCCGACTGCACCGACGCCTGCGCCGACCGCTGCGAGCCCGTCGGCCCGGCCGACGATACCCGCCGACCGCCGACCCTCGACGACAACGACATCGGCGCCGCCGACTGCGCCGCCTGCGTCACCGCCTGCCAGCGCCAGGCCGACCGCTGTGAGGGCGCGCCGCCCCCGGTGGAGGAATGAAGCTGCTCGTCATCGGCGGCGGGGGGTACTACGGCGGCTTCGTCGTCGAGGCGTTGCGCCGGCTCGCGGGGGTCGAGGTCGCCATCGGCGGGCGCTCGGGCCCGGTGGTCGTCGACCTGGCCGATCCGGGGACCCACGCCGCGCTCGATCCGTACGCGGTGGTGATCGACGCGGCCGATACCGTCACCCACGCGCCCGACCGAGCGGCCCGGCGCGCCGTCGAGCGGGGCGGGATCTGGCTCGAGTTGAGCGCCGATCGCGGGGTCACCGAGCGCTTGCTCGCGCTGGACCCCGACGGGCCGGGCGCGCTGGTCGTGGGCGTCGGGATCTTCCCCGGCATGAGCACGGCGCTGGCGGCGGTCGCCGCCGAAGGCATGCAGCGCGCACACATCGAATCCGGCGTGCGGCTGAGCCCGCTCTCGGGCGCCGGCCGGGGCAACTGCGCGCTGATGCGGCGCATGCTCGAGACGCCGGGCGCGCGGGTGCTCGACGGGCGGCAGGTCGAGACGGCGGCCGTCTTCGGCGCGGCGCCGCTGCCCTTCCCGAGCGGCGAGCGGGCGGCGGCCGGGGTCGGGCTGCCCGACGTGGCGCTGATCCATCGCGCGACCGACGCCGAGACGGTGACCACCCGCATGGCCTTGGCGCCGGGCATCTTGCGCCTCGGCTTCACGATCGGCGCCGCCCTCATGCGCTGGGCCGGGCCCCTGCGCCGCCCCCTGGGCTGGCTGTCGGAGTGGTCGCTGATCGCGCTGCGCGCCGGGCTCTTGCGGCGGGTCTCGAGCCGGGTCGAGCTGGTGGCGATCGCCGAGGACGGCGCGCAGCGGCGGGTCGAGCGGCTGGATGTCGCCGACGGGCAGCGGGGCACGGCCGACGGGGTCGCCGCGGCGGTGATCTGCCTGCGGGACGGTGCGCGCCCGGCGCCGGGGGTGCACACCGCGCCCACCGCATTCGGCGCGCGGGCGCTGCTCGACGCGTTCGCATCGCTGACGGGATCGGGCGCGAATTGAGGACCGCCTCGTTCGTGCAGCATGGCATCGCGCGGTGTCCGCGCCACCCATGAGATGTAAAACACTGAACCAGAAAGACTTTGAACGAAACACCGATTGCAATCACTCAGTCATGATGTTATCCTGCGCGCTCATGAACCACCCGTGCACGGAGGCACAATGACTCAGATCGCGTCGTCCCCATCGCTCATCCGCCTGTCGATCCACGCCATGGACCACATGACTTCGAATACCGACGAGACCCAGCCCCCGCCTGCGCTGCTGCTGGCCGAGACCGCCGACGATCGACCGCGCCCGCACCTGCGAACGCGGGCTCAGATCGCCGGATTGCGGGCTCAGGTCGATGCCTTGATGCCCGAGCCGACGACGATCGATCCCGACGAGGTGCCCCGCTCGTCCCTGTGGTCCGACGAGACCACGTTCATGCGCGAGGGCCCCGAGACCGTGCCCGACTGGCAGGCGGCGGTCGAGCGCCTGCGGGTGCGCCCCGACGACGAGACCTTCCACGCGCGCATGGAGCGGCTGAGCCACCTGGGCGATCTGCTGCGCATGCACCCCGAGCATGTGCGCGAGGCGATCGATCTGCAGAAAGAAGCGCTCGATCTCGCCCGCAAGCTGGGCGACGAAGGCGCGCGGGGCAGCATCGAGCTGCGACTGGCGGTGGCGCTGCAATACGACGGGCGCCACCCGGCGGCCCTGCGGCACTATGCCCGCGCCGATACGATCATCCGCATCGCCCGGCTGCGCATGGTGCGCGATCGGGTCGAGTTCCAGCGGGGCACCTGCCTCGCCGAGCTGGGCAACCGCGACGGGGCCCGCGCGGCGTTCGAAGAGGCGCTGAACATGCTCACCCGACGCAAGACGGCGCAGCCGATGAAGGTCGCCCGGGCCGAGGCGGCGCTCGAAGCGCTCGAGACCTGGACGCCGCCGCCGCGCGGCCAGCGCTGAGCCGACTGGCGCTCGACGGCTCTCACTCTCAGCCCGGCGGCCGCCAGAACTCCACCGCGAAGACCGCGTCGGGCGCCGGCTCGACGTGGTGTTTCATCTCGGGCACCACCACCCCCGTCCCATCGGCCGCCGAGCCGCCGGCCCCCGGCCGCAGCGTGCAGCGCCGCGCGCCGGCCACGTAGACCACCGACCCCTCTTCGACCACGATGCGCCCCCACACCCCGCGCTTCGTCGAATGATCGCGCAGCAGCCCCGCCGGAGTCGCGCCACCCACGAAGCGCGGCGTCGTGCGATAGCGCGCCAGACCCGCCGGCCATTCGAAGTCATCACAGCGCACGCACTCGAGCGCCATGCCGATGCGGCTCGCCCGCCCCTCTTCGGTGGCGGTCCACGGGCGGTCGAACTGCGGCGGATGGTGGCGGACATGCTGCCGGTGGTGGCAGTCGAGGCGGGCGACCCAATGGCCTTCGGCGTCGCGTTCGAAGCCGGTGACGTGGCGTTTCACGGGCGAGTACGCCGGAGGGCGCTCACTGGACCGGCGGCGCGCCGGGATCGGCCGGCGGCGCGGCGCCGTCGACCAGGATGCCCGAGCGGATGTGCACCCACGGCGCCGCGGCGTCGGCTTCGAAGCGCGCGTTCTCGAGCAGGAAGGGCACCGGCAGCGCGTCGGCGCCGAGGCTGAAGGTCTCGTTGGCGATGGCCGCCGGCAGCAGCTTGATGGCCAGGGCGATCTGCCGCTCGAGCTGCTCGGTCTTGACCTGACCGCGCGGCATGTCGGCCACATCGCCCCAGGCCTCGGCCTCGATCTCGGGCACGAAGGCCAGCTCGCCGGTCGAGGTGTCGATGTTCAGCGACAGGCGCATGATGGTGTGCACCGCCACGGTGGCCAGCTTGCCCTCGGGCACCTCGAGGTCGAGCATCAGGTCGCCGATCTCGATGACCAGGGGCTTCTCGCCCTCGTCGACGTAGACCACCGGCGGCAGCATCGCGTGCACCCCGATCGACAGCGGCGAGTTGGGATCGAGCCCCTGCGCCGCATCGCCCAGCGAGCCGAGGAAGAGCGGCAGGCCCGCGGCGGCGGGCAGGTCGATCTCACCGCCGGGCGACATCTCGAGGTCGAACGCGCCCGCGGCCCACATCGAGTGCATGATGCGCGAGATCATGTCGGCCGACATCGCCAGATCGATGGGATCGGCGAAGCCCATCTGCGCCTCGGCCATGTCGATGGGCAGCGTGCCGCCCTGATAGACCGGATCGAGCGCCGCGGCGGTCGAGCCCATCGTCAGCATCAGGCCGTCGTAGCTGATGTCGACCCCGCGGATCTTCATGCCCATCTGTACCGTGCGGCCCAGCACGTCGATCTCCTGGCTGAGCGACTCGGGGTCGAACAGCTCGGGCAGCACCTGATCGCTCAGCGCGTCGCTGATGGCGTCCTCGGCCATGCCGCGCACGGTGCCTTCGAAGAGGTTCTCGATGAAGCCGGGCACGTTGTCGATGTTGAAGCCGAAGCCCTCGAACTCGATGCGCGGGTTGCGCATCGCGAGGTCCATGCTGCCTTCGGGGGTCGGCGTGATGTGCATCTCGGCGTCGATGTAGAGCGCCTCGCTGCGCATGTCGCCGCTGACGCCCACCGGCACGAAGACGATCTCGAACTCGCCCTCGAGGCCGATGCGCAGCCCGTGGATGGTCAGCCGGACCTCCATGAAGCCCGCCCGCGGCACCAGCCGCATGGTCACCTCGTCGTAGCTCACCGAGGTCAGCTGGAAGTCGCCGGTGTCCTGCCCGCCGACGAGCGAGTCGATGTCCAGGCCGCCGACGAAGCCGGCGAGCAGATCGTTGAGCCGGGTGATGCCCTCGGTCGTGATCATGATCTGCATCGCCCGGGTCACCTCCTGGGCAGGATCGGCGTCGGCCCCGAGCAGGATCGCCCGCCGATCTTCGGCCGTGCGGCCGTCGGCGGTGGTCGCCTCGGTGATCAGCGCCAACAGCCCCGGGCTGCCGGCGTTCACCTGCGCCGAGAAGTTGCCCTGGGCGTCGGGGGTCACCGCCTGGCCGTCGACCATCAGCGTCTGGGTCGGCCCGTTGACCACCCGCCCGACCACCTGCACCGGGCCCGGCGCCTGCCGGTGACCGCGGGGCGGCTGATCGATGACGATCGACAGCGGCGGAGGCGGCGGCGGCGCCTCGGGCTCGGGCGTCACCCCGGGATCGGGATCGCCTTCCTGACCCGGCGGCGGCTGAACCGGCGGCTGCCCCTGAGCGTTGCCCGGCACCGGCGTATCGCCGGGCGCGGTGGCGCCGATGGACGGGGTGTCATCGGCGGTGAGCGTCGCCGGGCTGCAGGCCCAGGTGAACGCGGCGGCGAACAGCAGGAAGAGGATGCGTCGCATGTCAGATACTCTACGCAAGAACCGGGCCCGACGTCCACGACTGAATCGGCCACCCGGCGATCGTTTTTTCGCTGTGATTCGCGGGTTTGCATGACCCGCGAGGTGGGGTCTGCAGGTCCCGGTGGGGTCTGTGGACCCCATCCGCCCCGATCAGATCAGCGCCGACAGCTCGGTGAGCCAGATGCAGACCTCGGCGCTCTGATCGAGGCGCGCGGTCAGCGGATCGTCCTCCAACCAGCCGCCGTCGTCCCCCTGCGAGTCGATGAGGTGGTCGGCCACCGCCCGGGCCAGCGCCCCGTGGCGGGCGTCGCCGGTCGCCCGGGCCAGGAGTCCCATGCCCCAGCCCACCTTGTGGGCGAAGTGGTTGACCTCGACCGCCTCGCCGCAGGCCAGCGCGAAGTCGGCGTAGCGCCGGGCGGTATCGAGCGCCGCCTTGTCGCCGGTGGCCCGATAGAGCTGGGTCAGGAACGCGATCGGATAGCCGACGAAGAAAAACGCCTGATCGTCGCGGCCGACCTCGATGGCGTGCAGGGGCGCCTCGTCGACCGAGTCGGGCTCGACGAAGCCGCCGTCGCGGGTCATGCGCAGCATCAGCCGCTTGTCGGGCTCGGGCTGGGCGGCGTGCATGTCGGCCAGCGCCTTGCCGCACGCCTCGGCGATGGCCATGTCGCCGAAGGCCAGCGCGGCGTAGCCCAGGTGGGCGGTCATCAGCGTCGAGATCGGGTCGTCCTCGCCGCCGTCGGGCCCCGAGAGGGTCGCCCCGCCGCTCTCGGCGTCGTGAAAGCCGCGCAGCCACTGCCACGCGGGCATCGCGACGTCGAACCGCCCCGCGCGCAGCGCGCCCAGCGCGACCCAGCCGGTCATGTAGCCCGGATACTGCGCCAGCACCGGATCGGCGGTGCGCGCCTCTTCTTCGGTGCCGAAGTCGCCGTCGTTGCGGGCGTAGGCGGCCACGATGTGGTCCAAGACCCGGTGGGCGTCGCGCAGGCGCCCGGTCAACAGCAGCAGCGTCGGCAGCTTGTAGCAGGCCGCCAGATCCGGCGCTTTCTCACCGAACGAGCCGTCTTCGAGCAGTTGACCCAGGATCCACTGCGTGCCCTCCTCGGCCGTGCGTCGGCAGGCCCGGGCCAGCGCGTCGCTCATGGTGCCTCCCTGGTCGTCTCGGAGCCGCTTCTCCGAACCGGGAGAGCGTGCGCCGCCGGGCGAGTCGGTGTCAACCGGCGCGCGTGCCCGTCGATCCGAGCCGCCCGCTGCGATAGCGTGGCGCCGATGCCCGCGCCGTCCCCCGCACCCCTGCCGATCGATCCGCTGCTGCCCGACCTGTGCGCCGCCCTCGCCGCCCGCGGCCGCGCCGTGCTGCTCGCCCCGCCGGGCGCCGGCAAGACCACCCGGGTGCCCGGCGCGATCCTCGACGCCGGCCTCTCCAACAAGCGCATCGTCGTCCTGCAGCCGCGCCGGGTCGCCGCCCGCGCCGCCGCCCGGCGCATCGCCCACGAGCGCGGCGTACGCCTCGGCGCCGAGGTCGGCTACCGCGTGCGCTTCGACGACCGCACCTCGGCCGAGACCCGCATCGAGCTCTTGACCGAGGGCCTGCTCACCCGCCGCCTGCAGAGCGACCCCTTCCTCGAAGACATCGGCTGCGTGATCTTCGACGAGTTCCACGAGCGCAGCCTGCACGCCGACCTGGGCCTGGCGCTGGTGCGCGAGGTCTGCGAGGCGCGCCCCGAGCTCAAGCTGGTGGTGATGTCGGCCACCCTCGATCCGGGCCCGGTCGCCGAGTGGCTCGACGCGCCGGTGCTCACCGCGCAGGGCCGCGCCTTCCCCGTCGAGGTCGAGCACATCCGCCAGCCCGACGACCGCCGGCTGCCCGATCGCTGCGCGGCGGCGATCCGCGCGACGCTGGCCCGGCCCGCCGAGCGCCCGGGCCACGTGCTGGTCTTCCTGCCGGGCGTCGGCGAGATCGAGGCCACCGCCGACGCGCTCGGTCCCCTGCCCGACGTCGACGTGCTGCCGCTGCACGGGCGACTGCCCGCCGCCGCCCAGGACAAAGCCCTCGCGCCCCAGACCCGACGCAAGGTCGTCCTGGCCACCAACATCGCCGAGACCTCGGTGACCATCGACGGGGTGACCACGGTCATCGACAGCGGCGAGGCCCGCGTGCCGCGCTTCGACCCGGCCATCGGCCTCGAACGCCTCGAGCGGGGGCGCATCAGCCGGGCCTCGGCCGACCAGCGGGCGGGCCGCGCCGGCCGCACCGCGCCCGGCCGCTGCTTGCGCCTGTGGACGGCATCGGAGCACCGCGGCCTGCAGCCCTACGAGGCGCCGGCCATCACCCGGGTCGACCTCACCCGCACGGTGCTCGAACTGCGGGCCTGGGGCGCCGATCCGCAGACGTTCGACTGGTTCGAAGCCCCGCCCGCCGGCAGCATCGAGCGCGCCGAGGCCCTGCTGCAGCGCCTGGGCGCGCTCGACGAGCGCGGCGTCACCGCCCGGGGCGAGGCGCTGCTCGCGCTGCCGGTGCACCCGCGGCTGGGCATGGTGGTGCTGACCGGCAAGCGCAACCTGCGCGCCGCCGCCGCGGTCGCCGCGCTGGCCGCCGAGCGCGACATCTTCTTCGACCCGCCCGAGATCACCGCCCACAGCGACCTCGAGCTGCGGCTCGACGCCATGGACAGCCGACGCACGCCGCGGGGGGTCAACCGCCGGGCGCTCGGCGAGGTGCGCCGCGCGCGGGATCAGCTGGTGCGCATCGCCGAGAAGGCCCCGCTCGACCCCGACGCGCTGCCCGCCGACGCCCCGCCCGCGCGGCTGCTGCTCGCCGGCTTCCCCGATCGGGTCGCCCAGCGCCGGGCTCCGCGCAGCGATCGCTTCAAGCTGTCCGGCGGCGGCGGCGCCCGGCTCTCAGCCCGCAGCGCCGTGCGCGACGCGCCCTTGATCGTCGCGGTGAGCCTGCGCGGCGGCCGCCGCGGCGAGCGGGCGGAGCACACCATCGAGACCGCCAGCGCCGTCGATCCCGCGTGGCTGCCGATCGAGTCGGCCATCGAGACCCGCTTCGATCCGCAGCGCGAGGCGGTGGTGCAGGTCGAGCAGCGGCGCTACCTGACCCTGGTGCTCGACGAGGTGCCCGCCGGCCGGAGCGCCGATCGCGACGCCGTCAGCGCGGCGCTCGCCGAGGCCGCGGCGGCCGATCCCCGCGCGGCGTTCGGCTGGCCCGACGATCCGGCCACCGCCGGCCTCATCGCCCGCCTGCGCTGGCTCGCAGGCGTGCGCCCCGAGTGGGACGTGCCCACCTTCCCCGACCTCGACCCACACGATCCGCCGTCGGACCTCATCCGCACGCTGTGCGACGGCCGACGCAGCTTCGCCGAGCTGCGCCGGGTGAAGCTGGCCCCGATGCTCGACGGTCTGCTGAGCCATCAGGCCCGCGGTCGCCTGTCATCCGAAGCGCCGCCGCGCCTGACGCTGCCCGATGGGACCACCCGCGCCGTCGAGTACACCCCCGGCGAGCCGCCGGTGCTCGCCACCCGCTTCGAGCGGCTCTTCGGCCTGACCGAGACCCCGCGGCTGGCCGGCGCGCCGATCAAGCTGCACCTGCTCGCCCCCAACCGCCGCCCGGTTCAGATCACCGACGATCTCGCCAGCTTCTGGGCGACGACCTACCCCCAGGTGCGCAAAGAGCTGCGCGGGCGCTACCCCAAACACCCCTGGCCCGAGGACCCGCTGACGGCCACCCCCGGCATCCATCGCCGCCGTCGCCGCTGAGCCCGCCCGGCAGAAAATCGAGCACCGACGACAAATTCGAAACCGTTCGCCGCGCGCCCGGCTAAGACCTCATGTGACGCGGCCACGAATGAGGAATACCCACCCCGCATGAGCCCACAGGCGCCGAGCGATGCCGAGCTCGCCCGGAGATGTCGGCGGGGGGAACCCGAAGCGTGGCGGCTGCTGGTGCGCCGGGTCTCGCCGCTGGTCTACCGGATCGCGGTGCGGGTGCTCGGCCGGGGGCCCGACGCGGAAGACGTCGGCCAGGAGGTCTTGATGAGCGTGCATCGGTCATTCGCGAGCTACGACGCCAGCCGCCCGCTGGAGCCGTGGGTCGCCCGCATGGCCTACCACGCCGCGCTCAAGCAGCTCGCCCGCCGCCAGCGGCCGGGCGGGGCGCAGGGCGCCGGCGCGCTCGAGCAGCTGGCGCGCATGCCCGACGAGGGGCTGCCCTCGCCGGAGCAGGTCACCGCCGCCGCCGAGGCCAGCGCCTGGATCGCCGCGGCCCTCGAACGCTTGACCCCGGAGGATCGGGTGCTGGTGACGCTGACCTATCAGGACGGCCTGAGCAACGCCGAAGTGGCCCGGGCGATGGACCTGCCGGTGGGCACGGTCAAGACCCGCCTGAGCCGGGCCCGCGGCCGACTGCGCAAAGTGCTGGCGCCGGTGCTGCGCCGGGGGACGCGCCGATGACCGCCGACAGCCACAAGACCGCCGCCCTCGACCTCGCCGACCGCGAGGCCGTGCGCGCCGCCGTCGGCCGCTACCTCGACGGCGGCGCGCGCCCCGGCGAGCGGCGCGCGGTCGAGCGGGCGCTGCTCGACGACGCGGTGGCCGAGGTCTTCGCCGAAGAGCTGCTGCTGCGCCACCTGCTGCGCCACGCGCCGCCGGACGTGCCGCCCGAAGCCGTCGTCGCCCGCTGGGAGGCCGCGGTGCTCGGGCAGGTCGCCGAAGACGCCGACGCCGCCCGCGCGGACGGCCCGGGCTGGTTCGACAGCGCGCTCGACGCGGTCGGCTGGTCGCTGCGCGGGCCCTCGCTGGCGGTCAGCACCGCCGGCGCCCGCGCCGCCCGCACCGGGCTGTCGACGGTGCTCTACGGCGCCCCGACGACGCCCGCGCCGAAGACGCCGCTGTGGCGCCGCGCCTTGAACCGCGGCATCGCCCGGCTGCGCAAGAAGGTGGACCGATGAGCGCCTGGGCTTTCGTGCTCTACCCGCTGGGGGCCGCGCTGACGCTGCTGCTGCTCGTGGTGGCCGCGCTGGTGCTTTTGCCCTTCCACGTCGAGGCCCGCGGCCAGATCGACGACGGCGACGTCGACGGCCGGCTGCAGGCGAGCTTCGGCTGGTGGCTGCTCGCGCTGCGCCTCGACGCGTCCGGTCTGCGGCTGCGGCTGCTGGGCATCCCGCTGTGGCGGCTGCGCGGCGGCGACGACGCGCGACGCAGCGCCCGACGGGAGAAGCGCCGGGAGAAGCGGCGCGACAAGCAGCGGCGGCGGCAGACGCGCGACAAGACAGGCCCCGGCCTGCCGACCACCTGGCGCCACCGGGAGGGCCTGTTCGAACTGGCGCGGGGCGTCATCGGCGCCCTGCCCGTGCGCGGCCACCTCCACGGCACCGTCGGCCTGGGAGACCCGGCCGATACCGCCGCGCTCTTCGGCCTGCTGGCGCCCCTGGCGGCGCGCGGCGCGGCGATGGACATCGACGTCGAGCCCGACTGGCTCGACGAGACGCTCGACCTGGACGGCGCGGTGACGCTGCGCGTGTGGATCGCCCACCTGCTGGCGGCGGTGCTCTGGCGCCTGCTGACCGACGGCCGCGTGCGGCGCGGCGCCTGGGCGATGGTCCGCTCGAGCTGAGCGACGAGAGACCGACGAGAGAACGAACCCCGACCGCCCCGAGGGGCGAAGGAGAGACAGGATGCGCGACATCGGAAAGATGCTCACCGCGGTGAGCGAGAAGCTGGGTTTTCTGGCCAGGAGCAACGCCGTCGTGGCCCGCAAGATCTCGGTGGGCGATCGCCACGTGGTGCCCCTGTGCGAGCTGTCGGTGGGCTTCGGCGCCAGCGGCGCGTCGGGCGAGGCGGTCGACGCCGGCGGCGACGTGGGCTCGGGCAAAGGCAGCGGCGGCGGCGCCGCCGGCGCGGCCAAGGCGGCCCCGGTGGCGGTCATCGTCGTCGACGGCGGTCGGGTCCGCGTCGAGAGCCTGGGTCACTGAGCGAGGCATCAGAGTCATCACAGAAGGCACAGCACAGCCATCAGACATGGCATCAGACAGTCATCAAAGATGGCATCAGACAGCCATCATGGCACAGGAGTCATCCCATGGACGCGATTCACGATCTGGTCTCGCTCGTCTCGGACAAAGTCGGCGAGATCGCTCAGAGCGACATCGTCATCGGCGATCCCATCGAGCTCGGTGAGGTCACCGTCGTCCCGCTCTCGCGGGTCTCGGTGGGCTTCGGCAGCGGCGGCGGCAGCGGCGAGGGCGAGGGCCCGCGCAAGAAGGGCAAGCGCCATGGCCGGGGCAAAGGCGCCGGCGGCGGTGGCGGCGGCGGTGGCAAGATCCGCCCGGTGGGCGTGATCATCTTCGGGCCCGACGGGGTCGAGGTGCAGCCCATCGCCGACAAGAAGGGCGCCATCGACAAGCTGCTCGACCAGCTGCCCGACTTCGCGCTGCGCATCAAGGCGGTGTTCGGCGACGAGGACGACGCCGACGCCATCGCCGACGCGGCCGCCGCCGAGGCCTCGGCCGGATAGGTCGACCGGCCGCGGTCGACGGGCGGCATGGGCCGGCCGCCGGTCCGGTTGAGCCGGGCGCCCCCACTGCGGACGACCCGGCTGCGGACGACCCCGTGACCCTCTCGCGCTGGTGCCGACATTCTTCGCGCGTGCCCGCCGATCGCGTGTGGCCGGAGCAGGCAACGGCCCCGCGCGGCTCCCGCCGGGTTTCGCTGGGCACCGCGGGCGGCCCCCGGTTAGCGTGTGGGTGAACGGGTTCGTGCGAGCCCGAAAAACGGCCTCCCGCGAGCGCGCAGGCCCGAACCGGAGTGGATGCATGCAGGCAAAGAGGGTGTCGCTCATCGCGTCAGTATCGTTCCTGGGGCTGGTGCTGGCCGCGCAGGCCGTGGCCCAGTCGAATCCATCCGCCGTGCGCGTGGGCGCCGACCTCACCCTCGAGGGTGGGGCGCTCATGCAGGTCACGACGGGCGAGGCCGGCCGGGGCGGCGACGGCGGCCTGGAAGGCTTCATCGTGCATACCGGCGCGGCGCCCTTCGGTGAGGCGTCGGTGGGCAAGGCCATGGTCTTCGTCAAAGCCGAGGACCGGGCCGCCGCGCTCGAGAAGCTGTCGAGCTACCCGGGCTTCGACGCGCAGACGTGCCGGCTCTCGCGGATCATCGTCAAGGGCGCCAAGGGCGGCGCGGCCGGCGTACTCGCGGGCGCGGTCAAGGCCGCGAGCCATGGCCACCAGGGGGTGATGGTCGGTATGGGTCAGAAGGACGCGTACGTGAGTGACGAGAGCCAGCGGGCGGCCGGTCCGACGAACGCCGCGACGCGGGGCGCGGCCCGGGCCGAGCTGGGCCGGGCCGAGCCGGGGGCTGCCCGGGCGGGTGCGGGCGGTGCAAGGGCCGGCGGTGCCAGGGCGGGCGCTGCCGATACGAACACGGCCGAGCCGGCCAGGGCCGCGGCGCCCGGCACACGGCCGCCCGCGCGCGCCATGGAGTTGCCCGACGGGCAGATCATCACGATCCCCTCCGAGCGGTTCCGCGGCCCCGACGTGCTCTTCAAGCCGAGCTTCATCGGCCTCGAGCAGGACGGCGTGCACACCGCGACCTATGCGACCTCGACCATGACCGTCGCCAGCAAGGACGGCGCGACGCAGACGCACCGCGGCCCGATCCTCGTCATGGGCCGGTCGAGCAAGCCCAGCCGCATCTCGTGTGAGTGATCCGGTCGGCCGGCCCCGATGAGTGAGCGGGCGTATCCGCGCGCTCGATGCCCCGAAGGACCGGTCCGTTCGGGGTCGAGCAGGACGAGGCGACGGGCACGCTGGCGCCGGCCTTCGGCTGGGCGGTGGTCTACGACGAAGCGTGAAGGCCGGCGGGCGGCGCGCGCGGCGTCGACCGCCGTGCCCATCCGCGGCGTTGCCACTGCCGACCGTGTTGCCGCAGACGGCACACGGCGGTTGATCGGGACGACCGCGAAAGACATAGTCAGATGAACCGCTGACGTGCGCCGCGAGGTAACCATGAACGATCGCTCCCTGTCGACCTCGACCAACCAGTCGATCCAGCTCCGCGAGGCCGACGACGGCCTCGCCGGCATCGACCGCTACAGCACCTCCGTCGCGCGGCGTCTGCAGGCGCGGGCGCTGCTGCAGCGGGTCAAGGGTGGCGGTCAGCCCATCATGAGCAGCGGTCAGATCGAGAACTACCTGTCGTCGCCCGGCGGCGGGCGCTCGATGGAGCCCGGCGTGCAGCGCTCGATGGAGCAGGGCTTCGGGCGCTCGATGGGCGGCGTGCGCATCCACACCGACAGCAAGGCCGACGTCGCCTGCAAGAGCCTCGGCGCGCAGGCCTTCGCCAACGGCAACAACGTCTACTTCGCCCAGGGCAAGTACGATCCGGGCTCGGCGGGCGGGCGGCACCTGCTGGCCCACGAGCTGACCCACACCGTGCAGCAGACCGGCGGCGGCGGCGCGATCCAGCGATCGCCCGATCCGGCGGGCGGCGCGGCGGCCGCGGGCGGCCAGCAGGGTCAGGAAGGCCAGGAGGGCCAGGATCAGGAGAAGGAGGCCGAGGACAAGGGCGGTGAGCCGCAGGTCAAGGGCGGCAGCTCGCCGACGCCCGCCGAGGCCGGCTCGGCGCCCGCGCCCGGCGCGCCCGGCCTGCCCGGGCAGGCGAGCCTCGCGGTGGGCAAGGCCGGCGACCGCTACGAGCAGGAGGCCGACCGGGTCGCCGATCAGGTCGTCGAGACGGGCTTCCGGCCCATCGGCAACGGCGGCGCGCAGCCCATCTCGGGGCCGACCGGCGGCGGGCCGCAGCTCATGCCCGAGATCTCCCGCGTCGGCGGCGACCTCGCGGCGGGCAAGCTCGACGTGCAGAAGCTCGACCCGGCGACCATCTCGGCGGCCGCGGCCGTCGTCGGCATCACCTACCAGTTCGTCAAGGATCTGGTGAACCAGACCGCCGACGACGTGACGTGGTCGTTCGACCGCATGAACAACCTCAAGCACCCGGGTGACAATACCAACTGGGGCAACCTGACGGGCGTGCGCTGGACGCGCTACTATCAGGACTTCGAGTGGTACCGGGTCAACGGCTTCGGCACGAAGACCGGCATGACCGTGCGCATCAACTGGGAAGGCAACGGCTACTCGATCAACGGGGTCTACTTCACCAAGCGCAGCCACAACGACGCGGCGGGCTGGGGCGCCAACTTCACCTGGCTGGTGCAGAACCTGATGACCACCGGCACCAACGCCGCCGGCTACCCCAAGGCGCGGGTGGCGTGGGAGTGCACCGCGTCGTTCACCCGCACCCTCGCGTCGACCATCCACGGCAACTGGGACGGCTGGATCGACGCCGAAGGCACCGTCAGCTCCAACGCGGCCACGGTCAGCGGCGGCTCCGGCACGGGCGGCGGCATGCCGAGTACAGTCCACCGCCACACCCAGACCCGATGAGACGCAGCGACGCCTCACGCATCCTTCGAGTGGCAACCCTCCTCGCGGCCGGCCTCGCCGCCGCCGCGTGCAACCCGAAGCCATCCGGAGACACCGTGGACCACACCATCGAGCAGCAGCGCCCCGCCGACCTCGCGCAGAACCTCGGCTGGGTGCGCACCCGCCGCGCCGAGATCGGCGGCGTGAAGGCGCAGATCGACGGCATGCAGGGCATGCACGCGCCGCACATCGCGCCCGCCGGGCTGGGGGATGTCGACTGGAAGACCGCCGCGGCCGAGCTCGAGGTCGGCGAGATCACGCTCGCGGTGAGCTGGATGCACGGCGACGGCGCCGTGCGCGACGTCTCGGTGAAGGCCCCCGGCCTCGAAGGCCGCAAGGGCGCGCTGCGGGTCGTGCTGCGGCCGCTGATGGGCACCGACAAGGGCGCCGGCGGCGCGACGATCGCCCGGGTCGAGGTGGCGGTGGAGGGCGACGACCTGCCCTCGCGCACCGCCCTGGTCACCGGCGCGGGGCAGCTCGTCGTCGAAGGCGAGCAGCCCTGATGCTCGGCGCCGCCCGCCCCGCGTCCGGGCGCGCCGCGCCGCTCGGCACCATCGGCGTGCCGACGCGGGGCCAGATCGACTATCGCTGCGTCTCGACCCTGCTGCGGCTGTCACTGCCCGGCGCGGTGGAGTTCGTGGTGCACGCCGGCTCGGTGCTGCACGCGCAGCGCAACGCCATCGTCGACGCCATGCGCGGCGAGTGGCTGCTCTTCGTCGACGACGACATGGTGCTGCCCGGCGACGCGCTGCTGCGCCTGCTGGCCCACGGGCGCGACATCGTCGGCGGGCTGTGCTTCCGCCGCGTGCCGCCCTACGCCCCGTGCATCGCGCGCTGGGACGGCGAGCGCATGCGCCCGCTGGCCGAGCCCACCGGCGGACTGACGCCGGTCGACGGCATCGGCATGGGCCTCACGCTCATCCGTCGGCGGGTCTTCGAAGCGCTCGGCGGCGGCGGCTTCGCCTTCCGTGGCGGGCTCAGCGAAGACTTCTCGTTCTGCCTCGCCGCCCGCGAGGCCGGCTTCGACATCTTCTGTGATCCGGCGGTGCAGCCGGGCCACATTTCGAGCGTGGTGATCGACGCGGCGGTGCACCGCGCGTGGCGCACGGCACAGGGGGAGGGGGCGGTATGACCGATCAGCGGGCCTATGGCGGCATCGACCACGGGCGATCGGGCGAGCCGATCCGCGTCATGCGGCGGATGGAGAGCGAGGAGCCGGGCGTCGATCGGGTGCGGGCGGCGAAGAGCCGCCGCGGCCAGGCGCGCTCGGTGCGGGCGCAGGTGCAGCGCGCGCCCGATCCCAACGCAGCCGGCGGCCCGACGCCGGACGGCGAGGCGCAGGCCGAGCAGACCGAAGACGAGCAGCTCGATCCGAAAGAGCAGGAGCAGGAGGCCGAGGACAAGGGCGGCGAGCCGCAGGTCAAGGGCGGCTCTTCACCCGCGCCGGCCCAGGCTGCCAGCGGGCCGGCGCCCGGCGCGCCCGGCGTCGAAGGGCAGGCGCGCCTCGAGATGGGCAGCGCGGGCGATCGCTACGAGCAGGAGGCCGACCGGGTCGCCGATCAGGTCGTCGAGGTGGGCCTGCGCGAGGTCGGCGGCGGCAGCACCGACATCCCGACGCCGACCTTGCAGCGCATGCCCGAGATCTCGTCGATGGGTGCCGCGCCGATGATGTCGGTGCAGAAGCTCGACGCCGAGGCGATCGAGGCCCGGGCGGCGGTGGTCCAGCTCACCGCGCAGTTCGTCGGCGACGTGGCCAACCAGACCGCCGACGACGTCACCTGGTCGTTCGACCGCATGAACGCCGTCAAGCACCCCGGCGACAATACCAACTGGGGGCTGCTGACCGGCGTGCGCTGGCAGCGGCACTTCAAGGAGTTCGAGTGGTATCGGGTCAACGGCTTCGGCACGAAGACCGGCATGACCGTGCGCCTCAACTGGGAGGGCAACGGCTACTCGATGAGCGGGGTCTACTTCACCAAGCGCAGCCACAACGACGCGGCGGGCTGGGGGGCCGAGTTCACCTGGCTGGTGCAGAACCTGATGACCACCGGCACCAACGCCGCCGGGCACCCCAAGGCCCGGGTGGCCTGGGAGTGCACCGCGGCGTTCACCCGCACCCTCGCCAGCACGATCCACGGCAACTGGGACGGCTGGATCGACGCCGAGGGCGACATGGGCCAGAACCCGGCCAGCGTCAGCGGCGGCGCCGGCACGGGCGGGGGCATGCCCAGCGCCCGCTGAGGCGTCAGGTCGCGGGCTCGGCGGCGTGCTCGGCGGCGCGCAACAGCTCATCGAAGGCGGGATCGGGCTCCAGCTCGAGCAGCGCGGCGAGCGCGCGGGCGCGGGAGAGATCCCGACGCGCCGGATCCCCATGCCCCGCGCGCAGGGCGAGCGCGCCGCGGCAGCGCAAGGCCGCGGCCGACAGGGCCGGGTCGAGGTGCTCGGCGGCCATCGCGATGATCTGCCCCAGCCACTGCACGGCGTGCGCCGGCTGACTGTCGTCGGCCAGCACCTGCTCGGTGAAGACCTCGAGATCGGCCATGCGCCGCGCCGGCGAGAAGCGGGCCTGCGCGTCCCCCTCGGCCGCGCGCTGCGCCCGCAGCGCCACCGCGGCGCGCGCCATCTCCGCCGCCTGGGGCCACAGGCCGCTCTTCAGCGCGTGCACCGCCAGCCCGAGCCGGGCGTCGGCGGCGACGTCCGCCTCACCGCAGGCGTCGGCTTGGTGCACCGCGGCTTCGAACCGACGGCCGGCCTGCGCCTCGTGCCCGCCTGCCCGCGCCGCCTCGCCGGCGATCACCATCGCCCGGGCCCGGCGGTCGGCGGGCAGCTCGGCATCCCGCGCCGCCCGCTCGGCGAACGGCGCCGCGGCCTCGGCGCGGCGCGCATGCAGAAGCACCGCCAACCGATACGCGAGCGCGCCCGAGACCTCGTCCGCCCGCACCGCGCGCAGCGCCCGCCGCGCGAACTCATCGGCCCGCGGGTCGCCGAGCACGTCGGCGCACTCCGCCATCCACGTCAGGATCTCGACCGCGTGCGCGCTCGCCGGCCCTTCACCCCGCGCGGTCGACGTGCGCTGCAGGCACTCGAGCGCGCCCGCCACGTCGCCGCCCGCCGCCTCGTGGCCGGCGAGCAGCATCAGGGCCTCGTCCCGCAGCGCGGCCGAGACCCGGGGCGAGGCCTCCGCGGCGGCGGTGAGGGCCCGGCGGACGTCGCCGGCGTCGTCCCCCGCGTCCGCCAGCGCCGCGGCCGCGTCGATGCGCAGCCGCGCCAGCCCGTCGGCCAGCTCGCGGCGGGCGGCGGGCGGCAGGTCCGAGCGCTCGAGGGTCACGTCGGCCGACGCGAGCAGCGCGCCCATGGCATCCCCGCCGGAGAGCGCCACCCGGGCCCCGAGCAGCGCGAGCCGCGGCACGTCGGCGCCGCTCGGCCGCGTCGGATCCGCCTCGATGCGATCGAGCAGGCCCCGCGCGTTGCCGCTCAACCCCCCGAGCACGGCCAGCCGGGCGAGTTCGAAGCGCAGGACCTGGCGGGCGGGCCCCGTCGCGTCGACGGCCTCGAGCGCCAGCAGGTCGGGCCACGCCGCCAGCGCCAGCCGGCGGGCCTCCCACGGATCGTCGACGTGCTCGATCACCAGCCGGGCGAAGTCGAGCGCGGCGCCCAGCAGCGCCTCCTCGGCCGCCGCAGCACCCTGCCCGCCCCCGGCGGCCGCGCGCACCAGCCGGCCGCAGGCCAGATCGTCGCGCGGGCCGCGCCGCTGCAGCAGGTGGCGCCCGCAGAGGGCGTCGACCCGCGCCGGCTCGCCCCCTTGCAGCAGCGTCGCGAGCGGTCGCGGAGCGGGCAGGTGCAGCGCGCTCCACAGGGCGGGCGGCGGGCCGTCGGTCACCGCCTGCAGGGCGAAGCGCGCGCAGGCCGTGGCCCGCTCCGCGGGCGGCAGGGCGTCGAGGCGGTCGAGCAGCTCGGCGAGCCCGCCGGCCCCGTCGCGCAGCCGCGCGCAGACCAGCCGCAAGGCGCCCGGGTTGCCGTCGACCGCGCGCCAGAGCGCCTCGATGGCCGAATCCGGCACCGCGTCGACCGCGTGGGCCAGCTCGACGGCGGCGAGCAGGCGGGCGCCGGGCAGCCCGATGCCGCTCACCGCGTGGGTGCGCGAAGCGATGCCCGCGGGCGCCGCCGGCCCCTCGACGATGCAGCGGAAGCCGCGGCCCGTCAGATCGGCCAGCAGCGCGGCCAGCGGCGCGGGCGCCTTCATGGTCGGGCCGACGCACTCGACGACCGCGACGCCGCCCCGCGGGCCGGCCGCAGCCGATGGCCCCAGCCCCGCCGCCTCCGCCGCCGCCGCCAGCCACTCGCCGTCGCCGCCGCCGTGCACCACCAGCCGCCGCGCGTCGAGCCCTCCGCCGCGCGCCGCGGCGAGGAAGGCGTCGAGCAGCGCGGTGACCCCCACGCCGGGCGGACCCGTCACGTGGATCGGGTCGGGCCCCGCGCTCAACAGGCCGCGCAGCGCGAGGTGATCGTCGGTCCGGTCGAAGAGTGTATGTCTCACAAGCGCCCCAATTCCCTCAGCTCGGCCTTTCCAGCCGTCATCAGCCGCTGCATCGTCAGCACCCCGTCCCCGTCGGCGGCCAGGAAGGCCGCGCGCAGCACGGCGTTCTTGATCCCGCCGCCGCTCAGCTTGAAGACGCGGCCGAGGCGGCTCCAGTCCACCCCGTCGGCCACCCGCATGCGCGCCGGCACCATGCGCTGCCACAACAGCGCGCGCTCGTCCGCATCGGGCAGCATGAACTGCACCTTGAAGCGCAGCCGCCGCTTGAAGGCGTCGTCCAGCGACCGCTCGAAGTTGGTCGTCAGGATGGACATGCCCTCGAAGCGCTCCATGCGCTGCAGCAGGTAGTTGACCTCCATGTTGGCGAAGCGGTCGTTGGCGCCCTTCACCTCGGTCCGCTTGGCGAAGAGGCTGTCGGCCTCGTCGAAGAGCAGCATCGCCTGCGCCTTCTCGGCCTCGTCGAAGACCCGCGAGAGGTTCTTCTCGGTCTCTCCGACCCACTTGCTCACCAGCCGCGAGACATCGACCCGGTACATCACCAGCCCCACCGAGCGGGCGATGATGCCCGCCATCATCGTCTTGCCGGTGCCCGGCGGCCCGGAGAAGAGGCACGCCAGCCCCCGGCCGTACGGGATCTTGTCAGCAAAGCCCCAGGTGTCGAAGACCAGGTGGCGGTGGCGGGCCTGCAGCTCGATCTCCCGCAGCGTCTGCACCGTCTCGTCGGGCAGCACGATGTCGGCCCAGTCGAGGGTGGTCTCGACGGGCTCGGCGAACGAGCGCAGGGTGTGCAGCGTGTGCTGGCGCACGGCGTCGCTCAGCGCGGCGGGCATCGTCGCGGGGCTCACCGGCTCGAAGCGCGCCCGATGGCGCACCGCGCGCACCGCGCCCTGGATCGTGCCCGGCGTGAGATCGAAGCGCCGGATCATGGTCTCGGCGACCTCCGCGGGCACCGCCGACCCGAGCGCCTGGCGCCACAGCGTCCGCTGGGTCTGTACGTCGGGCTGGCGGAAGAGCACGTCGAGCGTACCTTCGAGCCGCTGCGGCACCCGCGGGTCGGGCCGGCGCACGGTCAGCGCCAGCACGCCGCGATGGCTCTCGCTCAGCGCCTTCAGCCGCGGCAGGACGAGCTCGGCGAGCGCGTCGTCGTCGGGCAGCGCGTCGACGGCGACGAGCAGCGCCGCGCCCTCGTAGCGGGCGGCGCGGGCGGCGGCGTCGAGCGCCTCGTCGAAGGCCGCGGCGTCATATGGCGGCCCCTCGACCTCCACCGCGCGCAGGCCGATGCCGCGCTCGGCGAGCACCGCGCGCAGCAGCGACCGCCGCCCCAGGCCCGGCGCGCCGACGAGCTGCAGCGGCAGCACCTCGGTCGGATCGAGCGCCATCTGCCGGGCCACCGCCGTCAGCAGGCGGTGCGCGTCGCCGTCGACGGGGTGGTCGGGCGGCGTGGGCCTCGGCGGCGCCCCGTCCGCGGTCGCGCGCAGCCAGCCCAGCACCGCCTCGGGCACCACCACGCCCGCGTGATTGAGCGGCCCGTCCCCGCCTTCGCTGTGGCGCAGCGCGATCAGGTTGTGGCGCCGCAGCGGCCGGTCGGCGGCGAAGGCGTCGAGGGCGGCGGGGAAGCCGAAGCGGCCGGCCACCAGCTCGGCGAGGAAGCCCATCGAGGGGCGCTTGCGGGTGAAGTCGGCCCAGGCAAAGGTGTAGAGCCGATCGATGTCGACGCTCAGGCCGGGCGCGGCGGCGGCCACCAGCAGCCGCGCCTCCAGCTCGTTGAGTTCGAAGCGGCGGCGCAGCGTATCGAGGGAGTCCACCGCCGGCAGCGGCTCGTCTTCCGCCGCCTCGGGCAGCCCCAGGTAGCGCGCGCGGTGCGCCTCGCCCGAGCCGAGCACCCGCTGCACCTCGTCGAGGCTCACGAAGAGATCGCTCAGCTCGCCGCCGTCCTGCGTGAGCCGATAGCCGTAGCTGTTGAGGTGGTGGCGGACCCGGCGCAGGGTCCACGTGAGCAGAGCGTGGGACGACGGACCGGGGTGGATCGGGGACTCGGGCAACGTGACCTCCGCTGGCGCCACTATAGCCCGGCTGGTCGCCGGTGCGAACGGCTCTGCGGCCGAAATCGCCCGCCGCCGCCCGGCACGTCCGCATCGCTCAGGCGGTGCGTTTGCCCGACAGCCCGATGAGACCCAGCACGCCGCCGACGATCAGCGCGTGCAGCGCGATCCAGGTGCCGTAGATCTTCACCGCCATGGTGACGGTGGTCGCCAGCAGCTCCGGCGAGCGGGCGGCGGCGTCGAGGGCGAGGCCCACGGGCAGGACGAGCACGGCGCCGAGGCCGATGAGCGCGGCGAGGCCGAGCAGCCAGCGGCGGCTGCGGCCGGCGGGCAGGTGGTCGGGGAAGAGCTGGGCCGCGCAGACGACGGCGAAGGCGCCGCTGACGATCAGGGTCACCGGGATGGGCCACGCGGTCTTCCAGGCGACGCCGTCGAGCACGATGCCCAGCGGCGTGCGTCCGCCCAACGGCGCCAGGTGCAGGGCCAGCAGCAGCGCCCCGGCGACGCCTGCGACCCGGCCGCCCATGTCTTCGTCGCGGCGGGCCCAGGCGAGGCCGGTGAAGCACGCCGCCATGGACAGGGCGAAGAGCAGCAGGCCGCGCGGGCCGGGCATGACGACCGCGCCGCGGGTGAAGATCTGCGCCAGGCCGTCGGATTGCCCGGCGGTGAGCGCTTCGAGGGTGCCGACGAGCACGATGACGCCGACGCCGCCGGCCAGGAGCGATACGACGGCGCGGGGCAAGGGACGCAGCCTGAGGCCGGCGAGCAGGGCCAGCGGGCCGACGAGGCCGGGCACGAGCGCCATGATGCGCAGGCCGGGCGGGGCGTCGGCGAGCAGGCGCGGGCCGAAGAACCAGCTCTCGCCGAGCACGAGCGGGCAGACGAAGGCGGCGACGAGGGCGATGGCCGCGCCGAGGATGAGCGGGCGGTCGCGCATGGCTACTTGCGGCCGACCTTGCTCGGATCGGGCACCAGAGTCGACTGCAGGGCGCCGCCGGTGAAGCGCACCGACTCGATGGCCATGACGTGCAGCACCGCGTCGCTGCCGAACTCCTCGACCATGGTCAGGGTGTGCGGCACCTGCAGCCCGCCGACGGGGCGCACGTCGGAGAAGTGCACCGCGCTCTGGCTGGCGAGCACCAGCTCACGCACGGTGTAGGCCGCGGCGCCGAGGCGGTGGGTCTCGGTGTCGATGTAGAGCACGTACTGGTCGATGTCGTCCTGCGGCTCGGCGCTGCCCCAGGTGGCGTAGACCACCGCGTGCGGGCGGCCGTCGATGTCCTGCTCGCCAGCGTAGGCCACGATCTGGGCCTCGGCGATGCGCCAGGGCATCGCGAAGAAGTAGGCCATCGTCGGCACCCAGAAGCGCAGGTCGTCGTCTTCGTCGAACTCGGGCTGACCCTCGGGCGCGACGGTGTAGGTCATCCAGTTCTGCAGGCCCCAGGCGTGGCGGTCCTGCGGGCCGCCGACGAAGGTCAGCCGGGCGTCGTCGCCGGTGGTGCTGACCGCCATGCGGATGCGCTGACCGTCTTCGGGCCAGGGCATGGCGGCGGTGCGGGTGAGCCAGCCGGGCCAGGTGTCGGTGTAGATCACCTCGGCGTCGCGGTGGGCGCGGAAGGCCTCGGCGCCGCCGTGGGCGGCGACCATCTTGTCGAGCCACGCCCGGCCCTCGGCGGCGGCCGCGGGCGAGATGCCGTTCTCTTCGATGACCTCGGGGCGGATATCGGTGGTGCAGGCGGCGAGGGCGACGGCGACGACGAGCACGAGCAGGCGCGGCATGGGGATTTCTCCAGAGCGGGTGCCCTGGAGATACGCCGGCCGGAGGCCGGCTGCAACGGCGCCGTTCAGTTGGGGGTGATCGTGATCGCGGTGGTCGCGGGGCCGGCGTCGTCGCTGAAGCCCTCGATGAAGAGATAGTAGGTGCCCGGCTCGACCACCCGCTCGATGAGCGAGCGCAGGCCGGCGCCGCCGTCGTCGTCGCACTCGATGTGGCCGTCGTCGCAGGGGCTCGACAGGTTCATGACCGTGTCGTGGTCGGCGTCGATGATCTCGGCGCGCAGGTTCGAGCGCACGGCCACGTTGACCACGACGATCGCTTCGCTGCCGCCGCCGCCGCCGCACGGCGAGGGGTAGGCGTTCGGCAGCCCGGCGGTGTTGGTCTGCACCTGGCCCTGGTTGCCGTTGAAGAAGATGAGGTCGTCGCGCTGGTCGCAGCTGGCCGGGGCGAAGCAGTTGGCGGCGGCGGCGGCGTCGCACAGCTCGCCGTCGATGGCCGCGCCGAGGCAGGCGTCGGCCCGGTCGAGGAACTCGGCGGGCGTGCGCGGGCTCGCGGCGAGGCCGGTGCAGGCGGCGACGCAAGCGGCGACGTCGGGGTAGAGCCCGCAGGCGACCGCGGCGACGGGGGTGCACAGGGTCTCGCAGATCGGGTTGGCGGTGCCGTCGAGCGCGAGGCAGCCCTCGAGGTCGCAGCCGGCGAACCCGGCGCAGGCGAGCTGGGTCGGCAGCGCGGGCGGCAACGGGGTGCAGTCGAGGCGGCAGAGGTAGGGGTCGGCCTCGCCGTCGCAGGGGGTGACGAGGTCGCACAGCGCTTCGCATTGCGCGGGCGGCGCGGGCGGCGCGTAGGCGGCGCAGCGGGCGACGCCGCCGCAGCCGTCGCCGACCCGCTGGGCGTCGGCGAGGCAGATGGCGAGATCGCGATCGGGTGCCTCGGCGCATTGCTCACGGCAGCCCTCCGCGGGCACCCGGCAGCGGTCGAGGGCGCCGCAGACCCCCTCGCAGTCGACCATGGGTTCGCCTTCGGGGATGCAGGCGACGAGCGCGTCGCAGTCGGCGCCGGGGCCGGCCTCGGCGAGGCACGGGGCCGCCGCGCCGAAGCGCAGGGTGTCTTCGTCGCCGAAGCCGCCGACGCACTCGGCCATGCAGGTCGCGCGGTCCTGCTCGGCGTCGGGGTTGCAGGTGGTCGTCGCCTGGCACCAGCCGAAGCACGGGCCGAGGCGGGCGCCGGCGCTGTCGAGGCAGACGGCGAACTCGGCGCAGCTGGGGCTGTTGGCGCAGGCCTGCTCGGCGGGGTAGTCGGGTCCGTCGGGCTCGTTCTGGCCGGCGCTGCACGCCTGCAGGCAGTCGATGGAGGAGACGCCGAGGTCGAGGCCGCACAGCTGCTTGGCCTCGCACAGCCCGGCGCAAGCGCCGGCCGGGTCGGGCTGGTCGATGAAGCAGGCGTCGAGGCGCGGGCAGTCGTCGGCGGCGCCGAGCGCGCAGGCGTTGATACGCCGGCGGCTGCGCTGGGCGAGCGGGTCGGGGTCGAAGCAGCGGTCGAGGCACTCGCCTTCGCGCACGAGGTTGCAGGCGACGCCCGCCTCGCAGGTGCGTCCGCATTGCGGGAAGGTCACGTCGATGGCGCAGCGGCGGAAGGCGTCGCCGTCGCAGACCCCGCCGAAGAGCACGTCGCCGCATTGCCGGAAGGGCTCGCCGAAGTCTTCGCAGGCGGTCACGCAGTCGCCGCGGGGGTAGTCGACGCCGCACGCGCCGACGAGATCGCAGACCTCGGCGCAGGGCAAGGGCTCGATGGGCGGCACCGGGCACAAGCGCAGGAAGTTGCACGCCTCGAGCTCGATGCAGCCCCACCACTCTTCGGGCGGGCCGAGGCGGCTGACGCGCTCGCAATGCCGCAGGCAGGCGTCGACGTCGCCGAAGCGATCGGCGATCTCATCGCACTCGGCGTAGCGATCGCAGGCCGCCTCGCAGCTGTCGATGGTGAGCTGCGCGGCGTCGGGCGCCGGGGTGGCGTCGGCCGGGGCGGCGTCGCCGATGCCTTCGTCGGCCGAGATGCCATCATCGCTCATGGCTGCGTCGGCCATGGCATCCTCGACGATGCCTTCGTCGGGCGCGCCGTCGGGCTGGATGACATCCAGGTCGGTGAGCACCACCCCTTCGATATCGGGCGCGGCGTCGGCCGGGTCACCGCCGGCGCCGTCCTGAACACAGCCGGCCATCAAGAGTATGGCCGCCACCGGCAGCCAGCTCCGCGCAATCATCGGCATCCCCCCATCGAGTCTCGGGGCATTATCCACGATGGGCGGGTTCGGGAAAAAGCGCGGCGCGGGCGCCGCGCCCGCAGGCTCAGCGCAGGACGATCGAGATGTCGACGGTCGCCTCGCCGGTGCTGCCGGCGAAGCCCTCGATGAAGAGGTAGTAGACCCCCGGCTCGACGTCGCGCGAGATGCGCGAGAGCAGGCCGTCGCCGCCGTCGTCGTCGCAGGCGAGCGGCTCGGCGTCACACGGCGCCCGCAGGTTCATCGCGGTGTCGTAGTCGCCCTCGACGATCTCGGCGGTCAGCGTGGCCGCCTGGGGCACGGCGAGCACGATGATCTGCTCGGCGGCGCCGCCGCCGGCGCAGGGCGACTCGTAGGCGTCGGGCAGGCCCTCGGTATTGGTGACCACCTGCCCGTCGAGGCCGGCGAAGAAGATCAGGTCGTCGCGCAGCTCGCAGCTCGCCGGCTGCAGGCAGCTCTCGGCGGCGCCGGCGTCACAGACGCCCTCGACGATGGCGTCGTCGAAGCAGGCCGCAGCCCGTTCGAGGTAGCCCTCGTCGCTCTGTGGGGCGGCGTCGCGGCCGGTGCACTCGGCGACGCAGGCGTCGGCATCCGGGTAGAGGCCGCAGGCGTCGACCGCGGGGCCGCAGATGTCGACGCAGGCGGCGGCGGGGGTCTCGTCGAGGGCGAGGCACGCGTCGAGGTCGGCGCCGCAGCCGGCGAAGCGGGCGCAGGCGAGCTGGAAGGGCCCGGCGGGCGGCGTCGGGGTGCAGTCGAGGCGGCAGAGGAAGGGATCGATCGCGTCGTCGCAGGCCACCTGGATCTGGCACAGGTCGCGGCAGATCTGGTCGGCCGGCGGCGGCACGTAGTCGGCGCAGGCGGCCACGCCGGTGCACTGCTGGCCGGTGCGCAGCGCGTCGGCGACGCAGGCGGCGGTCTCGGCGTCGGGGGCCGCCTCGCAGGCTTCGAGGCAGCCGTCGGCGGGCACCCGGCACGCGTCGAGCGCGTCGCAATAGCGCGGGCAGTCGACGACGGGCTCGGGCGGCACACACGCCAACAGCTCGGCGCATTCGGCGGCGGCGCCGGCCGCGTCGAGGCACTCGGCGGCGGCGTCGAAGCGCAGCGCGTCGCCGTCACCGAAGCCGACGAGGCAGCGGGTCAGGCACGCGGGCAGCGCCTCGTCGGCGTCCGGGTCGCACTCGGTGACCGCGCGGCACCACGCGAAGCAGGTGCCGCCGCCCTGGGCCGGATCTTCCTGGCAGGCGACGATCGCGTCGCAGTCGTCACCCGCGCCGACGGTGCAGGCGATGACCTGGGCCGTCTCGGCGGGGTTCTCGTAGCCGGCGTCTTCGCAGCGCGCGATACAGGCCGGGTCGCCGAGCCCGCACCCGGCGAACGCGTCGCAGGCCAGCGCGCAGGGCAGCGGCGTCGGCGGCTCGCAGGCGGCGAGGGCTTCGCAGTCGGCCAGGTCGATGCCCGCGTAGCAGTCGCGGCGGTCCACTTCACGCAGCCGGGAGAAGGCGGCGTCGCAGTCGGCGGCGCAGTCGATGGGATCGTTGATCAGCCCGCAGGCGTCCCGCGCGGCGCAGTGTTCGGCGCAGATGGCGGCCGGCGTCGAGGCGTCGAGGCAGGCCTGCAGTTCGGGGCAGGACCACGCCGAGCCGCACTGCATCTCGGGCACCACCCGCAGCAGAGCGTCGCGATCGCCGGCGACGACCCGATCGGCGCAGGCGCGCTCGCAGGCTTGCTGCGCGGGCGCGTCGGGATCACAGAAGCGCTGCGCCTCGCAGAGCACGGCGCACGGCTCGACGATCGGGCTCGGCTCGGGGCCGCCGCCACCGAAGCAGTCGAAGACCTCGTCGAGGAAGGGGCTGCAGATGGCCAGCGCCTCGACGCCGCACGCGATCGCCTCGGCGCCGCCGCGCAGCAGGTCTTCGTAGAGGAACTCGCAGTCGCCGAAGTTGAACTCGGCGTTCTCGCAGCCATCGAACGCCACGCAGAAGGCGGCCAGGTCGATGAGCGGCGGGCCGAGGTCTTCGGCGTCGGGGTCGAAGAGCGGCGGCAGGATGCACGCGGAGACCTCACCGCAGTCGGACTCGGGGGTGATGCAGACCTCGCCGCGCAGGGCGCGCAGGCGGGCGAGCGGGTCTTCGACGCAGCGCGCGGGGCACTCGGCCAGCTCGAGGCCGCAGCCGTCGGCCCGGTCGCACAGGGCGGCGCAGTCGGCGTCGGCCACGTCGGGCACGCAGGCTTCGACGTCGGCGCACGCGGCGTCGGCGGGCAGGCCGCTGAGGCAGTCGCGGGCGGCGAGGTAGCGCAGGCCGTCGTCGCCGACGAGACCGGCGCCGCAGGCTTCGAGGCACGGCGCGAGGCCTTCGGCGTCGCCCTGGCATTCGGTGGTCGCCCGGCAGAAGCCGAGGCATTCGACCCCGTGTCCGGCGCCGCGCAGGCAGGTGTTGACGTCGTGGGGCAGGCCGCCGCCCGGCGGGGCCTCGCCGCCGAAGCAGACCGGCGCGGTGAGCACGCAGGCGACCTCGATCAGCGCGCTCTGCCCATCGGCGAAGTGCGCGTCGTCGCAGCGGCCGACGCAGCCGGCGCCCTCTTCGAGGAAGCAGTCGTCGGGCCCGAGGCGGCCGCAATAGGCCTCGCAGGGCGGCGGCGGCGATGGCTGACAGTCGGCCATCGCCGCGCAGTCGTCGGCGGTCTCGGCGACGCAGGTCCGCCATGCGGCGTGGCGATCGCGGGGCCAGTCGGCCTCGCAGGCGGCGGCGCAGTCGGCGTCGGCGAGGCCGCAGCCGTCGAGCCCGGCGCAGAAGGCGGCGCACTCCACCGCCGGCCCACTGCCCGCGATGCACTCGAGCAGATCGGGGCAGCGGTCGGTCGACCCGCAGCCGAGCGACGCGTCGGCGCGCTCCTGCTCGTCGGGATCGGCGCCGCCCCCACCCACACAGCCCTGGGTGCACTCGATGCGGTTCTGGCCCTCGGGCAGCACGCCGCAGACGTCCTGCGCTTCACACAGCCGGCCGCACGGCTCGGCCCGCGGGTCGGGGCCGGCGCCGAAGAGGCAGGTGTCGATCAGGTCGAACTCGTCGAACGGGCAGCCGTTCTCCAAGATGGCCAGCCCGCAGGCGAGCTGGTCGCCGAGGTCGTCGATGGTGTCCTGGCAGGTGAAGAAGATGCCGAGGTTGCACTCTTCGTAGAGCTCGCAGAAGCGCACCGGGTCAGCGCGTACGTTGCCCGGCTCGGGCGGGAAGAAGCAGCGATCGGCGGCGGCGCAGTCGATCGGGTCGCTGTTGGCCGAGAAGCGCACGCAGCTGGCGAGCTGGGTGCTGCGCAAGGCGCCGAGCGGGTCGCCCGACAGCCGATCGTCGAGGCAGTCGGCGATGCACGCGTCGGGGCGCACGAGGTTGCAGGTGACCCCGGCGTCGCACAGCTCGTTGCACTGGGGGAAGACCTGCTCGACGACGCAGCTGGCGAAGCCCTCGTTGTCGCACTGACCGCCGAAGAGGCGCTCGGCGCAGGGGCGGAAGGTCTCGCCGTTCTCTTCGCAGACCGCGACGCAGTCGGGCAGGTTCAGGTCGACCTCGCAGGCGTCGACGAGCCCGCAGGCCTCCTCGCAGCCGAGGGGCTCGATGTCGGGGATCGGGCACAAGCGCAGGAAGTTGCACGTCTCGAACTCGACGCAGTCGAACCATTCGTCGGGGCGGCCATCGCGGCTGATCCGGCCGCAGTCCCGCAGGCAGGCGTCGTAGTCGCCGAACTCGTCGGCGAGCCGATCGCAGGCGGCGTAGCGATCGCAGGCGTCTTCGCAGGTCTCGATGGTCAGCGGCGTGCCCTCGTCGGGCGCCGGGGTCATGTCGACCGCGGCGTCCACTGCGGTGTCGGGATCTCCGCCGTCCGGCGCGCCCCCGTCGGGCTCGGGATCGGGGCCGGCGTCGCGGCCGACGTCGGGCTCGGGCTCGTCGCCGTCGGTCTCCGCGTCGACGATGACCGGGCCGGTATCGGGCGGCTCGACATCGCTCGGGGTCGACGGGCCGTCCTCGACGCAGCCCCCGAGCGCGAGCGCCACCCAGCACAGCCCGAGCAGACCCCAACGTGCCCCGCAGGCACGGCTTCCGACTTCGCGCGACATGAACCCCCCGTTTCCCTCGTGATCGGCGCGTGCCGATACCCGATACAAAGCCCCGAATGGCGATCGATGCAATGGGAAAGACAGGGCCCTGCCGGTCTGCACACTCGACCCCGCGGCGGCGGCATCTCCCCGTGCCGCCGCCGCCCGCCCCCCCGACTCCCCCATCGACCGCACCCTCTCGCGGTCGGCGCAGTTCGCAGCGGCGTCCCCTGTGCCGGCCGAATTGCAGTCAGATAGTATTATTGAACCCCGAACGATTCAAGCCCGTCCCGGGGGGCGCCCGGAGAGCCGCAGCGTCGCTCAGCCGCCGCTCGACTCGGGGCGGCTGCTGACCGAGGTGGAGGTGGCCTCGCCGGTGACCCGCTGGCCGCACAGATCGAACAGTCGGCCCAGGATCGGCGCGTGGCCGGCGAAGCGCGGCTCGATGGGGCCGGCGATGCCCTCGACGCGCGCGCCGCACTGCCGCGCGACCCGGCCGAAGGCTTGCAACTGATAGTCATGGTGGGTGCCGGGCGTGCGCTCGACCCACAGCGTGCCGACGTAGGTGCGATGGCAGCCGGCGACCTCTTCGGGCACGCGGCAGGTCACGTAGGCCAGCTCGAGCCCCGCCTGCACCAGCCGGTTGCGCTGGGCCGAGCAACGGCCGCGGGCGCGGTTGACGACGGCCACCACCGCTTCGAGGATGCGCTCGGGACGGCACTGTCGCGGGTGCGCGGCGAGGCCGCGGTCGGGATCGGCGCGGAAGGTGTAGAGCTGAATCGGCGGTGAGAGGCCGAGCGCGCCGCTGGCGTATTCGAACGGGTCGTCCGGCGGCTCGGGCTCGGTCCGCCGCGGGGGCAGATCACGTCCGAGGGTGCGGATCCGTGGGCTCGGCGCCCCGCGGCCGACGATGCCCGGTGCGCCGAGGCCGATGGTGCCCGCCGGCTCGCTCGCCACGGTGACGACCGGCGCGGGCGCACGCGCCGGCTCGACGCGCCGGGCCTCGGCGACCGGCGCGGTTGGCCGCGGGATCCGCGGCGCGTCGACCACGGCCCGGGTCGCCGCGCCGGGATCGGCGGCGCCCGCGCCGAGCGCGGCGGGATCGGATAGGCTGGGCTCGGGGGGATCGCCGGGGCCGTCGACCTTCTCGGCGGCCTGCCCGGTGGCCGCCTCGGTATCGGCCGGCGGGGTATCGGCGGCAGTTTCGGCGGCCGCCCGGTCAGACGGTGTCTGATCGGACGGCGCATCGTCGGTTGCGTGAGCGGACTTCTCGGCGGTCGTCACTCGCTCCCCCGGCGCATCACCTGACGAGCAGCCCGTCGCCAGCGCGAGCGCGCACAACCAGCGGAGGACGGGCCGGATCACTCAGCGGGCCTCCATGCGATAGCTGCGCACCCGCAATCGCACCCGCAGGTCGTCGGCGCCGCCGGCTTTCTCCCACCAGAACGCCACCGCCGACGTGCCCAGGCGCGCGGTGCACCGCCGCCGATGCCCCAGCGCGACCGACGCGGCCGGGTCGCAGCGGTCGTCCACCGCCCGGGCCTTGCCCGCCGTCGGTTCGAGCCGCACGGTGAGCACCCCGTGGCCGTCGGCGCCGGCGGCCACGTCGTAGCGTTCGACGACGAGCTCCCCGTCCAGCCCGCCGGGCAGCGGCCCGCTCCGCCCGTCCTCGACCCGGTGGCCGAGGTCGATCACCTGCTCGTCGACCGTCACGGCGACCGGCGCCATGGTCGCGGCGAGCACGATGTCATCGCCGGCCACGAGGCCCCGCTGCCCGTCTTCGATGCGCCAGCCGGCGGTGCCGGCGACCTCGGCGGCCGCGCCCGAGATCCCGCCGGAGGTCCCGCTGCCGCCGGTGAAGCGCAGCTCGGCGGTGCGGGCCCGGATCGCCCGGGTGGCGACGGTGACCGTCGTACTCTCGCCGAAGTCGCAGGTGTTGGGGTCGGGCACGCCGATGCCCTCTTCGATCGTCAGGTCGCGCAGCGTCAGCACGGCGCGGGCGTCGGCGCCGATCTTCACCCCGGCCCGGGCGGCGAGCATGCCCAGCTCGGCCTCGATCGCGCTGCCCGAGTCATAGGCCACCGTCAGCTCGGCCAGACCGCTGCTGCTGCGCGGCTCGACGATGAAGCAGGGCTCGACCTCCATCGACATGCGGCGCTCGCCGGCCGACCGGGCCTTGCGATGGCCCAGCGGGCTGCGGCTCGAAGGGGGCACGACGACGTTGGTGCCCGGGGGGAACTCGTCGGGGCGCTCGAGGATCGCTTCGGCCAGGGAGGTCGCCCCGCCGCAGCCGGCGAGCCACGCGCCGGTCGACCCGAGCAGCAGGGTCGCGATCAGGCGGGCGCGCGCGGGTGATGGGTGCATGGGACCGGACTCCCGACAGTGAACGCTTCACTGTATCAGAGTCGGCCCGCGGGGCGACCGTCGAGCGTGGCGCCGACTACTCGATGCGCAGCGGCGAGACGTCGGAGGTCGCGTTGCCCGGCCCCGGCGGGTCGATGTAGAGCCAGAGGCTGACCTTGTGGCCGGTGCCCGCGGGCAGATCGGGCAGATCCGTGACCTTCACGTAGTCCCCCGGCTCCCAGGCGCCGTTCTGCGCCACGGCGATGTAGTCGCGCTTGTAGACGCTGCCGCCGAGGGGCAGGTAGTCGACGATCAGGTACGGGTAGAGCAGCTGGGTGCCGCTGACGAACTGGCTGTTGATCTCGCCGCGCAGGATGGCCTGATCGGGATCCTGCACCTCGGGCTGGCCGACGGCGTCGAAGGCGCAGTCCGGGCAGCCGATCACGCCCGGCTGCGGGCCGATCGGCGCCGCGGAGTGCTGCTCGATGGTGCGCTCGTAGCCGCAACCGACGGCGGTGGCCTCGCACGGCGGCGCGTCGCTCCAGGCGGTGGGGCAGGCGCTCGGTTCGAGGCAGGTGGTCGGCGCGCTGTAGCTGGGATCCCAGTTCACCGCCGCCGGCTGGGGCCCGGCGCAGGTCGCGCTGGCCAGGCAGGTATCGGCGGCGGCGCGACAGGTGGCTTCGACGTCGCCGTCGATGATCGCGGCCGGACGCACCGCCGGGTCGGCGCAGGCGATGAGCGCAGTGCAGTCGGGATGGCCGCCGATGGTGCCTTGCTCGACGGCGTGGAACAGCCCGCACCAGTTCAGCCGAGCCAGCCCGACCGGGTCGAGGTTCGCCGGATCGGGGCGCCACGGGTCGCGCTGCCCCGCCCCCAGGCCGGTGATATCGTGGCCGGTCAGCCAGACCAGCCGCTGCATGCCCGCGCCGCTGAGAGCCGGCGCCATGTTCTTGAGCAGGCGCGACTGGGCCGCGACCGCCGCCCCGCTCGTCAACGCCGCCGACGCCGAGCTGCCGGTCACCGCCGCCGGCAGGGTCAGCCGGTTGGGGTAGCCATCGCCCATGCAGGCGTCGGGCGGCAGCGGATCGCTGTACGGGAAGTCGACGTAGACGTGCTCGCCGGGCGCGACGACCGGGGTCTCGGCGTTATCGATGGTCAACGCGCCGGGGCGCTCCTGGCTGTCGGTGGCGCCGACGGCCCACACCAGGAACCGCGGATCGCCCTGGTCGTCGCAGGTCGGTCGGCGGTTCCACTCGGCGGGGTAGAACCAGTCGGGCGTCGGCGCGGACGGCGGCGCGAGGCAGTTCGAGCGCGGCGGCAGCGGACCGTTGATATCGCGGGTCACGCCGAAGATGTCGCTGTAGTAGTCATCGACCACCGCGGCGCGATGGGGGCGGTTGCCCGCTGCGGCGACCACCAGGGTCGGCAGGTTCGCGCCGCGGTCGGCGAGCAGGCTCAGCGAGTAGCGCACCCCCTCCCCCACCGGGTCTTCCTGCACGGTGCAGCCCGGGCCCTCCAGCGTGCGCGGGCGGCTCAGCTCGGGGGCCCAGCCGAGGCTCATGTTGACCACCAGCGGGCCCTCTTCGAAGAGGTCGCTCTGGGCCACCTGCTCGAGGCCGGCGGCGAGGTCGCTGATGGCCCCGTGGCCGTTCTCATCGAGCACGCGCAGATCGTGGATGTGCGCGTTGGGCGAGACCTGGTCGATGAGGATCGCCATGTGCGTACCGTGGGGGTGGATCTGCGCCCCCGGGTCGTAGCCCCCGACGTCGAGGCTGTCGAGCATCGTCCGCGCGCCGAGCGGGCCGCCGACCTCGGCGCGGATGCCGGTGTCGAGCACCACCACCGGCACCGACGGCCCCGGCTCACTCGCCGGGCCGCCGCCCTGCACGCCGATGGTGCGCAGGTGCCATTCGAGCATGTCGGGGCTGGGCTGCGACTGAGCGCCGCCCATGATGCGCATGGCGCACTCGCGCCCGACGAGCGGCTTGACCGCGCCGGGCGCGATGACCTTCTGAGCCTCCCAGGCCGAGTCGCGGATGGCCGCGACCGCCGCGCACAGCTTGTCGTCGCGCACCGGCGCGTCGAAGAGCACCGACCACGCGCGGTTGGCGTCGAGCACCTGATGCACCGTCAGCGGCAGCGGGTTGGACAGGTCGCGGCAGACCATGTCGTTGTCGGGGCAGATCCAGTCGAGCACCTGGGCCTTCTTGCCGTTCAGGCGGGTGTAGAGCTCGACGTCGTAGCCGTCGGGATAGGCGCCGGCCTCGACCGGCAGGTCGACGAAGAACCGATCGCTGAAGCAGCCGGCGCCGATGCTGCCCGGTGGGGTCAGCGCGGGCGGCGGCGAGGCCTCGATACAGGCGTCGGCGATGGACACGGTGACCGGATCGCCGCGTTGCACGGTCCATCCAGCGGACGTGGGTTCGGCCGAAGGGCTCGGCTCGGCGGCGCCGCGCTGCGCGACGACGGGCTCAGCGTCCCCCACGCTGAACCCCTTGTCGGCCTGCGCCGGCGACACCCCGAAAGCCACGGCGCCCAGGGCGGCCGCGGTCAGGCTGTTGTTGATGAGCGACATCTCTCCTCCTCGGGACTCGTACGCGGCCCGATGGCCGCGTCTGATTTCGAGTTGGCCCGGGGGGCGCGCGCTCTTTTTTCGTCGCCGAAAAAAATCGAACGGCACGCGCTGCCCAATCGGAGGGTGACATGCAATCCATCGTCTCCCATAGCGGTCCGGCCCGTACCGACTCGTCCCCACGGCTCGACGATGGGGTCCTTGGGCCGAGCAGACCGACCGGTCATCTGCTAATCTCGCTGCACCGCGAGGCCTGCCCGGCCTGCGCCGTGGACCGGGAGTCGATGTCGCCCAACCGCACCCTCCTGTCGCTGCTCGCCTTCGGCGCCGCCAGCGCAGGCTGTCGCGAAGACGCGCCGCCGCGCCCCTGGCAGGCCGAGCTGGTCGGCGCTCGCGCGGTGCGCGCCGACGGGATCTCGGTGTTCGACGCGCGCAATCGCCCGCTGCTGACGCTGGACGGCTCCTTCGACGGCCGCTGGCGCGTCCGCCTCGACCAGCGCCCGCTGGTGTTCGACGTGGCGCGACGCGGTCCGCGGACCCTGATCCGGATCGAGGCGCCCGACGCGCCCGCCGACGGCGCTCTGTGCCTCGATCGCCCGCCCCATAGCCAATGCTGGCCGGTGAGCTTCGCCGCGCTGCCCGGCGCCCGGCCGGAGATCGCCGCGCTCGACGGGCTCGACCCCGAGGCGATCGGCGAGCGGGCGCGGGGCATGGCCCAGCGCGACCGGATCTGGGCCTGGCAGGCCCAGGCCCGCGCGCTGCGGCAGGCGGGGCGGGTCGACGCGGCGGTCGACGCCTGGATCCGGGCCGCCGAGGCGGGGCGCGCGGCGGGCCTCGAACGAGAAGCCGCCCGGGCCCTGCGCGCGGCGGGCTTCATGGCGTACAAGGCGGCCGACTACCGGCGCGCCGAGGCGCTGTTCGACGCCGCCGCCGACCTGCTCGGCGATCGGGCCACCTCCGCCGACCGGCTGCGCGACGACTACTACCGCGGGGTGCTCGCCCTCGCGTTGAGCCGCTTTCGGACCGCGACGCTGCACTTCGAGCGCGTCACCGAGCAGGCCTGGCTGACCGGCGACGACGCGCTCTTCGCCATGGGCGTCGAGGTGCTGGCGCTGGCCCTCGTCGAGCAGGGGCGGACCGCCGACGCGCTGAAGACCATCGCCGACGACCGCCTGGCTGCCGTCAACGCCGAGCGCTCGCCGGCCGGCCGCGCCGCCCACCTGATCAACCGCGCCTGGATCGGCCTGCTCGCCGTCTCGTCCCGCGCCGTCGACCGCGGCGCGCTGGAGCGGGCCCGCCGCGACCTGAGCGACGCGGCGCCCCTGGTCGATCGGGCGCATGACCGGCGCGCGATTCAGGTCAACCGGGCCTGGCTCGGTCTGGTCGCCGATGACCTCGCCGACGCCCGCGCGGCCATCGACGGGGTGGCGGTCGACGCCAACGACGCCGACGCCGAGCTCATCCGCGGGGAGATCGCCTTGCGCGACGGCGCGCTCGACGCGGCCGAAGCCGCCTTCACCCGCGCCGCCGCGACCCTGTCGCGCACCGCGGCGGGCCTGCCCACCGACAATACGTGGCGCGCCGCCCACGGGCTGGGCCGCATCGCCGCCGCGCGCGGCGAGAGCGCGAAGGCGCTGGCTCACTTCCGGCGCGCGCTGGCCGCCCTCGACGCCGTCGGCACTCAGGCGGGCGTCTGGCACGCCCGCGCCCGCTTCTACGCCGACCGCCGGCCCCTCGTCGACGACGCGGTACAGCTGCTGCTCGAGACGGGCGCGGTCGCCGAGGCCTTCGCGGTGGTCGACGGGGCCAACGCCCGCGCGCTGCGGGCCCTCGAAGCGCGCACCCGCCTCGATCGCCTCTCGACAGAGCAGCGCGGCGCCTGGGAGGCCCACCGCGCGCGCTTCGCCGCCGCCCGGCAGGCGTGGGATGCCGCCCGCGACGAGGGCGAGTTGCTCGGCCCCGAGAAGAAGGCGGCCTGGCAGGCGGCCCAGCAGACCCGTCAGCGGGAGATGGTCGCGGCGTTCGAGGCGGCCGAGGCGCTGCTCTCCCGCGAGGCGCCGACCCGGATCACCGCGATCGACGCCGGCGCCATCGCCGAAGCCTTGAAGCCCGACACGGCCCTGGCGGCGTTCGGGCGCATCGGCGAGCGGGTCTACGGCTTCTGGCTCGCGCCGGGCCAGCCCATCGCCCATGTCGTCGTGGGCAACGCGCCCGATCCCGAGGCGCTGCGGGCCGCCTTCGCCGACCGGCTCGATGCGCTGACGCACCTCTACGTGGTGCCGGGGGACGTGCCCGCCGCCCGCGAGCTGTCGACGACGATCCACCGCGGCGCCCCGCTCGGCACCCGGCTCTCGCTGAGCGATCTGGCCTACGCCGGCCTCGTGCTGCGTCCGGGCGCCGCCGCGGTGGGCCCGCCGCTCATCGTCGCCGACCCCACCATCGACCTGCCCCACGCCCGCAGCGAAGGCGAGGCGGTGGCCCGTCTGCTGCCCGACGCCCGGCTGCTCGTGCGGGCCGAGGCCACCCGCGAGGCGGTGCGCGCGGCGATGGCCGGGGCTCGGGCGATGCACTACGCAGGTCACGGGGTGGCCCGCGCCGAGAGCCCGTGGCAGGCTCATCTGGCTCTGGCCGGAGAGACGACCTTGACCGTGGCCGACATCCTCACCGCCGACGTGCCCGCGGGCACCGTGGTCCTCAGCGGCTGCCGCACCGGCGTGCGCGGCGCGCTGTCCGACCGCGAGGCCATCGGGCTGGCCGACGCCTTCGTGGCGGCGGGCAGCCGGGCGGTGCTGGCCACCCGACGCAACATCCCCGACGACGCGGCGGCGCGCTTCATCGCGCGCTTTCACGCCGAGGGCGGCCTCGACCGCCCGGGGGCGGCATTGATGGCCGCCACCGCCGCGTTCCACCGCGACGGCGACCCGATCTGGTCGGCGTTCCGCCTCACCGGACACCCATGAGCGACGAAGGCAGGCCCGACATGCACGCTTTGACCGACGAACAGCTCGACGCCGAGCTCGCCCGGCTGCCTTTCCCCGACGCCGACCGCGGCTTCGACGACGGGCTGCTGCATCGCTATCACCGCGGCGAGCTCGACGAGGCGGCGACCGCCAAGGTCGAGCAGCTGCTGCTCAACAGCAAGCAGGCCCGCTCGGTGCTCGTCGAGGCCGACGCGCCGGTCGATCCGGCGCTGCTCGGCCGGCTCGAAGATCTGGTGGTGCCGCCGGGTGAAGACGGCACGGTCGCCTCGCGGGTCGGGCTGGTGATGGTGGCCATCGCGCTCGCCGCCAGCGTCGTGGCCTGGGTCATGCGCCCCGCCACCCCCGACTTCGCGCCGCGCATGGAGATCGCCCGCATGACGGGTCATGTGCAGGACGTGCGCTCCGGCGACGCCCCGGCGGTGCCCGAGCGGCCGCGCTTCGTGCCCGACGCCCGGGTCCGCATGGTGCTCAGCCCGCACGCCGACAACATCGGCGGCATCCCCGAGGTGGCGGCCTATCGCATCGACCGCGACCAGAGCATGATTCAGGTCAAGGCCCGCATCACCCTCGGCGAGACCGGCGTGCGGGTCGAAGGCCGGGCCGGCGACCTCTTCGGCGAGGCGGCCGGCGCCGCCAGGCTGCACCTCGTCTTCTGGCAGCAGGGCACCGCCCGCAACCTGCACGGACGGGGCGCCGACGACGCCCAGGCGGCGGTCTGTGGAAGCTGCTGGATGACCGTCACCGCGGAGATCGAGCCCTGACGACTACGACCGGAGTTCCCTATCGATGCTGGGGTTGATCTTCACCGCACTCGGCATGAGCGGTGATCTGGAGGTGACCCGCTTCATCCGCGGCGACCGCAACGCCGCCCGCTCGATGCTGCGCCGGCTGACGCCGGTGATCCAGTCACGGGTGCGATCCACCTTGCGTCGGCGCTCTTCGAAGCTGATGCCCGACGACGTCGTGCAGGAGGTCTGGGTCACCCTCATGCAGGACGACAAGCGCCTGCTGCGGCGCTACGACCCCAGCCGGGGCAGCTCGCTCGAAGGCTATGTGGGCGGCATCGCCGATCGGGTCGCCAGCGACGCGGTGCGCCGCAGCCGGGCCAGCAAGCGCGACGTGGCCCGCACCGTCAGCGGGCTGCCGACCCAGGTGGAAGACGCCCGCGCGCCGATCGATCGTCCCGTGCTCGATCGCGACCTGCTCGCGCGCCTCTTCGAGCACCTCGAGAGCACCCTGCCCCGCAAAGGCCGCCTCGTGCTGCGCTGCGTCTTCGGCGACGGCCTGTCGACCCGGGAAGCCGCCGCCGCGCTGGGGGTCAGCCAGCAGGTCGTGCACAACTGGAAGTTCCGCATCCGCAAAGACGCGCGGGCGTTTCTGGCCGAGGTCTGACGGCCGCCCGCCTCTCGGGGCGTCGGCGCGAAAAGGCGCAAAAAGAACTCGCCTTTTTATTGATTCCCCCATTCGGGCGGCGCATGCTCGGCGGGCTCCGACGCGCCGGAGCCATCACCCAGGGAGGAAATCATGAGCGAGAGCGTCTACGACCAGATCGGGGGCGAAGCGGCGATGGACGCCGCAGTGAAGCTGTTCTACTCGAAGGTGCTGGCCGATGAGCACATCGCCCGCTTCTTCGACGGCGTCGACATGCAGCGCCAGCTGCTCAAGCAGAAGCGCTTTCTGACGATGGTCACCGGCGGGCCCAATAAATACACCGGGCGCTCGATGCGCGCGGCCCATCGCAAGCTGGTCGAGAAGCAGGGGCTCGACGATTCACACTTCGACCACGTCGCGACCCACCTGCAGGCGACGCTCGAAGAACTCGGCGTGCCGCCGGCGCTGGTGGCCGGGGTCATGCAGAAAGCGGGCAGCCTGCGCGACGACGTGCTCAACCGGTGACCTGATGGCGCGAGCGGCGGTATGGTCACCCGACCGCATCGCCGCCGGAGCCCCATGCGCCTGACCAAGAGCACCGACTACGCCCTGCGGGTGCTGCTATACGCCGCCAGCTGGCCCGATCGCCGGGTCTCGACCGAAGAGATCTCGACCGCGTTCGGCATCTCGCTGCACAACCTGGGCAAGGTGGTGCACCAGCTCGGCCGCGGCGGCTGGCTCGACCTCAAGCGCGGGCGCGGCGGCGGGCTGACCCTCGCGAGAGACCCGACCGACATCCGCCTCGGCGCGGTCGTGCGCAGCGTCGAGCCCGACCTGCATCTGGTCGAGTGCTTCGACAGCGCGCGCAATACCTGCCCCATCGTGCCCGCCTGCGGGCTCGTCGCGCCGCTCACCGAGGCCCGCCGCGCGTTCTTCGCGGTGCTCGATCGCTATACCCTCGCCGACGCGCTGCCCGCCGAGGGCCGATCGCCGCTGGTCGAGCTGCTCGGCGGATGAGCCCGCTCGCTCGCGGCGTAGCGTGGGGCGCGCTGCTGCTCGCCAGCGCGGCCGGCGGCTGGATCGCCTGGGTCGCGCTGACCGTCGAGCCGATCATGTCCGGCCCGTTCGAGGTGCACGGGCAGCGGCTGCGCGAAGCCGGGGTGCCGCGCTTCGATCGCCAGCGCTTGCCCATCATCATCGTGCCGGGCAGCGCCCGCCCGGCGCTCGACGCCTGGATCACGGCCGACGGCGACGACGGCCGGCTCGAGCTCGAGGCCCACCCCATCGACGGCGGCTGGCGCTTCGAGAGCGTGGGTATCGGGCCCGACCCCGCCGCCGGCCCCGCCCGCCTCGCCATGCGGATCGACGGCGGACCGATCACCGAGCATCACATCCGCTGGGCGGCGAGCCCCGACGACATCCCCGGCCTGGACCGCGTGGTCGCCGCGCGCGCGGCGGGCGACGTCGAGAAGGCGCGGGCGGCCCTGGCGGCGCTGATCGCGCCCGACGCCGAGCAGGCGCTGTGGCTGCCGGTCGAAGAGGCCCGGATCGCGCTGCTCGCCGGCGACCTGCCCGCGGCCCGCGCGGCGTGGTTGCGCGGGGCCGAGCTCGCCGCCGAGCGGGGCCTCGCCGCCGAGCGGGCCCGGCGCCTCAACGCGGCGGCCTACGTGGCGCTCACCCAGCGGCGCTTCGGCGAGATGGACCGATTGACCGCCGAAGCGCTCGCCGCGCTCGACGGGCAGGACGACCCCATGCATCGGGCCAACGTGCTGCACATGCGCGGTGTGCTCGCGCTCGAGACCGGCGACTGGCGCGCGGCCTCGGCGCGCTTCGACGCCGCGCGGGCCATCGCCGAGCGCCTGGGATTGCGCCGGGTGCAGCGGCTGGTGGTCGAGAGTCAGGCCCTGGCCCTGGGCGCGCTCGGCCGCCATCACGCGGCGCTGGATCTGCTCGACGGCCTGCAGATGGCGCAGGCCAGCGCCCGCGATCGCTCGCGGCTGCGGGTCAACCAGGGTTGGCTCTGGCTCGGCGCGGGCGACGCGGCGCGGGCCCGTGACGCGTTCGAAGCGGCGCTGGTCGACGCCGATCAGCCGGTGCGCCGGGCGAATATCCGGCTCAACCTGGCCCACGCCGCGCTCGCCGACGGACAGCGCAGCGCGGCACGGCGACAGCTCGACGCGGCCGTCGCCGACGGCGCCGAGCGGACCCAGGGGTTGTCGGTCGACATGCTGCGCGCACGGCTGGCGCTGCCCGACGACCCGGCGGCGGCGGCGGCGCTCTTCGCCGCGGTCGAAGCCCGCGCCCGCGCCGAGCTGGGCCCGGCTGGCGGCGACGCGGCGTGGCGGGCGCTGCACGGTCAAGGGCGGGCCCTGCGTCGGCTCGATCCCATGCGGGCGGCGCGGCTCTTCGAGCGGGCGTTGGCCGACATGGCCCGCCAGGGCACGCGGACCGGTCTGCTGGGTCCGCGGGGCGCCTTCTTCGCCGCGCGCCGGGCGCTGGTGGCCGACGCCGTAGCCCTCGCCCTCGATCGGGGCGCGATCGCCGAGGCCTTCGGCATCGCCGACCGCGATCGGGCGCGGGTCCTGCGGGCCGCCCGGACGCGGATGCGGGTCCAGCGGCTCGACGTCGAATCGCGGACGCAATGGCTCGACCGGGCCGGCGCGTTGGCCGCGGCCCGCGACCGGCTGGCCGAATTGCGCGATCGCGGCGATCTGGTGGCCGGCGAGGCCCGCGCGCGCTGGGCGGCGGAGGTCGAGGCGGCGGAGGCCGCGCGGCGGGCGGCCTTCGAGTCGGCGGTGGCCCTGCTCGATCGGGCCGCGCCGGTGGATCCCGGCCCCGACGGCGCCGACGGGGACGCCATCGCGGCCCACCTGCCCGACGATACATGGCTGGTGGCCACGATCCGCCAGGCCGACGACCGCTGGCGCAGCTTCCGCATCACCCGGCAGGGCATCGAGCAGCGCACGGTCACCGATGATCCCCTGGCCCCCTGGCGCGCGGCGCTGCACGGGGCCGAAGGCCCGCGCCACCTGTATCTGGTCACCGGCGGCCACCCGCGGGGGTTCGCGGCGGCCACCGAGAGCCACGGCGCGCATCCGCCGCTGCTGGTGACCCACACCGTCGCCTGGCTGCCTTTCGCCGGGCTGCTGCTGCGCCCGCGCGCCGAGCCCGCCGGGCCGCCGGTCATCATCGCCGATCCCGGCCTCGACCTGCCCCACGCCCGGGCGGCGGGCCGCGCGCTGGCCGAGCGCCTGCCCGACGCGCGGCTGCTCGTCGGTCGCCAGGCCACCGCCGAGGCCTTGATCCCGCTGCTGGCGACGACCCGCCTGCTGCACTTCTCGGGGCATGGCGTGCTGCGCGAGGCCCGCCCGTGGGACGCGCACCTGCGCCTCGCCCGGGGCCGACGCTTCGACGTCGTCGACGTGCTCGGTCAGCGGCTCGACGGCGCCCGGGTGGTGCTCAACGGATGCGAGACCGGGCCGGAGGCGCTGCTGTCACGGGATGATGTGCTGGGTCTGCCCGAGGCGTTCCTGGCCGCCGGCGCCCGCTCGGTCATCGCCACCGACCGGCCGGTGCCCGACGACGCGGCGCGGGCGTTCACCGAGGCGTTCTACGCCGCCGACGGCCTCAAAGACCCGGCGGGCGCGCTGAGGACGGTCGCCCTGCAGCAGCGTCGGGCCGGTCGCTCGACGTGGTCCGCGTGGCGACTGCTGGGGGTGCCCTGAAGGCCCCCGAGGGGCGCACGCCGATGGCCCGATCGAGCGCGGCGAGCGCGGCGGGCAGCTGGCCGTCGTCCCACGCCCGGCGGATGCGGCGGCGGTCGGAGGCGCCGACGCTGACCCCTTCGACCCGCACATCGCGCAGCCGCGGCCGCTCGCTGGCCGACCACTGCAGCGTGATCTCGTAGGTCGCGTCGGCGGTGTGAATGAGACAGTCCACCGCGACCTCGCGGCCGTCGTGGCGGCTCTTCTCGATGGTGACGCGGGCCTCGCCGTCCGCCTCGAGGTGGCGGGCGGCCCGCACGACCAGCAGTCGCCGGGTGCGCTCGAGCAGGACCGCCCGATCGGTCGCCCGCATCTCGCCGATCCGGGGCACCGCGTCGCCCAGCCAGGCCTCGAGATCGACATGCCGTTCGATGAGCGTCGCGATCGAGGCCTCGCGCCCCTTCTCCCCGCCCGCGCGCAGCGCCTCGACCTGCTCGATCAGGCCGGTCACCCGGCTCTCGGCCGCGGTGAAGCGCCCCTGCCCGTCATCCGCCGACGCCGCCGAGCCGAGCATGAGCAGCGTCAGCAGCGTGGCCAGCAGGCGGCCGACTCGATGACTCGGCGCTGGAGCGGGGGGAAGGAGAGCAAACATTACTCACAAGATGCCACGAACGGCGCGCCGGTCACAACTCGGGAGAGAAAGTCGCGCATCACGGCGGGCGCGGCATGTCGACTGGCATCGAACGCGCCGCTCGCGCACACTCCGCGGCAGAGCCCATGGAGGACCCGAATGCCCTCATCGTTCCGCCCCGCCGTCCGCTCGTCGCTCGCCGCGGCCCTGCTCGCCGTCGGCGTGTTGTCATCGTCGACCGGATGCGACACCGAAGAACCCGCCGTCGTCGACGCCGGCCCCGACGCCGAAGGCAGCGACATGAGCGCGGCCATCGAGTGCATCGTCGACGCCGATTGCGACTCCGGCCTGATCTGTGACGCCGGCCAGTGCATCGAGCCGCCCGAGTGCGACTGTCCGGCCATCTACGAGCCGATCTGCGGGGTCGACGGGCTGACCTACGACAACGCCTGCCGGGCGATGTGCGACGGGGTCGCGGTCGCCACGCCGGGCGAATGCCCCGAGCCGTGCACCTGCGAGCCGGCCGACGAGCCGGTCTGTGGGGCCGACGGGATGACCTACGACAGCCCGTGCGCGGCGGAGTGCGCCGGCGTCGAGATCGAGCGCGCCGCGGCGTGTGACGACCTCTCGTGCAGCAGCCGCGGCGCGGTCCCCTGCCCCGCCGGCAGCTATTGCGACTTCGCCGAGGGCTGCGGCGCCGACGATCGCGGCGGGCAGTGCGCGCCGCTGCCCGACGCCTGCCCCGAGGTCGACGAGCCGGTCTGCGGCTGCGACGGCGAAGACTACGCGAGCCCGTGCCACGCCAACGCGGCGGGCATCTCGGTGGATGCCATGGGCCCCTGCCCCAGCGACTGCGATTGCCCGGCGGTGATCATGCCGGTCTGCGGCGCCGACGGGGTGACCTACGACAACGCCTGCCGCGCCGGCTGCGCGATGGTCGAGGTCGCCGACGAGGGCCCGTGCCCGGCGCCCTGCGGCGGCGACGCGGGCCGGTGCGACGGCGACGCGTGGTGCGACGCGCCGGGCTGCGACGTCGCTGGCGTCTGCCGGCCGCGGCCCCAGGGCTGCGACGATATCTTCCTGCCGGTCTGCGGCTGCGATGGCGAGACGTGGCCCAACGCCTGCGAGGCGCACAGCGCCGGCGCCACCGTCGAACGGGATGGCGACTGCGGCGACGCGCCGTGCACACCCGCCGAGTGCGGGCCGCAGCCGGGTCTGCCGAACTACGCCTGTGACGATGGCAGCGTCGGCGGCCCCACCGGGCGCTGCCTGCGCGACGCCAACGAGCAGTGCGGCTGGGAGATCCGCGAGTGCCCCGACGAGGGCGAAGCGGTCGAGTGCGGGGCGCGCATCGGCGATACCTGCACCCCCGAGCAGTTCTGCGACTTCCCCCGCCCCGGCTGCGACTTCGCCGACGCCACCGGCACCTGCCGCGCCCGCCCCGCCGACTGCGGCGACGCCTTCCAGCCCGTCTGCGGCTGTGACGGCGAGACCTACGACAGCCCATGCCTCGCGCAGCGGGCGCGCGCCGACGTCGCGGCGCAGGGCCCCTGCGACGGCGAGCCGGGCGAAGAGTGCCCCGCGGATGAGTGCGGGCCCCAGCCGGGGCTGCCCAACGTGATGTGCGACGATGGCTCGGTGGGCGGGCCCACCGGCCGCTGCCTGCGCGGGGCCGACAACCGCTGCGGATGGGAGGTCCGGGCCTGCCCCGAGTGACATCCTGACATCGGATGGCACCCACAGATGCCATCCGATGGCACATCCTGCCATCCGATGACACTCTGCTCGTGATTCAGCCCTGGTTCGTGATTCAGCCCTGCTCGGCGGGCGGCGCGTCGGCGATCATGCGCGCCGCGCGCTTGTGGATCGCCGGGCCCGACTCGGCGTGGGTGAAGATGTAGAGCCGGCGCTCGGCGATGGCTTCGAAGACCGTCGCGGCGGCGGCGTCGGGGTCGAGCCCGTCGGAGACCGCCGCCTCGACGAATCGACTCACCGCGTCGCGCATGGGATCGACCGCCCGCTCGATGCCGTCGCCGTCCAGCCGATCGCGGGAGGCGGTCGCGATGGCGGTCTTGATCCACGCCGGGCAGAAGACCGAGGCGCCGATGCGCTCGGCGTGGCCGGCGAGCTTGAGCTCGGCGCGCAAGGTCTCGGTGAGCGTCACCACCCCGTGCTTGGCGACGGTGTACGGCCCCATGCCGGCGTTGACGGTGACCCCGGCGAGTGAGGCCACCGTGAGCACGTGCCCCGGCGCGCCGCGGGCGATCATGCCGGGCACCGAGGCCCGCAGGCCGTGCAGGACCCCGTAGAAGTTGATGTCCATGCTGGCGTGCCAGTCGGCCATGTCGCCGCCGAGCACGCTGCCGGCCGCGCCGATGCCGGCGTTCTGCACGAGCAGGTGCAGCCCGCCGAACGCCTCGAGCGCCAGGGCGTCGAGGGCGGCGTGGGTCGCCGGATCGCGCACGTCGCCGGCCCGGGTGACGACCTCGGCCCCGTCGCCGCGCAGCGTCGCGGCGGCCGCGTCGAGGGCCGCAGCGTCGAGGTCGCCGAGCACGAGCTTCATGCCGCGGCCGGCGGCCCGGCGAGCGAGGGCGAAGCCGATGCCGCGGGCGGCGCCGGTGATGAGGGCGACGCGGCCGTCGAGATCACGCATGAGTGCCTCCGAGTCGTGGTCGGGCGATGATGCCCCGCCTCGGCCCGGGATGCGACCCGCACGGGGCCACACGCGAACCGGCGATTGAAATCCGGACCCGCATCCCGTACACGCAGGAGGTGATCGTCGACTGCCCCCGCCCGTCGCTCGCGCCGCGCGCCGCCCCGCGCGTCGCGCTGCTGTTCGCCGTCGGGCTGCCCCTCGCCGCGCTGTCCCTCGCCGCGCTGAGCGGCTGCTCGACGATGACCCACAAGCACATCGCGCCGCACGGCGCCGCCACGCCGTCGGCCGCGCCCGACGCGGCCGCGAAGGAGCCCGCCGAGGCCGAAGCCGAGCCCCGGCGGCGGCTGCTCGTCATCGTCTTCGAGGGGCTGCGCCAGAGCGCCCTGTCGGCCTACCTCGATCGGCTCGACGAGGCCGACGACGAGCCCGACTGGCCGTCGGGCCTCGCGCTGCTGCGGCAGGAGGGCTTCCGCTTCGCCTCGGCCCGGCGCGCCGAGAGCTCGGTGCCCGGCGGCGGGCTGGCGGCGGCGGCCACGTGGGCCACCGGCCAGTGGCCGGATACCCACCGCATCCCGGGCGACGTCTTCTACGAAGCCCACCCCGACGGGCGCCTGCTGCGCTACGACTTCGACGATCCGCTCGATCGGTCCCGGGTATACTACGGCCCGGCGTTGAACTGGCCCAGCGGCGAGGCGCCCACCTTGCCCGCGGCCCTGCTCGGCGCGCAGACCTGGGCCCATCGGCTGGCGCCGACCCACCGGGTCGCGTTCAGCTTCGCGCCCTTCGGCCACGAAGCCGAGTGGCTCGTGCCCGAACCGGCCGATCTCGGCGCGGCGACCGGCCTGCCGACGGCGTATGCCGCCGCGGCCACCGGCCTCTTCGATCGGGAGAGCGCCGACTCCACGCTCGAGCTGCTGCTGCGCGACGACGTCGACGTGGTCGTGGCCTGGTTCCGCGGCATCGCCTCGGAGACCTGCGCCCGCTCGGCGTGCGACGACGACGGCGACCTGCCCGCGGTGCAGGCCCGCGCCCTGCAGCGACTCGACGGGCGGCTCGCCGACGTGCTGACCCGCTATCAGATCGCCCGGCCGAACGCCTTCGCCCGCACGTCGGCGCTGGTGGTGGGCACCGGCAGCGGCGTCGACCGGGACGACGCCGCCGCCGACAACGCCAAGATCATGCCGCCCGAGACGCTGCTCGAACGCATCGTCGAGCAGGCGAGCGAGCCCTGCGTCGAGGTCCTGCAGACCGCGGTGGCCCGCGCCGAGCTGCTGGCCGCCGCGGGGGCATCGAGCGTCGCCCGGCTCTATGTGCGCCCGGCCCCGCTGGGTCAGCAGGCCCGCGTCCGGCGCACGGTGGAGTGCCTCGATCCGGCGCTCGACGCCCTGCTCGCGCGCAGCCCGTGGCTCGCCGCTGGCGCATGGCGCTCGAAGGCGCAGATGCAGCGACCGGGCCGCCGGGCCGATCGGTTCGTCGTGCGGATGCGCGAGGGCTTCGCCCGCGGCCTCTCGACCCGGCGCCGCAACCAGCTCATCGCCCGTATCCGGCGGGCCATCGACGACGGGCCGGCGCCGCGGGCCGGCGACGCCATGCTCTTCGCCGCCAGCGGCTGGATCTTCGCCGACCCCCAGGCGCCGCGGCTGATGCCGGAGGCGGCGCTCGGCGGCCTGAGCGACGTGTCGATGGCGATCCCGCTGCTCGTCGCCGCCCGCGAGCTGAGCGACGTGGCCGACGGGGCCCTGCGATCGACGACCGTCGAGCTGGCGGATGTGGCGCCGACCATCCTGGCGATGGCCCAGGCGCCGGCGGCGGCTTTCGAGGGGTTGCCCCGCCCGCCGGTGATGGCGTGGCGCGACGGCCGAACGCTCGAGCACGTGCGCGCCGACCGGCGTATCCGACGACCGACGGGCCCCGAGCGGCCGTCGATCTCGGTGGTCGAAGGCCCCGACGGGCTGGTCGCCGCGCTCGAAGAGTCCGCCGAGCTGTGGCCCGCAGACGTGGTCGCGCTGCGCATCGGCGACGCCGTCCATCGTTGGGATCCCGACGCGAACACCTTCCCCGAGGGCGTGCCGTGCACCTACGTCGAGAAGGACCGCCGGCGGCACTGGCGCTGCACCGGTCAGGTCGACCGCCGCGGGCCGGGCACCAGCCTCGTCGCCGTGCAGCGCGACCCGAGCGGCGACGACGACGTCGACGGGCCGCTGACCCGGATCACCCCGGTCGTGCTCGGGGCGTCGAAGCCGTTTCTCGGTGACGCCGAGGTCCAGTGCACCCGCGCCGACGGGCTGCGCATCGCCATCGACGCCCGGGATCCGCTGGGCCTCAGCCGCGCCACGGTGCACCTCGTCGACGACCGCATCGGCGGGGCGACGCGGGTGCCGGGCAGCCTGAGCGCCACGGTGGAGCTGGGGCGCATCGTGCCCACGGCCCCCTGCGTCGCCGATCCGTTCGCGCCGGCCTGCGCGGTCGAGGCCACGGCCACCGCGGTCGAGGGTCCGGTCGAGCTGCCGTTCTCTCCCCAGTTGATGGCCCACCACGCCGCCGCGCGCGCGCTGCCCGGCGCCCGACCGGTCGATCGCCCGGCGCTTCACGCCCGCTGGTCGGCCGCGGGTGAGCCCGGCTCGGCGCCGGCGAACGCCTGGCTCGCCCTCGAGGTCTGCAACATCGCCGGTCAGTGCGTGCGCCGCGCGCTGATCAGCGACGTCGACCTGCGCGACCGGCCGGCCTGCCCGTGATCCATCTGCCAACCGCAGCCGGCGGCCGGGTCGAGCACCTCGTCCGCACCGGCACGATCGCCCCGCGCGGCACCGTGCTGGCGCGGGTGCACCCCGCCGAGGGCCCGCCGGAGGAGATCGTCTGCCCGCTCGACGGTCTGGTGGCGGTGCAGCGCCTGCATCGGTCCATCGCGCCGCGCTTCGCCCGCATCATCGGCCTGCGCCGGGTCGTGCTCGCCGCGGGCGCTGGCCGGGTGCAGTGGATCGCGACCCTCGGCCCGGTCGGAGTCACCACGCTGGTCGCCCTGGTCGATACCGGCGAGTCGGTGCGGCCCCATCGCGCGGGGCAGGCCGGCTTCGTCGGCGAGCGGTTCGCCGCGCCCGGCGAGCGGGTCACCGCCGGGCACCCGTTGGTGGAGATCCGCGGCGAGGAGTTGATTTGAGGGGGTCTCGCTGGGCGGTGCCCGCGCTGCTGGTCGTGGCCGGCAACGCCGCGGGCGACGATCGGCCGCCGCGCCCCGCTCAGAGCGCCACAGCGGGCGCCGAGCCGGGCGCCGAGCCGGGCGCCGAACAGATCGCCGAGCAGCGGATCGCGACCAGTTGGAACCGGCACCGCGCCGGCGGCGCCGACAACCGGCGGACCGACGTCCGGCTGGTCTTCGTGCGCGCGGGCGAGAGCGTCCGGGTCTTCGAGTCGGGTGTGGACCGCGACTTCTCGATGGACAGCCAGCCCGACGGGCCGCGCACGCGCGAGGCGATCCGCCGCTGGCTGACGAGTTGGAGCGGCACCTGGGTCGCGGAGGGCGACGCGCGGCGACTGCGCCTCGAACGCCAGCAGAGCAGCTGCCGGATGAGCATGCGCTGGGATCGACGGCCCGCCGAAGACGAACCCTGCCGCAGCGAAGCAGAGACGCTGGATCTGCGCTGCGCCCCGTGGCGCGGCACGGGCGATCTCGCCGACGCGTCCGGCTGGCGCTGCGTCGCCGACGGGCTGCGCGGGCACGCCACGCTGCCGTGGATCGTGGCCGATCGCTGTGTGGTGGTCTCCCGCGGGCTGCGCCGGCCGGCGCCGCCGCAGCCCTGCCCGCCCGAGCCGGGGCCGCCCGCGCCGGGCTGACCCCTTACAGCAACCACCGGCGCACCGACGGGCAGCGTCAGTCGACCGGCAGCGTCAGTCGACCGGCAGCCCGTCGATGTAGGCCGCGAAGCGGGCGAGCTCCACCGCGGTCCAGAACGGGCCGTTCTGCGGCATCTGCCGGCCCGCGCCGCCCACGTCGAGGTGGGTATTGGCCAGCTTGTGATAGATGTAGCTCGCCTGATGGTCGCCGGGCTCGATGCGCGACAGCCCCGAGTTGCGCTCGGCGACGCCGATGGTGCCGTTCTCGAACGGATCGCGCAGGAAGAAGTGGCAGCCGCGGCAGGTGCCGTCGAACATCGCCTGCACCTGATCGCGGGTGAACGGCGGCGGATCGCCCGGGCACCCGTCGAGCCCCGAACAGTCGGCGTCGTCGCAGTCCGCCGCGCCGTCCCCGTCGTTGTCTTCGCCGTCGTCGCAGATCTGCTCGGGCTGGCACAGCGGGCTGTCCCCGCAGTCGGGGTCTTCGCAGTCGATCAGCTCGTCGAGATCGTCGTCCTGCCCGTCGTCGCAGATGGCTTCCGGGGTGCAGCGGGGGTCGAGCTCGACGCACTCCGGGTCGTCGCAGTCGCTGAGCAGGTCTTCGTCGTTGTCTTCGCCGTCGTCGCAGACCTCGCCGACGAGGCCGTCGATGTACAGCGCGAACCGCAGCACGTCGACGTCGCTCCAGAACGGCCCGCCCTGAGGCATCTGGCTGCCGCCGCCGACGTCGCGATGGCTGCCGGCCATCTTGTGCCAGAAGAAGCTGGCCTGGTGATCGCCCGGCTCGATGCGCGGCAGGGCCGAGCCGCGGGAGGCGACCCCCATGGTATTGACCCGGAAGTCGTTGCGGATGCTGAGCCCGCCGCTGAAGCCGTGGCAGCCGGCGCACTCGAGATCGAGCCGGTTCTGCAGCTCCTGGCGGGTGAACGCCTGCACCTCGCCGCGGCACGCCTCGTCACCGAGGCAGTCGCGATCTTCGCAGTCGGTCTGCCCGTCGCGATCGTTGTCGACCCCGTCCTCGCACAGGTCTTCCGGCCGGCAGGGCTCGGCCTGCAGGCAGTCGGCGTCGGCGCAGTCGACCGCGCCGTCCCCGTCGTTGTCCTGCCCGTCGCCGCACTCGACCTCGGGCTGACACTGGATCGCGTCGGCGCAGTCGGCGTCGGCGCAGTCGGTGCGCCCGTCGCGATCGTTGTCGATACCGTCGGCGCAGTCGGCCTCGGGCAGGCAGTTGACGGCCTCGGCGCAGTCGTCGTCGGCGCAGTCGATGCGCCCGTCCAGGTCGTTGTCCCGGCCGTCGTCGCACAGGTCTTCGGGGCGGCAGCGCTCGGCCAGGGCGCAGTCGGGGTCGGCGCAGTCCGCCGCCCCGTCCTGGTCGTTGTCGATCCCGTCGTCGCAGGCCGCCTCGGGCAGGCAGAGCACGTCGAGGGCGCAGTCGTCGTCGTCGCAGTCGACGGCCCCGTCGGCGTCGTCGTCCCGATCGTTGCCGCACAGCACCTCGGCCGCGCACGCGTCATCGTCGGCGCAGTCGTCGTCGAAGCAGTCGATGGCCCCGTCGCCGTCGTTGTCGATCCGGTCGTCGCAGACTTGCTCGACGCAGGCCGGGTCTTCGGCGCAGTCCTCGTCCTCGCAGTCCACCGCGAGGTCGCCGTCGTTGTCTTCCTCGTCGTCGCAGACCTCGGGATCGAGCGGCTCACAGCCCGGCGCCTGGGCGCAGTCGGCGTCGGCGCAGTCGACCAGCCCGTCGCCGTCGTCGTCCTCACCGTTGTCGCACTCGGCCTCGGGTACGCAGTTGACCGCGCCGGCGCAGTCGGCGTCGGCGCAGTCGATGCGCCCGTCGAGGTCGTTGTCGACCCCGTCTTCACACAGCGCCTCGGGCAGGCAGTTGGGGGCCTGGGCGCAGTCGTCGTCGGCGCAGTCGGCGCGGCCGTCCTCGTCGTTGTCTTCACCGTCGGCGCAGGCCGCCTCCGGCAGACAGCGCGCCGCCTCGGCGCAGTCGTCGTCGGCGCAGTCGGTGTCGCCGTCAGCGTCGTCGTCGCGGCCGTCGCCGCAGTCCCGCTCCGCCGCGCAGATGTCGTCGGCCGCGCAGTCGGGGTCGAAGCAGTCGATGGGCCCGTCGCCGTCGTCGTCGAGCCCGTCGGCGCAGTTCGACTCGGGATCGGGCTCGGCGCAGGCCTGCGAGTCAGCGCAGTCGTCGTCGGCGCAGTCGACCAGCCCGTCTTCGTCATTGTCGGCGCGGTCGTCGCAATCGGCCTCGGGCGGCGGGGGCGCGCAGAACGGGTCGTCGGCGCAGTCGTCGTCGGCGCAGTCGAGCGCGCCGTCGCCGTCGTTGTCGAACTCGTCCGAGCAGCGGTCTTCGGTCGCGGGCAGCATGCACGCCGGATCGTTGGCGCAGTCGTCGTCGGCGCAGTCGAGGGTGCCGTCCAGGTCGTTGTCGACCCCGTCGGTGCAGTCGTCCTCGATCGCCGGCTCGCACGCCTCGTCGTCGGCGCAGTCGTCGTCGGCGCAGTCGATCAGCCCGTCGCCGTCGTCGTCGATCTCGTCGGCGCAGCGGGTCTCGCCGACCGGCGCCATATCGGGCACGGGCGCCATGTCGGGCACCGGCGCCATGTCCGGATCGTCGATCGCCATGTCCGGATCGTCGAGCGCCATGTCCGGATCGGGCCCGTTGTCCGGCAGCTCACCGTCCAGCTCTTCGCCCGCGTCGGGCGGCACCGCGTCGGGCGGCGGCTCCTCTTCACACGCCAGCAGTCCCATCACCACGAACAGGGCCAACCCGGCCCGCCACACCCGATGCATGTCGCTCTCCCCCGGCAACGCAGAGACGCGAGTATCTCGGATCCAGGCTGGGGGGAGCAACGCATCCGACGGCATGCCGGCCATAGGGCGGGTCTATGGCGCCATGCATCCGGCGCGCGGGCCACGGGCGGGCGCCGGCCAGAACGCAAAACGCAAAACGCCCCGACCGTCCGGTCGGGGCGTGCGCGGGCCACGAAGGGCCCTTACGGTCGAGAACTCAGCGGGCGCGGTTCTCGGCGTACTTCTCCTTGAGCTCCTCGGCGACCGACTGCGGCACCTGGGCGTACTTGGCGAACTCCATCGAGAACTCCGCCTTGCCCTGAGTCGACGAGCGCAGCACCGTCGAGTAGCCGAACATCTCCGACAGCGGCACATCGGCCTCGATCTGGCAGAAGCCGTCGACGTCGGTGGTATTGGTGATCATGCCGCGGCGCTGGTTGATGGTGCCGATGATGTTGCCCTGGAACTCCGAGGGCCCCTCCACCGAGACCGCCATGACCGGCTCGAGGATGATCGCCTTGGCGCGATCGTAGCCTTCCTTGAAGGCGCCCTTGGCGGCCGCCTGGAAGGCCATGTCCGACGAGTCGACCGCGTGGTACTGACCGTCGTTGATGGTGAACTTGATGTTGACCACGGGGAAGCCGATGAGCCGCCCCTTGTCCATCATCGCCTTGAAGCCCTTCTCGCAGGAGGGGATGTACTCCTTGGGGATCGAGCCGCCGACGATCTTCGACTCGAAGGCGAACTCCTCTTCGTCCCACGGCTCCATGAAGCCGGCCACGCGGCCGTACTGACCCGAACCACCGGTCTGCTTCTTGTGGGTGTAGTTGAAGTCGGCCTGCCGGCTGATGGTCTCGCGGTACGCCACCTGCGGCGCGCCGGTCTCGACCTCGGCCTTGTACTCCCGCTTCATGCGCTCGATGTACACCTCGAGGTGCAGCTCGCCCATGCCGCTGACGATGGTCTCGCCGCTCTCGGGGTCGACCCACGTGCGGAAGGTCGGGTCCTCGCGGGTGAACCGCTGCAGGGCCTTCGACATGTTGATCTGGGCCTTGTTGTCGACCGGCTTGATCATGAGCTGGATGACGGGCTCGGGCACGTGCATCGAGGTCATGGCCAGCTCGGACCGGCCGTCGGTGAACGTATCACCCGAGGCGCAGTCGATGCCGAACAGCGCGACGAGATCGCCGCCGCAGCACTCGTCGATGTCCTCCATCTCGTTGGAGTGCATGCGCACGAGCCGCCCGACCTTGACCTTCTTGCCGGTGCGCAGGTTGGTGATGAACTCACCCTTGCGCAGCGTGCCTTGGTAGAGGCGGACATACGTCAGCTGACCGTAGCGCCCGTCCTCCAGCTTGAAGGCGAGGCAGACCAGCGGGCGCTCCGGCTCGTGGCCCAGCTTGACCTCGGCCTCGTCGTTCTCGAGGTCGAGGGCGATGTTGTCGACCTCGGTCGGGTTGGGCAGGTAGGCGATGACGCCGTCGAGCAGCGCCTGCACGCCGACGTTCTTGTAGGCGCTGCCGCAGAAGACCGGCACCATCTCGAGGCCGATGGTCGCGTTGCGGATGGCCCGCACGATCATCTCCTCGGTGACGGCCTCTTCGAGCACCGCCTCCATCAGCTCGTCGTCGAACATGCTGATCGCGTCGAGCAGGACCTCGCGGTACTCCTCAGCCTGCGCCATCAACTCGTCGGGGATCGCCGTCTCGGTGATCTCGGTGCCGTTGGGGCCCGCGAAGTAGCGGGCGACCATCTTGACGAGGTCGACGTGGCCCTTGTGCTTGTCCTCGGTGCCGATGGGGATCTGCACCATGACCGCGTTGAGGTGCAGCTTCTCGCGCAGCGCCTTGGTGACGCGGAAGGCGTTGGCGCCCGAGCGGTCCATCTTGTTGACGAAGGCGACGCGGGGCACGTTGTAGCGCCGCATCTGCCGGTCGACGGTGATCGACTGGCTCTGCACGCCGGCCACACCGCACAGCACCAGGATCGCGCCGTCGAGCACGCGCAGGGCGCGCTCCACCTCGACGGTGAAGTCGACGTGGCCCGGGGTGTCGATGATGTTGACGTGGTGGTCGGCCCACTCGGCGTGGGTCGCCGCCGACTGGATGGTGATCCCGCGCTCCTTCTCGAGCTCCATCGAGTCCATCTTGGCGCCGACACCGTCCTTGCCCCGCACCTCGTGAATCGCGTGGATCCGGTCGGTGTAGAACAAGATGCGCTCGGTCAGGGTGGTCTTGCCCGAGTCGATGTGGGCGCTGATGCCGATGTTGCGTACCTTCGAGAGGTCGGTGATCATGACCAGCTCTCCGTGTGTTCGTCGTCCCCGCCGGCGGCTGTTCGTCGACGAGTCCTGGGGTCGGTTGCTGTCTCTGGTATCGCCCGACCCTGCAGCAAGGCGGGGCAGCGTCCGCGCCTGTGGATCGAGGCGCGCAGGATACGCACCGTGTGTCAGATTGCAAGGGGATAATTGACGAGGGCCCGCTGCGCGCCGCTCGAGGCGCCCGTTCGAGGCGGTCGAAGGGCGCTTGACTTGTATTCGCCGACGGCATACCCCTCGCCCATGAATCGCCGACGCCCCCGCCGCGGCCCGCGCCGCTCGAGCCCCCGCAACGTCGAGACCGGCGGTCGGGTGATCACCCGCCTGGGGCCGGTCTTCACCGTCGAGATCGACGGCGGCGGCACCATCGACTGCGTCGCCCGCGGGCGCGGCAAGCGCGCGGTGGTCGGTGATCGGGTCGCCTTCGAGGACGACGCCGACAACGAGATGGCCGAGGGCCTCATCACGGCGGTGGGCGAGCGGCGCAGCGCGCTGGTGCGGGCCGACGCCCTCGGTCGACGGGCGCAGGTCCTCGCGGCCAATATCGACCGCATCTTCGTGGTGTGCGCCGTCGAGCCGCCCATCCGCGAGGGGCTCATCGACCGCTATCTGGTGGCGGCCCACGCCCAGGGCATCGCCGCGAGCGTCGTCTTCAACAAGCTCGACATGGCCTTCGAAGACGAGCTGGAGGAGATCAGCGAGATGCTCGCGGTCTATCCGCCGTTGGGGCATCCGGTGCACTACACCAGCGCCGAAGATGGCCGGGGCCTGGACGCGCTGCGGGCAGCCACCCGCGATCAGTGCAGCATCTTCGTGGGGCACTCGGGGGTCGGCAAGACCAGCCTGCTCAACGTGCTCGACCCGGGGCTCGGCGAGCGGGTGCAGGCGCTGTCGGAGGCCAGCGGTCGGGGCCAGCATACGACGACGACCTCGGCCCTGTATCGGCTGCCGGGCGGCGGTGAGGTCATCGACAGCCCGGGCGTGCGCGGCTTCGCGCTGTGGGGCATCGACGCCGACGGGGTGCGGCACCACTTCCCCGAGTTCGTCGAGCGGGCCCACGCCTGCAAGTTCGCCGACTGCCGCCATATTCACGAGCCGCAGTGCGCGGTGCTCGCCGCCCTCGACGCGGGCGATATCGCCGAGAGCCGCTACGACTCGTACCTGAAGATCCGAGCGTCGCTGGAGAGCGAGCTCGACTTCGTCAACCGCTGAGCGCCGATGGGCGAGGACGACCGCGCTACCTGCGCCGCCGCGGCGAGCCCCGGCACGCCCGGCCCCGGCGAGACCCTCGACCGGCTGTCGAATACGCTGCGCATCCTGCAGCGGCGCCGGGGGCACCGGGCGACCTCTGACGATGTGCTGCTCGCCGCCTTCGCCGCCGAGGCCCGGCCCGACGCGCGGCGGGTGCTCGATCTGGGCACGGGCAAGGGCACGGTGGCGCTGCTGCTCGCCCGGCGTCTGCCCGCGGCCCATATCGTCGGCGTCGAAGCCTTCCCCGAGAGTCACCGGCTGGCGGTGCGCAACGCGGCGCTCAACGGGCTGGCCGATCGCTTCGACGCCCGCGCGGGCGACCTGCGCGATCCGGCGGTGCTCGCCGACGAGGCGCCTTTTGACCTGGTGACGGGCGCCCCGCCGTTCATGCCGCCGGGCAGCGGTATTCTGCCCCGGGATCCGCAGCGGGCCGCGGGTCGCTTCGAACTGCGCGGGGGCATCGAAGACTACGCGGCGACCGCCGCGCGCCACGCCGCGCCCGACGGGCGGGTGGTCCTGCTCATGGACGGGCGCTCCCGCGCGCGCACCCTGGCCGCGCTGCACGCCGCGGGCCTCAGCGTGCAGTTGCTGACAGCGGTCTGCCCCCGCCCGGGGCGAGCGCCGACGTACCAGATCGCGGTCGCCGCCCGTCACCGACCGCCCGCGCCGACCGCGCAGGTCCTGAACATGCGCGGCCATCAGGGCGACGACTGGAGCCCGGGCTATCGGTCGCTGCGGGCGCGGCTCGACCTCGATTAACTCCTAAGCCGAGCGCAAGCAGAATCGGCAACGTCGGGCCCACTTTGCGCAACCTTATTCGGTGCACAGCTACCGGCGCTCGTCGGGTACCCTGTGCCTGGGTCGAGCGCGCCGGAG